>NZ_JBSNCI010000003.1:232500-930000 GCF_058780665.1 Azospirillum sp. UENF 112521
GGCCGTCGGCATTGGCCGCCGCGATCATGGCGCGGATCAGCAGCAGCGCCTTGGCGTCGCCGAGATCGGGTTCCGGCTGGCCGCCACGCAGCACCCCGGCCAGACGGTCGCCCAGACCGCCGGCAACACCGGCCGCGCCGGCCCCTCCCAGCACACCGCCCAGCACGCTGCCGAGCGCACCGCCCCCGGAACCGGCAATCGGTCCGCCGCCGGCCACACCGCCAAGGCCGAGCCGGTCGAGAATCCCTCCCAGCGGTCCACCCGCAGCGGGAGCCGAGGTCGGAGCCGGTCCCGACGGCGGATGGCCGGGCGCAGCGGGTGCCTTGCCGTCCTGGTAAGCCCGGTAGGCGAGATAGGCGAGCGAGGCGAGGCCCGCCTTCTGCAGCAACCCCGAACCGGCGGCCGGGACATGGGGCATGCCATGGCCGTGGCCGTGATAGCCCTTCATCTTCTTTTTGCCCTTCTTGCCGAGGAGCAGGGGCATGGCGGCGGCGAAGGCCGGCCCGCGACCGGTGCGGCCGGCCAGACCGTTGGCCAGGATGACGCCGAGGACTTTGCTCAGGTTGCTCATCGTTCCCTTCCCTACCGGCTGCGGATGACACGCCCCGGCTGCGGCCTGGAACTGCGGCCTTGAGCCGCGGCCGGGAGCCGTAGACATGGGGACGGTGCCGGCCATTGAAACCGGCGTTACCCGCAAGAGCGGCGGGAAGGCCAAGGGCCGCCGTCCGGACAGCCCGTGGCATCACCATTCTTTGCCGGGCGTCACTTGACGAGCGGGCAGCCGCTGTCCTTCGGGTCGATGTAGGCCTGCGCACCGGGAACGGTCTTCAGGATCTTGAAGTAGTCCCAGGCGTATTTCGACTCCGCCGGCGTCTTCACCTGCGCCAGATACATGTCGTCGAAGACCCGGCCGTTGGCGGCGATCTTCACCTCCTTCATCATCATGTCGGTGACCGGCATGGCGCGCATCTTCGCCGCCACCTTGTCGGGATCGTCGGTGCCCAGCTCCTGCACCGCCTTCAGGTAATGGCGGACCGACGAATAGACGCCGGCCTGGTTCATCGACGGCTTGCGGCCGGTCCGCTCCTCGAACTTCTTCGACCAGCCGCGGGTTTCCTCGGTCATGTCCCAGTAGAAGGAGTTCGCCAGCATCAGGCCCTGCGAGGTATCCAGCCCGAGCGCCTGGATGTCGTTGATGTTCAGCAGCAGCCCCGCCAGCGTCTGGCCGCCCTGGGGAATGCCGAATTCGGCCGCCTGCTTGACGCCGTTGATGGTGTCGCCGCCGGCATTGGCGAAGGCGACCACCTCGGCCCCCGATGCCTGCGCCTGCAACAGGTAGGAGGAGAAGTCGGACGCCCCCAGCGGATGGCGCACGCTGCCCTTGATGGTGCCGCCCAGTTGCTTGACCGTGTTGGCCGCCTCGGCTTCCAGCGAATGGCCGAAGGCGTAGTCGGCGGTGATGAAGAACCAGCTCTTGCGGCCCTGCTCGACCAGGGCGCGGGCGGTGGCGGAGGCCACGGCGTGGTTGTCCCAGGTCCACTGGAAGCCGTAGGGGCTGCATTCCTTGCCGGTGAGGTCGGTCGAGCCGGGGCCGGACATCAGGAACAGGCGCTTCTTGTCGCGCGTGATCGCCTGCACCGCCAGCGCCGCAGCGGAGTTCGGCACGTCGGCGACGACATCGACCTTTTCGGTGTCGATCCACTGGCGGGCCAGGTTGGCGGCGATGTCCGCCTTGTTCTGGTGGTCGCCGACGATGATCTCGATCTTCGTGCCATTTATGGCATTGCCGAATTCCTCGGCGGCCATCCGGGCCGCCACCGCCGATCCCTCGCCGTTGATGTCGGCATAGATGCCGGAGCGGTCGGACAGCATGCCGATCTTGATGACGCTGTCGGACATCTGGGCCTGGGCGGCGCCGGAGGCCAGGATGGTGCCGGCGAGAAGTCCGGCAACAAGCGGTTTACGCATGGTTCGCTCCCCAATATGACGGTTTTTGGTGTTTTGGTTCTGCTGTTTTGGACCCCGGCTGGCGGGCCGGGAGGCGGAAATCAGTGGGTGGTATAGCCGCCATCGACGGGAAGGGCCGCTCCGGTGATCGACCCAGCGGCGTCGGAACACAGGAAGGCGATGGCGGACGCGACCTCCTCCGGCGCGATCAGCCGGCCGGTCGGCATCCGCTCCAGGAACACCGCCCGCAGCACCTGATCCTCCGGCAGGCCGGTGACCTGCGCCTGCTGGGCGATCTGGCGCTCGATGATCGGCGTCAGCACCGTTCCCGGGCAGATCGCGTTGCAGGTGATGCCGTGGGGCGCCACCTCGATCGACACCGACTTGGTCAGGCCGATGAGGCCGTGCTTGGCGGCGACATAGGCCGGCTTGTGCGGCGCGCCGACCATGCCCAGCACCGACGCGGTGTTGACGATGCGCCCCCAGCCCCGCTCCCGCATCGACGGCACCGCCGCCTTGATGGCATGGAAGGCGGCGCTGAGGTTGACCGCCAGCAGCAGGTCCCACTTGTCGTCGGGGAACTCGTCGAGTGCCGCGACATGCTGGACGCCGGCATTGTTCACCAGGATGTCGACCGGTCCCAGCCGGTCGGCGGCGTCGGCCATCATGGCGCGCACCTCCTCCGGCCGGCTGAGGTCGGCGGCGGAATAGACGATGCGGCTGCCGCTCTGTTCCGCGATCGCGGCGCAGTTGCGGTCGATCTCCGCGCGGTCGCCGAAGCCATTGACCATCACGTCGCAGCCCCGGTCGGCAAGCGCCCGCACCGTCGCCAGCCCGATGCCGCTGGTGGAGCCGGTGACGACAGCAATTCTGTTCTGCATGTCTCTTCGTTCCTCGGTCGGATGATTGCGCGTCAGAACGCCACCTGATCGGCACCCTTGAGGTCGAGCATGGCGCGCGCCTCTTCCGGGGTGGCAACCTCCAGCGACAGCTCCTCCAGGATGCGGCGGATCTTCGCCACCTGCTCGGCGCTGTTGCGGGCCAGCCGGCCCTTGGCGAGATAGAGGCTGTCCTCCAGCCCGACGCGGACGTTGCCGCCCATCACCGCGGCCATGGTGGTGAAGGGGATCTGGTGGCGGCCGGCGGCCAGCACCGACCATTCGTAATCCTTGCCGAACAGGCGGTCGGCGGTCTCGCGCATGAAGACGAGGTTGCGCTCCTCCGCCCCGATGCCGCCGAGGATCCCGAAGATGGTCTGGATGAACAGCGGCGTCTTCACCAGCCCGCGGTCGAGGAAATGCGCCAGATTGTAGAGGTGCCCGACATCGTAGCACTCGAACTCGAAGCGGGTGCCGCAGCCCTCGCCGAGATGTTCGAGGATATAGGCGATGTCGCGGAAGGTGTTGCGGAAGATGAAGTCGTCGGTGCTGCGCAGATAGGGCTCCTCCCAATCGTGCTTCCAGTTCTTGTAGCGGTCGGCCAGCGGGAAGATGCCGAAATTCATCGACCCCATGTTGAGCGAGCACATCTCCGGCTTGGCCAGCAGCGGGGCGGCGAGGCGTTCCTGCACCGTCATGTTGAGCGAACCGCCGGTGGTGATGTTCAGCACCGCGTCGGTCGACTGCTTCAGCCGCGGCAGGAACTCCATGAACACCGCCGGGTCGGGCGTCGGCTGGCCGGTGCGGGGGTCGCGGGCGTGCAGATGCAGGATCGCCGCCCCGGCCTCCGCCGCGCCGACGCCCTGCTCGACGATCTCGTCGGGCGTGACCGGCAGGGCGTCCGACATGGTGGGGGTGTGGATCGATCCGGTCAGCGCGCAGCTGATGATGACCTTTTTCTTCGATGCGGCCATGCAAGGCCCTCCTGTGCTGGTCCGGGCGGGAAGGCCCGGACGGTTCGAAATGTTCGGCGGGGGGCGGCTATCCGCGTTCGGGGAGGTCGAGGCGCCGGAGATGGGCGGCGAGGCGGGCGGCGACCTCCTCCCGCTGCCCTTCGCTCCAGACCCGGAAGCCGGCGCCGGACTTCATGCCGAGCCGCCCGGAGGCGACCAGCTCGCTGAGAAGGGGCTGCGGGCCCGGCGTGCGGTCGAGATCGGGCAGGACATGGCCGTGGACCGCCAGCGTCAGGTCGGTGCCGACCAGATCGGCGTTCTCCAGCGGCCCCAGCACGGCGAGCCGCCGGCCGAAGCTGGCCTTGACCACGGTGTCGACCGTCTCGGCGTCGCACACGCCGTCCTGAACCAGCGCGATGGCCTCGCGCCACAGCGCATGCTGCAGGCGGTTGCCGATGAAGCCGGGCACATCCTTGCGGACCTCCACCGGCAGCTTGCCGACGGACCTCAGCAGGCCGGTCATCGCGGCGACCGCCGCATCGGCGGTGTCGCGCGTCCGCACGACCTCGACCAGCGGGATCAGGTGGGCCGGATTCCACCAGTGGGTGCCGAGCGCACGGGTGCGGTCGCGCAGCGGCTCCATGATCCGGGTGATCGGGATGACCGACGTGTTGCTGGCAAGGAGCGCATGGGACGGCGCCGCCGCTTCCGCCGCCGCCAGGACGCGCTGCTTGAGGGCGAGATCCTCCGGCACCGCCTCGATGACGATGTCGGCGGCGGCGACGGCCTCCTCCAGCGTCTCTTGCGGCCGGATGCGGTCGACGATGGCGATGTCCTTGCCCGGATCGCCGAGGGCCTGTTCGCCGAGGGTTTGGCGGATGCGGTCGAGGATGCCGGCCCGGCGAACGGCATCGGGCTCCTGGATCTCGACGCGATGGCCGGCGGCGGCGAAAGCCTGCGCGATCCCCTGCCCCATCATCCCGGCGCCGATGATGGCGATGCGCTGCTGTGTCATGGTCTGTGCATTCCCTCGTCCCGCGTGACCGGAGCCCATTGAGCGTTGCTCTGATTGTTCGTTATGGACGCTGTTTGGAAAGCTTGGTAAGCAACGGCTGTGCCAGACAGCCAAGCGCTTGTTAAGTCACGATTTTATTGAAAGCCTGCTCAAGCATGCTGGCCCGGTGTTTGCGAGTGCGCACAGTCCGGCCCGCCGGGAAGCCCGGTTTCCCAGGAAATCAGCCCTTCCATCGTGTTCATTTTTCTGACAGATAATGTGCGTAATATTGACAGTCCGTATTGGGGAGGACTGGGAATGCCGACGGATCGACGCGAGCAGTTCGCGGCGGCGTGCGCGCTGATGGCGATGGTCGACGAGATGATCGACGGTGCGCTGCTGGTCGACCGTGACGCCCGCATCGTCTGGTCGAACGACAAGCATGTCTGGTTCACTGAAAAGCTGATGGCGCAGCTGGGGCTCCAGTCGCGGGCGGACGCCATCGGCCAGCCGGTGGAGCGCGTCATCCCGCACAGCCGGATGCGCGAGGTGGTGGAAACCGGCCGGTCGATGCCGCTCGACATCATGCGCTATGGCGAACACACGCTGCTGGTCAGCCGCCTGCCGCTGCGCGACGAGACCGGCGAGGTCATCGGCGCCCTCGCCTTCGCCCTGAAGAACAGCCTGACCTATCTGCGGCCCATCGCCGACCGCTTCAACAAGCTGCAATCCCGGCTGACCCGGGTCGAGCAGGAACTGGCCGCCAGCCGGGCATCGAAATACACGGTCGAAAACCTGATCGGCTTCAGCCCGGCGATGCTTCAGGTCAAGCGGCTGGTGCGCCGCGCCGGCCAGATCAATTCGGCGGTGCTGCTGCTGGGCGAGACCGGGACCGGCAAGGAGCTGGTGGCGCAGTCGATCCATGCCTGCTCCGACCGCGCCCACCGCCCCTTCGTCGGCGTCAACACCGCCGCCATCCCCGAGAACCTGCTGGAGGCCGAATTCTTCGGCGTGGCCCCCGGCGCCTACACCGGCGCCGGCCGCCAGCCGCGCCCCGGCAAGTTCCAACTGGCCGACGGCGGCACCCTGTTCCTCGACGAGATCGGCGACATGCCGCTGCCGTTGCAGGCCAAGCTGCTGCGCGCCCTGCAGGAACGCGAGGTCGAGCCGCTGGGATCCAACCAGGTGGTCAAGGTCGATGTCCGCATCATCGCGGCGACCAGCCGGCCGCTGGCCGAGATGGTGCGCAACGGTGCCTTCCGGCCGGACCTCTATTACCGGCTGAACGTCTTCCCGATCCAGCTGCCGGCGCTGCGCGACCGCCGGGACGATCTGGAAATCCTCGCCTCGCTGTTTTCGGAAAAGGTCGCGCTCAGCCTCGACCAGCCGATGCGCGACCTCACGCCCTCGGCGCTCGATGCGCTGCGGCGCCATGACTGGCCCGGCAACATCCGCGAACTGGCGAATGTCATCGAACAGGTCTATGTGCGCACAGAAGGCGACCGCATCCTCGCCGACGATTTCGTTGACATCCTGCCGGACGCTCCCCTCGACCGTCCCGCTGCGGTGGAGGGAAGACGCCCGCTGGCCGCGGCGATGGACGATCTGGAACGGTCGCTGATCCAGGAGGCGCTCGCCGACTGCCGGGGCAACAAGCTGGAGGCCGCCCGCAGCCTCGGCCTGTCGCGCACCAACCTCTATGCGAAACTGCGCAAGCACGGCATTCCGGTGCAGCCGGACGACTGAGGCCGGCGGTCCGGGCGACGGCAGTCTGGCACCCCGGCCACGAAGCCCTTACACTCGCCCCGCGACCGAGCGGCCGGAGGAACAGTGGCGGGGGAGCGGAGGCGGGCGACCGCAGTGGATGTGGCGCGGCTGGCGGGGGTATCGCAGTCGGCCGTGTCACGGTGCTTTACCGAGGGGGCCAGCGTTTCGGCGGAAACGCGCAGCCGCGTGCTGGAGGCGGCACGGCGGCTGTCCTACCGCCCGAACGCCATCGCGCGCAGCCTGACGACCCGGCGCACCAACCTGATCGGCGTCGTCATGGGCGATCTGGACGGGCCGTTCCAGCCCTATCTGTTCGAGACGCTCACCCGCGGCCTGGCCTCGCGCGGCAGGCAGCCGCTGCTGGTGCGCGGCGACCCGGCTGATGCGCTGGACGGCACGGCGATGGCCGCTCTCGACTATCAGGTGGATGCGGTGGTGGTGACGGCTGGCAGCGTGTCCCCGGCGGCGGTCCGCGGCCTGATGGCGCTCGGCGTTCCCTTGCTCCTCTACGGCCGGGCGGTGGAGGCGGACGGGGTGGACAGCATCTGCTGCGACAACCCGCTCGGTGCCCGTCTGGTGGCGCAGGCGCTGGTCGCGGCCGGCCATCGCCGCATCGCCTATCTCGGCGGACGCCCCACCGCCTTTTCCGAGCAGGAGCGCGGCAGCGCCTTCCGGGCGGCCTTGGCGGAACTGGGGCTGCCGCTGGCCGCCGTGGGAGAGGGCGACTACAGCTACGACAGTGGCCATCGCGAGGCGCTGCGGCTGCTGGCCGGTCCTGACCGTCCGGACGCCCTGTTCTGCGGCAACGACGCCATGGCCTTCGGCGCGCTCGACGCCGCCCGCACCGCCCTCGGCCTTCGCGTGCCGGACGAGGTGTCCATCGTCGGCTTCGACGATGTGCCGATGGCGGGCTGGCCGAGCTTCTCCCTGACCACCATCCGCAATCCGGTCGACGAGATCGTGGCGACCCTGCTCGACATGCTGGAGCGCCGGATGGCGGATCCCGACGCCCCGCCGGTCCTGCACCGCCCGCCCCCGCTGCTGGTCAGGCGCGGATCGGCCCGCCTCTGACAGTCGGCGGAGCCGCATTCACCCCAAGCGGCGGAGCCGCATTCACCAAAGCATCACAATTCCATCATCCGCACTTCACGCTTCCCGCCTAAACCCTGGGTCAGCGGCTTTGCATACGCATGCAACGACGCTGACCATTTCGGGAAATGCGGGAAGTCTGCGGCGATGTCGGAATTGCATGTCGAGAATCTGACCGTCGCCTATGGCGGCTCGCGCGTGCTGAACGGCGTCAGCCTGCATGTCCGCCCCGGCGAGTTCGTGGCGCTGCTGGGCTCGTCGGGCTGCGGCAAGACCACGCTGCTGCGGGCGGTGTCGGGCTTCGTGCCGGTGGATGGCGGGCGCATCGCCATCGCCGGGCGGGACGTGACCAAGGCCCCGCCGGAGCGCCGAGACACCGCGATGGTCTTCCAGTCCTATGCGCTGTGGCCGCACATGACCACCGCCCAGAACATCGGCTACGGGCTGAAGCTGCGGCGCTGGACCCGCCCCCGCATCGCCGAGCGGGTGGCCGAGATGCTGCGGCTGCTGAAGCTCGACGGGCTGGCCGACCGCAACGTCACCCAGCTGTCGGGCGGCCAGCGCCAGCGCGTGGCGCTCGGCCGGGCGCTGGCGATCGATCCCGACATCCTGCTGCTGGACGAACCGCTGTCCAACCTGGACGCCCGCATCCGGCTCGAACTGCGCCACGAGATCCGCGCACTGCAACAGCGGCTCGGCATCACCGCTGTCCATGTGACGCATGACCGCGAGGAGGCGATGGTGATGGCCGACCGCATCGTCATCCTGAACGCCGGCGTCATTGCCCAGATCGGCACGCCCGAGGAGATCTACCGCCGTCCGGCCAGCGCCTTCGTCGCCAGCTTCCTCGGCGCCGACAATGTGGTGCCCTTGCAGGCGACACGGACGGAGCGGACGCTGGAGATCGCCGCCGGCCCGGACCACGACGCCGTAAGCCTGCCGCTCGGCGGCGATGGCGCACAGGACGGCGCACAGGTCGAGATGCCCGGCAGCGGCCCGGTCGCCGCGCATTTCCGCACCGAATCCGTGCGGCTGGCGTCAGCCGGCCACACCCCGCCCGACGCGCTGGTCCTGCGCGGCCGCATCACGCAGGCCGCTTATCCCGGCGGCCGCTGGCGCTACGGCGTCGCGGTCGGCGGCACGGTCTTTCTGGTCGACGACGACGACCGCCGCGCGGTCGGCGACGCCGTCGCCATCGTCATCCCGCCTTCGGCCCTGCATTGCTTCCCGCTCCGCCGGGAGGCGGCGGGAACGGCCTGAGGCGATCTCAACCATCCGGTCCACCATCGGGACAGAAGGGGGATTTTTCCATGACGCTCACGACGCTGAGGACGCTGCTCGCCGGGGCCGCCGGTCTGGCACTCGCCGCCGGTCTTTCCGCCGCACCGCTGAAGGCCGAGACGGTGCTGACCGTGCTCACCGCCGGCGACCAGAACATGGTCGATTACGTCAACGAGTATCTGGCGCCGAAGTTCGAGGCGCAGAATCCGGGCGTCAAGGTGCGTGCCGCCGGCACCGGGCCGGGCGACGGCGGGTCGCAGAAGATCTACGAGAAGCTGAGCGCCGAGGCCGCCGCCGGGGCCGCGAAGTGGGACGTCGACGTCGCCGTCATCCACCAGAAGATGGCCGGCCAGATGGTGCAGGAGAAGATGCTCGCGGCCTATGTCGGCGACGTCAAGACCGGCACGCTCGCCAGCCGCGACAGCGCCCGCAACGCGCTCGGTACCGACGTCACCGGCTATGTCCTGCCGATGTTCCACAGCCAGATCGCGCTGGCCTACAACCCGGAGCTGGTGAAGGCGCCGCCCAGGACCTACGCCGAGCTGGCGGAGTGGGTGAAGGCCAACCCGAAATCCTTCGGCTACAACGGCATCAAGGGCGGCATGTCGGGCGTCGGCTTCGTCACCGGCTGGACCGCCGCCAACATCGGCGACGCCGCCCGGCTGGAGAAGGGCCCCTACGACGCGGCGATGAAGCCGGCGATCGAGAAGGCGCTGTCCGGGTTGAGGGAGTTCAACAAAAGCGTCACGCTGACCCCCGGCAATGCCGGCACGCTCGACATGCTGAACCGCGGCGAGATCGCCATGGGTCCGGTGTGGGTCGACATGTTCTACAGCTGGCAGGCCGACGGCCGCCTCAACCCGGCGATGAAGCTCCAGCTGATCGGTCCGGGCATGCCCGGCCAGCCGATGTACTACGCCGTCCCGGCCAAGGCCGCCAACCAGGACGCCGCCCGCAAGTTCATCGAGCTGGCGACCAGCCCCGAGGTGCAGGCCGACGGCATCGTCAAGCGCTTCAACTGGTATCCGGGCATCGACGCCGCCTATGTGCAGCCGAAGCTGGACGCGCAGACCTGGGCCAAGCTGTTCACCGACGTGAAGCCGGACGAGCTGGCGAGCAAGGGCAAGCCCTTCCCGCTGTCGGGCTATTTCACCGACATCATGGAAGCCTATGAGCGCACCGTTGCCAACTGAGGCCAACCGGCCAGCCCCCTTCCTCCGCAAAGGCGGGGGAAGGGACGCCACCGCCCTGCCCGTCACCGCGGCCTTGCCCGACTGGGTCTGGGGCGTGCTTCTGGTCCTGCCGGCGCTGGCGATGGTGGCGCTGTTCTTCCTCTATCCGCTCGGCCTGTCGGCGGTCAGCGCCTTCCAGGGCCGCGACGGCGGCTGGACGCTGGCGAACATCGCCAAGGCGTTCGAGCTGTACAGCCTCGACATGGCCTTCACGCTGGCCATCGTGCTGCTGTCCTCGGCGCTGGTGGCGGTGCTGTCGGTCGCCATCGGCGGCTACCTGACGCTCGGCGAGAACCGGCTGGCGGTCACCCTGCTGCGCTGGCTCTACCGCTGGCCGCTGTTCATCCCCTTCATCGTCGCCGCCCAGATGATGCGCTCCTTCCTCGCCAAGAACGGGTTGATGAACAACCTGCTGATCGGCGGCGGCATCATCGAGCCGTTGCAGGCGGCGAGCCTGCTCGACTGGCGCGGCGTGGTGGTGACCTTCGTCTGGAAGCAGACGCCCTTCGTGGCGCTGATGGTGGCGGGCGCCATGGCCTCGCTCGACCGCTCGACCATCGAGGCGGCGCGCGACCTCGGCGCCGGCCGGCTGCGCATCCTGACCGAGATCGTCGTTCCCCAGGTCCGGCCGACCCTGACCGTCGGGCTGATCCTCAGCTTCGTGACCATGCTGTCGGTGATGTCGGTGCCGATGATGATCAACCCCAACAGCCCGACGATGATCACGGTGGACATGGCCTACCGCATCAACGCCCATGGCGATTACGGCGTCGCCAACGCTCTCGGCTTCGTCTCCTACGCCATGGCCGGTCTGGTCGGCTGGGTCTATCTGCGTCACGGCGTGCGCCAGGGCGGTGCGCGATGATCACCACTCTTGCACCGGCGCGGGCCCTCGCCTGGATTCCGCGCGGACTGGTCCTTGGGCTGCTGGCCTTCGTCATCTTCGGGCCGCTGACCAATCTCGGCCTGTGGGCGGTGGCGGAGAAATGGTATTTCCCCCACACCCTGCCGCTACATTACGGCTTCTCCTTCTGGGAGCGGGTGTTCGCCCCGCGCTCCAACGCCATGGCGTCGCTGGCGACCAGCGTCACCATCGCGCTGCTGACGGTGGCGGCCTGCCTCGCCGTGTCGGTTCCCGCCGGCTATGCGCTGGCCCGGCTGCGGCTGCCCTGGCGGGGCGCGATCCTGCTGGCCTTCCTGCTGCCCCAGGCCTTTCCCAGCGTCGCCGTCTACATCAACGTGGCGCGCATCTTCTACACGCTGGGGCTGAACGGCACGGTGGCCGGCGTGGTTCTCGTCCACACCGTCCATGGGCTGGTCTTCTCCGTCTGGATCACCGCCGCCGCCTTCGCCGCCGTCGACCGCTCGCTGGAGGAGGCGGCGCGCGACATGGGTGCCGGCCCCTTGCGCACCTTCTTCGGCATCACCCTGCCGCAGGCGGCGCCGGGAGTGATGGCAAGCTCCATCTTCGTCTTCCTGGAATCGCTGGACGAGTTCACCGGCACCTATTTCGTCGGGGTGCCCGACATCTCCACCCTGCCGCTGCTCATGTTCAACGCCGGCATGGGCGGCAATTTCCAGATCGCCGCCATCACCGCCCTGATCCTGCTGGTTCCCTCGGTGGGCTTCATGCTGGTGATCGAACGTTTCCTCAAGGCCGACGTGCTGGCCAAAGTCGGACATTGACCCCTATGGACATCCAGGTTCTGGGCGTCGGCGAAGCGGCCGACCCCTCCTTCGCAAATTCCTCGCTGATCGTCGCCGCCAACGGCTTCCGCCTGATGATTGACTGCGGCCATTCGGTGCCACCGGTGCTGTGGCGCGAAATGCCGGACCCCGACGCCATCGACGCGCTCTATTTCACCCACCATCACCCCGACCATTGCTTCGGCCTGATCCCCACGCTGATCCGCTGGACCGACGACCGCCGCAGCAAGCCGCTGGACATCGTCACCACCGTCGGCGGCTGGAAGCAGCTGGCCCTGCTGTTCCAGGCCGGCGCCACCGATCCCGAGCGGTCACTCTCCTTTCCGCTGCGCTGGATCGAAACCCCGGAAGACGGCACGCTCGGCCCCTTCCGCCTGCGCACCGCGCTGACCCGCCATTCCATGCCCAACCGCGCCATCCGGCTGGAGGCGGGCGGCGTCGCCTTCGCCCATTCCGGCGACGGCCGTGCCACGGCGGACTCCGAAGCGCTGTTCCGCGGCGCCGACCTGCTGTTCCACGAGTGCCTGACGGTGGAGCCGGATCCGCTCCAGCCCTTCCACGCCGCCTTCAGCCAGCTGTCCGATTTCCCCGAGCGGCTCGGCGTCGGCGAGATGCGCCTCTACCATGTCCGCATGGGCGAACGCGACCGGCTGGCCGCCGCCTGCGCCGCCGACACACGCATGCGTCTCGCCCAGCCGGGGGAGCGGATCGTCCTCCAACCCCAGTCACCCTCAGCCTGAGCATCCGCCGTGTCGGGCGGTCCGCGGCAAGGCCGGTCAGGCCAGCTGCGGAATCGCTCCGGCCTGCCAGCGGCGGCGGATGACCGCG
The DNA here is from genome assembly GCF_058780665.1 of Azospirillum sp. UENF 112521. Lineage (NCBI taxonomy): Bacteria > Pseudomonadati > Pseudomonadota > Alphaproteobacteria > Rhodospirillales > Azospirillaceae > Azospirillum > Azospirillum sp. UENF 112521. The sequence continues at coordinate 245,177 of NZ_JBSNCI010000003.1, forward strand.
GTGCGCTTCTTGCCGCTGGAGGTCTTCTCGATGGTTCCCTTGGGCACGACGGCGATGTCGGTCGGCACGAAGCCGAAGCCGTCGAGGATGCAGCGCCGGATCGCCGTCAGCCGTCCGCTCACGACCGGCGGCGGCGACGTGGCGTTGCCCTCGACCAGCAGCACCTGACGCGGCCCGCCGGGCTCGTCGGCACCGAACAGCACCGCGCGTCCGGGACCGACGAACGGCAGGGATTCGACCTCCAGCTCGACATCGGCGGGGATGACGTTGCGGCCGCCCACCACCAGCATCTCGTCCTTGCGGGCGACGAAGAACAGCTCGCCATCGTGCAGGAAGCCCAGATCGCCGGAGCGCATCCATCCCCGGCCGAGCGCCCGCTGCGTCATCGCCTCGTCCCGCCAATAGCCGGGGGTGAGGCAGGGGCCGGCGACCGTGATCTCGCCCAGCCTCATCTCGCCGAGCGGACATCCCGCCTCGTCGCGCACGACGAGGTCGCAGGCGTCGTTGGGCCTGCCGACCGAGACGAGTTCCAGCGCGTCGCCGTCCCCGTCCTCGGTCCGCACCCGGCCCCCCGGAGCGATGCGCACGCGCAGCCGGCGCAGCCCCGGTTCACGGCTGTGGGTGCAGCCCAGCGTGTATTCCGCCATGCCATAGCCGGCGCGCAGCTGCGACGGCGGCATCCCCAGCGGCGCCAGCACCGCCGCCGCCTCGTCCAGCACCGCCGGGCTGATCTTCTCGGCGGCGACATAGAGGATCAGCGCCGACAGGTCGCAGCCGCGGCCATGCAGGCGGCGCACCCCGCGCAGCGTCGCCGCCAGCACCGAACTGGTGGAGAAAGTCAGATCGCTGCCCCGCGCGGCCATGGCGGCGAACCAGCGCGCCGGATTGCGCATGTACCAGGCGGGGGGTGCGGCCATGGCATCGGCGCCGGTGAACAGCGGCAGCAGGATGCCGATGAACAGCCCCATGTCGTGATAGAAGGGCAGCCAGGACGCAACCGAGCGAGGCGGCCGGCCGCTGCCGGCGGCCGCATAATTGTCGGCAAGCTGGCGGAGCTGCGCCATCACCATGGCGTGGGTAACCATCACGCCCTTGGGCTGCCCGGTGCTGCCCGAACTGAACTGGATCAGCGCCAGCCCGTCGGCCCTGCACTCGCCATCGCCGCCGGCCGGAGGCGACCGCTCGAGCGGCGCCTCCAGCGCCTCCACACTGGTCAGCAAAGGGTCGAGCTGCGGAACGGCGGCGGGACGGTCGGTCACCACCAGCCGGGCATCGCTTCGCCGCGTCACCTCCAGCAGGAAGCGCAGGAAGCCGCCCGCCCGGTCGCTGCCGCCGGCCGCATCTGAAGCCGTTCCCGAAGCCGTCCCCGACCAGGGCCGCAGCGGCACCGGCACGGCTTGCAGCCGCCACAGCGCCAGCAGCAGGCAGACAGCGGCCGATCCGGTGTCGAGCAGCATCACCACGCGGTCGCCCGGCCGGATACCGCGGGCCGCCAGCCCGGCCGCCAAGACGCCGGAGCGGGTCCGCAGCTCCGAAAGCCGCCGGTCCATCCCTTCGGCGGGAAAATGCCACAGCGGGTCGCCCGCGGCCCCGCCATGATCGAGCCAGTTCAGAAGCCCCGTCATCGCCGCCTCACACCGCCCGCACGGCGATGGCCGCATTGACGCCGCCGAAGGCGAAGGATTGCGAGACGGCGGCGTCGAAGCGATGGGCGCGCGCCTCGTTCGGCACGCAGTCGATGTCGCAGTCGGGGTCGGCCCCCTGGTAATTGACGGTCGGCGGCGCCACGCCGCGGGTGAGGCCGAGGATGGTGGCGATCAGCTCCAGCGCGCCGGCGGCGCCGAAGGTGTGGCCGATCTGCGATTTGGTGGAGGACATCATCAGCCGCGCCGCATGGGGACCGAACACCGCATGGGCCACCTGCGTTTCCACCCGGTCGTTCAGCGGCGTCCCGGTGCCGTGGGCATTGAGATAGCCGATCTCGTCGGTGCGCAGTCCGGCATCGGCCAGGGCCTGCATCACCGCCCGGACCGGGCCGCGGATCGTCGGCTGCACGGTGTCGGTGGCGTCGCTCGACATGCCGAAGCCGGCGATCTCGGCCAGCACCGGGGCGCCGCGCCGATCGGCGGACTCCATCGTCTCGATGACCAGGATGCCGGAGCCCTCGCCCAGCGCCAGCCCGGAACGGCCGGAGGAGAAGGGGCGGCAGGTGTCGGAGGCGATGGTCCGGGCCGCATCGAAGCAGCGCATCACCGCATAGATGACGTTGGCCTCGGTCCCGCCGGTCAGCGCGCGTTCGGCATAGCCGTGGCGCACCATCATCGCCGCCTGCGAGATGGCGTGCGACCCGGAGGCGCAGCCGGTGGCGACGACGAAGGACGGCCCGAGGATTTCATGCTCGATGGCGATCATGCCGCAGGCGGCCTGATGGTTGGTGCGCGGCACCGTGGTCGGATGGGCGCGCGGCCGGCGGTTGGCGAACAGGTGGATGGCCGTCTCCTGGCGCGACAGTTCGCCGCCGCCGCCGCAGCCGAGCACGATGGCCGCATCGGTCAGGTCGGCGGAGGTCAGGCCGGCGGCGGCGATGGCCTCCCGTGCCGCCAGCAGCGCATACTGCACGAAAGGTTCGCAGGTCAGCAGCTGCGCCTCGCTGAAATGATCCAGCGGCCGGTAGCCGGCGACGGTCGCGGCGGGACGGATCACCTCCATCGCCTCGAAGGTCCGGCGGGTGGGCTGGATGGCCGTGCGCGCCTCGGTCACGCCCTGCCAGAAGGCGGGAAGGCCGACGCCGAAGCCGGTGACGGAGCCCACGCCGGTCACCACCACCCGGTGCGAGCCGTCGGGGCGGCGGTACCGACCGCCTGTCATGCCGTCACCTCTCTGGTGGCGGCCAGACGCCGGACCAGCACCTCCAGCTCGCCGCAGGTCTCGAAGACGTCCAGCCCCTCGTCGACGATGCCGACGCCGAACATCTCCTCGATCTCGAACGTGATGGTGATGACCTGGATCGACGCCAGCCCCAGCCGGTCGAAACGGGTGTCGGGCGTGAACTCGGTCTCGCGCAGGCTGGGCACGACCTTGACGATACAGTCCTTGATACCGCCCCAGACCGGGCTGTCGGCGAAGGGGGTGGAGTCGGGCATCGGCGTTCCTTCGGTTGAGGTCGATTGGGTGGCGGGACGGCGGCGGCGCGGGGCCGGATCAGCCGGTGGTGACCGGCAGGTCCAGCTCGCTGGAGACCGGCGCCTGCCCGTTACCGGAGATGGTCAATGTTAGCACAGTCGAGGCCGATGGCGCTGTAATGGTTGCCTGACCCGTCTGTTTTGTCGTGTCGAGCGGAACAGCTATCGCGTTTTGGTTGCCAACTGCCAGGGTCGCCGACGTCGCGTTCAATGTCTGGTAGCTGACCGTCACGCTGGCGCCCGGAGCGGCGGGGCTCGGCGTCGCGCTGAGGAGCTGGACCTGGAGATACGGCCCCGGACCGAGATGGGCGACCAGCGGCCCGCTTCCCGCACCCGGACCATAGGCGGTCAGCGTGTAGTCCTGGCCGCTGGTGCTCAGGGTCGGCGATCCCGGAGACGGATTGGCCACGTTGTAGGTGACCTGGGTCAGGGTGGAGTCGGTGTAGCGGAACCAGCGGATCCGCACCGGATTGAAGGTGACCGTCGCCGTCCGGTCGACCGGCCCCTGATAGCCCAGTGCCTGCAACGAAAAGGTCACGCTGGACTGGTTGCCGGTCAGGTAGCTGCCGGGCACCACGGTCTGCTGCCCCTGGGCGCCGACGCGCTGCGCGCCGCTGGGGCTGGACAGATAGAGCGGGGTGACGGCGTAGCTGCTGCTCCAGCTCAACACCGCGCTGGCGTCGGTGTCGATCGGGCCGGTCGGATCGCAGGACAGCGTGGCGCTGACCGGCCCGAGATAGGCGGTGGCGACGGCCTGCTTGAACTGACGGTCGTCGGTGTAGAGCTGGAGCGTGTAGATCGTCTGCGCCTGCGACACCGGCATTTGCAGGCTGTCGGTGAAGCTGCTGCCCTGCACCGGGCGCTTGATGCCGCCGGGCTGGATCAGCACGTAGCTGCCGCCCGAAACCGTCCAGTTCAGCGTCGTCGACTGTCCCTGCGCGACGGTGATCGGGTTGGCGTAGAATTGCTGGATCGCCAGCGGCTGGTTGGTCTTGACGATGGTGACGGCCGTGGTCCCGCCGCTTGTGAAGCTCTCCTGGATCGGGAAGGCGGCGGTTCCGACCGTATCGTTGACCACCAGGCTGTTGAGGTAGAGCGACAGGCTGGCACCCGCCGCCAGGGCAGGGCCGGTCAGCTTGATGTAGGGCGGGTTGGTGCTGAAGAAGGGCAGTGCCAGCCACGTCGGCGTGCTGGTGGTCACCGAAACCCCGCCCAGGCTGGTGGCGATGGCGTCGGCGCCGGTGCCGACCGGTATCTTGACGTAGATGGTCTGGGTGCCCGTCAGCGCGGACGACGCGTTGGGGTTGGTGATCGTCAGCGTCGGCGCGGTCGTCGCGCCGATGATCAGGCTGTTGGGGTCGAACCGGTACTGGTAATAGGCCGGCGTGGTCGCCGTCGGGGCCGCTGCTGCCATGGTCTTGTACCTCTCATGGAACTGCATGTGGGCGAGCGTCCGGTCGGCGACGGGCCGGGCCGCCGCGAGCGGGCCGCCGGATTGGCCGCTGGATGGGGTGGGCACCAGCCCCAGCCAGCCTTCGCGCGCCGCCGGTATGGCCGTCGGCAGGAGCGCCTGGGGCTGGCTGCTCTTCAGGTTCGCGACCGTCTCCCAGACGGTGACGCCGGTCCTGGCGATCCACGACCAGGTGCCGGAGACGTTGCCGGGCAGCGGCATCTGCACCTCGCGCGGGTCGATCAGCAGCGGGCCGACGCGGAAGGTGGCCAGCAGGGTGTTCATCGCCGAAACGACCCCCGGCGGCAGCGAGACCGTCTCCACCGGCAGGATGCCCGAGACGGCGGGGATGGAGCCGCGCGGGTCCATCAGCACCGTCAGCCGGTGGACCGGCCCGTCGGGCAGCAGGGTGAAGGACGGGTCGGGGTTCAGATAGCCCGAGGCGGTGGCCGGGCTGTCCCCCGCCAGCAGGGCCGGCAGCCGCGCCATCGCCCGGCCGAGGTTGCCGCGCGGGTTGCCGGTCCGCGACGACAGGGCGCGGCGCACGGTGCCGAAGGCGGTGTCGAAGCCGCGCAACGGGTTCAGCAGCGAGTAATCGTCGTCGAGGAAGAAGCCGAGCGCGCCGTTGCCGTCATAGGCGATGTCGCCGACATAGACCGGGAAGGGCATGGCGGTGACGCCGCCGTCGTCGTTCTGGCCGGTGGCCGCCCAGGACTGGTCGTAGGCCGGGTCGCCGTCGAGATGAAGCGCGATATCCGCCCGCACCACCGCCACCGGCTGCCCGATCAGCACCGCGAGATTGTCGCCGTCCGGCTGCGGCGTCGCCGTGGTGCGCCACAGCGTGACGTCGATGACGTCCAGCAGATCCTGCAAGGCCTGATCGCCGGAGACCGGCCCCTGGGCCAGCAGCCCTTGCACGAAGCCCAGAAGATGGGCGTTGCCGATGGCCGGCGGCGACCCCAGCGGCAGGTTCAGCCCCGGCGCCGGATCCCAGCGGATGCCGCGGCCGGTGTCGGTCTCCACCGGCAGGATCTCGCCCAGCGGCGTCCCGTCGGCGGCGAACACCTGCACGCTGTTGTCCAGATGGTTGGGCAGCAGCCAGCCGGCGACCGGGCTGGTCAGGTTGGACGAGTTGGTGGGGATCTCGTCGTCCTCGGCGTCCAGCAGGCTCAGCGCCACGCGGGCCGGCTGCTGGATGCGCGGCGCCACCTGGACGAAGCGCTTGTTGTCCTGGCCGCCGGCGTCGGGGGTGGTGACGCTCTTGGAGCGGATCGGCAGCACGTCCTGGCCGGGGTTGGTGGTGCGCAGGATTTGTCCGAAGGCGTCCACCACCCAAAGCTGGTTGATGACGTAATGGCCGGACCGCACCGGGTAGAAGCCCGGCGCGCTGCCGTCGGTCCCGCTGCCCGGCAGCGGCACGACGGACGGCGCCAGCTCCAGCCAGCTCTCGATGGCCGGATCGTCGCTGGTCAGCTCCGTCATCTGGCCCTGCTGCATCAGCATGAAGCCGCCGAAGCCGCTCAGCGCCTCGGTGACGATGTCATACTCGGCAATGTCGGCGGCGGCCTGGGTCAGGGCGTCCTGCTGGTATTGCGGCAACTCGTCGAAGTTGGGGTTGAGCGTGACCAGATCGTTCAGCTTCTCCGCCAGCCCGGCGGCGATCTGGGTTCCCACCAGCGACCGGCCGCTGATGACCTCGCTCTTGGCGCCGATGGCTGTGCCGGTCCAGCTGTAGTCGAAGCCCTCCAGCGTCCAGCCGTCGAGCATGCCGGATGCGGTGTCCGCGGTCGGATACCAGGTGACCTGCCAGTCGATGTAGAGCGGCGTCCAGGGCGGCGACCAGGGCAGCACCGACCGCTTCAGCGGCACGACGCCGGTGAAGCCGACGGCGGCCCCCACCGTCTCCTCGTTGTAGGGGGTGGCCGGGGTGGCGTTCCACGGTGCGGTCTGCTGGGCGGCGATGGTCGCGGCCAGCGTGTCCAGCTGCGCGGATGTCGGCGTGACCCCGGCCTTCTGATAGGCGATGGCGGCCAGGAAGCGGGCGTTCGACGTGTCGAACAGCATCACCTCGACCAGATAGTCGGTCATCTCCTTCGGCACGCCGGAATTGGCCGGCGGCAGGGTGGGGACGCGGCTGGTCAGGTCAGTGGCGTCGATGGTCTGGGTGGTGCCGCCGACCGGCTCGATCACCGTCAGCGCCGACACCGTCTGGCCGGTGAAACGGCTGAACAGGCTGTCCTCGGGGCCGCCGTCGGTTCCGGGCGGCAGCAGGCGGGTGTCCTGCTGGGCGCCGGCCACCATGACCGTCGTCGCCGCCGGGGCGTGGAACCGCGTGTCGCCGTTGCTGGACAGCACGAACGCGGTGCCGAGCAGGCCCAGCAGGGCCGTCTTGTCGGTCTCGACGGCGGCGGCCTGGGCGGTGCGCTGGGCGTCGAGCGTCGTCAGGGTGGCCATGACGGCGTCGATGGCGTCCTGGACCGCCTGGCTATCCGGCGAGAAGGGTCCGAGCTGCTGGAGCTTGTAGACCAGCGCGAAGAGCTGCCAGACATTCGAGGCGATCAGCTGGCTGGTGCCGTCGAGCGCCGCCTGATCGTCGTTCAGCGCGGTCAGCGCCTGGGTCTGGGCCGGAGACAGGTCCACCGTCTGCAAGGTCCGGCCGCGGTCGGAGGGATCGTAGTCGGGCCGCGCCACCAGCCAGACGGTGCCGCCGTCGGCCTTGGCGAAGCGCGCCTCCAGCGTCCGGGTGGCGAACACCGACGGCTGCTGGAGATAGTCGAACACCAGATCCTGCTGCACGGCGAGGATCAAATCCTCCAGATCGGGCTGCTTCAGGATATTCGCCATCCAGGCGGCGATCGCCTCGACGCCGGTACCGCCGACGGCGACCGACACCGGATTCTGGCCGTTCAGCACCGGGTCGCGCGGGTAGCTCTGCTGCGGTCCGTTCCACGCCATGCCGAACACCATGCCGTGGCACAGCGTCTGGCTGGCGAGCTGCATCTGGATCGCCGGGATGGTCGCACCCCCGCTGATCGGATTGGCTGCCTGCCAGTCCTGCCAAGCCGCCTCCGCCGCCGCCAGCCCGGACTCGCCATGGACGTTGAGCAGCAGGGTGTTCAGGATCGACTGCCACTCGTCCTGGGTGGTGAAGCCCTGCGGGTCGGCGTCGGTGACGCCCAGCAGCGGATCGAAGCCCGAGGGGTTGTACCAGCCGAGCATGGCGTAGGTGACATTACCCGCGGACACGTCCGACAGGCTGTCGTAGAAGCTCAGCACATTCAGCGTGTTGTCGTAGGTGACCACCCAGCTGACGGAGCCCGGCCCGACCGACCGCAGCAGCGGCTGCGCCGGACCGGCGGGATTGGTCCAGGTGTCGAACGCGAAGGCGCGGCCGACCCACTGGGTGTTGCCGGTCTGGACGGGGTCGGGGTAGGTGTTGCTGCCCTCCCCCATGTCGCCCAGGAAATCGCCCTGCAACACCCACACGGTGAACACCGGAGCGGCGCCGGGCGTGGCGACCACCGAGCGGGCCACCAGCCAGCGGTTCGGGATCGGCGGGAACAGGACCGAGCCGTCGGGCTGCTGGTGCCCCTGGCGGTAACCCATCGGCAGGGTCACCTGCAAATGGGCGCCGGTGCCGGGCGGGGCGTTGGCGGGACGGAGCTGGAAGGGCTGCGGCTCGGGATCGACGTTCGCCGGAACCTTGCGGTAGTCGATGGCGAGGTCGGCCCAGTTGCCCTGCTGGTTGGGAACGCCGACCAGCAGGCATTCGATACTGATCGGCACGAACAGGCAGGGACCGGGCCACAGCGGGTCGACGATGGTGTCGGACGCGGCGGAGGCGGTGTTGGGTTGGGTATCCGTCATGGTCTGCGCTCCGATCAACCCGCGATCCGGCCCACAACGGGGGCGGTGGATTCAGCCGGGGCGCTGGCGCCCCATTGGCCCGTCTGGGCGGCGACGCCCCATTGGAAGGACTGCATGCCGGCCGCCCGCACCATCTGCACGGCGAACTCGGCGGCGGTGAAGGTGCCGGCACTGTCCAGCGCGCCCAGCGTCTTCATGGCCGTCTGAAGCGACGCGGCCGAGGCGGCGACGTCGAGCACGCCGGCCGCAGCACCGCTCCGCATGGCGACCGCCGCCTGCTGGCCCTGGATCTGCTGGCCGGCGGGATAGCCGCCATAGCCGAGGCCGCGCAGGAAACTCATGTAGCCGCTGGCGAAGCTGGTGGTCGGGCGGACGCCGAAATGCAGGCTTTCCGGCGGCTGGAGGAAGTTCACCACCCGGGGCAGCCCGTCGAACAGGGCGATCAGCACATCGTCCGACAGGCGGTCGAGCCGCAGGAGCGGCAGCTTCTGGGTGGCGGCATCGTCGGCATAGGCGCTGACCTCCACCCCCGGCCAGCCGGAAACCGCGGCCGAGCGGATCAGCAGCCCGGTGATCGGGCCGGTCGCCGTTCCGCCCGCGGCAGTGGATTGGGCCGCCGCGGCCTTCAGCGCGGCACCGGCCCGGCTGTGGCCGCTGGTCGCCTTGGCGCGCAAGGACGGGCGCACGGTCGAGCTGTGCGACAGCGCCTGATCGACCAGCTGTTCGATGGTCGCCATCATCTGCACGGAATCGGCGCTGGTCGACAGCCCGATGCTCACCGCGCCTTCCAGCAGCCGGTGGATCCAGTTGAGGTCGACGTAGAAGAAGCGGATCGATTCCTTAGGCAGCATCCGCCCGTCGGGCGTGATGTACTCGAACGGCACGCCGTAGAGCAGCGCCGCGCGGGCCAGCCAGTCGATGACGGCGGGCGGCGGGTCCGGCAGCTCGACGGTGGGCTGCGTGGCCGCCGCACCGGAGGCGGCGGGAGCGACGGCGGCCGGCAGGGCAACGCGGGCATGCGCCGGGCCGGAGCGCAGCGCGGCCAGCGCCGGGGCGGTCGCCGTGTCGATGAGCGCCTGCAAGGTGGCGGCGCGGTTGCTGATGGCACGGTCCATGACGATCACTCCGCGGAAGGGCCGAATACGTGGTCGAGCAGCGCCTCCAGCGGATCGGCAGGGGCCGTCGCGGAGACCGTCGCCGCACCCGCCGCGACGGCGGTCCTCAGGCCGTTATTCCTCAGGCCGGGAGCCGCCGCGACCGGCGGCCGGTCCTCGCGGCGGATCCGGCGGGGAATGCCGGACAGGGTTCCGCCATCGGCGGCAGGGACCGTGGCCTCCCGCCCCGCCAGCCCGGCGAACGCCTCGGCCAGCGCCACGGCGGCGGTCTGGTGCGAGAGGGCCAGCGTGCGCCCACCGCTCCCCGGCCCGGCGGCCGGCAGCGCGCGCATCGTCTCCGCCGTGACCGGCAGCGCATCGGCGATCTGCCCGAGCACCACATTGGCGGCGACCGCCTGGTGGAACTCCTTGCGCCACAGGAACATCAGCCGGGCGAAGGTGGAATCCGACAAAGCGAGCAGCCGGCCGATCTGCCAGGCGGCGGCCTGCGACACGTCGAACAGCGCCGTGGTCGGGTCGTAGCGGATCGCCTGATCGCTGAAGACGAACGGTCCCAGCCCATCGGACTTGGTGGGCACGGCACTGGCCGGGCCGCGATACCAGGCCGTCGCCTGTTCACCCACCCGCATGCGGTAGGTCAGCGGCACATAGCCCATCCCGAGCCCCTTGGCGGCGATGGCGGACGGGTCGCTGGTGTCCCCGGAGCCGTTGCCGGAAGCCGGGATCGGCAGATGGGGCATCTGCACCAGATCGACGCCGCCATTGTCGGGCAGGGCCTGCATGATCTCGATGAAGTCGCCCTTCGACACATCGGCCTGCACCTTCCACCACGCCAGCGACGCGAAGCGGATGGTGGTGTAGGAGGCGGGAATGGTGCTGCCCGCCAGATGGTCCTGGTGCCCCTCCAGCGAGACCAGGAACAGGTAGTTCACCGCCCCCGGCTGAAGCGTCCGGTTGCCGACGACGATGGAGAAGGTGCCGTCCTCGTCGAGCCCCAGGATCTCCTTGTGGTCGGTGTTGACCTCGCGCACATGGGCCAGCCAGGACAGGTCGGCCAGCGTCGGCGCCACCGACTGGAACAGCGTCACCGGCAAGTCCAGCAGCAGCAGCCCCGTTTGCATGTCGGCCTGCGAGACGCCCGACAGCTGCGGTCCCAACACCGCCGTGTCGGTCGGCTGGACCAGATCGGACACCGTCCCGCTGTGCACGGGCGAGGGTGCGGCGACCGCGCCGGCCTCGCCACCCAGCTCGGCGGCGGTCACCGTGAGCAGGCCGATCCACGGCGCCGGAACGCTGTCCGCGGGCGGGACGCTGCCGTCCAGCGTGCGCTCCCATGGCAGCGTGCGCCGGCGCAGCACCACATTGGGCAGCGTGTTCTCCCAGGAGCCCGTCTGGTTGGCCGGCGGCATCACCGATTGCAGGTCGCCGGGCGCCAGGGCGAAGCGCGGCCCCTGGATCTGCAACGTCTGCACCGCCGTGTAGGTGGGGGGCGTGTCCTGATCCTTGATGCCATCCACGGTCTGGGTGGCGCTCAGCCGATAGGTCCCGGCGGGCAGCGGCGGCAGGGCCGCCTGGCTGAACCGGATCTGGCCGGGTTGCAGCGCGTCGCCGTCATCGGCCAGCGCGATCGCGTTCGACATGTGGGATCCCCTTCCTCACGAACCTGTCCTGCCAATCGCCCCCACCCCGCCGGAGCGGGGGCATCCGCACCGCTACGCCGCCTCGCTGCGGACGAACCGCAACAGGGTCGGGCCGCCGGCCTTCGCCGCTCCCGCCCGTCCCAGGCCCTGGCCCGGACGCGGCGCCACGCTGCGTCCCAGCGCCGGGAGCGACAGCCCGTCCCAGCCGGCCTCGACCTCGGCCGGCGTTCCGGCCAGCCCGTAGACGCCGGCCAGCCCCTCGACGCCGCGCACCAGGACGGCATGCCGCTCCCCGTCACCGGCGAGAGCCGCGGCGTCGTAGAGCAGGATGGTGCCGTCGCCGGCCGCGATCCGCGCCGCCGGGGTCGCCGCGACGCCGTACTCGACCGTCCAGGGGGAACCGGTCGCGGCGATCTTCACCGTCGCCGCATCGGCGTCCGCCCCGCGGTCCAGCACCACCGCGACGGTTCCGACGGTGTGGCTGAAGACCGTCTCCACCCAGCCCGGCGCGGTGCTGCCGACGCCGGTCTGGACGCGGTTGCGGGTCAGCATCGCCGCACCTTCCACCGGCCCCCGTGTCCCGATGGGCGCTGCAACCGGTGCCGCATCGCGCGAGCCGCGCTGCGGGCGCGGTCCGGCCTGGGGCCGCACGGTGCAGCCGCTGCCGAGCAGGGTGTAACGGCCGACCTGGACCAGCGTGCTGTGCCGGTTCCAGCCCGCGACCGGCGCCGTCCCGGCACTGTCCACCCCGACCAGCGTCACCTGGGCGGTGTCGGTCGGCAGAGGTTCGGCAGCGCTGCCGGCCGGCGAAACCAGACGGCTGGACAGGATGCGGCCGGCCTTGTCGAAGGCATGCACCATCACCGGCGTTCCGCCCGTCAGTTCCAGCATCGGCGCCCCCGCACCCCGTCCGGCATCGAACACCGCGACGGATCCGGGCTGGAGGCTCAGGCCAGTCTCGATCGCGGACGGCGCAGTTCCCGCACCGGCGAGCGTCCGGGCACCGCCGCGCGTCGGGCGGACGTCGGCGTCGGCCCAGCGCATCGCCACCCGCGGCGCCGGCAGCAGCACCGATGCCTTACCGGCCGCAGCGCCGGCCAACTGGATGCGCCGGGGCGCCGTTGCGGGCAGCGCATAGGCCTGCGAGGAACCGAGCAGCCGCGGAGCGAGCGGCCCCTCAACCGCCGCAACCCTGGCGGCGCGCTTGGGCTGCGGCGCCGCCAGCGCCTGCGGACCGGAGGTCGCAAGGTCGAAGCCGAGCTTGGCGAGGCTGGGGGCGGCCTGGAAGATCTGGTCGGCGAAGCTGGCCATCACCGACAGGTTCTGGTCGACGATGACCGCGACCTGGGCGTCCTCCAGCGCCTGCATCACCTGGCCCCGCAGGGTCGAGGGCGTCGGCGCCATGATGCTTCCCATCAGCACGGCGAAACGGCCGTCCTGCGACAGCGCCGCCGGTGCGGTGTAGACGGGGGTGACGGCGAAGGGCAGCGGCAGCGGGTCGGCCTGCTCGTAGCCGAAGGAGGTGAGCAGGTCCATCGGCGCCAGCGTGTCGACCACATGGTCGCCGGTGGCGGCCAGGGTCATGCCGAAGGCGGCACCGGCGATGAAGTCGGAGGACGGCTTGCCCACCGGGTCGAAGGCCTGCGTCGACCACATCGCCGCCGCCGCACCGCCCGACAGGGTTGCCGGCGTCAGGCCGGGCCGGTCGATGGACAGGGTGCTCCAGGCCCCCTGGTCGTCCTGCGATTCCAGCGTCACCGCCATCCCGGTCGCGATGTCCGGCAAATCCATCGGCGGGATGCCCAGCGACGGGCTGGAGGCCTGATAGCTGGACTCCGCCACGGTGACGGTGGAGGCCGGCATCACCGACCGCAAATCGATGGCGAAGGGGGCGGACTGGACCGTCGGCCCGAACTCCCCGGTTTCGCTCAGCAGGCCGCTGCTGACCTGGATGTTGACGACCACCTGGGTGGCGTCCGCACCGTCCGTGTTGCCGGAGGAACTGCCGTCCCCCTCCGCCGCCGCCAGCATCATCGACGCCGTGCGCGCGGAGGCCAGGGGAGCCGTCTGCGAGTCCGGCTGCGGCAGCATGCGCGCCTCGAACTCCTCCCAGCTCAGCGGCTGGGTGCTGGACAGGTCCTGATCCTGGTCGCCGAAGGGGATGGTGAAGGAGATGACGTACCAGCTGACCTTGACCTTGCCGGCGGTGGGCGGACCCCACAGTTCCAGCCCGGCCCCCAGCTCGGCGGTCAGCGTCACCTTGACGCCTGCGACCTCGAAGCCGAAGGACACGCCGACCGACACCTGCACCCCGGCATAGTAATAGAAGGGCTGCCAGGCGATCAGGAAGTCGGCCCCGGCGTTGAACCAGGCCTTCAGCGGCCCGGCCTTGAACAGCGCCTTCAGATAGCCGCCGGCCATGATCATCGACGGCGTCAGGGCGAAATAGGTGCCGCCCGACACGCCGACCGTCATGGCCGACGTGCTCAGCACCGGCCAGTCGAAGCCCAGGCGCGGCACGTTGGGGTAATGGTCCGGCGGCTGGAAGGACGGGTTGTAGCCGCCCAGCGTGATGACGAAGTCGCCGGCATAGGGGTTCGAGCCGAACCAGTATTTCGCGGCGAAGCCGCCGGTCAGCTTGCAGTCCTTCGCCAGCAGGAACGAGCTGGGGGTCAGCTGGGCGGTGACCGAGATCTCGCCCTCGTCCGGCTTGAACGAGGCGACCAGCGCCAGCTCGATGTAGGCCAGCGCCGAGGAGGGTGTGACCTGCGGCGGCAGGGTGGCGGTGGCGACGCCGATGACGTCGATCTCGAACTCCCGCCCGAACTTCACCAGCAGCATGGCGAAGACATCGAGGATCTGGAAGCTGGAGAATTTCAGGCCGGCGGCGACCCAATAGCTGCCGATCTGCGGATAGACGTCCTGCGACAGCACGGCGAGCGCGCTGGCCGGCGTCGGGTCGCTGCCGAAGGTCGCCTGGGAAATGGCGCCCTGGATCAGCGGGAAGGACATGATGTTCCCGGCATCGGGAACGATGATGTTGCGGTTGACCGAGAAGCCGCCGGCCACGCCGTTGACGAAGAAGGCCGGCACGCCGCCCAGCGGCGCGTTCAGGTTCAGGAAGACGAAGAAGGACACCGCCTTGTCGCCGTCGGGCTTGTCCGGATCGACCGGGATCAGCGCGAAGGAGCCGACGGCGTAGAGCGAGAAGCGGCCCGCCTTGACCAGAAGCTGGCCGTCGTAGCGCAGCGGGTCGTTCTGCTTCAGCAGCCCGCCCGACACGCTGACCGAGCCGCCGCTGAAGGACACCGACAATCCCGCCAGATCCAGGCTGTACTGGCTGTAGTCGGTGATCTGGGTGACGTTGACGCTGACCGACAGGTCGATCAACTCGACGTCCAGCCCGGCCAGCGTCAGGCCGCCGTCGAACAGCACGCTGCCGATCTTCGTCGGGTTGTCCCAGCCGATCCCGACCTTGTTGGCATGGACCGGGCCGAAGCTGCGCTGCACCGGCAGCCAGATGCGGGTCTGGCTGCCGCCGTTGCTGTCGTACAGCTCGACGCCCAGATCCTCGCCGGACATCCAGCCGGCGCGCATCGAGAAGCCGGGGTTCGCCGCCGGATTGCCGGCCGAGGCGGCATCGCCCGACCCCAGCAGGTTCTGCGCGACCGGGTTGGTGTTGGCGCCCGGCGTCAGCGTGTCGGGGGCCAGCGAGATGGCGATGTCCTCGACATCGACGCCGCCGCCATAGGCGGTGATGGGATCGGACTGGGCGAAGTCGAAGGTCAGCAGGCCGCGCGGCTTGATCTTGGCCAGCTGGAAGCGGCTGAAATCGACCAGCGGGGCGCCCGCCTTGCCCTGGAAATCGACGCCGATGTTGATCAGGCGCAGCTTGACCGCGCTGAAGTCGGGGATCAGCCCGTCGACCGGCAGATAGGCCGCGACGCCCGGCTGGTACTGCGACGGGTCCGCCCCGGTCAGCGCGATCCATTCGGTGTCGGTGGCGCCCAACTGGAAGACCAGATAGGGCACCTGCTTCAAGGACAGGCCGGTGGCGGCGAAGCGCACGCCATAGCTGCCGTCCGGTCCGGGTTCCAGCCAGATGCCGCCGCCGTCGGGGAAGGACAGCACCTGGATCTGCGTCTGGGTCAGCGCCTTGAGGAAGCCGGCCAGGAAGCCCTCGACGCCGAGCGACTGCAACGAGGCCAGATCGTTCAGCGCATAGACCCCGTTCTCGCTGACCAGAAGCTGCGAGGCGGTCAGCACCTGTCCCGCCGTCAGGGTCGATCCGGTGAACAGCGGGGCGTTCAGCCAGCCGACCACCGTCTGCGTGTTCAGCACCACCACCGAGACGTAGCGCGGCAGCGCCTGCACCATCACCCCTTCCAGCCAGACGGCGAGCGCCGCCTCAAGCCGGCCGGCATAGCCGTCGCCCGTCGCCACCCCGAACGGCAGCGGCAGCAGCTCGGCGTTCAGGCTGCTGGAGACGCCGGCCGTCATCAGCGGATCGACCGCCGCGGAGACGCCGCCGCCGGCACTGTCGTAGGTCACCGTCAGGCCCGGCCCCTGGCCGAGCGCGATGATCGCCTGGGCCGACAGCCCGAACTGCACGCGCGCCTCGGGCGTGCCGGTCAGCGGCACGCCGACGCCGGTCGGGGTCAGCGCCACCACCACGCTGTCGGCGGCGGTGACAGACAGGGTCGCCCAGATGCCGGCGAGCGTCTCGGCGCCCACGGTGCGCACGCCGGCCAAGACGGTGACCGGCACCGACTTGGAGGGTGCATAGACTAGGAGGCCGCCGTCGCTCGTCACGCCGCTCAGCGCCAGCTGCAACAGGCTGGCGACGGCCGACGCGGTGGCGGCCGCCTGCTCCGGCTGCAATCTTTCGCGCAGCCATGCCAGCGCCGCCGCCTCCAGCGCCGCCGCGTCGGGCTGCGCCGCGATGAGGGACTGTACCAGCCCGGTGATGTCGAGCGAGGCCGCGGTGCTGCGCAGCGCCGTGACGAACTGCGTCAGCGTCGTGTCGCCCTCGGCGGCGAGCTGGTCGAGCAGTTGCTGGGTCAGCGTCTGCAAAAGCGTCTGCGCCACCTCGGCGGCGACCTGGAGGACGAAGGTCTGCCAGCCGCCGAACGGCACGAGGTCGAGCACCGGCTTGCCGTCGCCCTCCTCGCCGACCGTCAGCGTGAAGCCCTTGTCGTAGCCGCCCTGCAGGAACAGCGGCTGGTCCAGGCCGGGGATGGCGGCGGTCAGCCGGCCGCTGCCGCTCAGGCCCGGCTGGTAGTTGGCGGTCAGCGACAGGCCGAAGCCCATCGACTGCAACTCCGCCCCGGCCAGCAGGGGCATCGCCTCGCTCAGGGACGGCGCCACCGTGAACAGGCCGGTCGCCGGGTCCGCTGTCACCGCAACCTGCAAGCCATAGGGCAGGCCGGACAGCAGCACGCCGCCGGGCGCCTGCGCCAGGGTCAGCCCGCCCGCGCTGCCCGACGGCAGGCTGCCCAGCACCTTCTGGATCTGTGCGATGTTCAGCAGCCCGTCCTGGCCGACCACCGCGTCGGACAGCAGCCAGTCCACCGGATCCTCGAACAGCCCGAGCGCCGACTTCATCTGCCAGACGCCGGTGTCGGGATCGGGGTCGGCCAGCCCGAACGCCTGGAACAGGCTGCGCGCCAGCGGATATTTGGCGAGCAGCATGTCGTCGACGACCTCGGCCACGAAGGTCGCCAGCACATAGGCCGGGCCGACGGCGGCCAGCTGGTCGATGAAGGCGCTCTGGTCGAAGGGCCAGATCACCAGCGGCGTGGGCTGCGGGACCGAACCGTCGCCCCAGACCAACGAGACCGTCACCGTGGGCGCACTGCCGCCGACCGTGTAGGTCAAGGTGGAAAGGACGCTGAACCCCGCATCGGGCAGGAAGCAGTCCAGCGTGGCGGTGATGGTGCCGGTCTGCAGATCGACGCGCACGGTCATTGAGGGGTCGAGGAACGATCCCACCGTGAAGCCGCCGCGCGGCAGCGTCAGCGTCATGATCCGGCCATTGGCCGTGGTCAGGGTGCAGGGGCCGACGGTGAAGCTCTGCGAGCCGTGCGTCATCGCCGCGATGACCGACGAGCGGGCATCCGGATCGGACAACAGGGCGGTCAGACGCTGCGACAGCTGGGAAGCGGGGGCGCGGGCGACCGCGAGGATCGCTTCGGCATTGGCGGCATAGCCGTGATCCGCGTCCGCCACCAGCCCGAGCCCGGCCAGCATCGCCAGCAGCGGCTCCGGCATCGCCGGCAGCGAGAAGCCCAGCGTCGCGTCGATGGCCTGGAACAGCAGCGGCTGCACCGTCGCGTCGGCCAGAGCCGCCATCAGCCGGTCGGTCAGGAAGCCCAGGGGACTGGACACCAGCGCCGTGAAGCCGCCGGGGTCGATGCCGTAGGGGCCGTCGGCGCCGGCCGCCGGCACCGCCAGCCCCAGGTCGGCGAGGACGCCATAGACCAGCTGGAAGGTGTCGTCGCCCTTGAAGGCCGCGGCGGCGACGCCGATGGCGGCGTTGACGATGGACAGCAGGGCGCTGTTGGCCGACGGATCCAGCGTGCCGTCCAGCACGATCACCGTGCCGTCGGTCTGCTTCGCCGCCAGCACCGGGGTCGCGGCGAAGCTTCCGCCCGACAGGTCCATCGTCAGCACGACGCCCAGCGTCACGCTCTCGACGGCGACGCCGTCGACCGTGACCAGGGTGCCATCGGTGCCGCTCAGCACGGTCTGCACCGACAGGCCCGGCACGCCGGACGCGGCGACCGGCTCGCCGGTGCTCCAGGAGATGCCCATCGGGTCCAGCCGCACGCTGGTCACCGCGGTGACGTCGCCCGCCGTGTAGGACAGCAGCGTCGACAGTCCCGGCACCGCCATGGTCTGGCCGGAATCCTGCCACAGCGTGCCTTGCAGGTTCCACGGCACGTCGAGCGGCACCCGGTAGGGATCCAGCTGCGTTCCGGTGCCGGCGATGGTTGCCGCGGCCTCCGCCGTGCCGTCGATTGCCCAGCCCAGCAGGCCAAGCACCGCGGCGGCCCTCTCCGGGGTGGACAGCACCGACTTGAGCTGGGCCCGGACCTGGCCGATGGGATCGGTGAAGCTGGTGGGGGCCAGCACCGGCATGCCGTCGGGCCAGTCGATGCCCTGCGGCATGAACGGCCCCAGGTTGGGCAGCAGCCCGAGCCAGCCGTCGAGCGCCAGCCCGCCGCGGCGCTGCGCGCGGTAGAGCGCCACGCCCAGCACCCCGGTCAGGATGGCGCCGAAGGTGGCGGCCTGCTCGGTGACCAGCTGCGACAGCGCGGTGGCGTCGGAATAGTTCATGTCGGTGCCGACCGGCTCGGCCACGCCGTCGACCACCAGGGTCGGGGCCGCCACCGACATCGACCAGTGCCAGCCGTCGTAGGGGCTCCAGTAGAGCGACAGCCCGCCCTTGTCGATCTGCAACGAGGCTCCGGCCACCTCCGGCGTCGAGACGCCGGACGGCAGCGCGCCGTAGACGCCGATGCCCGGCAGGATCTGCGCCGACCGGATGCCCTGGCCGGCGGAGGTGCCGGCATCGAGCCCCAGCGCCTCGATGCGGAAGGCGAGGTCCAGCGTGTTGCCGGCAATCGGCAGGGTCGCCCCGACGCCGAGCCCCAGCACCAGCCGCTTGGCCGCACCGTTGCCGGCATTGTTGGGGGTCTGGGCATCGGCGATGTAGGCGACCAGCGCCGCCGGGCTGCCCGCCGGCCCGAGCGTCATGCTCCAAGGGTCGCTGTTGGTGCCGGACCCGGTCACGCCGCCGCTGCCGCCGCCGACCTGCCGCAGCACGGTGCCCAGAGCTTCGACCATGAAATAGAAGGGCGGCTGGCCGTCGACCTCGACGTCGCCGCGGATCAGCGCCGCCCAATAGCGGCTCAGCGCCTCGACGGGAAACTGGATGGAGTTGGGCAGCCCGGACAGGCTGAAGGGCGGGGTCAGCGACGACGGCCAGGCGGTGGCCCCCGGCGGCGGGGCGACGCCGAGCAGTGCCGCCAGCGACGGTCCGACCTCGCTGTCGGTGCCCAGGCCGAACAGCGCATTGAAGGCATCGCCGATGGCGGCGTTCAGCTCGGCCTCGGCCGCCGCGACGAGGTCGCCGGGCTGGGTCAGGTCGATGGTGGGATAGCTGCCGGTGGGCGTCGTCACCGACAGCAGCGAGAAGGCGGGCTGAACGGTGGCGCCGCCGTCGGCGACGAGGACCGACATGCCGCCGGCCAGCGCGCCGAAGCTGTAGGTGCCGCCGAGGATGGTCCCGCTGTAGAGCGGCTGGGTCAGGTCCTTGTTGGCCAGCAGGATGCCGGCCTTGAAGCGGCCGGGGGCGACGCCCTGCACCCCGCCGCCGGTGGCCAGCGTGAAATCGAGGATTTCCAGCCCGGCGCTGCCGGTCACCGCCGCGCTGGAACTGCCCAGCACCAGGGCTGTGGAGGCGAAGGCCAGACCGGGATAGAAATGGCGCAAGCCCGCCGTGTCGGTTCCGGTTGCCGCGGTCAGCCGCAGGGTGCCGACGCTGCTCACGCTGAGGACGGGGACGGCGAAGGGATCGTCGCGCGTTCCGCTTCCCGACACGGTGGCGTCGGTGCCGGTCAGCCCGCCGACCGCCCCGCCCACCGCCTTCATCCAGGCGGACAGGGTCGGCCCGTCGGTGGCGAGTGCGGTGAACCAGTCGACGAAGGGCCGCGCCACGTCGCCGCCGCTCACCGCCAGGGCGATGAAGCTGTCCCAGCGCAGGATCGGCAGCAGCACGCCGTCGACGCCGGGCACGCTGGCGCCCAGCCCCAGCGCCGGCAGCAGGTAGGACAGCGACGGCTGGTCGCCGACCAGCTTGCCCAGCGCCGTCACCGCCAGCGCCGCGGCCGTCGCCAGGATCTCGGCGCCGCTGATCGCCTGGAGGTCGGCCAGCGTGAAATCGCGCGCACCCGGCGCGGTGGGCAGGGTCAGCTGCGTGATGACCAGCGAGACGGTCACCGCCGGGTCGGTCGCCGGCGACAGGTCGACCGTCAGCCGCACGCCGGTGAAGGAGAAGCCGGCGGCGTCGATCAGCGGCCCGTCGCCACCGGTGACCTCGAAGCCCATGGTGAAGGGATGGCCGGCCTGCCCGACCACCACCTCGACGCCGCCGTTGCCGAGCAGGGCGACCGGCACCATGCCCCAGACCTTCAGGTCGATGCTGGAGGGGCCGTCGGCCACCAGATCCAGCTCCGCCTTCTCATCCGTCCCCAGCGTCACCGTGGTGGTGTACATCACGCCGAGGCCGAACACCGTCGGCGGCTCGCCGCTGCCGTTGCTGTCGGACGACACCGGCTGGGTCGCCAGATAGAGGCCGCTCGGCGTGTCGGTGCCGGGCTTGTTGATCGGATACCATGTTCCCAGCGCCCCCGGCTCCCGCACCGGAATGCCGAGCGAACTGCCCGAGGCCTGGCCGATCAGCTGGGCGATCACCAGGGCCAGCGTGACGGCGTTTTCGCTCATGCCCTGGCCGGTCTTGCCCACCGGATCGGTGAACCAGTCGGGGTTGAGCTGATAGACGCCCTCCTGCCCGTCCACCGGCAGCAGCAGCCCGCAGGCGACCGCAAGCTGGATGGCCGGAGCCTCGACGCCCGCCGCCTCGATCAGGATGGGGCTGGAAGCACTGGTCAGGTCGACGGCCAGAAGATTATCGGCCATAAGATCCGCGGCCGCAGCTCCCCGCAGCGCGTTGGAGCGCGCCGGAACGATGCCGGTGCGCGCGGTCTCTGTGGTCTCGGGCTCTATGGTCACGGGCGTCACTCCCCTGTGCGAAGCCATTGCACCAGCGCCGGCCGGCCCGGCCGGCCCGGCGCTCCGTCGCGTCCGGCATGTCCTGTCAGTCCGTCGGGAAGGCCGATCCCCCCGGCCCCGCCGCCGCCGCCCTCGCCACCGGCGCCGGGCGCGCCGTCCGCGACGTCGAGGTCGAAGGCGGATCCCGGCTGGCGGACATGCAGGTCGAGCCGCAGCAGCCCGGCATCGCCGCCGGCCCCGCCCTCGCCGCCGTCGCCGCCATGGCCGCCGTCGCCGCCACGGCCCATCCGGTGGAAGGCGACGGCATGGCCGTAGGCCCCCGGCCCGCCGCTGCCGCCGCTGCCGCCATTGCCGCCGCTGCCCGGCCGCACCAGCAGCCGGGACCGGCCGGTCACCGTGTGGATGGTGACTGCCATGTCCCGCAGCGGCATGCCGTTCAGACCCGGCTCGCCGGCCTGTCCGCCGCTGCCCCCTCCGCCGTCCGGCCGGTCGGTGTCGCCCATCGGGCCGGCACCGCCGCGGGCACCGGGATCGCCGTCGCGGCCGTCGGCGCTGGCCAGCAGCAGCGTCGCCGGTTCGACGCTGTCCAGCGTTTCCGGCCGCGCGCCGACCAGCTGCCCGACCACCAGCCGGGCCGCCCCGCCCTGCACCGTCAGCCGCGCGCCCTCCATCAGCGTCAGCCGATGCACATACAGCTCCACCGGGTCGCCGAACGGCGTTTCCAGCGTCAGTTCGGCGCCGGGGCGCAGGATGATGCTGTCCAGCGCATAGCGCACCCAGGTGTGGCGGAAGGTCTGCGCCGGTTCGACGAAGGAGCGTTCCGGCACCCAGGAGATCCGGATCGCCCGTCCGTGCCGGGCGCTGTCGAGCCAGCGCCGCCGGAAGCTCTCCGGGTCGATGCCGTGGAAGGACAGCTGGCGGTCCATGAAGGCGCGGGCGTCCGCCGGCATCTCCTCGTGGGCGATGGTCTGCGGACCGGAATAGCGCGGCAGGGGCGGGTTGAAGGGATCGATCACCCGGTTCCCCGCCGGCCTGGGCCAGCTGGAGACCACGCCGGCCTTCACGGCGGGCCTGTCGGGCAGGGCGGCAGGCATGGCGGCGGACGCCTCGGCTGCGCCGGGCAGGGTCTTGGTGGGCATGGCAGCGCTCCGGACCGGCCGTCAGGACGAGGAGGGGACGAATTGCAGGGTCGACGGGGTGCCGGGTTGCCCCGGCAGGCCCGGATTGCCCGAAATTCCCGATGTGCCGGGGGGCTGCCCGGCACCGCCCTGCCCGCCTGCGCCACTGGCTCCGCCGGCCCCCCGCAGCCCGCCGAAATCCTGGAACACGACGGTGGTTCCCGGATCCATGCTGTCGTATCTGATGAGGATCGTGGTGCCGTTGCCGCCGGTGCCGCCCTGGCCGCCATTGCCGCCCTGGCCGCCATTGCCGCCGGTGCCGCCCCTGCCGCCGGCCGCACCCGAGCCGCCGGTGCCGCCGGCACCTCCGGCCCCGCCCTGACCGCCGTTGCCGCCCTGCCCGCCGGTGACGCGGACGACGAACGTGCCGCTGATGGAGCCGACCAGGAAGGTCAGGGACGAGGGCATGATGCCGTTGGCCCCCCACGACCCGTTGCCTCCCGAACTGCCGCTCCCGCCCGGAATGCCGGGGGCCCCCGAGGCACCTGCGGCACCCGGCCATCCCGCGGCGCCGTCGGCTCCGTTGGTTCCCAGCACGGTGATGTTGGGGATGGCGGCGGCGCTCGCCGCCAGGGAGGTCATCGAGCCGACGGCAAGTTGCACCGGGCTTTCGACCGACAGGGTCGCACCCGGCTCCAGCAGGATGGAGCGGGCGAGCAGGCGGAAGGCCGGGCTGCCGGGCGAGCCGACATGCAGGGCCTGTCCGGCCCGGACCAGGATCGCGTTGGTGGCGAAAACCCGGCTTCCTCCGGCGAAGACCTGCGCCGGGGCAAGCGTGCTGACCCTCGGGTCGGCCGACAGCACGATGCGGCCCTGGTGAGCGGCGGTGTCGAGGACCGGACCGGCCAGATGCCCGGGATGGAGCCCGTGGAACTCCAGCATCCGGGACAGGAAGGGCGTCAGCTCCGGCTCGGTCGCCGCGACGATGCGCGGCGCGGCGGTGGCGGGGAGCAGGCCGAGCCGGCGCGCGTTCGCCGGCAAGGCGGCCACCGGTCCGGCAGCGGCCTGCATGGCGAAGGATTCCGCATTCGCCGATATCCGGGGGTTCAGCAGCGAGGTGTAGAGGGCGAGCGCATGGCCGGTGGTGCTGTTGACCGTGCTCAGCATTCCTCCCGAAAGCTTCATGGTCGTCGGCAGCGGAGCCATCAGCGACAGTCCCTGATTGGCCGCGATCACGTCGTTCGGCCGCAGAATCTGGTAGCTGACGGCACCGAGCGCCGACTGGTAGGCGCCCTGGAAGCTGTAGTCGCCGAAGCGGACGGTGCCGAAGCCGTAGACCGCGGCGGCGGCGGGGAGCCCGCCATAGGGAACCAGCGCCAGATTGTAGGCGGCGAGCGCGGCCAGGGCGCCGCCGAAGTCATGGCCGGCGAACACCAGCGGCTTGCCCGCCACGCCGGGAACGCCCGACAGGGCGGCGAACAGCGCCGTTGCATAGCTCGGATAGAAGCTGGACAGCCCCTGCAGGATACGGCCGCCGGAGGTGAACCAGGGCAACGGCATCAGGGACCCGTTGCCCATGAAGGCCAGAAGCTCGATCCACGAGCAGGCCCCGCGCGACGCCACCACCGTGCGGTCCAGGGAGGTGTAGATCGACGCCCAGGTGACGCCGCCGACCACGACGTCGGCCGCCCGCGAGTAGCCCGACGGCAGCGGCTGCGACAGATCCGGATGCTGGAAGCGCCCATAGGCCGCCGTCGTCAGCAGAGCCAGCGTGTAGGCGAGGTCGCCGCTGTAGCCCGTGGGAACGGGCGTCACCGTCCCGCCGTGGGACAGCTGCGGCTGCGGCGCGCCGTAGGCGGTCTGGTAGAAGGCCGGCGTGCGTTCCAGCCAGGGCGTGTCGGAGGGAGGGACCGACGCGGTCAGCGTCTGGGCCGCTCCGCTGAACGCGAAGCCGTCGGGAGCCCCGGCGATCGACGGATAGAAATCGATGCCATCGAGGTTGCACAGGAAGACCGACGCCAGCGCCGCCGTCACCGCCGCCGCATAGGGGGCGTTGCCGTAGGCCGGGGTCGAGAAGGAGTAGCAGCCGGCCGCGCCGACCGGGCTGGTCATCGAGCCGCCGCTGCCGTCCGGGCCGGTCTGTCCCGGCCGCAGGTCGAGGGCGGCCATCTGCGCCAGCGGCCCGGCCGGCCCCATGCCGACCACCAGCAGCGGCACGTTCGAGGCGTATCCGGGCACCAGCTTCAGCTTGGCGACGGCGCTCCAGATCTGCGTGTGGATGGCGTTGTAGGCCAGGTAATAGCCCTGGGTGATCAGGGAGTCGTTGCCGCCGGCATTCAGATAGGGCGGCGGCGTGGTGGTGGTGGCGAGGAAGGACTGCTCGAAGAACGAGATGAAGGTGGGCCAATTGACCCCCACCGCCAGCACCGCGACGGGCCCGTCGATGCCGGCCACCGTGCCGGTGGCGAGCAATCCCTGGCCGCCGCCCGATGTGACGGAGCCGTTCGCGAAGGTGGTCACAAGATTCAGGGTCGCCGGGAGATAGGCCTGGCTGAGGTCGCCGCTCGCGATGTCGACCAGATCGAGCAGGGCGTTGGCGGTGGTCGAGGAATACTGGCTGACGGTTCCCATGGCACCAGGGCTCCCGGCGTGAGGATGTGGGCGGAGGAATGGGGAAAGGGGGGCGGCGGGACTCCGCCGGGAGGCGTCGGGCGCGCCGGTCACGGCGTCCCGATGCCTCCCGGCCCCCAAATCAGGCAGCCGATCAGGCAGCCGAAGCCGCGGTGGGATACTTGACGATGGTCTGGGTGCCGGACTGGCCCGGATTGCCGGGGGTTCCCGCACGGCCGCCGCCGGCGTTCGCACCAGACACGGCGTTGCCGCCGGCCTCGTTCGCGCCACCGGCGCCACCGGTGCCGCCCATGCCGGCAGAGCCACCGGCCCCGCCGCTGCCGCCGGGCGTCAGCACCAGGATGTCGCCCGGATCGGTGTCCCAATAGACGGTCACCGATCCGCCATTGCCGCCATTGCCGCCGTTCGCACCGTCACCCCCGGTGCCGCCATTGCCGCCGGCACCGCCCTGGGAGGTGGGGCATTGCGGATTCTTGCCGCTGCTGTCGGTGCAGACGGCCTGGTTCTTCCCGCCGTCGCCGCCGGTGCCGCCGGTGCCGCCGACACCGCCGTCGCCGCCATTGCCGCCATTGCCGCCCTGCGCCAGGACGGTGAGCGAGCCGGACAGGCTGCCATAGTGGAGGATGAAGGGCGGCGGCGCCCCTCCGGAGGAGCCGGCGGTGCCGGAGCCCCCGACCGCGCCGCTGCCGCCGGCCGTGCCGTTGGTGGCGCAGGTGCAGGTGTAGGTGGTGCCGCAGCAGCCCTTCTTGGGAGTGGCGCTTCCGGGGCTGCCGGGCACGCCCGAAGGTCCGGCGCCGCCGGGCGTTCCGGCTGCCCCGTTGGTTCCGCTGGATCCGCTGATCAGGATCTGAGCGTTGATCGAGTTCGTCATGTCAGGAGTCCGTTCTCGACGATGGTCGTGGGGTGGCGTCAGCCGTTGTTGGGCCGCATGGTCATCGTCGGTCCCTGGCCGGCCGGCGTGTTCTTGCCGGTGGCGCCGGGCGATCCCGGGCTGCCGCCGGCACCGCCGGCATAGCCGCCGGACCCGCCGGAGCCGGCCTGGCCGAACGTCGTCGCGTTGAGGCTGTAGGTCGGCGAGCCGACGATCTCGTCGTACAGGACGACGATGGCGGTGCCGATGGACGCGCCGTTGCCGCCCGCGCCGCCATTGGCGCCGTTGCCGCCGTTGCCGGTCTGGCCGGCCGGCATGTTGGACCCGTACTGGCCCTGGCAGCAGCCGACCACGCTGGCGCCGGCACCGCCGCTGCCGCCGGCACCGCCATTGCCGCCATTGCCGCCAGTTCCACCGTTGCCGCCGGTGACCAGGGCATTGAAGGCGCCGGAAACGGTCCCGACCAGGAAGGTCAGGCTTGCCGGGCAGCTGCCGTCGCTACCGGGCGAGCCGGACGTCCCGTTGCCGCCGGTGTAGCCGTTGGTCGCGCTGGTCGGCGCCGTGACGCAGGACGCGTTGTTCTTGCCGCCGCAGACGCCTCCGGTCGCATTTCCGCCCGAGGCGCCTTGTCCGCCGGGGCTGCCGCTGGTGCCGGTCGTCCCATTGGTGCCGGTCACGGTGATGTTGTAGATGACACCCATTGGGCAGCCCTCACAGCATATTGATCTGGGCGGCCTTGAAGGTCACCGGGATGAGGATCTGGATCTGTCCGCCCTGCTGCACGGTGACGGTGCCGAAGATGGCGACCGCGCCGAGGACCGGGTCCTGCGTGACGTACGGGCTGTTGGGGCCGATGACCAGGGGGTTGCCCGGCGTGACGGTGATGTCCTGGCCGGTGGTCAGCAGAACCTGGTTGGGGAAGCGCAGGGCGTTGATCACCGGCTCGAAGGCCTTGACCTTCTGGCTGTTGCCGTGGATGAACGCCATCATCGCCTGGCCGATGGTCTTCTGGTCGGCGGGATGGATCAGGCTCTCCAGCGCGCAGTTGTCGTTGCGCGCCCGTTCGATCGCCTTGTCGAAATCGGTCTGCACCGGCTCGGTCGGATAGCGGACGCTGCGGTCGGCATGCGGGTTCGCCGCGAAGTGATCGTCGGAAATCCCGGCGATGTCCTTCAGCTGCTGGACCGACTGCAGGGTGACCAGCTTGGAGCCCAGATTGTCCTCCGACGGGTCGGAGGAGATCACCATCGGGCCCTTGTGGGTCTCCGGGCCGTAAGACCGGCCTTCGAGCTGATCGAGGGTCAGGTCGACGGGCTTCACCGCCTTGTTCAGAAATGCGACGTGCTGCTCGCGGTACGAGGCAAAGCTCACGATTATTCTCCCATTAGTATATGGATGTTTGTCCGACACACGCCGATGCTTCGCGATTCGGCAAGCCTGTGCTTGACGATCGGCTTTCGGCTCTCGTGGGAAAGTATTTGTTCTTATGTGCAGGCGAATTGTGCAATTGATGCTCTTATTGTGTCAATAACAAACAAACATAATTTTTCGATTATCAGAACCGTGACAACAATTTGAAACTCAAAATTCATTTACACGCACATGTACCATTTTAAAATCACACCAATGTGGGCAAATTAATGAAATTAATGCCTGTGTATGCTTACGAAATTCTCCCACATCCCATGGACATCGAAGCAAAACATATGTCTATATAGTGGAGAGGAGCGCGCAACCCGGCCGGTCAGGAGGCCGCGAGGGGCGGTGTTTCGGCCGCCCGCCTCCCACACATCCTTGTTTCCAAGGGGACTCCAGTATGCTGACCCTGCAGAAGACCGATCCCAACGGGCTGATCCCGACCCTGCGGCGCTGGCGCCGCAACATGTCGCTCTACAAATCGGGAGCGCTGTTCAACCCGCTGTTCGACCTGCACACCGGCGGCGCGGCCCGTCCGGTGTTTCACGACATCGACCGGGAAATGCCCGTTCTGCGCCGGATCGATGCGGCCTACGACACCATCCGCGCGGAATTCGACCAGGTGCTGGCCGCCTACGAGCGGCTGCCCTCCTACCACAGCATCGACACCGACGTGATCCACTCCTCGGGCCGGCTGCAGCGCGACCGGCGGTGGAGCGTGTTCATGCTGACCTGTTTCGGCCGCGTGCCGCGGGCCGCCCGGACGCTGGCGCCGCGCACGCTGGAGTTGGTCCGGGATATTCCCGGCGTCTATCAGGCGATGTTCTCGATTCTGGAGCCGGGCAAGAGCGTCCGCGCCCATGAAGGGCCGTCGCGCATGTATCTGCGCTATCACCTGGCATTGCGCGTGCCGACGGTCCGGCCGCCGCACATCCGGGTGAAGGACCGGATCCATCAGTGGAAGGAGCGCGAAAGCGTGCTGTTCGACGATTCCTGGGATCACGAGGTGGTCAACGACAGCCCGGAACTGCGCGCGATCCTCATGATCGACGTCGCGCGCCCGATGCCGGCCCCCTTGCGGATGGTGGCCAAGGGCATGGCCACGATGGCCTCGCTGCACTATGCGCCCCGCATCGTCCGCAGCATGGATGCGCTGGTGCCGCCGCCCAGCCGCTGAATGGGCCGCTGAATGGGCCGTTGAATAGGAGGAGGCCGCCCCGGACGGGCTTGCGCCCGAATTTCGACCCGCATCCGAAAAAATGAGAATCCTTCGCATTTCACCCTGAGGCTCGGGGTCCGCCCGTTCGTCTGAGGGGAAAGGGCGAGGATGTCCCGTGCGGAGAGGATCGAGATGAGCGCTGGCAAGTCGCGCACGCGGCTGTGGTTCCTGTGGCATTCCTGGCTGGCGATGCCGATCTGGGCCTTCCTATTTTTCATCTGCGTCACCGGCACCATCGCCGTGGTCAGCACCGAGATCACCTGGCTGGTCGATCCGTCGATGCGGGCGTCGGGCGGGGGGCAGCCGCTGCCGCCGGGCGCGCTGATCGCCGCGGCGGAAGCGGCGGCGCCCGGCGGGCGGGTCGAATCGCTGAACTGGGGCGGATCCCACATGGCGGTGGGCGCCGAGATGGCGCTGCCCGACGGCACCTTCACCACCGCCTGGGTCAACCCGGTGACCGGCGTGGTCCAGGGCCTGTCCCCCGGCACCTCGTTCCGCCAGTTCATCCGGGCGCTGCACGGCTGGCTGATGACCTTTCCGACCGGCTGGTATCTGGTGACGGCGCTGGCCATCCCGCTGGCCGGCTCGCTCGTCACCGGGCTGGTGGTCTACAAGCGCTTCTGGAAATCCTTCTACCAGCCGCGCATCCGCTGGAAGCAGGCGCCCCGCGTGCTGTGGGGCGACCTGCACCGCGTCGCCGGCACCTGGTCGATCTGGTTCATCGCCGTGATCGCCGTCACCAGCCTGTGGTTCCTGATCTACATCGCCCTGTTCCATCTCGGCATCGGTCTGGGCGGCGGCAAGGCGCCGGTGATGGTCGCCCGCGACCGGATCCCCGTGTCGGCGGTCCGGCCGAAGATCGACGCCGACGCCGTGGTGGCCGCGGCCATGACCGCCCTGCCCGACATGCGGCTGCGCTACCTGCGGCTGCCCGACACCGCCTATGACACGGCATCGGTGATCGGCTCCAGCGGGCAGGTGCCGCTGCTGCCGGACATCGTGCGCGTCAACCCCTACACCGCCGAGGTGATCGTGGTGGAGGGCGGGCTGGAGGGCGCGTCGGGCGTCGAGCTGACCCGCACCATCATGCGGGCGCTCCACACCGGCGATTTCGGCGGCCTGCCGGTCAAGCTGATCTGGTTCGCCTTCGGCTCGCTGATGAGCCTGCTGGTGTTCAGCGGCATGCTGATCTGGACCAAGCGGACGGCGCGCGCCACGGTCGAGGCGGTGCGCGGGCTGAGGACGGCGAGGGCATCCTCCAATGCGTAAACTCTGGCATCGCGGCAAATTCCATCTCAGCGCACTGATGATGCTGGTGCCGCTTCCCTTCCTGCCGAACTATTTCAGCCCGAAGCCGATCTTCGCCCCGCCCGAGATCCGGCGGGACATCGGCGCCGGCCCCTTCCCGATCACGCTCGTCACCTACGACGAGTCGCCGCATTGGGCCGGCAACGGCGAGTGGATGAAGGAATACCGCATCCATCTCCGCCCGGCCGACATCGACAAGGTGCGCGGCGTCTTCCTGCGCGTCGGCAAGCCGCGGAACCTGCGCGCCGCGGGCGCGCTGGGATTCGGCAACCCGTACGAGCGCGAGGCCGAGGTGGCGGTGCCGGGCGAGCCGTCCGGAACCGAGGAGCTGTGGGTGACGGTCGAGGACTGGAGCGGACGCATCCATCAGACCTCGACCCCGCTGGCCGGTTTTCTGGGAGGAAAGCGATGACTGCCCGTATTCATGCCCTGGCGGTCGCCGCCGCCCTGTCGGCCCTGTGCGCCGCCACCGCCGCCCACGCCCATTACCCGGTCTGCGACTGCAGGATGGCGGACGGACAGACGGTGGTCTGCACCGGCGGCTTCTCCGACGGCTCGAAGGCGCCCGGCGTGGTGCTGGATGTGATCGGCTACGACGAGCAGGTGCTGGTCAAGGGCAGGCTGGGCGCGGATTCCACCCTGTCCTTCCCGCGCCCGGCCCAGGATTTCTACGTGCTGTTCGATGCCGGCCCCGGCCACACGGTCGAGATCGAGCACGGCGCCATCAAATAGGGCTCCCCACCCCATGCATCGCCAGATCGTCCGCCGCGCCGGCGCCGAGCGCGAGACCCTGTGGGTCCTGCTCGCCGCCGGCCTGATCCTCGCCACCGCCACGGCGGCGGTCGGGCTGCGGCCGGCACCGGAAGCCGAGGCCGCCCCGGCCGCCCACCAGATCGACTCCCGCACCGCCCTGACCGCCGCCGAACAGGGACTGCACGCCGACCTGAAGATGGCCGCCGCCGAGATCGCCGTCCAGATCGCTGACGAGATCGCCGCCCTGCGCAAGGCCGACGGCAAATCCAAGGGCCGGGCGCCGTCCCCGGCCGAGCTGGCGGCCCAGGCTTTGCCGCCCTTCGCCGCCGACGCCAGCGCCGCGGCGCGCGGCGGCCATGCCTGGACCCTGGTGGAAGCCGGCGGGACGGTCGCCTATGCCGGCCTGTCCGCCGATCCCGGAAAAGCGGGGTCGCTGCTCCTGCTGCTGGACCGGCATGGCGACGGGGACGGCCATGGCCCTGGGATCTGGCTGAAGCGCGCCGCCGAGGCACCGCCCGCCCGCCTCGACGAGGCGTCGCTGGCCGCCGCCGGCTGGAAGCGGATCACCTCCACCTTCACCGCCGGCGTGACCCGATGAGTGTGCCCTTATGAGCCTTTCCCTGAACCGCCGCCGCTTCCTCACCGCCACCCTGGCGGCCGGCGTTCTTCCCGCCGGCGCTGCCGGCGCCGCCGAGCGCAAGCGCTTCGGCATCACCCTGCACCCCTATTATTCCTATGTCGCCAACATCGTCGGCAACCGGGCCGAGGTGGTGCCGATCATCCCCGCCGGCTTCAACCCGCATGCCTACGAGCCGCGACCGGAGGACATCCAGCGCATCGGCAGCCTCGACGCCATCGTGCTGAACGGCATCGGCCACGACGATTTCGCCGGACGGATGATCGCCGCCTCGTCCAAGCCCGGCCTGCCGGTGGTCGAGGCCAACGCCGACGTGCCGCTGCTGCCCGCAGCCGGGTCCATGACACAGTCGGCGGCGCGGGGCGCAGGCAAGGTCGTCAACCCGCACAGCTTCCTGTCGATCACCGGCTCGGTTCTTCAGGTCGCCACCATCGCCCGCGAGCTGGGGCGGCTCGACCCGGCCAACGCCGACGCCTACACCGCCAACGCCCGGACCTACTCCCGCCGGCTGCGCCAGTTGCGTGCCGACGCGCTGGGCAGGCTGGCGAGCGCCGGCGACACCCGCCTCAGGGTCGCCACCATCCACGGCGCCTACGATTACCTGCTGCGCGAGTTCGGGCTGGAGGTCTCCGCCGTCGTCGAGCCGGCACACGGCATCGAGCCGAGCCCGGCCCAGCTTGCCGAGACCATCGCGACGATGCGCAGGCTCGACGTGCAGGTGATCTTCTCGGAGCTGAACTTTCCCAGCGCCTATGTCGAGACGATCCGCCGCGAGACCGGCATCCGGCTCTACAGCTTCTCCCACATCTCGCATGGCGACTACGCCGCCGACCGGTTCGAGCGCGAGATGACCCGCAACCTGGACACGCTGGTCCAGGCGATGCTGGAGGCCAAGCCATGAGCGGCAGGAGAGCGAACGGCCCCGCCATCCTGTTCGACCGGGTCGACCTGACGCTCGGCCGCACCGCCATCCTCGAACAGGTCTCGCTCGCCGTGGCTCCCGGTGCCGTCCATGCCGTGGTCGGCCCCAACGGCGGCGGCAAGTCGTCGCTGATCCGCGCCCTGCTGGGACAGGCGCCGCACCGCGGCACCATCCGGCTCGACTGGCCGGGAGATGGCGGACGGGATGCGCCTGGCATCATCGCCTACGTCCCGCAGGCGGTCGAGTTCGACCGCGGCCTGCCGCTGACGGTGGAGGATTTCCTGGCCGTGCTGTGCCAGCGCCGCCCCGCCTTCCTCGGGCCGGACCGCCGGCAGGGCTACGATGAGGCGCTGGCCCGCGTCGGCATGGCCGGCAAGGGCCGCCGCCGCTTCGGCGCCCTGTCGGGCGGCGAGCGCCAGCGCGTGCTGCTCGCCCAGGCGCTGATCCCGGCGCCCGACCTGATCGTCCTCGACGAGCCGATGACCGCACTCGACGAGGCCGGCGTCGCCATCTTCGAGACCCTGCTGGCCGAGCTGACCGCCGCCGGCACCACCATCCTGTGGGTCGAGCACGACCTCGCCCAGGTGCGGCGGCTGGCGACGCGGGTGTCGGGGCTGAACCGGCGCGTGCTGTTCGACGGCCCGCCGCCGGAGATGCTGTCGCCCGACCGGGTGCTCGGCCTGTTCTCCGCCGCTCCCCGAAAGATGGCGTCATGAGCTTCGAGACCCTGCGCGCCCTGATCCAGGGCTGGGCCGCGGCCGGGTGGCTGCCCGCCGGGCTGACCCACGGCTTCCTGATCAACGCGCTGCTCTCCGGCCTGGTCATCGGCCCGGTGCTGGGCGGGCTCGGCACGCTGGTGGTGACCAAGCGGCTGGCCTTCTTCTCAGAGGCGGTCGGCCATGCCGCCCTGACCGGGGTCGCCATCGGCATTCTGGTGGGGGAGCCCTACACCGGCCCCTATGCCAGCCTGTTCGGCTACTGCCTGCTGTTCGCGCTGCTGGTCAACTACACCCGCAACCGCAGCAACCTGACCTCCGACACGCTGATCGGCGTCTTCCTGTCGGTGTCGCTGGCGCTCGGCGCCAGCCTGCTGCTGGTCCTGGCCAGCCGGGTCAACATCCACATTCTGGAAAACGTGCTGTTCGGCTCGGTGCTGACGGTGGACGACCGCGACCTGACGGTGCTGCTGGCGGTGGCGCTGGGCGTCGCCCTGCCGATGCTGGCGCTGTTCAACCGTCTGCTGCTGGCCAGCTTCAACCCGGCGCTGGCGCGGGTGCGCGGCGTGCCGGTGAAGGGGCTCGACTATCTGTTCATCGTGCTGGTGACGGTGGTCACCGTCGCCTCGGTCAAGATCATCGGCGCCATCCTGGTCGGCGCCCTGCTGGTGATCCCGGCCGCCGCCGCCCGCGTCGTCGCCTCGTCGCTGCGCGGCTTCTTCCTGCTGTCGGTCGCCTTTGCCAGCATCGCGGCGGTGGCCGGCATCCTGCTGCCGGTGCAGTTCGCCCTGCCGGTGCCGTCGGGCGGCGCCATCATCCTGGCGGCCGGGCTGCTGTTCCTCGGCGCGCTGCTGGCGCGTCTGGTCATGAGAGGGGACGAGGGATGAGACGTGTCACGCTCGCAGCGCTCCTGCTGCTGGCGACGGCCCCGGTCGCACCGACCGCCGGCGCCGAAACCGTGCTGGCCGGGCATCCGGTCACCGCCGGGCTGGCCCAGGCGCTGACCCGCGGCACGGCGGTGGAGGTCGAAGCGGCGGTGCCGCCCGCCATCCCGATGGGCCGCCAGCACTCCTTCCTCAGCGGGCGCGGCGAGGCCAAGTTCGCCGAGGCGGCGCGCAAGGCCGACGCGGTGCTGACCCTGCGCTCGGTCTGGGCGGAGGATCCGCTCTATCCGCTGGCGCGGCGCGCCAACATCCGGCTGGTCGAGATCGACGCCGCCCGGCCGGTGGACGGCGCCCTGCCCGGCATCGCGCTGCGCGACGGCGCCGCCTTCCCCTGGCTGGGCGTCGCCAATGCCGGACGGATGGCCGACATCCTGGCCGCCGATTTGCGGCGCCTCTACCCGGCCTCGGCCGCTGCCATCGACGCCAACCTCGCCACGATGAAGCGCAGCCTGCTGGCGCTGTCCTCGCGGACGGCGCAGAGCTTCGCAGCACTGCCCGACCCGTCGGTCGCGGCGCTGTCCGACCGCTTCGCCATGCTCGCCGCCGATTTCGGCCTCGACCTGCGCAAGGTCTGGACCCGCGACGACCGCGACTGGACGCCGGAGCGTCTGGCCGAACTGACCGCCTACCTCCGGGCCGAACGCATCCCGGCGGTGCTCCACCACCGCCGGCCCGCCCCGGAGATCGCCCAGGCCGTCGCCGACGGCGGTGCCCGCCTGATCGTGCTGGACAGCCTGGAAAGCGGCCCCCCCGCCGCCATCGACACCGCCCTGGCGAAGATCGCCGAACAGCTGGAGGCGGGGCTGCGCTGAGCCGCTGAAGTTCCCTCTCTTTCCGCGCATAGGCGTCCCGACGGGCCCTTCTCCCACAAGGGGAGAAGGGCTTGTCGCGCCCCCTCCCCGCCCTACTCGCTCGACAGCGCCGCCACCGGGTCGAGGCGGGCGGCGCGGCGGGCGGGGATCAGGCCGAAGACCAGCCCGGTCACCACGGCGGAGGTCACCGCCCCGGCGATGGCGGTCGCGGTGAACAGCACCGGCATCACGAACAGCCCGACCAGCGCCCCGCTCGCCAGCCCCAGCGCCACCCCGACCAGCCCGCCCAGCCCGGCGACCAGCGCCGCCTCCATCAGGAACTGCCGCTCGATGTCGGCGGCCCGCGCCCCGGCGGCCATGCGGATGCCGATCTCGCGGGTCCGCTCGGTCACGCTGACCAGCATGATGTTCATCACCCCGATGCCGCCGACCAGCAGCGTCACCACCGCCGCACTGCCGAGCAGCAACGTCATGGTGTCCTGCGTCTCGGTCGCCGTCCTGATGCGGGCGGTCACGTCGCGGATTTGGAAATCCTCCTGCCCGTGCCGCTTGGTCATCAGCGCGCCGATGGCGTCCCGGGTCTCGGCGATGCGCCCGACAGTGTGGACCGACACCAGGATCAGTTGGAGGTCGGGCTTGCCGACCAGCCGCTGCACCCCGGTGGACAGCGGCACGAACACCCAGTCGTCGGTGTCCTGGCTGCCGGTGAGATCGCCCTTCTGCCCCATCACCCCGGTGACCTGGAAGGGAATGTTGTTGACCTGCACATGCCGGCCGAGCGGCGACTCCCCGTTCGGGAACAGCCGTTTCGCGACATTGTGGCCGAGCACGGCGACCGCCGCCCCGGCCCGCTCGTCGGCGGTGGTGAAGAAGGAGCCCGCCGCCACCGGCCAGCGGTGGGTCAGCGGCAGCGAGGCGGAGGTCGCCAGCCCGCTGGTCCGGTGGTCGATGTTGCCGTACCGCACCATCACCGGCATGTCGAGATAGGGCATGACGCTCTCGACGTTGGGAAGCCTTAGGATGGCCTCGCCGTCCGCCTCGGTCAGCGGCGTGGTCGGCAGGCGGGGATCGCCGCTGCCGGCCAGCACATAGACCAGGTTAACCCCCAGCGCGCCGACCCGCGCCATCACCGCCCGCTTGGCGCCCTCGCCGATGGCGAGCAGCGCGATAACCGACGCCACGCCGATGACGATGCCGAGCAGGGTCAGCGCCGTCCGGAAGCCGTTCGCCCCCAGCGAGCGCAGCGCCGCCGTGAACGCCTCCCCGGCGCTGGTCCAGACGGACGCGGGAGTGTGATGCTCCGCCGTGGCCGCAGCGGAAACAGGGGCGGCGGGTCTGGACCGCCGGCCGCCATCGGTTGCGCTGTCGGAAACGATGCGCCCGTCGCGCATCTCCACCACCCGGTCGGCGGCCTCGGCCACCTTGCGGTCGTGGGTGATCAGGACGATGGTGCGGCCCTCGGCGGCCAGTTCGCGCAGCAGGGCCACCACCTCGGCGCCGCTGGCGCTGTCGAGCGCGCCGGTCGGCTCGTCGGCCAGGATCACCGGCGCGCCGTTCATCAGCGCCCGTGCGATCGACACGCGCTGCTGCTGGCCGCCGGAGAGCTGGTTGGGCCGGTGGTGGCGCCGCTCCCCCAGCCCGAGCCGGCCGAGCAGTGCCGCGGCGCGGCTTTCCCGCAAGGCGGCGGGCAGGCCGGCATAACGGCCCGGCATCTCGACATTCTCCTGCGCCGAGGTGCCGGGGATCAGGTGATATTGCTGGAAGACGAAACCGAAGCCGTCGCGCCGCAGGGCCGCCCGCTCATCGCCCTCCAGCTCCGACACGTCGCGCCCGCCGACCCGGTAGCTGCCGGAGGTCGGGCGGTCGAGCCCGCCGAGGATGTTCATCAGCGTCGACTTGCCCGAGCCGGAGCTGCCGACGATGGCGACGAACTCCCCCGCCTCGACGGTCAGCGAGACGCCGCGCAGCACCTCCACCGCGACGACGCCGCCGGTCGCGTAGGTCTTGCGGATGTCCTCCAGGACGAGGAGGGGGGCGCTCACAGCCGGAACCCGATGCGGGGCGGCCGGCCGTCGTCGGTCCGCCAGCCCACCACGATCCGCTCGCCTTCGCTCAGCCCTTGCAGGATCTGGGCGTTGAAACGGTCGCGCACGCCGATGCGCACCTCGCGCGTCACGACGGCGCCGCCCTCCCCGATCATCGCGACGCTGTGCCGCCCGGACGCCTCGTCCGTCGCGGTCAGGGCGGCGACCGGGACCGTCAGCGCATCCTTCGCCTCGGCGGCGACGAAGAAGACCTGGGCGGTCATCTCCGGGCGCAGATCGCCGCGCTCGTTGGCGACCTCGAACAGGGCGGTGTAGAGCACGACGGTGCTTGCCCCTGTACCGCCGCCCGACGATGCCGCGCCGTTGGCGGAGCCGCTCGTCACCGGCTTGGGCGGCGCCGGCAGGATCTGCTGCAACCGCGCCGTCCAGCGCCGGCCGGGATGGCCGAGCGTGGTGAAATAGAGCGGCATGCCGTCGGTCAGCCGGGTGATGTCGGCCTCCGAGACCTGGGTCCAGACGGTCATGGCCGACAGGTCGGCGATCCGCATCAGGACCGGCGCCTCGTAGGTCGAGTTGATGGTCTGGCCCTGGCGGGCGTCCACCGCGATCAGCGTGCCGCTCATCGGCGCGTAGATGCGGGTGTAGCCGAGCTGCGCCTCGTCGGCCTGGAGGGTCGAGTCCGTCTGGCGGATCTGGGCGAGCGTGGCGTCGACCTGGGCGGCGGCGGTGCGCGCCTCCATCCGCGCCTGATCGTAGGACTCGCCGCGCCCGGCCTCGACCCGGCGCAGCGCGGTCTGGCGGGCAAGCTGGGCCTGGGCGAAATCGGCGCGCGCCCGCAGCTCGTCCAGCAGGGCGGTCAGGCGGGCGCGCTCGGCCCGGCCGGCCTCGACCTTGGCCTGTTGCAGGGCGGGGTCGATCTCGGCCAGCAGATCGCCCTCGCGCACCATCTGCCCGACCTTGACGTGCAGCCGCATCAGCTGTCCCGACACCTGGGCGCCGACATCGACATAGGCGCGCGGCTGGATCTTGCCGAGTGCAGTCACCGTATCCTCGACCGTGCCGCGCCCGATCGCCGCCAGTTCGGCGGACGCCGCCGGATCGCCGGGACGCAGCAGGGCGGCGGTGGCGAAGCCGGCGACGACCACCCCGACGGCAAAAACGGCCCTGTACCGGCGGCGGGCGGGCGGGGGTGATCTGGTCATGGCGGCGGTCGCTGTCCCTGTGGAATTGAAATACGCGAATGCGTGTCGTTCTCAACCATAGACGTTTGGCGGATGCTCGATCCTCACCCCCGAAGCGACACCATCCCGACGGCGGAAACCGGCGCACAGACCGCCTTCACGTCATGACGACCGCCGCCGGCCACCCCCTCACCCCCGTTCCGCAAAGTTTTTCGCAAAGGGCGATCTATAGATTGCGAATGATTCTCATTCATGGTTAGCACTGGATTTCCGATGGATCGCTGGAACGGGTGTCGCCGAGGTCATGGCTGAAAGAGACCGGTCTTCCCTGTTGGGTCTGCTGATCGTCCATTACGAGGAGATGACCGGCCATCTGGCCCGGCGCCTCGGATCGCTCTGCCTCGCCGAAGACGTCGTGCAGGACACCTACCTGCGCCTGCGCAGCCTGGCCGCCCTGCCGGAGATCGACAACCCGCGCTCCTACCTGTTCCGCATGGCCGACAACATCGCGCTCGACCGGCTGCGGGCGGAGACCCGGCGCGGACGCCGCTTCGCCCCGGCCGAGCTGGGGATGGAGCGCCCGCTGGAGGAGCCCGACGCCGAAACCGCCCTGGAGCACAAGCAGCGGCTGGAACGGCTGAGCCACGCGCTGGCCGAACTGCCGCCTCGCTGCCGGGAGGTGTTTCTGCTTCACAAATTCGACGGATTGAGCCATGCCGACATCGCCGCGCGCCTGGGCATTTCGCGCAGCATGGTGGAGAAGCACGTGATGAAGGCCTTGGCCCATTGCCGCGACCGGCTGGCTCTGTGACCGGTCGCGACGGCAGACCGCCGGAGCCGTCCGGCGACCCGCGCGAGGCGGCGCTGGCATGGTTCGTCCGGCTGGAGTCCGGCGATGCGGACGCCGCCGACCGGGCCGCCTTCGCCGATTGGCTGGCGCGGGATCCCGCCCATCGGCAGGAGTTCGACCGGCTGTCCGGCGTCTGGAGCGATCTCGGCCGCCTGCCGGACCCGCGCCTGCCGGACCCGCGTATGCCCAACCAGGGCAGGGCCGTCCGCCCGCTGCCGACCCGGCGCCGCCTGCTGGCCTTCGGCGTGGGCGGGGCCGCGGCCTGCGCCGCCGGGATCGGGGGCACGGTGGTCCTGACCGGCTGGCCGGGCGAGATCCGCACCGGCACCGGCGAGCGCCGCTCGCTGGCGCTTGCCGACGGCTCGTCGGTCGAGCTCGATGCCGGCAGCGCGCTCGCCGTGGAGTTTTCCGCCGCGGAGCGCCGGGTCCGCCTGATCGATGGCCGGGCGCGCTTCGTCGCGGCGCCCGATCCGGGGCGCCCCTTCGCCGTGGCCTGCGCCGACGGCAGCGTGACCATGATGGACGCCACAATCACCGTGCACCGCCGGCCGGACGATGTGGTGGTTGCGGTCGAAAAGGGCACGGCCACGCTGGCGGCGGGGAACCGGCCGCCGGTCCATCTCGCCGCCGGCCATTGCCGCAGCTACGGTCCCGACGGACCCGGCCCGCTGCTGCGCGATGGGCTGGCGGCGGAGACCGCCTGGCGGCAGGGACGGCTGGTCTTCCAGGCCCAGCCGCTCGATGCAGTGGTCGCCGACCTCAACCGCTACCATCCCGCCCGCATCCTGCTGTGGGACCGTCCGCTCGCCGCCCTGAAGGTCGACGGCAGTGTCGACATCGCCCGTCCGGACGCCGCACTCAACGCCATCGTCCGCACCTTGCCCGTGCGCACGATGCGGCCTTTTCCCGGCTTGGTCATCATCCGTTCCGTCTAGCCGGTTCCGCAGAGTTTTTTTGCGAAGGGAGGTGAGGGACCGCCCTTCGGCCAGCGTCCTGTCTCACCGAATGGCAAATGCAACTCATTCGCATTTTTTGGGGGTCATGGCGATGGTTGGTACTGGGGGGCGCCCGGCGGGCTGGATGGACAGGAGACAAACGGGTGGCCGGATCGGCTGGAAGCCGATCCTGATGGGGATGCTGCTGGCGTCGACCGCGCTGCATGGCGCACAGGCGACGTCCAGCGCCGCGGCCGTTCCGCAGGTGGCGCAGCAGACCGGCACGCGCGCCTTCGCCATCGCCGGCGGTCCCCTGCCGGGCGTGCTCGCCGCCTACGGGCAGGCCGCCGGGCTTCAGGTCCTCTATCCGACCGACATCGCGCAGGGCCTCTCCTCCCCCGGCGTGACCGGAACCATGGCCCCGCGCGAGGCGCTGGTGCGTCTGCTGGCGGGGACCGGACTGACCGCGCGCTTCGTCGACGCCGACACGGTGACGCTGGAAAAGCCGGTCAGCGGCAGCGACGGCGCGACGATGCTCGACACCATGACGGTGCAGGGCGTCGCCTCCAGCGACCGCGGCCGCAGCGAGGGCAGCGGCTCCTATGCCGCCGCCGGCCCGTCGACCAGCGCCACCAAGCTCGACCTGACTCTGCGCGAGACGCCGCAGTCGGTCAGCGTGATGACCCGCCAGCGCATGGACGACCAGGGACTGAACGAGATCCGCGACGTTCTCAACCAGACCGTCGGCGTGTCGCGGCAGCAGTCCGGCGCACTCGGCGCCGACGGTTCCGAGATCTATGCCCGCGGCTTCGCCGTCAGCAATTATCAGGTCGACGGCATCCCGCGCTCGACGGTGTACGGCTTCGGCGACAGCATCTCCGACATGGCGCTGTTCGACCGTGTCGAGGTGGTGCGCGGGGCGGCCGGCCTGCTGAACGGCGTCGGCGATCCCTCCGCGGCGGTCAATCTGGTCCGCAAGCGTCCGACCCCGACCGTCCAGGGCTATGTCCAGGGACAGGGCGGCTCCTGGAACCGCTACCGCGGCGAAGCGGACCTGTCCGGCCCGCTGGTCGAGAACGGCCGCCTGCGCGGGCGCGTCGTCGGCGCCTATCAGGACGGCGACAGCTTCATCGACCGGCTGCACGAACGCAAGAAGGTGCTCTACGGCGTTCTGGAGGCCGACGTCAGCGACGACACGCTGTGGACCGTCGGGATCGAATACCAGAAGCACAGGTCGGACGACGCCTCGCGCGCCGGCTTTCCGCTGTTCTTCGCCGACGGCGGCAGGACGGACTTTTCGCGCTCCTTCAACAGCGGCGCCGACTGGGCCTATTTCACCCACGACAACCTGACCGTCTTCAGCGACGTGAAGCACCGTTTCGGCAATGGCTGGACGGCGACACTGAATGTCGAGCACAGCACGCGCGAGTATGACGGCCTGCTCGGCTACGGCGTGCGCGGCAGCCTCAACCGCGACGGCAGCGGCATGGGGATCTGGCCCGGCCGCTGGAATTCGACCCTGCAGCAGACTTCGATCAACGCCGACGTGACCGGTCCCTACGAGCTGTTCGGGCGGACGCACGACCTGATGGCCGGCGTCGGCGGCTATTACGCCAAGCGCAGCGGGCTCGACCATCCGCTCTGGTACATCGACGGCTACGACACCTCGATTTCCAACTACTACAGCTGGAACGGCCGCATCGCCCAACCGACGCTGAACCCGACAGGCTGGTCGCAGACCAACGAACGGCAGATGGCGGCCTATCTCGCCACGCGGCTGCGGCCGACCGACGCCCTGTCCGTCATCCTCGGCAGCCGCATCAGCCGCTGGGAGCAGAGCGAGGAAAGCCACCCGTACGACGCTGCCGGCACCGCGGACAAGCGCTCGCAGAACGGCGTGCTCACCCCCTATGCCGGCATCGTCTTCGACGTGACCGACATCTGGTCGGTCTATGGCAGCTACACCAGCATCTTCAAGCCGCAGGACTACAAGGATGTCAGCGGCAAGAACCTCGACCCGATCGACGGCGACGCCTATGAGGCCGGCGTCAAGGCCGAGTTCTTCGGCGGCCGCCTGAACGCCAGCGCCGCCGTGTTCCTGATCCAGCAGGACAATCTGGCCGTCGCCGACAGCGGCCGCTTCACCCCGGACGGCGGGCAGGCCTACAAGGCGGCCAAGGGCGCCAAGAGCAAGGGCTTCGAGCTGGAGCTGACCGGCGAGATGCTGCCCGGCTGGCAGGTCGGCGGCGGCTTCGCCCACACCACCGTGAAGGACGCCAGCGG
The DNA here is from genome assembly GCF_058780665.1 of Azospirillum sp. UENF 112521. Classification (NCBI taxonomy): domain Bacteria; kingdom Pseudomonadati; phylum Pseudomonadota; class Alphaproteobacteria; order Rhodospirillales; family Azospirillaceae; genus Azospirillum; species Azospirillum sp. UENF 112521. The sequence continues at coordinate 286,867 of NZ_JBSNCI010000003.1, forward strand.
CCAGCGCCTGACGACCTATGTGCCGCGCGACACGCTGAAGATGTTCACCACCTACCGGCTGCCGGGCTCCTGGGACCGCCTGACCGTCGGCGGCAATGTGAAGTGGCAGGGCGACATCTACAACGGCACCGGCAGCCGGCGCACCGAGCAGAGCAGCTACGCCGTGGTGGACCTGATGACCCGCTACCAGATCACCGAGAAGGTCTCGGCCACGCTGAACGTCAACAACCTGTTCGACAAGAAATACATGACCAGCATCCAGTCCTACGGCTATTACGGCGAGCCGCGCAACGCGATGCTGTCCCTGCGGGCGAGCTGGTAAGCCTGGGATGGGAACGGGGGATGTCCGGACCGGGCGTCTCCCGCTAATAAGAATGGTTCGCATTCTAAGCTCGGTGCGGCTATACCGGTGGGGCCGGCGTTCCGGGCGATGGCCCGATGGCTGCCGGCTTCCCCGCCCCCGGCAATCCGCGCATCCGTGACCGACACCCTCCGCCCTCCCCTCCTCGACGACACCCGGCCCCGGCGCGCCCGATGACAGGCGCCGTCGGCACATGGGCGCGCAAGATCGCCGAGCTGTTCGATGCGCATCGGCTGCGGGTGGAGCGTGCCATCGCGCGGCGGACCGGCGATCCGCAGACGGCGGGCGATCTGGCGCAGGATGCCTTCCTGCGGCTGGCCCGCCTGCCCGACGGCGAGGCGGTCCAGAATCCGGCGGGCCTGCTCTATGTTGTGGCCGACCGCATCGCGCTCGACCATTGCCGGGCCGCCCGGCGCCAGCGCCTGCGCGAGGCCGGGCCGCCCGGCGACGATCTGCCGGCCGCCGGCCCCGCTGCCGACGCGCTGGTCGAGCGGACCCAGACCATGGCCCGGCTGCGCGGCGCCATCGATGCCCTGCCCCCCAAGACCCGCGAGGTGTTCCTGCTCTACCATGTCGAAGGGCTGCCCTACCGCGCCATCGGCGAGCGGCTGGGCATCTCGCCGCGCACGGTGGAGTACCATCTGCGCACCGCACTGGAGCAGTGCCGCGCCCACATGAAACGGCGTCCGCTGCGCTGACGGGCGGAGCCCGCGTCCCGTCGGGTCATTTTCTTTGAGGGATCGGGCTGCGCCGATCGTCTTCCATCATACGAGGCAAACAGGAGCTTGCGGCAGGACGTGACGGATCATTGGGATGACCAGCGCAGGGGAGCGCCAGAGAATGGGTCCGACATTGACGGATCCAATGAGGACCGGCTGTTCTCCGAAGCCAACGCGTGGTTCTTCCGCCTGCAATCCGACGACCACACGCCGGCCGAGCGTGCCGCCCTCGCCGAATGGCTGGCCCGCAGCCCCGCCCATGCCGATGCCTGGACCGACGTGCAAAGCCTGCTGCACGACCTGAAGGAGCCGGCCCGTGCGGCCCACCGCGCCGCCTATGCCGGATCCCGCAGCGCGCCGTCCCGCCGCCCGGCGGCATTTGGCGGTGTCCGGCGCTTCGCCGCGGCGATGGCGGTCCTGCTGGTTGTCGGCGGGCTCGGCGTCTGGCGTGGACCGACGCTCTACCAGGATGCCGTCGCCGATCAGGTCACTGCGGCCGGACAGCGCCGGACAGTGGCCTTGCCAGACGGCTCCACCGCCGAGATGAACGGCGGCACCGCACTGGCGCTCGATTTCCGGGACGGCGAGAGGCGCGTCCGCATCCTGCGCGGGGAGGCGTGGTTCCACGTCACCCGCGACCCCGACCATCCCTTCGTCGTCGATGGCGGGGCCGGCGCCGCCCGCGTGCTGGGCACCCAGTTCAGCGTCCGGCGCGAGGACGGGCGCACGACCGTCACCGTCGGCGACGGGCTGGTGGAGGTCTCCGCCCATCCCGGCACCGACAGCCACGCCCCCTGGCCCGACAGCGTCCGCCTGCGCGCCGGCGAAAGTGCGGAGGCCGGTCCGCTCGGCCTGAGCGGGCCACGGGCGGCCGATCCCGCCGTCGCCTTCGCCTGGCGCCAGGGGCAGATCGTCTTCCGCCAGCAGTCGCTGGCCTCCGTCATCGCCGCGCTGAACGCGCAATGGCCGGGCCGGGTGGTCCTGCTGAACGACGAGGCGGCGGAGCGCGTGGTCTCCGGCGTCTTCGCGCTAGACCGCCCGGATGCCGTCTTCGATGCGCTGGAACGCGGCCTCGGCGTCCACGCCACCCGCATCACCCCCTATCTGACCCTGCTGCGCTGAAAAATGCTGCTGGCCTGAAAAAAATCGGCAGGCCTGAAAAAACCTCCCAGGGATCCCCGCCGTCCCATCGTCATGTCCGGGAAAGAAGAGAATGAGACGCAGTCGCAGAACGCGGCGCGGTCTCTCACCGGATATCAGAGGCGAGCGATGGCATTGGCGAAGTTTGGGGCGAGGTTTGGCATGAAGAGCGGATCTCGGGGCGGTGACCATGGTGGTCCGTCCGGCCGCTTGGTCCTGAAGCGGCGGTTCCAGAAGCGGCGGTTCCTGGGGCGGCTGCTGGCGACGACGGTGCTGATCGCGCCGGGGCTGCTGCTGCCCGGCATTCCCGCGGCGATGGCGCAAACGAACCCGGCCGGCACCTCCGCAAACGCCGTCAGCTTCGCCATCGCGCCGCAGTCGGTCGACGGGGCGCTCGCCGCCTTCTCCGCCGCCACCCGCATCCAGGTGCTGACCCCCGGCGCCGTGACCCAGGGCGTCGCCTCCCCCGGCGTCAGCGGGGCGATGACCGCGCGCGAGGGGCTGAACCGCCTGCTGTCCGGCACCGGGCTGGTCGCCCGCTTCCTCAACACCGAAACCGTCACGGTCGAACGCGTGGCGGCGGGTGGCGCCGTCCAGCTCGACCCGGTGCAGATCGAAGGCAACCGGACCGCCGGCGGCCCCGGCGCCCTGCCCCTGGCCTTTGCCGGCGGGCAGGTGGCGCGCGGCGGGCGGATCGGCGCGCTCGGCAACCAGGATGCGATGGACGTTCCGTTCTCCGTCACCGGCTACACCGCCGAGACCATCCGCAACCAGCAGGCGGAGACGATCGCCGACGTGCTGGCCAATGACCCGGCGGTGCGCAGCAGCCTCGGCTACGGCAATTTCGCGGAAAGCTTCGTCATCCGCGGCTTCCAGCTGGCGGGCGAGGATTTGTCGGTCGACGGCCTCTATGGTACGGCGCCGCGCCAGATCGTCGCCACCAACATGTTCGAACGGGTTGAGGTCCTGAAGGGCGCCAACGCCTTCCTGAACGGGGCGGCCCCCAGCGGCTCCGGCATCGGCGGCGGCGTCAACCTCGTGCCCAAGCGGGCGGAGGACGAACCGCTGACCCGCCTGACCGCCAGCTATGCCATGGACAGCCGGCTCGGCCTGTCCGCCGATGTCGGCCGCCGCTTCGGCGACGCCAACCAGTTCGGCGTGCGCGTCAACGCCGCGGTCCGCGGCGGCGACACCGCCGTCAACGACGAGGAGCGGACGCTGAAGCTCGGCTCCCTGGCGCTGGATTACCGCGGCGAGCGCGCCCGGGTGACGCTCGACGTCGGCACCCAGACCCAGCGGGTGGAGCAGGGCCGCCCGGTGGTCTATTTCGGCAGCTTCGTGCCGGCCGTGCCCTCGGCCTCGCAGAACTACGCGCAGCCCTGGACCTATTCGCAGATGCGCGACACCTTCGGGCAGGTCCGCGCCGAATACGACATCCTGCCCAACCTGACCGCCTACGGCGCCTTCGGCCTGCGCAGCATGCGCGAGGACGGCGACTACGGCTCCCCCACCGTCACGCGGCCCGACGGCACCGGCACGGTCAGGCGCCTGACCGTCCCGCGCGAGGATTTCACCAGCACCGGCCAGGCCGGCGTCCGCGCCGACCTGCACACCGGCCCGGTCCGCCACCAGCTGAACGCCGGCGCCTCGGCGCTGCGGACCACCAACAACAACGGCTTCGAGTTCGGCACCACCACCGCCATCAACCTCTACCGCATGGTCGGCATGCCGCGTTCGGCAACGACCTCGGCCAGCGGCATGACGGGCGACCTGCCGAAGGTCAGCGAGTCGGTGCTGCGCAGCGTCTACGCCTCCGACACGCTGTCGATCCTGGACGACCGGGTGATGCTCACCGCCGGCCTGCGCCAGCAGAACATCCAGGTCCGCGGCTACAACCGGGCCAACGGCGCCCGCACCTCCGATTACGACCAGTCGGCGCTGACGCCGGTGGTCGGGCTGGTGGTGAAGCCGCTGAAGGAACTGTCGCTCTACGCCAACCGGATCGAAGGGCTGGCCCAGGGTCCGACCGCCCCGTCCACCGCGGCCAATGCCGGGGAGATCTTCGAGCCCTACCGCTCCGTCCAGTACGAGGTCGGCGGCAAGCTCGATTTCGGCAGCTTCGGCGGCTCGCTGTCGCTGTTCCAGACCACCCAGCCCAGCGGCGTCACCGACGCCTTCACCCGCCTCTACAGCGTGTCCGGCGAACAGCGCAACCGCGGCGTCGAGCTGATGCTGTATGGCGAACCGGTGCAGGGCCTGCGGCTGCTGGGCGGCGCCACCTTCATCGATCCGGAACTGACCGACACCGGCAACGCCGCGACCGAAGGCAAGGACGCCGTCGGCGTGCCGCGCCACCAGTTCAACGCCAACGTCGAATGGGACCTGCCCTTCCTGCCCGCCTCCTTCCCCACCGTGACGCTGACCGGCCGCGTGATCCACACCGGGGCGCAGTATCTCAACACCGCCAACACGCTGAAGATCCCGAGCTGGACCCGCTTCGACGTCGGCGCGCGGATGATCGCCGACGTCCAGAACCGTCCGGTCACCATCCGCGCGGCGGTGGAGAATGTGACCGACAAGGCCTATTGGGCGTCCGCCTACGGCGGCTACCTGAGCCAGGGCGCCCCGCTGACGGCCAAGCTGTCCGTCTCGGTCGATTTCTGACCGGCCGGCAGAGTGTTGACGGCGGCATGAGGAGCTTGCGATGACCAACCGAACCATCCGGGCCTGGACGCTGATCCACAAATGGACCAGCCTGATCTGCACGGTCTTCATGCTGCTGCTGTGCCTGACCGGCCTGCCGCTGATCTTCCATGACGAGATCGAGGCGCTGACGGCGGAACACACCCTGCCGCCGATGCCGGCCGAAACGCCGCTGAAGTCGCTGGACGAGGCGGTGGCGACGGCGCTGGCGACCTACCCCGGCGAGCGTCCGCTGTTCCTCAGCTTCGACGAGGACCGGCCGGTGGTGAACGTCACCACCGGACCGGGCGCCCGCCCGCCGGTGTCGCAGATGCACATCTCCGCCATCGACCTGCGCAGCACGCGGATCCTGGCCGACCTGAACGACGACAAGGGCTTCATGCATGTGATGCTGCGCCTGCACGTCGACATGTTCGCCGGCCTGCCCGGCGAGCTGTTCCTGGGGTTCATGGGCTTCCTGCTGTTCGTCGCCACCCTGTCGGGCGTGGTGATCTACGCCCCCTTCATGCGCAAGCTGTCCTTCGGCACCGTGCGGGCCGGGCGCAGCAGGCGGCTGAAATGGCTCGACCTGCACAACATGCTGGGCATCGTCACGCTGATGTGGGTGGTGGTGGTCGGGCTGACCGGCGTCATCAACACCCTGTCGGTGCCGCTGGTCGCCTACTGGCGCTCCAACGAGCTGGCGGCGATGATCGCCCCCTATCAGGGCAAGCCGGTCCCGGAGCGCTTCGCCTCCGTCGATGCCGCCGTCCGCACCGCGATGGAGGCGGCTCCCGGCATGCGCCCGCAATTCATCGCCTTCCCCGGCGTGCGCTTCTCCAGCAACCACCATTACGCGGTCTGGCTGAAGGGAGCCACGCCGGCCACCAACCGCATCCTGACCCCAGCCCTGATCGACGCCGAGACAGGGGCCTTCACCGACATGCGCTCCATGCCCTGGTACATGCTGGCGCTGCGGCTGTCGCAGCCGCTGCATTTCGGCGATTACGGCGGGCTGCCGATGAAGATCCTGTGGGCGGTGCTTGACGTGCTGACCATCGTCATCCTCGGCAGCGGCCTCTATCTCTGGGTCGCCCGCCGCCGCACCGCGCAGGACCACGCCGCCGCCGCTCCCGGCCTGCGCAGCGCCGTCGGGGACGCTGCGGAATGAAGCCGCGCGCGCCCCTCCCCCTGCTGGCGATCTTCGGCATTCCCGCCGCAATCGCGCTCGTCACCGCCGCCGGGCTGGTCACCGCCCTGCTGGACGACGGGCTGGTGGACGCCCTGTCCTGGGCGGCGCTGTCGGTGCCCGTGCTGGCCGCAGCCTGGTCCTGGCGGAACCGCGAGCGCTGACGGCCCCTTCCGGCGCTGCCCCCGGCGGCCTGCGGGGGCCCCGGTTTCCCAGGCCCCCGCATTCCCGTTACGCCGGCACCGGCTGTTCGGCCGGAACGAACGGCTCCAGCCCCGCCCGGCGCTCCACATCCGCCAGCAGGGCGGCGAGGCGGTCGGCATCCGCCTGGACCGCCGCCACGTCGTACCAGCCCGGCAGGTTGTCCAGGTCGGTGCGCGCCGTCGGGGCCTGCCCGGTCACCTCCAGGAGGTTGGTTTCCTCGTTCGGATCCCGGTTCAGGTCGTACATCTCCCATTCCAGCAGGAGCGGGTTCGCCGGGTCGAAGTAGCGGGCCAGCTTGGCGGTGTCGGTGCGCACGCAGCGGATGTGGTTGGGCTGGCGCACCGGGCCGGGGGACAGGTCCGGCACCGGCTTGACCTTGAAGTCGCCGGCACGCACCGCCTCGACGGTCCGGCAATACACCTCGTAGGCGCCGTAATAGTCGGGCTCGGTGATCCGGCCGCCCTCGGAGGGCTGTGTCACCTCGTCGTCGGTCATGAACAGCACGCCTTCGCGCGGCTCGCCGTTGGGATAGGTCACCGGCGTGCCGGGGGCCTTCAGCACCGGGGTCAGGTCGACGCCCGGCAGCGGCGCCATGGTGTGGCGCTTGGCCAGCTCGTCCGCCGCCTTGTCCAGGGCCCTGCGGCCGACGCCGGTCAGGCCCAGCACGGTGGGCACGAGGTCGGCGTGGCTGGTCACGGCCTCCACATGCCGCAGCGAGGTCCCGTCGCCGCCCATCGAGGCCGGGAACCGCACCACCATCGGCACATGCACGGCCTCCTCATAGGCGACGTGCCACTTCTCCAGCATCATGTTGTGGGCGGCCCCCAGCTCGCCATGGTCGGCCACGAAGATCACGATGGTGTTGTCGGCCTGGCCCGAATCCTCCAGGGCCTGGAGCACGCGGTTGATCTGCGGATCGACCTGGGAATGCAGCCAGCCATAGAATTGCAGCAGCTGGATGCTGTACCCCTCCGGATCCTCGGAGAGCTGGAACGGGATGGTGAATTTCAGCGCCATCGCCACCGCGGCTTCCCAGTCGGCGGACCCGGCCACGTCCCCGGCGGCGCTGACGGCGCCATGGCTCGCCTTGGCGGACAAAGCGAGGCCGATCTTGTAGGCGGCATCGAACTGGCAGGACGGCTTGGTCGACAAATCCTCGTCCCAGGTCGGAATCCGACCAGCGCAATCCTGCGGGAAGCCCTGCGGGTTGAGCGGCATCGCCATGGTGCCCTCGGTCGGCGGGTACGACGACTGGCCCTGGAGGGGCACGTCGAGCGGGCCGAACACCGGCTGGGTCTTCGCAGCGCTTCCGTCGGTCGGCGGCAGCGCCTGCGAAATCACCGTGGGGTATGTCGCGATGTCGTGGGGGTTGGTGAAGGACACCACCGCGAACCACGGGCGCTCCGCCGCGTCGGTGGCCGGGGTGTTGGAACCGGGCCGCGCCTCGTCCGCCGAAACCCCGTAATTGTAGGGCAGCGCCAGCCCGCGGCGGCGCAGGAACAGGCAGGCGTTGTCGGCGAAGCCGGCGTCGCGGTAGAGGCCCAGGTTGTTGATCGCCGCCCCATGGGGCTCGGGATAGGACAGCTCCCAGTCGGAGAAGCCGTAGCGCTGGAGCGAATGGCCGGCCGGGTTGCTGACATGCCATTTGCCGAAATAATGCGAGGAATAGCCGATGGCCTGCATCCAATGGCCCATGGTGGGATGGCCGTCGGCCTCCAGCCACGGGAAGCGCGCCGCGTTGCCGTCCTTGAACATGCCGTCGGTCTGGGTCACGCCGGTGCGGTTGCCGTACTGGCCGGTGAACATCACCGCGCGGCTGGGGGTGCAGGCGCTGGACCCGATGGTGTGGTTGTGCAGCGCCACCGCGTTCCGGCGCAGCCGGGTCAGGCCGGGAAAGAAGCGGGCATAGTCGTTCTCGCCCACATCCGCCTCGCCCCGGAAGCCCAGGATGCGCTTCAGCGGTTCCGCCAGCCCGCCGTTGGGGCCATAGGAGAAGCGCGGGTAGCGGTATTGATCGACGGAAATCAGCAGGATGTTGGGCTGCGCGCCGTTGCGCTGCGGCCGGTTGGCATGCTCGGTCATGACACTATTATCCTTTTGCAATCCATATTGGGGAAAAGCAACGTCAATGGGCAATCGGCCTTCGGAAAAGGAATGAATTTCCGTTGTGGAGGCTGGCCAGAGCCCTGTTTCTTCGTTTACGCCCCAAAGGTAGTTTGATAATATTCAGGGCGTCAAACGGTATTGGTGGCAATTTTAACTTGGAAATCGTAAATTTTATTCATACTGGAGCATGCATTTCCCTTCAAGGTCACCTCATATCTTTTGGAATCTCTGCTGCAACGCAGAAAATCGAATTTCCCGCTCCATTCCTCCCGCCGAGGCCGAGGAGCGTTTCCTTGACCATTGTAGCGTCTACCCCTACCCTCCGGCCCGGTTCATGCTGGGGAGGGGACGGTGAAGGGCGACGAGTTGCGGACCCATCGGGAAGCGAAAGGACTGTCGCAGTCCGAGTTCGCCGTCTGGCTGAACGAACGGCTGCAACGCCGCTACGACAAGCAGAAGATCAGCCGCTGGGAAAATGACGCGGAGCGCATCCCGGCGGCGGTCGATGCCCTGATGACGCGCGAAATCAACGGGCCGGAGCCGGAAAGGTTGGGCGGCCCGGCCCTGGTCGTCGTCGTGGCGAACCAGAAGGGCGGCTGCGCAAAAACGGTGTCGGCGGTGAACATCGCCTCGGCGCTGGCGATCAAGGGCTATGCCACCATGCTGATCGACTGCGATCCGCAGGCCAACGCCACCCAGCATCTCGGCATCGACTCCTACACCATGGAGACGGAGGGCAAGACCCTCTACTACGTCATGCATGGCGACCTGGAGCTGGACGACATCCTCGTCACCGTGCCGGAAAGCGGCCTGCGCGTCGCCCCCTCCTCCATCCGTCTCGCCGAGACCGAGGTGGAGCTGGGCAAGGAGGCCGGCGGCGATTTCATCATGAAGGAGAAGATCGCCGCGGCGAAGCGCAGCTTCGACTTCATCGTCATCGACACGCCCCCCAACATCGGCGAGCTGACCAAGAACGCCATGGTCGCCGCCCACACCGCAGTCATCCCCTGCCAGACCGAGAAGTTCAGCCTGCTCGGCATGGCCTTCCTCTTGGAGAACGTCACCAAGATCCGCCGCCGGATGAACACCGGCCTGTCGGTGCTCGGCATCGTGCCGACCATCTTCAAGCAGCGGGAGCGCAACGACCGCGAGGTTCTGGAGCAGATCCACGAGGAATACGGCCCGCATCTGCGGGTGTTCGATCCGGTGCCGAAGGCGTCGGTCTATGCCCAGGCGACCTCGGTCGGCCGTGCGGCGGTGGAAGCGATGCCGGACGTCGCCGGCGCCGCCGTCTACCGCGATGTCGCGTCCGCCCTGGCCGAGGAACGCACCGCCCGCATCAAGGAGGTCGACCGTGTCGCGTAGTCTTCTCGGCAAGGCAACCAAGCCGGCGCAGAGCGCCACCGCAACCGCCAGGATGAAGGACGCGCTGTTCGGCCTCAGCCGCCATGCGCCGCATCTGGTGGAGGTGCCGGTCGACCGCATCGCCCCCAACCCGAACCAGCCGCGCCGCGAGTTCGACGAGGAGGAGTTGCGCGGCCTGGCCGCCTCCATCGAGCGTCACGGGCTGCAACAGCCCATCGGCGTGCGCCAGACCGCCGACGACCGCTGGCAGCTGGTCTATGGCGAGCGGCGGCTGCGGGCGACGCGGCTGCTGGGGCGGGAGACCATCTTCGGCATCCTGTTCACCGGCGACGACGACGAGGAGATCGCCATCGTCGAGAACCTCCAGCGCAGCGACCTGAACCCGCTGGAGGAATCGGACGCGCTGGCCCGGCTGGCCGAACGGCACGGCTATTCCCACCGCCAGCTCGCCGAGGCGCTGGGCCGCAAGAAGACCTACGTCACCATGATGCTGTCCTTCCAGCGTCTGGCCCCGGCGATCCGCGAGGACTATCCCCTGCTGCGCCCGACCAAGGCGAAGCTGGAGGCGCTCGCCGCCATCGACGACCGGGACGAGCAGCTCCGCGCCTGGGAAAAGCTGAAGCGCGCCGAGATGGGCCCCCCGCCCTCCTCCCCGGCGGCACCCACCGCCGGTCCGTCCCGGCGCGAGCCGGTCAGCGCGCCCGCCGGCATCGCCTCCAGCGCCCTGCCCGCCCGGACCGCCAAGCCGGTGTTCCAGGCCCGCGACGTGCTGCGGGACCTCCAGGCCAAGCCGCAGTCGCTGTCCGACACCGACCGTCAGGCGCTGGCCGACATGCGCAGCGCCATCGACGCGATCCTGGCCGCGGCCGGACAGTAAGACCGGTCGGAATCCGACCACCGCAGGACGGATGGTCGGATTCCGACCGGGAGATGAACTCTCCCATCTGAATCTCCCTCTCCCCAGGGGGGAGAGGGGACTTCTGGCCCCAGCCCGGGGCACGCCGTGAATGTCGGGCAGGCTGTGTCCGCCCCTTCCCCCAAAAGTTGTTGATCTGGCGCAATTCGCACAAGGCCCCCCGGCGCACTTGACCGCGGTCAAGAACTCCCCCGCCGCCAAGCGCTTTCATGCCCTCCGAGACACCAATGCAGACACCGCCGCAAGGTGGCGAACGCCGGAGGATGGCCGTCGTGGGGTTCAGGCGCGTACAATCTTGGGTGGGATCGGCGCTCGTCGCCGTCCTGCTGCTGCTGACCGGGATCGCCCCCGGCATCGCCACGGCGGACGCCGCCGACAGCGGCCGGCTGCTGCCCTATCTGGCGAAGCTGCACCCCGCCGACCTCGTCCCCGGCGCCGACCGCTTCGGCCAGCCCACCCCGAACACCCCCACCGTTCCCGTCTACAAGGGCGCTGCGCTGGTGGGCCATGCCTATCTGACCTCCGACTTCGTCAACACCACCGGCTATTCCGGCCGCCCCATCGACGTGGTCGTCGGGCTGACGGCGGACGGCACGGTGACCGGCGCCCGGCTGATGGACCATCACGAGCCCATCGTGCTGATCGGCATCCCGCCGGCCCGCATCAACGGCTTCATCGACGGCTATGTCGGCAAGAACGTGCTGACGCTCGCCACCCAGAGCGCCGCCAGCCCGCCGGTCGACATCGTGTCGGGCGCCACGGTGACGGTGATGGTGATCGGCGATTCCATCATCCGCTCCGGCAAGAAGGTGATGCAGACGCTGGGCAAGGCCGGGCCGGACACCGCCCCCGCAATCGTCAGATCCGTCGATTTGTCGAAGACGGCGGTGGAGGACTGGACGACCCTGATCGGCGACGGCTCGGTCCGCCGCCTGACCCTGACGGTGGGGGAGGTCAACGCCGCCTTCGAGAAGACGGGCAGGGCGGAGGCCATCGCCCGCGCCGAGGCCGGCAGCCCCGACGAGACCTTCATCGACCTCTACGCCGCCTTGGTGTCGATCCCGTCCATCGGCCGCTCGCTGCTGGGCGATGCCGAGTACGAGACGCTGACCAGGCGGCTGAAGCCCGGCCAGCAGGCGGTGTGGGTGGCGGGGCAGGGCCGCTATTCCTTCAAGGGATCGGGCTATGTCCGTGGCGGCATCTTCGACCGGGTCGAGATGATCCAGCATGAGGGCTCGATCCGCTTCCGCGACAAGATGCACAAGCGGCTGGGCAGCGTCGCCGCCGCCGGTGCCCCCGATTTCCCGGAAATCGGCCTGTTCGTCCTGCCGGAGGGCACCGAGTTCAACCCGGCCGAACCCTGGCGGCTCCAGCTGCTGGTCCAGCGCGCCATCGCGGCACTCGACAAGGTGTTCGTCACCTTCGACCTCGGCTACCAGCCGCCCGACAAATACCTGAAGACCGAACAGCCGGCTCCCACCGCCGCATCTCCCGATCCGTCCGCCAGCCACAGCCCGGCCATCCGGGCCGCCGGTGCCGAGGCCGCGGAGGAGGCCGCCGAAGTCCCGCTGTGGCAGCGCATCTGGCAGAACCGGCAGGCCGACATCGCGGTGCTGACCTCCGCCATCCTGCTGCTGACCGGCATCTTCTTTTTCCAGGACCAGTTGACCAAGCGGCCGAAGCTGTACGAGCGGGTGCGCACCGCCTATCTGGTCTTCACGCTCGTCTGGCTCGGCTGGTACGCCACGGCCCAGCTGTCGGTGGTCAATGTCCTGACCTTCGCCAACGCGCTGCGCACCGACTTCCGCTGGGACTATTTCATGATGGACCCGCTGGTGTTCATCCTGTGGTTCTCGGTGGCGGCGTCGCTGCTGTTCTGGGGCCGCGGCGCCTTCTGCGGCTGGCTCTGCCCGTTCGGCGCACTTCAGGAACTGGCGTCGAAGGCGGCCAAAAGGATCGGCATCCGCCAGATCACCGTCCCCTTCGCCCTGCACCAGCGGCTGTGGCCGATCAAGTACATCGTCTTCCTGCTGCTGTTCGGCGTGTCGCTGCAATCGCTGGGCACGGCGGAGAAGGCGGCGGAGATCGAGCCGTTCAAGACCGCCATCATCCTGCATTTCGTCCGCGACTGGTGGTTCGTCGCCTTCGCCGTGGCGCTGCTGGCCGCCGGGCTGGTGATCGAACGCTTCTTCTGCCGCTATCTCTGCCCGCTGGGTGCCGCGCTGGCGATCCCCGGCCGGCTGCGGATGTTCGACTGGCTGCGCCGCTACAAGGAATGCGGCAGCCCGTGCCAGCGCTGCGGCAACGAATGCCCGGTGCAGGCCATCCACCCCGACGGCTCGATCAACCCCAACGAATGCATCCAGTGCCTGCACTGCCAGATGCTCTACCACCACGACCACAAATGCCCGGTCATGATCCAGAAGCGGCAGAAGCGCGAGAAGTGGCAGGCCGCCGAGGCCAAGCTGGCCGCCGAGAAGGAGGCAGCCGCCCGCAGCGCCCCGGCCCGCAGCACGGCGGCGACCGCCGACCCGGCCACCGGCCGGCTGACGATCCGGCCGCACGGATCCTGAGCCACACACCCTCACCCCGATAACGGGACCCGGTCGCAACGGGCCCCATGACACCCCGCAAGGCGGGGGCAGCGAAGGAGCAGACCATGTCGAGCGAGACCAACAACAGCGCAGGCGTCAACCGCCGCGCGCTTCTGGGCGGAACGGCGAAGGCGGCGGCCCTTGCCGGCCTCGGCGGTGCCGTGGGCGGGGCGACCGCCGGCGGCATCGCGGGCAGTGCCCTGTTCGGCGCCACCGAAGCGATGGCCGCCAATGCCCAGGCCGGCCACCTCAACGCCGAGGTGAAGCCGGGCGACCTCGACGAATATTACGCCTTCCATTCCGGCGGGCATTCCGGCGAAGTCCGCATCCTCGGCCTGCCGTCGATGCGCGAGCTGATGCGCATTCCGGTCTTCAACCGCTGCTCCGCCACCGGCTGGGGCATGACCAACGAGAGCCGGAAGATCCTGACCGAGCATATGCTGCCGGAAACCAGGAAGTTTCTGGAGACGCGCGGCGGCATCTATCTGAACGGCGACGCCCACCACCCGCACATGTCGTTCACCGACGGCACTTACGATGGCCGTTACATCTTCATCAACGACAAGGCCAACACCCGTGTCGCGCGCATCCGCTGCGACATCATGAAGACCGACACCATCATCGAGATCCCCAACGCCGCCGCCATCCACGGTCTGCGCCCGCAGCGTTATCCGCGGACCGGCTACGTCTTCGCCAACGGCGAACAGCGCGTGCCGACCCCGAACGACGGCCGCGACCTGACCGCCACCAAGGCCTACAAGTCGCACTTCACCGCCATCGACGGCGACACGATGAAGATCGCGTGGCAGGTCTGGGTCGACGGCAACCTCGACAACACCGACGCCGACTATCAGGGCAAATACGCCTTCTCCACCTGCTACGATTCCGAAGAGGGCGTCACCGCGGCGGAGATGACCAGCGGCGAGCAGGATTGGGTCGTCGTCTTCAACCTGAAGCGCATCGACGAGGCGGTGAAGGCCGGCAAGATCCAGGCGGTGAACGGCGTGCCGGTGGTCGACGGCCGCCACGGCAGCCCCTACACCCGTTACATCCCGGTGCCGGCGAACCCGCACGGCATCAACGCCGCCCCCGACGGCATCCACGTCACCGTCAACGGCAAGCTGTCGCCGACTGTCACCGTCTTCGACGTGCGGCTGCTCGACGACCTGTTCGACGACAAGATCAAGCCGCGCGACGTGGTGGTCGCCGAACCGCAGTTGGGCCTCGGCCCGCTCCACACCGCCTATGACGGCCGCGGCAACGCCTACACCACCCTGTTCCTCGACAGCCAGCTGGTGAAGTGGAACATCGACAAGGCGCGGCGTGCCTTCAAGGGCGAGAAGGTCGATCCCATCGTCCAGAAGCTGGACGTCCAGTACCAGCCCGGCCACAACCACAGCTCGATGGGCGAGACCAAGGAGGCCGACGGCAAGTGGCTGGTGTCGCTGAACAAGTTCTCCAAGGACCGCTTCCTGAATGTCGGCCCGCTGAAGCCGGAGAACGACCAGCTGATCGACATCTCCGGCGACGAGATGAAGCTGGTGCATGACGGCCCCACCTTCGCCGAGCCGCACGACACGCTGATCGTCCACCGCTCCAAGGTGAACCCGCGCTCGGTCTACGACCGCAACGACCCGCTGTGGGAAGAGGCGCGCCAGCAGGCCAAGAAGGACGGCGTGGTGCTGGAGGACGACGCCAAGGTCATCCGCGACGGCAAGAAGGTCCGCGTCTACATGTGGCAGCGCGCCCCGGCCTTCGGTCTGGAGGACTTCACGGTGAAGCAGGGTGACGAGGTCACCGTCTATGTCACCAACATGGACGACATCGACGACCTGACCCACGGCTTCAGCATCACCAACTACGGCGTCTGCATGGAGGTCGGCCCGCAGGCGACCGCGTCGGTCACCTTCACCGCCGACCGGGCCGGTGTCTACTGGTACTACTGCCAGTGGTTCTGCCACGCCCTGCACATGGAGATGGCCGGCCGCATGATCGTCGAGCCGTCCTCGACCTGATCGCCTCTCCCCCTGCGTTCCCCCTCTCCCCCCCGGGGAGAGGGTCGGGGTGAGGGGGATGCAAGGCGTGGCGTCGCTTGGTGCGCAGGAGCTTCCGATCCCAGCCAATCCTCGCCACGCGTCCCCCTCACCCTAACCCTCTCCCCGGGGGGAGAGGGGATCCCCCCACCATCGGACTCCCACCATGTTCCTCCGCTCCGCGACACTCCTCGCCGCCGCCCTGGCCCTGCCGGCCCCGGCGCTCGCCGCCACGGCGACGGTCGCCCCCGGCGGGCTGGAGGCGGCGCTGGCGTCCGCGGCGCCGGGAGACACGCTGGTGCTGGCTGCCGGGGTCCATCCCGGCCCGCTGACTGTCCGCACCCCGGTCACCCTGACCGGAGAGCCGGGGGCAATCATCGACGGGCAGGGCAACGGCAGCACGCTCACCATCCTCGCCCCCAACGTCACCCTGCGGCATCTGGAAATCCGCAATTCCGGCCTCAGCCTGATCGACCAGAATGCCGGAATCTTCCTGGGCAAGGAGGCCCGCGGCGCGGTGGTCGAGGACAACCGCCTGCGCGACAACCTGATCGGCGTCTATATCTGGGGCGCCGCCGACAGCCTGGTCCGCCGCAACGACATCGTCGGCCGCACCGACCTGCGCGTGTCGGAACGCGGCAACGGCATCCAGCTGTGGAACGCGCCGGGGACCCGTGTGCTCGACAACAGCGTGCGCGAAGGGCGCGACGGGCTGTTCACCACCTCGTCCCGCAAGAACGTCTTCTCCGGCAACCGGTTCGAGCATGTCCGGTTCGCCGTCCACTACATGTACACCAACGAGTCCGAGCTGACCGACAACGTCTCCGTCGGCAACAATGTCGGCTATGCGGTGATGTTCTCCAACACCCTGCTGATCCGCAACAACCGCTCCAGGGCGGACCGCGAACACGGGCTGATGCTGAACAACGCCAACAGCGCGCGCATCGAGGGCAACGTGATCGAAGGCCGCTTCGCCGGTGCGCTGTCCGACGCCGGCGAGGCGCTGCCCGACAGCGACATTCCGCGCGACAGCGAGGCGATGAGTGACCGGCTGCGCAGCGGCACCTGGAAATGCGTTTTCATCTACAACGCCAACAAGAACCGCTTCACCGGCAACCGGTTCGAGGGCTGCGAGATCGGCGTCCATTTCACCGCCGGATCGGAACGCAACAGCCTGACCGGCAATGCCTTCATCGGCAACCGCACCCAGGTGAAGTATGTCGGCACCCGCTATCTCGACTGGTCGGAGAATGGGCGCGGCAACTACTGGTCCGACAACGCCGCCTTCGACCTGAATGGCGACGGCATCTCCGACGAGCCCTATCGCCCCAACGACGTGGTCGACCGGGTGATGTGGGAGTACCCGGCGGCCAAGCTGCTGATGAACAGCCCCGGCGTCCAGGTGATCCGCTGGGCGCAGAAGCAGTTCCCGGCCCTGCACCCCGGCGGCGTGATCGACAGCGCGCCCCTGATGACGCCTCCCCCCATGCCGAGCCTGCTCCAGACTGCCGAAAGGAAACAGCCATGACCGACTTCACCGCACAGGTGCAGGGCGTCACCAAGCGCTATGGCGAGACCGAGGCGGTGCGCGGCGTGGATTTGACGCTGGCGCCCGGCGAATGCGTGGCGATGGTCGGCCACAACGGCGCCGGCAAAAGCTCGCTGATCAAGCTGATGCTCGGCCTGACCACCCCGACGGAGGGGCGCATCCGCGTACTGGGCGGCGACCCGGCCAGCGCCGCCTGCTCCCCCATCCGCCGCCGGATCGGCTTCCTGCCGGAGAATGTCGCCTTCCACCCCAGCATGACCGGGCGGGAGACGCTGGACTTCTACGCCCGTCTGAAGGGCGCGCCCTGCCGCGACAACGACGCGCTGTTCGAGAGGGTCGGGCTGGAGCCCGCCGCCATCAAGCGCCGCGTCGGGACCTACTCCAAGGGCATGCGCCAGCGCTTGGCATTGGCCCAGGCCCTGCTCGGCGGCCCGAAGCTGCTGTTCCTCGACGAGCCGACCACCGGCCTCGACCCGGCCCTGCGCCAGAGCTTCTACGCCATCGTGGCGGAGCTGCGCGACCGCGGCACCACCATCCTGCTGTGCAGCCACGCTTTGACCGAGCTGGAAGGGCAGGCCGACCGCGTCGTGGTGATGAACCGCGGCCGCAAGGTCGCCGACGGCTCGCTCGCCACCCTGCGCAGCCTCGCCCAATTGCCGATCCGCATCCGCCTGACCCTGCCGACCGGCGACATCGACGCGCTCGCCGCACGGGTGGGGGAGGGCGCCGCGCTGACCCGGCTGGCCGGCGGCGTGGTCGAACTGGCCTGCGCCAACGACGACAAGGTCGCCCTGGTCCGCCGCATTTCCTGCAACGGCCTCGCCGTCGATGACATCGAGATCCTCCAGCCCAGCCTGGACGAGATGTACGCCCATTTCCTGCGCCGGGAGGCTGCCGAATGAACACGCTGCTCATCATCGCCGGCAAGGAACTGCGCGAGGCGACCCGCAACCGCTGGGTCGTCGCCACCACCCTGCTGATGGCCGCACTCGCCCTGACGCTCAGCTTCCTCGGCTCCGTCCCCACCGGCACGGTCGGCGTCGGCCCGGTCGAGGTCACCATCGTCAGCCTGTCGAGCCTGACCATCTTCCTGCTGCCGCTGATCGCCTTGCTGCTGTCCTTCGACGCCGTGGTGGGCGAGATCGACCGCGGCACCATGACCCTGCTGCTGTCCTATCCGGTGGCACGCTGGCAGCTTCTGCTCGGCAAGTTCCTCGGCCATGCCACGGTGATCGCGCTGGCCACCGTGGTCGGCTACGGCGCCGCCGGGGTGGCGCTGGCGATGGGCGGCACCGCCATCGGGAGCGACAGCTGGCGCGCCTTCGCTGCGATGATCGGGTCCAGCGTGATGCTGGGCGCCGCCTTCACCGCGCTCGGCTATCTCGCCTCCACCATCGTCCGCGACCGCGGCACGGCGGCCGGCATCGCGGTGGCGGTCTGGCTGGGATTCGTCCTGCTCTACGACATGGCGCTGCTCGGCATCCTCGCCAGCGGCAGCGGCTTGGGGGTGGAGACGCTGAACTGGCTGCTGCTCGCCAACCCGGCCGACGCCTACCGCCTGTTCAACCTGACCGGCTTCAAGGGCGTCAGCGCCTTCGCCGGCACCGCCGGGCTCGCCGCCCATGTCCAGCTTTCGGTCCCGCTGCTGCTGGCGGTGATGGCCGGCTGGATCGCCGCCCCGCTGGCGCTGGCCGCCGCCCTCTTTTCGAGGAAGCAGATTCTGATGCGCACCCTCCGAACCCTCCTTGTCGCCGCCGCCCTCCTGGCACCGCTCGCCGCCTGCAAGCAGGAGAGGGCGGAGGTCGCCCCGCCGCCGCCCGCCACCCTGACCGCCGACGCCGTCGGCCATTACTGCGGCATGAACCTCGCCGACCATTCCGGCCCCAAGGGCCAGATCCTGGTGAAGGGGCAGGAGCGGCCGATCTGGCTGTCCTCCGTCCGCGACACCTTCGCCTTCACCATGCTGCCCGAAGAGCCGAAGGAGATCGGCGCCATCTACGTCACCGACGTCGCCAAGGCGACAGACCCCGCCGCCCCCGACATGACGGCCTGGGTGGAGGCGCGCAAGGCCTGGTACGTGCTGGGCAGCCGCTTGCGCGGCGGAATGGGCGAGGCGGAGCCCTATCCCTTCTCCGACAAGGCCGCCGCCGAGCGTTTCGCCGCCGCCAACGGCGGCACGGTCCTGCGCTTCGCCGACGTGCACGAGGACCGGATCCTCACCCCGCCCGCCGCCACCATGGCCGAGGGAGAGCACTGATGCTGAACAGACGCCGCTTCCTCGCCATCGGCGCCGTCGCCGCCGGCCTGTCGCTTCTGCCGCACCGGCTGCTGCGCGCCGAAGGCGTCCCTGTGCGCGTCTGGCGCGGCGTCGCACTCGGCGCCGATGCCAGCCTGACCATCGCCCACCCCGACGGGGCGCAAGCCGACCGCCTGATCGCGCTGAGCCTGGAGGAGGTGGAGCGGCTTGAGCGGGTCTTCAGCCTCTACCGCCCCGACTCCGCGCTGCGCCGCCTGAACCGCGACGGCCGGCTGGACGACCCGCCCGCCGACCTCGTCCGCCTGCTGTCCGAGGCCGCCGCCTTCGGCCGGGCCACCGGCGGCGCCTTCGATCCCACGGTGCAGCCCCTATGGCAGCTCTATGCCGGCCATTTCGGGCGCGCGAATGCCGACCCCGCCGGCCCGCCGGAGAGCGCCGTCCGCGCCGCCCGCGCGCTGGTCGATGTCCGCGCCCTGCGGGTGGAGCCCGACCGCATCGCCTTCGCCGCCAAGGGGATGGCGGTGACGCTGAACGGCATCGCCCAGGGCTACGTCACCGACCGCGTGACCGAGCGCCTGAAGGCCGAAGGCATCGGCAACGTCCTAGTGGACATGGGCGAGTTGCGGGCGCTCGGCCATCATCCCTCCGGCCGCCCCTGGACGGTCGGGCTCGCCGATCCCAGGGCGCCGGACCGCAGCACGGAGACCGTGGATCTCACCGACGGCGCGATGGCGACCTCGGGTGGCTACGGCACGCAGTTCGACGCCGCCGGCCGCTTCACCCACCTGTTCGATCCCGCGAGCGGCGCCTGTGCCGCCCAATGGCTGGCGGTCACCGTGCAGGCGCCGGACGCGACGACGGCCGACGCCCTGTCGACCGCCCTGTCGGTGGTGCCGGCGGACCGGGCTCCGGCCATCCTGGCCGCCTATCCCGGCGTGACCGCCCGCTTCACCCACCCCGACGGCCGCATCCTGCGGCTGCCCGCCTGAAGTACGGCGACGAGGCTGCGGCAACCCCCTCTCCCCCCGGGGAGAGGGGGAGCCCCCCTCACGCCACCCGCAGAGCCCCCGCGGTGTCGTGGTAGAAGCCGTTGACCAGCGGCGCGTCGATCAGCCCGCCCAGTTCGGCGGCGACCTCCGCCCCGTCGCGCCGCCCCTCCAGCACCGCCCGGAAGGCCTCGGCGACCCGCACCATGTCCATCGCCTGCGGCGACAGGCGGAAACGGTCCACCCCCATCGCCACCAGCGCCGGCATCTCCGCCACCAGGCACAGGCAGCCGTGCGACATCGTCTGGGTGCCGTTGACGGTCAGGAAGGGCTGGCCGTCCATCGTCGTCACCGGCATGCCGTCCGGGTCGTTGCCGCAGACGAACTGGCAGCCGTCCTTGTGCAGCCCATGGGCGCGCGCGTGATAGCAGCGGGCCGAGATGGCGAGCGGCGCCCGCCCCCAGACCTGCACCTCGGTCTCGATCCCCAGCTCCCGCCCGGCCCTCGCCAGCACGGCGACGGTTGCCGCCGGCAGTTCCGCCGGCAGCGACACCGCCACCGCGCCGCGCTCCGCCATCCAGCCCAGCGTCGCCTCGTTGTAGACGTTGATCGTCGGCCCGACCGCATGGGGCCGCCCGGCCAGCAGGGCCAGCGCCCCCATGTCGTTCGCCTCGATCAGGCCGCCCTCCGGCAGGCCGGCATCCGACCCCACCAGATCGCGCATCGCCGAACGCTCGCGCTCGCTGCCGACCAGGATCGGGCTGGCGAGCCACACCGTCTTGCCGGCGGCGGCCAGCCGTTCGATCACCTCGCCCATCGCCTCGGCGAAGAAGGGCGCCCGCTTGAAGCAGACGATCTCGCCGACGATCACGGTGTCCACCGGCGCCTCGTCGGCGATGCGGGCATAGAAGTCGCGCCAGCGGTCGACCGGCCAGTTGAACAGCACCGGGCCCAAAGTGAGTGACGCCGTCATTCCGAAAAACTCCTTATCGCCACGCGCGCGTATAGGCTCCGGTGGTCTGGGTCCCGCCCTCGACCATCGCCTGCAGATCGATGTGCGGCACCGGCCGGCCGGCGGCGAAGGTTTCCAGCGCCTCGCGATAGGCGCGGACCACCGCGGCGATATAGGCCTTGCCGCGCTGCCGCCCCTCGATCTTCAGCGCCCGCACCCCGGCCGCCTTCAGCTCCGGCAGCAGGTCCATGGCATTCAGGCTGGTCGGCTCCTCGAACAGGTAGGCCGGCCCCTCCCCGGCAACGAAGCGGCCCTTGCACAGCGTCGGATAGCCGGCCTGCTCGCCCTCGCCGAAGACGTTGATGGTGAAGCCGCCCAGCGTCGAGGCGAGCGCGCCGCCCCGCTGTTCGTAGCGGACATGGTTGGCCGGCGAACAGACGCCCTGCTTGTTGGGCGACAGGCCGGTGGCGTAGGAGGACAGCGAACAGCGCCCCTCCGCCATCGGGCAGAGGCCGCCGAAGACGAACACCTCGGTCTCGATGTCGATCTCGGCGTTCAGCTTGGCGATTTCCGGCACCGTCAGCACCCGCGGCAGCACGACCCGGCGCACGCCGAAGGCCTCGCGGTAGAGCCGGATCGCCTCGACATTGGCGGCCGACGCCTGGACCGACAGATGCAGGCGCAAATCGGGATGGCGCTTCGCGGCATAGTCCAGCAGCCCCGGATCGGCCAGGATGACGGCATCCACCTTCAGCCGCGCCGCATCGTCCACCGCCTTCCGCCAGGGGCCGAGATTGCCCGCCTGCGGGTAGGTGTTGATGGCGACATAGACCTCGACGCGGCGCGCATGGGCGTAATCGACCGCGTCGGCCACATCCTGCCGGGTGAAGTTCAACCCCGGAAAGTTGCGGGCGTTGGTCTCGTCCCGGAAGCCGAGATAGACGGCATCGGCCCCGGCATCGACGGCGGCCCGCAAGGCGGCCGGCGTCCCCGCCGGGCAGATCAGCTCGAAATTGTCCATGATCCCCTACGCCCCCATGCCCGGCAGCTTCCCCGGCAGCCCGCCGGGCGGCGTCCCCGCCGTCCCGGCGAGCCGTGCCTCCAGCCGCTCGATCCCGCGGCGCAGCGGCGGCGGCAGCAGCCGGCGCGCCGCGTCGATCCGGTCCAGCACCGGCCCGGCATTGCGCCGCAGCACCGGCAGGGCGCGGGCCAGCGGCCCGGCGATGGAGGCGGCGTCGGCCACCAGATCCATCTCGTCCTCGCCGTCCAGCGTGTTGCGCAGCGCGAGGATCAGCGCGGTGTCGCCGGAAATGCTCAGTTCGCGCCGGAAGAACAGCGCATCGCCGTCGATCCGCCCTTCCAGCAGGTCGAGCAGCTTGTCATAAGGCCCGCGCACCACCGCATCGGCCCCCGCCTTGCCCAACGCCTCGCCCACACCGTCGGCGCCGCGCGGCAGGGCGTGCAGCGACATCTCGGGCCCGACGCGCATCAGCAGGGCGACCGGCGCGTCCACCGGCTCGATCAGCACGCGGGCGTCCGGCATCTCGCGCAGGGCCTCGAAGGCGCGCGGATGACGGTCGGCCAGCAGCCGCAGCAGCCGGGCGAGCAGCGCATCGCTGGCCCGCCGCCCCAGCCTGGGCACCAGCCCCAGCCCGGCCCGGCTCAATCCGGTCTCGAACCGGCGGGCACGCTCGCCGGCGGGGGAATTGCAAACGGAAACAGTCTGTGCGGCATCGGGATCGCGCATGGGCGGCTTCCCTCCTCATCGGTCATTCCGCCGCCCATGAAAGCCGGCAACCGCCTGACGTCATTGACCTCGGTCAAGTTCAAGCTTGAAAAAGCCCTTGGCGTCAGGCCGCGCTCGCCGGCACAGGAGCGGCCGCTCAAGGTCGTACAGCCGGCGCTTCTCCCGGCCGATGCGGTGTTTCAGCGCAGCGCCCCGAAGGACCGCCGGGGCCTGCCAGGGGATCACGCCCGGGATCGCGCCGGGGGATCGCCCCCGGGATCACACCGAGCGGCCGATTTCCGGCCGGGGCATCCGTTGTGTCTTCGATGGCTGTATGAATCTCAACGGTGCATTGCATGCATGTCTGTTGACATTGTAGGCCTCAACGGAGCATACAGTCACGCATTGTATGGATGAATTGATTGGATTTCCTCTCGGGGAACCAAGCGATGCCATCCAAGCAGGCGTGGCCGCCTCTTCGGTACAGCCACGCCAACCCAGCCGTCTGTCTTCCGCGCGCAGGCGCGGCAGACAAGGCCCCGCGCCCGACCCGACCGCCGTCGGCATCCGCTGACGAAGGACGGCGTCCTGTCCTGACGTTATTCGCAGGGAGATGTTCAAGATGTACGACTGGTTCCCTCTGGTCTTCTTCCCGTTCAAGATCATCGTGTTGGGCACGGGGATGTTCTTCGCCATCAAGTGGCATCACGACCGGGCGAAGGAGGAACAGGCGAAGAAGGACAACGAAGCCGGCAGGCGGTAAGCGCCCGCCGACGCTGCCGGTTTCCGCTCGATCCGCGCTTCGCAATGAGCCGGGCTGTGGCACCGCTCACAGACCCGGAGGCCGGATGCGTCCAGGATCGCCCCATCGCCGCCGACCATCCCCCGGTCGATTGAACGGCACCGAGATGTCAGCCCTTTCGGACGGAGCGATCCCATGACCATCCTCTGCATCAGCGCCGCCACCTCGATCCTGAGCCTGGGTCTGCTGGCCGGGTTCGACCTCTGCGTCGCCCTGCCGCCGAAAACCGCCGGGGCAAGGGCCGCTGCACCCGCCCGCCGCCGGTCCGGCGAGGACATGATGGGCTGAAGCCCGGCCGATCCCCGGCCCTTGCAACGGCCCGACCGCGCCATGCCCCCGGTCGCGATCAGGTCTTCGTCGATGTTCCTATCCTTCGGAACGGGATTCGTGCGAAAGTGCCGACTTGCAGAAACGGCCTTCGCCGGAGAGGACCGTACCGCGATGGATCAGCGCTCCAGGCCATCCACGCCACTCGCCACGCTCACGAAAGCGCTCGCGCAGATCTCGCGGGCCAGAAGCACGGACGATGTCGTCGCGACCATCCGGGCCAGCGCGAGGTCCCTGATCGGCTGCCAGGGGATCGCCATCGTCCTGAAGGAGGGCGACCTCTGCCATTATGTGGAAGAGGACGCGATCGGTCCGCTGTGGAAGGGGCAGAAGTTTCCCGCCTCCGCCTGCATCAGCGGATGGTCGATGATCAACCGGAAAACCGCCGTCATTCCCGACATCTCGCTTGACGAGCGGATCCCTCATGAACTGTACCGCGAAACCTTCGTGCGCGCGGTCGCGATGGTGCCGGTGCGTGCCGATGACCCCATCGCGGCGATTGGGGCCTACTGGTCGCAGCCCTACAACCCGGATGGCTGGGAAGTCGAAACGCTCGAAGCGCTGGCGGAAGCCGCCGCGACGGCCCTTGAGACCACCGAGGTCATTGCGGCGCTGAAGGCCGGCCAGCAGGCGCAGCCCCGCATATTGGGGCAGAAGACCGCTGCAGAGGACTTCGCCGGGACCGTTGGCAAGGTCTCCGGAATCGCGGCCGTACCGACCATCCTCGATGTCGTGCTGCGCATGACGGGCATGGGCTTCGCGGCCGTCGCCCGTGTGACGGAGACACGTTGGGTCGCCTGTCAGGTGCTCGACCCGGTGGGCTTCGGTCTGAAGCCCGGCGACGAACTGCCGGTCGAGAGCACGCTCTGCAACGAGATCCGGAGTCATCGCCGGACCATCGTCTTCGACGATGCCAGCGCGGATCCGCAATATTGCGACCACCATACCCCCCGGATCTATGGGCTGGGGAGCTATATCTCCGAACCGATCATCCTGGCGGACGGCGAGTTCTGGGGCACGCTCTGCGCCATCGACCCGAACCCGGCCAAGGTGGACAACCCGCAGGTGCTGGGCGCCTTCAGGCTTTTCGCCGAACTCATCGCCCATCATCTCGACGCGGAGGCCCACCTCAGATCGACGACCGCGTCGCTCGACCGGGAACGTGAACTGGCGAACCTGCGTGAACAGTTCGTCGCGGTGGTGGGACACGACCTGCGCAACCCCATCGCGGCGCTGGACGCCGGGACGACCCTTCTCCTGAATGGCGGCTGGACCCACCAGAGCCCGCTGGTGCTCAGGCTGATGAAGGCGAGCCTCTCGCGGATGTCCGGTCTCGTCGAGAACGTCATGGATCTGGCGAGGGCACGGATGGGCGGGGGGATCGCCCTTGCGGTGGCGGAGGGCGATCTCGCGGCAACTCTCCAGCACGTCGTCGACGAAATGCGGATCGCCCATCCCGGCCGTAAGATAGCCGCACTGTTCGACCTGCCCGCGACCGTCACCGCCGACCATCCCCGCCTTGCCCAGATGGCATCCAACCTGCTGTCGAACGCCGTCACCCACGGCTCCGCCACGATGCCGGTCCGGATCGCCGCCGCCGCCGTCGCGGGCGAATTGACCATTCGCGTAACCAACGCGGGACGGCCCATCCCGCCGGAACAGGTCGATACGCTCTTCCTGCCCTTCAGGCGGGGGGAGGGGAGGACCGAAAGCAGGGGGCTGGGCCTGGGGCTCTACATCGCATCCCAGATCGCCCAGGCCCATGACGGCAGGATCGACGTGCGGTCCGACGCCGACGAGACATGCTTCACCTTCACGATGCCGTTGAAGGCCTGACATCGGGGGAGGGAAAGGAACCGGGCAGGATGGAACACCACCCGGAACCCTGTTCCACGCCGTTCCATCCCCCCTGAAGCGCCCTCCCTTACGGTTGCCCGCTGCCGCCCGCCGCACCATAGACATGGCCGGTGGTGAAGCTGGCATCCTCCGCCGCGAGCTGGACATAGATGCTGGCAAGCTCGGCCGGCTGGCCGGGACGGCCGAACGGGGTCTGGCTGCCGAACTGCTTCAGCTTCTCCTGGCTGGCGCCGCCGCTGACCTGCAGGGGGGTCCAGATCGGGCCGGGGGCCACACCGTTGACGCGGATGCCTTTGTCCGCCAGCTGCTTGGCCAGCGACTTGACGTAGTTCATCGTCGCCGCCTTGGTCTGGGCATAGGCGTAGAGGTCCGGCGTCGGGTCGTAGGCCTGTTCCGACGTGGTGCCGATGATGACCGAACCCGGCTCCAGGTGGGGCAGGGCGGCCTTGATGATCCAGAAGGGGGCGTAGATGTTGGTCTTCATCGTCGCGTCGAACTCCTCGCTGCTGATGTCGAGGATCGACGGGAAGGCCTGCTGGCGCGCCGCGTTGCAGACGACGATGTCGAGCCCGCCCAGCCCGGCGACGGCATCGGCCACCAGCTTCTTGCAGAACGCCTCGTCGCGCAGGTCGCCGGGGATCGCCACCGCATTGCGGCCGGCCTCCTCGATCAGGGCGACGACGTCCTGGGCGTCCGGCTCCTCGGTCGGGAAATAGTTGATGGCGACGTCGGCGCCCTCGCGGGCATAGGCGATGGCGGCGGCCCGGCCCATGCCGGAATCGCCGCCGGTGATCAGCGCCCGGCGCCCGGCCAGCCGGCCGGAACCCTTGTAGCTGGTCTCGCCATGGTCGGGCGGCGGATCCATGTCGCGGGCCAGCCCCGGCCAGGGCTGCGACTGGCCGTTGAAGGGCGGGCGCGGATATTTCGTGCGGGGGTCCTGCGGCGTGACGGTGTCGTCCTTGCGGTCCATGCCTGTCTCCTGATCCGGCGGTCTGTGTGCGATGCGGCGATGCCTCGCACACAGAACCGGACGGGGACGGAAATGGTTGCCGCAACCCTGCCCATCAGCGGAGCGGGGCCATCGGCGGAGCGGGCTCCTCAGCCGCACATGCCGCCGCAGCAGGACCCGTTGCGCCGGGCCAGCAGCCGCTCATACGCGATGCTGACCACGCCGGCCGGCGGGATCACCCCCTGCAACAGCGCCAGCACGTCCCCCTCCGCCGTGCCGGGCGGGACATCCATCACCTCGCAGACCGAGCCGCCATTGCCGTCCGGCCCCAGCCGCGCGTCGCCGGTGGCGACCGTCACGTCGCCGTTGCGGTCGATGCGCACGCGCAGGCTGGTCGCCGCCGCCCCCTCGGGCCGGGAAATGCGGACCTGCCAGACCTCGG
The DNA here is from genome assembly GCF_058780665.1 of Azospirillum sp. UENF 112521. Taxonomy (NCBI): domain Bacteria; kingdom Pseudomonadati; phylum Pseudomonadota; class Alphaproteobacteria; order Rhodospirillales; family Azospirillaceae; genus Azospirillum; species Azospirillum sp. UENF 112521. Next base: position 314,023 of record NZ_JBSNCI010000003.1, read on the forward strand.
GCCCCTGTTGCAGATACTCCCAGGCGAAGCCGGCGCCGAACAGGCTGAGCAGCTGGTGGTGCAGCGGACGCGGGTCATGGTCGTTGACCAGCGAGAAGCCGTCGCCGGGCGTCAGGTCCTGCACCGACGCGAAGATCAGCTGGTGGCGCTGGTAGGGCGGGATGGCGCGGAGATCGAGAACCGGTTCGGCCCGCTCGGCGTGGGGGGCGGTGGGCGCGGCGGGGGAGGTCATGGTCGGCATCGTCGTCCGTCTGGTCTGTGGGGGAGCGGCAGGATCGCCATGCCCCCCTGTAGCCCGGATCGCCGCCCCCTTCTTTGCTCCAGCACAAACCCCGGAACGAGGGGCGTCCCGCCGGTCCGGCATCCGGTCGCAGTCAATCCCGCTCAGCCGGCAGCGGCAGGGACGGCAAATCCTCGGCGATGGCGACCAGCGCATGGGGCTTGCGGATCACCACCTGCTGCCGGCCGCTCTCGACGATGCCCTGGCTTTCCCAGGCCGACAGGGTGCGGCTGACGGTGTGCAGCGTCGTGCCCGTCATCTCCGCCACGTCCTGCCTGGACAGCGGGAAGTCGATCTCCACCCCGGCCTCCACCCGCCGCCCGGCGTGGCGCACCAGCCGCAGCAGGGCGTGGGCGATGCGGCGCTCCACCCGCTCCGTCGCCACCTCGCGCAGGCGGTTCTGCACTTCGCGCAGCCGCCCGCCGACGATCGCCAGCGCGTTGCGGGCGATGGTGGGATGGCGATCCATCAGCTCGGTCATCGCGGCGGCCGGCCAGGACAGCTCGACGCAATCGGCCACCGCGACGGCATCGGCCGGATAGAACCCGTCGGTGAAGATCGCCAGCGTGCCGAACATCTCGCCGGGGCCGATGAAGCGCATCACCACCTGCTGCCCGTCGGGACCGGTCTGCACGATCTTCACCCGCCCGTCGATCAGCGCATGGCCGGCCGCCGCCGCTTCCCCCTGGCTGAAGAGGGCGGTGCCGCGGACATGCAGCCGGGGCCGCGCCAGCGCGACGGCCTCCCCCAGCGCATCGGCATCCAGCCCGGCGAACAGCGGCATGCCGCGCAGTACGGCAGGGTCTGGGGGCGGAGGCATGGCGGTCGTCCTGGCGCGCTGGGCGTGATCTCCATCCATTCGTGCACGAGTTTGTTGCGGCTCAAAGCGCGAAATCCGGCATGCCGCCAGAATGACCGCAGCATTCCAGCGAAGGTCCCCGCCATGCCCACCCCTTCCACCAGCGCCCACCGGACGATGTACCCGGCCGCCGCCCTCTATGCAGCGCTCGCCGTCCCGCTGTTGCTGGCACAGGTCGGTGGCCTGCTGCCGACGGGCTGGTCGCCGGCCGTGCATGCGCACGAGATGACGCTGGGCTATGCGCTGGCGGTGGTCGGCGGCTTCCTGATGACCCGGCTGTCGCGCCCGATGCTGGCGGTGGCCCTGCTGTCCTGGCTCGCCGGACGGCTGGCCCTTCTGGCCGGGCTGCCGCCGCTGCTGGCCCTGCCGCTTTCTTTCGCCTATCCGCTGCTGCTGTTCGTCGTCGCCGGCCTTCCCTTCCTGCGCACCGGCCGCAGCGGCCACAACGCGGTGTTCGGCCCGCTGATCGGCGCCTTCCTCGGTGCCGAGGCGCTGTTCTGGGCGGGGGAGCTGGGCCTTGTCCCCGGCAGCGGCCAGCCCGTCGCCCTGCTGCTGATCGCCACGCTGCTGCTGACCATGGGCGGGCGGGTCATCCCCGCCGCGACCGCCGGAGCCCTGCGCCGCCAGGGGATCACCCTCGCGCACCGGGTCCAGCCGAGGCTGGAGGCGATGGGCATCGCCGGGGCCGCCCTCTGCCTGCTGTCGGCCGCCACCGGCCTGCTGCCCCTCGCCGGCGCCGTCGGGGCCGCGATGGCCGGGACGAGCGCACTGCTGCGGCTCGCCCGCTGGAAGCCGCATCTGCTGCTGCGCCGGCCGGAGATCGCCAGCCTGCATCTGGGCTATCTCTGCCTCGGCGCCGGCTGGCTGCTGTCGGCTGGCACGGCGCTGCTCGGCCTGCCGCCCGCCGCCGGCTGGCACCTGCTGGGGGTCGGCGCGCTCGGCATCCTCGCCAGCGCCATGACGATCCGCACCACCCTGCAGCGCGAGGCGGAGCCGGAGCGTTTCCCGCCCGCCGCCAGCGTCGCCGTCGGGCTGATCGCCCTGGCGGCGGCGCTGCGCGTGGCGGCGGTCTGGTGGCCGTCGATGAGTCTGCTGACCGCCGCGGCGGTCTTCTGGACCCTCGGCCAGCTGCTGACCGCCGGGGTTCTGCTCACCCGGCCGCGGCGGTCACGCCGACGGCAGGACGCGTTGCAGGAAATCTAGGCCGAGCTGCGCACCGGCGGCGGTGATGGTGTGCGGGACGCCGCGCAGCAGATGCTCCTCCACCGCGAAGCCGGCGGAGCGGAAATGGGTGGCGGCGGCCTGCACCACGGCGGGCGGCATGATGCTGTCCGCCGCACCGCCGACCATCAGGATCGGCGGACGGTGCCCCGCCCTATCCGGCGTTTCGACCGGTGCAGCGATGCGGCCGGCGAAGGCGACGACGGCACCGCAGCGCTCCGGAGCGGTCATGGCGAGATGCAGCGCCATGATGCTGCCCTGGCTGAAACCGACCAGCACCACGTCGGCGGGAGCGACGCCTACCCGCTGCCGTTCGGCCTCGATCAGTTCGACCAGCGCCGGCAGGGCAGCGGCGACGCGGGCGGGGCGGTTCGCCTCCGTCACCCCGGCGATGCTGAACCATTGATGCCCGTTGCCCATGTCGAAGGGCTGCAGTGCGTTTGGCGCTGCGAAGGCGGCGTCGGGAAGCGCCCCCCGCCAGGACTGGGCCAGCGGCATCAGGTCGGCGCCGGACGACCCGACGCCGTGCAGCAGGATGACCAGCCGCCTTGCCGCCGTCCCGGAGACGGGGGCCAGGCGCAGGACCTCACCGGAACCGTCTGTCGTGTTGCCGCTCATGGAAACCGCCTTTCCTGTCGTCGCTGTATCAGCCGCGCTGCCAGATGCCCTTGCCCGGCAGCCGGTCGCGATCATGCGGCCGCTCGAAATCCAGCGCCGGCCCCTTCGGCACGATCAGCGTCGGGTTGATCGCCGGGTTGGTGTAGTAGCCGGTCTTGATATGGTCGATCTTCACCGTCTCGCGGATGCCCGGCCACTGGTACAGCTCGCGCAGATAGGCCGATAGGTTGGGATAATCCCCGATCCGCCGCAGGTTGCACTTGAAGGCGCCATGATAGGCGGCGTCGAAGCGCACCAGCGTCACGAACAGGCGCCAGTCGGCTTCGGTCAGATGCTCGCCCGCCAGATAGCGGCTGGCCGACAGCCGCTCCTCCAGCCGGTCGAGCGTGGCGAACAGCGCGTCGAACGCCTCGTCGTAGCTGGCCTGCGACTTGGCGAAGCCGCAGCGGTACACGCCGTTGTTGACGTTGGCATAGACCAGCTCGTTCCAGCGGTCGATCTCCGGCCGCAGCGGCTCGGGATAGAGGTCCAGCCGGTTGCCGGTCAGCCCATCGAAGGCGCTGTTCAGAATGCGGATGATGTCCGCCAACTCGTTGTTGACGATGCGGCCTTCCTGCCGGTCCCACAGAACCGGGACCGACACCTTGCCGGTGTAGGTCGGGTCACTCGCCGTATAGAGGCTGTAATGGTGGCGGAAACGGCCGACGCCCGGTCCGCCATCCTGCTCCTCGCCATAGACCCAGCCGTCTTCGCCCAGCACCGGCTCGGCGGCGGACATGCCGATCACCCCCTCCAACCCCTTCAGCGCGCGAAAAATCAGCGTGCGCGAGGCCCAGGGACACAGATAGGAAATATAGAGATGATAGCGTCCGGCCACCGCCGGCAATGTCGGCTTCCCATCGGCATCCGGCGCGCCGTCCGGCGTGATCCAGTCGCGGAAGCGGGTCGGCTCGCGGTGAAAGGCGCCGCCCTTGATCTCGCTGGCCGCGATGTCGCCCTTTTCCCAAACACCGTTCACAAGCTGCGGCATCGCGGTTCCTCCATTCCAATCGGCACATAGGCGAAGGGGCCGGCGAACCGGCCCCTCCCACTCTGCAACAGTCGAAGACTGCCGGCGATCAGGACTTGACCGCTTCGACCTCGATCAGCAGCTGGATGTCGTCACCGATGGCCGGGGCGCCGTACTTCATGCCGAACTCGGTGCGCTTGACCGTGCCGCGGGCGGAGAAGCCGGCGGTCTCCAGCTTGCTGGCCGGGCTGACGCCGTCCTTGTTGAAGGTGACGTCCAGCACCACCGGCTTGGTCACGCCCAACATGGTCAGGTCGCCGTGCAGCTTGCCGGTCTTGTCGCCGGTCTTCTCGATCTTCGTGCTCTTGAAGGTCATCTTCGGGAACTCCTTCGCATTGAAGAAGTCCGGCGAGCGCAGATGCTCGTCACGCTTGGCATGGTTGGTGTCGACGCTGGTGGTGTCGATGGTGACGGTGACCGTGCTCTTCTCGACGGCGTCCTTGTCGAAGCTGACCTCGCCGCCGACCGTGTTGAAGCGGCCGATCACGTTGGAGAAGCCGACATGGTTGACGATGAAGGCGACGGCGGTGTGCGCCGGGTCGATCTTGTAGCTGACCGGGGCGGCGAAGGCGGTGGAAACGGCACCGGTCGCCGTCGCGATGAACAGGGCGGCGGCAAACAGGGTCTTCTTCATGAACGGAACTCCGGAAAACAGGATTGACTGGAAGGAAGGATCAGTAGGGCGACGCTTCACCGCCACTCAGCGCGAAGGCCGCGCCGATGGCGACCAGCGCCGGAAGGACTGCGACCACCGTGACGGCGGCCGACGAGGCGGCGCGGCCGACCGGGCCGTCGCCCTGGGGAAGAAAGCGGCGGACATGGCCGGCGAACAGGGCGGGCAGGGCCAGCAACAGAACCGCGGCCTGGGTCTGGGTGAACAGGGCCAGCACGGCGGCCAGCAGGACGGCGATGCCGGTGGCGACCCGGCCCGACAGGCCCCAGCCATGGCGCTCCACCGGCCAGTTCCACAGCAGGAACCCACCGGCCGACGCCGCCAGCGCCAGCGCCATCTGGGCGATGGAAGCCGAGGAGCCGATCAGCGCGGTGCCGCCGACCGCCAGCGCCAGCGCCAGCAGCGAGGCGGCCGGCGCCATCGGGCTTTCGGCCCCTTGCGTCTGCGAAACGCGGGCAAAAGCGACCCACGCCGCCGTGCCGAGCAGGACGACGAGGCTGACGATTGCCGCCGCTGAGTCGAGCGCGGGCAGGGCGATCCACAGCAGAGATGCGGCCAGCCAGACCGCCAGCACCGCCGACGCGATCCGGCCGCGGATCCCCGCCACGTCGGCGACCACGCCGATCAGCAGCCCGGCTGCGGACGCCCAGAACAGCTTGCCCATGCTCGACGGCGGCGGCAGGGCCGGCAGGCCGATCACCATCGCGAAGACGACCAGGAAGCCGGCGGCGATGCCGGCCGCCGCCAGCGAACGGCGCAGCAGGTGCAGCGCGCCGACCAGGATCAGGCCGACCAGCAGCGGCAGCACGCTGGATTGGACGAAGGGGTCTTGAAGCAGCTCGGACATGGGAGAAAGCCGGGTCTCGATGGGATGGCGCAGGCTGCGCTTGGCGGGGACCCTAACCTGTGCTCTGGTAAGCGCAAATTCGGGAGTTTTGCAAAAAGCATATGCAAGAATGAGCGGGAATAAATGCTAGGTAGCAGCAATTGGGATGATTTTCGCTATTTGCTGGCGGTGGCGCGGCACGGGTCGCTGTCGGCGGCGGCGCGCGTGCTGGGGGTGAACCACAGCACGGTTCTGCGCCGGGTGACGGCGCTGGAACAGGCGATGGGCGCCCGGCTGTTCGACAAGCTGCCCGGCGGCTATGTGCTGACCGCGGCGGGCGACGAGATGCAGCGGGTGGCGCAGAAGATGGAGGAGGATCTGGCCGCCGCCAACCGCCTGCTGTCCGGCCGCGACACCCGGATCAGCGGCAGCCTGCGCGTGACCACCGTCGACATCCTGACGCTCTACGTCCTGCCGCGCCACATCGCCGCCTTCCGCCGCCGCCACCCCGACCTGCGGGTCGATCTGGTGGCGGCGGAGGCGTCGCTCAGCCTGACCCGGCGCGAAGCCGACGTGGCGATCCGCGCCACCACCAGCCCGCCGGAGAATCTGGTCGGCCGCGCGGTGTCCGGCCTCGCCTTCGCCGTCTATGGCGGCACCAGCTATCTGGAGGAGGCGGGCACCGGCGGCGATCTCGACCGCCATCCCTGGGTCGGGCTGGACGAGTCCTTCGACCACACCAACCTCGCCCACTGGATGAAGCGGATGGTCCCGGCCGGCTCGGTCCGCTACCGGGTCAATTCGGTGGCGGGGGCGGTGGAGGCGGTGCGGGCCGGCATCGGGCTCGGCCTGCTGCCCTGCGGCGTGGTCGACCGCGACCCGGCCTTCCGCCGCATCGGCGAGCCGGTGCAGGAGGCCGACGCGAAGCTCTGGCTGCTGACCCACGAGGATTTGCGCCACATGGGCCGCGTCCGCGCCTTCCTCGACTTCATGGCCGACGCCCTGACCCGCGACCGCGACCTGCTGGAAGGGCGCTGTCCGTTGCCCCTCTCCCTCCCCGATTTCCCCCTCTCCCCCCCGGGGAGAGGGACGGGGTGAGGGGGACGCACATGCCGGATTTTTGGATAAGGGCCGCAGCGCATCCCCCTCACCCTAACCCTCTCCCCGGGGGGAGAGGGGATTCTTCCGGTGTCGCGTCCGCGAGGCATCTGCATCCGTGCCGGCTGCCCCCGCCGCCGTGTCGACCAAGTGAATTGCGGATCGTCGAGGATCAGGTGCCGGTGGTCCGACAGCCGGTTGCGCTCCAGCCAGCCCACCGTCGCCTCCAGCTCCGACAGCGTCATTTCGGAGCGCGCCTTCTTCATCAGCCGCTTCAGCACGGCGTTGTAGATGTGGTAGCCGGTCGGCCCCTCGGCGACGAGGTTGTTGTCCTCGTCCTCGATCACCTGCGCCGCCACCAATTGCCCGATGCGCTGGCGCAGGTGATGCTCCGCCGCACTCGGCGTCAGCGGCAATTCCCCCGGATCCCTGCCCTGCGTTCCAAAGTCCGGCCCCGGCGCCACCACGGCGAAGCTCAGCGCCGTGGCGTTGGATTCAAGCGGGATGATCTCCGGCTCGCGCTCCGTCGAGCGCTCAAAGGGAAGCTCCTGCTGCGGACGGCGGGTCTTCACCATGGCGCGGGTGCCCTGCTGGGTCTCCACCATGGTGCGGAACTGCTCGAACAGCGCGTCGGAGGGGTGGTAGATCAGCGCCCGCTGCCGGTCGTAGGGACCGCCATGCGGGTCCACCCGCGTCGCCCGCGCAATCGCCTGCTCCAGCCAGGGGCGGGAGCGGATGTGCGTCAGGCAGGCGACATGGGTGATCGACGGCGCGTCCAACCCCTCGTACGCCATGGCGACGGAGACCAGCACCGCCGGTTCGGGGCGCAGGCGAAACGCGGCGACCACCTCCTGCGCGTCGCGGCACTCGGAAATGGCGAGCCGCGCCATGCGTCCGGCCTGCGCCATCGGCATCCAGCCTTGCAGCGTCTCCAGATAGAAGCGCGCCGTCCCCTGGTCGGGAGCGATCACCAGCAGCTTGCCCAGCCCCGGATCGTCGCGCCCCGCCGGCAGCTTCAGCTCCGCCCGCCGTTTCGCCCGATGCTCCCGGCAGGAGCGGTAGGCCTCGCGCAGCATCGCCTGGGCGAAGCCGGTGCGCAGTGCGGTGAACAGGGCGTCGCGCGTGTTTTCCCCCGCCTTGGACAGGGAATCGACCCAGCGGTTGGTCCGCTCCGCATCCAGCCAGGAGGCCGTCCCGTCCATCGCGCCGAAGGTCACCGGCAGGATCGCCTTTTCCGCCAGCGCCTGCCGCCGCGAATATCCCACCACCGCCCAGCCCGGCGCCTTGAAATCGATCTCCCGCATCTTCCGCGTTCCCTGCGGCGCCCGGTAGGGCAGCCACAGGATCGGCCGGCCGTCGGCGCGCTCCAGCGTCCCGCTCATCAGCAGACGGGCCGACGCATTCTCCAGCAGCGGCAGGATCGACCGGCTCCAGGCGGTTTCCTCCTCCACCGCCGCCATGCGGTCGGTGTCGAACACCGCCGGCAGATGGTGCAGCTCGTCCACCGCCAGGAGGTAGCGGTGGCGGCGGAACTCCTGGAGATGCAGGTCCGGTGCGGCGGCCACCGCCTGATATGTGGTGACGTAGCCCTGCAAACCGCGGCAGAGGTCGCGCCCGTTCTCCGCGGCGCGCAGGGCAAGGCTGTGTCCCAACACCTCGCGCCAGCGCGGATCGACGAAGGCCTCCTCCGCCTGCTGGCGCAGGCTGTCGCGCGGCACGATCCAGCAGACCCGGTCGATCCGCCCGGCCTTGTGCAGCGCCGCCGCCATGATCACCGGCAACAGCGATTTCCCCCCGCCGGGCGTCACCGCCGCCAGAACGTCGCGAACCTCCGTCTGCTGCTGGCCGATGGCGTCGGCGATGGCGCTGACCAGTTGCTGATGGGTTCTCAGCTGCGGCATTCCACCCTGCTGGCTGTGGCACGAGGGAGGAGCAAGCCTAAAGTGCCGCGAGTTCTCCGGTCTTGAGCGCAATCGTAGGTAACGGCGCCCAGGCGGAGTACTGCCGCCACCGGCTGGGGAGGGCGATTCGCGGTTCCTAAGCCTTATGAGCGGCTCGCCGCGCGGCAATCTGATGTACGCACCTTAATTTCCGCATGTGCGAACTGGCCCAACATCGCAACTCTCCACCAAATGGCAGAGCTTGAGCCTGACCTCAAGATTTGAGTTGCGCACCTCAAACCGCAGGAATATGTTCGCGGCATGAACAATCACGCCAGCGATGGACCCATGACCCTGCGCGACGTCGCGGCCGCGGCCGGCGTCAGCCTTGCGACCGCCGACCGGGTGGTCAACGGGCGGCCCGGCGTCAGCGCCAAGACCGCGCGCAAGGTGCAGGACGCGGTGCAGCGGCTGGGCTTCCGCCCGCTGGCGGCGGCGGCGGAGCTGGCGCGGGCACGCTCCTGGCGCTTCGCCGTGATCCTGCCCGGCGGCGGCAACCGCTTCATGATGGACATCGCCGACACCATCCGCGCCCAGGCCGGCTGGTTCCGCGCCCGGCGCATCGGGGTGAAGATCGTCGAGGCCGACGTGTTCGACGCCGACACGCTGGCGGCGCAGTTGGCCGCCCTGCCGGGCCGCTTCGACGGGGTGGCGCTGGTGGCGCTCGACCATCCGCGCATCCGCGCCGCCATCGACGATCTGGTCGAGGGCGGCATGGCGGTGGTGACGCTGGTGTCGGACGCCCCGTCCTCGCGGCGCCAGCATTATGTCGGCATCGACAACATCGCCGCCGGCCGCACCGCCGGGTCGCTGGTCGGCCGCTTCCTCGGCCCGCCCCGAAACGGGGAAACAGGAGGCTCTGTCGGCATCGTCACCGGATCGGGCAGCCTGCGCGACCATGCCGAACGGCGCTTCGGCTTCGGGCAGGTGCTGGCGGAGGAATATCCTCATCTGACCTGCCTGACTCCGGTGGAGGGCCGCGATGACCCGGAGCGCAACCGCGATCTGGTCCGCCGCATGCTGGACGGCACCCCCGATCTGGTGGCGATCTACAACACCGGCGAGGGCTCGGTCGGCATCGGCGAGGCGCTGGCCGAGGCCGGGCTCGCCCGCAAGATCCTCTGCGTCGGGCACGAGCTGACGCCGGCCACCCGCCGCATGCTGCTGGACGGCAGCTTCGCCGCCCTGGTCGCCCAGGATCCGGGGCACGAGGTGCGCTCGATGGGCCGGGTGCTCCACGCCCTGGTCACCGGCCAGGAGATCGTCGCGGCGCAGGAACACATCAGGGTCCAGGTCATCCTGCGCGACAACCTGCCCTGACCTTATCGGAACCAGGGCATCAGAAAAGGTCGACAGTCATGTTTCTCGGGATCGACATCGGCACCTCGAGCGTCAAGGCGGTCCTGACCGACGCCGACGGGGCCGTCGCCGGCAGCGCGTCCCGCCCCTGCACCGTCTCGCGCCCGCATCCCCTGTGGTCGGAGCAGGAGCCGGAGGACTGGGTCGCCGCCGCCGTCGCCGCGGTGGACGAGCTGGCAGCCCGCCAGCCGGACGCGCTCGCCGGGGTGCTCGGCATCGGCTTCTCCGGCCAGATGCATGGCGCGGTGCTGCTGGGCGCCGACAACCGGGTTCTGCGTCCCGCCATCCTGTGGAACGACGGCCGCTCCCACCGCCAATGCGCGACCCTGGAGGAAACCCTCCCGACGCTGCGGGCGATCAGCGGCAACATCGCCATGCCGGGATTCACCGCGCCCAAGCTGCTGTGGGTGGCGGAGGAGGAGCCGGAAATCTTCGCGGCGCTGGCCAAGGTGCTGCTGCCCAAGGCCTATGTCCGCTGGCGCTTCACCGGCGCAATGGTGGAGGAGATGTCGGACGCCTCCGGCACGCTGTGGCTCGACGTGGCCCGGCGCGACTGGTCGGACGATCTGCTCGCCGCCACCCGGATGACCCACGCCCACATGCCCGATCTGGCCGAAGGCTCCGACGCCGTCGCCCGGCTGTCGCCCGATCTCGCCCGCCGCTGGGGCATGCGCAATCCGCCGGTGGTGGCCGGCGGAGCAGGGGATTGCGCCGCCAGCGCGGTCGGGCTCGGCGCCATCGCGCCGGGCGACGGCTTCCTCAGCCTCGGCACCTCCGGTGTGGTGTGGCGGACGACCGACCGCTTCCTGCCCAACCCGGCGATGGCGGTCCATGCCTTCTGCCACGCGCTGCCCGGCGTCTGGCACCAGATGGGCGTCATGCTGTCGTCGGCCGCCTCGCTGGCCTGGGCCGCCTCCACCCTCGGCGCGCCGGAGGCGGCGCTGCTGGCCCCGCTCGGCGATGCCGTCGACGGCCCCTCGCCGGTCGCCTTCCTGCCCTATCTGTCGGGCGAGCGCACCCCGCACAACGACGCCACCGTGCGCGGCCTGTTCGCCGGCCTGTCGGCCGAGACCACGCGCGACGCGATGGTGCAGGCGGTGCTGGAGGGCGTCGCCTTCGCCTCCCGCGACAACCTCGTCGCGCTGGGGGAGGGCGCCCCGACCGTCTTCGACCTTGCCGGCGGCGGCTCCCGCTCGCGGCTGTGGGCGCGCATCTGCGCCGACGCGCTCGGCGTCACCATCCACCGCATCGAGGACGGCGAGGTGGGCGCGGCATTGGGTGCCGCCCATCTCGGCCGCATGGCGGCGACGGGAGAATCTCCCGCCGCTGTCTGCCGGAAGCCCCGCCGTCTGGAGACCTTCACCCCCGATCCGGCCCGCGCCGAGGCGTACAGCCAGGCCTGGCTGCGCTGGCGCCGGCTCTACCCCCTTGCCAAGGAGTTCGCGTCTTGAGCACCGCCTCTTTCTTCGGCGACCTGTCCCCGGTGGCCTACCGCGGGCCGGACAGCCGCGATCCGCTCTCCTACCGCTGGTACGACAAGGACCGCGTGGTTCTGGGCAAGCGGATGGAGGACCATCTGCGGCTGGCCGCCTGCTACTGGCACAGCTTCTGCTGGCCGGGCGGCGACCCCTTCGGCGGCGAGACCTTCCAGCGCCCATGGATGCGCCCCGGCCAGGACCCGATGGCGGCGGCCCGCGCCAAGGCCGATGTCGCCTTCGAGATGTTCCGCCTGCTCGACATCCCCTTCTTCTGCTTCCACGACCTCGACGCCGCACCGGAGGGCGACTCTCTGGCCGAGAGCGTCGACAACCTGAAGGCCATCACCGAGCTGTTCGCGGCGAAGATGGAGACCGCCAAGGTCCGTCTGCTGTGGGGCACCGCCAACCTGTTCTCCAACCGTCGCTACATGGCGGGTGCGGCGACCAACCCGGACCCGGACGTCTTCCTCTACGCCTGCGGTCAGGTCCGCGCCGCGCTGGAGGCCACCCATGCGCTGGGCGGCGCCAACTACGTCATGTGGGGCGGGCGCGAGGGCTATGAGACGCTGCTGAACACCGACCTGAAGCGCGAGCTGGACCAGATGGGCCGCTTCCTGGCGATGGTGGTGGAGCACAAGCACAGGATCGGCTTCGACGGCCCGATCCTGATCGAGCCGAAGCCGCGCGAGCCGACCAAGCACCAGTACGACTTCGACGTCGCCACCGTCTACGGCTTCCTGGAGCGTTACGACCTGCTGGCCGACGTGCGGGTGAACATCGAGCAGAACCACGCCATCCTCGCCGGCCACAGCTTCCAGCACGAGGTCGGTCTGGCGCTGGCTTTGGGCATCTTCGGCTCGCTCGACATGAACCGCGGCGACGCGCTGCTGGGCTGGGACACCGACCAGTTCGCCAACGACGTCGGCGAGCTGACGGTGGTCATGCACGACATCCTGAAGGGCGGCGGCTTCACCACCGGCGGCCTGAATTTCGACGCAAAGATCCGCCGCCAGTCGCTCGACCCCGCCGACCTGCTGCACGGCCACATCGGCGGCGTCGACACCTGCGCCCGCGCCCTGCTGCAGGCGGCGCAGATGCTGGAGGACGGCGCCCTGACCAAGCCGCTGTCCGAGCGCTACGCCGGTTGGGACGGAGCGGAGGGTCAGGCGATCCTGTCCGGCAAGCGCGACCTCGCCACGCTTGCCGAGCGGGCACTCACCTCGGGCCTTAACCCCCAGCCGCGCTCCGGCCGGCAGGAGTATCTGGAGAACATCGTCAACCGCTACGTCTGAGCCCCATAGCGATATCCCCTCTCCCCCCGGGGAGAGGGTTAGGGTGAGGGGGTCGCGCGGCGAGGATCTTCAAAAGTCGCACACTCTCCGCTCTCCACCAGATCCACAGCATTGCATCCCCCTCACCCCGACCCTCTCCCCGGGGGAGAGGGGGGAAATCGGAGACTTCTCGTCGATCAACAAGGCCGCCATGACCGGACGGCCACATAAGGAGGAAACACGATGAAGCACCGCCTCACCGCGACCGCCGCCGGCCTGTTCCTGACGCTGGCTGCCATGACCACCATGACCTCGACGGCGGCACTGGCCGCCGGCACCACCGTCGGCGTGTCCTGGTCCAACTTCCAGGAAGAGCGCTGGAAGACCGACGAGGCGGCGATCAAGGCCGTGATCGAGAAGGCGGGCGGCAAATACCTGTCGGCCGACGCCCAGTCCTCGCCGGCCAAGCAGCTGTCGGACATCGAATCGCTGATCTCGCGCGGCGCCAACGCGCTGATCATCCTGGCCCAGGACAGCGACGCCATCCGCCCGGCGGTGGAGAAGGCGGCGGCGGAAGGCATCCCGGTCGTCGGCTATGACCGGCTGATCGAAATCCCGTCGGCCTTCTACATCACCTTCGACAACAAGGAGGTCGGCCGGCTCCAGGCGCGCAGCGTCTTCGCGATGAAGCCGAAGGGCAACTACGCCTTCATCAAGGGCAGCTCGACCGATCCGAATGCCGACTTCCTGTTCGCCGGCCAGATGGAGGTGCTGAAGGCCGCGATGGACCGCGGCGACGTCAAGAATGTCGGCGAGGCCTACACCGACAAGTGGCTGCCGGCCATCGCCCAGCAGAACATGGAGCAGATCCTGACCAAGAACGGCAACAAGGTCGATGCCGTGGTCGCCTCCAACGACGGCACCGCCGGCGGTGCGGTCGCGGCGCTGGCGGCGCAGGGTCTTGCCGGGACCGTGCCGGTGTCGGGCCAGGACGGCGACAAGGCGGCGCTGAACCGCATCGCGCTCGGCACCCAGACGGTGTCGGTGTGGAAGGACGCCCGTGAACTCGGCCGCCGCGCCGCCGAGATCGCCATGGAGCTGGCCGGCGGCAAGAAGATGACCGACATCGCCGGTGCCGCCACCTTCGACGGCGGTCCGAAGAAGCAGAAGATGACCTCGCTGTTCCTCACCCCGATCGCCATCACCAAGGACAACCTCGGCCAGGTGATCGACGCCGGCTGGGTGACCAAGGACGTGGTGTGCCAGGGCGTGAAGCCTGGCAGCGTCAAGGCCTGCAACTGATGGCAGAGCCGTCCACCACGCTGTCCCCGGCGCCTCCTGCGGAAGCGCCGGCCGGACGGCGGGCCGGCATCGGCGACGCCCTGCGCGCGCTGGAGCTGGACACCCGCATGGTCGGGATGATCGGGGCGCTGGCCATCGTCTGGATCGGCTTCGACATCCTGACCGGCGGCGCCTTCCTGACCCCGCGCAACCTGTGGAACCTGTCGGTGCAGACCGCGTCCGTCGGCGTGATGGCGACGGGCATGGTGCTGGTCATCGTCACCCGCAACATCGACCTGTCGGTGGGCTCCATACTGGGCTTCACCGGCATGGTGGTCGGCGTGCTCCAGGCCCGGATCCTGCCGGAGATCTGGGGCTTCGACAATCCGCTGACCTGGGTGGTCGCCGTGCTGGCGGCCATCGTCGTCGGCGGCGCGGTCGGGGCGGTGCAGGGCGCCATCATCGCCTATCTCGGCGTGTCGTCCTTCATCGTCACGCTGGGCGGTCTGCTGGTCTGGCGCGGGGCGGCGTGGTGGGTGACGACCGGCCAGACGGTGGCGCCGATGGACGGCCTGTTCAAACGGCTGGGCGGCGGCTTCGAGGGCGCCATCGGCGCCGGCCCCAGTTGGGCGGTCGGCATCGCCGCCGTCCTGCTGTCGGTCGCCGCCATCCTGGTGACGCGGCGGCGCCGGGCCGGCTTCGGCTTCCCCGTCCGGCCCTTGTGGGCGGAGGGGGTGGTGATCCTGCTGGTCGCCGCCGCCATCGTCGGCGCGGTGCTGGTGGTCAATAGCTACCCGCTTCCCGTCCCGGTGGTGCGCCGGATGATGGAGGCGCAAGGGCTGTCGACCGACGGCGGGCTTCCCTTCGTCGCCCACGGCTTCGCCATCCCGGTGCTGATCGCGCTGGCGGTGGGGGTGGGGATGACCTTCCTGTCGCGGCGCACCCGCTTCGGCCGCTACGTCTTCGCCATCGGCGGCAACCCGGAGGCGGCGGAGCTGTCGGGCATCAACACCCGGCGGGTGATGGTGATGGTGTTCGGGCTGATGGGGGCGCTGTGCGGCCTGTCCGCCTGCATCGCCACCGCCCGGCTGAACGCCGCCACCAACGCCAACGGCACGCTCGACGAGCTGTACGTCATCGCCGCGGCGATCATCGGCGGCACCTCGATGGCCGGCGGCGTCGGCACCATCCTCGGCGCGATGCTGGGCGCCATGGTGATGCAGTCCTTGCAGTCCGGCATGGTGCTGCTGGGGGTGGACGCGCCGATGCAGAACATCGTCGTCGGCCTCGTGCTGGTCGCCGCGGTCTATGTCGACACGCTCTATCGCCGGGGGTTGAAATGAGCGCTCTCGCAACGGCAGTCCCGCAGACGGCCAGCACCCCGCTGGTGGAGATGCGCGACGTCTCCATAGCCTTCGGCGGCATCAAGGCGGTGGACGGCGTCAGCATCGACCTCTACCCCGGCGAGGTGGTCGGGCTGCTCGGCCACAACGGCGCCGGCAAATCGACGCTCATCAAGATCCTGTCCGGCGCCTATGCCGCCGACCATGGCGAGATCCGGGTGAACGGCGAGCCGGTCCACATCACCAGCCCGCGCGACGCCAAGCGCTGCGGCATCGAGACGATCTACCAGACGCTGGCGTTGGCCGACAATGTCGACGCCGCCGCCAACATCTTCCTCGGCCGCGAGAAGCTGACCGCCTGGGGCACGCTGGATGACCACGCGATGGAGGCGGAGGCGCGCAAGGTGATGGGCCGCCTCAACCCGCATTTCCGCCGCTTCAAGGAGCCGGTGAAGGCGCTGTCCGGCGGCCAGCGCCAGTCGGTCGCCATCGCCCGCGCCATCCATTTCGACGCCCGCGTCCTCATCATGGACGAACCGACCGCGGCACTTGGCCCCGCCGAGACAAGGCAGGTCGGCGAGCTGGTGAAGCAGCTGAAGCAGGAGGGGATCGGCATCTTCCTGATCTCCCACGACATCCACGACGTGTTCGATCTGGCCGACCGCATCCATGTGATGAAGAACGGCAAGCTGGTCGGCACCGCCCGCGTCGCCGACGTGACGCAGGACGAGGTGCTGGGCATGATCATCCTCGGCAAATGCCCGCCCGGCGCCGTTCCCGGACCGGGGGCGACGGGCTGACACCTCAGGCCGCGCGGTCCCGAGCGGTCCCGGCAAGGAAGGCGCGGGCGACCTTGGAGCCCGGCTCCCGGCCGAGTTCCCGCGAGATGAAGTCGGCGGCGGCCACCACCGCCGCAAGGTCCACACCGGTCCGGATGCCGAGCCCGTCCAACAGATAGACGACATCCTCGGTCGCGACGTTGCCGCTCGCCCCCTTGGCGTAGGGGCAGCCGCCGAGACCGGCGACGGCGCCGTCCACCACGGCGACGCCCAGTTCGAGACAGGCATGGATGTTGACCAGCGCCTGTCCCCAACTGTCGTGGAAATGCACCGCCAGCCGCTCCACCGGCACCCGCTCCGCGACGGCGCGGACCATCGCCTGGGCGGCGGCCGGCGTGCCGACCCCGATGGTGTCGCCCAGCGAGATCTCGTAGCAGCCGAGCGCCGCCAGGCGCTGCGCCACCTCCGCCACCGCCGACGGGGCGACCGCACCCTCATAGGGGCAGCCGAGCACGCAGGACACATAGCCGCGGACCCGGATGCCGGCGCGCCCCGCCGCCGCGACGACCGGCGCGAAACGGTCAAGGCTCTCGGCAATCGAGCAGTTGATGTTGCGGCGGGAGAAGCTTTCCGAGGCTGCGGCGAAGACCGCGATCTCCTCCACCTGCGCGGCCAGCGCCGCCTCGAAGCCGGTCATGTTGGGGACCAGCACCGGATAGGAGACGCCGGGTAGACGATGGATGCCGGCGAGCACTGCGGCGCTGTCCGCCATCTGCGGCACCCATTTGGGCGAGACGAAGCTGCCGGCTTCGATGGTGAGCAGCCCGGCAGCGCCGAGCCGGTCGATCAGCGCGATCTTCGCGGCGGCGGACACCGGCTGCTTTTCGTTCTGGAGACCGTCGCGCGGGCCGACATCGACGATGCGGACAGATGCGGGCACAGGCATGGAAACTCTCGCTTCTTGGCGGACTGCCGCAAGGACCGGCGATCCCGTGCGGTTACGGGATTGCCGGTCCTTACGAAGACAGGGTGCGATGACGGCTCCGGCGTCAGACGCCGATCAGCTTGGTGAGGGCGGGCACCGTCAGGACGGCGGTGTAATAGCCCATGAACTGGACACCGGTGTTGAAGCCCAGCGTCCGGTAGAGCAGCCCGCCGATCAGGCCGATGGCGAGGATCACCAGCAGCCCCATCAGCCCGCCTTCCCACACGCCGATCACCAGGATCAGCCCCGAGAAGGTGGCGATGATCGCCTCGTGGCTCAGGCGGCGGGCGACGAAGGCCGCGGCGCTGCGGGCGTAGTTCATGGCGAAGGGGTAGGAGACCAGCGCCGCCAGCGCGACCGCCAGCAGCCCATAACCGAGGAACTCCCAGTTCGTCAGCAGATTGTGCAGGTTGTTGACCTGCCCGGTGGCGGCATCGACGCTGAAGCGCGGCGGCGCGTTGAACAGCGGGGCGGCCGGACCGGCGGCGACCGGGCTGAGCGGCAGGCCGAAGGCGATCAGCGGGATCAGCGCCTCGGCGATGTAGGTCGATTCCGTGACGCCGTTGCGCGCGGTCAGCACGGTGGTCATGCGGTGGTAGACATGGCGGACCCGCGAGCCGACCACCTCGCCCAGCAGCACGGTCATGGCGACCGGGCTGAAGACGAAGGTGGCGCTGGACACCGCCGCGGTGCCGAGCGTCCAGCGGACCTGCGAGGCGTCCAGCACCTTGAAGGGGTTGGGGAAATAGCCGCCCCAGCTCTTCACGTCGGGGGCCAGCGCGAAGCTGCGGACCCGGTCGCGCTCGATCCGCTTGCGGTCGGCCGGCGACAGCACGGAGAAGAGGTCGGCCACCAGCGGCCCGATGGCGATGCCGAGGAAATAGCTGATGCTCAGCTTCACCCCGAACTTCGCGGTCAGCCCCTGCAACGCGACGATCACCAGCACGAAGGGGAACAGGGCGACGACCGACGCCCAGCGTCCGGCCGAGAAATAGGCGATGGCGACCGCAGCGGCGACGAAGATCCAGGGGGCCGCCTTGGTGATCGACGGCCCGAAGGGCGCCAGCAGGACGGCGAACAGCACCGCCAGCGGCACGGCGACGAAGGCGGCGATGATGGCGCCCGACACCATCTTGCGCAGGGCGATGTGCGGAACGCCCAAATTGCGTAGCACACCCGCCTGCTGCATCAGCGGGATCGCCATGGTGTCGCCGGGAATGCCGAGCAGCGCCGTCGGCACCGCGTGGGTCATGTGCTTGGCGACCGCGCTGGCGAGGAAGAAGGTGAAGACGCCGGCCGGCGGCACGCCGAGCAGGACGACCAGCAGGGTCAGCGGTGCGATGGTGGTGGTCTCGTCGGTGCCGGACACCAGCCCGATGCCGGCGAACAGCACGGCACCGACCAGCCCCATGCCGGCGGCCCAGAGAAAGTCGTTGAGAAGAAGTTCCATCACGCCCGCGCCTCCCGCGCCGCCGGATCTGCACGAAGGCTGTCGGAGCGGAGGGCCGGCCCGGCCTGAGCGGCCGCCACTGCCTCTTTCTCCTCCGCCGCGAACAGGTCGTAGAGCCCCATTTCCTTCAACTCGGCGACCGCCGCCGGGGGCAGGTCGGCAAGCCGGCCGAAACCGCCCGGTTCCGCCCGCAGCTCGGCCATCAGCGTGTCCCGCCAGGCCGGATCGGCGGCCCGGTCGATCACCTCGCGCTTTGGCGGGAACAGGCGGGCGCACAGCGCGCCGGCCACCAGGCAGCCGGCCAGCCCGACCAGCATGGAATAGGCCCGCGCCATCTCCGGTGCTGTGACGAGGCCGGCCAGGATGCGGTTGGCCAGCAGGAAGGCCCCCAGGCTGATGGCGCAGCCGATGGCCATCGCCAGGCCGAGATGGACGCTGTCGACCGTATCGCCCCAGACCTCTATCAATCGTCCCGTCTTCATTGCGTTTCCTCTTCATGGGGCGGGAGCCCCGGTCACGGGGGCTCCCTGCCGGGTCCTTGAACGGACCTTTGAACGGACCTGCTTGTTTGGCCCCGCCTATTGGGCCGCCGCGCGCATGTCCTCCAGGACCGCCTGGGCGACGTCCTGGCGGACGGTGCCGCGTTCCACCAGGATGCGGGCGACGCGGTCGATCTCGCCGCCGACGGCACCCGCCATCATTGCGATGTTCTGGGCGTGCAGCGCCATGTGGCCCTTCTGGATGCCAGTGGTCGCCAGCGCCTTCAGCGCCGAGAAGTTCTGCGCCAGACCGACCGCAGCGATGATGCGGGCCAGCCGCTCGGCGCTGGCGACGCCCAGGATCTTCAGGCAGGCCTGTGCCGTCGGGTGGGCCTTGGTGGCGCCGCCGATCAGCCCGACCGCCATCGGCAGCTCGATGGACCCGCTGAGATCGCCGTTGGCGGTGACCTCGAAGCGGGTCAGGCTGCGGTAGCGGCCGTCGCGGGCGGCATAGGCATGGGCGCCGGCCTCCACCGCGCGGGTGTCGTTGCCGGTGGCCAGCACGACGGCGCTGACGCCGTTCATGATGCCCTTGTTGTGGGTGGCGGCGCGGTAGGGGTCGGCATCGGCGAAATGATAGGCGCTGACGATGCCGTCGCGCACCGCCTCGCCGCCGATCTGGTCGAGGGTCCACACCGCGTGCGCCCGCGCCAGCCGCCGGTCGGCGAGGTTGGACAGGATGCGCAGATAGACGCGGCCGCCGGTCCATTCGGCGATGTGGGGCGCCAGCTTTTCCGCCATGCTGTTGACGGCGTTGGCGCCCATGGCGTCGCGGGTGTCGACGATCAGGTGCGTGATCAGCATCGGCCCGCCCTGGCTGTCGATCACCCGCACCTCGACGTCGCGGAAGCCGCCGCCGAACTTCAGCAGGATGGGATCGCAGCCGTCGCACACCGCCTTGATCTCGTCGCGCCGGCCGAGGATGCGCAGGCGCGCCGCATGGGGATCGGCGACGCCGATGGCCTGGATCTGGGCGATCATCAGCGTGCCGGACATCGAGCTGGTGAAGCCGCCTGCGTCATAGCACTGCCGCGCCGCGTTGCAGACCGCGGCGACGACCGAGGACTCCTCCGTCGCCATCGGGATCAGCAGATCCTCGCCGTCGACCTTCATGTTGGTCGCGATGCCGAGCGGGATGTTCATCGAGCCGACGACGTTCTCGACCAGCCGGTCGGCGAGGTCGAGATCCAGGTTGCCGGTGTCGGAGAGCTTCGCCGCAGCCGCGCCGTCGAGACCGGCGAATTTGGAGACGATGGCCAGCCGCTCCGCCGGCGACTTCTTGTGGAATCCGGAGATGCGGGAGCTGCGGTGGGGGTTGGACATTGCTGAACCTTGCTGTCTTGCCGGGCCGTCTGCGGAACAGAGGCCATGGAGCCGGGCATGGAACCGTCCCCGGACGCCTTGAAGGGGCGTCCGCCGAAGGGGACGGTCGGTTGAGGATATGAGGGAAGACGTTCCCGGCGGAGTGCCGCAGGAACGCCGTTCGCAGGCGGAATGATCAGTGATACAAAGGGACAGATCAAGGGACAGTTTGCCGGAATCTCCGGGACACTGTCCCAGTGGTTCCGATGGGACACTGTAACGGAAGGCCGGCTGCCGGATGACGCGCGGGATGACCAGGGTTGCCAGCATCGTCGACAGGATCACCGGCCTGATCGGCGACGGGCTGCTGAAACCGGGGGAGCGGCTGCTGTCGGTCCGGGCCGGCGCCGTCGAGCATGGCGTCTCCAAGAACACGATGGCGGAGGCCTACGACCGGCTGGTGGCGCTGGGCTATCTGGAAGCCAAGCAGGGCTCCGGCTATTACGTCGCGCGCGTGCGCCGGGCTTCGGCCGAACAACAGCCGGCCCATGTCGCAGAAGCCGTGGATTTCGTCTCGCTCCTGCGCGAGCAGCTGGTGCAGAGCTACGCCGTGCGCATCGGCGACGGCCGGCCGCCGCCCAGCTGGATGGAGCGGTTCGAGATCGGCAGCGCCCCGCGCTTCATGGCGGCGGTGCGCGGGCTGGCGTCGGAACACGGCTACGGCTCCCCCTGGGGCTTCCTGCCCTTGCGGGAAAGGCTGGCGCTGACGCTGGGCGAACGCTCGATCAAGGCGTCGCCCGACCAGATCCTGCTGACCCAGGGCGCCAACCACGCGCTCGACCTCGTCGCCCGCCAGATGCTGGAGCCGGGGGACACGGTGCTGGTCGACAGCCCCGGCTATTACCCGCTGTTCGGCAAGCTGCGGCTGTCGCGCATCGCCATCGTCGGCGTGCAGCGCCGCCAGGACGGCCCGGACCTCGACGATCTCGCCGCCAAGGCCGCCGCCCACAAGCCCAAGCTGTTCTTCACCCAGTCGCTGGCCCACAACCCGACCGGCGGCTCGATCACGCCGGCCGTCGCCCACCGCCTGCTTCAGGTCGCCGGCCAGCACGGCTTCTATGTGGTGGAGGACGATCCCTTCGCCGACGTGCTGCCGGCCGCCAGCCCGCGGCTCGCCGCACTCGACCAGCTGGACCGGGTGATCTATGTCGGCACCTTCTCCAAGACGCTGTCGGCCAGCCTGCGCGTCGGCTATGTGGCGGCGAAGCGCCCGCTGATCGACCGGCTGTGCGACGTCAAGATGCTGACCATCGTCAGCACCTCCGATTACGTCGAGCGGATCGTCTACGGCTTCATCGCGTCGGGCCATTACCTGCGCCACCTGCGCCGGCTGAAGACGCGGATCGAGGACCATGCCGAAAAGGCGATGCTGGCGCTGGGCCGCATCGGGGTGCGGCTGCCGCCCGCCGCCTCGGGAAGCTATTACCTGTGGGGCGAGCTGCCCGGACACATCGACGAGCTGGAGTTGACCCACCGGGCAGCGGAGCGCGGCATCTTCCTGGCGCCGGGCAGCCTGTTCATGCCGGTGAAGACGCCGACCGCGCCCGCCATGCGGATCAACATCGCCTATGCCGACGATCCGCGCTTCACCGATTTCCTGGCAGAGGAACTGCGCGCCTGATGCCGCCTCCTATTGCGGGGACCGCGCCTGCCACAGCAGGAACTGCTCGAACAGCTTTTCCGCCTGCTGGGGCGGGACCCCGCGCTGCTCGACGAAGCTGCGGAACTCCTCCTTCCTGGCGGCGGCGGATTGCGGCTCCTTCGCCGCCGACGCCTGACGCAGCCACTGCTCGGCCGGCTCGAACCGGGTCCAGCCCGGCACGTCGGCCGCCAGATTGACCTCCTTCCATTTCGGATGGCGCGGCGGCTTCAGGAACTCGTCGAACTTGCTGAAGAAGGCATCGACGAAGCGGGCGACCTTGCGATGGCGCTCCAGGTCGCGCTCCCAGCCATAGACCGCCATCACGGCACCCACCGCCACGGTGTCGACCTGCTCGCCGGGCTTGATCAGCCCGTCATAGTCGGCGCTGGTCAGACGCGAGGGCAGATAGGTGTCGAGCAGCGCGGCGCTCATCGGGACCGACAGGAAATGCAGCCCGTCCCCGGCCTTCAGGTCGCGGAACAGCCGGGTCGGCTTGCCGGCGACATAGGCCATCGCCGCGATCTCCCCCCGGCGCAGCTTCTCCAGCGCCAGCGCCTGGTCGTTCGCCTGAGGCTCCACCCGAATGCCCAGCATGTCGAACACCAGCGAGGCGGTCATCGAAGTGCCGCTTCCCTGGACATCGACATTGACCTTGCGGCCGGCCAGATCCTCGATCCGCGTCACCTCGGGTCCGGCGAGGATGTGCAGTTCCTCGTTGTAGAGCTTGGCGATGTATTTGATGCGCCGGTCGAGGTTGGGCAGAAGCCGTTCGCGCTTGGCATAGGCCAGCACGTCGGACTGCACGATGCCGACATCGATCCCCTTCAGCAGCACGACGTCCTTCAGGTTCTGGACCGAACCCTTGCCCAGCATGGGGAGGACGCGCAGCGTGTCGCCGTCGTCCAGCACCGACGCCAGATCGGCGGCGATGCGCACATAGGTCCCCTCGACCCCGCCCGACACGATGCCGACGGTGCCGCTGTTGGCAGTGACGCCGCGCGGATCGGCGGCCGACGCCGTGCCGGCAAGGCCGACGGCGATGCAGGCTCCCAGCGCAAGCATGCGGACCAACGATGCCTTCATGGTGCTTTCCCCCCTCGATGGCTGCGCCCAACTATCTCGATTTTCCGGCGAGCCAGTCGGTCAGTTTCTTCAGTTGCTGTTCGGCATCCCCGCTGCCGGCGGCGACCGCCCGCCGGTACCAGGCGGCGGCCTGCTCCGGATCGGGGGCCAAGCCGCGGACATGCAGCCGCTCATGCACCAGCGGGTCGTGGGTCCGGCCGAGCGCGAGGGCCGCCTTCGCATTGCCGGTTTCGGCGACCATCTCGTAATAGAGCCGCGCGCCCGCCAGATCGCCCTGGGCGAACAGGTCGTCGCCCCGCTTCATCAGCGCCGCCTCCGGGATGCTGGACGGCAGCTTGGCCGGCTTGTGCACCACCTCTTCCCGCTTCTCCGCCCGCGGCGGCTCCGGCGGGGGAGCGGCTACCGCCGGAACGGCGGCAACGGCGACGGAGGCCGGCGCGGGGGTGGCGGTGGTAACGGGCATGGTGACGGCCACAGGGGCAGCCGGCGGATCCGGCGGCGGCTGAACGGCTGCCAGGGCCTCCGCCGGCGGGTTGACCGGCGGGTCGGCCTGAAGATTGGCCGGTGCCTCGGCAACCGCCGGTTCGCCTTGCTGCGGCTCCGGCTCTTGCGGCTCCGGCGCCACCGGAGGAGAAGAGCTTCCGGACACCGCCGGTTCCGCCATGTCCGGCTTCGCCGCCGCCTCCACGACCTCCGCCGGGCCTCCCTGAGACGAGCCGCCCTGCGCCGGAGGGTCGGCAGCGGAATTGTCGGCCACACCGGCTTGAACGACCGGCACTGCCAGCGTCACTGCCTGTCTGGCGACCACGCCGCCGCCGTGATCGGTCACCGCCGTGATGCGCAGCGACAGCGGGCCGGCGGTTTCGGCCGGCAGGCTCAGGGTCAGGTCGGACAGTTCCTCCTGCGGCACCTTCCAGGCCCCGTCGCTGCTCCGCTGGCCCCGCGACAGGCTGGCACCGTCGGGCAGATTGTCGATCAGCACGAAGGTGATCGCCTCGTACTGCGGGTTCGGCTGGCCGTAGGGAGAGGTGACGACGATGGACAGCGGGATCGGCTGCCCCGGCAGGCCGCCCGACGTCTGGGCGGCGACAAAGGGCATCAGCCGCCAGTCGGTCGCCGCCTCGCCGGATTTCGGCAGCACCGTCGTATGGGTGGCGACGGTGTCGACCTGCCGGGCGTTGTTGGCATGCGGCTTCTCGCGCACGACAAGCCAGGAGTCGAGCGTGCTGCCGGCCCCGCCATCCTCGCCGGACTCCTCCCCGGCCACCAGCAGGCAACAGCCGCCGCCCGCCCCGGAGCCTGCGGCATCGCCCCTCCCGTCGAGCCGCCCGGTCACCCCGTCAAGTTGCATCGGCAGCGCCAGAACCGTCAGCACCGCAAAGCAGGGGCGGACGCTGCCCGGGCCCGGTGCCAAGGACTGCCCGGCCTCCCGTCCGCGGCGGCGATGCAGAAAATCGGCATGGGATAGGAAACGGCGCAGAAAACGGGGCTGCGTCTCGCGCATGTGGCATCCTCCCGGAAAAAATCCCTCAAACTCCGCCTTGCCGGCAGATCGAATTCGGGACTTTTGAAAGACATGCGGCGATGTTTTACGCCGTCGATTGTTTCTAATTATTTGTTATCTTACCGATCTCTCGGGATCGTTTTATTTTAAGGGGCAAACAAAGAAAAACAACCATCCCGTAGAGGGCGTTTCCCGTTTTACCGCAAAGGGAGGATTACTTCGTAATCTTCGGATCCGCACCGGGTGGAGAGGGCTGGGCTCCGGCCGCGGCATCCGCCGCCGGAACGGGGTGCCACCACCGGTCGTGGCCGCACCCCGTCTTGTGAAGAAACGAACCGCTTGTGAAAAAACGGAAAACGGTTCAGCGCACCCTGGCTGGGTTTCCCATCACCGTGGCGCCGGCCGGCACGTCGCGTGTCACCACGCTTCCGGCACCGACGATGGCGTCGTCGCCGATGGTGACGCCCGGCAGGATCAGCGCAGCGCCGCCGATCCAGACATTGCGGCCGATGCGGATGGGCCGCCCGAACTCCAGCCCGGCCTCGCGGGTGGCGAAGTCGCGCGGGTGGTCGGCGGTCAGGATCTGGACGCCCGGCCCGATCTGCGTCTTGTCGCCGATGGTCACCGCGACGACGTCCAGGATGACGCAGTTGAAGTTGAGGAACACCCCGTCGCCGAGGCTGATGTTGTAGCCGTAGTCGCAATGGAAAGGCGGGCGGATGACCGCCCCGTCGCCCACCGCGGCGAACCGCTCCAGCAGCAGCTTGCGCCGGTCGCCGGCGGGCAGGGCAAGGGCGGCGTTGTAGCGGACCATCCACTCCTTGGCGGCGGCCTGATCCGCCTGGATTTCCGGGGCCGAGGCGTCATAGAGATCGCCGGCCAGCATCTTTTCCTTTTCGCTGCGTCCATCGGACGTCTGCATCGCTCATCTCCCAAGTCGCAGGCCAGCCGGCGGTTGTCCGCCGGGGGGAGGCGATTAGAGCAGATGTCGACCGGCCATGCGCCGACGCTTCGGGATGTCTTGCACCGTCGAGCGTCGCGGAACGCCGGCAAGCCGCTCGACCAGGGCGCGCGCTGCTGCGCGCCATCCTCACAGGACACCACATACTTATGCTTGTATGTATCTCGTCTTTATATTCCTAAAAATGCATCTTTCGCTTGAGAACAACCTGAAGCGCAACTAACGTCACCCTCACGCGCGTTCTCATCACAACCTCGCGGGCGGGTGCGCGCGTTCATGCTCCCCGGTCACGTGCAGGAGGAATCAGCGATGAAAAAACGGTTTGGTCTGGCGTTCGCCTTTGCCGTCGGCCTGTCGGGTCTGTTCGCAACCGCGGCGCCGGCGGCGACTTATGTCTGCGCCTCCGAAACCAACTGCGACAATTATACTCCGATCACGGCGGCGCAATTGGCGCTCACCGCGCCCGATACGAAGATCACCGTCCAAATGGCGCTGCAGCAATCGGCGGACGAGTCGATCAAGAATGGCTACAACAGCGTCGCGAAGACCGACCTTGGCATTACCAAATGGTGGCACAAGGGCGGCAGCACGACCCTCGACCAGACCTATTATCACATCACCGTCAGAATCTACAAAGACAACAAGTGGACCAAGACCTGCCACGCTTATGCCCTCAACATCGGCACGAGCACTCCGAAATACCAGGCGACTTGCCAGTAACCGCTCGATCGTCTCCGGTCACTTGAACAGGATGGCGCCGCTGAGGCCGCCTTGCCTCCCGAAGGCAAGCGGCCGGATGGCCGCGCCCGGCGATTGACGGCAAGCGTAAAGCCTGATGCACCAGGCTTTACGCTCGAAAATGTCAGCCTTCGCCCTGGCCGCTGCGCGCGCCCAGCAGGGTGCTGCGGCGGCGGCGCAGTTCGACGCTCTGGCCGGGGGTGATGGGCAGGAACTCCTTGGGGCGTTCGTCGCTGCCGGCGATGGCGCGGAAGGTGGCGGCGTTCGCCTCCTGAACGAAGTTGCCGCGGCGGACCTGATCGAGGAATTTGCGGCTCGGCATCATGATGTATTCGATGTCGTTGATGCGCCGGCCATCCTTCGACACCGTCTTCTCGACCTGATCGAGGATGCCCTCCTCGACCAGCGAATCGACGGCGGAGGTCACGGTGCGCAGCGTGTCGCGCCGCCGGCTCCACTCGTTCATGCCGCTGTTGTTGATGATGTCGTCGGCCGACAGCGTCATCGGCGGCACGTCGTGGGCGCCGTCGGGCAGGCGGCTGAGGTCGAGATCGCCATATTCGATGGACAGGCGGTTGTAGAGCCAGCGCGCCACCGGGCTCTTCAGCCGCATGATCCACTGGTAGGAGATCGGCTTGAATTCCAGGTTGCGGATGGCCGAGGCGACCAGCGCGTTGAATTCCAGATAGGTGTCGTTCTCGTCCTCCTCGCCGCCCTCGCCGGTGCGCGGCCGGATGTAGAGGGTGGGGAAGACCGAGGATTCCAGCACCGGCCGCGCCGACTTGCGCCCGTTCTCCGGCATCTTGCTGATGATCATCCGGGTACGGGCGAGGATTTCCAGCGCCTCGCGGATCTCCGCCGTGTCCATGGTGCGGTTGACCGCGCGCAGCTCCCGCCGGATCTCGTAGAGCGAGAAATGCACGCGCACGCGGTCCTGCTTGTCGCCCATCAGCGACAGGCGCGAGCGGTCCATGGCGAGGCGGCGCACCACCTGCTCGACGATCTGCTCGCGCTCCGACGGAAACACCTCATACTCGACCATGCGCTTTTCGGCCGGATCCTCGCCGGGGCCGGGCTTGGCCGGGCGGTAGATGCGGGCGGGCTGCAAGGTCAGCGAGAACAGGGCGTCCTTGAAGGGAAACTCCTTGTGCACCGACTGGACGAACGCGTTGGCGGCCGGCAGTTCCGGCTCGGTCCCCCGGCCCTTAGACACGAACACGAACCGCGGCGCCGTGTCGTAAAGCGCGATCATATGGGACTGA
Organism: Azospirillum sp. UENF 112521; assembly: GCF_058780665.1. NCBI lineage: Bacteria > Pseudomonadati > Pseudomonadota > Alphaproteobacteria > Rhodospirillales > Azospirillaceae > Azospirillum > Azospirillum sp. UENF 112521. The sequence goes on from NZ_JBSNCI010000003.1 coordinate 341,644, forward strand.
CTGCGGTCCTCCATCTCGAACAGAGTCAGCTGGACCGCGTTCGCCTTGCTCATGGCTCATCCCTCCTCGCCAAAGGCCACGATAGGGGCTGGCATCGGACGGAGGCAACCGGCGGGGAGGACTGAAGCCCAAGCCCTGTGTCCCATTTGGCCGCGCTTGTGTAGGAATTGGCCGCGCCTGTGTCCTGAATGCCCGCGGTTGGATTGGACCGCCCCCGTCCGACGCCGCCGGATTGGTCCCGCCCGCCGCGAATCGCGGCTGAACCGGCGAAGCGCGGGCATTCGGGACACAGACTCGGGTCCGCCGATTCCGCCGCGCCCCGCCGCGCCAGAGCGACGAAGCGCGGGCAAATGGGACAGCCCCAGGTGCGGCGGTCTCCAAACGCGGGGATTCGGGATACAAGCCGGACCGCACATCCTGCGATGGACCGCCCAACCGCGGGCAAATGGGACCGATGCCGCGCCGAATCAGCCTTGCCGCAGGGCAGGGGGCGCTGCCGGCCGGGACAGTCCGTCCTGCGAACCGCGGGAAACCGCCCCAAACGCGAGCAAATGGGACAAGCTGTCCAGGGGACCGACGGTGGGATTCCGGCGAAGCGCGGGCAAACGGGATCGGATCCGATTCGCAGCGCTGGCGCGGCCAAAGCTGACCGAACCGCGGGCAAAGGCGACAGGGTCGCGGGCCGATGGGACAGAATCGCGAGCCGACGGGACACAAAGGACTCTGTCCCATTTGCCCGCGATTCGACGGCCGGCACGACCGGCGGAATCCTTCCCCGCAAGTTCACCGGCCGTCCGGCAGCCTCCCCCGCTGGCCGCCGGCCGGTCCCCATGCCTTGCGGAGTTTCCCCATGTTGCCAAAACCGTCTCCCAAATCGTCGCCATTCCCCTCGCCGCCAACGGACGGACACCCTCTCGACACCCGCCGATGGGGGCGGATTCCCGCTTGGTGGCTGGACCATCCCGGCCTGGAGGCCGACGGTTTCGCCGTTCTGGCGGCGCTCGCCACCTTCGCCGACGACAGCGGCCTGTGCTGGCCGTCGCAATCGACGCTGGCCGCCAAACTCAAGCGCTCGCGCCCGACCGTCAACCGCATCATCCAGTCATTGAGCGACCTCGGGCTGGTCGGCATCGAACACCGCCGCGGCCGTGACGGCGCCCGCCTGTCCTGCCTCTACCGCCTGCGCTTCACCCCGCTGGACGGCAGCGGCCAGGAAACGGAACAGCGGGATGCCGCCGCCGCGGATCGCCCTGTTCCGATGGCCGACAGGGATGACTCCGCCACGCACATCCCCTGTCCGCCGGCGAGTCAGGAACAGGTCCAATTCAAACAGATTCCGGACTCGCACGCTTCGGGCGAGCCCACGGACGCACAGGCAGGCGCTCAGTCACGACCGCAGGAGGTTCCGGAAGGCTGGATGCCGACCGCCGACGACCTCGCCTGGGCCACGGCCCGCCATGCCGAGATCAACCTCGGCCGCCATGTCGAAGGCTTCATCCTGCGCTGCCGGGCCCATGGCTACCGCTACCGCGACATCTCATCGGCCTGGAGGGCATGGCTGTCGCAGGACGCCGCCGTCGGCAAGGCTCCCCCCTTTCCGGCAACGGCCCGGCCTTCGCCGCACCCGTCCGCAAGTCCGCCCACAAATCCACCGCGACCGAACAGCGCCTCGGTGCCTGGAGTGCTGCCGCCGACGAACTGCGCCGTCGCTCCGCCACCGCTCCCGCCTGGCGATGAAGGGACGACCGATGACCGCAGGATCCAGAAGCGCCGCCCCCGGAAAGGCGACCGTCACCGCTCTGCCGCGGCCCCATCTTCCGGCCTCGCCGGCCGCGGCCTTCGATCCGAACCTGCCGGCTCCCCAGCGCCGAATCCGGCTGACCGCGGCACTTCCGCCGCCGCTTCGGGAACTGCTGGCCCAGGGCCGAACCGACCGGCGCCCGCGCTTCGGCGAGGATGGCTTCGACGGCATGATCGAACAATGGTTTCCCCCGGCCGGCGTCACCGCCGTTGAGGCGGCACTCGCTCGCCAGACCCTTGAGGAACTGTCCGAGACCGTGCTGGCCCCCGCCGACAGCGACCATCTGCTCGGCCGCGTCCTGACACTGCTCAGCCATTTCCCGGCCAAGGGGCTGTCGCCCGAGGTCGAGCGGATGATGGCGCTCGACTGGGCGGAGGATTCGGGGAATACCCGGCCTGGGTGCTCGATGCCGCCGCGCGCCACTGGCGCCGCAGCCGGAAATGGCGCCCCTCCATCGCCGAGATGCGCGCCCTGTGCGAGGAACTCTGCGCCCCGGAACGCGCCTTGGCCGACCAGCTGCAAGCCCTTGCCGACGCGGCACCGTGTGAGGCGGCGGCACCGGATCCGCGTGCAATGGCGACGGGAGCGCTGCGCCGCATGGGCTGAGACCGTCCGCACCCGGCTTGCGGTGGAAGCGCCGGATCCGCGGTCCATATTAAGCGGCCCGTCCGCTTCATCATGCCGACCGATGCCCGACACCTCCGCTCCGATGCCGCCGTCCGCCGCCCGTTTCGGCTGGTGCTGCCAGTATGTTCCGCCCGATGGCGACGCCGGACTTGCCAAGCGCATGAATCCCGGCACCGTCACCATCGCGACGTTGAGCAGGCTGAGCCCGGCCCGTGCCGAGGAAAAGCTGACGGAGGTCCTGCGCCGCAACCTCCAGTCCCTGCATCTGCAACTGGACGAGGTCGCCCGGCATCCGGCCTACCGCCGCCTGCTGCGCGTCAACAGCGGGCTGCTGCCGGCCTATACGCACGAGGTCGGGCGGCCGCTCTACCGCCTGCCCGGTGTCCAGGCGCTGGTGCGGAGCGGGCTGGAGCATGCCGGCCGCAAGGCCGCAGAGGCGGACATCCGCATCGGGCTGCACCCGGACCAGTACTGCGTGCTGAACAGCGCCAACCCCTCCACCCTCGACAATGCAGTGGCGGAGCTGGAGTACCATGCCGACATCCTGCGGACGATGGGGCTGACCGGCGGCTGGCACCCGCGGGGCGCCCACGTCAACATCCATGGCGGCGGGCGCGGGGAGGGGATCGCCGGCTTCCGCCGCGGCCATGCCCTGCTGTCGGAGGAGGCGCGCAACCTGCTGACGGTCGAGAACGACGAGATGTCCTTCGGCCTGGACGACCTGCTGCCGCTGGCCGACATCGTGCCCATCGTGCTCGACCTCCACCACCATTGGGTCCGCACCCAGGGTGAGTATCTGCGCCCCGACGATCCGCGCATCGCCGTGGTCGCCGGCTCCTGGCGCGGGGTGCGGCCGGTCGCCCACATCAGCGTGTCGCGCGAGGATCTGCTGGCCGGCTGGCCGGCCGACAGCCTGCCGGATTATGCCGCGCTGGCGGCGCGCGGGCTGACGACCAGGGATCTGCGGGCGCACTCCCAGCGCATGTGGAACCATGCGGTCAACCGGCTGGTGGCGGATCATCTCTCCTGGGCCGACTTCGAGGTGGAGGCCAAGGCCAAGAATCTCGCCGTCGACGATCTGGAGCAGGACGCCCTGCTGAGCGGTGCCATCTCCGCCCCGGCCTCCGCCGGCCCCTGATCGCCGGCCCCGATCGCCAGCCTTGACCCACGGTTGTACTCAACTACTCTGTTGCCGACGAAGGACGAGAGGTCGAGGGTGGGACGTGGCGGACGATAGCCGGGCCGGTGACCGGGAACAGAACCTGGGTGCTCTGTCGCAGTTGCAGGCGATGCTGGACACCGTGCCCGACGGGGTCGTGATCATCGACGACCGCGGCCGGATCACCTCGTTCAACCCCGCCTGCGAGCGCCTCTTCGGCTGGACCGCGGCCGAGGTGGTCGGCCGCAACGTCAACATCCTGATGCCCGCCCCCTACCGCGAGGAGCATGACGGCTATCTGGAGCGCTATCACCGCACCGGAGAGCGGCGGATCATCGGCATCGGCCGCGAGGTGACCGGCCAGCGCAAGGACGGCTCCTGCTTCCCGATGGATTTGTCGGTGGGGGAGGCGGGCCAGGACGGCCCGCCGGTCTATATCGGCATCATCCGCGACCTGACGGCCTCCCGGCAGGCCGAGTCCGCGCTGCGCGAGCGCGAGGCCCGGCTGGCTTCCATCCTCCAGACGGTGCCGGAAGCGATCATCGTCATCGACGAGACGGGGCTGATCGAATCCTTCAGCCCGGCGGCCGAGCGGCTGTTCGGTTATGCGGCGGCGGAGGTGGCCGGGCGCAACATCAGCATGCTGATGCCGTCCCCCTACCGCGAGCAGCATGACGGCTATCTGGAGCGCTACGGCCGGACGGGCGAGCGCCGCATCATCGGCATCGGCCGCATCGTGTCGGGCCAGCGGCGCGACGGCTCGGTCTTCCCGATGGAGCTGGCGGTGGGGGAGGTGCTGCTCGCCGGCCGGCGCTGCTTCACCGGCTTCGTCCGCGACCTGACCGAGCGTCAGGCCACCGAGCGGCGTTTGCAGGAACTCCAGTCGGAGCTTCTGCATGTCAGCCGGGTCAGCGCCATGGGCCAGATGGCTTCGACGCTGGCCCACGAGCTGAACCAGCCGCTGACCGCCGTCATCAATTACGCCAAGGCCGCCAAGCGCCTGATGGAACGCCCGGAAACGGTGTCTAAGGCGATGGACATGGTCGACAAGGCGAGCGCCCAGGCCACCCGCGCCGGCCAGATCATCCGCCACCTGCGCAGCTTCATCGAGAAGGGCAAGACCCACCGCTCCGTCGAATCCCTCAACAAGGTGGTGGAGGAGGCGAGCGCGCTCGCCCTCGTCGGCGCCAAGGATCGCGGCCTGCATGTGCGCTTCGATTTCGAGCCCGCCGACCCGCAGGTGCTGATCGACAAGGTGCAGGTCCAGCAGGTGATCCTCAACCTCGTCCGCAACGCCATCGAGGCGATGGGCGGCACCGAGGGCGGGCCGCGGGTGCTGACCGTCCGCACCGGCCCGGAGCCGGCGGACGAGGCCTTCCGCCGCGTCTCCGTCACCGACAGCGGCCCCGGCGTGCCGGAGACGGTGCGCGCCCAGCTGTTCCAGCCTTTCGTCACCACCAAGAGCAGCGGCATGGGGCTGGGCCTGTCGATCTGCCGCTCGATCATCGAGGCCCATGGCGGCCGCCTGTGGCTGGAGCCGGCTGCCGAACCGTCCACCGAACCGCCGGCCGAACCGCCGGCCGAGCCGCCATCCACCGGCGCCAGCTTCGCCTTCACCGTGCCGCTGTCCGCCTCCCTGTCCGCTGCGGATGCCGACGATGCCAGCTGATGCCCAAGCCCATGCTATAGTGTCCGACATGACCGCCGACCTCACCGTCTTCATCGTCGACGACGACGACGCCATCCGCGATTCCCTTCAGGTCCTGCTGGAATGCGCCGGCTTCCGGGCGGAAAGCTTCGCCACGCCGCTCGCCTTCCTCGGCTCCGACGCGCCGTCGCGGCCGGGCTGCCTGCTGGTCGACGTCCGCATGCCGCAGATGAGCGGCCTCGACGTTCAGGAACGGCTGACCCGCGACGGCCACGCCATCCCGGTGGTGGTGATGACCGGCCATGGCGACGTGCCGCTCGCCGTCCGCGCCATGAAGGCCGGCGCGGTCGATTTCGTCGAGAAGCCGTTCGAGGAGGAGGCGCTGCTCGCCGCCGTCCGCTCCGCCTTGGCCCGCGCGGCGGAAAGCCGGACGGCGCCCGCCGCCCCGCCGGCCACGGCCCCGGAACAGCCCGCTCCCCCGCCCGCCGCCTCCGCCCCGCCGGAGGTGCTGGCCCGCCTGTCGGCCCTGACGCCGCGCGAACTGGACGTGCTGCGCTGGCTGGTGGCCGGAAAGTCGAACAAGGTCATCGCCTTCGAGCTGTCGATCAGCCCGCGCACCGTGGAAATCCACCGCGCGCGGGTGATGGAGAAGATGCAGGCCGACAGCCTGCCCACCTTGGTCCGCATGGCGATTGCCGCCGGCGTCGTTCCCGGCGGCGGCTGATCTGCATCAAAAGCGCGCCGCATACGCATTGCTCCTTATATCGGCGCCCCCGGCCTCCTTTTATCTTCCATGACGCGCCGCACCGTCGGCGCTGTTGTCTGTTATGGAAGTTCGGAGGCCGTCATGGATCGCCTGGGGAATGAGCCGGGCAACGGGTCTGGCACCGGGCCGGGCGGGATGCCGGGCGCCGGCATCGTCCACATCGTCGACGACGACGAGCCGGTCCGCGACTCGCTGAAAGCGCTGTTGGAAGCCTTTTCCTTCGATGTGCGGGACTTCTCGTCCTGCCGCGACTTCCTCGACCGCTATGACGGAAACCCGCAGGGCTGCCTGGTTCTCGACCTGCACATGCCGGTGATGAGCGGGTTGGAGTTCCTGGAGCGCCATCGCGGCGACCTGCACGGAATGCCGGTCATCATGGTGTCCGGCCGCGGCGATCCCGCCACCTTCGCCCGTGCCCGCGAGGCCGGCGTCATCGCCGTGCTGGAGAAGCCGTTCGACGAGGGCCAGCTGATCGACATGCTGAACGGCCTGATGCCGGCCGCCGCCTGATATTGCCACCCGGTATGTAGGTACACTTACGTACGCAAACTTCCTTAGGTACATCACCGAACTGCACAGGCCGGCGGTGGAAAGTTAGCTTCGGGCCATCGGATGCACACCGGAACGAACCGGACCGCATCGCACCGTCAAGGCCGAGGTCACCATGTCCACGCACGCCGCCATTGCCGCTCACGCCAACCGCGCCGTCCCTGGTTATCTGGTCTCCGCCCTGGCGATGACGCCGAATACCGGCGTCGGTGCCGCCATCCAGCCGCGCAACCCCGCCGACCCGCTCGCCAGCCTGGGCCACGCCAAGGTCTACGAGCGTGAGACCACGGTCTTCACCGAGGGCGACGCCGCCGGTTCGGTGTTCCGGGTGATGAGCGGCATGGTCCGCCTCTACAAGATGCTGCCCGACGGCCGCCGCCAGATCATCGGCTTCCTGCAGGCCGGCGACATGATGGGTCTGGCCTTCGCCGCCCAGTATCTCTACACCGCCGAAACCGTGACGGCGACCACCATCCAGCGCATCCCGCGCCTGGAGTTGGACGCCCTGATGGATGCCCAGCCGGCCTTTGCCCGCAAGCTGCTGTCGGCCACCACCTCGGAGCTGATGGCCGCACAGGACCAGATGGTTCTGCTCGGCCGCAAGACCGCCGCCGAGAAGGTCGCCACCTTCCTGCTGCGCCTCAGCGACCGCAAGGGTGGCGAGCAGACCATCGATTTGCCGATGGGCCGCAGCGACATCGCCGACCATCTGGGCCTGACCACCGAAACCGTCTCGCGCACCCTGACCAAGCTGAAGTCGAGCCGCCTGATCCGCATCCTGGTCGGCGGCAAGCTCGACCTGCTGGACCGCGACGCCCTGGCCGACCTCGCCGGCGGCTTCTGACCCCCCCATCGCTTCTTTTCAAAATTCTGGCTGCGCACCGAACGCCTCAGCGTCCCGGAGCGCAGCGGCGCGCCCGAACGGCGCACCCCCGGACAGCAAGTGGATGATGACCATGACCGTCACGACCCTTTCCGACCTGAACGCCCTGATCGCGCGGGTGAAGGCGGCGCAGGCGCGCTTCGCCGACTACCCGCAGGAGAAGGTCGACCTGATCTTCCGCAGCGCCGCTCTGGCCGCCGCCAACGCCCGCATCCCGCTCGCCAAGATGGCGGTGGCGGAGACCGGCATGGGCGTCATGGAAGACAAGGTCATCAAGAACCACTTCGCTGCCGAATACATCTACAACAAATACAAGGACGACAAGACCTGCGGCGTGCTGTCCGAAGACAACGACGCCGGCATTCTCACCATCGCCGAGCCCGTCGGCCTGATCTGCGGCATCGTCCCCACCACCAACCCGACCTCCACCGCCATCTTCAAGGCGCTGATCGCGCTGAAGACCCGCAATGGCCTCGTCCTCTCCCCCCATCCCCGCGCCCGCAAATCGACCTGCGAGGCCGCCCGCCTCGTGCTCGCCGCCGCGGTCGAGGCCGGTGCGCCGGACGACATCATCGGCTGGATCGACGAGCCCTCGCTCGAACTCTCCAACGCCGTCATGCACCATCCCGCCATCAACCTGATCCTCGCCACCGGCGGGCCGGGCATGGTCAAGGCCGCTTACTCGTCCGGCAAGCCCGCCATCGGCGTCGGCGCCGGCAACACCCCCGCCGTCATCGACGAGTTCGCCGACATCAAGCGCGCCGTCGCCTCCATCCTGATGTCCAAGACCTTCGACAATGGCGTGGTCTGCGCGTCCGAACAGTCGGCGGTGGTGGTCGAGGCCGTTTATGACGCCGTGCGCGACCGCTTCGCCCATCATGGCGGCTACATCCTGTCGCCCCGCGAGGCCGACGCCGTGCGCAAGGTGCTGCTTACCGACGGCCATCTCAACGCCGACATCGTCGGCCAGCCCGCCCACGCCATCGCCGCCATGGCCGGCCTGAACGTCCCGCTCGCCACCAAGGTGCTGATCGCCGAAGTCACCGACATCGACGACAGCGAGCCCTTCGCCCACGAGAAGCTGTCGCCCACCCTGGCGCTCTACCGCGCCAAGGACTTCGCGGAAGCCTGCGACAAGGCCGCCGCCCTGGTGGCGCTCGGCGGCATCGGCCACACCTCGGCGCTCTATACCGACCAGGACCGGCAGGCCGAGCGCATCCGCCATTTCGGCGACAAGATGAAGACCGCCCGCATCCTGATCAACACGCCGTCGTCCCATGGCGGCATCGGCGACCTCTACAATTTCCGCTTGGCCCCGTCGCTGACGCTGGGCTGCGGCTCGTGGGGCGGCAACTCGATCTCGGAGAATGTCGGGCCGCAGCATCTGATCAACAAGAAGACGGTGGCCAAGCGGGCCGAGAACATGCTGTGGCACAAGCTGCCCAAGTCGATCTATTTCCGCCGCGGCTGCCTGCCCTTCGCCCTGGAGGAGCTGCGCGGGAAGAAGCGCTGCCTGATCGTCACCGACCGCTTCCTGTTCGAGAACGGCCATGTCAACGACAGCGTCCGCGTGCTGAAGTCGCTGGGGCTGGAGGTCGAGACCTTCTTCGAGGTCAGTGCCGACCCGACGCTGGCGGTGGTGCGCAAGGGTGTGGCGCTCGCCAACGCCTTCCAGCCCGATGTCATCCTGGCGCTGGGCGGCGGCTCGCCGATGGACGCGGCCAAGATCATCTGGGTGATGTACGAAGCGCCCGAGGTGGCGTTCGAGGATCTGGCCCTGCGCTTCATGGACATCCGCAAGCGCATCTACACCTTCCCCAAGCTCGGCGTGAAGGCGCAGCTGGTGGCGGTGCCGACCACGTCGGGCACCGGGTCGGAAGTGACGCCCTTCGCCGTGGTGACCGACGAGCGCACCGGGACCAAGTACCCGATTGCCGATTACGAGCTGACGCCGAGCATGGCGATCGTCGACGCCAACCTGGTGATGGAGATGCCCAAGGGTCTGACGGCGGCGGGCGGCATCGACGCGGTGACCCATGCGCTGGAGGCCTATGTCTCGGTGGTGGCGAACGAGTATTCCGACGGGCAGGCGTTGCAGGCGCTGAAGCTCTTGAAGGAGCATCTGCCGTCGGCCTACCGCAACGGGTGCCAGGATCCGAAGGCGCGGGAGCTGGTTCACAATGCGGCGACGCTGGCCGGCATCGCCTTTGCCAACGCCTTCCTGGGCGTCTGCCATTCGATGGCGCACAAGCTGGGGGCGGAGTTCCACATCCCGCACGGCATCGCCAACGCGCTGCTGATCGCCAACGTAATCCGCTACAACGCGGCGGACATCCCGACCAAGCAGACGGCGTTCAGCCAGTACGACCGTCCCAAGGGTGTGGCGCGCTATGCGCAGATCGCCCGTCATCTGGATCTCGGCGGCAGCCGCGACCATGAGCGGGTGGAGAAGCTGATCCAATGGGTCGAGGAGATGAAGCGGGCGCTGGAGATCCCGGCCTCGATCCAGGCGGCGGGGGTGCCGGAGGCAGCCTTCCTGGCGCGGGTCGATGCGATTGCCGAAGCGGCCTTCGATGACCAATGCACCGGCGCCAACCCGCGCTATCCGCTGGTCGCCGAGATCAGGCAGCTGCTGATCGACAGCTATTATGGACGCGCCTATGTCGAGCCGGCAGGCGAGCACACCCCGGCGGAACTGACTGTCGTCGGCCAGAAGACCGCCGCAGAGTAACGGATCTTCCACGAAGCGACGCCAAACAGCGGGGACTGTCGGGTCGGAGCGAACGCTTCCGGCCCGGCGGTTTCCATTTGGGGCGCCATTAATGAGTTGAAACTGCTGTTGCAATTCACAGTCCATGCCCCCTCGGCTCGCGGCGCTTGAGGCTGCTACGGGACGTGGTTATCCTGCCTGGGCAAAACTGGTGTTTGGCATGGAAACGACCGACGACCGCGTGAAGCTGATGTATCATCGTCTGGTGGCGCGCCAAATCAGGCGCGACCCGGAATTGATCGAGCGTGCACGCAAGATCGTCGAGGAGCTGTCGGCCAAGCCGGACCAGCGCTCGCATGTTTTTGAATGGAAAGCCCTGCTGGCGCAACCCAGCGAAAAGGTCCGGCACTTCATCGTCTCGCGGAACCAGGACGCCACCCGTTTGCGCATCACGTCTCCGTTCCCTATGCTGCCCGAGCTTTCGGTACAGGACGAGCAGACGAGGAGGCGGATGTGGCGGAAGGCCAGGAAGCACGGACTCTTGACGACCTCGACCGCGCCGTCCGCGCTTTAGCCACCCACTTCAAATGCGACACCACGGTCATCGTCGGCAGTCAGGCGACCCTTGTCGGCTGGCCTGACGCCCCAATCCTGTTTCGCACATCGCCCGAAATCGACGCTTATCCGGGGAACGCACGCGAATGGGAAGCGGAGCGACGCGCTGAAGGCCATGACATAGAGGCGAGCGAGGAGATCTTTGCCCGCTTTGGACAGGGCTCGTCCTTTCACCATGCGCATGGCTTCTACATCGACGGCGTCGATGAGGGCACCGCCAAACTGCCTTCCGGTTGGAAGAGCCGGGCGGTTACGCGCGAGGTCGAGGTGAACGGCATCACCGTGCGCGCCATTGCGCCGACGATGACCGACCTGATCGTTTCGAAGCTGCTGGCGTTGCGCGACAAGGACAAGGATTTCATCCGCGAGTACCATCGTGTCCGCCATCTCGACCGTGCTCACGTCAGGCGCCTGTTGATCGACATGACGATCCCGGAGGCACAGTGCACCGTCATCGGCGCCTTTCTCGACTCCCTGTAACCAACCGCTCTTCCTGACGCGTGTAACCGATGGCCGAGGCGCCCTGCCGGAGCGAACGCATCCGACAGGGCGGTCCCCGTTCGCCTGTGGCCGGACCCGCTCAACGCTCCGATTGCAGGCCGCTCTCCGCCACCAGATCGGCGATGCTGACGATGGGCATCGACTGTTCTTCCGCGAAGACGATCAGCTCCGGCAGGCGGGCCATGCTGCCGTCCGGGTTCGTCACCTCGCAGAGAACGCCCGCCGCCTTGCGTCCGGCCCGCGCCATCAGCTCGATGGTGGCCTCCGTGTGGCCGCGGCGGGCCGCCAGCCCTTGCGGATGGGCGCGGATCGGGAAGACATGGCCCGGCCGCGCCAGATCCTCCGGACGGCAGTCGTCGGCAATCGCGGTGCGGATCGTCGTCACCCGGTCGGCCGCCGAAACGCCGGTGGTGACGCCGTCCCGTGCCTCGATGGACACGGTGAAAGCCGTCCCGAAGCGCGAGCTGTTGGCCGGCACCATCGCCGGCAGTTCCAGCCGTTGCAGATGCTCGTCGGGCAGGATCAGGCAGACGATGCCGCTGCACGCGCGGATCAGCAGGGCCATCTGCTCGACGGTGATGCTGTCGGCCGGATAGATGATGTCGCCTTCATTCTCGCGGTCGTCGTCATCGACGACGATCACTCCCTGCCCCTGCCGCAGGCTGTCGAGGGCGCGGGCGACGCGTTCGCCCGGCGTGCCGAAGCGGGCGAGAAGGTCGTTCTGACGGTAAATCTGATTCATGGTTCTCACATCCACTGAAGGGTGAGCCTGAATCAGGGCGCAAAGAGACCTCCAGCGCGCCGGACCGGAACCCGACGCGTTGGCGCGAACCGACGGCGGCGGGCCTGCTCGCGGCAAGCCACCGGCGCGGTCTGCTCATTCTCTTCCATCCGGACTGTAACCGTCGGCCCCGGCCTCACACCGGGTCTGCTGACCTCACCGCCTCTTGGGACTGCCAAAAGCCGCTGAGCGCTCGCGGGCTCCCCTTCTGTCGAAGGGATACCGCCGGTCGGGAGTTTCACCCTGCCCTGAGAACAAGCCTATGTTCGCCGACCGGGATCGGTCGACCCGCCCACCATTCCGCAACCGAACCGCCGCTGTCAAGGGAGCAGGGCGGCGCTTTCCACCGGATGGCAGCGCGGGCGCTCGCTCACTTCACCAGTTCCAGCGCGGTGTCGCCGTCGATGATCAACGCGCGCGCCACCCCGCTGGCGAGGAAGGCGCGAGCGGCTTGCAGCTTGGTCCGGCCGGCGACCAGCGCCACCGTGTAGGTCTGCTTCAGCCCGTCGAGACCGAGCGCCAGCGTGCGGCGGTTCAGCGGATGATCGACCGCCTTGCCGTCCTGGTCGAAGAACAGCCCGTTGGTGTCGCCGACCGCCCCGGCCGCCCGCAGCTCCGCCAGTTCCTCGGCGCTGATCATGCCCTGCGTCCGCAACAGCGACGCCTCGCGCAGCTCGCCGATGGAGATGTAGGCCACCGTCGTCGAGCGGGCGAGCTGGAGCGCCGTCTGCACCGACTGCTGCGACAAGAGCACGTCGCGCGCCTCCAGGCTGTCGGCGATGAAGGGCACCGGCAGGAAATAACCCTCCGCCCCGGTGGTCCGCGCCAGCGCATGCACCACGTCGAACGGGTTGTAGGCCGAGCGCGCGGTCAGCGACCCCATCAGGCTGATGAATTTTGCCCGCGGCGCGCTGACCCCCGCCATCTGCAAGGTCATCTGCTCCAGCGTCCGGCCCCAGCCGGTGCCGACCACCGCCTCCTCCGTCTCCGCCAGATGGCGGCGCAGATGGGCGGCGGCGGCGGCCCCCACCGCCCGGAAGGCGAAGGGGGCGAGCAGCGCGTCGTCGCGGTCGCCGCCGGCATCCTGGGTCAGCGCCGGCGTGCAGATGCAGACGTCCAGCCCGTAGCGCTCGCGGATCGCCTCCTCCACCGGAAGCAGCCCGACATTGGCGGAGTTGATGGTGATGCTGACCATGCCGCTGTCGCGGGCATCGGACAGCAGCTTGTTGACCCGCGCCCGGGTGACGCCCAGCCGGCGCGCCGCCGCCTCCTGGTTCAGGCCGCCGACATAATACAGCCAGGCCGCCCGCGCCATCAGCACCTCGTCCTCCGGCCCCTCGCTGGTCCCGTTCCGCATCGCGCGCTTTCCCCCTCTACCCCTGTCAGGTGACAAATGTATCTGGTGTTGACATTTGTCACGACCCACCACAAGCTCATCGTCGTCGGCGCAAGACCGGCATCGAGAATTCGCCAGCCAGATAGCTGGCAATGGGAGGAGAATGGAAATGAAAAACCGGCTTTCCGGAATGCTTGCGGCTGTCTCGATGGTCGCGATGATGACCGCCGCGGGTGCGGCGCAGGCGCTCGACATCGCCTGGGTTCATGCCAACGCCGCCGCGCAGTCCGAACAGCGGGTGAAGGCCGGCTTCGACGCCTGGGCCAAGCAGAGCGGCAAGACCGACTGGAAGATCAGCGTTCTCGACAGCGGCGGCTCGGGCGAGGCGACCGCGTCGAACATCCAGGACGCCGCCAACCGCGGCGTGAAGGCCATCGTCATCACCATGGCCGACCTGCGCGCCAGCCGTGCCGCGCTGGACGCAGCCAAGGCCGCCAAGATCCCGGTCTTCGCCGTCGATTCCGGCTATGTCGACGGGGTGCTGGTCGATGTGACCACCAACAACTGGGCGATGTCGGCCAACGTCTCGGTCTATCTGCTCGACCAGATGGGCGGGCAGGGCAACCTCGTCTTCCTGCGCATGGCCGAGCATCACGGCACCCGCAAGCGCGGTGACGTGATGGCGACGGTGCTGAAGGAATATTCCGGCGTGAAGGTGCTGGCGGAGCACAACATCAACTACACCGCCTTCTTCGAGGACACCAACCGCACGATGGAGGATTACGTCGCGCGCTTCGGCAACAGCATCAACGCCGTCTGGGCGCCGTGGGACGAGCCGGCGCAGGCCGCCGTCAACGTGATCAAGGGCGCCGGGCTGAAGAACGTCAAGGTGATCGGCATCGACGGCCACCCGCAGGCGGTCGCCGAGGTCTGCAAGCCCGACAGCCCGATGATCGCCACCGTGCGCCAGCCCTTCGAGGAGATGGGCAAGACCGTCGGCCAGTGGCTCGACGACGTGGTGGTGAAGGGCAAGCCCGCCGCCGAGGTGATCCCGACCAAGACCGTCTATCTCGACGCGCCGCTGATCACCAAGCAGAACTGCAAACAGTTCATGTGACCGGGTGCCGCGGGTCCGGGGTTGCGGATCCCTCCGCCTCCGGACCCGCGGCGGCAGGCTTTATTCCCTGGAGGTCGCCATGGAAATCCATCTGGCCGACATCGTCATGCAGTTTCCGGGAACGCGGGCGCTGGATGGCGTGGACGTCGTCTTCCGCAGCGACGAGGTGCATGGCCTGATCGGCGAGAACGGCGCCGGCAAATCGACGCTGGTCAGCATCCTGGGCGGCAGCCTTCAGCCGAGCGGCGGCAGCCTCTCCATCGACGGGCGCACCGTCCGCTTCGGCTCGCCACAGGACGCGCTGTCGCAGGGCATCGCCCATGTCAGCCAGGAGGGCAGCCTCGTCCCCGGCCTGACCGGGGCGGAGAACATCCTGCTCGGCGTCGAGCCGCGCCGTATCGGCGGCATGATCCGCGCCTCGGCCCTGAAGGCCCAGGCCGCGGCGCTGCTGGCGACGTGGTTTCCGCAGGTCGCCATCGACCTCGGCTGCCCGGTGGCCGAGCTGCCGATGGCCGACCGCAAGGTGATCGAGATCGTCCGCGCGCTGCGCGGCTCCGCCCGCATCGTCATCCTCGACGAGCCGACGGCGACTCTGCCCGCCCGCGAGAAGGAGCAGCTGTGGGCGATCATCCGCACGCTGCCCGCCCGCGGCGTCGGCGTGGTGCTGATCAGCCATTTCCTCTCCGAAATCAAGGCACTGTCGCACCGCATCACCGTTCTGCGCGACGGCCGGCGCATCTGCACCGAATCCGCCGCCGCGCTCGACGAGCAGATGCTGGTCGACATGATGCTGCGCCGCAGCGGCTCCGCCCCGCAGCGCAAGTCGGAAGAGGCGGCGCGGGCAAGCCGCGGCGAGGTGGTGCTCGACATCCGCGACTGGCGGGTCGGGCGGCTGCATGTGCCGCGGTTCACCCTGCATGCCGGCGAGATCGTCGGGTTGATCGGCCTGACCGGTGCCGGCCATTTCGGTTTCGCCCGCTCGCTGCACAGCCCGTCCGGCGTGCGCTGCGCCGGGCTGGCGGTCGGCGGCCGTCCGGTGAAGCCAGGACCGCCCGCCCACATGCAGGCGGCCGGCATCGCGCTGGTCCCCGACCACCGCATGGAATACGCGCTGATCGGCGAATGGACCCTGCGCGAGAATCTGGCGATGGTCCATCCCGGCCATGGCGCCATCGCCGCCGGCATCCTGTCGCCCGGCCGGGAGGAGGCCGAATCCCGCCGCATCATGCGGCTTCTCAACGTGAAGGCCCATTCCTCCAGCCAGCTTCTGCGCACGCTGTCGGGCGGCAACAAGCAGAAGATCTCCATCGGCAAATGGCTCTACGGCGCCGAGGGCCGCTACCGCGTGATGATCTTCATCGAGCCGACCGAGGGCGTCGACATCGGCGCCAAGGCCGAGATCTATGCCGAGATGCGGCGGCTTGCCGCCAGCGGCGTGGGGATCGTCATCGCCTCCTCCGACCTGCTGGAGATCGAGGCGCTGGCGCACCGGGTCATCCCCTTCCATCACCTGCGGCCCGGCCCGGAGATCCCCGGCACCGGCTTTTCCGAGAGCGCGTTCATCGCCGCCATCTCCGGAGCCGTCCCGGAGACTGCACAATCAGGAATTCCCGCATGACCGACACCGCCACCGGATCCCTTCCCAGCCATGACCGGCTGTTCGGGCTGCGCAAGGAGCATGTCCAGCGCTACAGCACGCTGGTCGTGCTGGTCGCCATGTTCCTGGTCTTCTCGCTCGGCGTCGACCGCTTCCTGACCGGGCAGAACCTGCTGAACATCGCGCAGCAGATCTCGATGCTGACCATCGTCGGCGCCGGCCTGACCTTCGGCTTCGCCGCCCGCGAGATGGATCTGTCGGTCGGCTACACCGTCGGCCTTGCCGGCGTGCTGGTGCCGCTGCTGCTGGTCAAGGGCGTGCCGCTTCCGCTCGCCCTGCTGGCCGGGCTCGGCGCCGGTCTGGCGGTCGGGGCGACGAACGCCATCCTCGTCACGCTGGTCGGCATCCCGTCGCTGATCGCGACGCTGGCCGTCGGCTCCATCCTCTACGGCATCAACTTCCTGATGACCGGCGGCCGGGCGATCTATGGCGGGCTGGACGAGGTCTATCTCTGGCTCGGCCAGGGGCGCGTCGCCGGCATCCCGGTCCTCGCCTTCTTCATGCTGGCCGCCGTGCTGGTCGCCTGGTTCGTCATGGAGCGGACGATCTTCGGCCGCTACATCTACGCCGTCGGCGGCAACCAGAAGGCGGCGGAGCTGTCCGGCATCCGCGTGCGCAAGTACCGCGCCGCCGCCCTCGTCGTCTGCTCGCTGTTCGCGGTGATGGCCGGCACGCTGCTCGCCGCCCGGCTCGGTTCCGGCCAGCCGAACGCCGGCGAACGCTACCTGCTGGATGGGCTGGCGACCGTCTTCATCGGCATGACCATGTTCCGGCCGGGCACGGCCACCGTGCTCGGCACCTTCTTCGGCGCGCTCTTCATCGGGGTCATCAACAACGGCCTCAACCTGATGGGGATGGACACCTACATCCAGGCGATCGTGAAGGGCGTCATCATCCTTGCCGCCGTCGCCGTCGTCTCGCGCAGCACCAAACTCAACCTTCTTTGAAATCGGAGTCTTCGATGTACGAGGCTGACCTCCGGGCCACGGCCGGCCACAGCATGGCGGGCCGGGTCGGAGCGGGCGCCAACACGCGCCTTCCCGAACTCTACCGGACGATGCGCCGGATCCGCACCTTCGAGGAGCGCGTGGGCGAACTGTTCGTCCGCGGCCAGTCGGCCGGTTCCATGCTGCACCTGTCCATCGGCGAGGAGAGTGCCGCCGCCGGTGTCTGCGCACATTTGCGCGACGGCGACAGCTTCACCACCCACCACCGCGGCCACGGAATCTTCCTCGCCCGCGGCGCCGACCCGGCCCGCATGATGGCGGAGATCGGCGGCAAGGAAGCCGGCTATTGCCACGGCAAGGGCGGGTCGATGCACATCGCCGACATGGGGCTGGGCCATCTCGGCGCCAACGCCATCGTCGGCGGCGGCATCCCGGCGGTGGTCGGCGCCGGCCTGTCCGCCCGCCACCACAAGACCGGCGCCGTCAGCGTCGCCTTCTTCGGCGACGGCGCCACCGGCCAGGGCATCCTGTACGAGAGCATGAACATGGCCGCACTGTGGGGCCTGCCCTGCGTCTTCGTCTGCATCAACAACCAGTACGGCATGGGCACCAACATCGCCCAGGCGACCGCCAACCCCAACCTGCACGAACGCGCCGCCGCCTTCGGCCTCGCGGCGGAAACGGTGGACGGCCTCGATGTCGAGGCGGTGGCCGAAGCCGCCGAACGGCTGGTCGAAGGGGCGCGGGCCGGCAAGCCCGCCTTCCTGGCGGTGTCCTGCTACCGCTTCTACGGCCATGCCCGCAAGGACAAGTCGCCCTACCGCGACCCGGCGGAGGAGGAGGCCGGCCGCCGGCAGGATCCGGTCGCCTTCGCCCGCGCGGCATTGATCGACCGCGGGCTGGAGTCGGAGAGCGAGCTGGACCGGCTGGACGGCGAGATCGGCGCCGAGATGGACGCGACCATCGACTTCACCGTGGCGCAGACCGAGCCGCCGCTCGCCTCGATGTTCCGCGACGTCTATGCGCCCGAGGAACCCGAACCCGAACCGGTGCGCGCCCGCATCGACCGCGTTCTGGCGCGGGACTGAGGAGACCCAGAATGGCACTTCAGGAACTGACCTATCGCGACGCCCTGCGCAAGGCGCTGGCCGACGCGATGACCGAAAACCCGGACGTGGTGATCCTCGGCGAGGAGGTCGGCCGCTATGGCGGCGCCTATGGCGTCACCAAGGATCTGATCAAGGAGTTCGGGGCGGAGCGGGTGATCGACACGCCGATCTCCGAACCGGCCATCGTCGGCGCCGCGGTCGGGGCGGCGATGACCGGCCTGCGCCCGGTGGCGGAGCTGATGTATGTCGATTTCATCGGCATGACCATGGACCAGCTCGCCAACCAGGCCGCCAAGATCCGCTACATGTTCGGCGGCCAGATCGGCGTGCCGATGGTTCTGCGCACCCAGGGCGGCACCGGGCGCTCGGCCGGCGCCCAGCACAGCCAGAGCCTGGAAGCCTATGTGATGCACACGCCGGGCCTGCGGCTGGCGATGCCCGCCACGGTGGCCGACGCCTATCACCTGCTGCGCATGGCGCTGACCAAGCCCGACCCGGTCGTCTTCATCGAGCACAAGGCGCTCTACACCATGAAGGAGAGCGTGGATCTGGATGCCGAGCCGCTGGCCTGGGGCAAGGCGGCGGTGCGGCGCGAGGGGCGCGATCTGGTCATCGTCACCTATTCCCGCCAGCTTCATTACTGCATGGAGGCGGCGCGCCAGCTGTCGGCCCGGGGCATCGAGGCGACGGTGATCGACATCCGCACGCTGAACCCGCTCGATTTCGACACCATCCGCGCCCATGTCGAGCGCACCGGCCGCGCCATGGTGGTCAGCGAAGGCGTGATGACCGCGGGCGTCGCCGCCGAACTGTCGGCGCGGATCACCGAGGAATGCTTCGACTTCCTTGAGGATCCGGTCGTCCGCGTCGCCGGCGAGGACATCCCGATCTCGGTGTCCACCGCGCTGGAAGCCGGATCGGTGCCCGGCCCGCAGTTGATCGCCGACACCGCTCTCCGGATGCTGGCCGGACGGGTGCCGGCATGACGACCGCAAGTACCACGACCCTCACCCTGACCATGCCCCGGCTGGGCGAGACGATGGAGGAGGGCGTCATCGTCGGCTGGCTGGTCGAGCCGGGACAGCAGTTCCGCCGCGGCGACGCCATCCTCGAATTGGAAACCGACAAGACCGTCGTCGAATATCCCGCCCTGGGCGACGGCCGCCTCGACGAAACGCTGGTGTCGGCCGGCGACCGCGTGCCGGTCGGCGCCCCGATTGCCCGCGCCGCGGTCCTGTCGGCCGAGGACTGGGCCGCCGCCCTGCCCGACAGCGCCGAACCCGTCGCCGCGACGGAGCAGGTGCCGGCGGAAGCCGACGCCCCCTCGGACAGCGCCGCCACGCCGGCTCCGGAACGCTCCACCGACGACCGGCTGCGCGCCACCCCGACCGCAAGGCGGCTGGCCCGCCAGCAGGGCGTCGCCCTGGAGACGCTCCACGGCAGCGGTCGCCGTGGCCGGATCGAGCGTGCCGATGTCGAAAGCGCTGCCGGTGCGGCCGGCCCGGCGCCGGCCGATCTGCGCTGGCTCGACACGCCCGCCGGTCGGCTGGCCTATGCGCAGGCCGGAAGCACCGGCCCGGTGCATCTGCTGGTCCATGGCTTTGCCGGCGACCGCACCGCCTGGGCCAATCTGGCCTCCGGTCTCGCCCGCTCGGGCAAGCGCGTGGTGATGCCGGATCTCCCCGGCCATGGCGCGACCGCCATCGAGGCGACGGATGTGGACGGTCTGGCCGCCGCGGTGACGGCGCTGGCGGAAAGCCTGCCCGGACCGCTGGTGCTGGTCGGCCATTCGCTGGGCGCCGCCGCCGCCGTCCACGCCGCCCGCCGGCTCGGCGGCCGGGTGGCGCGCCTCGTCCTGCTCACCCCCGCCGGCTGCGGGCCGAAGATCGGCGCCGACTTCGTCCATGGCATGGCGGCGGCGGAGACCACGGGAGAGGTCTCGCATCTGCTGCGCCTGCTGGGACCGCGCGGCGGCCAGCTGTCGGATGCCGCGCTTGCCGCCATGGCGCGCGAGATGGGGCGGGGACGCCTGCGCACGCTGGCCACGGCAGTCGCCACCGCCGACGGCCGCCAGCGCATCGACCTGCTGCGCCCGCTGGCGGAGCTGGCGGAGCGCATCCCCGTCCGCGCCGTCTTCGGCCTGGACGACCGCATCGTGTCGCCGACCGACGCGCTCAATTTGCCGCCGCGCGTGGCGGCTCATTTCCTGCCGTCCGGCCACATGCCGCAATGGGACGCCCCGCGCGAGGTCGCGGCCCTGATCGACGAGGAGACCCATCATGGATGACGTAAAGACCGATCTGGCGGCGGCGAAGGCGCGGCTCGGCGCCTTCGCCAAGGCTTCCCCCGCCCTGATGAAGGGCTTCGCCGAGGTCAGCCGCACGGCCAGCGCCGCCGGCTCCTTCACCCCCGCCCAGAAGGAGCTGATGGCGGTGGCGATCTCCGTCGCCACCCGCTGCGAGGATTGCATCCTCTACCATGTCGATGGCGCCCGCCGGCACGGCGCCGCCGAGGCCGAGCTTGTCGAGGCGCTTGAGGTCGCGGTCGAGATGGGCGGCGGTCCCGCCGTGATGTATGCCGGCAAGGCGCTGGCGGCCTTCCGCTCGCTCGGCTGAGGGGAGGGGAATCTCCCTCTCCCCCGGCACGTCCCCCTCTCCCCCCGGGGAGAGGGTCGGGGTGAGGGGGATGCACGGGGTGGATTTATCGGATAGCGGAAAGTGCGCGGTTCTTGAAAATCCTCGCCACGCGCCCCCCTCACCCTAACCCTCTCCCCGGGGGGAGAGGGGATCTCGGCAATCATAAGGCGGCCTGCAAAGGGCTGCGTGTCTTCAGGGAGGATAAGGGAATGTATTACCTGACCGCCGATGGCGGCACCGAAAGCCTGCGGGCGCGCATCTACGACCTGAGCGGACGCTGCCTCGGCCAGAAGGCCGTCGCCTACGATACGCAGTTCGGGCCGGGCGCGCGGGCGGAGCAGGATCCGGAGGACTGGTGGCGGGCGCTGGCCGACGCCACCCGCGGTGCCGTCGCCGATGCCGGCATCGACGCCGCCGACATCGAGGCGATGTGCTTCGCCACCACCTGCTGCACCGTCGTGGCGCTCGACGCCGACGGCCGGGCGCTGCGCCCGGCGCTGCTGTGGATGGACGTGCGCGCCCATGCCGAGGCGGAGGCGGTGCTCGCCACCGGCGACCCGGCGCTGAAGATCAACGGCGCCGGGCGCGGCCCGGTCTCCGCGGAGTGGATGATCCCCAAGGCGCTGTGGCTGAAGCGGAACGAGCCGGCGACCTTCGCCGCCGCCCACACCATCTGCGAGTACCAGGATTTCCTCACCCTGCGCCTGACCGGCGAACGGGTGGCCAGCCTCGACAATGCCGGCCTGCGCTGGCACTACTCCAGCCGCGACGGCGGCTGGGCGCGCGGCATCCTCAAGGCGCTCGACCTCGAAGAGCTGGAAGGCAAATGGCCGGCCCGCGTGCTGGCCCCCGGCGCGGTGGTCGGCACGCTGAGGCCCGAGGCCGCCGCCGCCCTCGGGCTGCGGCCGTCGGTCAAGCTGGTGCAGGGTGGGGCGGATGCGCTGATCGGCATGATCGGGCTCGGCGTCGCCCAGCCGGGGCAACTGGCACTGATCACCGGATCCTCGCATTTGCAGTTCGGCGTCACCGAGGCGCCGCTGCATGCCCCCGGCGTCTGGGGCAGCTATCCCGACATCGTCTATCCCGGCCGCTGGATCGTGGAGGGCGGCCAGACCTCCACCGGCTCGATCATCAACTGGCTGCGCCGCTTCAGCGGCGGCACGCTCGACCTTGCCGCCCTGAACGCCAAGGCGGCGGCGCTGGAGCCGGGATCGGACGGGCTGCTGGTGCTTGACCATTTCCAGGGCAACCGCACCCCCTACACCGACCCGCTCAGCCGCGGCGCCATCGTCGGCTTGACGCTGGCTCATGAACCGCACCATGTCTTCCGCGCGATCATCGAGGGCATCGGCTTCGGCACCCGCGCCATCCTCGACGCCTTCAAGGCCGGTGGCTACAGCTCGACCGAGATCACGGTCGGCGGCGGCGCCACCGCCTCGCAGCTGTGGATGCAGATCCATGCCGACACCGCCGGCCTGCCGGTGCGCATCCCGGCCTCCGCCGATGCGCCGTCCACCGGCTCGGCGGTGCTGGCTGCCCATGGCGCCGGCCGCTTCGCCAGCATCGACGAGGGCATCGCCGCGATGGTCCGCCCCGGCACCAGCATCGAACCGCGCCCGCGCGAATCCGCCCTCTACCAGGAAATCTACCAGCGTTATCTCGCTCTCTATCCGGCGCTGAAGGGCGTGCTGAACGGGCCGATTTCGGCCCAATCTCCAGCTCCGGTCAAGGAGCCTGCGGCATGAAGGAGTTCGACCTCACCGGCCGGCTCGCCGTCGTTACCGGCGGGGCCGCCGGCATCGGCCAGTCCATCGCCCGCGTCCTGACCGAGGCCGGCGCC
This sequence comes from Azospirillum sp. UENF 112521, assembly GCF_058780665.1. Classification (NCBI taxonomy): domain Bacteria; kingdom Pseudomonadati; phylum Pseudomonadota; class Alphaproteobacteria; order Rhodospirillales; family Azospirillaceae; genus Azospirillum; species Azospirillum sp. UENF 112521. The sequence goes on from NZ_JBSNCI010000003.1 coordinate 364,326, forward strand.
CGCGTCGCCATCCTCGACCGCGACGGCGAGGCCGCCCGCCGGCTGGCGGACGAGATCGGCGGGCTTGCCTACAGCCTTGACGTCACCGACGCCGAGGCGGCCGAGGAGACCGCCGCCCGTCTGGTCGCCGAGGCCGGCGTGCCGCACATCCTCGTCAACAACGCCGGCATCGTCCACAACGGGCCGGCGCTTGAGGTCGATCTGGCCGACTGGCGCCGGGTGATCGACGTCAATTTGCACGGCGTCTTCCACACCGCCCGCGCCTTCGGCCGTCCGATGGTCGAGGCGGGCAGGGGATCGGTCGTCAACATCGGCTCGATGTGCGGCGAGATCGTCGTCCATCCGCAGCCCCAGGCCGCCTACAACGCCGCCAAGGCGGGCGTCAATCTGCTGACCAAGTCGCTGGCGGTGGAATGGGCCGGCCGGGTGCGGGTCAACGCCGTCGCTCCCGGCTACACCGCCACCGAACTGACCCTGGCCGGCCGCTCCCGCCCCGAATGGTTCGAGCGCTGGCTCGCCGCCACGCCGATGGGCCGGCTGGGCGAGCCGCGCGAAGTGGCGCTGGCCGTCGCCTTCCTCGCCTCCGACGCGGCGAGCTTCATCACCGGAACCGTCCTGGCCGTCGATGGCGGCTACACCGCTTTTTGAAGGGGAACAACGATATGGCACAGGGCCACAAGGCACACGGAAAGATCGCGCTGGTCACCGGCGCCAGCCGCGGCATCGGCCGCGCCATCGCTCTCGGACTGGCGGCGCGCGGCTTCGACCTCGCGCTGAACGACATCGCCCGGCAGGCCGGCGCACTGGCCGAGACGGCGGGGGAGGCGCGGGCGCAAGGCGTCCGGGTGGTCGAACTGCACGCCGACGTGTCGGCCAAGGACGAGGTGCAGGCGATGGTCGACCGCGCCGTCGCCGAACTCGGCACCATCCACGCGCTGGTCAACAATGCCGGCATCCTGATCGCCGCCACCGTGGAGGACTGCCCGGAAACCGCCTGGGATCAGGTGATGGATGTGAATGCCAAGGGCACCTTCCTCGTCACCCAGGCGGTGCTGCCGCTGATGAAGGCGCAGGGCTATGGCCGCATCTGCAACATCGCCTCCATCGGCGGCAAGCACGGCGCGCCGGAGCAGGCGCATTACTCGGCGTCGAAGGCCGCGGTGATGGGCTTCACCCGCGTGCTGGCGCAGGAGGTCGGGCCGCTCGGCATCACCGCCAACTGTGTGTGCCCCGGCATCATCCTGACCGACATGGGCCGGGTGAATCTCGACGATCCGGCGATCCGCGACGGCTGGAAGGCCAAGACCGCCATGGCCCGCATCGGCGCGCCGGAGGATGTCGCCGGGCCGGTGGCCTTCTTCTGCTCCGACGACAGCGCCTTCGTCACCGGCCAGACGCTGAACGTCGACGGCGGCATCGTCCTGTCCTGACGGAGCCCAAGCGGAGCTACACCTTGGTGCAAGGCGCTTTTCCGCGGGCCATCGCGTAGGGTCGACCGTCTCGACAGGCCGATTCCGATGGAGAGCCCCGCATGAGCGATGCCGCAGCGCCACCCCAGCCCGTGGGCCTGCAAGCGGTCCAGCAACCGCCTCCGGCCTCTCCCCCGCCGGCCCCGCCGGTTGCCTGGAGTCCCTGGCTGGTGCGGCTGGCGGTGCTGGGGCTGGCGGCGGTCCTGCTGGTGGCCTTTGCCACGCGCTGGGACCGCTGGCTCGGCTCCGCCGCGCGCCAGACCACCACCGACGCCTATCTCCAGGCCGACATCACCCCGCTGTCGGCCCAGGTGGCGGGCGTCGTCCGCGACATGCCGGTCGAGGACTTCCAGCAGGTTAAGGCCGGCGACCCGGTGGCGATGATCGTCGACGACGACTACCGCGCCCGCGTCCAGCAGGCCGACGCGGCGCTGGAGGCGGCCGACGCCGCCATCGCCCAGCTCGACATCCAGAAGCGCACCCAGCGCGCCCTGGTCGATCAGGCCGAGGCGAACGTCCATGGGCTGGAGGCCGAGGCGTGGCGGGCGCGGCTGGAGGAGGCGCGGCAGCGCTCCCTGACCGAGCAGGGCGTCGCCGGCACGCTCCAGGCGCTGCAACAGGCGCAGGCGACCTCCCGCCGCGCCCAGGCGGCGCTGGAGGCGGGCCAGGCCCAGGTCGACCAGCAGAAGGCGGCGTTCGACGGCATCGACGTGCAGGTGCGCCAAGCCAAGGCCACCCGGCTGCAGCGGCAGGCCGATCTCGACCTCGCCCGCATCACGCTCGACCGCACGACGATCCGCGCCCCGGCCGACGGCATGGTGGGCCAGCGGCAGGTCCGCCCCGGCCAGTATGTCGGGCAGGGCAGCCAGATCGTCACGCTGGTGCCGCTGCCGGCGGTGTGGGTGATCGCCAACTACAAGGAAACCCAGATGACGCGGATCCGCTCCGGCCTGCCGGCGACCGTCCGCATCGACAGCTTTCCCGACGTGACGCTGACCGGCCGGGTTGCCGCCCAGTCGCCGGCCAGCGGCAGCCAGTTCGCCCTGCTACCCCCCGACAACGCCACCGGCAACTTCACCAAGATCGTCCAGCGCATTCCGGTGAAGATCGTCCTCGACAGCCCCCATCCCTTGCAGGACCGGTTGCGCCCCGGCATGTCCGTCGTCGTCACCATCGATACGGATGGAGAGGTTCGGGAGAGCGGCCAGGAGGGCAAATCTTGAGCGTCGGTCTGGCCGGCGGGCGGCTGTCCCGCATCCTGCTGCGCCCGGCCCAGCCGATCCTGACCCACCATCCCATCGTCGGGCTGCTCGGCGTCATGCTGGGGGCGCTGATCTCCACCCTGACCTCGCGCATCACCACCTTCGGGCTGGCCGACATCCGCGGCGCCATCGGCATCGGCTTCGACGAAGGTGCCTGGATCACCACCGCCTACACGGTGGCGCAGATGCTGGTCGCCCCGGCCGCCGCCTTCCTCGGCGTGGTGTTCGGGCCGCGGCGGGTTCTGCTGATTTCCTCCCTCACCTACGGGCTGGCGATGCTGGCCCTGCCGCTGACCGGCACGCTGACCGGGGTGCTGACCTTCCAGCTGCTGGCCGGCCTGTCGTCGGGCACCTTCATCCCGCTGACCATCGGCTTCATCGTCCGCAACCTGCCGCCGCGCTATGTCGTCTACGGCATCGCCGTCTATGCGATGAACGTCGAGCTGTCGCTGAACTTCGCCGCCTCCGTCGAAGGCTGGGTGATCGAGCATCTCGACTGGCGCTGGCTGTTCTGGGACACCGCCCTGCTGGCTCCGCTGATGGCGCTGTGCGTCCATTTCGGCATGCCGGCCGAGCCGGTGCGCCGCGACCTGCTGAAGGACGGCGACTGGTGGGGCATCGCCTATGCCAGCCTCGGCTTCGCCCTGCTCTATGCCGGGCTCGACCAGGGCAACCGGCTGGACTGGTTCAATTCCGGCCTGATCGCCGGCCTCTTCCTCTCCGGCGGCCTGCTGGTCGGCGCCTTCGTCGTGCAGGAGCTGACCTGCCCCAAGCCCTGGATCACCTTCAGCGCGCTCTTCCGCGGCAACATCCCGCTTCTGTGCCTGCTGCTGGTGCTGCTGCGGCTGATCATGCTGTCCACCGCCTATCTGGTGCCGCAGTTCATGATCACGGTGAACAATTACCGCGCGCTGGAGGTCGGCGACACGCTGCTGCTGATCGCCTTGCCGCAGTTCCTGCTGGCGCCGCTGGTCGGCACGCTGCTGCGCCATGCCGATCCGCGGGTGGTGATGGCGGCCGGCTTCGCCGCGGTGGGGCTCGCCTGCTGGCTGGCCTCGCACCTGACGGCCGATTGGGTCGGCGCCGATTTCCTGCCGTCGCAGATGCTCCAGGCCTTCGGCCAGTCCTTCGCCATGACCTCGCTGATCTATTTCAACATCAAGAACCTGTCCCAGGCCCACATCCTGGCGCTGGGCGCCCTGTTGCAGACCTCGCGCCTGCTGGGCGGCGAGCTGGGGGCCGCCTTCATGCAGACCTTCGTCCGCGTGCGCGAGCAGTTCCACAGCTTCCGTCTGGTGTCCGACGTGGTGGCCGGCGGCACCGACACCGTCCACCGGCTGGCCGGCGGCATGGCGCGGCTCGCCGCCCGCTCCACCGGGCCTGAGGAGGCGAGCGACCGCGCCCTGTCGCTGCTGGCGGCGGCGGTGCGCAAGCAGGCCTATGTGCTGGCCTACATCGACGGTTTCGTCGTCATCGCCTGGTTCATCGTCGGCGGCCTGCTGCTGATCGCCCTGCTGCGCCCGGCCCCGAAACAGTAGAAGTGGTCAGACTCCGACCACCTCCCTCACCGCCTGCTCTCACGGCCGCAGCGACTTCAGCACCAGCTCCACCATATGGTCCAGCCGTTCGTCCTTCGCCGGGTCTGCCAGCAGGTCGCGGCCGAAGATGACCGACAAAGTGTGGACGTTGGACAGGTAGAAGTAGGACAGCCCGGCGATGGAGATGTAGAGCTGCACTGCATCGACCCCGGCGCGGAACACCCCCTGCTTCACCCCGCGCGCCAGCACGTCGCCGATCATCTGCACGAAGGGGGAGTGCATCGACTGCACCTGCCCCGAGGTCTTCAGCAACTCGGCCCGGTGCAGGTTCTCGATGTTCAGCAGGGCCATGAATTCGGGATGGTCGATGAAATACTGCCAGGTGAAGCCGATCAGCCGCGCGATGGCCTCGGGCGGGGCCAGCTTGTCGAGGTTCAGCGTGCGCTCGGTGTCGCGGATGTGGGCATAGGCATCCTCAAGCACCGCCAGATACAGCTCTTCCTTGTTGCCGACATGGTAATAGAGCATGCGCTTGTTGGTGCCGGCCTGCTCGGCGATGCGGTCGACGCGGGCGCCGCCCAGCCCGTAGCGGGCGAACTCCTCCGTCGCGGCGGCCATGATGCGGGCCCGCGTCCCTTCCGGGTCGCGGGTCACCTTGGCCGGCGCTGCGGCGTTTGCGGCCGGCGCCGCAGCACCTCTGGCGGGTGCGGGGGCGGACGGCGCCGGGTCGGGGGTGTCGGTCAGGCTGTCCATGCGGGAAGCCGGCTCCTGCGGTCCGGGGGAGGGGGCTGGTTCTCCCCCATGGTAGAAGCGTCCGCCAGCGATTTCAAACCACGCTGCGGTGCCGCTCGATGCAGGTGTCCAGCACCTCGCCCATCGGCTTTTCCCACCAGGTGTTCTGCGAGAAGATCTCGACCTCCGAATAGCCGGCGAAGCCGCACTCCTCGACCCAGCCGCGGATGCGCGGGATGTCGATGACGCCGTCGCCCATCATGCCGCGGTCGAGCAGCAGGTCGCTGGTCGGCACCAGCCAGTCGCAGACATGGAAGGCCATCAGCCGTTCCTTGCCGGCGCGGCGGATCTGCGCCTCCAGATCCGGGTCCCACCAGACGTGATAGACGTCGACCGCCACCCCCAGCGCCCCCGACTTCCCCGGATCCAGCCGGTCGCAGAGGTCGAGCGCATGGGCCATCGTGTTCACGCAGGCGCGGTCGGCGGCATACATCGGGTGCAGCGGCTCGATGGCCAGCGGCATGCCGGCCTTGCGGGCATAGTCCAGCAGCTCGGCGATGCCGTCCTCCACCTGCGAGCGGGCGAGTGCGATGTCCTTGCTGGCCGGCGATCCGGGCCGGGAATATTGCGGCAGCCCGCCGACCACCAGCACGAGGCAGGCGGCCCCCAGTGCTGCCGCCTCGTCCACCGCGCGGCGGTTGTCGTCGCGCACCTCCGCCGCCTTGGACGGATCGGCCGGGAACATGCCGCCGCGGCAATAGCCGGACAGCGCCAGCTCGCCGCTGCGCACCGCCTGCACCGCGGCGTCGAGCCCGACCGCCGCCACCTGATCGCGCCAGGGCGCCACGCCGCGGATGCCGCGGCGGGCGCAGGCGTCGAGGATCTCGACCAGATTGCCCTGCTTGCGCACCGTGGCGGTGTTGATCGACAGCCAGCGATGGTCCGTGGAGAAATCCCGCATCACGAAATCCCCCGCACCGCCAGCACCGCCGCCATCCGCTGCGCCGCGCGGTCCGGATCGGACAGCAGTCCGGCCTTGTCGGCCAGCCGGAACAGCTCGGCCAGATGCAGGGTGGAGCGGGTGCTCTCCTGCCCGCCGACCATGGTGAAATGGTCCTGATGGCCGTTCAGATAGGCCATGAAGACGACGCCGGTCTTGTAGAAGCGGGTCGGCGCCTTGAAGATGTGGCGCGACAGCGGCACGGTCGGCGCCAGGATGTCGTGGAACCCCGCCTCGTCGCCGTCTGCCAGATGGGCCAGCGCCGCCGCAGCGGCCGGCGCGATGGCATCGAAGATGCCGAGCAGCGCGTCGGAATGCTGCTGCCCGTCGCCGGCGATCAGCTCGGCGTAATTGAAGTCGTCGCCGGTGTACATGCGAACGCCCGCCGGAAGGCGGCGGCGCATGACGATCTCCTTGTCCTTGTCGAGCAGCGAGATCTTGATGCCGTCCACCTTCGGTGCATAGTCGCCGATGATCGACAGCGCGGTGTCCATCGCCGCGTCGACGTCGGCCGTGCCCCAATAGCCGGCCAGCGCCGGGTCGAACATGTCGCCCAGCCAGTGCAGGATCACCGGCTGTTTCACCTGCGACAGGATGCGGCCATAGACGCGGACGTAATCCTCCGGCCCCGTGGCGACGCGGGCCAGCGCGCGCGACGCCATCAGGATGATGCGGCCGTCCAGCGCTTCGATGGCCTCGATCTGCTCCTCATAGGCGCGGATGACGTCGTCGACGCTGCGGGCGTTCTCCGGCGGCAGATGGTCGGTGCCGGCGCCGCAGGCGATCACCCCGCCGCGCGCCTTGGCCGCCGACTGCGACCGCCGGATCAGCTCCAGCGAGGTAGGCCAGTCCAGCCCCATGCCGCGTTGCGCCGTGTCCATCGCCTCGGCGACGCCGAGCCCGAGGTCCCACAGATGCTCGCGGAAGGCGATGCTGCGCTCCCAGTCGATGGCCGGGGCCAGCCAGGGATCGCACTCGGCCAGCGGGTCGGCGACCATGTGGGCGGCGGCGAAGGCGATGCGGGTCAGCGGCCGCTCGGTGCGGGCGGGAAAGCCGCGCGGCGGGGCCAGCGTGTAGCTTTCGATGCTGCGGTCGGCGCGGGGGAGGCGGATGGTCGGCATGGGCGGTATTCCTGGGATAAGTCGCAGCGGAGGGGCCGGGGGAGGGGTGGGGGAGGGGGCGGTCCGCACCCCTCCCCGGCGAACGCCTCAGCCCTCGATGGCCGGCACGTCGACCCAGCGGCGTTCGCGCCAGCTCTGCATGGCGCACTCCACCAGCTGGACGCCCTTGGCGCCCTCGATCAGGCCGTGATTGTAGGGGGTGTCCTCGACCACATGGCGGATGAAGGACTCCCACTGCACCTTGAAGCCGTTGTCGAACACGGCATTGTCGGGCACCGGCTGCCAGGTGTCGTAGAAGTCGATGGTCTGCTTCTGGTCGGGGTTCCACACCGGGCGCGGCGTGCCTTGGCGCGGCTGGATCACGCAGTCGGTCAATCCGGCGACCGCCGAGCCGTTGGTGCCGTCGACATGGAAGGTCACCAGATCGTCGCGGTAGACGCGGGTGCACCAGGACGAGTTGATGGTGGCGATCACGCCGCCCTCAAGCTCGAACATCGCATAGGCGGCGTCGTCGGCGGTCGCCTTGTAGGGCTTGCCCTTCTCGTCCCAGCGCTCCGGAATGTGGGTGGCGCCCAGGCAGGAGATGCTCTTCACCGTGCCGAACAGATTGTCGAGCACATAGCGCCAGTGGCAGATCATGTCGAGGATGATGCCGCCGCCGTCCTCCTCGCGGTAGTTCCACGAGGGACGCTGCGCCGCCTGCCAGTCGCCCTCGAACACCCAGTAGCCGAACTCGCCGCGCACCGACAGCATGCGGCCGAAGAAGCCGCTGTCGCGCAGCATGCGCAGCTTCTCCAGGCCCGGCAGGAACAGCTTGTCCTGCACCGTGCCGTTCTTCACCCCGGCCTCGGCGGCCAGCCGGACGACGCGCAACGCCTCGTCCAGGTTGGTGGCGATGGGCTTCTCGCAATAGACGTGCTTGCCGGCGCGGATCGCCTTCTCCAGCAGCGTCGGGCGCATCTGGGTGGTGCCGGCGTCGAAGAAGATCACGTCGTCCGGGTTTTCCAGCGCTGCGTCGATGTTGTCGCTCCAGCGCTCGATGCCGTGGCGGCGGGCCAGCTCCTGCATCTTCTCGGCGTTGCGGCCGACGATGATCGGGTCGGGCATGACGCGCGAGCCGTCCGACAGGGTGACGCCGCCCTGGGCGCGGATCGCCAGGATCGAGCGGATCAGGTGCTGGTTCATGCCCATCCGCCCGGTGACACCGTGCATGATGAGGCCAAGGCGCTTGGTGCTCATGGGAGGACTCCTTCGGAAAACGCTGATGTCGGGTTTGAAAGGGGGGAAAGCGTGGCCCGGTCGGGCCCCGCTGAAGAGGCGAAACCGGGACCGCGCAGCGGGGCGGTCGGCAGCCGGCCGGAGCCGGTGGCGAGCCTGACCGTGCCGTCGGCGCGGCGGTCGTAGAAACCGGGATGGGCTTTGAGGAAGGCGTCGGCCTCGGCGGCGCTGCCGAAGCCCTCGCCATACTGGTGCCCGTTGCGCTCGGCATGCGGGATGCCGAGGAAGGCGACGAGCGCGGTGTCCTGCTGCACCGACAGCCCGGCCTGGCAGGTCAAATCCTCGGCGGAGATGAAGTGCGGCGGCCCCCACGCCGCGCAGCGCGCGCGGTTGAGCATCGCCTTGTACAGACCCTTGCAGGATTTCGACGACACGCCGCGATAGCCCATCGCGCGGGCGCGCGGGAAGGCGTCATAGCCGTCGTCGGACTCGTCGATGATCACCGGCACCCGCTCCGCCACCGCGCCCAGCGGCCGGGCGAGCGCCTCCTCCCGCGCGATCGGCTGCTCCAGATAGGCGAGCGCCTTGCGGAAGCCGGCCAGCGCCGGAGAGGCGTCGATGCGGTCGAGCAGCTCGGCGACATGGGCGGCGTCGCGATACTGCTCGTTGCCGTCCAGCGTGGCGCGGTAGCCGGGGGCGGCGCTTTCCAGCACGGCGGCCAGTTCCGCCAGCCGCTCGGCGTCGGCGGCGGCATCGCCGCCCAGCTTGATCTTGAACCAGCGCAGCGGCGTGCGCTCCAGCAGGGCGCGCAGGTCGTCAGCCTTGTCGAGCAGCCCGACCGTGTGGCGCAGCTCGACCTCGCCGAGCGGGGACAGCCCACGCAGGAACCCGTCAAGATCGAAGCCGGCGAGATCGGGGGCCAGCCGCGCGTCCAGCCCGGCGACATTGCCGCCCAGCCCGTCGAAGGCATTCAGGTTCAGCACCCGCAGCAGCCCGTCCAGCACCGCCTTGTCGATCTGCGCCGGCCCGAAGGCGGCGGCCAGTTTCGGCTCCAGCACCGGGCTGTAGGCGGCGTGATGGCCGAAGGCGGTGTCGAGCCGGTCGTCGGACAGATAGGCGTCGCGCGCTTCGACCAGCGAGCGGCGCAGGCCGTCCACCGTCTGGGCCGGGCTGCGGTCCGGGCGCTTGTCGAACCATTTCGGCATCATCATCTCGGCCGTCGCCCCCCAGGCTTCCCCCTGCCCCTCGACCGCGACCAGGGCACGGACGAAGGATTGCGGGGCGGCCTCCACCGTCACCGCGCCGAAGCGGAACGGCTTCACGAAACGGACGGGCCGCTCGTACAGCTCGATGGCGCGGATCTGGAGACGGGGGGCGGCCGGGTGGGCGGACATGGCGAGTGTCTTTCGGTACGTCTTCGGCCGTCATCCCCGCGGATGCGGGACCCCAGCCTGCGCAGCGGGTCGGCTGCGAAGTTGTCTCGATCCCCGCTTGCGCGGGGATGACGCACAGTTTCTGCGGTGCCGGTTTGCGGTGCCGGCGGGGCGCCCGGCGCTTAGTCCAGATGCCCCTGCGCCGCGAAATGCTTGCGGATGGTCTGGGTCAGCTGGATGAACACCGGGTCGCCCATCACGTCCAGCGTCCGCGGGCGCGGCAGCGGGACCTCGTAGGTGGCGGCGATGGTGCCGGGACGCTCCGACATCACCATCACCCGGTCGGCCAGGAACACCGCCTCGGGGATGGAGTGGGTGATCAGGATCACCGTCTTGCCGGTCTCATGCTGGATGCGTTGCAGCTCGACATTCATCCGTTCCCGCGTCATGGCGTCGAGCGCGCCGAACGGCTCGTCCATCAGCAGGATCTTCGGGTCGTGCACCAGTGCCCGGCACAGGGCGGCGCGCTGCTGCATGCCGCCCGACAGCTGCCAGGGATATTTCTGCTCGAACCCCTTCAGCCCGGTCATCTCGACCAGCTTGTGGGCCCGCTCCAGATAGCGTTCCCGCGGCAGCCGGCGGATTTCCACCGGCAGCATGATGTTGCGCAGGACCGACCGCCAGGCCAGCAGGGTCGGGCTCTGGAAGACGATGCCGGTGTCGTCGTGCGGCTCGGTGACCGTGTCGCCTTCGATCTTGATCGTGCCGCTGCTGACCGGCAGCAGGCCGGCCAGCATCTTCAGCAGGGTGGACTTGCCGCAGCCCGACGGACCGACGATCACCAGGAACTCGCCCGGCCGCACGTCGAAGGTGATGGGGCGGAGCGACGGCACCTCGCCGTCGCGGGTGCGGTAGGTCTTGGTCACGCCGTCGATGCGGATCAGCGGCTCGCCGGACAGGCGCTGCGTCGCCGCCTCGCCGACCAGTTTCAACTGAGGCTGTGCCATGCTCTCCTCGTCGCTCCCTGCGGTGGGCTGGGCAGTGGGCTGGGCAGTGGGCCGTGCGGTGGGCCGGTCGGTCACGTCTGGCTCGCGATCACTTGGCGGCGGCGTTCACCGCGGCGGCGGCCGGGTCGGGCGGCAGGAACTCGCGGGTGTAGAAGCGCTTCGGATTCTCCTTGGCCGCCGCGTCCAGCCCGCCATATTCGACCAGCAGATCGACCGTCTCCTTCATGTTGGCGTCGGTGACCTGGAAGGGCCGCAGCTTCTCCGTCTCCTTGGTGCGGTAGAGCGGGATGGTCAGCTCGAAGCCTTCCTGGAGCGTGTCGGGCTTGCCGCCCTTCGGGTTGGCCTTCAGGATCGCCGCGGCGGCATCCTTCGGCGCCTTCTCCGCCTCTTCCACCGCCTTGGTGGTGGCGGCCATGAAGCGGCGGACGAGGTCCGGGTTGCTCTTCATCATGTCGGTGTTGGCGATGATGCCGGACGAGACCATGTTGACGCCGTAATCGGCGAAGCGGATCGGCGTCACCGACTTGCCGGTGGCGTCCTTGATCTTCATGCTCTGGTCCATGACATAGCCCAGCAGCAGGTCGGCCTGTCCGTTGATGACGGCGTTCAGCTTGGTCTGCGCGTCGCCCGACACCACCTCGAAGTCACGCTCCTTCAGGCCGGTCTTCTTCAGGAACAGCGGCCAGATCTGGGACATGCTGTCGCCCGGCGTCATGGCGACGATGCGGTTCTTGATGTCTTCCGGCTTGCGGATGTTCTTCTCGGTGAAGCCCATCGCCGACATCGGGCTGGTCTGCAGCAGCACGCCCGGCGATGTCACCGGCGCGCCCTTCATGGCGGCCTTGATCATGGTCGGCACGTCGACATAGCCGAAGGTGACGCCCTTGCTGGCGACCAGCTGCGTCGTCACTGCCGAGCCGCGGCCTTCCTGGATTTCCAGGTCGATGCCCTCGGCCTCATAGAGTCCCTTGTCCTTGCCGTAGTAGAAGGGCGCGTGCTCGCCATAGACGTACCAGTTCAGCATCAGCGTCACCTTGTCGGCGGCCTGCGCCGGCAAGGTGGAGGCGGCGAAGGCGCAGAGCGCTGCGACGATGGTTTTCTTCATCACGACCGGTGACCTCCCATGGGTGGTGGATCGCCCCGTCGGCCTGCGTTGCGCGGCGTCGGGGTTCTTGTCGATGAACGGATGTTTCGAGGTGCCGTCAGGCGCCGAGATTGGCCTTGTGGCGCTGGCTGGAGTGCCAGGGAATGGAGAAGCGCTCGACCACGTCGATGACCCAGAACAGCACGACGCCCATCAGCGCCAGCACGGTCAGCGCCGCGAACATCAAGGGCAGCTCGAAATTGCCGATGGAGCGTTGCAGGACGAAGCCGATGCCGGAGTTGGAGCCGACGAATTCGCCGACCACCGCGCCCACCACGGCCAGCGTGATCGAGACCTTCAGCCCGGCGAAGATCGCCGGCAGGGCGTGCGGCAGGCTGACCATCTGGAAGGTCTGGAGGCGCGACGCCTTCATCGAGCGGGCGAGATCCATCATCTCGTTGTCGACCGACTTGAAGCCCTGCACCGCCGACACCACGACCGGGAAGAAGCCCAGCAGGAAGGCGGCGATAACCTTGGGCATCAGGCCGAAGCCGAACCACACCACGAACAGCGGTGCGATGGCGACCTTGGGGATCGACTGCGAGAAGACCAGCAGCGGGTAGACATAGGCTTCGACCACGCGCGATCCGGCGATCAGCATCGCGATGGGAATGCCGAACAGCACCGACAGCGCGAAGCCGCCGAGCGTGGCCGTGAAGGTCGGGACGGATTCGGCCAGCAGGCGCGGCCATTCGTCGATCATCGCCAGCACGACGTCGCCGGGCTTCGGCACGAGATAGGCCGGGACGCCGAACACCCGGACCGACAAATCCCACAGAACCAGCAGGATGACCATCAGCAGGATGGGGCGGACCCAGTCGGAATTGAGCAGGCGCAATGCTGCGCCCGAGCGAGAGCGGGGTTCCATGCGTCTCCTCCGGCCGGCGGGCTCGGGGCGACCAGTGTGGCGGTCGCTATGTTTTAACCGGCTGGTTAAAAGTACGTCCGCATGCCCCCTGCGGTCAACACAGAAAATGGCGCGGGCGAATCATTTGCGCTCTCAACCATCGGCGGAACGGCTCCGATGCCGCGCAAAAAAATACCCCGCACCGGGCAGGTGCGGGGCAGTCCAGGGAGGAAACCTTGAGGAAGAAGCGCCGCCGTCAGTCGCGGCCCTTGCCGACCAGCAGCCGCTCCAGCCCATAGACGCGGTCGAGCACCAGCATGGCGGCCACGGTCAGGAAGATCAGCACCGCCGACACCGCCGCCACCAGCGGGTCGATGTTGTCCTGGATGTAGAGGAACAGGCGGACGGGCAGGGTGGTGGTCTCCGGCGAGGCGATGAAGACCGTCATCGTCACCTCGTCGAAGCTGTTGATGAAGGCCAGCACCCAGCCGCTGGCGACACCCGGCAGGATCAGCGGCAGCGTCACCCGGCGGAAGCAGGTCCAGGACGAGGCGCCCAGCGAGGCGGCGGCATTCTCCACCGCCCGGTCCATGCCGGTGGACGCCGCCAGGATCAGCCGCAGCGCGAAGGGCAGGATGATGATGACATGGCTCAGCACCAGCCCGGCGAAGGTGCCGCCCAGCCCGATCATGGTGAAGAAGCGCAGGAAGGCGATGCCGAGCACGATGTGCGGCACCATCAGCGGCGACAGGAACAGTGCCTGGATCGCCTCGCGTCCGAAGAACTGGTGGCGCGCGATGGCGAGAGCCGCCGGCACCGCCACCAGGATCGCCAGGGTGGAGGACACCGCCCCCAGCAGCAGGCTGTCCTTGAAGGCGCGGATGAATTCCGGATTGTCGCCGATGGCGCGGAACCAGCGCAGCGACAGCCCCTCGGTCGGCAGCGACAGATAGCCCTGCGAGGTGAAGGCCACCGCGCAGACGATCAGGATCGGCGCCAGCAGGAAGCCCAGGAACAGGACATGGAAGATCAGCGCGATCGGGCCGTTGCGGTTCATTCGAACACCTGTTTGTAGCGACGTTCGACCAGCCGGTTGCAGCCGACGATGATGACGACGTTGGCGATCAGCAGCAGCACCGCCACCGTGGCGCCCAAGGGCCAGTTCAGCGTGTTCAGGAACTCGTCATAGGCGAGCGTCGCCGCCACCTTCAGCCGCCGCCCGCCGATGATCGCCGGGGTGGCGAAGGCGCTGGCCGCCAGCGCGAAGACGATGATCGAGCCCGACAGGATGCCCGGCACGATCTGCGGCAGCACCACCCGGCGCATCACCGTCAGCGGCCCGGCGCCCAGCGACAGCGCCGCATTCTCCACCTGCGGGTCGAGCCGCTGGAGCGAGGCCCAGACCGACAGCACCATGAAGGGCACCAGCACATGGGTCAGCGCGATGATCACGCCGGTCTCGGTGTACATGAACTCGATGGGCGTCGCGATCAGCCCCAGCCCCATCAGCCCCTGGTTGACCAGACCGGTCGAGCCGAACAGCAGCGCCCAGCCCAGCGTGCGCGACACCACCGAGATCAGCAGCGGCCCCAGCACGATCAGCAGGCACAGGCCGCGCCAGGGCGACTTCATCCGCCGCAGGATGTAGGCCTCCGGCGCGCCGAACAGCGCGCACAGCAGCGTCACCACCGCGGCGATGCGGAAGGTGCGCAGGAACACCTCGTGGAAATAGCTGTCGGCGATGATGTCGGCATAGTTGCCGATCTGCCAGACATTCTCGATGCCGCCATAGAAGCTGAAGCTGTTCAGCGACAACAGGAAGGTCATGACCAGCGGCACCAGCAGCAGCACCGCGAACAGCGCCAGACCCGGCGCGCTCAGCAGATAGGGCGTCCAGGGCCAGCGGCGCGGCCGGCGCGGCGGCGGTGCCGGAGCCGCGGCAGTCGCCTGCACTTGGGTGTCGGTGGAAGCCGCCATGCTCATGCCGCCTCCTGGGCATTAAAGACCGTATCCGGATCCGCGGGCATCACCGCCATGTCGTCCGCCCGCCAGCCGACCATCACCCGCTCGCGCTCCGCCGGCAGGGGCGAGCCGTCATGCTGGCGGATCACCATCAGCCGGCCGGCGGCCGTCTCGATCTCGAACAGCCATTGCGTGCCCTGGAAGACGCGGGCCAGCACGGTGCCGCTGAGGCCGCCGGCATCGACGAAGCCGATCTTCTCCGGCCGCACGGCCAGCGCCCCCGGACCCGCCGCCATCGGCTGCGCCACCGGCCAGACGCTGTCGGCCACCGTGATGACGGTCCCGCCCGCCCCGCCGCCGACCATGCCCGGCAGCAGGTTGGTGCGGCCGAGGAAATTGGCGACGAAGGCGTTGGCCGGGTGGTCGTAGGCCTCCTGCGGGGTGGCGACCTGCTGGATGCGGCCCTTGTTCATCACCACCACGCGGTCGGACAGCGCCATCGCCTCCGACTGGTCGTGGGTGACGAGGATCATGGTGGTGCCGACGGTGCGCTGGATGCGGCGCAGCTCGATCTGCATCTCCTCGCGCATCTTGGCGTCCAGGTTCGACAGCGGCTCATCCAGCAGCAGCAGGCTCGGCTTGATCACCAGCGCGCGGGCCAGGGCGACGCGCTGCTGCTGGCCGCCCGACATCCGGCGCGGGTGGCGGTCGCCATACTGCTCCAGCCCGACCAGCTTCAGCGCGTCGGCGACCATGCGGTCGCGGTCGGCGCGAGCGATCCTGCGCATCTCCAGCCCGAAGGCGACGTTCTCCGCGGCGGTCATGTGCGGGAACAGGGCATAGCTCTGGAAGACGATGCCGAGCCCGCGCTCGTTCGGCTTCTTCGCCAGCAGATCCTGGCCGTCCAGCATCACCCGGCCACCGTCGGCGTCGAGGAAGCCTGCGATCATCTGCAAGGTGGTGGTCTTGCCGCAGCCCGACGGCCCCAGCAGCGAAATCAGTTCGCCCTTCTCCACGGTCAGCGAGACGTTGTCGACCGCCGTCCAGTTTCCGAAGCGCTTGGTCAGTTGGTCGAGAACCAGATAAGCCATGCCGTCGTCTCCCTTTCCCTATATCCCCTCTCCCCCGCTCACGCGCAAACTTCGTTTGCGCTGACGCGACAGGCGGACCCTTGGTCCGCCGAAAGCGGGGAGAGGGGATAAGCCCCCTACCTCAGCGCTCGATCTCGCGGGTCCAGCGCTTGTTCCAGACCTCGCGGTTCTTGTTGATGGTGTCCCAATCCACCACCAGCAGCTTGCCGACCTGCTCCGGACCGTAGGGGATGCCGGCCTGCTTCTCGGCGGGCAGCTCGACCGTCTTGTTCACCGGGCCGAAGCCGGCGCTGACGGCGAGCGCGGTCTGCGCCTCGACGCCCAGCATGTGCTGGATGAACTTCTGCGCTTCGGGCGCATTCTTGCTGCCGGCGATCTGGCAGGCGGCGGAGCCCAGCACGATGCCGCCTTCCTTGGGATAGACGAAGGTGGCGGGGAAGCCGGTGTCGGCCAGCGCCTTGGCGCGGCCCGAGCCCCAGACGGCGATGACGGCCTGGTTGCTCTGGAACAGCTCGGTCATCTTGCCCGGCGACGGCTCATAGGCCAGCACGTTCGGGTTGATCTTGTCCTTGAACTCCTTGAATCCCGGCTCGATGTTGGTCTCGCCGCCGCCGTTCAGGCGGGCCATCATCACCAGCGCGTGCAGGCCGTAGCTGTTGTTGATCGGCGGGATCGCCAGCTTCTTCTTGAAGCGCGGATCCTCGATGTCCTTCCACGAGGTCGGGGCCGGGATCTTGTTCTCGTCGAAATAGGCCTTGTTGTAGAGGATGCCGGTGCCGACCGCGCCGAAATTGACCGCCTTGCCCGACGGCATCTTCGCCAGATCGTAGAGCTGGTCGTAGACCGGCGCCTTCTCCAGGTCTGCGCAGAAGTTCAGCGCCACCGCCTGGTACATCGGGCCGTCGTCGAGGATGACGACGTCGATCTGCTGGTTGCCCTTCTGGGCCTGCAGCTTGGCGAGGTTGTCGGTGGAGTTGCCGGCGACATACTCGATCTTCACCCCGTTCGCCTTCTCGAAGGCCGGGATGATGTCCTTGCGCATGGTCTGCTCGAACGACCCGCCATAGGCGGCGACATAGAGCGTCTTTTCCTGGGCCCTATCCTGAGCGGCGGCCGTCTGCACCGCGGCCATGCCGCACCACAGGGCCGCCGTCGCCATCAACCCGCACATCACCGAGCGCATCGTCATTCTCCTCTAGAGCCTGTGTCCCTGTTTACGATCCCGGATTCATCGGAGCCCGATCTGCGGACCGCATGTCGATTGCGCTCCGGAGCACCGCTTTTACCGCATTTGACCTTGCCGGCCGTCTGCTGCGGGCTGTTCTTCTTGAGGCTTCGCGCCCGGGACATGGATCAAGGGTGATGGTGCGGTCACATAACCGTCAAATCGAATTCCCGCCATCATTCATCCGGTAATGTTATAATTCCGTGCTGCGAACGAGTTGAGCGGGCTTTCAGGCGCCGCCAATCCCGAGAAAATTGTCGCGGAAGCGGATCGCCTCCTCCATGAAGCCGGCCAGGAAGTCCTCGGCGATCATCGACAGCGGCACCTGGGCGGAGCGCAGGATGGCGATGTCGAAGCCGATGCGCGGTTCGAACGGCCGGACGACCAGCCCGTGCGGGACATAATCCTGGGCGGTGAAGGGGTCGACGATCGACATGCCGTAGCCGGCCGCCACCATGGCGCAGGCGTTCATCGTCAGCTGGGTTTCCACCCGCATCAGCCGCGACACGTCGTGATCGGCGAAGATGGTGTCGATGCGGGAGCGCAGCAGGGCCGGCGGGGTGGTGGAGATGAAGCTCTCCCCCTCGAAATCCTTCGGTGCCAGCACGTCCCTGGCGGCCAGCGGATGGCCGGGCGGCAGGATGGCGACGGCGGGAATCCCGTGGATCTTCTCGGTCAGCACCGCCGCATGGTCGATGGGGGTGTGGGCGAAGCCCAGCTCGCACTGGCCGGTCGCCACCCAGTCCAGGATGATCGGCGAGGTGCTGCCGCGCAGCGCGATGTCCACCCGCGGCCGGTCGCTGAGGAAGCGCGCGACATAGCGCGGCAGGAACCCCACCCCCAGCGCCGGCATCGCCGCCACCCGCAACGCCCCGCTGCGCCTTGCGGTCAGGTCGCGCGCCGTCTGCTCGATCAGTTCCAGCCCGACGAAGGCGCGGTCGACCACCTGATAGAGCGAGATCGCCTCGCTGGTCGGCGCGATGCGCGGTCCGCGCCGCTCGAACAGGGTCAGCTTCAGCGCATATTGCAGGTCGCCGATCAGCCGGCTGACCGCCGGCTGCGAGATGTTCAGCAGTTCCGCCGCCGCGGTGATGCCGCCGGTCAGCATGACGGCGCGGAAGGCCTCGATCTGGCGCGGATTGATCATGGCGCCCGCCCCATAGCCCAAATCGGCCGTAATCCCCTCTCCCCCCGGGGAGAGGGTTAGGGTGAGGGGGATGCATGGCGTGGCTATCCCGAGAATCCTCGCTGTGTCTCCCCCTCACCCCGACCCTCTCCCCGCTTTCGGCGGACCAAAGGTCCGCCTGTCGCGTCAGCGCAAACGAAGTTTGCGCGTGAGCGGGGGGAGAGGGAGATGCCCAGGATGACCCCCTCCCTCCCAAAACCAACCACCCCCCGCCGAATCATAACATTCAGACATGAAACGCCCCTTCGATCTGATTTGACAGTTATAGGTTGGCTGCCGATGCTGTCGCAAGGATCACGGGAACTTGGGGGCACCGTCGGGGAGCATAGGACAGACTCCCGCGGTGCTCCGGCAAAGAAAACCCTGCAGTTTGCAATACATCCATGTGTAACGCCGGCAGATCCGGCGCGACCTCAAAGATTTACGGCGTATCGTCAAATATTCGACACTGTATGCGGGTGCCGGATGGGGCGATGCGCGCCACACGATAAATGCGGCGGCCGATGCGCACGGGAAACGGTGCGGCGGCGGCGGGAGTGGAGACGATGACGCAGCCCAGTCGGGGCGGAGAATACGACGTCGCCGTGATCGGCGGCGGGCTGGTCGGATCGGCGCTGGCCTGGGGTCTCGCCCGTGCCGGCCAGACGGTCGCCATGCTGGACGAGGGCGACATCGCCGTGCGGCCGTCGCGCGGCAACTTCGCCCTGGTCTGGGTGCAGGGCAAGGGCCTTGGCATGCCGGAATATGCCGGCTGGACCAAGAAGTCCTCCGACGACTGGAGCGGCTTCGCCGACCTGCTGCGCGAACAGACCGGGCTGGACGTCGCCTACCGCCGTCCCGGCGGCTTCATGCCGATGCTGTCGGAAGAGGATTTGCAGGCCCGCGCCAACACCATGATGCGGCTGCACAACCAGCCCGACATGATCCGTTACCCCTACGAGGTGATGGACCGCGAGACGCTGCGCAAGGAACTGCCCTTCATCGGGCCGGACGTGGTCGGCGGCACCTATTGCCCGCTGGACGGCCACTGCAACTCGTTGCGCCTCCTGCGCACCCTGCACAAGGGCATCGGCCTACTGGGCGTCGATTACCGTCCCAACCACCGGGTCGAGCGCATCGAGCATCGCGACGGCGGCTTCCGCATGAGCACCGCAGGCGGCGAAGTCCGGGCCGGCAAGATCGTGCTGGCCGCCGGCCATGACAGCGCGCGGCTGGCGCCGATGGTCGGGCTGTCGGCCCCCGTCCGCCCGCAGCGCGGCCATGTCATCGTCACCGAGAAGACCGCCCCCTTCCTGCATCACCCCACCGTCTATGTCCGCCAGACCGACGAGGGCGGGGTGATGATCGGCGACAGCTTCGAGGAGGTCGGCTTCGACACGACGCTGCAGCCCGGCATTTCCTCGGCCATCGCAGAGCGCGCCATCCGTTTCTTCCCGCTGCTGGGCAAGCTGAATGTGGTGCGGAGCTGGGCGGCGCTGCGCGTGCTGACGCCGGACGGCTTCCCGATCTACGAGGAATCGAAGACGGCGCCCGGCGCCTTCGTCGCCACCTGCCACAGCGGCGTCACCCTTGCCGCCAACCATGCGCTGACGCTGGCGCCGCTGATCGCGGCCGGCGGCCTCGGCGACAGCTTCACGCCCTTCAGCGCCCGGAGGTTCCATGTTCCGCAGGCTGCCTGAGATCGAAACCGCCCTCAACGCAGCAGGGCACACGGTTTCCTTCACCATCGACGGCCGTCCGGCCAGCGCGCGGGCCGGCGACAGCGTCACCGCCGCCCTGCTGGCGAACGGCGTCACCGCCTGCCGCACCACCCCGGTCAGCGGTGCGGCCCGCGGCCCCTACTGCATGATGGGCGTTTGCTTCGACTGCCTCGTCACCATCGACGGCACCGGCAACCGCCAGGGCTGTCAGGTGCGCGTGGCCCCCGGCATGGCGGTGGAAACCCAGAACGGCAAGCGCGAGGTCGAGCGATGAGCGCCCCCAAGTTTGACTTCGACATCGCCGTCGTCGGCTCCGGCCCGGCAGGCCTCGCCGCCGCGGCGCTGGCCGCGTCGAAGGGCGCGTCGGTCGTCCTGCTCGACGAGCAGGCGGAACCGGGCGGCCAGATCTACCGCGCCGTCACCGAAACGCCGGTGCGTGACCGCAAGGTGCTCGGCCCCGACTATTGGCATGGTGCCGAGCTGCTGGGGCCGCTGCGCGACAGCGGCGCCGCCCACTGGCCCGGCACAATCGTGTGGAGCGTCGCCCGCCCGCGCGAGGACGCGGGCGACGGGCACCGCCCGATCCAGATCGGCCTGTCGCGCAACGGCGCCGCATCCATGCTGACGGTGCGCCACGTCATCCTGGCGACCGGCGCCTTGGAGCGGCCCTTCCCGATCCCCGGCTGGACCCTGCCGGGCGTGCTGGGTGCCGGTGCGGCGCAGGTGTTGCTGAAGACCTCCGGCCTCGTGCCGTCGGGCGCCACGGTGATGGCGGGCAGCGGCCCGCTGCTCTGGCTGCTGGCTTGGCAGTATCTCCAGGCCGGCGTCCGCATCGACGCCATCCTCGACACCACCCCGAAGGAGAACTGGCGCGCCGCCCTGCCGCTGCTGCCGGGATTCCTGCGCTCGCCTTACCTCGGCAAGGGCATGAAGCTGATGCTGGAGGTCCGGCGCAAGCTGACCGTCATCGGCAACGTCACCGCCTTGCGCGCCGAAGGTGCCATCGGCGGGGACAGTGCCTTGAAGAGCGTCGTCTACACCCGCAACGGCACCGAGCACCGGCTGCCCGCCGACACGCTGCTGCTGCATCACGGCGTCGTCCCCAACCTGAACCTCGCCAACGCCACCGGCTGCGCCCAGCGCTGGGACGAGCAGCAGCGCTGCTGGCGTCCGACCACCGACGAATGGGGCGCCACCTCGGTCGAGGGCGTGTCGCTGGCCGGTGACGGCGCCGGCATCGGCGGCGCCCGCGCGGCGGAGGAGGCCGGCCGGCTGGCCGCCCTCGACGCCCTGCACCGGCTCGGCCGCATCGGGCGCGAGCAGCGCGACCAGCTGGCGGTTCCCCATCGCGCAGCACTCGACCGCGCGCTGACCGGCCGCGCCTTCCTCGACACGCTCTACACCCCGGCGGAAGCCTTCCGCGCACCGGCCGACGACACCATCGTCTGCCGCTGCGAGGAGATCACCGCCGGTGCGGTGCGCGAGGCGGTGCGGCTCGGCTGTTCCGGTCCCAACCAGGCCAAGAGCTTCCTGCGCTGCGGCATGGGGCCGTGCCAGGGCCGGCTCTGCGGCCCGACCGTGACCGAGGTCATCGCGGCGGAGCGCGGCGTCTCCCCGGCGGAGGTCGGCTATTATCGGCTGCGCCCGCCGGTGAAGCCGATCACGCTGGCCGAGCTGGCGGCACTGCCGAAGACCGACGCCGACATCGACGCCGTCTTCAAGCACTGACCGGAGGCGCCCGATGACCGCGACCGCCTCCTTCAAGCCCGACGTCATCGTCATCGGCGGCGGCCTGCACGGCTGCTCCGCCGCGCTGCAGCTGTCGATGCGCGGCGTCCGCGTTCTGGTGCTGGAGAAGGACCATGTCGCCCGTCACGCCTCCGGCGTCAATGCGGGCGGCGTGCGCCAGCTCGGCCGCCATGTCGCCGAGGTGCCGCTGACCGTCGCCTCGATGGCGCTGTGGCACCGCATCCGCGATCTGGTGGACGACGATTGCGGCTTCGAGAGCCACGGCCAGATCAAGGTGGCGGAGAGCGAGGCGGAGCTGGCGACCTCGCACGCCCGCGTCGCCGAACTCAACGCGCTGGGCTTCACCCACGAGGAGGTGGTCGGGCAGGACGAGCTGCGCTCGCTGGTGCCGGCCATCGCCGACCATTGCGTCGGCGCGCTGGTGTCGCGCGGCGACGGCGCGGCGATCCCCTTCCGCACCACCTTCGCCTTCCGCCGCAAGGCCATGGCACTCGGCGCCCGCTTCCAGGAGGGCGGGGCGGTGACCCGGCTGGTTCGCAAGAACGGACTTTGGACCGTCGAGACCGCCGACGGCGGGCGGTTTGAGGCGCCGGTGGTGGTGAACGCCGCCGGCGCCTGGGCCGACCGCATCGCCGCGCAGGTGGGGGAGCCGGTGCCCTTGGAGGTCATCGCCCCGATGCTGATGATCACCGCCCGCGTCGCCCCCTTCATCAAGCCGGTGGTGGGGGCGACCGGCCGCACCCTGTCCTTCAAGCAGTTCCCCAACGGCACCGTGCTGATCGGCGGCGGGCTGCTCGGCCGGGCGGTGCGCGACGAGAACCGGACGGAGCTGGACTTCTCGCAGGTGTCGGTCAACGCCCGCACGGTGTGGGACCTGTTCCCGTGCATGCGCGGCGCCACCATCGTCCGCTCCTGGGCGGGGATCGAGGCGCGGATGCCGGACCAGATCCCGGTGATCGGCCCCAGCGGCACCGAGCCGGACCTCTACCATTCCTTCGGTTTCTCCGCGCACGGCTTCCAGCTTGGCCCTATTGTCGGGCGCATCACCGCCGACCTGATCACGGGCGGGTCCACCGACCTGCCCATCGCCCCTTTCAGCATCGGCCGCTTCGCCGCCTGACCCTTTGGAGCATTGCCCCGTGACGATCCAGCGTTTCCACCTGACCCCGCGCCTCTGCGACATGGTCATCCACAAGGACACCGTCTATCTCGCCGGCCAGATCGTCGATGACGGCTCGACCACGGTCGAGGCGCAGACCCGCGACGTGCTGCGCCAGATCGACTCCCTGCTGGCCCAGGCCGGCACGTCGAAGAGCAACCTCCTGACCGCCACGGTCTATCTGGCCGACATCGCCACCTTCCCCGAGATGAACGCCGCCTGGGACGCCTGGGTCGACAAGGCCAACCCGCCCGCCCGCGCGACGGTCGAGGCCCGGCTTGCCGACCCGTCGATCCTGGTCGAGATCGTGGTCGTCGCGGGGCTCTAACACGGAGTGTGATCGGTTCAAGCGGAATCGCTTGAAGCGTGAATCACACGGAAAACCAAAAGCTAAGAGTCCGTCCGGTGCTTCTGTAAGCACCGGACGGACTCTGAACCACCTTCGCCATTTCCGGAGCCTGCCATGAAGCGCCTCGTCACGGGCGTTGCCGCCCTCCTCTTGCTTGCGTCCGGCGGGACCGCCGCCGCGCAGGAGATCCGCATCGCCACCGAGGGCGCCTATCCGCCCTTCAACTTCACCCAGCCCGACGGCAAGGTGGCGGGGCTGGAGGTCGACCTTGCCAATGCGCTGTGCGAGCGGATGAAGCGTCCCTGCACCGTCGTGGCGCAGGAGTGGGACGGCATCATTCCGGGCCTGCTGGCGAAGAAGTACGACGCCATCATGGCGACGATGAACATCACGCCGGAGCGGGCGAAGGCCATCGGCTTCTCCACCCCCTACATGGTGGTGCCGGCCTATTTCGTGGCGCCGGCCAAGTCGACGATCGACGGCTCGCCGGCCAGCCTGCGCGGCAAGACCATCGGCGCCCAGGTCTCCACCACCCATTCCCGCTATGTCGAGAAGCATCTCGGCAGCGACGCGACGCTGAAGACCTACGACACCGCGTCGAACCTGCTGGCCGACCTGAAGGCCGGGCGGCTCGACGCCGCCATCACCACCGGCGCCACCGCGTCCGACTGGGTGAAGGGCGACGGCGGCAAGTCGGTCAAGCTGGTCGGCCAGCCGGTGATCGACGCCGAGGTGTTCGGCCCCGGCATCGGCGTCGGGCTGCGCAAGGAGGACACTGGCCTGAAGCAGTCCTTCGACGAGGCGATCCGCGCGGTCGTGCAGGACGGCACGCTGGCGCGCATCGCCGCCCGCTACGTCGATTTCTCCATCACCCCCTGAGTTCTTCTTAAAAAACCAAGGAGCAGTTCCCCGTGATCAAGCGCATCGAGAAGACCAAGATCATGCACCGCGTCGTCGTCAACAACGGCACGGCCTATCTCGGCGGCATCATCGCCGACGACGTCAGCGTCGGCATGGGCGGCCAGGTCACGCAGATCTGCGGCAAGCTCGACCAGGTGCTGGCGCTGGCCGGCAGCGACAAGACCAAGCTGCTGTCCGCCCAGCTGTTCATCACGAACATGGGCCTGAAGGACGAGATGAACGACGCGTGGCTGTCCTGGCTGGACGGCAACGACCTGCCGGCCCGCGCCACCATCGGCGTCGCCGACCTCGGCAAGCCGGAAATCCTGATCGAAGTGGTCGTCACCGCCGCGGTCTGATCGGCGACCGCAGAAGAGGCCCTCTCCTCAAGAGGAGAGGGCTACCCCAGCAACCGCTCGAACAGATCCTCGCCGCCCATCTGCCCGCCCTTCAGCATCAGCTCCAGCCCGTCGACCGCCGGGTCGTCGGCATGGGTGCGGCTGACGGTGACCCCCGGCGCCAGCGTGCAGCGGTAGGACAAGCCCCAGCACCCCAGCGCCCGCACCGCGAGGCTGGAGGTGTCTCCGCCGGCAATGCCGACCCGGCGCAGAGCCACCCGCCGCAGCACCGCCGCGACGAACTCCGCCGTCGCCGCCGCGACCCGCCCGGCCTGGGCGGTGTCCGCCGTCCCGGCTTCCGCCGGCGCCGTCCACACCAGCGTGTGGCACCCGGCCGCCAGCGAGGCCGCCACCTCGCCCAACAGCGTCTCCGCATAGCCGGGGTCGCCGCACAGCGCCGCCGCATCGGCCTGGATGCGCGTGTAGGACGCCGCCGCCTCGATCTGCCGCCGCGTCACCGGCGACAGGCTGCCCGCCATCAGGAACACCGGCCTGTCCGCCGCGGCCAGCGGCGTCTCTTCCGTCACTGAAGCGTCGGACCCGGCGTTCCAATGCGCGACCAGCGCCTGCGCCACGCTGCTCGGGCCCACCGCCAGCAGGGGCTCTCTCACCGCCCGCTGCCACATCAGCCGCCCGACGACCGCCAGATCCTCGGCCCGCGCCACGTCCAGCAGCAGCGCCGACGGCCCCTCCGCCAGCAACCGCTCCATCAGCCGGTCGAGCGCACCGCCATCCAGCCCGTAATCCGGGAAATGCAGCGCCGCCATCCCCCACAGCCCCTGCGCGGCCAGATGCCGGCGCAGGTCGGCCTCCGCCATCGGGGTGACGGGATGGACGCTCATCGTCGGGTGGCGGTCGATGCGGTGGACCACCCCGCCGGTGCCCGCCGCGGCGAACAGGGTGCTGAACAGGCAATAGCGCCCGATGTTCGGCTGCCCGCCCACCACCGGCCGGAAGCGGTTGGGGAAATGCGGCGCCAGCGTCCGCACCGCCTCGCCGATGCTGCCGACATGGGCTGCGCTGTCGAAGGTGGAGCAGCATTTGTAATGCATCACCGCCACGCCGAGTGCTGCGAAGAAGCGGCCGACCGGCTCCAGCTCCGCCCGCATGGCGTCCGGCGCCATGCTCCGCGCCGCCCCGGCGATCCCCACCGCATCGAGCGGCCCGGCTTCCCCCAACCGGGCGACGTCCGGCACGTCGAGGAACAGCAGCGCCCGCTGCCCGGCCTTCGCCAAGGCGGCCAGCGTGTCGGTCGCCCCGGTGAAGTCGTCGCCGTACCAGCCCAGTCGGGGAGTCGCCGCCATCGCCCTCAGCCCTTCTTTCCGAAGAAGTCCATCGACCGCCGCAGTTCCGGCTGCTCCAAAGCCGCTTCGTCCAGCGTGCGCCCGGCCCGCACGGCGTCCCAGGCCTGCCGGATGCTCCGCACGCCGGCCGCCGGCCCGTCGGGATGGGCCATGATGCCGCCGCCGGACATGAACATCAGATCGGCGGTCCCCACCGCCTCCCAGGTGACCGGCACCGTGCCGGCCCATTGCCCGGAGGAGAAGGCCGGCATCACGGCGTCGGAACCGTCCGCCGCATCCGCCGCCAGCGGCGCCAGACAGGCCCGCGCCCCCTCGATCACCTCGGCGTCGGGCTGGGCGAACTTGCCGTTCAGCCCGTGGACATGCATGTGGTCCACCCCCGTCAGCCGCCACAGCGCCTGATAGGCGTCGAAGCCGATCCCCAGCAGCGGATGGCGCGACAAAGCGCCGAAGCCGTTGCGGTGGCCATGCAGCGCCAGCCCGCTGTGCCGGCGCAAGGTCTGCACCGCCGAATAGCCGCACCAGTTCAGGCTGACCATGATGCAGGACCCGCCCTCGCGCTCCACCAGATCGGCGTGGCGGCGCATGGCGTCGGTCTCGTCGGTGATGTTGAAGGCGACCATCACATGCTTGCCGGTGCGGTCCTGGTGGCGGCGCACCCGGTCCATCACCGCCGGGATGCGCTGGGCCAGCGGCGCATGGGCCGGATCGGCGCAGATCTCGTCGTCCTTGATGAAGTCCAGCCCGGCGGCGCACAGCGTGCCGACCAGCTCGCCGGTCTCTTCGGCCGACAGCCCGACATTCGGCTTGATGATGGAGCCGACCAGCGGCCCGTCCGCCACCCCGGTCAGCCGCCTTGTGCCGGCGACGCCGTGGCGCGGCAGGTCGAACTGCGCGCGGTAGGCCTGCGGCAGGCGCAAGCTCTCCAGCCGCAGCCCCGTCACCTCGCCCAGATCATAGAGGTTGCCGGCGACCGTCGCCGCCAGCGTCGGCAGATTGGCGCCGATGTTGGCGGTCGGGAAGGAGATGGTGACGCGCGCCCGCTGCCAGGGCCCTGGATTGCGCTGCCGCTCCAGCCAAGTGTTCGGCAGGGCAGGGGTCTCGGCGACGTCCAGCTTCTCCACCAATTCGACGATGGCGCGGGCACGGGCCCGCAGATCGTCGGTTTCGCCATGGACGCGGGTGAAGGTGCCGCAGGACTGCTCCCCCGCCATCACCTCGGCCACCTTGGCCGGGGCGAGGGGGGTTTCGATCAGATATGTCGCTTCGATGCGGTCGGCATGCATGATGGCCGCCCCTTACAGCTTGCTCAGGTCCGGGAACGGCCGCACCGGGTCGCTGCCGTCCCAGCCCATCGACGCTTCGCGGATCAGGTCGAACATCTTGCCCTTCGGCCCGGCGACCTCCGACAGCTCGATCACCGTGCCGGGATGGTATTCGGTGTCGAAATAGATGAAGCGGCCCTTCTCGCCGACCTCGCCGCTCATCACCGGCTTGAAGCCCTGCGACAGCAGGCGCTCCAGATCGGCATCGTAATCCTCGGTCCAGTAGGCGACATGCTGCAAACCGGTGTTCCCGGCCTGGAGGAAGTCGCGGTACATCGACGGCGCGTCGTTGCGGGTCTGGATCAGCTCCATCTGCAACGGGCCGGAGTTGGCCAGCGCCACCGAATTGTGAACCTCGTAGGATTCGCCGCGGTAGCTGTAGTTCCGGATCGGAACCCGCTCGTTGTAGAACCACGGCCCGATGCCGAGCGTGCGGCTCCAGTAATCCATGGCGGCTTCGATATCGCGCACGACGTAGCCAGCCTGACGGATCTGGCCGAAGAATCGGCTCATTGAGGGAACTCCGATAAGAGGGAATTTTAAGGAGGCCGGGCGCCCGCCTTTCAGCGGGCGTTGAAACGGATCAGCGGGCCAGGAAGCCGGTCGAAATCCAGGGAATGGCGGCGACGATCACCAGCCCGACCAGCAGCGCGCCGACATAGCCCCAGATGTGCTTCAGGCCGTCGTCGGGATTGACCTTGCTGATGGCGCAGGCGCCGTAATAGCCGACGCCGAAGGGCGGGGCGAACAGGCCGATGCCCATGGCGAAGATGACGACCATCGCATAGTGGACCTCATGCACCCCGGCCGCACGGGCGATGGGGAACAGCAGCGGTCCGAACAGCACGATGGCGGGGATGCCCTCCAGCACGCTGCCCAGGATGATGAAGGCGACGATGGAGATGGCGAGGAAGCCGTAGGCGCCGCCGGGGATGCCGGCCATGAAGCGCGCGAGGTCGGACGAGAAGCCGGACTGGGTCAGGCCCCAGGCCATCGAGGTGGCGCAGCCGACGATGAAGATGATGGCCCCGGTCAGCGACGCCGTCTCGATCAGCATCGGCTTCAGGCGGCGCCAGTCGAACTGGCGGTAGATCAGCAGCCCGACCACGGTGGAATAGGCGATGCCGATGGTCGACACCTCGGTCGCCGTCGCGATGCCCTCGACCACCGCGGCGCGGATGACGAAGGGCAGGGCGATGGCGGGCAGGGCCACCATGGCCAGCCGGGCGATCTCGCGCCCTGCGGTGCGCTCGACGTGGCTCAGATCCTCGTTGCGGTAGCGCCGCCAGACCACGAAGCACAGGCAGGCGCCCAGCACCACGCCCGGCAGCATGCCGCCGGTGAAGAGTGCTGCGATGGACACGCCGGTGACGGACCCGATGGTGATCAGCACGATGCTGGGCGGAATGGTCTCGGTCTGCGCGCCGGTCGCGGACAAGAGCGCCACCAGATCGCCCGGAGGGGCGCCGCGCTTCTTCATCTCCGGGAACAGCACCGGGGCGATGGCCGCCATGTCGGCGATCTTCGATCCGGAGATGCCCGACACCAGATACATGGCGCCGATCAGCACATAGGACAGGCCGCCGCGCACATGGCCGAGCAGGCTGGCGAGGAACTGGATCATGGCGCGGGCCATGCCGGTCATCTCGATCAGGAGGCCGAGGAAGACGAACAGCGGCACCGCCAGCAGGATCAGGTGGCTCATCCCCTCGTCCAGCCGGCCGACCATCACCAGCAGCGGCGTCGAGGTGGTCAGCGCCAGATAGGAGAAGGTGGCGAGCGCGAAGGAGAAGGCGATGGGCACCCCGGCGAAGACGTTGGCGGCGACCAGCCCGACGAAGAAGATGATGAGGTTCAACTGCCCCAGCGGCTTCAGCATCGGCCCGGCGACCCAGAAGCCGGCAACGATGGCGCCGGTCACCAGCGCCGCCACCAGCACCGTCAGGGGCCTGGCGATGCGCAGCAGGCGGAACAGCGCCGCCACCAGCATCAACCCCAGCCCGACCGGCAGGGCGGACGCCCGCCACGCGTTGGAGATCTCCATCGCCGGGGTGGTGATGAACTGCTCCTCCATCGCGTAATCGACGGCGTGGTAGAGCACCAGCGTCAGGAAGGCGATGGGGGCGGTGATGGCGATGCATTCCAAAAGGCTGCGCGCCTGCGGGCCGACGCGGCTGACCAGCCCGGTCATCCGCATATGCTCGCCCCGGCGCAGCGCCACCACCGCACCCAGCATCGACAGCCACAGGAACAGGATGGAGGCCAGCTCGTCCGACCACACCAGCGGGGTGTGGAACAGATAGCGGGCGGTGACGCCGGCCAGCAGAACGACGATCTCGACCAGAACCAGAAGGCCCGCCACGACCTCGACCCCGACGGACAGGCCGTGGTCGATCCTGCGCAGCAGCGAGGCGCCGCCGCCGGCACCCAGAGTGCCGGGAGGCTCGGCAAAGCCGTGGACCGGCTCGGACATGTGGGACATGGCGGGATGTTCCTTCATGGAAGAGGACCTGAATGGACTGCTGCGACGGTCAGGCGAGCTTGCCGACCGCCTCTTCCAGCAGGCCCCAGGCCTCGTCGCCGAAGCGGCCCTTCCATTCGCCGTAGAAACCGGCGTCGCGCAGCTTGGCGCGGAAGCTGTCGGGCGAGGGCTGGTTGAAGGTCAGCCCCTTCGATTCCAGATCGGCCTTGACCGACTGGTTCAGCGCCTTGATGTCGCCGCGCTGCGCCACGCCGGCGTCGTTGATGGCGTTGGCGACGATGGTCTGCATGTCCGCCGGCAGGCCCTTCCAGGCGCGGCCGTTGGCGATGAACCAGAAGCCGTCCCAGATGTGGTTCGACACCGAGCAGAACTTCTGCACCTCGTACAGCTTGGCGACCTGGATGATCGGCAGCGGGTTCTCCTGCGCGTCGACGATCCGGGTCTGCAGCGACGAATAGACCTCGCTGAACTGCAGGCTGGCCGGGGCGGCGCCCAGCCCCTTGAACATGGCGATGCTGAGCGGGCTGACCGGAACGCGGATCTTCAGCCCGTTCATGTCGGCGGCCGAAGTGATCGCCTTGTCGCCGCTGGTCATCTGGCGGAAGCCGTTGTCCCACATCTTGTCGAAGGCATAGAGCCCGACCTTGGAGATGGCGTTGCGGACGTGGGCGCCCAGCTTGCCGTCCATCGCCTTCCACACCTGATCGTAGTCGGAGAAGGCGAAGCCGACCGCGTTGATCGCGGCGACCGGCACCAGCGTGGCGATCACCAGCGCCGACGGCGTGAAGAAGGTCAGGCCGCCGCTGCGCACCTGGGACAGCATGTCGGTGTCGCCGCCGAGCTGGTTGTTCGGGAAGATCTTGATCTCGACCTTGCCGTTCGACTCCTTGGCGATGCGCTCCGCCGCCTGCTGGGCGCGGACGTTCAGCGGATGGCTCAGCGGCAGGTTGTTGCCGTACTTCAGCTCGAACTCGGCGGCGCGCGCGATGTGCGGCATGCCGATCACGGCGCCGGCGGCCCCGATCGCCGGAATGGCGGCGGGGGTGGCGGCGATGGCCTTCAGCATCGTGCGGCGGCTCAGACTGGTCATTTCAAACCTCCCATGGATTACCGGCCGACGTTGCTGTTTCCGGCCTTGCGTTTCTGATGTGATCTGATGTCAATTGATGATTGTTGGAGGGACGGTATGTCCATCGCCGACAAGTGTCAAACATCGAAATTGATGGTTTTTGATGGTTTCAGTGAAGGACGATCCGGAAATTGCCGCCGGACCCCGCGGGCTGCCGCGGGTGGTCGACATCGCGCAGGCGGCGGGCGTCTCCACCGCCACGGTGGACCGCGTGCTGAACAACCGGCCGGGGGTGCGCGCCGCCACGGTGCAGCGGGTGCTGAAGGCGGCGGCGGAGTTGGATTATCTGCCCGACGGCGACCTCCATGCCGCGGCGGGGCAGAAGCCGATGCGGCTGTCCTTCCTGCTGCCCGCCGGCAACAACCGCTTCCTGACCGGGCTGGGCGAGATGATCCGCCGTGCCGACTCCATGCTCGCCCCGCACGGGGTGAAGGCGCAGGTGGAGTTCATCCGGAGCTTCAATCCGGACCTGCTGGCGCGCAGCCTGTTCCAGCACGGCCGCCGCGCCGACGGCGTCGCCTTCATGGCGCTGGAGCATCCGGCGGTGCGCGAGGCGGTGGACGCGCTGGCCGACCGCAACGTGCCGAGCGTGACGCTGATTTCCGACATCCTGAACTGCCGGCGCGCCGGCTATGTCGGGCTGGACAACCGCGCGGCCGGCCGCACCGCCGGCTACCTGATCGCACGCTTTTTGAAACACCGCCCGGCCAAGGTGGCGATGATCGCCGGCAGCCTCAGCTACCGTGCGCATGAGGACCGCGAGATGGGCTTCCTCCACGTCCTGAAGGAGATCGCCCCCGACATCGAGGTGGTTGGCCTGCGCGAAGGCCATGACGACGAGGGGAAGAGCTACCGCCAAACCCGCATGCTGCTGGGCCTGCATCCCGACCTTGCCGGGGTCTATAATATCGGCGGCGGGGCGGAGGGGGTGGCCCGCGCGCTGAAGGAGACGCGGCGGGAACGCGAGATGGTCTTCATCGGCCACGGCCTGACCACCGAAACGCGCGGCCTGCTGATCGACGGGGCGCTGGACGCGGTGATCACCCAGGATCCGCGCAACACCCTGTCGGCCTGCGTCGGCATCTTCACCAACCTGCGCGCCGGCCGCCCGGCGATGCAGGGGGTGGAAACGCCGCGGGCGGAAGTGATCTTCCGCGAAAACCTGCCGAAGAACATGCTGCCGGACGAATGAAAGGAGGCCGACAAGCGCCCTCTCCCGCCCCGGCGGATAATCCCCTCTCCCCCCGGGGAGAGGGTTAGGGTGAGGGGGACGCACCGCGAGGATTTTCAAAGAAAAAGGAGCGCCGGCACTGTTGCCGACGCTCCGCAATGCATCCCCCTCACCCCGACCCTCTCCCCGGGGGGGAGAGGGGGATATCCGCACCCATCCCCCTCACCCCATCTTCCACTCCGCCGGCTGCACCCCGCCTTCCGCCGGCGCTTCCACCCGACGCTCCGCTCCGGCCAGCTTGCGCAGCAGCACGTAGAACACCGGGGTCAGCACCAGACCGAACAGCGTCACGCCGATCATGCCGGCGAACACCGCCACACCCATGGCGTGCCGCATCTCGGCGCCGGCCCCGCTGGAGGTGACCAGCGGCACCACGCCCATGATGAAGGCGATGGAGGTCATCAGGATCGGCCGCAGCCGCAGCCGGCTCGCCTCGATCGCTGCCTGCACCACGCTGCGTCCCTCATGCTCCAGTTCGCGGGCGAACTCGACGATCAGGATGGCGTTCTTCGCCGACAGGCCGACCAGCACCATGAAGCCGATCTGCGTGAAGATGTTGTTGTCGCCCCCGGTCAGCCACACCCCGAACAGGGCGGACAGCACGCTCATCGGCACGATCAGTAGGATGGCGAGCGGCAGGGTCAGGCTCTCGTACTGTGCGGCCAGCACCAGGAACACCAGCAGCACGCTGATCGGGAAGACCCAGAGGCCCGCATTGCCGACCAGGATCTTCTGATAGGTCAGGTCGGTCCATTCCAGCTTGACGCCGCGCGGCAGCACCTCGGCCGCGATGCGCTCCGCCGCCGCTTCCGCCTGTCCCGACGAATAGCCCGGCGCCGGCCCGCCATTGACGTCGGCGGCGGTGAAGCCGTTGTAGCGCACCACCATCTCCGGCCCATAGCCCGGCTGCACCGTGACCAGCGAGGATAGCGGCACCATGGTCCCCGCCGCGTTGCGGGTCTTCAAGAGCCCGATGTCGTCGGCGGTGTCGCGGAAGGGCGCGTCGGCCTGCACCCGCACCTGGTAGACGCGGCCGAAGGCGTTGAAGTCGTTGACGTAGAGCGAGCCCAGATAGATCTGCATGGTGTCGAACACGTCGGCGACATTGACGCCCAGCTGCTTGGCCTTCACCCGGTCGAGATCGACGTCCAGCTGCGGCACGTTGATCTGGTAGGCGGAGAAGGTCGGCCCCAGCTCCGGCGTTTGCGCCGCGCGCTTGACGAAGGCGTTCACCGCCTCGCTCAGCGCCTCGTAGCCGAGGTTGCCGCGGTCCTCCAGCTGCATCTTGAAGCCGCCCAGCTGCCCCAGACCCATCACCGGCGGCGGCGGGAAGATGGCGACGAAGGCCTCCTTCAAGCCGGCATAACGCTGCTGCAAGTCCATGGCGATGGCGCCGGCCGACAGCGACGGATCCTTGCGTTCGGCAAAGGGCTTCAGCGTGACGAAGACGATGCCGGCGCTTGACGAGTTGGTGAAGCCGTTCACCGACAGGCCGGGGAAGGCGACAGCGCTCTGCACGCCGGGACGCTTCAGCGCGATGTCGGTCATCTCGCGGATCACCGCCTCCGTCCGGTCGAGCGAGGCGCCGTTGGGAAGCTGGGCGAAGCTGATCAGATACTCCTTGTCCTGCATCGGCACGAAGCCCGACGGCACCGAGCGGCCGAGCAGCACCGTGGCGCCGATCAGCAGCGCATAGACCGCCAGCATGACGCCCTTGCGCCGCACCACCCCGCCGACGCCGCGGCCATAGCCCTCCGACGCCCGGTGGAACACCCGGTTGAACAGCCGGAAGAAGCCGCCGAACACCCGGTTCATCGCACGGGTCAGCCAGTCCTGCGGCTCGTCGTGGCCGCGCAGCAGCACCGCCGCCAGGGCCGGCGACAGGGTCAGCGAGTTGAAGGCAGAGATCACGGTGGAGATCGCGATGGTCATCGCGAACTGCTTGTAGAACTCGCCGGTCAGGCCGGTCATCGCCGCCAGCGGCACGAAGACGGCGACCAGCGTCAGCGCAATCGCGATGATCGGGCCGCTGACCTCCTGCATGGCGCGGATGGTGGCATCGCGGGCCGACAGGCCGGACGCGATGTTGCGCTCGACATTCTCGACCACGACGATGGCGTCGTCCACCACGATGCCGATGGCCAGCACCATGCCGAACAGCGACAGCGCGTTGATCGAGAAGCCGAAGGCCAGCAGCAGCGAGAAGGTGCCGACGATGGAGATCGGCACCGCCAGCAGCGGGATGATCGATGCCCGCCAGGTCTGCAGGAAGACGATCACCACCAGCACGACCAGCGCCACTGCCTCCAAGAGCGTGTGGATGACGGCCTCGATGGAGGAGCGGACGAACTGCGTCGGGTCGTAGACGATGGAGTAGTCGACGCCGTCGGGCATGTCGCCCTTCAGCTCCGCCATCACCTTGCGCACCTCGTCGGAGATGGCGAGCGCGTTGGCGTCCGGCGTCTGGGTGATGCCGAGCGCCACCGCCGGCTTGTTGTCGAGCAGCGAGCGCAGCCCATACTGCGCCGCGGCCAGCTCCACCCGCGCCACGTCGCGCAGCCGGGTGACGCCGCCCTCATCGCCGGTCTTCAGCACGATGTCGCCGAACTCGTCGGCGGTCTTCAGCCGGCCGCGCGCGTTGATCGACAGCTGCATCGGCACGTCGGGCAGCGAGGGCGAGGCGCCGATCACGCCGGCCGCCACCTGGACATTCTGCTCGCGGATGGCGTTGACCACGTCGGTCGCGGTCATCCCGCGCTGCGCCACCTTGCCGGGGTCGAGCCACACCCGCATGGCATAGTCGCCGGCCCCCCACACCTGCACCTCGCCGACGCCGGAAATGCGGGTCAGCCGGTCCTTGACGTTCAGCACCGCGTAGTTGCGCAGGTACGTCATGTCATAGCGGTCGTTGGGCGAGAGCAGATGCACGACCATGGTCAGCGTCGGCGAGCTTTTCACCGTGGCGACGCCCAGCCGCTGCACGTCGGACGGCAGCCGCGGCATCGCCTGCGCCACGCGGTTCTGCACCAGCTGCTGCGCCTTGTCCGGGTCGGTGCCCAGCTTGAAGGTCACCGTCAGCGCCAGGTTGCCGTCGCTGTTGGCCTGCGACTGCATGTAGAGCATGCCTTCGACGCCGTTGATCTGCTCCTCCAGCGGGGAGGCGACGGTCTCGGCGATGACCTTGGGATT
This sequence comes from Azospirillum sp. UENF 112521, assembly GCF_058780665.1. NCBI lineage: Bacteria > Pseudomonadati > Pseudomonadota > Alphaproteobacteria > Rhodospirillales > Azospirillaceae > Azospirillum > Azospirillum sp. UENF 112521. The sequence goes on from NZ_JBSNCI010000003.1 coordinate 399,416, forward strand.
GGCGCCGGGGAACTGCGCGCGCACCACGACGGACGGCGGCACCACCTCCGGATATTCGGAAATCGGCAGGCGGAAGACCGCGATGGCCCCCGCCAGGAACAGAGCCACCGACAGCACGCCGGCAAAGATCGGCCTGTCGATGAAGAATTTCGAGATGTTCATCTGGGGTCTCCCAGGCTGCACGCTCCCCATCCCTCCCCGCATTTCGCGAGGAGGGTTAGGAAAGGCGCACACCCGTCTTGTTCGTGTCTTAGCGGGCCGCCGTCTGGGTTTTCTCCGTCCCCATGGCGACCGTCTTCGGCGTCACCGCCATGCCCGGCCGGGCGTGCTGCATGCCGTTGACCACCACCTGCTCGCCGGCCGACAGCCCCGCCGTCACCACGCGCAGCCCGTTCTGCAAGGTGCCGAGCTTCACCGGCCGGTATTCCACCTTGTTCTCCGCCGTCACCACCAGGACGAACTTCTTGTCCTGGTCGGTGCCGATGGCGCGGTCGTCGACCAGCAGCGCGTCATAGGGCTTGGTGCCCCCCACCTTCACCCGTGCATAGAGCCCCGGCACCAGCGTGCCGTCGCCGTTGTCGAAGCGGGCGCGCACGCGGATGGTGCCCGACACGCTGTCCAGCCGGTTGTCGACATGCTCGACCATGCCCGACCGCGAATACTCCTCCTCGTTGGCGAGGCCGAGCCGGACCGGGATCGTCCCGGAATCGCGCATCGGCGCGATGTGGCGCAGATAGGTCTGCTCATCGACGTCGAACGACGCATAGATCGGCGACTGCGACACCAGCGTCGTCAGCGGCTCGGCGGCAGCACCGGCGGCCACCACATTGCCGACCGTCCGTTCCGCCCGCGACACCCGGCCCGACACCGGCGCCGTCACCCGCGTGTAGCCGAGATTGAGCCGCGCGATGTCCAGCGCCGCCTGCGCCGCCTTCAGGTTGGCCGCCGCCTCGCGGGCGGCGTTGTCGCGCTGGTCCATGGTGCTGCGCGAGATGGTGTCGTCGCGCACCAGCTTCTGCGCGCGGTCGAGGTCGGCGACGGTGAAGCGCACCCGCGCCTGCGCCGCCGCGACCTGCGCCTCGGCCCGCGCCACCTCCGCCTCATAGGGGCGGGGGTCGATGGTGAACAGCACGTCGCCCTGTTTCACCAGCGCGCCGTTGCGGAAATGCACGGCGACGATGGTGCCGGGCACCTGCGGCCGGATGTCGACGCGGTCGACCGCCTCCAGCCGGCCGGAATAGGACTGCCAGTCCGTCACCGGCCGGGCCAGCACGGTGGCGACATCCACCTCGGCCGGCGGCGGGGCGGGGGAGGCGGTCTGCGCTTCGGCCGGGCTTCGCAGGGTGACGGCGCCGGTCAGCGCCGCCACGGAAACACCGGCCGCGATCAGAAGGGAAAGTGTCTTGCGGGACATGACGTTACCTGCTGCTTGAAGTGTCGGGACGGGCGCCGGTCAGGCGGCGCCGGAAGAAATCGGCCGCGGCGGCCAGCGCCGGCGGGTGGTTGGCGAGGCCGGCATGGCTGACCCCGGCAAAGCGGGTGACCTCGGTCGGCACCCCGGCGTCGATCAGCCGGGCGGCATAGCTTTCCGCCTCCGGCCGCAGCACGTCGTTCTGCGCCGTTGCGATCAGGATCGGCGGCAGCCGGCCGAGCCGGCGCGATTCCAGGGGTGCGGCATAGGGATGCAGCCGCAGCGCCGCCTCCGGCAGATAGGCGCGGTAACAGCGCGCGCAGTCGGTCACGCTGCCCTCGCCATCCCCGACCCGCGTCAGGCTGGGATCGAGCATCGGCCCGAACAGCGCCTGCGCCGCGATCTCCGGCCCGCCGCGGTCGCGGGCGAGCAGGGTGAGCGACACCGCGACATGCCCGCCGGCATCGTGGCCGGCGACGCCGAGCGGCCCGGCCCGCTCCGCCAGCCACACGGCGGCGGCATGGGCATCCTCGATGGCGGCGGGGAAGGGATTGGCGGGGGCCAGCGCATAGCCGACGGCGACCACCAGCGCCGGAATGCTCTCCGCCAGCGCCGTCGCCGTGATCTCCACCTCCTCGACGGAGCCGGAGGTGAAGCCGCCGCCATGGAAATACAGCAGTCCGGGCAGCGGCCCGGCAACCGCCGGCCTGAACAGGCACAGCGGAACCTTGCGACCCTCCACCGTCAGCGACGTGCGTGAACGTTCCATCCCGATCCGGCGACCAGCGCCCCTCCTGCAATGCGGCAAGAGCGATAATGTGCAGGTGCACGGGTGGGATAAAGCGGCTGCGGCTGGGAACAGAATTCAGCCGGGACGAACAATCGCGGCAGGGTGGCGGTGGCTGTTTGTGGGGGATGGGCTATTCGGGCCGATGTCCTCCCGGCGCGAAGGGCATTCGCATCCGGCTGCACGATCCTATATGCTCAACGGAAAGCATAACGGTGGAGGAAGCGAAAATGCGCTATCACATCACGGGGAGTTCTCAGGTTGGCGTTATGGGCCTGAAGCGGGACACTCTTGAAGGTGCGCTCAAGAAGGCCAACGAACTCCGCCAGCAAGGCATCTACAACGACGTGCAGATCATTGATATCGAGACGGGAGACGTCGTCAAAGAGCCGTTGCCTGTCGGCGATCAGGCAGGGAATTGAGCCTTGCCCAAAGGCCCGCTGGGCAGTCTGCCATCGTGATGATGGGCGACTGCGCAGCCGGCTGAACAACCGGGTGCAGATCACCACTGACGGGCACAAAGCGTATCTGGAAGCGGTGGAGGGGGCCTTCGGCGGGGACGTGGACTATGCCCGGTTCATCAAGCTCCAGGGCGATCTTCCGGAGTGCCACAAGGGCAGCTATCCGGCAGGGGAGGTCGTGATGTCCGTGCCCATGGAGCGCTCCACGTGGAATCCGCAAAAGCGCCCGACTGACACCGGAGCGCACGAGCCGACCGAGGAACTCACGCGGGTGGCGCTGTCCAAGCCGGTGGAGACCGAGGACGGCGTGCTGCCTGCCGGGTCGATGGGGACCGTCGTCGGCATATACCGGGGTGGTGCCGCCTACGAGGTCGAGTTCGCGAAACCCTTCCACACCGTCGCCACCGTCATGCCGGACGCCATTCGACATGCACGTGCCTGACGCCGACAGGGCGACGCTGGACCTTAAGAAGATCACCCATTACCTGCTGGTACCCGATCACCCCGAAGGCTAAGTTTTTCATGGCTTGCGGCTTCAGCCATGACACCGTCGCCGCCTTCAAGGCGGTGCTGCCGCCGCATCAGGATCAGACCTGATCCCACATTGCCGCTATAAACCGGCAAGCGCTCTCAATGTCATTCACCCTACGGACGTTGCTGTTAGGGGCTTGGAATACCTCCCCATGCTGAACGTCTATCGACATGCAAAGTCGATTGGACGCAACACGTTCTGATTGGATGTGTTGCTCAACGTGAAGCCGCGCCAATGCGGCGACGCAGTAGCCCATTTCCTGACGCCGCGCTCTCGCAGAGTCCGTGTCCGCGTCGTCCTGAGTCATTCTCAGAATTGCTGCCCCTATCTGCTGCTGACTCCGACTCGATCCATGGACCAGCATGTCTGCACGCACAGAGATTTCGACGCCTTGTATTGCTAGCTTTGGCTGGCTGTTTGGGGCAGGAATGAAATGAAACGCGGAAAGCCTATTGGACATTCTCTGAATAGCGTGCAGGACTTCAATAGAATGACGTGCATCCTCTTTCCGCATGCTGCTTTCAGAGGGATCATCCATCCGTTGAGAAAGCATATTCTCAGCAGTAACAAGGCAATTCACAGGGCGACGAATATCTGTTAAATATTGGCAGATTGCTGCCCTCGCGTCGCGATATCGGATGATAGGTGGAGTTTGAGGGTTCTTGGCCCTTCGAATGATACTTACCCTTGCCGTGTCAGACGACACCATGAAGAGGGCAAGTTCGTTGGTGGAAATCCTGGGCGCTTGCCGCACCGGGGGGAAAGCGATGGCCATGGACGATATCCTCATGAGCGCGAAGATCGGTGAGGGGCGGAGTGTTCATATTGCCACCCTTTCGCGTCAGACGATAGTTGACTCAGGTGCAGAGCACCTTGGGTTCAGTGGGTACTTTGTTTTCGAAGCTAGTGATCTCCCTGGCAACGGTGGTATCGACGTTCTCGGGAAAGCTCAGTCATTTGAAGCCGCCCTGCGATTGGCCGATATAATCGCTGCCGGATTGCGAACGACGTTCGTGCACGAAAGCGATGATGCTTTCATTGCGTGCTGCCACGCCGACTGACTCGCTCATATTGACCACCCGCTCTGTATTCGCTGAGCGTATGCACTGCCGCTCAGATGGCCTCGTTCTGCCTTCTCCGAGTCGCACCAAAAGCATGCCGAAATGAACATCATGTTCTTGTTTGGGTACCTGACCGATCTTCATGTCACTGTCAGTGACGAGGGCAGAATGCGGCGCTTTTGAGGCACAACTATGCTTGTACGCATCGCGGAAAACCGCGAATTCGACATAAATTCCTTATTTATCAATATGTTGCAACTTGAGAAGCATTATCATTTGCGCTTCTTAAAGTCCCCGTAGTCAACCTGTGGGGCGCAGCGGAGACCAGCAGCAATATTACTGGTACCGGCGGCGCTTGACAGCAACCCGCGGACTCGCTCTTTTGTCTGCATGTACTACTCAACGCGACACACGTCGCTACGCCGTGCCTATAGAGCGCTGGTGCGAATTCCCCTAGGCAACGAAGGAGGCTGCAAGGCCACAACGCCCTAACTTTGTCCGGCGTCAGAAGCCCAGCTAGCGATATGCGGCTGAGCGGACGCTCCCCAGAACCGGAGTTCCAGTCCGGTTCGTGGGGAGAGCCACTTTAGAACTTAACCGCAAAAATGCACTTGACTTGCGGTTCATGCTTTTGAGAAAGCGGAATTACGCTAACGCATGAGCTCGCATTTTTCAAGGGTCAAGTGCTCGTAAACCATGTGTTTAGGAGCAAACTAATGCACTCTCACCACGATAGCCGCACCGAATTCAAGGCAGAACTTCACTCCCCGCGTCGCGCCAACTTCATGAAGGCTTGTTACGTTAAGTGGCTGATTGAAGTAGAACGCACAACGCAGACTGAAGCGGCAATTCAAACTGGTCTCAATGGTGGGACGGTGAACCATATTGTCCATGGTCGCCGTTACCGGAGTGCGCGTCCTGTTTGTCCCCCTGAGTACAGGCGGTAACCGGGGGCACTCCTGCGGGTCGGCCTAGCCCTCTGGCGGGTCGATCCGCAGCCTTGTGCATCATGTGGCCGTCAGGACTTGAAGCATGGACGTGGCGCTGAATGTGCCCCGTCCGGTCTTGTTGCTGACGTTCCTACCGCTTCCGCACAAAAATGTAGCGCAACGCCTGCGCAAACGCCAAAAAGCGGGCGACCAATCATCCCCCGGCACCGTTGCCGTTCCACCCCTCTTCGGACAAACCCTCTATGGCAGATTTCTTCCCGCGCTGGCCGCTCGCGACCGGCCCCGTCGTCCAGCCGGACGAGCGGCTTCCCTGGGGCTCGACCCTGACGCTCGGCGTCCAGCATCTCGTCGCCATGTCCGGCTCGACCATCCTCGGGCCGCTGCTGATGGGGTTCGATCCGAACCTCGCGGTGCTGTTCTCCGGCATCGGCACCCTGCTGTTCCTCGTGCTCACCGCCGGGCGGGTGCCGAGCTATCTGGGATCCTCCTTCTCCTTCATCGCCGTGGTGATCGCGGTCACCGGCTACGGCGGCCAGGGGCCGAACCCGAACATCGGGCCGGCGCTCGGCGGCATCATCGCGGCAGGATTCGTCTATGTCCTGATCGGCCTGCTGGTCAGCTACACCAGCACCAACTGGATCGAGCGGCTGATGCCGCCGGCGGTCACCGGCGCCGTCGGTGCGGCCATCGGCCTCAACCTGTCGCCGGTCGCGGTCAAGGGCATCGAGGGGACGGGGCCGCACATCTTCGTCGCCCTGTTCACCCTGCTCGCCACCGCCCTCATCGCGGTCTATGCCCCGCTCGCCATCCGCCGGGTGTCGATCCTCGTCGGCATCGCCGCCGGCTATGTCTTCTATCTCGTGCTCGCCAACGGCATGGGCCTGCTGCCGCCGGTCAGCTTCGCCGAGCTGGACGCCGCCCCCTGGTTCGGCATGCCGGCCTTCCGCACGCCGACCTTCGATGCGGGCGCCATGGCGCTGGTCGCTCCCATCGCCTTCATCCTCGTCGCCGAGAATCTCGGCCACATCAAGGCCATCGGCGCCATGACCGGGCGCAACCTCGACCGCTTCATCGGCCGCGGCTTCATCGGCGACGGCATCGCCACCATCGTGTCCGGCAGCGGCGGCGGCACCGGCGTCACCACCTATGTCGAGAACATGGGCGTGATGGCGGTCACCCGCGTCTTCTCCACCCTGATCTTCGTCGTCGCCGCCGTCGCCGCCATCCTGCTGGGCTTCTCGCCGAAGTTCGGCGCCCTGCTGCGGACCATCCCGGCCCCGGTGCTGGGCGGGCTGGCGACCGTCGTCTTCGGCCTGATCGCCGCGGCGATGGTGCGGCTGTGGGTCGACAACCGCGTCGATTTCTCCGATCCGCGCAACCTCATCACCGTCGGCGTGACGCTGGTGCTCGGCGCCGGCAACTTCACCGTCACCGCCGGCGGCTTCTCCATCGGCGGCATCGGCACCGCCACCATCGCCGCGCTGGGCCTCTACCAGCTGCTCGGCATCGGCCGGGCGCGCGAGGCCGTCCGCACCGGCTCCGGGCCTGCCCCCCAGCCTGACCGCGCGACGCTCCACTGAGGGCAAGACACCCCGCGCCGCCGCCCTCCCGGCCCTTGCCGGGGACGGCGGCGGCGCACCCGTCCTCGGGCTTTTTACAAAAACTCTCCATCAAAGGACTAAAGTCCCATAGGCTCTCCGCAATTGTCTCTTCCTCTTGCGGAGCCTCGCCATGCCTCTCGATCCCCGCAGCTTCACCACCGACAATTTCCCCCGCTGGGCGGAGGAGCCGCCGACGCCGTCGGAAGGCGCGCTGGTCCCCGGTTCGCAGTTCCACGAGGAACAATGGATCATGGCCGCCGGCATGCTGGCCCGCGGCAACAGCTTCCTTCAGGTCTCCCGCGCCATGGGGTGCAGCCGGACGACGCTCTGGCGCGCCTATTACGGCTCCAAGGATTTTCGTCACAGGGTTTGGTGGGAGCGGCAGGCCCTGAACCGTGAGGCCGAGCTGCGCCTGTCCTCGCTGCGGGTGCTGGTGGCCGAGCAGATCGAGCGGCTGGTCACGTCGGGCGACCCCGCCACCGTGCGCTGGCTGGCCGAGCGGCTCGGGCTTTTCGCCGGCCTCGACCTGCCCGCGGCCAAGCGGCAGGACGCCAACCCCGACCGGCCGGCCGACCCTCCTCCGGCCCCGAAGCCGGCCCCCCGTCCTGACGACCCGCCCGCCGTCACCGTCCCCGAACTCGACGACGACATCCCCGGCGCCATCCGCGAGCGCTGCCCGCCCAACCCGGCGATGGTCGCCGCCGTCCTGGCCCAGCCGGAGGCGGCGGGACCGAAGGGCCTCTTCCCCTACACGCTCAACCAGTATGAGGAGTATCCCAACCTCAACCCCGGCCCGGTGAGCCGCCGCGCCATCGGTGCCTTCTCCGGCCGGCGCTAGATGGAACAGCCGCCGGAAAGCGTTCCACACCGTTCCATCCCGCCGCGCCACACCCACCACCCTTGATCCGCGACCGCCCGATTGCTATTCGGCCGTCTTCGGCGGACACTCTCCCCATTTGCGGGAGGCCCCACTTGCGGGAACCGCGATTGATAAGGACGGGGTCCGTATGGACAAGCTGCATGCGATGCGCGTCTTCATCCGGGTGGTCGAGGCGAACAGCTTCTCGAAGGCGGCGGAAACGCTGGGGCTGCCGCGCGCCTCGGTGACGACGACCATCCAGAATCTGGAGGCGGCGCTGGGCGTGCGCCTGCTCCAGCGCACCACGCGCAAGCTCAACCTGACGCTGGACGGTGCCGCCTATCTGGAGGGCGCCAGCCGCATCCTGTCGGAAATCGACGAGATCGAATCCACCTTCACCAGCGCCCGCAAGACGCCGCGCGGCCGGTTGCGGGTGGACATGCCGGGCTCCATCGGCCGGCTGGTCATCATCCCCTCGATCCACGAATTCCACGCCAAGTACCCCGACATCGAGCTGATGCTGGGGCTGGGCGACCGGCCCATCGATCTGGTGCAGGAGGGGGTCGACTGCGTCGTCCGCATCGGCGAGCTTGCCGATTCCAGCCTGCTGGCCCGCCGGATCGGCGCCATGCAGCAGGTCACCTGCGCCAGCCCGGCCTATCTCGCCGAGCATGGCGTGCCGAAGACCATCGAGGATCTCGAACGCCACATCGCGGTGAATTATTTCAGCAACCGCACCGGGCGCAACCTCGACCTCAGCTTCCGCCGCGACGACGAGGTGGTCGACATCGCCATGAAGGGCGTCATCTCGGTCAACGACGCCGACGCCTATGTCACCTGCGGGCTGGAAGGGCAGGGCATCCTGCAGCCCGGCCGCTTCATGGTTTTGCCGCACCTGCGCAGCGGCGCCCTGCGCGAGATCCTGCCGGACTGGCGGCCGCCGCGGATGCCGATCTCCGCCGTCTACCCGCAGAACCGCCATCTGTCGCCGAAGGTGCGGGTCTTCGTCGACTGGCTGGCCGAGCTGTTCGAGCGCTGCCCGCTGCTCCAGGGCGAGGATCTGCCGGGCGACCTGTGCGAGCAGCAGAAAGCGCCGATGGAGCGGGAGGGGGCCTGCGAATGCGTGATGTGAGGCTCAGCCGGCCGTTTCCATCGCCGTCTCCATCAGCGCCCGGTACGCCATCTGGTCCTCGTGCATCCGCAGGAACACGGCGTATTTGGCGTCGTGATAGGCCCGCATCGCCCCCTCGGCCGGCGTGATGCGGCGGCCGGCGCGGCTCATCCCGGCCATGCCGGCGGCGATGTCGGGAAAGGCGCCGCCCGCCACCGCGCCCAGCACGGCCGCACCCAGCAGCACCGCCTCCGGCTCCTCCGGCAGGACCAGGGTGCAGCCGGTGGCATCGGCATGCGCCTCCAGGAACACCGGGTTCTTGGTGCCGCCGCCGCAGGCGAGGATGGTGTCGATGGCATAGCCCCGCCCGTTCATCGCCGCGACGATGTGCCGGGTGCCATAGGCCACCGCCTGCACCGTCGCCAGATAGAGCAGCGCCAGATCCTCCAGCCCGTCCGACAGCCGCAGCCCGGCGATGGCACCGCGCAAACCGGCATCGGCCCGCGGCGAGCGGTTGCCGTGGAAGTCGGGCAGCACATGCAGGTCGCGGGTCAGCATCGCCACCGGCCCGCCGCTGCGCTCCGCCAACGCCGCCAGCTCCTCGTTCAGCAGCTGGTAGATTGTGGTGCCGCGCCGCTGGGCCTCAAGGGCAAGCTCGCCATGGCGGGGATGGCCCTGCACCACATGGTCGATCAAGGCCCCGGTCGCCGACTGCCCGCCCTCGTTCAGCCACAGCCCCGGCAGCATGGCCGAATGGTAGGGACCCCAGACTCCGGGGATGAAGCGCGGGTCACCGGGACTCATCACCATATGGCAGCTCGACGTGCCGCCGATCAGCGCCAGCCGCCGGTCGAAATCGGCGCTGCCCGCCGCCTCCAGCGGCACCCCGATCACCCCGATCCCGCCGGCATGGGCGTCGATCATCGAGGTGCCGACCGCGATGCCCGGCGTCAGCCCAAGCTCGCGCGCCGCCTCAAGGCTCAGGCCGCCGGCGACGGCGCTGCCGACCTCGCCGACCTCGGTGCCGATGCGGGCATGCCCCTCATCCACCAGATCGCCCAGCCCGATGGCGCGGAGGTAGCCGTCGTCCCAGCGCCCCTCATGCCCCAGATAGGTCCATTTGCACACCAGAGAGCACAAGGACCGCCGCGCCGACCCGGTCGCCCGCCAAGTCAGAAAGTCCGGCAGGTCGAAGAAATGGGCGGCCCGGCTCCAGCTCTGCGGCATCCTCTCCTTCAGCCACAAGAGCTTGGGCGTCTGCATCTCCGGCGACAGCCGCCCGCCGACATAGCGCAGCACCTCATGACCGCCGGCATTGATGCGGTCGGTCTGCTCGATGGCGCGATGGTCCATCCAGACGATGACGTTGCGGGAATCGTCGCCCTCCGGATCGACCGTCACCGGCCGCCCGGCGGCGTCCAGCACCACCAGCGAACAGGTGGCGTCGAAGCCGATGCCGACCACCTCCGGCTTTTCGGCGCAGGCGGCCAGCGCCTCCTTCACAGCGGCGCAGACGGCGGCCCAGATGTCGTCGGAGGACTGCTCCGCCCACTCCGGATCGGGCTTCCACATCCGGATCGGGCGGGAGGCGGCGGCCAGCCGGCGGCCGGCAAGGTCGAAGATGCCGGCCCGCGCGCTGCCGGTCCCCACATCCACCCCGATCACGGCGCGTGTCATGGCATGTCCCCTTTACAGGCTGGCGCAGAAGGCCTCGAACGCCTCGCGGCTGGCGTAGGATTTCTGGGTGCCCGGCCGGGTGATGCTGTCGGCGGCATAGCGCACCGCCTTGTGCAGCGCGGCGTCGAGGTCGCGGTTCTCGACATAATAGCGGGCGAAGCTGCCGATGAAGGCGTCGCCGGCCCCGGTGGTGTCGACCGGCGTCACCCGCACCGGCTCGATCCGCCGGGTCTCCTCGCCCTTGGTCACCAGCAGGGCACCGCGGGCGCCCAGCGTGACGATCACCGTGCGGATGCCGCGCCCGATCAGCGCGCGCGCCGCCGTCTCGGCCTCCGCTTCCGAATTCACCGGCAGTCCGGAGATGGTCGCCAACTCGGTCTGGTTCGGCACCAGGAAGGTGACCTGCTCGATCCGCTTGGGGTCCAGATCGGTGGGGGCCGGGGCCGGGTTCAGCAGGGTCTCGATGCCGTGCCGCGCGCCGAACGCGATGGTGTGGTAGATCGTCTCCAGCGGGACTTCCAGCTGCATGACGATCAGGTCGCAGCCCTTCAGATCCTCCGCCGCGCGGTCGATGTCGGCCGGCGACAGCAGGGCGTTGGCGCCCTTGATGATCAGGATGCTGTTCTCGCCCGACGGCTCGACGAAGATCGGGGCGACGCCGCTCGACGTGCCGGGCACCCGCTCGACATAGCGGGTGTCGATGCCCGAAGCCTCGAAGTTGCGGATGGTGTTGTCGGCGAAGATGTCGTCGCCGACCTTGGTGACCATCATCACCTCGGCGCCCAGCCGGGCGGCGGCGATGGCCTGGTTGGCGCCCTTGCCGCCGCAACCCATCTCGAAGCGCGGCGCCTCGATGGTCTCGCCGGGGCCGGGCATGCGGGCGGTGTAGGTGATCAGGTCGACCATGTTGCTGCCGACCACGGCGATCTTGCCCATCTTCGGTTACTCCTTTCACAGCGCCCGGATGGCGCATTCCTCGGCTTCGGCCTCGTCGGCGGTCAGATAGCCCAGCCGCACCGAGAAGCGCCGCGTCTCGCCGCCCGCCAGCGTCTGGACATTGCCCTTCGCGCTCTCCGCCTTGTAGCCCTCCGGCTCGCAGGTGGATGGCAGGGCGAAGGCGCAGACCTTCTGGTCGCTGTTGACCAGCACCCAGCGCACCGTCTTGGGGAACTCCCGTGTGCTGTAGGCGATGTGGAAGGCATCGCCTTCCCGCCTTCGCATCATCACCGCGGTGCCGCCCTCGTCGTCGGTGCGCAGGCCGCGGATGTAGAAGACCTGTTCTGGGTCGTAGCGTCCGGGCTCGTCCAGCACCTCCATCACCGCCGGATCGCGGGCGAGGTCGGACAGCAGCGCGTCATAGGCCGGGCTGCGCGGCACATGGGCCGGCACCACCGTGCGCACCGCCGTCGCCTCCGGCGTGAAGGGAGCGGGCTGGACGATGCGCGCACCCTCAGCGAAGGCGAAATTGACGTGGCACATGTACATCAGGTCCATCGCCGCACCCGACAGGTTCTCCACCACCATCGCGATGTCGAACAGGGCGGAGCCGGGGCGCAGCACCACCCGCGGCCGGGCGACGTAATGGGCGCCGAAGCCCATCACATACTCGCGCCGGCCGGTAACCGCCATGTAGGGGCCTTCGTCGTCCTCTCCCACTTCCAGCCCGGCATCGTCCATCGGGGCGCAGGGCATCTCGCCATGCAGGAGGTGGCTGTCCTGCGGGCCGGGGCAGCCGTTGCGCAGCAGCCCGGAATGGAAGGCGAAGCAGCCATAGGTACCGACGATCTCGCTGGCTGGGCGCGGCATGTCGAACATGTTCGCCATGGTCAGGTCGACGCCGTCGAACACCGCATCCCACACCATCTGGCCGTAATAGGGCAGCACCACCAGATGCCCGCGCCGGTTGGACAGCCGCACCGCCTCGATCCCGCTGTCGTAGCGGAACAGGCTGGCGGTCATGCCGTGCGCCTCGGCGACCGGTCGCTCGGCCTCGCCGAAAAAGCTTTTGCGGAAATGGATTGCGGTTCGGACGCTCATGGGATTTCCTCCCTAACGAAAGCCGGCCTGGAAACCGGCTAGCGGGTGCGGTTCTTGTAGGCGTTGATGGCGATGACCAGCAGAAGGAACGCGCCCCAGATGAAATCGATCAGGTGGTTGGAGAAGCGCAGGATCTGGAAGCCGCTCGACAGCAGCATCAGCGCCGCCACCGCAATGGTGATGCCCAGCACCGTGCCGCGCCCTCCCGCCGGGTTGGTGCCGCCCAGCACGGCGATCAGCACCGCCTGCAGCAGGTACGAGGTACCGTAATCCGACTTCGCCGCGTTGGTCCGCCCCGACAGGATGATCCCGGCGACCGAGGCCAGAACGCCGGTCAGCATATAGCTGTACAGCACCATCCGTTCCCGCTTCAGCCCGGCGAACAGCGCCGCCTTCGGGTTGGTGCCGATCAGCATCAGGTTGATGCCGAGCGCGGTGCGGCTCAACACGAAGGCGATCAGCACGGCGATCACCGCGAACAGCACGAAGGGCGTCGCCAGTCCCAGGATTTTGCCGTTGCCGAGGAAGGCCCAGGCGGTGGGGAAGCCGACGATGGCCGGCCCGCCGGTCAGCACGATGGCGAGCCCGGTGAAGACCTGCCCCGTCCCCAGCGTCGCCAGGATCGGCGTGATGCCGAGGCGCGTGATCAGCAGTCCGTTGACCGTCCCCGCCGCCAGCCCGGTGCCGAGCGCGATCACCCCGCCCAGCAGGACGGTCAGGATGCCGGCGTCGGCGATGCCGGCGGCGCCGGCCATCTTGTGGAACAGCACGCCAGCCAGGATGCCCGACAGATTGGCGACCCCCACCACCGACAGGTCGATGCCTCCGGTCAGCATGGCGATCATCATCGCGATGGAGAGCAGCCCCAGCTCGGGGAAGATGTATGTGATCGATTCGAAATTGTAGTAGCGCAGGAACTTGTCGGGGCTGAGCGCCGTCATCACGGCGAAGATCAGCACCGTCATCACCAGAAGCTGGACGATGTTGTTGTCGCGGTTGATCAGGCTGCGGATGTTCATTTGCGTTTTCATGCTTCCGCCTCCTCACGCCGCCCGGCGGCGGTCGCGCCACGCCGACAGGGCGGTCGCGGCGATGACGATCAGACCCACGACGACGAGCTGCCAGGTGGTGTCCACGCGCATGATGATCAGGCTGTTCTTGACCATCACCAGCATGAAGACGCCGAGCATGGTGCCGAGCACGCTGCCCCGCCCGCCGAAGATCGACGCCCCGCCCAGCACCACCGCGGCGATGACATCCAGCTCCAGCCCGACGAAGTCGCGCGGGTTGGCGAGCCAGATCATGCCGCTGTGCAGAAGCCCGGCGAAACCGGCCAGGGCGCCCGCGACGCAATAGATGAAGAAGATGGTCTTGCGCAGGTCGAAGCCGGCGCGGCGCGCCGCCTCCGGATCGCCGCCCAGCGCATAGGCGCTGCGGCCGATCATGGTGTAGCGCAGCACCAGATGCATGGCGAGCGCCAGCCCGAGATAGATCAGCACCATCGCCGTCAGGCCGTAGGTGGTGCCGTCGGCCTTGGTGACGCTGACCACGTCGGTGCGGGCGAAGTCGATCAGCGCCGTCGGCATCTTGTTGATGTTGATCATGCTGGTGCCGACGACGCCCAGCAGGAAGCCGCGCACCATGGCGCTGGTGCCCAGCGTCACGATCAGCGGGATCATGCGGAACTTGTAGACGAAGAAGCCGTTCACCGCGCCGAACGCCAGCCCCATCAGGGTGGCGGCCAGCAGTGGCAGGACGACGCCGTTGTAGCCCAGCGCCAGCATGCCCTTGATCGTCAGATACATGGCCGCGACGGCGAAGGCCGGGAACGACACATCGATGCCGCCGGAGATCAGCACCAGCAGGACGCCCATCGCCATGATGCCGATGATGACGTTGCTGCGCATCAGGCTGAACAGATTGTCGAGCTGCCAGAAGGCGGGGTTGATCGTGCCGATGAGGACCATGGCGAGCAGCAGGATGCCCGCGATGACCGTTTCCGACCGGCGGAGCAGGGCCATCGGTTCCTCCCTCAGGTAAAGGTCTTGAGCCGGTCGCTGACCGTCTCTTCGGTGACAGCGGCGGCGGGCAGGTCTTCGATGAAGCGCCCGCGATGCATCAGCACGATGCGGTTGCAGTTCTGCACCAGCTCCAGCACGTCGTCGGAGATCATCAGGACGGCGAGGCCGTGATGCTGCGCCAGCTCCCGGATCTTGGCGTGGATTTCCGCCTTCGACCCGACATCGACGCCGACGGTCGGGCCGTTCAGGATCAGCACGCGGGCGTCGGTCAGCAGCCAGCGGGCCAGCACCACGCGCTGTTGGTTGCCGCCCGACAGCTGCATCACCGGCTTCTCGGCGGTCGGCGTGGCGATCTGCATGGCGCGGACCATGCCCTGCGTCATCTCCTCCGCCCGTTCACGGTCGATCACCAGCTTCGGTGCCAGCCGCTCGTAGGAGGTGGCGAGCATGTTGCGCTTGATGCTCTGCGGCAGGAACAGCCCTTCGGTCAGCCGGTCCTCCGGCACATAGGCGATGCCGGCGGCGATCGCCTCCTGGGTCGTGCGCAGCCGGACCGGCGCGCCGTCGATCAGGATGTCGCCTTCATAGCGCGGGACCATGCCGAACAGCGCCAGCGCCAGATCGGTACGGCCGGAACCGAGCAGGCCGGACAGCCCGACGATCTCGCCCGGCCGGATGGCAAGGCTCAGATCCTCGCATTTGCCGGGCACGGTCAGGCCGCGGATCTCCAGCCGGGGCACCGGCGGCGGGCCGGGCGGCGGGGTCCAGACATAGGGTTGGTTGAGGATGTCGCCACCGGTCATGTGGCGGGTGATCAGCGCCTCGTCGAAGTCGCCGGTCGGCCCCTCCGCCACCTTGCGGCCGTTGCGGATCACGGTGATGCGTTCGCTGATCTCCAGCATCTCGCGCATCTTGTGGCTGACGAACAGGATGGCGATGCCGCGCGCCTGGATGTCGCGGACGATGCGGAACAGCGTCTCGACCTCCTTGCGGGTCAAGGCCGTGGTCGGCTCGTCCATGATGATCAGGCGGGCATCCGACATCAGCGCGCGGGCAATGGCGACCAGCTGCTTGCCGGCGGTCGGCAGCGAGGCGACCTCGGCATCGAGGTCAAGCTCCACGCCCAGCCGGTCGACCGCCTCGCGGGCGATGGCGCGGGTGCGCCGCCAGTTCATCAGGCGCCGCTTCTCGCCGAGATGGACGTTCATCGCCAGATTCTCGGCGACGGTCAGGTTCCCGAACAGGGAAAAGTCCTGGTAGATGACCTGGACGCCGTGGGCGATGGCCTCGATCGGCGACATGCCGGGCATCGTCTTGCCGTCGATCAGCAGTTCGCCGCCGTCCGGCTGATAGACGCCGGACATGATCTTGATGACGGTGGATTTGCCCGACCCGTTCTCGCCGGCCAGGCAATGAATCTCGCCGGGCTTGATGACCAGCGACATGGCGTCCAGCGCGACGACGCCGGCAAACACCTTCCGGATGTTCCGGAGTTCGATGAAACCGTCCGACATATCTTCCGCCCGGCGGTTCGAGGAAGGGATGAAGATGAGGGCGCCGGCCACCGTTCCCGGTCGCCGGCGCCCGCCTTCAGATCGTCAGAAGTCGTAGGAGCCCATGTTCTCCTTGGTGACGCCGACCCAGCCCTGGCCGTACAGCAGGTTGGCCTTGGCCCCCTGCGGCGTGGTCAGGGCGGTGTAGCCCGGCAGGCCCAGGTTCAGGCCGGCCTTGATCTGGTCCTTCTTGCCGTCCAGAGCCATCACCGCCAGCATGTTCATGGCATAGCCGGCGACCGCCGGATCCCAGAACTGGATGTACTGAATGTCGCCCTGCGTCAGATACTGGCCGGCGACCGAGACCAGACCCGTGCCGGAGAAGAACAGCTTGTTCTTCAGGCCGCGTTCCGCCACCAGACGGCCGGCTCCGGCCGAGGTCGGCATCGGACCGCCGACGATGCCCTTCAGGTCGGGGTAGGTCGTCAGGACTTCCTTCAGCTTGTTGTAGTCGGTGTTGGCGTCGTCATAGGTCTCCAGACGGTTGGTCACCATCTGCATCTTCGGGAAATGTTCCTTCTGATAGGCGACGGCGCCGTCGATCCACTCGTTCTGCGACTTCGAGGTCAGGCTGCCGACGGTGCAGACATACTTGCCCTCGCCGCCCATCGCCTTGCCCAGCACTTCCATCAGCTTGGCGCCGTAGGCGAAGTTGTCGAAGGCCTCCAGCACATAGTCGGCGTTCTGGATGTTCGACGCCTCATGCGCGATCACCACGATGCCGCGGTCGCGCGCCTTCTTCAGCACCGGCTCCACCGCCTCGACCGAGAAGGGGACGATGGCGATGGCGTCCACGCCCTGGGCGATCAGGTTTTCGACCAGCTGGACCTGCGCCGCTGCGTCGGCCTGGCTCGGCCCCACCATCCAGGTGTCGTGGCCGGTGTCGCTGGCGAACTGCTTCACGCCGTCGCGCATGCGGTCGAACCAGGCGATGCCGTCGACCTTCACCACGGTGGCGATGGTGTATTTCTTCTTGGTGGCGTCGGACTTCAGCGTCTTGACGGCATCCGGGGTCGGAACCGGATCGGCGGCCATCGCCGGCCCGGCGACCAGCGACGCGGCGACGATGAGCGAGGACAGCAACTTCTTCATGTCGGCGTGACTCCCATGAGAGGCGATGAGCGCCCTGCGGTGGGAAAAATCCTCGACCCACCGCCGGCGCCGGGGTGTTTGCCACCCGCTGCGCGTTCCGTTTTTGATGATGCCGTGCCGGGTGGGACGGACGGAACTCCCGCCCGACCGGCACGCTGTACGGCGTGTGCGCCGCCGGCGGAATCAGCCGCCGATGATCGCCACGCTGGCGCTGGCACCGATGCGCGAGGCGCCGGCCGCGATCATGCGGCGGGCATCCTCGGTTGTCCGCACGCCGCCCGACGCCTTGACGCCCATGCCGTCGCCGACGGTGCGGCGCATCAGCGCCACATCCTCGGTGGTGGCGCCGCCCCCGGCGAAGCCGGTGGAGGTCTTGACGAAATCGGCCCCGGCTTCCTGCGACAGGCGGCAGGCCAAGACCTTCTCCTCGTCGGTGAGCAGGCTGGTTTCGATGATGACCTTCAGCAGGGCGTCGCCGCAGGCCCGCTTGACCTGGGCGATGTCGTCGCGGACCTCGGTTGTCCGTCCGGCTTTCAGCAGGCCGATGGGGATCACCATGTCGACCTCGCGGGCGCCGTGGCGGACCACCCACTCGGCCTCGTCCGCCTTGATCGCCGTGGGATCGGCGCCGAAGGGGAAACAGATGACGGCGCAGGGCGCCACCGGCGATCCGGCCAACCGTTCGGTCACCAGCGGGATGAAGACCGGGTTGACGCAGACCGCCTTGAAGGCGTGTGCGCGCGCTTCGTCGCACAGCCGCTCGACCTCGGCGGGCTGGGCATCGGGGCGCAACAGGGTGTGGTCGATGAACGGAGCCAGACCGGCCGGCTCCGCCGGAACGCTGGGTATCGGCATCTTGGTCCTCCCGGGGAGCCCCTTGTCCTTGCAGGCTCTCCTCGATTGTCGCCGGGATGCCGACACCGCTTCGAAATCCGTTGCGATGTTAACATCCTAACATTTTCTGAAAGGATAGTTTCATGCTGTCCCGCGCTGTGTCAAGATCAATGCACGCGATTGTGATCCTGACCACGGCCCTCCTGTTCAAGGCTTTGCGCCATTGGGATTAACCCTTCTGGATTGTAAGGTGCAGCCGCGGTCAAAAAGGGCGGAAACGGTGCGGAATGCGGACATGTCGATGAGAAAGGCCGAGCGTCTGAACAGGTTGCAGTCCGCCCTGGATGCCGGTGGCTACCTTCGGCTGAAGGATGCGGCGCGGTTGCTGGGCGTGTCGGAAATGACGGTGCGGCGCGACATCGCGTCCTGTGCCGGACGGTTCGCCTATCTCGGTGGCTATATCGCCGGCGGGCTGGAGAGCGCAGGCGGCATGGGCTACATCCTCGATCGCGAGCGGGATGCCCATATCGAGATGAAGCGCGCCTCCTGCGAGGCTGCGGCAAGCCTGCTGAAACCGGGCGAAACGGTCTTCATCGATTGCGGCACCACCACCACCCATCTCGCCAGCCGCATTCCGGCCGACAGCCAGATCACCGTGGTCTGCTACGCCATGAACATCGCGGAAATCGTCTGCAAAAAGCCCGGCGTGCGCGTGGTCATGCTGGGCGGCCTTTACCACGCCTCCTCGGCCTCCTTCTCCAGTCCGGAATCGCTGGAGATGCTGCGCGGCATCGGCATCAACACCGCCTTCATCTCGGCCGGCGGCGTCCATGAATCGCTGGGGATCAGCTGCTCCAATTTTCACGAGGTGGAGATCAAGCAGACCGCCATCGCCAACGCGGTGACCAGGGCGCTGGTCATCGACAGCAGCAAGTTCGACCAGGTCAAGCCGGCCTTCTTCGCCAAGCTCGACAATTTCGACTTCCTGTGCTGCGACGACGGATTGGATGCCGCAAGGTCGGAACGGTTAGCCGCTGCCGGGGTGCGCATCGTGCCGGCCTGAGGCCAGGGCTCAGGTGCTTGGCGCCAGCGCGCGATGGCCGGCATGAAGGCTGTCGATGATCGCCTGCCCGCGTTCCAGCAGATAGCTGCGCAACTGCGCGTGCACCGGCAACAGCGGCAGGCTGCGGCGATGGGCGATGTACCAGGACCGCATCAGCGGCAGTCCCTCCACCTTCAGCTCCCGCAGCATGCCCAATGCCAGTTCCAGGTTCACCGTATGGCGGGACAGCAGGGCAACACCAATTCCTGCCATCACCGCCTGCTTGATCGTCTCGTTGCTGCTGGATGTCATGACGATGCGCGGGGAGAAGCCCTGGCCCTGGAAATAGGCATCGGTCAGCGCCCGCGTGCCGGCCCCCTCCTCCCGCGCGATGAAGTCGCTGTCGGCCAGGTCGGCCAGGCGGAGTGTCGGGGCCTGGGCCAGCGGATGGCCCGGCGCACAGATGATGATGCTGGGATGGCGGGCGAACGGCTCGGCCAGCAATTCGTCGGCGTCCAAAGGTCGGCCCATGATCGCAAGATCGACCTCGCCCTTCGCCACCATCGCATTCACCTCCCGCCGGTTGCCATCCTGGAGATGGATGGAGACGCCCGGCCGCTCCGCCTGGAAGCGGGATACCATATGCGGCGCGATGTATTTGGCGGTGCTGACCAGCCCGATGGTGACGTTGCCGCCGGTAACCCCCTTCAGCGCCTGCATTTGCCGGTCCGCATTGTCCAGAGCCTGGAGGATCAGCGTCGCGTGTTCCAGCAGGTCGCGCCCCGCCTCCGTCAAGACGACGCCCCGGCCAACCCGTTCGAACAGCGGAAAGCCGCAATGCCCCTCCACCTGCTTGATCTGGAACGAGACGGCGCCGGGCGTCAGGCCGAACCGCTCCGCCACGCGGGCGAAGGACAGGCTGCGGGCGGCAGCGGTGAAGATCTGGAGCTGGCGCAGCGTTGCATGCTGAATGGTCATCGGCTGGTGCCATTCACGAGGAATACCTAACCATACTGTGCTGTATATTTGAATTTTCCTCAATAGTACGTAGGGCTAACGTTTTCATCGAACGAACCGAACGTCACCGACGAGGTGAAGGCGATGAATTACGTATCGACGACGCTTTCCACCGATCAGACGGCAGTCGACAGGGTGGTTGGCGACCCCAAGGCCCGCTACCGGTCCGGCGTGTTGAAATACCGTCAGATGGGCTATTGGGAGCCCGACTACGAACCGAAGGCCACCGATGTTCTGGCCGTTTTCCGCATCACGCCGCAAGATGGCGTCGATCCGGAGGAAGCGGCGGCGGCGGTCGCCGGCGAAAGCTCCACCGCCACCTGGACCGTGGTGTGGACCGACCGCCTGACCGACTGCGAGCGCTATCGCGCCAAGGCCTTCCGTGTCGATCCGGTGCCCGGCACGCCCGGACAGTATTTCGCCTACATCGCCTATGAACTCGACCTGTTCGAGGAAGGGTCGATCGCCAACCTCACCGCATCGATCATCGGCAATGTCTTCGGCTTCAAACCGCTGAAGGGGCTGCGGCTGGAGGATATGCGAATTCCCATCGCCTATCTGAAAACCTTCCAGGGGCCGGCGACCGGCATCGTGGTGGAGCGCGAAAGGCTGAACAACTTCGGCCGGCCGCTGCTGGGCGCCACCATGAAGCCGAAGCTGGGCCTGTCCGGCCGCAACTACGGCCGGGTGGTGTACGAGGCGCTGAAGGGGGGGCTCGACTTCACCAAGGACGACGAGAACATCAATTCGCAGCCCTTCATGCATTGGCGCGACCGCTTCCTCTACTGCATGGAAGGGGTGAACCGTGCCACTGCCGAGACCGGGGAAATCAAGGGCACCTACCTGAACGTCACCGCCGCCACCATGGAGGACATGTACGAGCGCGCCGAGTTTGCCAAGGAACTGGGCAGCGTCATCATCATGATCGATCTGGTGATCGGCTACACCGCGATCCAGTCGATGGCGAAATGGGCGCGCCGCAACGACATGATCCTGCATCTGCACCGCGCCGGCCATTCCACCTACACCCGGCAGAAGAACCACGGCGTGTCCTTCCGCGTCATTGCCAAATGGATGCGCATGGCCGGCGTCGACCACATCCATGCCGGCACCGTCGTCGGCAAGCTGGAGGGCGACCCCAATGTCATCCGCGGCATCTACGACACCTGCCGTGAGGCCCATGTCCCGCAGAATCTCCAGCACGGCATCTTCTTCGACCAGCCCTGGGCCGGTTTGAAACGGATGATGCCCGTGGCGTCCGGCGGCATCCATGCCGGGCAGATGCACCAACTGCTGACCTATTTGGGCGAGGATGTGATCCTGCAATTCGGCGGCGGCACCATCGGCCATCCCGACGGCATTCAGGCCGGTGCAACCGCAAACCGTGTCGCTCTGGAGACGATGGTCAAGGCCCGCAACGAGGGCCGCGACCTCTGGAACGAGGGGCCGGGCATTCTGCGCGAGGCCGCCCGCTGGTGCGCCCCGCTGCGTGCGGCGCTCGACACCTGGAAGGACGTGACCTTCGATTACGCCTCCACCGACAGCGTCGATTACGTCCCCACTCCCACTGCGGCGATGTGAAGGAGCGATTCCCATGCGACTGACCCAGGGCCAGTTCTCCTTCCTGCCGGACTTGACGGACGAGGAGATCACCAGACAGGTGCAATACGCCCTCGACCAGGGCTGGGCCGTGGCGGTGGAGTTTACCGACGACCCGCACCCGCGCAACAGCTATTGGACGATGTGGCGCAACCCCATGTTCGACCTTCGCGACGCCAAGGGCGTGATGATGGAGATCGACGCCTGCCGCGTCGCGCATCCCGAGCAGTATGTGAAGGTTCTCGCCTTCGATAGTTCGCAAGGCTTCGAGACTGTGCGAATGTCGTTCCTGATCAACCGCCCGGCGGAGGAACCCGGTTTCGAGCTGTTGCGCTCGGAGGGGCCGGGGCGGCGCATCGGCTACACGGTACGCAGCTATGCCACCGGCCGCCCCGCCGGGCAGCGCTATGGCGGGGAGACCCGTCATGGACCGTGAGCTTGGGTCCGGATATCTGCTTGCTCCGTCGATCCTCTCCGCCGACTTCGCACGGCTGGGCGAGGAGGTGGAGCGGGTGGTGGAGGCGGGATGCGACGTCATCCATGTCGACGTGATGGACAATCATTATGTCCCCAACCTGACCATCGGTCCGTTGGTCTGCGCCGCCATCCGTCCGCACACCCGTGCCATCCTCGACATCCATCTGATGGTGCGCCCGGTCGATGCGCTGGTGCCGCTGTTCGCCAGGGCCGGTGCCGACATCATCAGCATCCATCCCGAGGCATCGGACCATCCCGACCGAACCCTGGCGCTGATCCGTGAAGAGGGTTGCCGTGCCGGACTGGCGCTGAACCCGGCCACGCCTCTGGCCTGTCTGGACCATGTGATGGACCGGCTGGACCTGATCCTCGTCATGTCGGTCAATCCCGGCTTCGGCGGCCAGCCATTCATCCCCTCCGCATTCGAGAAGATTGCTGAAGTCCGCCGCCGGATCGAACGCCACCGCGAGCGCACCGGCCGCGACATCCGGCTGGAGGTGGACGGCGGCATCAAGCCTGACAACATCCGTGCCGTGGCCGATGCCGGCGCCGATATCTTCGTTGCCGGATCCGCCATCTTCGGCGCGGCGGATGCCGACGGCGGCTATCGCGGCGTGGCCGGGCGGATGCGCTCCGCCCTGATGGCTGAAGCGGAATGGAGGGCGGCATGAGCGGGGTCGCCGACCTTCCCGATCTTGAGACCCGTGACCGGCCGTCAGACGCTCCATCCATCGATCTCGACGCGCTTTACCGGGAGTCCGGCATCGGCGGAATGCTGGCGGGGATGGATCGCGACCTTGTCGGGCTGAGACCGGTGAAGACCCGCATCCGCGAGATCGCCGCCCTGCTGCTGGTGGAACGCGCCCGCCGCAGCATCGGGCTTCGGGCGGAGCCGCCGTCGCTGCACATGTGCTTCACCGGCAATCCCGGCACCGGCAAGACCAGTGTGGCGCGGCGCATGGCCGGGCTTCTCCATGGGTTGGGCTACATCCGCCGCGACCATGTGGTCGGCGTCACCCGTGACGATCTGGTCGGCCAGTATATCGGCCACACGGCACCCAAGACGAAGGAGGTGCTGAAGCGCGCCATGGGCGGCGTGCTGTTCATCGACGAGGCCTATTACCTCTACCGACCGGAGAATGAGCGCGATTACGGGCTGGAGGCCATTGAAATCCTGCTTCAGGTGATGGAGGACAACCGCGACGACCTCGTGGTGATCCTCGCCGGCTACCGCGACCGCATGGAGGTCTTCTTCCGCTCCAATCCCGGCATGGCATCGCGCATCGCCCACCATGTCGATTTCCCCGACTACGAGGCGGAAGAGCTGCTGGAGATCGCCCGGCTGATGACGGCGGGCATGCAGTACCGCTTGGCGCCGGAGGCCGAGCGGGCGATGGCCGACTACATCCTGCGCCGCATGGCCCAGCCTCGATTCGCCAACGCCCGTTCCATCCGCAACGCGCTGGATCGCGCCCGCCTGCGGCAGGCCAACCGCCTGTTCGAAGCGCGCGGCAGTGCCATCGCCGCCACCGACCTGCTGACCATCGCCGAGGAGGACATCCGCCAAAGCCGCGTCTTCACACAATAGGCCGACAGCAAGCCGGCCGCACATAACACCGAGAGAGGGGGAACCGATGCCGCACCGTCACACCACCTTCAGCAAATTCATCATCGAGGACCAACGTCGCCGCGGCGGGGCCGACACCGATCTGACGGCTCTGCTCAACGACGTGCAGACCGCGTGCAAGTTCATCGCCAGCGCCGCCGCCCGCGGATCGCTGGCTCCCTCCGCCGGCCAGCCGGCAGGTCCGGCTTCCGAACCCGGTGTCAACGTTCATGGCGAGACGCAGAAGCCGCTCGACCTGGTCGCCAACGAGATCATGCTGCGCACCTGCGAATATGGCGGCAAGCTCTGCGGCATGGCGTCGGAGGAAATGGAGGAGCCCTACCGTATCCCCCGCGAATATCCGCGCGGCCGCTATCTGCTGGCCTTCGATCCGCTGGACGGTTCGTCGAACGTCGACGTCAACCTGACCGTCGGCACCATCTTTTCCATCCTCAAGGCGCCCAACGGTGTGGATGAGCCGGAAGTGGAGCATTTCCTGCAGCCCGGCACGCAACAGGTGGCGGCCGGCTTTGCACTCTACGGACCGGCCGACATGATCATCGCCACCTTTGGCGAGGGAGTGCACGGCTTCACGCTCGACCGCGAGATCGGCGCCTACACTCTGACCCACCCGGACATGCGCATCCCCGATCATGTCTGCGAGTTCGCAATCAACAGCTCCAATGCCCGCTTCTGGGAGCCGCCGGTGCGCCAGTATGTGGAGGAATGCATCAAGGGCAGTTCCGGTCCGCGCGAGGCGGATTTCAACATGCGCTGGATCGCGTCCCTGGTGGCTGAGGTCTACCGCATCCTGATCCGCGGCGGCGTCTTCCTCTACCCGCGCGACGCCAGACCGACCCACAAGCCTGGCAGGCTGCGCCTTCTTTACGAGGCCAACCCCATCGCCATGCTGGTGGAGCAGGCGGGCGGAGCGGCCAGCACCGGGCGTCAGCGCATCCTCGACATCAAGCCGATGGCCCTGCACCAGCGCGTGCCGGTCATCCTGGGATCGAAGGCGGAGGTGGAACGGCTGGTCGCCTACCACGCCGCCTATGACCGCGGGGAGGAACTGGCCTTCCACGCCCCGCTGTTCGGCAGCCGATCGCTTTTCCTCGCCTCCGAAACCGCGGCACTCGGCTGAGGGAGAACACACCATGTCGGCCCGTCATCCGATCATCGTCGTCACCGGTTCCTCCGGCGCCGGAACGACCACCGTCACCCGCACCTTCCAGCAGATCTTCCGCAGGGAGGGCATCGCCGCCGCCATCGTCGAGGGCGACAGCTTTCACCGCTACGACCGGCGGGAAATGCGCGCCAAGGTCGCCGAAGCGCAGGAGGAGCCCCATTCGACCTTCAGCCATTTCGGCCCCGACGCCAACCTGTTCGAGGAACTGGACGATCTGTTCCGCAGCTATGGGGAGACCGGCGGCGGCCGGACCCGCCGGTATCTGCATGACTCCAAGGAGGCCGGGCCCTGTGGCCAGGAACCCGGCACCTTCACCCCGTGGGAGGAAATCGAACCCGGCACCGACCTGCTGTTCTACGAGGGGCTGCACGGTTGCGTGCGCACCGACCGTGTCGATATCGCCCGTCATGCCGACCTGAAGATCGGCGTCGTTCCCATCGTGAACCTCGAATGGATCCAGAAGATCCACCGCGACCGCAACATGCGCGGCTATTCGGAGGAGGCCATCGTCGACACCATTCTGCGGCGCATGCCCGATTACGTGAAATACATCTGCCCGCAGTTCAGCAGCACCGACGTGAATTTCCAGCGCGTGCCGACGGTGGACACCAGCAATCCCTTCATCGCCCGCGACATTCCGACCTCCGACGAGAGCATGCTGGTCATCCGCTTCACCCGGCCGAAGGGCATCGACTTCCCTTATCTGCTGTCCATGCTGAAGGACAGCTTCATGACCCGGCCCAACACAATCGTTTGCCCGGGCGACAAGATGGCACTGGCGATGCAACTGATCTTCACGCCCATGATCTGGCAACTCGCCGACCGCAAGAAGAAGGCGTTCTGAGCGGGGCGCCGGAAAGACACCCATCGGGGAGGATACCGGAGATGAGCGCATCGATG
This sequence comes from Azospirillum sp. UENF 112521, assembly GCF_058780665.1. Taxonomy (NCBI): domain Bacteria; kingdom Pseudomonadati; phylum Pseudomonadota; class Alphaproteobacteria; order Rhodospirillales; family Azospirillaceae; genus Azospirillum; species Azospirillum sp. UENF 112521. The sequence goes on from NZ_JBSNCI010000003.1 coordinate 425,230, forward strand.
AGCGCGACCATTGAGGTCCGCGAACAGGACCGGCTTGCCGGTTCGCCGACTGAGTTGCCCGACGATACTCCCGACCACGGCTCCGGACGCCGCCAGTTGGCGAACGCATTGCGTATTCTCGCCATCGATGCCGTGGAGGCTGCGAATTCCGGCCATCCCGGCATGCCGATGGGAATGGCCGACATCGCCGAGGCATTGTGGCGACGCCATCTGCGCCACAATCCGAGCGACCCCGGCTGGCCTGACCGCGACCGCTTCGTGCTGTCGAACGGGCACGGCTCCATGCTGCTCTACGCCCTTCTGCACCTGACCGGCTACGACCTGCCGATGGAGGAACTGCGGCGCTTCCGGCAGCTCGGTTCCCGCACGCCGGGCCATCCGGAATATGGCATCACACCGGGGGTGGAGACGACCACCGGGCCGCTGGGGCAGGGGCTCGCCAATGCCATCGGCATGGCACTTGGCGAACGGCTGCTGGGGGCGGAGTTCAACAGGCCGGGGTACCGGATCGTCGATCACCGGACCTTCTGCTTCGTCGGCGACGGTTGCCTGATGGAAGGGATCAGCCACGAGGCCTGCTCGCTGGCAGGCACGCTGGGTTTGGAAAAGCTGGTGGTCTTCTATGACGACAACGGCATTTCTATCGATGGTCCCGTCGCCGGCTGGTTCACCGACGACACACCGCAACGGTTCGAGGCCTATGGCTGGCGGGTGATCCGGCATGTCGATGGCCACGACGCCTACGCGCTCGACGCCGCCATCGACGAGGCGCTGACCCCCTGCGGCAAGCCGACTCTGATCTGCTGCCGGACGGTGATCGGTCACGGCTCTCCCAACCGGGCCGGTTCGGCCGAGGCGCATGGCACACCGCTGGGCTCGGCGGATGTCGTCGCGACCAGGGCCGCGCTCGGATGGACCGCCCCGCCCTTCGAGATGGCGGAGGAGATGCGCGCCGGCTGGGACGCCCGGCGGCGCGGTGCCGCGGCGCAGGCCGACTGGCAGGCCCGGTTCGACGCCTATGCCGACGCCCATCCGCAGGCTGCGGCGGAGTTCCTGCGGCGGATGCGCGGCGACCTGCCGGAGAACTTCGCCAGTTCGGCCGATGCCTGGATCGGCGCCGTCGCCGCGCGGGCGGAGGCGATGGCAACGCGCAAGGCGTCACAGCAGGCGATCGGTGCGTTGGCGGGCCTGCTGCCGGAATTGCTGGGCGGATCGGCGGACCTGACCGGCTCCACCCTCACCGACTGGCGGGGGAGCGGCGGGCGCCACCTTCATTACGGCGTGCGGGAATTCGCGATGGCGGCCGTGATGAACGGCCTGGCGCTGCATGGCGGCTTTCTGCCCTTCGGCGGCACCTTCCTGGCCTTTTCCGACTATGCCCGCAACGGCCTGCGCCTGTCGGCGCTGATGGGACTGCGCGTGGTCCACGTCTTCACCCATGACGGCATCGGCCTGGGCGAAGACGGTCCGACCCATCAGCCGGTCGAGCATGCCGCCAGCCTGCGTCTGATCCCGAACCTCGACGTCTGGCGCCCGTGCGATGCCCTGGAGACCGCCGTCGCTTGGCGCGCTGCGGTGGAGCGGTCGCATGGGCCGACCGCGCTGCTGTTGTCGCGACAGAACCTGCCGGCCCAGGGAACGGGGCGCGTCGGCACTGACCGCGCCCGTGACACGGCCCATGGCGGCTATGTGCTGGCCGACGATGGGCGGCCCGATGTGGTGTTGATCGCCACCGGATCGGAGGTGTCCATCGCCATGGAGGCTCGGTTGCTGCTCGCGAAGCAGGGCATCGCCGCCCGCGTCGTCTCCATGCCTTGTTGCGAGCTGTTCGACCGGCAGGATTCGTCATGGCGCCGCGCCGTACTGCCCGACGGCATTCCCCGCTTGGCGGTGGAGGCCGGGGCAACCGGGCTGTGGCGTGCCACCGTCGGGCTCGCCGGCGACGTGGTGGGCCTTGACCGTTACGGCGAGTCCGCTCCCGCCGCTGACCTCTACCGCCATTTCGGCATCACGGCCGACGCGGTGGCCAACCGCGCACAACGCCTTTGCGTCCCCCTGTCCTGAACCGGAGACCTCTCCGATGGCCCTGATCTCCCTTCGGCAGCTCCTCGACCATGCGGCCGAGCATGGCTATGGCGTGCCGGCCTTCAACATCAACAACATGGAACAGATCCAGGCGATCATGCAGGCGGCGGAGGATTGCGCCAGCCCGGTGATCCTCCAGGCCTCGGCCGGAGCGCGCAAATATGCCGGCGAGCCGTTCCTACGACATATGGTGCAGGCGGCGGCAGAGATGTGGCCGCACATTCCCGTCTGCCTGCATCAGGACCATGGCGCCAGTCCGGCGGTCTGCCAGCAGGCCATCCGTTCCGGCTTCACCAGCGTGATGATGGACGGCTCGTTGCTGGACGACATGAAGACACCGGCCGGCTACGACTACAACATCCGCGTCACCCGGCGGGTGGTGGAGCAGGCGCACGCCGTCGGCGTTTCAGTGGAGGGCGAACTGGGCTGCCTCGGTTCGCTGGAGACCGGCCAGGCGGGGGAGGAGGACGGTTCCGGTGCTGCCGGCACGCTGTCGCGAGACCAGCTTCTGACCGATCCGGAGCAGGCGGCCGATTTCGTGGCGCGCACGGGCGTGGACGCGCTCGCCATTGCCATCGGCACCAGCCACGGCGCCTACAAGTTCAGCCGCCGCCCGGATGGCGAGGTGCTGGCGATCCAACGCATCCGCGCCATCCATGAGCGCATCCCCGACACCCATCTGGTGATGCATGGGTCATCCAGCGTGCCGCAGGAGTGGCTGGAGATCATCCGCACCCATGGCGGTCGCATTCGCGAGACCTACGGCGTCCCGGTGGAGGAGATCCGCGAGGGCATCCGCAATGGCGTGCGCAAGGTCAACATCGACACCGACATCCGCCTCGCCATGAGCGGCAGCCTGCGTCGCGCGTTGATGACGCGACCGGAGGAATTCGATCCGCGCCGCTTCCTAGCCGAGGCCACCAGGGCCGCCCGCGGCCTCTGCCGCGAACGGTTCCAAGCCTTCGGATCCGCCGGATACGCGGAGCGGATCGTTCCGCTTCCGTTGGAGCGGATGGCCGCCCACGCCGCGGCATCGGAGTTCGCGGCGATGGATCGTCGGACGTCGACGGTGATGGCGCCGCACTGACGGAGGCGGCGCTGAATCGACGGGGCCCCGCATCTCGGTCACGCCCTCAACCGCTTGCTTGGCGGTTGGGGGCGTTTTGCGTCAGCGCGGCTCTGCGGCGCTCCCCGGTTCACTACCTTATCGAACGTTCGGACGTGCTTGTGGTTGTTGTCCGCAGCAATATCGACTTACGCCAACAGCCCATCCGACATTCCCATCCGGCCAAAGCCGGAAGTAATTTAGAATGCTGACATTCAGCAAAATATCGGTTAACGTGGCATCTGGTATACGAAACGCCAGGAACTTGGGATCGCGACAACCAGAAGCGCGGACCACCCAGCAGAGGCCAGAACCGTCGTGACCGCATTCCCTCCGATCATCAGCGCGACGCCGCCCGGCGGCGTTCCCGCCCGCAGCATCCATCCCGGCTCCGGCCGCCGCAAGACGCGCGACCAGCAGAAGGGCCGTCAGGTCGATCCCCTCAGCCTTGACGAGATACGGGCGCTTCTCGGCGACCGGTCCCGTCAGCCGGATCTGCTGATCGAGCATCTCCACCTGCTTCAGGACCATTACGGCTGCCTGCATGCCCGTCATCTCGCCGCCTTGGCGAAAGAGATGAAGCTGGCGCTGGTCGAAGTGTTCGAAGTGGCGTCCTTCTACGCCCATTTCGACATCGTGATGGACGGAGAGCCGGCTCCGCCGAAACTGACCATCCGTGTCTGCGACTCCCTGAGCTGCGCGCTGGCCGGGGCCGAGCAGTTGCACGAGGCGCTGAAGGCCGGTGTCGACGAGCGCGAGGTCCGCGTCGTGCGCGCACCCTGCATGGGCGGCTGCAACAATGCCCCCGTCGTGGCGATCGGTCATGCCCCGCACGAGAACGCGACGGTCGACAGCGTGCTCGATGCCGTGGCCCATGGCCATATCCACCCGGACATTCCCGACTATCTGGGCTTCGACGACTACATCCGCGGCGGCGGCTACAAGATGCTGGCCGAATGCCTGAACGGTGCGCGCGACGTCGATGCCGTGCTGAAGGGGCTGGAGGATTCCAGCATCCGCGGCCTGGGCGGCGCCGGTTTTCCCACCGGCCTGAAATGGCGCTATGTCCGCGCGGAGCCGGGACCGCGCATGATGGCGATCAACGGTGACGAGGGCGAGCCCGGCACCTTCAAGGACCGCTTCCATCTGGAGCGCGATCCGCACCGCTTCCTGGAAGGGATGCTGATCGGCGCCTGGACGGTCGAGGCGACGGACGTCTACATCTATCTGCGCGACGAATACCCGCAATGCCGGGAAATCCTGCTGCGCGAAATCCCGAAGGTCGAGGCCGCCGGTTTCGCCCGCCACACCCGCATCCATCTCCGTCGCGGTGCCGGCGCCTACATCTGCGGCGAGGAGTCGGCGATGCTGGAAAGCATCGAAGGCAAGCGCGGGCTGCCCCGGCACAAGCCGCCCTTCCCATCGGTGGTCGGCCTGTTCGGCCGCCCGACGCTGATCAACAACATCGAGACGGTGTTCTGGGTCCGCGAGATCCTGGAGAAGGGCGGTTCCTGGTTCGCCAGCCATGGCCTGAACGGCCGCAAGGGGCTGCGCACCTTCTCGGTCTCCGGCCGGGTCAAGGAACCGGGGGTAAAGCTGGCCCCGGCCGGCATCACCTTGCAGGAGCTGATCGACCAGTATTGCGGCGGCATGGCCGACGGCCACACGCTGAAGGGATACCTGCCCGGCGGTCCGTCGGGCGGCATCCTGCCGGCGTCGATGGCGAACATTCCGCTCGATTTCGGCACGCTGGAGGCGCACGGCTCCTTCATTGGTTCAGCCGCCGTCGTCGTGCTGTCCGACAAGGACAACATGCGAGACGTGGCGCTCAACCTGCTGAAATTCTTCGAGGATGAGAGCTGCGGCCAATGCACCCCTTGCCGGGTCGGCACCGAGAAGGCGGTGCGCCTGATCGGCGAACCGGAATGGGACGAGGAACTGCTGACGGCCCTCGCCACCGTCATGGGCGATGCCTCGATCTGTGGCCTGGGTCAGGCGGCGATGAATCCGATCAAGCTGGTGATGAAGCATTTCCGCGACGACTTCGTGTCGCGCCAGGGCAGGGCACAAGGTGCGGCCCAGGGCGCAACCGGATCGCAGGGGTAAGGAGACCGACATGTCCAACGGCATCACGTTCACCCTGGACGGCACCGAGGTCGAGGCACGCAACGGCGAGACGATCTGGCAGGTCGCGACCCGGCTCGGCACCGAGATCCCGCATCTCTGCCACCGGCCGGAACCGGGCTACCGCCCGGACGGCAACTGCCGCGCCTGCATGGTCGAGATCGAGGGGGAGCGCGTGCTCGCCGCCTCCTGCATCCGCAAGCCCAAGCCCGGCATGACCGTGCGCACCGCGTCGGAGCGGGCCAAGGCATCGCGCAAGCTGGTCTTCGAACTGCTGCTGGCCGACCAGCCGGAGCGGGAGACCGCGCATGATCCCAACTCCACCTTCTGGAACTGGGCCGACAAGGTCGAGATCGCCGGCAGCCGCTTTCCCGCCGTGGACCGGCCGACCAAGACCGACGACATGTCGCATCCGGCGATGGCAGTCCAGCTCGACGCCTGCATCCACTGCAACCTGTGCGTCCGCGCCTGCCGCGAGGTGCAGGTCAACGACGTCATCGGCATGGCGGCGCGCGGGCATCTGGAAAAGATCGTCTTCGATTTCGACGACCCGATGGGCCAGTCCACCTGCGTCGCCTGCGGCGAGTGTGTGCAGGCCTGCCCGACCGGTGCGCTGATGCCGGCGACCCTGGTGGACGAGAAGGGCGTCTACGCCAACGCACCAGACCGTGAAGTCAACTCCGTCTGCCCGTACTGCGGTGTCGGCTGCCAGCTGACCTACAAGATCAAAGACAACAAGATCGTCGCCGTCGACGGCAAGGACGGTCCGTCGAACCAGAACCGCCTGTGCGTCAAGGGCCGTTTCGGTTTCGATTACGCCCATCACGGCGACCGACTGACCGTGCCGCTGATCCGCAAGGAGGGCGTGTCGAAGTACGACGTCGACATCGACCCGATGAACCCCTTCACCCATTTCCGCGAAGCGAGCTGGGACGAGGCGCTGGCGGTGGCCGCCGGCGGCCTGCGCAAGATCCGCGACGAGCGTGGCGGCAACGCGCTGGCCGGTTTCGGATCGGCCAAGGGCTCGAACGAGGAGGCCTATCTGTTCCAGAAGCTGGTCCGCACCGGCTTCGGCACCAACAATGTCGATCATTGCACGCGGCTCTGTCATGCCTCGTCGGTCGCGGCGCTGATCGAGGGCGTCGGGTCGGGGGCAGTGTCGGCGCCCTTCATGGCGGCGGAGGATGCCGAGGTCATCGTCATCATCGGCGCCAACCCGACGGAGAACCACCCCGTCGCCGCCACCTTCTTCAAGAACGCGGCGGAGCGCGGCGCCAAGCTGATCGTCATGGACCCGCGCGGTCTCGCCATGGCGCGCCATGCCACGCACATGCTGCAGTTCACGCCGGGCCGCGACGTGTCGATGCTGAACGCCATCCTCCACACCATCATCGCGGAGGGGCTGTACGACCGCCAGTATGTCCAGGCCAATACCGAGGATTTCGAGGCGCTGGCCGAGACGGTGAAGGACTATCCGCCGGAGGAGATGGAGAAGGTTTGCGGCATCCCGGCCGCCACCCTGCGCACGGTGGCCCGACTGTTCGCACGGTCCAAGGCGTCGATCATCTTCTGGGGCATGGGCGTGTCGCAGCACATCCACGGCACAGACAACAGCCGCTGCCTGATCGCGCTGTCGCTGGTCACCGGGCAGATCGGCCGTCCCGGCACCGGCCTGCATCCGCTGCGCGGCCAGAACAACGTCCAGGGCGCGTCCGACGCCGGCCTGATCCCGATGTTCTACCCCGACTACAAGTCGGTCGAGGATCCGGAGGTCCAGTCCTTCTACGAAAATTATTGGGGGACCAAGCTGGACGGCAAGCGCGGCCTGACGGTGGTCGAGATCATGGACGCCATCCATGACGGCCGCATCAACGGTCTCTATATCGAGGGCGAGAATCCGGCGATGTCCGATCCGGACGTGACCCACGCCCGCGAGGCGCTGGCGATGCTCGACCATCTGGTTGTGCAGGACATCTTCCTGACCGAGACGGCCAAATACGCCGACGTGGTTCTGCCGGCATCGGCCTGGCCGGAGAAGGACGGCACCGTCATCAACACCAACCGTCAGGTTCAGATGGGCCGTGCGGCGGTGCCGCTGCCGGGCGAAGCGCGCCAGGATCTGTGGATCATCCAGGACATGGCGCGCGGGCTGGGCCTGAACTGGACCTATACCCACGTGTCGGAGGTGTTCGCCGAGATGGTCGGTGCGATGCCATCGCTCGCCAACATCAGCTGGGAGCGGGTCGAGCGCGAAGGCTCCGTCACCTATCCGGTCGACGGTCCGGACCAGCCCGGCCACGACATCGTCTTTGGCAACGGCTTCCCGACGAAGACGGGCCGCGGGCGTTTCGTGCCGGCGCGGCCGATCAACCCGGCGGAGACGCCCGACCTCGACTACCCGCTGGTGCTCACCACCGGTCGCCAGTTGGAGCATTGGCACACCGGGTCGATGACACGCCGGTCCAGCGTGCTGGATGCGGTGGAGCCGGAGGCGGTCGCCTATGTCTCCCCGCATGACCTCACCCGCGCCGGGATGAGGACCGGCGACTACATGCTGGTGTCGAGCCGTCGTGGCACGATCCGCCTGAAGGCGCGTATCGACGACCGCATGCCGGTGGGGCTGGTCTTCATCCCCTTCGCCTACGCGGAAGCGGCGGCGAATGTGCTGACCAACCCGCAGCTCGATCCTTTCGGCAAGATCCCGGAGTTCAAATACTGCGCGATCAAGATCGAGAAGGCGCAGATGGCCGAGGCGGCGGAGTAGAACGGGCCATGGCGGCGGCGACCCGCGATACCGCTTGCGGGTCGATGCTGGCGGTGCGCTCCCCGTCGCAGAGCGCCGCGGAAGCCGAGGTAATCGGGCGACAGGGCGGTCAGGGCCGGGATGTCTGCAACCCGCAGCGACCCGGCCAGCCCGGTCAGCAGGCGGTGTGCTTTCGTGCAGGATATGAAGGCACTCAACTGCGCGTCCTGCCAATGATGGCGCAGGCCGTGGCGCTTGCCCGCCGTGTCCAGCATCGCGCCGCGAAAGCCGGCGGCGGCGAGCCTGTCGATGGGCAGGCAGCAGGGATCGCTTGGCCACAGATCGGCGAACAGCACGGCGATCAGGGCCGTCCCCTCCGCCGCCAGCGGGGCGAGCGCGTCGATGCATTTCTCGGGCGCTCCCTCGGGCGGGAAGCCGATCTTGACGAAATCGACGCCGGTGGCGGCGACCCGGCGCACCGCCGGCACCAAGGCGTCGGGCCGCATTGGGTGGTCGCCGACGGTGGCGCTCAACTTCGGCCATCCCGGTAGATTTGCCAGAATCCCGCACCGCCGCGGCGATGTCCACGGCATCCCAGGCGCCGAGCGCCCCCGCACCAGGATCCTTCAGGTCCAGAATGTCCGGTGCCGCCGGCAGGATCAGGGCGATTTCCGCCGCATCGGCGACGCTGGCCAGCCATCCGGTCATGACTCCTCCTTCGCGCGGTGTGCGGCAAGATGGGCCATCACGGCTGCTCCCGTGCGCCGGTCAGCACCACGCCCACCCCGGCGGCCTGCGGCACGATCTCCAGCTTTTCCACCTGCACCCGGGCGAAGACCGCCTGCGGCGGCGACAGGCACAGTGCCAGCAGTTTCTCCGCCAGCACCTCCAGCAGTTGGATGTGCGGGCTTTGCGTGAAGGCTTCGACACCCTTGATCAGGTATTCGTAGGAGACGACTGCGTCGAGATCGTCGACGAAGGGCCGGTTCGGCACCTCCACCGTGACGGTCAGGCTGACCCGCACGCGCTGGGTCCGGGTCTTCTCATGGTCCCAGACGCCGATGCGGAAATCGCCGACGTAGTCGCGCAGCACCAGATCGTAGCGGCGCATGAGGGTCGCCGTGTGCGGCGGCGGCGGTCGCAAAACATTCATGATGCTGCTGTAGCCGCTTTGAGACTCGTCCGGCATTCCTCGGTCCTCCCCGCCGCCCGCTTACCGCTTTTGCGGCGCATACTCCGCCAGCCGATGATCGACCAGCCAGCCGACGCCGCGCGACCAAGCGGTCTCGGTGTCGCCGCGGATGTCGCCGCGCGCCGTTGTCACCGCTTGGCCGGTGCCGACGTCTTCGACGACCACGCCGATCCACAGGATCAGGCTGCTGACCTTGCGGACGATGCCGAAAACGACCAGATCGGCCCCGGCCGCCCGCGCGATGTCGCGCTCGCAGCCGTTGCAGGACCGGATCGCCGTTCCCGGCGGGACCAGTCCTGCGGTGGCCGCATCGCCGATCACGTCATACCCCTTGGCATCGAGGGCACGGCGCAATTCCGCGCTGACCCGCTTCAACCGCTCCGCATGCTCCGCGGACGGGGCTTCGCCGCTGCTGTCCTCCAGTTCGAGATCCAACACCAGCGTCCGTGCCGATGCCGGAAAGGTGACCATCGCACCGGCGATGATAGCGGCTGCGGCCCACCTCCCCACATGATCCATCGGGCTTCTCCTTTTGCGCAGCGGTTCCGATTGCGCCGGATCGTTGGCGGATCCATCATTCCTGCCATGCAACGATATTCCTCCGTCCTCGGACCCGCCTTCGCCGCGGCTCTGGCCATCGCCGTGGGCGCTGGATTGCCCGCTGCAGCCATTGCGCAGGACCCGAAGAACCCAGACTGGCCCTGCCAGCAAATCCTTGTTCCCAGCTTGTCCCCGGCTTCGGTCTGGGATGGCCCGTCGCTCGACGGCCTGATGGACGAGTGGCAACGAGACCCTGCGGTCGCCACCCTGGTCCGGCGCGCCGCCGACGACAGCGTCGATCCCGCGACGCTGAAAGCGCAGGCCGAGACGCTGGCGGGGCCGGTTAAGCAGGGCGCTGAACAGGAGCATGACCGCAGGCTCGCCCTGGTGTTCGCCGGAACCTTCCAGACGCTGGATCGTCAGCGCACCGCCGCCATCGCCTCCATCGAGCGGTACGCCCAGCACCAGCGGGCCTTGCGCGACCGCATCGCCGCCAGCCTGCGCGACCTCGACGCCGCATCGGGCGACGCGGCCCGCGCGAAGGAGATCAAGGACGCTATTGCCTGGGACCGCCGCATCCTCGACGATCGCCGCCGGTCGCAGACCGCGGTGTGCGAGCAGCCGGCACGGATCGAGCAGCGGCTCGGCCAGATCGCCCGGATGCTGACGGCGTTGCTGTCCTGAGCGGAGCACTCAATTTGCAACCTTAGATGCTGAGTTTGAGGATATAGGGTTCGGTTCCGGTTCGACCGTGACCAGTTCGTGTCCCGCCGCCGTCCAGCCTTCGGTCCCGGCCGGGAACCATTTGACCGCCTGATAGCCCAGGGCGACCGCGCGCTTGGCCGCATTCCAACTCATCCAGCAGTCGGGCTGGCAGAACACCACCAGCGGACGCTTGCGGTCACCTGCGGTCAGGGCCTCCAGGCCGGTGCGGAAATAGGCTTCCTGTTCGTCCGACGGCGCACCGTAGCCGACATTCGGCAGCCAATGGGCGCCGGGAAGGCTGCGATGCGGCGGCGGCACCCAACGGCTGTCCGCCGCCAGACCCGCCGGTTTCGGTGGCGTCGGGAGCACGTCGACCAGGACGGCGCCGGCCTTCGCCAGCCGTTCCACCTCCACCGCTCCCACCGTTTCGGCACCGCGCAGGCCGAGCGGGGTGGGGGAGCGGTAATCGGCCATCCGATAGCTGTCCGGCTCCGCCACCTCTGCCCGGATGGTTCCATCGGCATTGACCAGCGGGACATGGTATTCGGCGAGGATACGGTCGATGTCGCCCTGACGACGGACGATGAAATCGTTTAGCCAGTGCCGCCAGTCCGGTTCGTCCGGACGGATACCCATGGAGATCATGTATTGAAAGGGTGAAGCCCCCTGCTCGTCCATCAGCGGCACGATTGCCAGCGGCACCTGTTGCCGGGCGGCGAAATAGCCGGCAATCGGCCCCCAGACAATGGCGGCATCAGTGCGTGCCGCCGCCACGTCCTCCACCGCCTGCTGGGCCGGATGGTGGGCGCGCGTGTCGGTGTCGAGCTGGTAGGGCTCCATGTTGATCAACCCATGGCGCAGCATCACCGCCGAGGGCGGCGTGCGGGCGACAACGCCGATGCGTGCACCCTGCAGCGACGGATCGGCCAGATTCTTCGCCGTGATTCCGGAATCCTTCCGATAGATCAGCGCATAGGTCGACCGGTAATAGGGATTGGTGTTCTGCATCAGCTCTTCACCGACCGCGGTGCCCATCACCAGATCGCATTGACGGGTGCGCAGCGTGTTGCGGACGAAGCCGATGGTCTGCGGCCACCATGTAAAGGTGAGCGGCACTTTCAGATCGTCGGCGATCAGCTGGGCGATCCGGTTCTCGAAGCCTTCGCGACGATCGTTGGAGAAGGGAAGCAGGCTGGCGTCGGCGCAGACGCGCAGCACCTCGGTGGGGATGCCCTCTGTCGCACTGGCGGCGGTTTGGCCATTGGACGCAGCCGCCGCGCAGAGCGCGACGGCCAGATACAGGACACGCCTGGAAAAGGAGAGCCGGCGGGTCATGCCGGACTCACGACGGCGCCTTGAACCGCTCGGGCCGTCCGCGGCCGATCTTGTCGTCCGAACGCGCCTTCAGATAGCGGTAGATGTCGGCGAGGTTGAGCATCACGTTGGGGTCGGACCCGAAGGTCGGCATCACCTTGTCGCCGGTGGCGCCCATGTTCTTGCGGCCATTGGTCACCACGTCGGTGAATTGCCAATAGTCCATCCGCTTCAGTGAATCGGCCAGCGCCGGCGCGAAGGACGAACCGAGCCCATCCGGCCCGTGGCAGACATGGCAGGACGAGGCATAGCGCCGATAGCCGTTGTAGGTCCCTTGGTCCACCTTTCCGTCCCGCACCGCATAGAGCGGCACACCCTGGTCATCCACCAGTTCCTCCGGGTCGGCGACCTTCGCTTCCTGCGCTGCGTTCCCGCCGGTTGGAGCCTGGGTGGTTGGACTTTGCGTAGCCGGAGTTTGAGCGGTTTGCGTCTGGTTCGGCGGTGTTGGGCTCTGCTCCGGTTTCTGTGCTGCATCCTGCTGGCCGAATGCGGTGCCGAGGGTCACGGTTGCGGTGAACCCGACGGCGGCGCACAGCCCGATCAGGTATTTGGGCATCTTGCTTTCTCTCCCCACTGCCTTCATGCGTAGGCGCCATCAGCCTGGAAATTGTGCGTGCGCCGGCCCCCAGCCTTGGGAACCGGCGCACGCTTGTTCTTTACTGAGTGTCCGGCAAAGCGAAGACGGTCAGCGTGCCGCCCAACTGGGTGTATTCGCCCAGCGCCTTGTGTGCGCCGACCGCACCCAGCCCTTCCTGCTCGCCGGTCAGCCCGGCGGCCAGCCCGATGCCGGCCCAGCCGCCGACACCCGACAGCACGGCGATGTATTGCTTGCCCTTGTGCATGTAGGTGTTGACGTTGCCGATGATGCCGGACGAGGTCTTGAAGTTGTACAGGTCCTTGCCGTCCTTCAGGTCGAACGCCTTCAGATAGCCTTCCAGCGTCCCATAGAAACCGACGCCGCCCTTGGTCGACAGGGCACCGCTCCACACCGCGAAGCGTTCGGGCTTCGACCAGACGATCTTGCCGGCGGACGGATCCCAGGCGATGAAGTTGCCCATGCCGCCATGGGAATCGGGTGCCGGATACATGCTGAGCGTCGCGCCGACATAGGGCTGGCCGGCGGAATACTCCACCTTGAACGGCTCGTAATCCATGCAGATGTGATTGGTCGGCACATAGATCAGGCCGCTGTCGGGCGAGTAGCTGGCCGGCTGCTGGTCCTTGGAGCCCAGCGCCGCCGGGCAGACGCCGGTGGTGTTGTGATCCTCGCCCTGAGCGAAGGTGCTGTACTTGTCGTTCACCTTCGGCCGGCCGGTCTTCATGTCGATCTCGCTCGCCCAGTTGACGGACGGATCGTATTTCTGTGCGACCAGCAATTCGCCGTTGGTGCGGTCGATGGTATAGGCGAAGCCGTTGCGGTCGAAATTGATCAGCGCCTTGCGCTTGGTCCCGCCGACGGTGACGTCGGCCAGGATGTTCTCGTTGACGCCGTCATAGTCCCATTCGTCGAAGGGCGTCTTCTGGAACACCCATTTCGCCTGTCCGGTGTCGGCATCGCGGGCGAAGATGGTCATTGACCATTTGTTGTCGCTCTTGGCCCGGTCCTTGTCGACCGCGCGCTGCGCCGGGTTCCAGGTGCCCGGGTTGCCGGTGCCGTAATAGATCAGGTTCAGGTCGGGATCGTAGGTGTACCAGCCCCAGGTGGTGCCGCCGCCGATCTTCCACTGATCCGCCGGCCAGGTTTTGATGCCGAGGTCGGGCTCGCCGATCGGCTTGCCGAGCATCATCGTCTTCTGCGGGTCGATCATCACGTCCTTGTCGGGGCCGGTCGAATAGGCCCGCCACACCATCTTGCCGGAGTTGATGTCGTAAGCGGTCAGGTGGCCGCGCACGCCGAACTCGCCGCCGCTGATGCCGACATAGACCTTGTCCTTCACCACCAGCGGGGCGGCGGTCAGCGTCTCGCCCTTGCTGGCGTCGCCGTTCTTGGCCGACCACAGCACCTTGCCGGTTTCGGTGTCCAGCGCCACCAGGGTGTTGTCGGCCTGACCCAGGAACAGCTTGTTGCCGGCGACCGCAACACCGCGGGTGACGGTGTCGCAGCACATCACGGGGATGACGGACGAATCCTGTCTCGGCTCATACTTCCACTTGATGCGGCCGTTGTCGTTGAGATCGAGCGCATAGACGTTGTTGGGGAAGGGCGTCGAGATGTACATCGTGTCGCCCACCACGATGGGACCGCCTTCGTGGCCGCGAAGCACGCCGGTGGAGAACTGCCACACCGGGCGCAGGTTTTTCACGTTGTCGCGGGTGATCTGGTCGAGCGTGCTGTAACGCTGGCCGGCATAATTTCCGAGCTGCAATGCCCAGTTGGACGGGTCTTTCTGGTTCTTCAGAATGTCATCGTTGGCGAAAGCACCGGTGGGAATGGCGGCGGTGGCCGCCTGGATCGCGGCGGTGACGAGCAGACAGCGCACAAAGGGGTTCATGTGTTTCCTCCCGTTTTTTCGGCGGTCGTCCGTGGTCCCAGAAACTCGTGCGGCGGCAGGCGGCGGCTTCCGTGAAAGGCGATCTTCAGAGAGGGCGTTCTCCCTCGACGATGGACGCGTGACGTCGAACTGAGAGACGTCGGGCGGTTCGCTTACCGGCGCTCAGATTTCGAACTGTTTTGGCATCGCAGGCGTGCCGGTCCTAAATGCCGGGACACGACCGTTGGCGGGGTTCTAAACTGCCCCGCACTATGTTGGCGATACTGACAATCAGTTTGATCAAATAAAGATAGGCTGTGAAGATTATTTTCCGTCACCGTTCTAAAGTTTTCTAAAGAGGCGGAATAACGGGTAGGAAGGGGCTGAATAGGTAATCCGGAAGATCAGGAGTGCCGAAGCTGACGCTCCCGATCTCAGGCCTCTGCGGCGGGGCCACCCCGCCGTGCCCAGAAACCGCGCCCTGGATCGTAGGCAAGGACCGCTGCACCAAGGAACAATGCGAGACAGCCGGCTACCCACAGCAGGGCACCGACATCAACTCGGAGATACAGGCTGAAGCGGATCAGCTCCACCGCCTGGGTGAAGGGGTTCCAGGCGGCGATCTGGTAGAGTGCCGGGCTGCCTTCCCTGATCCGCCAGAGCGGATAGAGGGCGGAAGAGGCGAAGAACATCGGGAAGATCACGAAGTTCATCACCCCGGCAAAATTCTCCAGCTGCCGGACGAAGGACGACAGCAGCAGGCCGAGCGCACCCAGCATCAGCCCGCTGAGCAGCAGCGCCGGCAAGGCCGCGAGATAGCCCAGCGGCGGCGGTTCCACCCCCCACAGCCATGCGATGCCGAGAAACACATAGACCTGGGCAATCGACACCGCGACACCCGCCAGCAGCTTGGCGACCAGCAGGTACCAGCGTGGCAGGGGACTGACCAACAGCGTCCGCATGCTGCCCATCTCACGGTCATAGACCATCGACAGCGAGTTCTGCATGCCGTTGAACAGCTGGATCATCGCGACCAGCCCCGGCACCACATACTCGTCATAGAGGATGTATGTTTCATAAGGCGGGATGATCGACACGCCCAGCACGGCCCGGAAGCCGACGGCAAAGATCGCCAGCCAGACCAGCGGCCGGACCAGGGCGGCGAAGAAGCGCTCGCGCTGGTGCAGGAAACGCAGGCCTTCGCGCACGATGATGCTGCGCAGGCAGTACCAGTAGGTTGTGGCGCTCATGGCCGGCCCTCCCCTGTGGTCAGGGCGGCGAAAGCGGCGGGCAGGCCGGCGGTGGAGGTTTCGGTGCAGACCGCCCGCACCGTGCCGCAGGCGCGCAGCCGACCCTGGTGCAGCACGACGACGGAATCCTCGTCGGCCGCCTCGTCCATCAAATGGGTGGCCCACAGGACAGCCACGCCCTGTTCCCGGCACAGCGCGCGGACATGGGTCAGAATGTGGCGGCGCGAGTCCGCATCCAGACCGACCGTCGGTTCGTCGAGCAGCAGCAGGCTCGGCCGGTGCAGCAGCGCACGGGCGATCTCCACCCGCCTTCGCTGACCGCCGGACAGGGCGCGGACCTTGTCGTCGCCGCGGTCGGCAAGGCCGATGCGCGCCAGTTCCTCCCGCGCTCGGGCTTCGCAGTCGGAGGGCGACATTCCATGCAGGCCGCCGTGATAGCGCAGGTTCTGCCGGACGGTGAGATCGAGGTCGAGTGTCGGCTGCTGGAACACCACGCCGATCCGCTCCAGCGCACGGGTCGGCTGCCGCCGCAGGTCGAAGCCGAAGATGCGGATGGCGCCGGTCCGGTTGGAATAGAGCCGGGTGATCAGCGAGAACAGCGTGGTCTTTCCCGCCCCGTTCAGGCCCAGCAGCATGGTGAAGCCACCGGGCGCCACGGCGAAGGACACGCGGTCCAGCGCCATGCGCTTGCCGAAACTGTGGCTCAATTCCTCCACCGCCAGGGCGGGAGGGCCATGGATCGCAGGAATCGGCGGAGGCTCTGCAGGGATCGCGGCTTCGTACATCCTGTCTTCCCCGGGACACGCCCCTGTTCGATGCCGGAGTCGAATCCGGTGGGCGGCGGTCGCCATGCTTCGGAAGGGTCATTGCAAAGAGAGCGGTCGCGCATGATTGTTGGCATTGCAAACGATTGTTCAAGATGCTTTTCCGAGGGGGTGGAGCTTGACCCCGACGGCAATTCCGGAATTCGTCGTGGTAGCGCTGTCGGCACGGGCGCTGGCGGCCAGCGCCTGCCGCGGCGGGCGCAGCGTCTCCGCCATCGATCAGTTCGCCGATGCGGATACGGCTGCCAAGGCCAGCCCCTGCCTGACCCTGCCGTCGCGTCGGCTGCGCATTTCCGCCGGCGCATTGCGGCGGGCGCTGGCCTCGCCCGATTTGCACGGGCTGCCGCTGGTCTATGGCACCGGGTTCGAGGAACAACCCGATCTTCTGGCGGCGCTTGCCCGCGCCCGGCCGGTGATCGGCAACCGGGCGGACGCGGTGGCGCAGGTGAAGGATCCTCTCGCTTTCGCAGCCCTGCTCGCCCGTTTCGGCATTCCGCATCCGGAGGTCTCGCTGTCTCTGCCGGACAGCAACGGTTGGCTGGTTAAGCGCGTCGGCGCCAGCGGTGGCGGCCACATCCGGCGGGCCTCCAGACTGCCGGCCGGCCATTATGCCCAGCGCCGCATGGACGGGCGTCCGGTGTCCCTGCTGTTCCTGGCCGACGGCCGTCGCATCCTGCCGGTGGGCTTCAGCCGGCAATGGGTGGCACCGGCACCCAGGCAGCCCTACCGTTACGGCGGGGCGGTCGGCCCGTTGCCGCCTTGCGGAAGGATGGACGCGGCGATGATCGATGCGGCGGCGACGATCGCCGAAGCGGTTGGGCTGGTCGGGCTGAACAGCGCCGATTTCCTGGTTGGGTCGGCCGGATGGTGCCTGCTGGAAATAAACCCGCGGCCGGGAGCGACGCTCGACCTGTTCGACCGTCCGCCGATGCCCAGCCTGTTCGGCCTGCATCTGGCGGCCTGCGCCGGGCAACTGCCGGCCGCATTGCCACCGCTTGCCGGCTGCCGCGCCGCCATGATCGTCTACGCCACGGCTCCGGTCCATTTGCCGGAGGGCTTGCGCTGGCCGGACTGGACAGCCGACCGGCCGCAAACGCCAGCGCTTGTCCCGACCGGAGCGCCGCTTTGCACCGTGCTTGCCGACGCAGACGACGTATTGGGGGCCCGGCGCCTTGCCGGCCGGTATGGCCGGACGCTGTGCCCGCTCTTCACCATGATGGAGGCGGCATGAGCGGCGCAGTCGCCTTGTTCACCGACGGAGCCGATTGGCACGCCGCACGCCTGGAGCGGGCATTCGCGCGCCGCGGTGTCGAATGCCGGCGCGTTTCGTTGAGCGCCTGCGGCTTCGCCGTCGGACGGACACTGACCGATCTTCTGCTGCCGGGTTTCGGCGACAGCCTGCCCTCCGGTGCTTTCGTGAGGGTGGTCGGTCACGGCAGCTTCGAACAGGTCACGCTGCGCTTAGGGGTGCTTCACGCGCTCGACCGGCTGGGCGTTCCAGTCTACAACACCGCCCGCGCCATCGAGCGCTGTGTGGACAAGAGCACCACCAGTTTCCTGCTGGCCCGGTCCGGCCTGCCGACGCCTCCCTCCGTCGCCGTTCAATCCGTCAATACCGCGCGTGCCGTGGTGGAGAACACGCCGGACTGCGTGCTGAAGCCGCTGTTCGGCGCCCAGGGACGTGGCCTGCGCCGCCTGTCCACCCCAGACGACGTGCCGGAGTCCGAGGCGGTGGCCGGCGTCTATTATCTTCAGTCCTTCGTGCCGCCGCGCCGGGAGGGCGAGTGGCGCGATTGCCGAGTTTTCGTCGTGGGAGGGCGTGCGGTGGCAGCGATGATCCGCCATGGCCGCGGCTGGATCACCAATGTGCATCAGGGTGCCCGCTGCGAGGCTATGGCACCGGACGGCACGGCCGCCGATCTGGCGGTCCGCGCCGCCGCCGCCGTGGGGGCGGATTATGCCGGTGTCGACCTGATCGCCAATCCTGGAGACGGCGACCGCTGGCTAGTGCTGGAGGTCAATTCGATGCCGGCATGGCAGGGGCTGCAATCGGTCAGCAAGACCGACATCGCCGATGCGCTGGCCGCCGATTTCCTGGGCCGGGTCGATGCCGTTGCATCGAGGGAACCGCGATGACCGCCCGCCTGCTGCGCCTCTATCCCGGGGCGCCTGAGGACATCGCGCTGTCCGGCGCCTATCTCGCCCACCGCCTTCATGAGCAGGGGAGTGCCGGCGCGCCGTTAGTCTATGCCAGCTTCGTCGCCAGCCTGGACGGGCGCATCGCCTTGCGCGACCCCGCCACCGGGGAAATCCTGCTGCCGGCCGGGCTGGTCAGCGGCAACGACTTCCGGCTGTTCCTCGAACTTCAGGCGCAGGCGGACTGTCTGGTCACCCATGGCGGCTACCTGCGCGACCTTGCGGCAGGGCGACTGGACGACGTGCTGCAAATCGGCAGACAGGCGGCCATGCGGGATCTGGCGCAGTGGCGGGCAGACAACGGCCTTTCACCCCAGCCTGCCGTGGTCATCGCCAGCGCCAGCCTGGACTTCCCGATGCCGGTCTCGCCTGCAAGGCATGGTCAGCGTGTGATCGTCGCCACCGGTGCAGGCGCTTCGCCCGAGCGGGTCGCGCACTGGCGGCGCGCCAGCTATGAGGTGCTGGTCGCCGGTGCCGGCACGTTGGTGGAGGGTGGGGCTCTGGTCCGCGAACTCGGCAGCCGGGGGCTGCGCAGCATCTATCTGCTGACGGGGCCGCGGATGCTCGACACCATGCTGCGTGATCGGGTGCTTTCACGGCTTTACCTCACCACTGCGCATCGCCTGCTCGGTGGAGAGAGCTTCCATACCATGCTGTCGGGACCGGAGTTGGGGAATGCCGGCCGGCTGCGGCTCTGCGCGCTGCACTACGATGCGGGCACGCCGGACGATACGGGGCAGTTCTTCGCCCATTTCGAGCCGCTGCCGGCCTGAGTTGAAGACGTGCAAGGATGTTCGAGGGATGGATCACCTTTGCCGGTTACAAACCGGCGCAGGCGTAGGCATTGATTTCGGTGCCGACCGAAATCTCGACAATCGTCGGCTTGCGCCAGGTCTTCATGTCCGCATCCTCCGCTGGAATGGGCGATCAGGCAACATTGCCGCGGGAGCCCACCGGGGAATTGTACCCGTGAGTCGGCAAGTCGACCATCATCCCAATGGATAGTCCTGGAATAATTTAAGTACCAGATTTTTTTGCGATGCAGCAATAATTGTGGGTGAATCCTGGTGTTGGAATTAGAAAAATCTATGCGGCGCCCATTGAGTTTCTGCAAAATTGAAAATAAACATTATTTCGTTAAAAATATAAATGAAGTGCCAGCAATGATCGGAGGTGTTGTTCTCCTCCATTTGCGGGCAAAGAGATGTTCGGCGCATGGACGGTATCCGGTCCTATCGCGCTGGTCCGGACGCGGCCGGTGGCGTGCCCGATGACGGTGATCCGGACACCGCCATCCGGCAGGACGCCACCGGAACCGGCGTCAGGCGGCGAAGGGATGCTTGGCCGAATCCTTCTGGTTCAACAAATCCTTGAGGGTTGGATAGCCGGCCACTGCGCGTTCGATGGCTTCCTTGGTGGCGCGGTAGTTGTAGTCCTGGATCTTGGCGTTGTCCTTGGCTTCCCAATGGATGAAGACGCCGACGCAGATGAAGATGTTGTCGATCTCATCCTGCGGGATGGTGCCGGCGGCGACACAATCGGCCACCGCCTTGGCGACGCCATGCTGGGCCGGCCCGAACATCTGCACCGCCTGTTCCGCCCCCTTGATCGTGACCTTGTTGAACAGGATGGTGGAAGGCTTGCATTGCAGGTTGGGGGCGATGACCGCCAGAAGGCTGGTGAAGCCATCCTTGTTGTTGGTCAGCGCGTTGCAGAAGGCGGTTTCCGCCGCACTGCCGCGCGGCCCCATGATCAGATCGATGTGGGCGACCTCGTTGCCGTCGCCGACCAGTGATTCGCCCACCAGCACGCGATTGATTTTCGGGGATGACCCCTGCCACATGCCCATCGCCGCTTTCTCCCATGGATTTTGAAATCATTGGAGGACCGTCGCGGTCATGCGGGCATGTCGTTCCAGCATGATTGATGGCCGGATAGCTGCGGCCACGGCGTCGGTCACGGCCCGCATTATGGCATCTTGTTTGTTTTGCCAACAAACTCTCAAAAGAGGTCCGGAGTAACTTGAAATCGCAACCGCAGCCGTCGCTTTCACCGCGTAAGGACCGGAATGGCGCGGCCTTCCGGGTAACTCTACCCCATCTTCGGGAAGGCGGCGGTTGCAGGTCCGTCGGGAAACCGGGACTGGTTCCTGTTGCTGGCTGTCCTGCTTGCCGGTCGAATACCTTAATAAACCACCACTGCACGCGCTTAGAGGGCGACGAAAGGGCCGGAGAGGGCCGCGCGCACGGAGAATCGGCGTTTTTGGAGGAAAAACCTCCGATTTTCGCTGAAAATGCGGAAATATGCGGTCCTTACATTGCACCCGCCGTCACCGGCGCCACCTCCACCGTCGGATGGAAAAGCTCGAAGTCCACCACCGCCAACAGACGCCCCAGCGGATCCCCGCTCTTGCTCAGTTCCGCGTGGCGCTCCTGAAGATCGAACGGACCGGATTGTCCGCCCATACCACGCTCCCTTCAGCCATCAAGCCAAGGGAATTTCACCGACATTGACAACGCTACGGCTTTTCGAGGCGTTCAGTTGTCCCAGGGTTTCGGGTCGGGCCGGGTGTCGGGCGGCAGCAGGTCGTTGGTGTCCCAGCTCAGCATCAACAACAGCACCCATTCCGCCCGGTTGGAGAAGCCGTATTGCGGCCCGCTGGAGGACACCAGAGTACCGGAATTCCTGTCGTAGGCGGTGGCGGCGATCTTGGCAACGCCCTGGGTCAGCTCCTTCTTGAACAGAGAAATCTCCGGCGTGGAAGAACTGCCGCCGACCGGCATCGGAATGTCGATGCTGGGAATGCCGAGCAGCGAGCTTTCGCTGTCCACCGACAGGGCGCCGACCCGCAACTCCACGATGGTGGCCGCCTTGTCGCGGTTCTCGGCCATGGCGGCGCCGTGGCGCAGCAGCGCGTCGCGCACGGCCGAGACGGCGTATTTGGTGTCGTAGCCTTCGACACCGGCGGAATCGACATAGATGCTTCCCTGCACCGCCAGCTTGCCGGCCAGGCGCTCGGCGGCCTGATCGGCCGCGGTGGAAATCAGCAGCTGTTCGGTGGCGGAGCGGGCAGGGGTGGTGACGTGGGACGTCGAGCAGCCGGCCAGTCCAAACCCGACGATGCTCAATAGAAGCAGCCGCCTGATCCGGTAAAGCCGGCGCCATGCGCCATCATGGGTCGGTTCTGAATTGCAAGAATATTTGGTTCGCCCACCGAACATCAGTCCTTTTCCTGGCATCTTTCCGGCGATCAGCCGCGTTGGGCGGCCTATCCAGACCGACGACGGGTGTCCGGTCAACGGCGCAGATGTCCAGCTCCGCCGCGAAGGGCGGTACCACCCACCCCGATCGCACGGATCAGGGGACGGTCAACCGGTCCACCTGCTCCGGGTTGGGGGTGCCGTTCGCCCGCAGCAGCACCGCTTCGCCCGAAGCCGGGAAGATGCCGGTCAGGGCGGTGACGGTGACCTGATGGGTGACCAGCACGACCGGCTTGCCGTCGCGCGGCAGATCGGCCAGGAACTGGCGCAGTTGGGTGATCCTGTCCTTCTCCTCGTCCTGCTGGCCGAAGAAGGAGTTGAGGACCGGCAATTCCTTCACCGCGCCGAGATCCAGCAGGCGGGCGGTTTCCAGGCAGCGACACCATTGGCTGGACAGCACGCGCGCCTGGTCGATGCCGAGTTGCCGCAGCCGCCCGCCGATCCGCGCCGCCTGGGCGCGGCCATCCTCGCTGAGATTGCGTTGGGTCGCACAGTCGTCCAGCGTGAATCCGGCCGGATCGCCGGTTCCGGGTGCGTCCGCATGGCGCATCAGCACGATGAGGCCGGCCGTGTCCTGTGCCGCGACGGGAGATACACCGGCCAGGGCGGCAAGCAATGCCGCGGCGGACAGGGCAATCAGGCTGCGGCGGCATGGTGCAGGCATCGGCATCTCCCTCGGTGGTGCGGCTTCCGCTTCCTCCTGCTCAACGCCCGATGCGGGGTGCTTGTTGCCGACAGAATTCTTTGCCACGGGAGGGGAGCCGCCGGAGAGTGCCGGACGGCCCCTGTCTGCATGTCCCGGCTCAGTAGGTGTAGAACATCTTCTGGATGGCCTTGCTGTCGGTCGTCCTGGTCAGAGCCAGCATCAGCAGGATGCGCGCCTTCTGCGGGTTGAGGGTGTCGCTGGCGACGAAATCCAGCTCGTCGTCGTTGGCCTCGCCGTTGCGCGCGACGATGCCGTTGCCGACGCGGGACGAGCGAACGATCGCTACCCCCTGCTTGCGGGCATCGATCAGGCCGGGCTTCATCGCGTTGGACAGGCTGCCGTCACCGACGCCGGCATGGACGATGCCCTTGGCCCCCGCCTTCACCAAGGCGTCGAGTGCCGTGCGGTTGTTGTTGGCATAGCCATAGACGATGTCGACCTGCGGAAGGCTGTCGAGATTGGAGATGTCGAACTCCGCCTCGGCGGTGTGCTTGCGCACGACCTGCCGGTAGAAGTGCGCCTTGTTGTCCTGCATGTAGCCGAGGAAGCCCAGTTCCGGCGTGCGGAAGGTGTCGGCGGTCGAGGTGTTGGTCTTGGTCACGTCGCGGCCGGCGTTGATCTGGTCGTTGAGCGAGACCAGCACGCCCTTGCCGACGGCATCCTTGGAGCCGGCCAGCGTCACCGCGTTGTAGAGGTTGACCGGGCCGTCCGCGCTGATGGCGGTGGACGGCCGCATGGCGCCGACGATCACCACCGGCTTGGTGCTCTTGACCGTCAAATTCAGGAAATAGGCGGTTTCCTCGATGGTGTCGGTGCCATGGGTGATGACGATGCCGTCGACGTCCTTCTGCGCCAGCAGTTCGTTGACCCGCTTGGCCAGCTTCAGCCAATGGTCGTTGGTCATGTTCTCGCTGGCGATCTGGAAGACCTGCTCGCCCTTGACGTTGGCGACCTTTTTCAACTCCGGCACCGCTTCGATCAGCTTCTCGACGCCGACCTTGGCTGCGGTGTAGCCGACGGTCGTGGTGCTGGTGGCGCCGGTGCCGGCGATGGTGCCGCCGGTCGCCAGGATGGTGACGTTGGGCAGCCCGTCATCGGCGAAGGCGGCATGGGTCGCGGTTCCGCTCAGCAGCAGCGCGGCAAGTCCGGCGGCGGCCACTTTGCGGCCCATGCTGCGGCCAATGGCGCGGCCCACAGTGCGGGTGGTGGTCTTGAACACGGCGTTCCTCTCCCAGTGCGTTTTTTTATGGCCGGCCCGTGCCAGCCTGCGGGAGCGCGCAGTCTCGGCAATTCCATTGAATGCCCTTAGTCAGCGTCATGAACGGTTTGCGGACCGAATGTGAATGCCTGTTCGAGAGTCGGCGCCGGGGGCGGGAGAGTTTGCCGGCCTTGCAAAGCTTCCCGCCCCTTGGCCTGTCCCTTGGCCCGTCCCGCGCCTCAGCCCCGGTCGGTGAAGTCGGTGCTGCGGGTCACCGCTTCCCAGGCGTCGATTTCCGCGATCACGGCGTCGAGCTTGGACCGGGCGCGGTTGAGCGCATCGGACCCCAGCAGCAGATGGAGCGGCGGCGTGTCGGAACGGACGGCGGCCAGGATGGCCTGTGCTGCGCGATCCGGATCGCCGAGCTGGCGTCCGGCCATGCCGTCGAAGGCCGACGACATGCGTCCGACGCTGTCGGCATAGGCCACGTCTTCGGCCCTGCTCTTGCGGATCGAATGGCTGGACAGGAAGTCGGTGCGAAAGGCGCCGGGTGCCACCGCCGTCACTTTGATGCCCAGCGGGCCGACCTCCTGCGCGAGACTGGAGGACAATCCTTCCAAGGCGTGCTTGGCCGCCGCATAGAGACCGGAAGCGGCACCGGGTGCCCGTCCGGCGATGGAGGTGATGTTGACGATATGCCCGGCCCCCTGGGCGCGCAGGCGGGGCAGGGCGGCGCGGATGATGCGGAAGGGCGCGAACACGTCGACCGCGAACAGTCGGGCGACCTCGTCGTCGCTGGCCTGCTCGACCGCCCCCAGCAGGCCGTAGCCCGCATTGTTGACGATCACCTCGATGCGGCCGGCGAGAGCGAAGGCCTGACCGACCGCCGCCTCGGCCGCCTCGCCGTCGGCGAGATCGACGGTGAGGACATGCAGCGTGCCACGTTCCGCGGGAAGGTCCGGCCTGCCGCTGCGGACGGTGCCTATCACGGTGTCGCCCTCCGCAAGGGCCGCCTTGGCGAGCGCCAGCCCAAGGCCGCGCGAGATGCCGGTGATGAACCATGTGGTCATGGAGAGTCTCCTTTCGCAGTCAGAGATACGTCCCAGCGCTGAATTACAGAATGCCCGGATTTCTGATGAGACTTGTAAGCGTGGCTGAAGAATGCTTTCTTCGGCCCATGGACCCCTTGCTCTCCGGCAGCGACTACAACCAGCTTCGCGCGTTCCTCGCCGTCGGCGAGACGCTGAGTTTCAGCCGGGCGGCGGAGCGGCTGGGTGTTTCCCCATCGGCGCTCAGCCAGCTGGTGCGCGGGTTCGAGGAGCGGGTAGGGGTGCGGCTGCTCAACCGGACCACGCGCAGCGTCGCGCTGACCGATGCCGGCGAGAATCTGCTTCGGCGCGTGCAGCCGGCCGTCTCGGAACTCGGCGACGCCATCGGGCAGGTGCGCCAATATCGTGAGCGTCCGGCCGGCACCGTGCGCGTTCACAGTTTCCGCGCGGCGGCGGAACGCTACATCGAACCGATGCTGGTGGACTTCGCACGGGACTTTCCGGATGTGGTGCTGGACATCACGCTGGATGACGCCGTGGTGGATCTGGTGGCCGGTGGCTTCGATGCGGCCATCCGGATCGGCGAAGTGATCGACCGCGACATGGTCGCCGTGCGTCTCGGCCCGGACCTGCGGCAGATCGCCGTGGCGTCGCCGGACTATCTGGATCGCCATGGCAGCCCGGCACATCCGCGCGATCTGGTCGACCATCGTTGCATCCGTTGGCGCTGGCCGGGCCATGTGATGCCCTATGCCTGGGAGTTCTTCGGAAACGGGTCCTGGTTCGAGGTCGCGGTCGAGGGGCCGCTGATCTTCAACGACAAGGACATGGCATTGCGTGCGACCCTCCGGGGAATCGGGATCGGCTTTTGTGTCGAGGATGCCGTGGCCGGTCCTATCGCTGCGGGGAAGCTGGTTCCGCTGCTGGAGGATTGGTCCGCCGCCTTTCCCGGCCGGTTCCTGTGCTATCCGCGCCAGAGGCAGATGCCCCCGGCCTTGCGGGCCTTCATCGACGCGGTTCGCACCGCCGCGTCGATGGCGGATGGCAAGGTGGATGCCAACTTGGTGCAGGAAGATGGTCGCCGTCCTTGAAACCCGCCCCGTTGCCTGGGCAAAGTGCCGGAACTGCTTTCGATCCGAAGGAAATCGGCCTTGAAGATCCTGGGACGCACCGTCGCGCTCGCCCTGTCGCTTTTCGTCTGGGTGGCGGCCTCCGGTGAGGCCGCGGCGGAACGGCGGGTGGCGCTGGTGCTGGGCAACAGCGACTACCGCTTTGCGCCGCGGCTTCCCAACCCGACCAACGACGCCAAGGCGATGGCCGAGTCCCTGCGCGCGGCCGGTTTCGAGCTGATCGGCGGGGCGCCGCAGCTCGATCTGGACCGGGCGGGAACGGAACGGGCGATCCGCAGCTTCGGCGCCAAGCTGGTCGGGGCCGATGTCGGGTTGTTCTTCTATGCCGGGCACGGCATGCAGGCGCGGGGCACCAATTACCTGCTGCCGGTTTCCGCCAACCTGGAGAAGGAAGCGGACGTCCGGTACGAACTGATCGACGTCGCCATGGTGCTTGACGAGATGGCGCTGGCGGAAAGCCGGCTGAACATCGTCATCCTGGACGCCTGCCGCAACAACCCCTTCGGCGGGCGCGGCATGCGTGCGGCATTGCCGGGCCTGGCGCAGATGCAGGCCCCCGCCGGGACCATCATCGCCTATGCGACCCAGCCGGGCGCCGTGGCGGCGGATGGCGCAGGCTCCAACAGCCCCTATACCGAGGTGCTGTCGAAGGCGATGCTGAAGCCGGGCGAGGCGGTGTTCGATATCTTCAACGATGTCGGCATCGCGGTGAAGCGCAATTCCGGCGGGGTGCAGCAGCCCTGGGTTTCAGCCTCTCCCATCGAAGGGCGCTTCTATTTCCTGGGGCCGACCACGGTGGTGACGGCGCCTGCCGCCGATGCAGCGCCTGCGGCCTCCGCGGCGAGCGCCGACAAGGAGACGCTGTTCTGGGACAGCATCAAGGGCAGTTCCAACCGCGGCTTGTTCGAAGCCTATCTGAAGCAGTTCCCGCAAGGCACCTTCGCCCCCATCGCCGAGGCGCGCGTCGCCGAACTGGGTGGGACGGTGCCAGCGGAGCGGGCCCAGCTTTCGGTCGCGGCACTCGCCGCCCCGCTGGTTCCCGCTCCAATTCCCGGCCCAACTCCTGCCCCGGCGCCGATCCCGGCCCCCTCGGCAATCCCGGCTCCGGCGGCACCATTGGCCCGGCCACTGGATGTGGCGGCGATCCCCTATCTCAACGCCAAGTCGCGGCAAACGCTGGCGATCTATAGCGGATTGCCCTCGCCCAAGGCGCTGGCGATCTCGACCAAGGGCAATTACGCCTATTTCTCCAACAAATCGAACAGCCGGACCGAGGATGACGTCAAGCGCAGCGCCCTGCAATATTGCCAGTATCGCGCGGAGGAACCCTGCACCCTCTATGCGGTCGGCGACGCCGTCGTGATGGACGCCAAGGGCTTCACGCCGATGCCGGTGGAAATCCTCGGAGCCGGCCGTTTCGATCCGGCGCGCGTACCCTTCGTCAGCGACCACACCCGCAAGGTCGGCATGGTGAACTACCAGCGCAACCCCGGCCACAAGGCGCTGGCGGTGACGCTGGCCGGGCGCTGGGCGACCGTCTGGGATCGCGACAGCGAGGAAGAGGCGAAGGACGCGGCGTTGGAGCGGTGCGAACAGTCCGGCGGCAACCACGAGTGCATGCTCTACGCCGTAGGCGACAGGATCGTCTTCGAAGAGGTCCCGGAGGAAGAGGAAGACGAGGAAGAGGAGTGACGGAGGGCACCGAAAGGTTGCGTCGCCACAGGTCAGTGTCCGCCTGCGGTTACCACCGGTGGACACTACATTTGCGCCCCCTGCACTGACCGTTTGTGCTCGATCATCGCCCAATGATGACGGCGTGCGCCATTGAGCCCGGGTGTATGTCTTTCGATCATTGGAAATTATCGTTCCACCGCTGATCTGTTGTGCAATGCGACACCGGCTGCGGTTGTGACGATTCCGGGATGATCCAGACATGAAGCCAAGCAAAAGCCCGAATACGGGCCAGCCAAGCGTGTTCCACACCAGCCGCCGCCGTTTCCTCGCCACCACGGCGATGGGGCTGGTGGCGCTGACCGCCTCCGGCGCCCGGGCGAAACTCCTGTTCGGCACCGGGCTGCCCTGGGATTCCGGTTCCATCGAGCCGCCCCGCCAAGTCCTTCCCGGCCCCTGGACCTTCTTCACCCCGCGCGAGGGCGAACTGGTCGAGGCCATCGTCGAACGGCTGATCCCCGCGGACGATCTCAGCGTCAGCGGCAAGGATGCCGGCTGCGCCGTCTTCATCGACCGGCAGCTGTCCGGCCATTACGGCACCTCCGACCGGCTGTACATGAAGGGGCCGTTCCAGCCCGGCCTGCCGACCCAGGGCGACCAGACCGACCTGACCCCAGCGAAGACGTACCGCCAGGGTCTGAAGGCGCTGGACGACCATTGCCGTCGGACGATGGGCGGCAAGAGCTTCACCGACCTGTCGCCGGAGCAGAAGGACAAGCTGCTGGCGGCGATGGAAGCGGGCGACGCGACGTTCGGCGGTCCGGTCGGTTCCGGCAACCTCTTCAGCCTGCTGTTGCAGAACACCATGGAAGGGTTCTTCGCCGACCCGATCTATGGCGGCAACCGCGACATGGTCAGCTGGAAGATGATCGGATTCCCCGGAACCCGTTACGACTACCGGGACCATGTGCTGAAGCACAATCAGAAATACACGTTGCCGCCGGTGTCGATCGGCGGCCGCGGCGACTGGGCCAGGAAGGGCTGAGGAATGGCGCGCAAACTACCCCACAAGGATGTGGTGATCGTCGGCCTCGGCTGGACCGGCTCGATCATCGCGAACGAGCTGTGCGACGAAGGGCTGGACGTGGTGGCGCTGGAGCGCGGCCCCTGGCGCGATACCGCCACCGACTTCAACATCGGCTATGCCGCGGACGAACTGCGCTACAACTCGCGCCAGGAACTGATGCTGCGCCCGGCGCAGACGACGGTCACCGCCCGCAACAACGCCGGCCAGACGGCGCTGCCGATGCGGCAGTTCGGCTCCTTCCATCCCGGCAACGGCGTCGGCGGCGCCGGTGTGCATTGGGCTGGCATCACCTGGCGCTTCTCGCCCGCCGACTTCCGGCTGCGTTCTCATTTTACCGAGCGTTATGGCGCCCAGGCCATACCGAATGACATGACGATCCAGGACTGGGGCCTGACCTATGAGGACATGGAGCCCTATTACGACAAATTCGAGTATCTGGCCGGCGTCTCGGGCAAGGCCGGCAACCTGAACGGCCGGATCCAGGAGGGCGGCAATCCATTCGAGGGGCCGCGCAAGCGCGAGTTCCCCAACCCGCCGATGGCGCAGACCTATGGTCCGACCCTGTTCGCCGAGACGGCCGCCAAGATGGGCTACAAGCCCTTCCCGATCCCGTCCTCCCTGCTGTCGCGCACCTACACCAACCCGCTGGGCGTGACGATGGGGCAATGCACCTTCTGCGGTTTCTGCACCAATTACGGCTGCGCCAACTATTCCAAGGCCAGCGCCCAGACCACGGTGCTGCCGGTGCTGATGCGCAAGTCCAACTTCGAGCTGCGCACGCTGTGCGAGGTGCTGAAGGTCAATCTGGATTCCACCGGCAAGAAGGCGACCGGCGTCACCTATGTCGATACTTCTGGCGAAGAGCTTGAGCAGACGGCCGATCTGGTGATCCTCTGCGCCTTCATGCTGGACAATGTGCGGCTGATGCTGCTGTCCGGCATCGGCAAGCCTTACGACGCCAGCACCGGCACTGGCGTTGTGGGACGGAATTTCTGCTACCAGATGGCCAATCAGGTCGTCGGCTTCTTCGATCCCGCCAAATACAATTTCAACAACTTCATCGGCGGCGGCGCCACCGGCATGGCGATCGACGAGCTGAACAACGACAATTTCGACCATGGGCCGCTGGGCTTCCTCGGCGGCGGCAGCACGCGCTGCGCGCCCATCGGGGCGGAGCCGATCTCCAAGCGGCCGACGCCGCCGGGCACCCCGGCCTGGGGATCGGGCTGGAAGAAGGCGATGCGCGACAGCTATCTCAGCAATCTCAGCGTCGGCTGCGAGGCCAGCAGCTATGCCAACCGCGGCAATTTCCTCGACCTCGACCCCACCTATACCGACCGGCTCGGCCGGCCGCTGATGCGCATCACCTTCGACTTCCCCGAGAACGACGTGAAGATGTCGGCCTATGTCACCAAGAAGGTGGGGGAGATCGTCCGCGCCATGGGCGCCCAGCAGGCGGTGGAATATCCGCGCACCGGGCCCTGGTCGACGGTGCCCTACCAGTCCACCCATGTGGTCGGCGGCACGGCGATGGGAGCCGACCCCTCCACCAGCGTGGTGAACCCGTTCCTGCAAAGCTGGGACGTGCCGAACGTCTTCACCGTCGGGGCGAACGTCTTCCCGCAGAATTCGGGCTTCAACCCGACCGGAACGGTGGGGGCGCTGGCCTTCCGCGCGGCGGATGCGATCCGCAGCCACTACCTGAAATCCCCCGGCCCCTTGGTGCACGCATGACCAGGATCCGTCTCGCCATCGCCGCGGCCCTGCTGGTCACGGCGTCATGCAGCGTCATTGCCGCCGTCATGGCGCCAGCCCTCGCCGACGACCAGGACTTCACCCTGATCGAGCGCGGCCGTTATGTCACCACCGCCGCCGACTGCGTCGCCTGCCACAGCCTGCCGGGCGGCAAGCCCTATGCCGGCGGAGCGGCCTTGCAGACGCCGTTCGGCACGCTGGTCGCCCCCAACATCACGCCGGACCGCGAAACCGGCATCGGCAACTGGACCGAAGAGGATCTGCGGCGAACCCTGCGCGAGGGCATCGGCCGCGGCGGCAAGCGGCTCTACCCCGCCATGCCCTATCCAGCCTACACCCGGATGACCGACGACGATATCCATGCGCTGTGGGTCTATCTCCAGACGCTGGAGCCGGTGAGCAATGCGGTGGAAGCCAATCAGCTGCCCTTCCCCTTCAACATCCGGCTGCTCATGGCTGGTTGGAACCTGCTGAACTTCGAGCCTTCGAGCTTCAAGTCCGACCCGCAGAAGTCGGAGGAGTGGAACCGTGGCGCCTATCTGGTCCAGGCGCTGGGCCATTGCGGCACCTGCCACACGCCGAAGAGCGCGCTCGGCGCCGACGACAACGACCGGGCCTTGCAGGGGGCCAATCTCCAGGCCTGGTATGCCCCGTCGATCACCGCGGACAAGCGGCAGGGCATCGGCAACTGGTCGGTCGACCAGCTGATCGCATACCTGAAGACCGGGGCGAACCACCAGTCGCTCGCCTCCGGCCCGATGGCGGAGGAAATCCAGAACTCCAGCTCCAAGATGACCGACGCCGATCTGAAGGCCATCGCGACCTATCTGCTCGACCAGAAGCCGCCCGAGGGGAAGGCGCCGGCGCCGCTGGCGGCGGATGACGTGCGGATGAGGACGGGCGGGGCGGTCTATACCGACACCTGCATGGCCTGCCATGGCGGCGACGGCAAGGGCCAGACCTTCCTGTTCCCGACCTTGGCCGGCAGCGGTCTGGTGCAAGCCGACGATCCGGCGACGCTGATCCGGCTGGTGCTGGACGGCTCCCGCGCGGTGGCGACCGACAGCCGTCCGACCGGCCCGGCGATGCCGCCGCTCGGCTGGCGGCTCACCGATGCCGACGTGGCGGCGGTCGTCACCTACATCCGCAACAGCTGGAGCAATGCCGCTCCGCCGGTCAGCGCCGGGGACGTGGCGAAGGTGCGCAAGACACTGGCCCAGGCGAACTGAACGGAGCGGTGCAGCGGCGGCGAACCGACCGCCGCTGCCCTTTCTCCGGGACGATGGATGTGCCGCACCGTCTCTGGCGATCTGCGTCGTCATGGTGGACACTGAGCATCAGTTGGAGATGGCCCGGGACTGATGGGATGAGCGATTGGCGGAGCGTTCCGGTGTCGTGGATAACACGCAACCGGTCCAAGCTGGTGCATGCCTTGCGGATGACCGCCTCCTCCCTCGCAACCTTTGCGCTGGCGGAGATGCTGGGCCTGCCGCAGGGCTACTGGGCCGTCATAACCGCGCTGATCGTCACCCAAAGCAATGTCGGGGGTTCGCTGAAGGCGGCGCTGGACCGCTTCTTCGGATCGCTGGTCGGTGTGGCCTATGGCGGTGTGATCGCCATGCTGGTCCCGCATACGGACGGGCTGGCGCGTGCCGCGGCACTGCTTGCGGCGGTGGCGCCGCTGTCCTACCTCGCCGCCAAGTCGGCCGGCTTCCGCATCGCGCCGATCACCGCGATCATCGTGCTGCTGGGCAGCGCCGGGGCCAGCCTCGGCCCGCTCAGTTTCGCCACCGACCGCATGCTGGAGGTCGGGCTCGGCTGCATCGTCGGCATCCTGGTGTCACTGCTGGTGGTGCCGGCCCGCGCCTCGCGCTCGGTGCTGGACACGGCAGCGGAGGTGGCGCGGCTGATGGCGGAGCAGTTGGAGGCATTGGCGGTCGCCGACGACGCGTCCCAGGCCGTCATGAACCGGCTGGTGGTGCGGACCCGGCAAGCCCTGGCCCGGCTGGAAACCCTGGTGGGCGAGGCCGCGCGGGAGCGGCGGAGCCGGCTGGCCGACATGCCCGACCCCGATCCGCTGCTCCGCACGCTGATGCGGCTGCGGCACGACGTGGTGATGCTGCGCCGGGCGGTGGGGGAACCCCGGCAGGATATTGCCGACCGCGACGTCTGCCCCGACTGGACACCGGTCGCGGCGGCGGGCGCATCCACCCTGCGCGGTCTGGCCGACGCCCTCGCCACCGGCCAGCCGCCCGACCGTTCGACGGCGCTCGCCGATGCGCTGACAGGCTACCGGGCCGGCATCGACCGCACGCGGGCGGAAAGGCGGACGCGCGACATGCCGACCGACTGGCTGTGGCGGATGTTCGGCACCGGCTTCGCGCTGGAGCAGTTCCGCCGCAACCTGGACGACCTCGTCGAACGGACGGCGGACTTCGCCGCCCATCGGTAGGCTACTGACGCCGGACGACGAAAGGGCCGGCACCGCGAGGATGCCGGCCCTGGCCGTTTCACGATGTCCGGGCTTGCGCGTTCAGCGGTCGCCCAGATCGTGTTCGATCTCGGTCACCAGCCGTTCGGCGCAGTGCAGCGCCTGCTGGCGGTCCTCGTCGCTCATGCCCTGCATGGGGTCGGACTGGGCCGGGAAGGACTCCGACCGGCAGAGCCGGCGACCCGAGGCGCAGACCATCACTTCGTACTGGCGGCTGTCCTCGTTGAACAGGCACTCGGACTCGAAGCCTTTGGCATCGGTTTCGGCCCACATGATCGTCTTGCTCATCGTCCGGCTCCTTCTGGTCTGGGTCGGGCTGGTTGGTCTTATTTGGCGTTCGCCATCGCGACGGCGGTATCGGCCATCCGGTTGGAGAAGCCCCACTCGTTATCGTACCATGCCATGACGCGAACGAAATTGCCGTCGACGACCTTTGTCTCCTTGCATGCGAAGGTCGAGCTGTGCGGATCGTGGTTGAAATCCGACGACACCAGCTCCTCGTCATAGGCGCCCAGAACGCCCTTCAGCGGGCCGTTGGCGGCCTCAGAGATCGCCTTGACGATCTCTTCGACCGAGGTGGCGCGCTTGGCGGTGAACTTGAAGTCGACGACCGACACGTTCGGGGTCGGAACGCGCATGGCCGTGCCGTCCAGCTTGCCCTTCAGCTTCGGCAGGACCTTGCCGACCGCCTTGGCCGCACCGGTCGAGGTCGGGATCATGTTCAGCGCCGCAGCGCGGGCGCGGTGCAGGTCCTTGTGGTTGGTGTCGACGATCCGCTGGTCACCCGTGTAGGAGTGGATCGTGGTCATGAAGCCCTTTTCGATGCCGACGAGGTTGTTCAGCACGAAGGCCACCGGGGCCAAGCAGTTGGTGGTGCAGGACGCGTTGGAGACGATCCGGTGCTTGGCGGTCAGCTTGTCGTGGTTGACGCCGTAGACGACGGTGATGTCCTCGTCGGTGGCCGGAGCAGAGATCAGCACCTTCTGCGCACCGGCTTCCAGATGCTTGGCGGCGTCGGCGCGCTTGGTGAAGATGCCAGAGCATTCCATGGCGATCTCGATGCCGAGATCCTTCCACGGCAGCTTGGCCGGGTCACGCTCCTGCACGACCTTGATGGAGTGGCCGTTGACGATCAGGACGCCGTCACCCGTTTCGATGGTGCCGGGGAAGCGGCCGTGGACGCTGTCGTACTTCAGCAGATGCGCATTGGCCTTCAGATCGGCGAGGTCGTTGATCGCCACGACCTCCACGTCCTTGCGGCCGCTCTCGTAGATGGCGCGCAGAACCAGACGGC
This sequence comes from Azospirillum sp. UENF 112521, assembly GCF_058780665.1. NCBI lineage: Bacteria > Pseudomonadati > Pseudomonadota > Alphaproteobacteria > Rhodospirillales > Azospirillaceae > Azospirillum > Azospirillum sp. UENF 112521. The sequence continues at coordinate 459,480 of NZ_JBSNCI010000003.1, forward strand.
CGATGCGGCCGAACCCATTGATCGCTACCCGTACAGCCATGATGTGCTCCAGTCGTTCATAAGGCGGGTTTCGACCCGCAGGAATTCCGATATCGGCGCGCAAGCCCGCGATCAGGCGGGGACGGCGCGCGGGGTGGCTGCATCGAGCCAGTCCGGCAGGGCGTCGCGGCTGGTCAGTTCGCTGAAGCGGTTCTCTACCCCCGCCGCGGTCAGCGCGGCGATGGTGTCGTTACCGGCAGCCACCGACCGCAGGCCGGCGTCGCGGGTGCGCCGGGCGATGAACCAGGCCAGCGCGTCGGTGCCGCCGTCGAAGGGGGCGATCTCATAGACGCCGAGCGGCCCCGTCCACACCACGGTCCTGGCGGCCTCGACGCAGGCGGTCAGCCGCGCAATGGTTGCCGGACCGATGTCGAGCACCATGTCCTCCGGCCCGATGGCGGAGCAGGGGACGATACGGTCCTCCGTTCCGCTCCGTGCATCGCTCGCCACCACCACGTCGACCGGCAGCAGCAGCTCGCAGCCGCAGGTCTTTGCCCGGTCCAGCAGCTTGCGGGCCTCGTCGATCAGCCCATAGTCGCACAGCGAGGCGCCCATGTCGGTGCCGGTCGCCGCCAGGACGGTGTTGGCGACGCCGCCGCCCAGCGCCAGAACGTCGACCCGCGTCACCAGCCGACCCAGCAGCTCCAGCTTGGCGGACAGGGTGGTACCGCCGACGATGGCGCAAACCGCGTGGTCGGACCGTCCCGCCTTGCGGGCCGGGGTGAACAGTGTCGGCTGGGATGGGTCGGCTGCATCACGACCACCCGTGATCAGATGCAGCCGGCCTGTCGGTCGGGGGGCCGAATTGCCTCGGACATCGGTCGTAAGCATGATGCCTGTCCTTTTCTTCGAACCAGTCTTGTCGTTCGTTCTTTGCCGGTCAGGCGGTCCGGATCGGCCCGGCGCCCGACGGTGTTGTGCAAGGCTTCGATGGGGACGCCGCGGCGTGGCGGGTTTCGCGGTAGAGGATCAGCAGTCCGCTGCCGATCACCACAGTGGCGCCGACGATCACATGCGGGGCCGGCACATCGCCCCAGACCAGCCAGCCGAGGATCGTCGCGTAGATCAGGCTGGCATAGCTGAAGGGGCCGACCACCACCGCCCGGGCCAGCGAATAGGCCCGCGTGCTGAAATACTGTGCCCCACCGCCGGCGATCCCCATCCCCGCCATCAGCGCCAGTGCATGGCCGTCCGGCGTCGTCCAGCCGAACGGCAGTGCCAGCGCGCTGAGCAGGGTCGAGACCACTGTGAAATAGAAGACCGTCGTCACCGGCTTTTCCGTGCGGCCCAACTGGCGCATGGCGATCATCGCCAACGCGTAGCAGACCGCGGCTGTCAGCGCCACCAGCGACCCGCGGTCGATCATCTCGGCACCGGGCTGGACCATGATCAGCACCCCGGCGAAGCCGACCGCCACCGCACCCCAGCGGAAGGCGCCGACCCTCTCCCCCAGCAGCGGCACCGAGAGGGCGGTGAGGAACAGCGGGGCGGAGTAGGAGATCGCCACCGCATTGGCCAGCGGCATCAGGTGATAGGCCCAGAACAGCAGCACCATCGATGCCAGCCCGACGATGGCCCGCCACAGATGCCCCTGCCAATGGTCGGTGTGCAGGCAGCTCCGCCCGCCCGCCGCAGCGACCATGGCGACCGCCGGCAGCAGGGCGAACAGGTTGCGGAAGAAGGTGACCTCGCCCAGCGGATAGCTCTCCGCCAGGATCTTGGCGAGTGCGTTCATGATGGTCATCAGGGCCATCGCCAGCAGCATCGACAGGATGCCGAGCCGGACGTTTTCGGCCGGGCGTGTGGCTGGTGGTGTGGGGATCTGTTCCATGATGACGCTTTCTTGCCCCGGGGAGGTCTCCCTCTCCCGGTGCGGGAGAGGGAATTCTGCCGGCGTCTGCTGCGCTTACGCCGCCCGGCTCAATTGCTCCGCGGCGATGACGCCCAGCGTGTGGCGGGCGATCATCCGTTCCTCGTCGGTCGGGATGATGAAGACCGGCACACGGCTCTCCTGGGCGGAGATGCGGGTCGCCTTCGCCCGGTTGGCCGCCGGGTCGATGGCGACGCCGAGCCAGGACAGCTTCTCCGCCACCCGCGACCGCACCAGGGTCGAGTTCTCGCCGACGCCGGCGGTGAACACCACCGCGTCCAGCCCGCCCATCGAGCCGGCCAGAGCCGCCACCTGCTTGGCGACGTTGTGGCAGAACAGCTCCACCGCCTCGGCAGCGGCCGGCAGGTCGGAATTCTCCAGGTCACGCATGTCGTTGGAGAGGCCCGACACGCCCAGCATGCCCGACTTGTGGTAGAGCAGCGTCTCCAGCTCGTCGGCTCCGTAGCCCTTCTCGCGCATCAGATAGATCAGCACGCCGGGATCGATGGTGCCCGGCCGGGTGCCCATCGGCACGCCGTCCAGCGCGGTAAATCCCATCGTGGTATCGACGCTGTGCCCGCCGCGCATGGCGCACAGGCTGGCGCCGCTGCCGAGATGGCAGACCACCACATGGGCGTTCGCCAGTTCCGGCGCCACCTGGGGCAGGCGGTGGGCGATGTACTCGTAGCTCAGGCCATGGAAACCGTAGCGGCGGATGCCTTCCGCCGTCAGTTCGCGCGGGATGGCGAAGGTCTGCGACTGCCAGGGCTGGGTCTGGTGGAAGGCGGTGTCGAAGCAGGCGACCTGCGGCAGCGACGGGTAGACCTGGGCCAGCGCCCGCATGGCGGCGATGTTGTGCGGCTCATGCAGGGGAGCGAGCGGGATCAGTTCCTCCAGCTGGTCGAGCACCGCCGGGGTCACGCGGACGGGGGCGGAGAAGCGGGTACCGCCATGGACGACGCGATGGCCGGCGGCCACCAGCGTGGCGCCCTTCAGCGTGCCGCCGATCCAGTCGAGCAGATGGTGCAGAAGCTCCGGACGGCCCGGATTCTCACCGGCGGCCCAGCTGTGGTCGGCGATCTTGTTGCGGGCGGCGTCCTTCGCCTCGAAGCGGGGGGCGGTGCCGATGCCGGAGATCTGGCCGGTGACAACCGGGGCGATCTCGGCGGCGCTGCCACCCTGGAAGACGCAGAATTTCAGGCTGGAGGACCCTGCATTGATGACGAGGCAGGCGTCCTCGCTGGAGTTTGACAGTGCGACCATGACGAAAACGTCCTATTCGGCGGCCAGAGCGAGCTTCGGCTGGCGTTGAGCGGCGGCGACCAGCGAGGCGACGGCGCAGGAAGCGAGCCGTGCCCGCACATTGTCGGCGCGGCTGGTGAGGATGACCGGCACCTTGGCGCCCAGCACGATGCCGGCGAGGTCGGCGTTGGCCAGGAAGGAGAGCTGCTTGACCAGCATGTTGCCGGCCTCCAGGTCGGGGGCGAGCAGGATGTCCGGCTGGCCGGCGACCGGGGAAGCGATGCCCTTGGTGCGGGCGGCCTCGGCGGAGATGGCGTTGTCGAAGGCCAGCGGGCCGTCGAGGATGCCGCCGGTGATCTGGCCGCGGTCGGCCATCTTGCACAGTGCGGCAGCTTCCAGCGTGGTGTTGATCTTCGGGTTGATCGTCTCGACCGCCGACAGGATGGCGACGCGCGGGGTGGCGACGCCCAGGATCTTGGCGAGGCCGATGGCGTTCTGGACGATGTGGACCTTGTCTTCCAGCGTCGGGTAGATGTTGATCGCCGCGTCGGTGATCAGCAGCGTCTTGGAATAGGTCGGCACATTCATCAGGAAGACGTGGCTGATCCGGCTGGCCGTGCGCAGGCCGGTTTCCTTCTTCACCACCTCGCCCATCAGCTCGTCGGTGTGCAGGCTGCCCTTCATCACCGCCTCGGCCTCGCCGGTGCGGGCCAGCGCCACGGCGGCTGCCGCGGCGGCGCGGCTGTGGGCGGCGTCGACGATGCGGTAACGGGCGATGTCGAGCCCGCCGGCCGCGGCGACCTTGCGGATCAGGGCTTCCGGCCCGACCAGGATCGGCTCGATCAGCCCGGCCTCGGCAGCCTCGACGGCGCCCTGGAGGGAGCTGGCATCGCAGGGGTAGGCGACGGCGGTGACCACCGGCGGCAGCTCGTCGCATTTGGCGAGCAAGGCGTCGTGCTTGTCGTGGCGGATCATCTGGATCTGCGGCAGCTCATGCGCCGGACGGACGACCTTCTGGGTCGGGGCGATCACCTCGGCGGTGCCGAGCACGACGATCTCGCCATCCTGGTTGGTGCAGACGCAGTCGAAGACGACGACGTTCTTGGCCGGCCGCTTCTCGATCACGGTGACGGTGGCGGTGACGATGTCGCCCAGGCCGACCGGGCGGCGGAACTGCAGGCTCTGGCCGGCATAGAGCGAACCGGCGCCGGGCAGATAGGTGCCGAGCACGCCGGAGATCAGCGAGCCGGTCCACATGCCGGGACCGATCACCTTCTGGAACCGGCTGTCGGCGGCGAATTTCGGGTCGAGATGGGCCGGGTTGATGTTGCCCGAAACGGTGGCGAACAGCTCCACATCCATCAGCGTCAGCTGACGGGAAAGGCTGGCCGACTGGCCGATCTGGATTTCTTCGAAGGTCACATTCTCGACGACGGCGCTAGCGCCATTGCCGAGGGCTTCACCACTGGCACGCATTTTTGAACACTCCGGTTGACCGGGTCGAGCGAGCGGCCCGTTTCTACGGTCCGATGGGGCGGCGGCGGGACGGGACGGAAAGCATGGCCGTCCAGTGTATCGTCCGAGGTCGTCGCCCGTTTTGCGCCAGCGTTCTGCGCCGCGCCAGGAACCTTAGATATATTAATATATTAACTGTGCATCGCAACATAGAACCGTCGGAAACCCCGGGCCTTGACACTATGCCGCAGGTGGCCGGTGGCCGAATTCTGCGGGATGGTCTGGCGGGGCTTCCCCCTCCCCCGGGGAGAGACGGGAGGAGGGGGCACAACGGCGGGACGTCTCAGCGATAAGGGCGCCCGCCGCCCGTCCTTGAAGTCCCTTTAGAAGCGTTCCCTGCCGCCGTTATCGCCTCTCCGGGGGCAGGAGAGGGCGGGTGGAGGGATCGCCGGGCAGGGGACTTCAGGAGCTCGACAAATCTCAGGCCTTCAGGATGCCGCGGCCGGCGAAGCGGGATGCTGCGCCGAGCTGCTCCTCGATGCGGATCAGCTGGTTGTACTTGGCGAGGCGATCCGAACGGCTCAGCGAGCCGGTCTTGATCTGGCCGCAGTTGGTGGCGACCGCCAGATCGGCGATGGTGCTGTCCTCGGTCTCGCCCGAACGGTGCGACAGGACGGCGGTGTAGCCGGCCTTATGCGCCATGTCGACGGCTTCCAGCGTCTCCGACAACGTGCCGATCTGGTTGACCTTCACCAGGATCGAGTTGGCGACGCCTTGGCGGATGCCCTGGGCCAGACGCTTGGGGTTGGTGACGAACAGGTCGTCGCCGACCAGCTGCACCTTGCTGCCGATGGCGTCGGTCAGCGCCTTCCAGCCGTCCCAATCGTCCTCGGCCATGCCGTCCTCGATGGAGATGATCGGGAAGCGGGCGGCCAGGTCGGTCCAGTAGGCGACCATCTGCTCGGGCGACAGCGACTTGCCTTCGCCGGCCAGCTCATACTTGCCGTTCTTGAAGAACTCGGTCGAGGCGGCGTCGATGGCGAGCATGACGTCGTCGCCCGGCTTGTAGCCGGCAGCCTCGATCGCCTTCATGACGAAGCCGAGCGCCTCGTCGGTCGAGCCGATGTTGGGGGCGAAGCCGCCCTCGTCGCCGACATTGGTGTTGTGGCCGGCGTCCTTCAGCTTCTTCTTCAGCGACTGGAAGATCTCGGAACCCATGCGGATGGCGTCGGCGCCGGTCTCGGCGCCCACCGGCATGATCATGAATTCCTGGATGTCGATGGGGTTGTCGGCATGGGCGCCGCCGTTGATGATGTTCATCATCGGCACCGGCAGCAGCGAGGCGAAGGCGCCGCCGACATAGCGGTAGAGCGGCAGGCCGGCATCCTCGGCGGCGGCACGGGCGACCGCCAGCGACACGCCCAGGATGGCGTTGGCGCCGAGGCGGCCCTTGTTCTCGGTGCCGTCGATCTCGATCATGGTCATGTCGAGCACGCGCTGGTCGGCGGCGTCCATGCCGACCAGCGCCTTGGACAGCTCGCCGTTGACCGACTGCACGGCCTTCAGCACGCCCTTGCCGCCGAAGCGGTTCTTCTCGCCGTCGCGCAGTTCGACCGCCTCATGGGCGCCGGTCGAGGCGCCCGACGGTACCGCGGCGCGGCCGAAGGCGCCGGTCTCCAGGGTGACATCGACTTCGACGGTGGGATTGCCGCGGCTGTCGAGGATTTCGCGCGCGCGGATTTCGGTGATGGCGCTCATGGGAAGGGATGTCCCGTTTCTTGAGGGGATGACAGTTCGCAGACATGTCGGGAGAGGTTTGAAAGGCCCGCGCTCAGCGCAGCTTCGGGCGCCGGTAGATGAACCAGTAAACGGCGCCCACCATCACCGCTCCGCCGATCCAGTTGCCGAGCGTGACCGCGGCGAGGTTGACCAGATAATGGCCGACCGGGATGGACGGGGCGGCGCGGCCGAGGTCGTGCCAGAAGCTGTCCGGCGCGCCCCATTCGATCAGCAGGCCGAGCGGGACGAAATACATGTTGGCGACGCAGTGCTCGAAGCCGGCGGCGACGAAGGCGGCGACCGGGAAGGTGATCGCCAGGATCTTGTCGCCGACGCTGCGCGCGCCGAGCGCCAGCCAGACGGCCAGGCAGACCAGCACGTTGCAGAGGATGCCGAGGAAGAAGGCCTGGGTCGTCGGCAGCGAACTCTTCGCTACCGCGAAATACAGGGCGGAGGCGCCGACTGCGCCATGGCCGAAGGTGTATTGTCCCGACAGGAAGACCAGCAGGGCGGTGCCGGTGGCGCCGACGAAATTGCCGATCCACACCGTCGTCCACACCCGCATCATCTCGCGGGCATGCAGCCGGCCGCTGGCCCAGGCCATCACCATCAGCGCGTCGCCGGTGAACAGCTGCGCACCGCCGACGATCACCAGGATCAGCCCCATCGAAAAGACCAGACCGCCCAGCAGCCGGGTCACCCCATAGGGCAGCATGCCTTCGGCACCCGACATGGTGACGGTGGCGAACAGGCCGCCCATGGCGATGAAGGCACCGGCGAGAACCGCCAGGGCGAACAGGGTGGGAGTGTCGTAATGTGCCTTCTTGACGCCGAGGTTTTCGGCGGCGAGCGCGATGGCGTCGGGCATCAGTGCGTCGAGAGTTTGCGGGGTGGGCTGGCTCCAGCCTCCCACATCCTTGCTGTCCATGTTCATCGGTCGATGTCCTCGCTGCCGCGCATCGGTGCTGGCCCGTCGGGGAAGCCGCCGGGCCCTGCCGCTGTCAAAATCGCGGCCAGGGACCGGTTTCGCTCCCGCCATGTAGCTTTACTACATACTCCTGTCGGGAGGAGGCTGGCAAGCGCGTCGCTTGAGCAATTCGGTCGCAGGGGAGGGGCGGTAATTGAGAGGAAGGTCACAGAAAAACAAGGATTTTAAAGCGTGGAGCTGTTGGATCCCGCGTCGCGTGCGCTTCTGTAGTGTTGCTACATCATGGCCCTGCCGACGGCTCAGCGAGGGTGTACGCAGACGATGAATCGGCCCCGGCCGGCATGCTTGGCCTGATAGAGCGCATCGTCGGCGGCCTTCAGCAGATCCTGGGCGTTGCCCGCATCCCGCGGATACAGCGCGATGCCGATGCTGGCGCCCACCGACAGGGTGTCGCGGCCGAGTTCGATCTCCGCCGACACCGCCTGGATCAGCTTGCCGGCGACGTGCTCCACATCGCGGAGCGACCCGGCGCCTTCCAGCAGCACCGTGAATTCGTCCCCGCCGATACGCGCCACGAGGTCGGATGCGCGCAGGCATGCCGTCAGACGTTCCGCCGTCATTCGCAGGACCCGATCGCCGGCATCGTGACCCAGCCGGTCGTTCACCGGCTTGAAGCCGTCGAGGTCGATGAACAGCAGGGCAAGCGGCTGGCCGATGCGCTGGGCGTGGGCGAGTGCCGAGTCCGTGCGGGCGAAGAACAGCCGGCGGTTTGGCAGGCCGGTCAGCGGGTCATGGTTGGCGAGATGGTCCTTTTCCGCTTCGCTGCGGCGAAGCATCTCCTCCATCTCCCGCCGGTCGGTGATGTCGCGGGAGATGCCGACGACGCCCAGGATGGTGCCCTGCGGGTCGCGGCAGGCGGTCTTGAGCGTTTCCATCAGCCGGCGCCGTCCGTCGGGATAGACGAACCACTCCTCGCCGCGGGTCATCCCCTCCCGCATGGCGCGCAGGTCGGTCTGCCGGCGACGCTCCGCCGCATCGCCATCGACCATATCGATGTCGCGCAGGCGGCCATTCGAATTGAGGTGCCAGCCGACATAATTGAGGAAGGCACGGTTGTAGTTCAGGAAGACGCCGTCGCGATCCTTGAAGAAGACGATGTCGGGCATCGAATCGATCAGGCTTTGCAGGACGGCACGTTCCTGATGCAATGCCTCCAGTGTGGCGCGCTGGTCGGTCACGTCTTCCATCAGCCACACCTCTCCGCCATGGGTGAGATAGGCGAAGAAACGGATCCAGCGACGGGCGCCGTCCTTGCGAGTCACCTGCAATTCGGTCAGCACCGAGGCCTCCGCCTGCCGCGCGGCATCGTAGCGTTGACGAATTTCCCGGTCCCGGCCGGGATAGGCCGACTTGAACCATGCCTCCATCGTCGGCAACTCGTCTTGCCGGAAGCCGATCAGCCGTTCCGCCGCGTGGTTGACGAAAATCCGCTCGCCCTCGACATAGGCGGCGGCCATCGGCAGATTCTCGACCATCCGCGACAGGTGCAGCTTCGGCGCAGGCGTCGGCTCCATCCCTGCAAGCGGCCTTGCATGGATGAGCATCGCCAGACGCCCGTCCGTCAGGCGGATCCCCGAGCAGTCGCAGGCCAGGACGGTCTCGGCACTCCCGTCCTTTCCCCGGCCGTCTCCCTCGGTGCCGACCGTCCAGCGCTCACCGATCCGCCCGCCGTCCGACAGGCGCCGGGCATAATCTGGCAGGCTCCGCCGGACCGTTTCGGGCAAACCGCCGACAGCGGCCGGTTCCCGGACCGACCGGACATCCCAAAGGTCGCAAGCCGCCCGATTGGCCCACAAGATATCGCCTGTTTGCAAATCGATGACCCAAACCGGATCGGAGATCAGGCAAAAGGCCGACAAATCATTCGTAGACCAATGACGATCCGACAGGTGGCTGGTGCAGGCTGCGGCGCCCATGGCAAAGGGAACTCAAGGTGGAGATCGTCGACAGCATACGGGCGTAAACGTTAAATTCATACGAATGCATTGTTGCAGGTCAGCCGGGATGACGCGTGCATAGCGACGGCGCACCGGGGCGCCTGTAATATTCGACTGCGCCTTAGGCGGAGGCTTCCGCCGATCCGCTCGGAAGGCCGGTCAGGGCAAATCCAGCTCCTGGATATCGCGGGGCGGCGCGCAACTTCGACTTGTCTCTGGCTTGGGGAAGCGGCAGCTCTGCCGAGCGGACCGTCAGCGCCCGGCCGGCTTCGGCCCCAACACGCAGGCAACCGCGGCCAGGATCAGCACCAGCGCCGCCGCCAGCCGCGGCGTCACCGGATCGCCCAGCAGCAGCACGGCGCCGCTCACGCCCACCACCGGGATCAGCAGGGTGCTGACCGCCGCCTCTCCCACCGTCAGGCGGCGGACGGTGACGTACCACAGGGCCTGCGCCGCGCAGAGCGAACAGACGATGTGCCAGGCGAAGCCGACCCAGACCTCGGGGTGGATTTCGGACAGCGCCGGCCTCGTCTCCGTCGCCGCCAGAAGGATCATCGGCGGGGCGCACAACACATACTGCCAGCCGGTGATGACCATCGGGTGGGTGCGCCAGACCCGCCGCTTCATCACGATGGTACCCAGCGCCCAGGCCAGCGCCGACACCAGCATCACCGCCGGGCCGGCCAATTGCGACGGGGGCGCCGACAGTGCTGCCGGCCCCAGCAGGACCAGCAGACCGGCAAGCCCGCAGGCCAGCCCGACGATCTGGCGCGGCCCCGGCCGCTCGCCCAGCAGCGGGATCGCCAGCAGGGTTGCCCACACCGGCATGGTGAAGGCGACGATGGCCGCCTGCGAAGTCGCCATCAGGCTCTGGCCCAGCGCCGTGCACAGGTTGAAGACCAGCACGTTGCACAGCCCCGCCGCCACCAGCGCCGGCCATTCCCCCCGTTCCACCCGCAGCCGGTGTCCGGCCAGTCGTGCCGCCCCCAGCAGCAGCACCGCCCCGGCGGTGAAGCCGATGGCCCGCAGGCTGAAGATCGGCATCTGCGTCAGGATGGTCTTCACCGCCGGCCAGTTCAGGCCCCAGAACAGGCTGATGACGGCGATCAGCAGATATTTGACGGGATCGCGGCCGGCGCCGCTGGCGGCGACGGCGGTCATGCGACGGTCTTGCCCTCAAACCCATCCAGGAAGCTCGACAGGTTGGCCGACAGATCGTCGATGGCGTAGCCGCCCTCCTGCACCAGAACCGTCGGCAGTCCGGCTGCGGCGAGCAGCGCGCCCATGCGGGCGAAGCCCGGCGTGGTGACGCCGAAGGCGGCCAGCGGATCGTCGATGAAGGTGTCGAAGCCCAGCGAGACGAACAGCATCTCGGGAGCGAAGCGGCGGATCTCGTCTAGCCCCTTGCCGATGGTCGCCAGCACCGTTGCCTCATCGCTGCCGATGGGCAGCGGCAGGTTCAGGGTGTAGCCCTCGCCGCGGCCGATGCCGCGTTCCTGCGCGTAGCCGGCCATGTGCGGATAGAACTCCGCCGGATCGCCATGGACCGAGACGAAGAACACGTCGTCGCGCTCGTAGAAAATGTCCTGCGTGCCGTTGCCGTGATGGACGTCCACATCGATGATCGCCACCCGCGCCGGGCGGCCCTGGGCGCGCAGCAGCGGCAGAACCGACTCCGCCGCAACGGCGACATGGTTCAGGTAGCAGAACCCGCCGGCCATGTCGCGGGTGGCATGGTGCCCCGGCGGCCGGCACAGGGCATAGGCCGCACTGTCGGCCCCGGTGGCGACCAGCTTCGCCGCGTGGATGGCGGCGTTGGTCGCGGCGCAGGTGGCGGCCCAGGTGCCCTCGCCGATCGGGCAGGCGGTGTCGAACATGTGCCAGCCGGCCTGCCCGACGATGCCGGTGGGGTAGTTGGGGGCCGCCTGCATCCGGTGGACGTTGGGCAGCACGACGTCGCCCATGTCGCCCGCCGCCACCCAGCGCGCATGCGCCGTCTCCAGGAAGGCGAGATAGGCGGGGGTATGCACGGCGGCACGTGGGGCGGAGCCGTAATCGTCGGGCAGGATCAGCGTCTCGCCGCGCTTCTCGATTAGCGAGGCCAGCGCGCCGACCCGTTCCGGCTTCTCCGGCAGGGCGCGCAGCAGGCCCTTGTTGAAGTAGGTGGCGGGGCGGTGCAGGGCGGCGTCGGGGTGATGGACGAACTTCATGGGGGAACTCTCCGGAGAGCGGACAGGCTCAGGGCTTTCCAGCCGTGGCGACCAGCGTTTCGAACAGCACGGCAGCACCGCGGGCACCGTCGGCGGGGGCGATGTTCTCGACCTCGTTGTGGCTGATGCCGTCCTCGCAGGGGATGAAGATCATCGCCGTCGGCACCTTGCCCGCGACATAGACCGCGTCATGGCCGGCGCCCGACACGATGTCGCGATGGCTGAAGCCGAAGCCGCTTGCCGCCTCGCGCACCCGGTCGACCAGCGGCTTGGCGAAGGGCGTCGGCGGGAAGTGCCAGAAATCGGCGATCTCGGCGCCCACCCCGTTCTGCTCGGCAATCGCCGCGACCGCGGCGCGAAAGCGCCGGTCCATGTCGGCCAGCGTGTCGGCGTTCGGATGGCGCAGGTCGACGGTGAAGAAGACGCGGCCGGGGATGACGTTGCGCGAATGCGGGTGGACGTCGAGGATGCCGACGGTGGCGCAGGGGTCGCCCGCCGTCTCCAGCCCGACCCGCTGCACCGCCTGCACCATCGCCGAGGCGGCGACCAGTGCGTCGCGGCGCAGGCGCATCGGCGTCGGGCCGGCATGGGCCTCGACACCCGTCACCGTCACCTCGTACCAGCGCTGGCCCTGCGCGCCGGTGACGACGCCGATCTCCTTGCCCTCGACCTCCAGCACCGGCCCCTGTTCGATGTGGGCCTCCAGATAGGCGTGCATCGGGTGGTCGACCGGAGCCTCGCCGTCATAGCCGGTGCGGACCAGCTCATCGCCCAGCCGCGCGCCGTCCTGCGCCACCTTGTCGAGAATCTCGTCCAGCGTGAAGACGCCGGTGACGACGCCCGATCCCATCATCGGCGGCGAAAAGCGCGAGCCCTCCTCGTTGGTCCACACCGCGACCTCGACCGGGTGCAGCGTCTCCACCCCGCGGTCGTTCAGCGAGCGCACCACCTCCAGCGCCGCCAGCACGCCGAACACGCCGTCGAAGCGCCCGCCGGTCGGCTGGGTGTCGAGATGGCTGCCCATCACCACCGGGGCCAAGCTGTCGTCGCGGCCCTTGCGGCGGGCGAAGATGTTGCCGATGCGGTCGACCGTCACGGTGCAGCCGGCGGCCTCGCACCAGGAGACGAACAGGTCGCGGCCGGCCTTGTCCTCGTCCGACAAGGCGAGGCGGCAGTTGCCGCCCTTCGCGGTGGCGCCGATCTTCGCCATGTCGGCGAGGCTGTCCCACAGGCGCTGGCCGTCGATGGGCAGATTGGAGGGGAGGGACATGGAAACTCCACGCAGAATTTTTCGTTGAAGGCAGGGTGAGCGGGGAGAGCGGTCAGGCCGCTTCGCGCCTTTCCCGTGCCCGTAGATCGACCATCGCCAGCACGGCACGCAGCATCGGCACGTCCACGCCGCACCGCTCCGCCAGCTCGATCGCCGATCCCAGGATCGCATCCAGCTCCAGGCGCCTGCCGGCCTCGTAGTCCTGCAGCATCGAGGTCTTGAAGTCGCCGACGCCGGCGGCCATGGCGATGCGTTCGTCCACGCTGGTGGTGAAGACCACGCCCAGCTTTTCCGCCACCGCCTTGGCCTCCAGCATCATGGCGCGGCCGGTTTCCCGCGTGCCGGGGTCGTTGCACAGCCGGCCCAGCGTCGATCCGGTCAGCACGCTCAAGGGATTGAAGGCGAGGTTGCCCCACAGCTTCACCCAGATCGCCTGCCGGATGTCGGCGGTCTTCGCCGGCTGGAATCCCGCCTGCCCGAACATCGTCACGATGCGGTCGACCGCCGGGGTGTCGCGGTCGCCGGCATCGCCGAACACGAAGCGCTGGTCGCTGACATGGCGGATGCGGCAGGGACCGTCGCCCTCCACCGCGACGAAGCTGGTCGCCCCCACCACCCGGTCGGGGTCGATGGTGCGCCACAGCAGCCCGTCGGGATCGACGCTGGCGAGCGGCCGGTCGGCCAGCGGCTCCGGCTGGCGGTGCGGATACCACCAGGGGATGCCGTTGACCATCGGCACGATTGCGGTCTCCGGTCCCAGCAGGGGCGTCAGCGTGTCGATGGTGCCGCGCAGCGCATGGGCCTTGACGCAGAGGAACACCAGATCCTGCGGTCCCAGCGACAGGCTGTCGTCGGTGACGCGCGGGCTTAGCCGGGCGACGCGGTTCAGCGGCGTCACCATGGTCAGGCCGTTGCGGCGGATGGCGGATGCGGCGTTCGGCCGGGCGACCAGCGTTACCTCGGCGTCGGTGGCGCCCAGCCGGGCGGCCAGCAGGCCGCCGACGGCGCCGGCCCCGATGATGGCGACCTTCATTCAGTGCGCTCCTGCCGGGACGTTTTGCAGGTCGTCCGGGATGTGCCAGGCCTTGCCGGGAATGGCGTCGAGCAGGCTGCGTGTGTAGGCGTCGCGCGGATGGGTGAAGACCTCCCGCGCAGTGCCCATCTCCACGATCTTGCCGCGGCGCATCACCGCGATGGTGTCGCAGACCTGGGCCGCCACCCGCAGATCGTGGGTGATGAAGAGCATGGCGAGATTCAGCCGCCTGCGGATGTCGTCCAGCAGGTCCAGCACCTGCCCCTGCACCGACACGTCGAGCGCCGACACCGGCTCGTCCGCCACCAGCAGCTTCGGCTCCATGGCGAGCGCGCGGGCGATGCCGATGCGCTGGCGCTGGCCGCCGGAGAACTCGTGCGGGAAGCGGTCGGCGGCCGAACCGTCTAGCCCGACCATCGCCAGCAGTTCCCGTGCGCGGGCCAGTGCCTTGCCGCGGTCCTCGCCGAAGGCCACCGGGCCTTGCGCCACGATGTCGCCGACGCGGTGGCGCGGGTTCAGCGAGGCGTAGGGGTCCTGGAACACCATCTGCACCGCCCGGCGGTAGGGCCGGAAGCCCTTGCGGTCGAGCGCCAGCAGGTCGGTGCCCTCGAACAGGATGCGCCCCGAATCCGGCTTGATCAGCCCGACGATGGAGCGGCCGAGCGTCGATTTGCCCGACCCGGATTCGCCGACCAGACCGACGGTCTCGCCGGGGTGGATGGTCAGCGACAGGTCGTCGCCGGCCACCACCTGCTTGGACTTCTTGAACAGCCCGCCGCCGACGTTGAACACCTTGCGCACCTTGTCGGCGACCAGCAGCGGCGCGCCCGTCTTGGCATGGTCGTCGCGATGCTCGATGTAGTGCGGGACCGAAGCGATCAGCTGCCGGGTGTAGGGGTGCTGCGGCCGGTTCAGCACGTCCGATGCCGCGCCATATTCGACCAGCTTGCCGTGGCGCATCACCGCCACCCGGTGCGCGATCTCCGCCACCACGCCGAAATCATGGGTGATGAACATCATGCCCATGTGGCGTTCGGCCTGGATCGAGCGGATCAGGTCGAGGATCTGCTTCTGGGTGGTGACGTCCAGGGCGGTGGTCGGCTCGTCGGCGATCAGGATGTCGGGCTGGCAGGCCAGCGCCATGGCGATCATCACGCGCTGGCGCTGGCCGCCCGACAGGCGGAAAGGATAGGCTTCGGCCAGTTCGGCCGGGTTGGGCAGCCCGACCTGGTCCAGCAGTTCGACCACGCGGGCGCGGCGGGCGGGGGCGGGCAGGGCGGTGTGCTCGCGCAAGCTCTCGCCGATCTGGCGGCCGACTTGCATCAGCGGGTTCAGCGCCGTCATCGGCTCCTGGAACACCATGGCGATGCGGCCGCCGCGAAGGCTGCGCTGCTCCGCCTCCGGCATGGCCAGCACGTCCTTGCCCTTGAACAGCAGGCTGCCGCCGGATACCCGGACATGGGGAGCCGGCAGCAGCCCCATCATGGCGTGCGCGGTCATCGACTTGCCGGAGCCGGACTCGCCGACCACGCAGAGGATCTCGTCGGGATTCAGGGTGAAGGTCAGGTTGTCCACCGCCAGCGGGCGGTCGGCGCCCGGCGGCAGCGCGATGCTGAGCCCGCGCACATCCAACAGGGGGGTGTTCATGGCGGCGGTCTCCGGCGGGGTGCGCATAACGTTGAACTGGCTCATCGGATCACCCCCGCGACCGGGCGAGCTTCGGGTTCAGGGCGTCGTTCAGCCCCTCGCCGACGAGGTTCAGCGCCAGCACGGTCAGCACGATGGCGAGGCCGGGGAAGACGCTCATCCACCAAGCCTGCCGGATCACCGTGCGGGCGGCGCCGATCATGTAGCCCCAGCTCATCGCGTTGGGATCGCCGAGGCCGAGGAAGCTCAGCGAGCTTTCCAGCAGGATGGCGGTCGCCACCATCAGCGAGGCCGACACGATGATCGGCGACAGGCTGTTCGGCAGGATCTGGCGCAGGATGATGGTGCTGTTGCTCTGGCCGGTGGTGATGGCGGCCTGGACGAATTCGCGCGAGCGCAGGCTGAGGAATTCGGCGCGGGCCAGACGGGCCAGCGGCGGCCAGCTGACGATGGCGATGGCGAGCACGATGGTGGTCAGGCTGGGTGTGAAGATGGCGACCAGCACCACGGCCAGAACGAAGTTCGGAATGGTCTGGAACAGCTCGGTGAAGCGCATGATGGCGTCGTCCACCTTGCCGCCATGGAAGCCGGCCAGCGCCCCCAGCGTGACGCCGATGGCGAGCGCCGCCGCCGTGGAGGTCAGGCCGATCAGCAGCGAAACCCGCGCCCCGTGGGCGATGCCGGATGCGATGTCGCGGCCCAGCATGTCGGAGCCCAGCAGCGCATCCTCCGACAGCGGCGGCTGGAAGGGCGCCGTCGCCATCTCCCACGGATCGCCGGGGAATAAGACCGAGGCGAAGGCGGCCAGAACCACGATGGCGATCAGGATCGCCAGCCCCAGGACAGCACCCTTGTTGCGGGCGAAGGCCCGCCAGAAATCGGAATTCATCATTGCGACACCTGGATGCGCGGATCGACGAGGCCGTAGAGGATGTCGGTCAGGATGTTGAAGAGGATCACCATGATCGACGTGACCAGGAAGATGCCCAGCAGCACCTGATAGTCGCGCTGAAGCACCGCCTCGAAGGCCAGCCGGCCGATGCCGGGCCAGGCGAACACCGTCTCGATCAGGATGGAGCCGCCGACCAGCTGTCCGGCCTGGATGCCGGCGACGGTGATGACCGGCAGGATGGCGTTGCGCAGGACGTGGCGGGTGACGATGCGGCCCTGCGTCAGTCCCTTGGCCTTCGCCGTCTTGACGAAGTCGAGGCTGCGCACCTCCAGCATCGAGGCGCGGGTCAGGCGCGCATAGCCCGCCATGTAGAACAGCGCCAGCGTGATGACCGGCAGGATCAGGTGGACCGCCACGTCCGCCACATGCGCCAATCCGGTATAGCCGGCGCCGATGGTCTCGTAGCCGAAGGCCGGCAGCCAGCCGAGCTGGATGGAGAACAGGAGGCTCAGCATCAGCCCGATCCAGTAGATCGGTGTGGCATAGGCGAGGAGTGCGATGACGGTGATGGCACTGTCGGCCCAGGTGCCGACGGTGACCGCCGCCAGCGTGCCGAGCGCCACGCCGGCGGCGAGCGCCAGGATGAAGGCGGTCAGCGTCAGAACCAGGGTGGCCGGCAGCCGTTCCGCCAGGATGTCCCAGACGGGCCGCTGCTGGCGGTAGGAGAAGCCGAGATCGCCCTGCACGACCTTGCCGATATAGGTGCCGAGCTGTTCGTAGATCGGCCGGTCGAGCCCGAACTGCTCGCGCAGCTGCGTCACGAACTTTTCGTCGGCGGCCCCCGCCTCGCCCGCCATCACCATGGCCGGGTCGCCGGGGGCGGCATGGACGAGGAAGAAGTTCATCACCACTATGGCGATCAGGATCGCGGCGGCCTTGACGAGGCGGCTCGCGAAGAGTTGGGCGAATCCCAGCATGGGCAGGTTCCTAATTCTGGCCCTCTCCCGTCCCGGGAGGGTGAGGGGACCCGCCGAAGGCGGGGAGGGTGAGGGGTGGGCCAAGAGTCCCGAAGCGCACGGTTCCTTGCGCTACCCCTCACCCTTCCCATGCTTCGCATGGGCCCCTTCCCTCTCCCGGGGCGGGAGAGGGAGGTCTCGTTACTTCGCCAGCCAAACGCTTTCATAGGTGTCGTTGACACCGATGGCCGTCGTGTTGGCGTTCTTCACACGCTTGTCGAGGAAGGTCGGGAATTCCATCTCCAGCAGCCAGACCACCGGCAGATCGTCGGACAGGATGCGCTGGACCTCGCTGTACTGCTCCTGGCGCTTGGCGGGGTCGTTCTCGCGCGAGGCCTGGTCGAACAGTTCGTCCACCTTCGGGTTGGAATAGCCCATGGTGTTGGTGAACAGCACGCCCTTGCGGATGTTCGACGAGATGTAGGTGCGGGCCACGCCCAGCGCCGGGTCGCCGTACTGGTAGAGGAAGTTGGTGGTGATCTCGTAATCCCAGTTGGCGACGCGCTGCGCCCAGCCGGCGGCGTCGGTGCTTTCCAGGACCACGGAAACGCCGACCTTGCCCAGCGCCTGCTTCAGATACTCGCCCAGGCGGGTCCAGGTCTCGCCATAGGGCATCGGCATCAGCTTGACGGTGGCGCGCACGCCCTTGCCGTCGGGCTTCAGCCCCATCTCGTCGAGCAGGGCCTTGGCCTTGTCGAGGTTGGGCTCATAGGTCGTGACCTTGGGGTCGTAGAACTTGACCACCGAGTTGATCGGGCCGGTCGGCACGCGGCCCAAACCGAACCAGATCTTGTCGCGGATGAACTTGCGGTCGATGGCGTAGGCTATGGCCTTGCGGAAGCGCTTGTCGTCCAGCGGCTTGACGCGGTGGTTGATCTCCAGCCACGCCATCGGCGCCACGAACTCGTAGCCGGCGGTGGTCAGCGTCACATTGGGCAGGGTCTTCATGCGCGGAACCTCGAAGGGCTCCAGGTCGCTGTACTGGGTCTGCTGCACCTGCCCGCTTTCCAGCGCCAGCGAGCGGCTGGCGGCGTCCGGGATCACGCGGAAGGTGATGCCGTCGAGATAGGGCAGGTCCTTCTTGTAATACTCCTCGTTGCGGACGAGCTGGATGTAGCTGCCCTTCACCCATTCCTTCAGCTTGAACGGGCCGGTGCCGATGGGGGTGGTGTTGGCCGGGTTGGTGCGGTAATCGCTGCCCTCATAGATGTGGGCCGGCACGATGGGGGCCGACGACACCTCGAAGGCCTGGATGAAGGCCGGGAACGGCTCCTTCAGCTTGAACTCGACGGTGTGGTCGTCCAGCGCCTTGATCGACTCGCAGCGGCTGAACGCGGCGCGGGCGCGCGGGTGGACCTCCATCAGGAACTTGGAGGTGGAGAACACCACGTCGTTGGCGCTGAACGGCTTGCCGTCGTGCCACTTGACGTTCTGGAACAGCTTGAAGGTGTAGGTCAGGCCGTCCGGCGACACGGTCCAGCTCTCGGCCAGCGACGGCAGCGGGTTGAGCTTGCGGTCGTAGGTCAGCAGGCCCTGGTAGATCTTGCCGGCGACGGTCTGGGTCGGCCCCTGCTGGTTCAGGCCCAGCATCAGGGTCGGCGGCTCCGGCTGGACGATGGAGTTGAGGACACCGCCGCGGACCGGCGTCTCCTGCGCCATGGCCGGGGCGGCGACCAGCGCCGCGGTGCCGGGGATGGCGAGGACGGCGGTCAGCAGGCCGGCGGCGGCGGCGCGGTGGACGCTGCGGCGGAAGCCGCGCTGGATGCTGGCGGGGATACCGGAAAGGCGTCGTGTCATGCGGGTGTCCTCGTCTCCAGATGGTGTCGTTGTCGAATGCGACCCTGTCGTCTTCGTTCTTCTTTTGGGAAAGTCGGGCGGATCAGCGCGGCCCGGTCGGGCCGGTGGTGCCGTCCAGCCAGCGCAGCAGCGAGTCCCATTCCAGGACGCCGGCGCGCGGATAGGCACGCTCATACTGCTGGGCGGTGTGCTCGCAGACCTCCGGCGACGGGTAGACCAGCGGACGGCCGCCGGCCATCGCCATGATCTGCTGCTTGCAGGCCTGCTCCAGGTAGTACATCAGCACCGCCGCCTCGGCGACGTCCTGGCCGACGGTCAGCAGGCCGTGGTTGCGCAGGATCATGCTGTGATGGTTGCCCAAATCGGCAACCAGCCGTTCCCGCTCCGCCAGATCCAGCGCGATGCCTTCGTAGGTGTGGTAGGCGATGCGGTTGTACCAGCGCAGCGAATGCTGGGTGATCGGCAGCAGCCCATCGGCCTGGGCGCTGACCGCCATGCCGGCATCGGTGTGCAGGTGGATGACCGCGCCGACGTCCGGGCGGGCGTGATGCACCGCGCTGTGGATGGTGAAGCCGGCCGGGTTGATCTCGTCGCCGTCGCGCCCGTCGACCAGATTGCCGTCGATGTCGACCTTCACGAGGTTGTCGGGCGTCACCTCGTGAAACATCAGGCCATAGGGGTTGATCAGGAAATGGTCCGGCGTGTCCGGAATCCGGGCCGACATGTGGGTGTAGATCAGGTCGGTCATGCCCAGCCGGTCGAACAGCTTGTAGGCGGCGGCCAGATCGGTGCGCGCCTTCCACTCCACGTCGGAATAGGTGCCGCTGGCGCGGGGAGCATGGGCGGCGGTTGCGGTCAGCGTCTTGGCGATCATCTTGCGGGTCTCGTCAGGCAAAGGGATCAAACAGGTTCCAGGCCGCACCAGCCGGCGATGAACAGCGCCAGCACGCGGGTCACGTCGCGCAGGCTGTCCAGCGACACCGATTCGTCGATGCCGTGGATGCGCGTCGCCTCCGGCCCGTAGCAGGTGGCCGGCGTGTCGCCATAGAGCTGGAAGAATCGCGCATCGGTCGTGCAGGTCAGCGCCACCAGCTCCGGATCGCCGCCGCGCACGGCGCGATGGCTGTCGGCCAGCATGGTCACCAGCGGGTGGGCCGGGTCGATCTCGCAGCCGGCGGCCTGGAAGCCGTTCCACTGCAGCTCGATGCCGACGCCGGACAGGGCCGGGTCGGTGGAGCGCGCCTGCTCCACCGCCCGGCTCACCTCGGCGCGGACCGCCTCCGGCTCCTGCCCGGGGAAGAAGCCGAGCCGGAGGTCGAGCGCGCAGCGCGTCGGGACTGACGACGGCCACTCACCGCCCTCGATCCGGCCGAGATTGATGTTGACGGGATGGGCATGGCCGCAGAAGGCGGGATGGCGGCAGGACGGCTCGTTCCACCGCACCTCCAGCGCCTTCAGATGCGCCGCCAGCGCATAGGCCGCCTCGATGGCGTTCACCCCGGCCGAGGTGTCCAGCACATGGGCCGGCGTGCCGGTCAGCACCAGCCGCACCCACATCACGCCGACCTGGGCGATGGAGATGGAGTGGTTGAACGGCTCCGGGATCACGGCGGCGTCGGCGCGATAGCCGCGATGCAGGCAGGCGAGAGCGCCGTTGCCGGTGCATTCCTCCTCGATCACCGACTGGAGATAGACGGGCGCGGCCGGCTGGTAGCCCAGCGTGCGCAATGCTGAGAAGGCGGCGGTGAAGGCGGCGATGCCGGCCTTCATGTCGCCGGCCCCGCGGCCATAAAGCCGTCCGTCGGCGATCCGCGGCTCGAAGGGCGGGGTGGTCCACAATTCCGCCGGGCCGGTCGGCACCACGTCGATATGGCCGTTCAGGATCAGCGAGCGGCCTTTCGATTCGCGCGGCTTGTGCACACCGACGACATTCTCGCGGCCGGCATAGGCGCCGGGGAGAACCGGCGGCGAGAAGCCCGGCATGCGGGAAATCGCCTGCTCGTCGATGTCGAAGCGGTCGACCTCCAACCCGAGCGCGGCGAAGCGGTCGGCCATCAGCGCCTGCGCCCCGGACTCGTCCCCCAGCAGCGACGGCTGGCGGACGAGGTCGGACAGGTGCGACACGCAATCGCCCTGCGCCGCGTCGGCGGCGTCGAGGATCGCGGCGCGCAGGCCGGGGTCCGGCAACACATGGTCGAGACGGTCTGCCGTATCTCGTGTCATTCTAAATCCTTTGCCCGAATCCATTTCGCTGCTGCGGCAGGGATGCACGGGCGGGTGGAAAAAGACGAAGCTGTTGCGTTGCGGCCTATCCCAAATGGATATGGCCGCCATAACGGTGCATTATGCAGTGTCCGGCGTGGCGATGTTTGAAGGCCGCCATGTGTCGATTAGGAAGGCATCCAATCGATCAGGCAAATAAGCATTTTTCATTTCGCCCATGAATCTGATTTATGCCGCAGTTGCTCACAACGCACTCATGTGCGTAGAATTTGGGCGGCAACAGCGATGCACCGGAATCGGGCAGCGATCGGGAGGGCGGGACGGTGAACGAAACCGAAGCGGAACGGCAGGCCCTGGCCCGGCTGGGCCAGCAGATGGACTGGAACCTGCTGCGCACCTTCATGGTGATCGTGCAGGAAGGCAGCATCACCAAGGCCGCGGTCCGCCTGTTTTTGACGCAGCCGGCGGTCAGCCTCGCGCTGAAGCGGCTGGAGGAGCAGCTTGGCCGTACCCTGATCGACCGCGGTCCCGGCCGCTTCGCCGTCACCGCCGCCGGCGAACAGGTCTATGACGAGGCGGTGACGATCCACGCCACGGTGTCCCGTCTCGGCGCGCTGGTGCGCGACGCCAAGGACGAGGTGAGCGGCCATGTCCATATCTTGATGACCAGCCGGATCCAGACCCCGCTGCTCGACCGCTCACTGCGGGAATTCCACCGCATGTACCCGCTAGTGACCTTCCGCATCGACGTCATGGCATCGGCCGACGCGCACATCGCATTGCAGCAGCGGGTCGGCGCCATGGCGATCTGCCTGCTGCGCGAGCCGATCCCCGGACTGTCCAGTCAGATCTTCCTGCGCCAGACCTACCGTCTCTATTGCGGCCCGGATTTCCGCCTGTTCGGCCAGCGCGACATCGACATTGCCGAACTGCGCCACGAGAGTTTCGTCTCCTTCACCTCCGACCAGATCGACGGCGCCCTGTCGCCCCTGACCCTGTTCCGTGCGCGGGAAGGGTTCGCCGGCCGTGTCGTCGCCTCGTCGGCCAACCTGGAGGAGGTGCGGCGGATGATCGTCTGCGGCCTCGGCATCGGCCCGCTGCCCGAACACATCGCCGCCCGCGACGTGGCCGACGGCCTGCTGTGGGAGCTGCCGCCTTACGAAGGCATCGCGCCGGTCAACGTGCACCTGATCTGGAACGAGCAGGCCAAGCTGAACCGCGCCGAGCGGGCTTTCCTTGACTATCTTCAGACCGCTCTGGCCACCGCGCCGGCCAGGGAGCTTGCCGGGGTGGCCGAGGAGAAAAGCCCCGCTCACAGAGCGGGGGACGAAGTGTTCGCCATTGCGCGGCCCAGGACATCGTAGATGCGCGGATCGCCCATCTGGGCGACGTTGAAGCGCAGAAATCCCGACGCGGAGTGCGAGATGCTGAACACGTCGCCGGGCGCGAGCACGACATCCTCGCGCAAGGCCGCGCGGGCGATGTCGGCGGCGTTCCGTCCATCGGGCAGGCTGCACCAGAGATAGAAGCCACCGCGCGGCATCAGCCATGGTGTCAGGCCCATCGCTTCCAGACGGGTGGCCGTTTCGCGCCGTGCCCGTGCCAGACGCCGGCGCAGCCCGTCGAGATGCTTGCGGTAATTGCCGTCGTTCAGGGTGGCGAGGACGAGTTCGGCCGCAGCCGGGCTGGGGCCGCCGAAGTTCGTCGCCACCTGCAGATCGACCAGCGCCTCCACCCAGTCCAGCCGCGCCGCGATGTAGCCGCAGCGGATCGAGGCTGACAGCGTCTTGGAAAAACTGCCGATCCGGATCACGCGGGCCAGCCCGTCCAGTGCCGCGAGGCGGGGAGACGGCTCGGGCTCGAAGCCGGCGAAGATGTCGTCCTCGACGATGGTCAGGTCCTGTGCGGCAGGGTCGTGGGCCGCGGCGGCGCAGAGCAGGCGATGGGCGGTCTGCGGCGTCATCGTGGCGCCGGTCGGATTGTGAAGGGCGGAGTTGGTGATGTAGAGGCGCGGCCGGTGCGCCGCCAGCGCCTGGGCGAACAGCTCCGCATCCGGCCCTTTGCGGGTATAGGGCACGCCGACGACCCGCGCCCGATGGGCGCGCAGCAGCGCCTGGAAATTGAAATAGCAGGGGTCGTCGATCAGCACCGTGTCGCCCGGCCGCAGCAGCAGGCGGCAGATCAGGTCGATAGCCTGCGTGCCGGAGGCGGTCAGCATGATATGGTCGGCACCGGCGGCGATCCCTTCGTCCGCGAACTGGCGGGCCAGCAGCCGGCGCAGCGGCAGCGATCCGCGCGTGCCGCCATAATCCGCCAGCAGCCCGTCATCCGCCCGCGCGAGCTGGCGGATCGCCCGGCGGATCGCCGCGTTCGGCATCCAGTCGGCCGGTAGCCAGCCGCATCCCGGCTTCAACATCTCCGCCCCGGCATCGAGCGACTGCCGCGAGACCCAGAAGGGATCGATGGCACGGTCGCGCTGCGGTTCGGCCTCGACCAATGCCAGCGGCGGCATGGCACCCGACACGTAGAAGCCCGATCCAGGCCGCGACTGGATCGCGCCGTCCGCCGCAAGCCGGTCATAAGCCTCCACCACGGTCGAGGGCGACACGCCCATGGTGGCGGCGAAGCTGCGGATCGACGGCAGCTTTTCCCCCGGAGACAGCTGGCGGCTCGCCATCCTGCGGCGGATCGCCTCCATCACCTCGCCGGTGCGCGTGCCGGTCCTGCCCATGATGCCCCACCGCAGAGAAGTGTACTGATCTATGAACCAATACAGTTTGATCGAATTGTATGGGACTGTCCCTGTTTCCGCCAGAGGCCATCGCGCTAGGATCGTGCTGCGAATTCTGGGGTGCGGAAGGAAAGCGGGATGCGGACGTCGACGGCGGGATGGGGCAGCGGGCTGCTCGGCGTGATCATTTTCAGCGGTTCGCTGCCGGCGACGCGCGTCGCCGTCGGCGGCTTCACGCCGCTGTTCCTGACCGCGGCGCGGGCGGTGATCGCAGCAGCCCTGGCGGCGGCGCTGCTGGCGCTGCTCCGGCAGACCTGGCCGGCACGGCGCGACCTGCCCTCTCTCGCCATCGTGGCGCTCGGCGTTGTCGCCGGCTTTCCCCTGCTGACCGCGCTGGCGCTCCAGCACATCACCTCGGCGCAGTCCATCCTCTTCATCGGCCTGCTGCCGCTCGCCACCGCCCTGTTCGGCGTGCTGCGGGGGAGGGAGCGGCCGCGGCCGGCCTTCTGGCTGTTCTCGACGGCGGGCAGTCTCACCGTCGCCGGCTTCGCCCTGTGGCAGGGCGGCGGGGCGTCGCTGACCGGCGACCTGCTGATGATCCTGGCGATCCTGCTCTGTGGGCTCGGCTATGCCGAGGGAGCGACCCTGTCGCGCCGGCTGGGCGGCTGGCAGGTGATCTCCTGGGCGCTCGTGCTGGCGCTGCCCCTGATGGCGGGGGCGGCTCTTGCGACCATGCCGGACGACTGGAGCGGTGTCGCCGTGCCGGCCTGGATCGGGCTCGGTTATGTGTCGGTGTTCAGCATGCTGGTCGGCTTCGTCTTCTGGTATCGCGGGCTGGCGTTGGGCGGCATTGCCGGCGTCGGGCAGTTGCAACTGCTCCAGCCCGCTTTCGGCCTGCTGTTGGCGGCGCTTCTTCTGCGCGAGCCGGTCGCCTGGACGATGATCGCCGCGACCGGGCTGGTCGTGCTCTGCGTCGCCGGGGCGAAGCGGTTCGCCTGATCGCCTAAACCAGCCCGCCTGCCTTGAACCCGGTCATCGCGACGATGACGGCCAGCAGGGCGAGGATGGTCGCCAGCCCGATCGGCAGGGCGCGGCGGTAGATCGCCCCCTCCGACCGCTCCAGCCCGACCAGACCGGCGGCCAGCACGATGCGGCCGGGGGTCAGCATGGTGCAGATGCTGCCGGCAACCGTCTGGACCGCCGCGATCAGGATGGAGGGCAGGCCGCTTTCAGCGGCAAGGCTCAGCTGGATGTGCATCATCAGGGCGTTCGACGCCGTGTTGGAGCCGGTCAGCATGCCGGCCGCGGCACCGAAGACCGGGCTGGCCAGCACGGCGAAGCGTCCGGCCACCTCGCGCCAGGCATTGCCGAACATCGCCGCGCCGCCCGAGGCCGCCATGAAGGTGGCGAACTCGACGAAGACCAGCGTCGCCGCCATCGGCACCAGGGCGGCGCGAAGGGCGCTGCGCACCACCTTTCCGGCCTCGGCCCTCGGCAGGCCGGCCAGCAGGATGCCGGCGATCAGCACCAGCCAGGTCGCCGGATGGCGCAGCAGTGCCAGTGGGGCGAGGCCGCCGAACGGGTCGAGCACCAACCATTGCCCGGTCCAGTCCGACAGCGGCGGCAGCAGGCGGGTCGCCATCAGCCCGGCGATCAGCAGCCCATAGGGCCAGAGCCGCTCGGCCAGTTCGCGGACGCCGGTGCCGCTGCGCAGCAGCCGCGGCCCCTCCACCACCAGCAGCAGGACGGCGGTCGCCAGCCCGCCGCCGAGTTCCGGCGCGACGAACCGGTTGGTCAGCCAGATCAGCCCGGCCAGACAGAGCAGAAGGGCGACGTCGGTCACCCGCTCCCGCAGGCTGGAGCGCAGCCCCGACGACTGGATCAACCCCCAGAACACCGGCAGGAGACAGGGCAGCACGACCGCCATCAAGAGGGCGCTGGCGGTTCCAAGCTCGGTGAAGGACACGCCGATCAGTTCGGCCCCGACCCGGCTGCCGACGCCCATCGCGCCCCAGGCGGCCAGGACCTGACTGAACAGGCCAAGCGCCGCCGACTGCACCGGCGGCAGCCCCAGGCTGCGCAGCATGGCGAGCGCCACCACCAGCCCGACGCCGAACCCCGTCACCGACTCTGCGAAGGGACCGACCAAAAAGCAGGCGACGAAGACGGCGCGCCGTCGGTTATCCTGGGCGACCGCGGCCGTCCGCGTGCCGCGCGCCTCGAAGGCACGGTGGAACAGCAGTCCGGCGGCGATGATCGACATCGCGTGCCATGCCAGCCATGCCCCTTCCCCTGCCTTTACGGCGGCCAGACCCAGCACCGGACCGGCCGAGGGCTGCGCCATAATCATCGGGGCGACCATCGTGACGAGCGCCAGCGCCATGCCGGCGATCCCGGCGGACAGCAAGCTGACCCGGCGGGAGGCAAGCAGCAGGATCGTGCCGACGAGCGGCATCATGTGGAAGGCAAGAATCATGATCGGCCAGACGCGTTCCGGAGGAATGAGTGCCGGCGCGATTCCTGGCCGGGGGCCATTGGATACTAGTATATCTGATATGGCGCAACCATTCGGCGCCGGCAATGGCGCCGAATGGTTGCGCAGGATGGTCGCGGACGCGTCAGGCAGGCGTGTCGCGGTGGATCTTGAAGGGCGCCCAGGACTGGCTCACCGGCATGATCTCCACGCTGTTGATGTTGACGTGCGCGGGAAGCGAGACCACCCAGCGCACCGTCTCGGCGATGTCCTCGGGCTGGAGCGGGTTGGCTCCGGCATAAAGCGCGTCGTAGGCGTCCTTGTTGCCGCCGGTGCGCACCAGGGTGAACTCGCTTTCCGCCAGACCCGGCTCGATGGAGGTCACGCGCACGCCCTGGGCCGACAGGTCGCTGCGCAGGCCGAGCGAGAACTGCCGCACGAAGGCCTTGGTGCCGCCATAGACATTTCCGCCGGGATAAGGCCAGTTGGACGCGACCGACGCGAGGTTGACGATCAGCCCGCGCTGCGCGATCAGCCGGGCCAGCAGCAGCCGGGTGATCGTCACCAGCCCGGTGATGTTGGTGTCGATCATCGTCCGCCACTGCTCCAGGTCGCAGTCCTGCGCCGCCCCGGTGCCGAGCGCCAGCCCGGCATTGTTGACCAGGACCGAGATGTCGGCGAAGGCGTCGGGCAGGGTGGCCAGGGCGGCGCTGGTCGCTTCCTCGTCGCGGATGTCGAAGCACAGCGGATGGACGACATCCCGCCCGCCCAGCGCCTCGACCAGCGCGTCCAGCCGGTCCTGGCGCCGGCCGGTGGCGACGATCCGCCAGCCCTCCGCCACCAGCCGCCGGGCGATGGCGTCGCCGAAGCCGGAGGTGGCACCGGTGACGATTGCTATCTTCGCGGCGGTGTTCGACATCGTTCGATCTTTCCTCGTGACGGAAGTGCGTGGCAACCATATAGCCGGAAACCGTCCGGGTCGATGGTCGCCCGCGCTCCAGCCTAAAGCGACGCTCCGCCGCAGACGAGGATCTGCTGACCGGTGATGGCCGCCGCGGCGTCGGACAGCAGGAAGGCGGTGAGCGCCGCCACCTCCTCCGGCTTGATGAAGCGGCCGATGGGTGGAAGCTTCGGCGGCACGCCGGTGCGGTTCGGGTCCTTCAGCATCGGCGTATCGGTCGCTCCCGGCGCCACCACATTCACCGTGACGCCGCGCGGCGCCAGTTCCAGCGCCCAGGAGCGGGCAAGCCCGACCATCGCCGCCTTGGTCGCCGCATACTGGCTGCGGCCTGCCGCCCCCTGCGCCGTGCGGCTGCCGATCAGGACGATCCGGCCACCGCCGTCCGCCAGATGCGGGGCGACATGCTCGACCAGTTGCGTCGCGGCCTCCACATGCAGGCGCCACATCGCCCTCGCATCGTCCCCGGCAACGTCGCCCAGCTTGCCGACCCGCATGACACCGGCGGCATGGACCAGCGCATCGACGGCCGGCAGAGCGGCCAGCGCCTTTGCCACGGAGTCCGGCGCCATCAGGTCGGCCGGGGTGAAGCGCAGGTTCGGGTGGTCGATGGTGGGGGCCGACCGGCTCATGCCCTCGACCAGCCAGCCATCCTGCAACAGCCGTTCGGCGATGGCGGCACCGATTCCCGAACTGACGCCGGTGACGAGGGCGCGCTGGCGAGGGCTTTCCGTTTTCATCCCGGCGCCCTCCCTCATGCCACGGTCAGGGCGATGCGACCGAGGCCGGGGAAGTCGGCGACGGCGCGGCTGCCGGGCTGGATGAAGATGGTGCCGGTGCAGGACCCGGTGGTCACCGTGTCGCCGGCATGTAGGCCGCCGAACGGCTGGGCGCCGACATTGGCGAGCCAGGCCAGCAGGCGGATCGGGTCGCCGGCCTTGTTGCCGCCGACCACCTTGACCCTGCGCTCGCCGTCGATGTCCAGCGTCAGCGGCTGGGTCACCGGATCGATGCGGCGCCAGTCCGCCGTGGCCGCGCCGACGATCAGCGCACCGTGGTTGCCCTGATCGGCCAGCGAGGCGAGCGGCCCCTGCGATCCGTAGGCGGTGAAGCGGGTGTCGCAGATCTCGAAGGCCGGATGGATGGAGCCGACGGCGTCCAGCACCTCGTCCCGCGTCCAGGGCTCGTCACGGGCGGGCAGGTCGCTTTTCAGGCGATAGACGATCTCCGCCTCGATCCCGATGAAACGGAACATCGCGGCGGGCAGCGTTTCGGTGTCGAAGAACAGCGTGTCGGCATGGATGGGTGCACTCGACGGTTCGGCATCGGGGGTCGACGCGCCGACCTTCCAGGCAGTCACCGGGCCGATGCGGCGGGCGACCTCGGTCTGGATGGCGTAGGCGTCGGCCTTGTCGGCGGGCATCGCCACTGGCTGCAGAGATTCGAGCGGGTGGTTGTCGCGGCGCGCGGCGAGCAGCGCGCCGGCGGCCTCAAGAACGGCCTCGGCGGTCATGGTCATGGGACACGTCCCCGGAAGATGAGGAATCGGACGGGCGGGCGGGGACGCCGGTTGGCGCCCCCATCGTCGGTCAGTTGCCGCCACCCACCCAGTCGGGCGAGACGCGGCTGTATTTGATGGCCTGCCGGAAATAGGTGAAGGCGACATGCAGGTCGCCCTCCGTCGTCTGGGTGACCGACGGGTAGGAGAATTCCCGGTTCAGACTGTCCTTGGAATTGTTGGTCATGCAGTAGCCGTCACCGACCTCCAGGTTCCGGCGCAGCGGCCAGGTCAGCCCGCCATCCTCCGACAGGGCCAGCGTCAGCGGCGCGCGCGGCGCGCCCCAGAAGGCCTTGCGGGCGGGTGCCTGCGCCGGCTTTGCGGCGACCGCAACGGCGGCGCCGCCGGCCGGGACGTCGTCTTCGATCTCGTCATAGAGCGAGGCGCGGCGCTCGGTCGCGTTTTCCGCACTGGATTCGTTGAAGACGATGGCGAGCCGGCCGTCGGCCAGCGCCGTCACCTGGATGGAGGAGTTGTTGTTGGGCAGTTCGGTCGGAACCGGCACGCTCCAGTTGCGGCCATTGTCGGCGGAGACGCTGCGATAGACATGGTCGGCCCAGCGGCTGCGGTAGAAGGCGGCCAGCGTGCCGTCGCGCAACGGCACGACGCTCATATGGACGCAGCCGACGCTATCCGGCACCGGATGCTCGGTCCAGCTTTCACCGCGGTCGGAGGAGATGCGGACGGCGCTGGTGTCGTTGTCGCCCACCCACTTCTCGCCCGGCGTGCCGTGGCAGAGGAAGGTCGGCAGCAGCCAGTCGCCGTTCGGCAGCACCACAACCGGCTGGCGGATGAAGATGCCGTCGCCGCCGTTGCCCTCGAACAGGGTGCGGATCGCACCCCAGCTTTGCCCATGGTCGGCGGAGCTGCGGCAGCGCACGACGGCGGTGTCCTGGTTGCCGGAGATTTGCGCGGTGTAGAACAGCCACAGCGTGCCGTCCGGCGCCGGGAACAGCACCGGGTTCTGTTCCGAGCGGGTCGGGTCGTCCGACAGCTTGACCGGATCGGTCCAGCGGTCGGAGCCCCGGGGCAGCCGCGAGAAATAGATCGAGATGTCGGGGATGCCTTCCTGGGTGCCGCCGAACCAGACGCAGCCGAGATCGCCGTTGCCGAGCACAACGATGTTGGCGGCATGGTTCTGGACGCAGGGCGACGGCAGATAGGCGTCGCGGCGCCCGGCGTCCCCGTCCACGGGCGCAACGCGCCCGCGGTCGGTGGTGGAGGGCAGGGTCGAGGGTGTGGTCATGTCGGTCACATGCAAACTGGGGAAGGGTCAAACTGGGGAAACGGTCAGCCTATGGCGGTCATCCTGCGTCGGCTTGCGGCGGGGCGGCGACCATCGCCGGGGCGCTGCGGCCGCGGACCAGGCGCTCAACCGCCATCACCAGCATCGGCGTCAGCAGGGCGATGTACATGTTGTCGATGCCGTAGGGATTGCCCATCACGTACCAGACGGTGGTGCTGACGGTGGCGCCCAGCAGGCCCAGCGTGGCGCCCAGGTTGCTGGCGAACAGCGGCAGGAAGAAGCCGATCATGGCGACGACCGTGATCGACAGGCGCAGCGCCCGGGTGAAGAAGGACAGCTTCAGGATTTCCGGCACGAAGAAGACGAAGATCAGCGGCAGGAAACCGATGATGAGAGACAGGATGCGGGTGGTGCGGAATTCCTGCTCCGGCGTCGGCTTCTTCCACGGCACGTAGAAGTCGCGCACCGCCAGCGAGGCGATGGCGAGCGCCACCGTGCTGACGCTGACGAAGACCGAAGCGACGAGCGAGGTGGTGACGATGGCGGCCATCAGCGGATGCATGGCGTCGAGGAACACCGGCAGCGCGTACAGGCTCTTCATGTCGGGATGGAGGTAATGCGCGGTCACGCCGATCAGCGCCAGCATGATGCCGAGCGGCAGGCAGAAGATCGCGGCATAGAAGGCGGAGCGCTGGGCCTCGCCGGCGCTGCGGTTGGACGAGATCGCCTGGATGACGAACTGGGTGGAGAAGATGGCGCCGACGGTGCCGATGACCCAGGCGAAGATCGTCGGCATGCCGATGGTGCCGTCGATGGTGAAATAGTGGGCCGGCAGCTTCTCGACCATCGGGCCGATGCCGCCGCTGAGCGACAGCGCGGTGCCCAGCAGGAGCGCAATGCCCAGCAGCTTCAGGGCGCTGTGCAGGATGGTGACGTAGGCGATGCCCTTCAGCCCGCCGAACACGTAATAGAAGGTGCTGACCACCGCGATGATGACCATCGCCCAGGTCAGATTGAGGTTCATGACGGTGGACAGGGCGGCGGCACCGCTGACGTAATTGCCGACATTCACCAGCAGCAGCGCATACATCATGATGATCGACACCGTCCGCATGGTGGAGGTGCCGTAATATTTCGCGATGGCGGCGGAGATGGTGTATTCGCCCGATCCGTAGATGCGCTTGGCGAAGAACAGGCCGAACAGCAGGAAGCCGATGGAGGCGCCCAGCACCGACCAAGCCGACGCCATGCCGGAGCTGAAGGCTTCCTGTGCCGTGCCGACGGTGGACTTGGCGCCGATGAACTCGGACATCAGCAGGACGCCGACGACGGCTGCCGGCATCGACCGCGCGGCGTTCATGAACTCGCCGTTGTTGCGGCTGCGCAGCCGGATGGTCAGCCAGGAGGTGAAGAGGATGTAGAGGACGACGATCCCCAGGATGAGCGCACTTTCTCCACTGGTGAAATGGTTCATGGACGGTGTCTCCCTAACGGGCGGATGGATCCGCCTTCAGTGTTGTTCGGGGATTTGGCGCCGGCCTGTTGCGTCGCGGCGCCATGCGGCGTGGAACAGCGTCACACCGCTTCGGCGTAGCGTGCCGCGATGGCCTTGACCTTGGCGTCCACCTCGTCGGCGATCAGCACCGGGGCGCGGCTGAAACCGACCTCGGGCATGGCGCTGCGGAGCGCGCGTTTGACCATCGCCGGCGGGAAGCCCAGCGCGTAAAGCTCCTTGCGGAGCGTGCTGAAATGGGTCTGGTGCCTGTCGGCCGCGGCATCGTCGCCGGCCACGAAGGCGGCGTGGATGCCGTTGAGCGTTACCGGCGCGATGTTGCCGAGGCCGGAGATGCAGCCGGCCGCACCGTTGCGCAGTCCATGCAGCACCAGCGAATCCGGGCCGACCAGCACGTCGAAATCGTCACGCTCGCGCGCGATGGCGAGGAAGCCGTCCAGGCTCTCCTGCGAGCCGGCGCTGTCCTTGATGCCGATGATGTTGGGGTGGTCGGCCAGGATGCGGGCGGTCTCCGGCTCCAGCGTGTTCCCGGTGCGGGCCGGGATGTTGTAGAGGTAGACCGGCACCGTCAGCGCATCGGCGACGCGGCGGTAATGCTCCACCAGTTCGGCCTGCGAGCAGGCGATGAAGGACGGCGTGATGGCGGAGACCGCCTTGACGCCCAGTCGTTCGACCGCCTTGCCCAGCGCGATGGTCTGGTTGGTGGAGATCTCGCCGATATGGGCCAGCACCGGCACCTTGCCGTCGGCGGCCTCGACGCAGGTCTCCGCCACCGCCAGCTTCTCGTCGAAGGACAGGGCGTAGAATTCGCCGTTGGTGCCGGCGCAGAAGACACCGTTTCCGGCGGACGCCTGCCGCTTCACCTGTCGTCGCAGCGCTGCGAATTCGACGCGCTCGCCGCCGTCGAAGGGGGTGACGATCGCGACGAAAGGTCCGCCGATCTTGCCGCTGGTCTTGCTCATGGGATTGGCCTTTTCACGAACGGGATGAGGGCTGGCGCCGCGCCTTCAGGCGGCGGCGCGGTACATGCCCAGGATGTCCTCGCGGCTGAGATCGCGCGGGTTGTTGTCGAGCAGCCGGCGGATGGCGTGCGCCTCCTCGGCCATGGCGGCCAAGTCGGCCTCGGGCACGCCGAACGCCGACAGCCGCATGGTGCAGCCGAGCTTCACGCACCAATCGTGCGCGGCCTTGAACACCGCGGCCGGATCGGTGGCCGCCGGCAGACCCAGCGCTTCCAGAACGGCGGCGGTCTTGGCCGGGACGGCCGGCGCGTTGAAGGCCAGCACATGCGGGAAGATCAGCGCGTTGGCGGCGCCATGCGGGATGTGGTGGCGGGTGCCCAGCGGATAGGCGACGGCATGGCCGGCGGCGGTGTTGACCGGACCCAGGCAGATGCCGCCATAGAACGACGCCAGCGACAGGCCGGCCCGCGCCTCGCGGTCGCCGCCGTCGGCGATGGCGCGCGGCAGGAAGCGGCCGACCAGCCGGATGCCTTCCAGCGCATAGAGGTCGATCAGCGGATGGGCCTTGCGGTTGGTGTAGGCCTCCACGCAATGGGCCAGCGCATCGACGCCGGTGGCGGCGGTCACCGCGGCCGGTACGCTCAGCGTCAGGTCGGGATCGACCACCGCGACGTCGGCCAGCATGTGGACGCTCTGCACCGCCAGCTTGCTCATCGTCGCCGGGTCGGTGACCAGGGCACGGGTGCCAACCTCGCTGCCGGTGCCGGCTGTGGTCGGAACCTGCACCAGGACGGCGCGCTTGGCCGCCACCTTCTCCGGCCCGACCACGTCGCGGATGGTCTGGCCGCTGCCGGGCAGGACGGCGGCCAGCTTTGCCAGATCCATGGCGCTGCCGCCGCCGAAGCCGATCACCACCTGCGGCTCCACCCGTTCGGCAACGGCGAGCAGCGCCTCAAGGTTGGGAACGTCGGGTTCCGGCTTGATGTCGGCGAAGACGGTGACCTCACCTTCCAGGCCCAGCCGGTCCACCCGCGCCGCGTTGAAGGCGTCGGCGACCACCAAAATGCGGGTCAGGCCGCGCTCGCGCACCCAGCGGCCGGTCTCAGCCGCCGTGCCGGCGCCGAAGGCGACGCGGGGCGGGCGGAGCAGGTCGATGGGCGTGGTCAGGTCGATGGTGTTCATGATCGGGTTCCTCAGGCGGCGACGCGCACGCGGGCGGCGGCCAGCTTTTCGGCGTAGTCGATGGCCTCGATCAGGCTCAGCTCGTTGGCGATGCCCTTGCCGGCGATGTCGAAGGCGGTGCCGTGGTCGACGGAAGTGCGAATGATCGGCAGGCCGAGCGTGATGTTGACGCCGCTCAGTGCATCCCAGGTGCCGGTCTCCGGATTGACGTTGAAGCCCAGCAGCTTGACCGGGATGTGGCCCTGGTCGTGGTACATGGCGACCACCGCGTCATACTGGCCGGCGCGCAGCTTGACGAAGATGGTGTCGCCGGGCACCGGCCCGACCACGTCCAGCCCG
This sequence comes from Azospirillum sp. UENF 112521, assembly GCF_058780665.1. Taxonomy (NCBI): domain Bacteria; kingdom Pseudomonadati; phylum Pseudomonadota; class Alphaproteobacteria; order Rhodospirillales; family Azospirillaceae; genus Azospirillum; species Azospirillum sp. UENF 112521. The sequence goes on from NZ_JBSNCI010000003.1 coordinate 493,840, forward strand.
TCGGCAACGCATTGCTTGATGACCGGCTCTGTCACCTCGATGTCCTGGCGGCCGAACAGCCCGCCTTCGCCGGCATGCGGGTTCAGCGCGGCGATGGCGATGCGGCGGCGCGGCAGACCGAGCCCGGCCAGGGTCTCGTCGGTGCGGTCGATGACGTAGCGCAGCCGTTCCGGCGTCAGCTTCTTCGGCACGTCCTCCAGCGCGATGTGGGTGGTGACGTGGCTGACCCGCATGTTGCCGTGGGCCAGCATCATCACTGAGCCGCGCGCGCCGGTCAGTTCGGCCAGCAGGTCGGTGTGCCCGGCGAAGTGATAGCCGGCCTTGTTCATCGCCTCCTTGTTCAGGGGTGCGGTGACGATGCCGTGGATGCGGCCGGCTTCGGCCAGCCGCACCGCGCGCTCCACCGCCAGATAGGCGAAGCGGCCGCCGTCGATCGACAGCACGCCGGGACGGATCGGCTCGCCCTCCGGTCCGGCCTGGAGGCAGGCCAGCGCCGGCCACTCGCCGTTCACGTCGGTCACTTCGGGGAAGTCGAGGTCGCTGCCCAGCGCATCGCGCGCCGCATGGAGGGCGGGGTTGCTGCCGATGACCAGCAGGCGCAGCGAGCCGTCGGCCAGCCGGTCCTTCAGACGCGCGCAGGCCTTCACGATGATCTCCGGCCCGACGCCGGCCGGATCGCCCATGGTGATGGCCAGATGCGGTGTCATGCTTGTTCTCCCTGATGAAGCGGCGCAGCCAGCGCAAGCAGCCGGCGCAGCAGTGACGGGTCGCCGAACGCGCCCGATTTTGAAATGACGCGGACCCCGTCGAAGCGTCCGCCGCGCAGGATGGAGCAGGGCACCCCCGGCCAGACATGGCCGTCGAGGTCCAGCCGGTCGGCGTCCAGGGCGAGGCAGAGGCCGCGCAGGGTCTCGCCACCGGCCACCAGCAGCGTGCCGGGCGGGTCGAGCCGGCGGACCAGCCGGGCGAATTCCCGTTCGATCCGCTGTGCCGCGTCGCTCCGCGCCAACCCGCCGGGCAGGGCGAGGGTGGCGAGCGCGATGCCGTCGCGGTCCAGCCGCTGGGCCAGCACCGTGGCCGAGGTGGAGCCGCCGTCGGGCAGCGCCAGCACATGCTCCGGACAGGCGTCGATCTGCGCCGTCATCGCCGGATGATTGGTGCCGAACAGGCCGAGGATCGGGAGTGGCAGCCGCAGCGTGTCAGTGTCGGCGACGGCTGCTCCCAACTGCCGGGCCAGCGCACCGGCCAGCCCGCTGCTGCCGCACCACAGCACGCGCTCGTTCAGCGCAAGGCCGGCAGCGGCGACGGCGTCGAGATCGGCATCGGTCTCCGCATCCCACAGGCTGACGCCCGCCGGTACCGCCGTGCCGGGGCAGCAGGGCTGGACCGCAAAGCCTTCCTGCTCCAGATCGGCGCGCAGGTCGCTGGCCACGGGCGTCCAGCTCCGGGCGTCATCGCCGCGGGCAAGCTGGATGCCGCCGCGCGTGATGCGCCCCTGATAGGGGAAGGCGGGAGCGACGATGACATGATCGGGGGCTGTGGCCGCGATCCAGGCGGCGATCTCCGCCCCGGCATGGCCGCGCAACAGGCTGTCGAGCTTGGCGTAATGCAGCGAGCCGGGGCCGCGCGGCAGGCCGGCGGCGATGGCGGCGACCCGGCGGCGGGCCTCGTCCCGCGTCGTCTCGCGCGTGCCGCTGTCGAAAGCGAGTTCGGTCGGCAGCGTGGGATAGGGCAGGCTCTGCCAGTACACAGGGATCGGACCGGTGACCGCGGCGAACTGCGCGGCGGTGTCGAGTGCCCCGGTTAGGTCGTCGGCGATCAGGCACGGTTGCGGCGTTGCCGATGATCCGGCCGCCGTCTGGATGCCCTCTGGCGATCCGTTCTGTGGAACCATGCTGTCCATGGGTGGTCCCCATCCTTGTGAGCGGCGGCCATCGCACTGCGATGGTCAGCTGCCGGGCGCTCCCACCGCCCTCGACGATGACCCACTCCATCATAGCGCTGCGGAGATGTCAATATGTTGTAATGTTGTTGAGGGCAAAAATAGGGGATGCGGCGGGGTAGCAGGGCAATACATGTTTACATGTTGCGCCAAGAGGCCAGGGACGTGCCGGACCGCATGCGCCAGCGACGGCTGGGCGGTGCGGTTCTCCGGAAAAGCAATTGCAGGTCAGCGATTTACAGCGAGAGGTCCAGCGCCCGCCCTTCGAACACACGGTCACGCGACCCTTCCAGATGCTTGCGCATCCGCTGGCGTGCGGTTTCGCCGTCCCGGTGCCGGATGGCGTCGAAGATGCCGCGGTGTTCGTCATACACGCCGGTCAGGCCGGAGCTCGGACCCATCAGCGACACGCCATGGAACTTCATGCCGACGGAGATGTGATCCTTCAGCGCCTGCATCGACGACATGTAATAATGGTTGTTCGTCGCCTCGGCGATGGCGGTGTGGAAGGCGTAGTCGGCATCCTCGCGGTGCCGGTGGGCGCGGGTCGCATCGTCCATCAGGCTCAGCGCTGCGGCGATGCGGTCGAGTGCCGCGTCGTTCCAGCGCAAGGCGGCGTGATAGGCGTGGTCCGGCTCGATGGTCAGGCGGAACTCGTAGCAGCGCTGGATGTCGGCAATCGTCTCCACCGGCGCATAGCCAAGCACCGGCTGGCTTTCCTCCGCCGCCACCCGGACGAAGCTGCCGGCGCCCTGGCGGGAATAGATCAGCCCGTCGTTGCGCAGCCGCTTCAATGCCTCCCGCACCACCGGGCGCGACACCTGGAAGCGGGCGGCAAGGTCGTTCTCGCCGGGCAGACGCTCGTCGGGCTTGAAATCGCCGGCGCTGATCTGGGCCAGCAGCAGCTGGTAGATCCGCGTGACCAGCGGCGTCTGGCGGGTGCGGAGCAGCGGCGTGCCCTCCCCGCCGTCCGACACCGCAGCGGTCATCGCGCCGTGTTCACTCGACTCCATCCTGTCGCTCCCCATCCGCCGCCTATGTGCTGTCAGCTATTTGTAAACATGTAATAGCCAACTTGCCAGCTTTTAGGGAGCGGTTCGGGACTTAGCCCTGCGGTTCGGCCAGGAACATCCGGTAGGCCGGGTTGCCGGTCTCGTCCCAACAGGGATAGCCAAGCTCGTCCAGGCAGCGCCGGAACCGCGTCCGGTCTTTCTCCGGCACCTGGATGCCGGCCAGCACGCGGCCATAGTCGGCGCCATGGTTGCGGTAATGGAACAGCGAGATGTTCCACTCCTGCGCCAGCCCGTTCAGGAACTTCAGCAGGGCGCCCGGCCGTTCCGGGAACTGGAAGCGGTAGAGCAGTTCGTCCTTCAACCCGCGCACCCGGCCGCCGACCATGTAGCGGACATGGAGCTTCGCCATCTCGTTGTCGCTCATGTCCAGAACCGGGCAGTCCAGGCCGCGCAGCAGGTCGATGATCAGGCGTTTTTCCGCATCGCCCTCGGTCAGCTGGACGCCGACGAAGATCTGCGCCTCGCGGTCGTCGGCATAGCGGTAGTTGAACTCGGTGATCGACCGCTTGCCGAGCGCCTGGATGAATTGCCGGTAGGCGCCGGGCCGTTCCGGAATGGTGACGGCCAGCAGAGCCTCGCGCCGCTCGCCGATCTCCGCCCGTTCGGCGATGTGGCGCAGCCGGTCGAAGTTCATGTTGGCGCCGCTGCCGATGGCCACCAGTCCCTTGCCCTGTAGCCCTTCGCGCTCGGCGTATTTCTTCAGGCCGGCCAGCCCGACCGCACCCGACGGTTCGGTGATGGCGCGGGTGTCCTCGAAGATGTCCTTGACGGCAGCGCAGATCTCGTCGGTGTTGACGGTGATGACCTCGTCCAGCAGCTCGCTGCACAGCCGGAAGGTTTCGCTGCCGACCTGACGGACGGCGACGCCGTCGGCGAACAGCCCGACCTGATCCAACTGCACGCGCTTTCCGGCCGCGATGGCGGCGCCCATGCTGGCCGCGTCGTCGGGCTCGACGCCGATCACCTTCACGTCCGGGCGCAGGAACTTGACGTAAGCCGCGATCCCGGCGGCCAGCCCGCCGCCGCCGATCTGCACGAAGATGGCATCCAGCGGGTGCGGATGCTGACGCAGGATTTCCATGCCGACGGTGCCCTGGCCGGCGATCACGTCGGGATCGTCATAGGGGTGGATGAAGGTCAGACCCTTGTCGGCCTCGATCTGGCGGGCGTGGAGATAGGCGTCGTCGAAGACGTCGCCATGCAGCACGACCTTGCCGCCGCGGCTCTTGACCGCCTGGACCTTGATGGCCGGCGTCGTCCGCGGCATGACGATCACCGCCTTGATGCCGAGCTTCTGCGCCGACAGCGCCACGCCCTGGGCATGGTTGCCGGCCGATGCGCACACCACCCCGCGCTCCCGCGCCTCCGGCGGAAGACCGACCATCTTGTTGTAGGCGCCGCGCAGCTTGAAGGAGAAGACGGGTTGCAGATCCTCGCGCTTCAGCAGGGCCGTGTTGTTCAGGCGCTGCGAGAGCCGCGGCATCGGGTCGAGCGGGCTTTCGATCGCCACGTCATAGACGCGCGCGGTGAGAATTTTGCGGACATACTCGTGCATGAACATCGGCCTTCCTGAACAAGACGCGGACACCATAGCAAAGCCGCGGCAATGCCGCCGCCTTTTGACGCTATGGTGCCTGCACCGCGCGGAAGGCGAGGGGCACGGCAACGCGCATCACCTCGATGAAGCGGCGCAGGCGGGCCGGCTGGTGGCGGGCGGGATGATAGACCAGGCTGACGGGCAGGGTGGGCGCCTGCCAGTCCGGCGCCAGCTGCACCAGCCGGCCCGCCGCCAGATCGTCCACCAGCGCCCATTGCGAGGCGATGGCCGCCCCCAGCCCGAGGAGGGCCGCGTTGCGGATCGCCTGCAACCCGTCGGTGGACAGCCGCGGCCGGATTGGGAAGCTGACCGTCTCGCCGGTCCCGGCATGGGTCAGCGTCACCTCGCCCCGGTAGAAGGTGCGCAGCGCCAGCCAGGGCAGATCCGCCAGCTCGTCCGGATGCTGCGGCACCGGCCGCCCGCCAAGCAGGGTGGGGGAGGCGACGGCGATCCGCGGCACCTCCGCCAGCCGCAGGGCGACCACCGACGGGTCTGAGATCTCGCCGACGCGGATGGCGCAGTCGATGCCCTCGGCGATGAAGTCCGGCATGCGGTCGTGCAGAAGCCACTCCACCGTCATCCGCGGATAGCGGCGCAGATAGTCCGCCACCGGCCCGATCAACTGCTGCTGTCCGAAAGCATGTGGCGCCAGCACCCGCAGATGTCCGGTCGGCTGGTCGTCGGCGCCGCGGACATCGCTTTCCAGCATCTGCCAGCCGGCCAGCAGATCCTTGGCCCGCTCGTAACAGAGGGTGCCGTCCTCCGTCAGGTTCATCCGGTGGGTGGAGCGGTGCAGCAGCCGGACGCCAAGCGTCCGCTCAAGCAGTTGCAGGCGGCGGCTGACCGTCGGCTGGGTGCTGCCCAGCTGTGCGGCCGCGGCCGACAGGTTGCCGGCTTCCACGATGCGGACGAAGGTCTCCAGCAGGGCGATGCGGTCGCTGCCGATTGTCGAGAGGTCGTTGCTCATACGTGATGCGTATAGCAAATCTACACCCGGTCCGGCTACCGTCCCCTGAGACCCGCCGCCATACTCCCACTCAACCAAGACACTGTTTGCCCTTGAGGGGATCGAACGATGACAACCATTCAAACCGCGCATGCAACGCCGCTGGCAAATGCGATACCGCTGGCGCCCGCGCATGACAGCGGGATGAGCCGGCCGCTGGTGTTCCTGATGGCCGCGGGCACTGGTCTGGCGGCGGCCACCCTCTATTACAGCCAGCCGATGCTGGGCGTGCTCGGCGCCGACATCGGGGCGGCGGACCGGACGGTCGGCTGGGTGCCGACGCTGACCCAGCTGGGATACGCCTTCGGCATCCTGCTGCTGGCCCCGCTGGGCGACCGCTTCGACCGCCGCCGCATCATCCTGGCGAAGGTGTCGGTGCTGGTCGCGGCCTTACTGGCGGCGGGCTTCGCACCGTCCATCGGCGGATTGCTGGCGGCGAGCCTCGTGATGGGGCTTTCGGCGACGCTGGCGCAGGACATCGTCCCCGCCGCCGCGACGCTGGCCCCGGCGGAGCATCGCGGCCGGGTGGTCGGCACGGTGATGACGGGCCTGCTGCTGGGCATCCTGCTGTCGCGGGTGGTCAGCGGCGTCATCGCCGAGCAGTTCGGCTGGCGCGCCGTTTTCGTCGCCGCCGCCGGCAGCATCGCCCTGCTGGGTGCCGCACTGTGGCGTGGGCTGCCGCGCTTTGCGCCGACGACCGATCTCGGCTATGGCGAATTGCTGGGTTCGCTGGTCACGCTCTGGGCCCGTCATCCCGGCCTGCGCCGGGCGGCGATGGCGCAGGGGCTGCTGTCGCTGGGCTTCAGCGCCTTCTGGTCGACCCTGGCGGTGATGCTGCATGGCGCGCCGTTCCATCTGGGGGCCGCCGCGGCGGGCGCCTTCGGTCTGGCCGGTGCGGCCGGTGCGCTGGTGGCGCCGATTGCCGGCCGCATCGCCGACAGCCGCGGTCCGGCGCTGATGACCCGGCTGGGTGCCGGTCTGGCCGTGCTGTCCTTCGCCGCCATGGCGCTGTCGCCGCTGCTGCCCGAGGGTGGCCGCCTGTGGCTGCTGGTGGCGAGCGCCGTCGGCTTCGACCTGGGCGTCCAAGCCTCGCTGATCGCCCATCAGACCATTGTCTACGGCATCGACCCGGCCGCCCGCAGCCGCCTGAACGCCGTGCTGATGGTCGGCATGTTCATCGGCATGGCGGCCGGCGCCACGCTGGGCAGCCAGGCCCTGGCCGCCTGGGGCTGGAACGGCGTGGTCGCCGTCGCTACCGCCGCCTCGGCCGCGGCATTGGTCCTGCGGCTCCTCACCCGGTCGGACCGCTGAACCATCCCTCTACCTAAGATGACCGCAAGCCCCCCGGAGCCATGCCGAAACGCATGGCTCCGGGGGGCTTTTCGTTACGATTTCGTCGATTGGCGGTCCCAAGGAGCATGGATCCGCCCCCAATTGGCCGTCGCCCTCATCGCCTGCTGGGAATACGCTGAGCGATCCCGCATTCTGGAATGGGGGGCGACATGGCTGACGTGGACAAGGCATTCGCAGGGGCGATCCCCGCACTTTATGACCGTTATCTCGGCCCCCTCCTGTTCGAGCCCTATGCCAGCGATATGGCACGGCGGCTTGCGGGGATGGAGGGGCGGATTCTGGAGACGGCGGCCGGAACCGGAATCGTGACGCGCGCCCTGGTCCAGACCCTGCCGGCAAGCGTCGAACTCGTTGCGACGGACCTCAATCAGCCGATGCTCGACCATGCGGCGCAGAAACTGGATGCGTCGCAGGTGATATGGCGGCAGGCGAACGCCCTGAGCCTGCCCTTCGAGAGCGACAGCTTCGATGCGCTCGTCTGCCAGTTCGGCGTGATGTTCTTCCCCGACAAGCCCGCGGGGTTCGCCGAAGCACGCCGGGTGCTGAAGCCGGGAGGCCGCTTCCTGTTCAGCGTGTGGGACCGGATCGAGGACAACGAGATCGCTGCGGTCGTCAGCGCTGCCGTCGCCGCGGCCTTTCCCGATGATCCTCCCGGCTTCATGGCGCGGACGCCGCACGGCTACCACGACACCGGGCGGGTCCGCGACGACCTCCAAAAAGCCGGCTTCACCGACATCGGGATCGAGACCGTGACCCTGCGCAGCCGGGCGGCGACGGCAGCCGATCCGGCGACCGGCTTTTGCCAGGGAACGCCCATGCGCCTGGAGATCGAGGCGCGGGATGCAAGCCGTCTCGACGAGGTGACGGACCTCGCCGCCCAGGCCATCGCCCGGCATTTCGCCGACGGACCCATCGACGGCAGAATTCAGGCCCATGTGATAACGGCGGTGGCCTGAGCCGGCGGTAGGACCGTCAGCGCCGGACCGCCACGACCTTGCCCGGGTTCATCACTCCCAGCGGGTCGAACAGCTGCTTGATGCCCTGCATCAGCGCCATCTCCGCCGGTCCCTTGAAGGCGGCGAGCGCGTCGCGCATGCTCTGGCCGATGCCATGCTCGGCGCTGATGGTGCCGCCGAGCGCGATTGCCTGTTCATGGACCGCGGAACTGATCGCCTGGGCGATGCGGTCCAGCGGTTCGCCCGCTGCGCGGAGGTTCTCCGGCAGGATGGCGACCAGATGGATGTTGCCGTCGCCGATATGCCCCACCGCCACCACGCGGGCATCCGGCCGCACCCTCTCGATGGCCATGGTGGCGCGGGCGACGAAGTCGGGGATGCGGGCGACCGGCACCGCGGTGTCGTGGCCGACGACGATGCCGCTCTTGCGGTTGGCCTCCGACACGCTGTGGCGCAGCATCCACATCGCATTCGCCTGGGCCTGGCTGCGGGCCACCGCCGCATCGGCGATGCGTTCATCCTCCAGCCCGGTTGCCAGCAGATCCTCCAGCCGGGCGGCGAGATCCAGCCCCTGCATCGGATCGGTGACCTCGACCAGCAGATACCACGGCATGACGGTGTCGAGCGGCCGGGCCGTACCCGGCACATGCGCTAGCACCGAGGCCATCTGCGTCTCCGACAGGATTTCCGCCGTGGTCACCCGGTCGCCCAGCGCACCGCGCAATTGGGCGAACACCTGCAAGGCCGCGTCCAGCGAGGGCAGGGCGAGGAAGCCGGTGGCAACGCTCTGCGGGCGGGGAAAAAGCTTCAACGTCGCCGCGGTGACAATGCCCAGCGTGCCTTCCGCCCCGATGAACAGGTGCTTCAGGGCATAGCCGGTGTTGTCCTTGCGCAGCGCCCGCAGCCCGTTCCACAGCGTGCCGTCGGGCAGCACCACCTCCAGCCCCAGCACGAGGTCGCGCATCGGGCCGTAGCGCAGAACGGCGGTGCCGCCGGCGTTGGTGGCGATGGTGCCGCCGATCTGGCAGCTGCCCTCGCTGCCCAGGCTCATCGGGAACAGCCGCCCGACCTCCTCGGCGGCGGCCTGGACCGTGGCCAGGGTGCAGCCGGCCTCCACCGTCAGGCTGTCGCCGATGGGATCGACCTCGCGGATGCGGTTGAGGCGCGACAGGCAGAGGACGAGGCTCCGTCCGCTGTCGTCAGGGATGGCGCCGCCGACGACGCCAGTGTTGCCGCCCTGGGGAACCAGCGGCGTGCCAGTCTCTGCGCACAGCCGGACGATGGACGCGACCTGCGCCGCATCGGCCGGACGGACGACGGCCAGCGCCGCACCGCGGTAGCGCCCGCGCCAGTCTGCCAGGAAGGGTGCCGTGTCGACCGGCCCGACCAGAACATGGGCGGGCCCGAGGATCGCCCGCGCCCGCTCAACCACATCCCTGCCGGACATGCCCGTCACAGCCCGAGATATGCTGTTTTGATTCGCGGGTCGGCCAGCAGGGTCTGGGCCGAGTCCTCCATCACCACCCGCCCGGTCTCCAGCACATAGGCGCGGTCGGCCAGACGCAGGGCCAGATCCACCCGCTGTTCGACCAGCAGGATGGTGATGCCGGTGCCATGCAGGTTCCTGATGGTGTCGGCCAGCGTGTCGACGATGATCGGTGCCAGCCCCAGCGTCGGTTCGTCCAGCATCAGGCATTTCGGGTTCGCCATCAGGCCGCGGCCGAAGGCCACCAGCTGCTGCTGCCCGCCGCTCATCGTGCCGGCCTTCTGGGTGCGGCGTTCGGCCAGGATGGGGAACAGCTCGTAGACCCAGCGCAGCCGCTCGGCGAAGCCCATGCTGCCAGGCCGGCCGCGGAGCGCGCCCAGCTCCAGATGCTCCAGCACCGTCATCTCGGGGAAAAGCTGGCGGCCCTCCGGCACATGGACCAGCCCGCGCTCGATCACCTGATGCGGCGCCAGACGGTCGATGCGCTCGCCGTCGAAGGTGATCGTCCCGCCGCTCGGCCGCAGCAGGGCGGAGATCGCCTTCAGCGTCGTCGTCTTGCCGGCACCGTTGGAGCCGACCAGCGTCACCAGTTCCCCGTCCTCGACGGTCAGGGAGACGTTGTGGACCGCCTCGCGGTGGCCGTAGCGGACCTTCAGACCTTCGACCTTAAGCATCGACCGGCTCCCGTCCCAGATACACGCGGATCACTTCCGGATCGTTCAGCACCTTGGCCGGCGGTCCCTCGGCGATCTTCACCCCATGGTCCAGCACGACCAGCCGGTCGCAGACGCTGGCGACCACCCGCATGTGATGCTCCACCAGCAGAACGGTGACGCCGCGGGCGCGGATGCGGCGGATCATCTCGACCAGCCGCTGGCCCTCCTCCGGGTTCATGCCGGCGGCCGGCTCGTCGAGCAGGAGCAGGCGCGGCTCGGCGGCCAGCGCGATGGCGATCTCCAGCCGGCGCTGCTCGCCGTAGGACATGGCGTCGGCCAGCGTGTCGGCGCGGTGGTCGAGATCGCAGAAGGCCAGGATCTCCAGCGCCTTGCGCCGCAGCTCCGCCTCTTCCCGCCGGTAGGCGGGGCTGCGCAGGATGGCGGCCCCCCAGCCGGCCCGCGTCGTGCGGTAGGCGGCGCTGCGCACATTGTCGAGCGCCGTCAGGCTGGGGAACAGGCTGGTGATCTGGAAGGTGCGCGACACGCCGCGCTGGCCCATGACGTGCGACGGCGCGCCGGTGCAGTCGGTGCCTGCGAAGCGGATGCTGCCGGATGAGGGCGGCAGCGAGCCGCCCAGCATGTTGAACAGCGTCGTCTTGCCGGCGCCGTTCGGCCCGATCAACCCGACCACCTCGCCGGCCTGAACCGTCATGGTGACGTCGCGCACCGCGGTCAGGCCGCCGAAGATGCGGGTCAGGTTGCTGACGGCGAGGATTTCGCCTGCGTTGGCAGCTGCGTTCATTTCGCACCTCCCTCGGTGCTGGGCAAGCCGGTGGGCGTGGCCGGCAAGTTGTTCTCCGACTTGTGGGCGTTACGCCAGCGCTGCCACAGGCTGATCAGCCCGCCCGGCAGGAAGACGACGGTGCCGGTCAGCAGGGCCGCGAAGATGACCATCCGCAGCGGGCCGGCGACGCGCAGCGATTCCAGGAGGCCGATATAGACCAGCGCCCCCAGGATCGGCCCCAGGATGGTGCCGCGCCCGCCGATGATGACGACGATGATCAAGGCGGCAACATTGTGAACGCCCATGATGTCGGGGGTGATGACCCGGATGTAGTGGGCGTAGATGGCGCCGCCGATGCCGGCGATGGCGGTGGCGGCGACGAAGCCCATCAGCTTGGTGTGGAAGACGTTGATGCCGAGCGAGGCGGCGAGCGGCGCATTCTCGCGCACCGCCAGGAAGGCGCGGCCGGTGCGGCTGCTCACCAGCGCATGGCAGAGATAGGCGGTCGCCAGCACCAGCGCCAGCACCAGATAATAGGTCGGGCGGGCGCTGTCGAAGGCCAGCGGACCGATTGCCATCGGCGGGATGTCGGTGATGCCCATGGGCCCGCGCGTCAGATCGACCCAATGGTTGGTGATGGTGAACAGGATGGCGCCGAAGCCCAGCGTCAGGATGGCGAACTGCGGCCCGACCACGCGCAGCGCGGCATAGCCGATGACCAGACCGAAGCCAGCCGCGACCAGCCCGGCCAGCGGCAGGCCCAGCAGCGGCGGCAGGCCGAGTTGCGTGGACAGGATCGCCGAGGTGTAGGCGCCGACGCCGACGAAGGCGGCATGGCCGAAGGTGAGTTCGCCGAGATAGCCGATGACGATGTTGAGGCTGAGCGCGAGCAGCGCATACAGCATCCACAGAACCAGCAGATGTTCCAGATAGGCGTTGCCGGCCAGGAAGGGCAGGACGGCCAGGGCGGCGACGCCGCCGGCAATCGCCAGGGGCTGGCCCAGGGATTGCCCGTGAGAGTTGGTGTTCATCGCAGACCCCGCGCCGTGCTGAACAGGCCGTTGGGGCGCCACAGCAGGACCGCGATGATCATCGCGTAGCCGATCGCCTCCATGAAGCCGAGGGAGATGTAGCCGCCGCCCAGCGATTCGATGACGCCGAGCAGCAGGCCGGCGAAGAGGGCGCCGGTGACGCTGCCCAGGCCGCCCATGATGACGACGATGAAGCCCTTCAGGACCGCCCAGTTGCCGATGGTCGGGAAGATCATCACGGTGGGGCCGACCAGGGCGCCCGACAGCGCCGCCAGCCCGCAGGCCAGCGCGAAGGTGTAGGTGTGGACCAGCCCGATGTTGATGCCGGTCAGCGCCGCGCCGTCCGGGTTCTGCGCCGTCGCCCGCATCATCTTGCCGAAGCGCGAATAGCGGATGAACAGATAGACCGCGATCAGCGCCACCACCGCGGCGGCGAAGACCAGCACGCGCTGCTGGGTCAGCGTCACCGTGCCGATGTCCAGCACTTCGTCGGCGAAGGGGCTCTCGACATATTTCGGATCGGCGCCGAACAGCAGCTCGCCGCCGTTGGCGATCAGCAGCGCGAGGCCCAAGCTGGACAGCAGGATGGTGAATTCATGGTCGCGGCGCAGCGGCCAGAAGATCAGCTTGTTGGCGGCGACACCGAGCCCCGCCACAACCACGGCCGAGATCGCCGCCGCCGCGATGTAGTCGAGCCCGAACAGGGTGCCGACGAAATAGGTGATGTAGGCGCCGAGCATGTAGAACTCGCCATGGGCGAAATTCACGATGCGCAGCACCCCGAAGACCAGCGTCAGCCCGGTGGCGATGAGCACATAGGCCATCCCGTTGACCAGGCCGTTCGCGATCTGCTGGGCGAAGACGGTGAAATCCATGTCGAATCTTCCTGTCGGGGGTCTCCCTCTCCCATGTCGGGAGAGGGATTCTCACCAGCCGCCACTCAGTCCCGGACGCTGACGATCTGCTTCTTCTGGACCTGGACCAGATGGATCGCCTGGCTCGCCTGACCCTTGTCGGAGAAGCGCAGCTCGCCCATCACGGTCGGGACGGCCTGCGACTTCAGGGCCGCGGCGATCTTGTCGTAGGCGCGCGGGTCGCCACCGGCGGCATCGACGCCGAAGGCCAGGGTCTGCACCGCCTGGGCGCCGAGTGCGGCGATGAAGGACGGGTCGTTCTTGTACTCCTTGCGGTACTGGTCCAGCCACGGCTTCAGCGACGGGGCGGCGCCGTCCTCGGTGAAGGGCGAGGCGGAATAGACTTGCTCCAGCGAATTGCCGGACAGCTCGACCAGCTTCGGGTTCATGTTGCCGGCCGAGGCGATGACCTTGCCGCGATAGCCGGTCTGCTTGATCTGCCGGTAGATGGTGGCGCCCTGCGAGGTGTTGATCGCCGCGACATAGATCGCGTCGGCGTTCAGCGACTTCAGCTTGGTCAGCGCGGTGGTGAAGTCCGTATCGGTGCGGTTGTAGAACTCGTGCCCCTTCACCTCGATGCCGCAACCGGTCAGCAGCTTGGTGTAGTTGTCCAGCTCCAGACGGCCCCAATCGTCGTTGACGTTCATGAAGGCGATGGACTTGGGCTTGATGCGGTCGCAGATCGCCTTCGAATAGAATTCCGACATCATCGCCGAGGTGGCGTTGAGGCGGAACAGGTACTTGTGCCCCTCCTCCGTCACCTTCGGGTGCTGCGAGCTGGTCATCACGGTAATGATCTTGTCGCGAGTCACTTCCTTCATCGACAGGGCGACGGCGCTGAACCAGCCGCCGATGATCATGTCGACGTTGTCCTGCTCCATCGCCCGCTTGGCGGCGCTGACGCCATCCTCGGGGGAACCCTTGTCGTCGTAGGTCAGCAGCTCGATCTTGCGGCCGCCGGCAACGCCGCCCTTGGCGTTGATCACCGCGGCCATCGCCTGCGCGCCTTCCAGGCCGAGCTGGCCTTCGAAGGCGCCGGTGCCGCTCATCGGCCCGATGAGGGCGATGCGGACCGGGGGCTGCTGCGCCTGTGCGCCGAAGGCGGGAAGGGTCAGGGCCAGGGCCGCCGCGGCGGCAAGGAGAGTGCGCCTACCGAACATGGGGTTCCTCCGTGGATTGGTCGTCTTTTGCGTTGCCCTTGGCCCCGGCGGGCGGTGCCCGCCGGCAAAGGATCGTCAGGCGGTCTTCAGGTAGCGCTTCTGCAATTCCTCGATCTGCGGGAAGCCGATGAAGTCGATGAAGCTGTTGTGGTCGGTCACCGGGCGCGGCAGGTCGCGGGTGGAGCGGCGTTCGGCCAGCGCCGCCAGATTCTCCTTCAGCGCCGAGGCGACGGTCATCAGCGGCACCAGCGCGTAGGTCGCCATGCCGGCCACCTCCTCGACCTCGTCGGCCGACAGCTTTTCAAGCCAGCCCAGCAGCTGCAGCGACAGCGGCACGCCGACCGCCTCGCGCATGGCGCGCAGTCCGTCGATGTCCTTGAAGCACTTGCTGATCGGCTGGATCATGTCGGCGCCGGCGGCGACATAGGCGCGCCCGCGCTCCATGGCGGCGGCCGGATCGACCACGTCGGTGCGGGCGATGATCAGCATGTTGGGATCGCGCCGGGCCTCGACCGCCGCCTGGATCTTGGCGACGCCCTCGTCCATCGGGATCACCTCGACCCCGCCGACGCAGATCGGGCAGCGCTTGGGTGCCACCTGGTCCTCCATGATGACGGCGGACACGCCCGACGCCTCGAACTCGCGGATCGTGCGCATCACGTTGATGGCGTTGCCGTATCCGGTGTCGATGTCGGCGATGACCGGAACGTTGACCGCCGACACCACGTTGCGGACCACCGTCAGGTTTTCCGACATGGTGTAAAGCTCGGCGTCCGGCTGGCCGAGGAAGGAGGCCGAGACGCCGAAGCCCGAGGTCATCAGCGCGTCGAAGCCGGCCGCCTCGATGAAGCGGGCGGACAGGGCGTCATAGGCGCCAGCCGACCAGACGGTCTTCTGCGCCAGCACGCGGTTGCGGAATTCAGATCCCCGGGACATGCGCATGATCCTTTTGTTCGCGTTGCTGGGCCGCCTGCCGCTTCAGGAAGGGGACGAGGCCGCCGGCCTCAATCATCTCGGCATCCGCCTGCGGCAGCGGCTCGAAGGGAATTTCAGTGCCTTGGGTGTGGTTGCGGACCATGCCGGCCGCCCAGTCCACCTCGATCTCGTCCCAGCGCCGGACGAAGCCGAGGATCCCGGGGCAGCTCACCTGCGGGAAACCCATGCTGACCTCGCCGCGCCAGTAGCCGGGTGAGAAGGACTCCGCGATTACCCCGGTGACGCCGAGATGACGCATCGCCTTCATCGGCGGGTAGTGCGGATGGCCGTAGCCGAAATTGTCGGCGCCGACCAACAGGTCGCCCGGCCGCACCGACTTGGCGAAGTCCGGGTCGTAGGCCTGCATGGCGACCTGCGCCAGTTCGGCCACGTCGGTGATCTTGATGTTCTTGACGCCGACGATCTGGTCGACATCGAAATTCACCTCGTCGAAGATGAAGGCGACGCGGCCCCGCATAACAGGCATCGTCATGGCGGCCCTCACAGGTACGGGCGCGGATCGGCGATCCGGCCCTCGATGGCGGAGGCGGCGACCACCGCAGCGTTGCAGAGGTAAATCTCCGAATCCGGGCTGCCCATGCGGCCGCGGACGTTCAGCGTGCCGGTCGACACTGCGCGCTGGCCCGCCGTCATCGTCGCGATGCGGCCGAAGCAATAGTCGCAGCTGGGGGAGGAGACGAAGGCCCCGGCTTCCACCAGTGTGGAGACCAGACCCTCGCGCGCCGCCGCCGCCATCAGCTCCTGGCTGGTCGGCACGATGTGCAGCGACACGCCGGTCTTGACCCGCCGGCCCTCCAGCACCTTGGCCGCCGCCCGCAGATCCTCCAGCCGGCCCGACGCGCAGGACCCCAGATAGCCGGCATTGATCTCCAGCCCGAGGAACTCGGTCAGGTCGCGGGTGTCCGCCGGGGTCGGCGGGACGACGACGATGGGTTCCAGATCCGACAGGTCGATGTCATGGACCGCCGAATACTGCGCGTCCGGGTCGCTCGACACCGGCTCCAGCTTTTTGCGGGCGCGGGGCAGGGCGTAGTCCAGCCGCACCGGGTCGGGGTTGACGATGGCGGTCAGGGCGCCGGTGAACATGGCGAGCCCGGTGATGGTCTGAAGCCCCTCCGTCGACATCGCCGCCACCGACGGCCCGCCCAGCTCCAGCACCTGGAAGCGGCAGGAGCTCGGCCCCAGCCGGCGCACCAGATGGTGGAAGACGTCGCGCGCCATCACGCCGGGCCGCAAGCTGCCGCGCAGGTTCACCCGCACCGTATCGGGCACGCGGATCGACACGGTGTCGCTGACGAAGGCTTCCATCACGTTGCGGCGCAGCCCGATGGCGAGCGTGCCGAAGGTGCCGAGCTGGCTGACATGGCCGTCGAAATGGACGACGAAGGCGCCCGGCGTCGCATAGCCGACCTCGGCCGCGACCTGATGGCCGATGCCGTGGCGCTCGAACAGCGGCACATTGTTCTCCGCGCACCAGGTGCGCGTGTTGATGTGCAGCTCCTCCTCCTTGGCGGTGGCGGTCGGCACCATGTGGTCGATGAAGATGCCGAAGCGTTCCGGCTCGGCCACCCGCTCGATGCCGAAATCCTCCTTCATCGTCTTGAAATAGACGTCGGTGTAGCCGGGGAAGTCGTAGGCCAGCACGAAGTCCGGCTTCGCCTTGATGTCCTGTCCGGCGCGGACGGCGGGAAGTCCCGCCGCACGTGCCAGAATCTTCTCGGTGATGGTGTAGCCCATGGCGTGGATGTCTCCGCTCCCGGTCCTCAGCGGCCGAGGCCGAGGGAACCGGGATTCATCAGCCCCTGCGGATCGACGGCGCGCTTGACGCCCTCCAGCAGCGACCAGGTTTCGGGTGTCACGATCTCGCGGAACGGATAGTCGCGGGCGACCTGCCAGCTGACGCCGCCGAGGCTGCAATAGAGCTCCTGCGTCGCTCGGCGCAGCTCCGCCACCGCATTGCGTGCCGCCGGGTTGGCCGGGCGGTCGCGCCAGGGCTTCACCACCTCGTCGCCCAGGCTGGCGGCGTGCAGCGGCGTGATCTCATCGGTCCAGTAGAAGGCCGGCTCCAGGAAGAAGTCGTTGCCGACCGTCATCGTCATCACCGAATAGATGATGCCGTGCTGCTCCATGAAGCCGCGCTTCTCCGCGAAGAAGGCGTCGTTGGCGGCGACCACCTTGTCGGCGTCGCCCAGCGGGAAGATCGCGTGGATCGGGACCCAGCGCTGGCCTTCGCGCCCCAGCATGCCGCGCACCGGTCCGAAGGGCTTGGAGCGCATGACCTTGGGCACGCTGTTCTCGATCTCCTTGCCGTGGCGGGCACCAATCTCGCGCACCGTCTGCATCGCCTCGCGCAGCTGAGTCTCGCTGTTCCCCTCAACCACCAGATGGAGGGTGAAGTTGTGCTCCTTGAGGAAGGCGGTGCCGGCGGTGGCGACGCTCAGCGCCTCCTTGGCGCCCTGGAACAGCGACTTGCCGGCCTTCGCCACGTTGCCCAGCGTCTTCAGCCCGTCCGACAGCTTGTTGACGCTGGCCGAATGCTCGACCTTGGTGCGGTCGATCCCAAAGCCTTCCGACACGCAGCGCGCCCGCGCCATCTCCACTTGTGCTGCGGCCATCGCCTGCATGGTGGCGAAGCCGAAGGACAGGAAATCGGTGTGCTTCGGCCGGCGGTGCAGCCGCAGCGTCGCCGCCACCTTGAAGCCCATGGCGCCGTTGTCGCCCAGGAACAGGCCGGTCAGGTCGGGGCCGCCGGAGCGGGTGAAGGGCTTGGTGCCGACGCGTCCGCCCGACCCGGTGGTGACGATGCGCCCGTCGGCCAGCACCACGGTGACGCCCAGCACGCTCTCCGCCACGGTGCCGTGCAGGGCGGAGCCGAAGAAGGCGCTGTTCTGCGACAGGGCGCCGCCGATGGTGGCGTTGATGCCCGACAGCGGCCCCCAATAGCCGGTGCGCAGGCCGGTTCCCTCCAGCGCCTCGTTCAGCGCCGCCCAGGTGCAGCCGGTCTCCACCGTCACATAGAGGCTGTCGGTGTCGAGATCGATGATGCGGTTCAGCCGGCGGCTGTCGATGACGACCGAATTTGGGCCTTCGGGCAGGTAGCCCTTGGTGTAGGACATGCCGCCGCCGCGCGGCACCACCGCCACGCCCGCCTCATGGGCGGCGCGGACGGTGGCGGCGACCGCGTCGCGGTCGCGCGGCAAGGCGATGGCGAGCGGCGCGATGCCCGGCTGCCAGAACACGTCGTTGGCGTAGAAAGTCCGGCTCTTCTCGTCATCCAGCAGGCCGTCGGGCCCAAGCGCCGTGCGCAGGGTGTCGATCAGCGTGGCCGGGCCGTCGAGGGCGGCGATGCTCATGGGGATGTCCCTTTCGGGTATGATCGGGCTGAATTGATCAGGCCGCGAGCGGCTCGAACCGGAAAGTCTCGGCCGTCCGGCGAACGAAGCCGGTGTGGGGAGCGCCGAAATGGGCGGGGAAGACCAGGGCGCTGCGGTCGGCGGCATGGTCCAGCAGCCGGCGGCGGGTCGCCACCGCCTGGGCCTGATCCTCGCAGAAGCGGCTGTTCCAGTCGGGCCGCGCCACCTGCATCGGCTGGTGCAGGCAGTCGCCGGTGAAGTAGGCGGCGTGCCGGTCCGACTCCAGCCGGACGAACATCTGGCCGGCGGTGTGGCCGGGAGCCAGCTCCACCGACAGCCCGTCGAGGATGCGGTCACCGTCGTCGATCAGTTCGACCTGTCCGGCTTCCCAGACCGGCAGGACGCTGTCCTCCATCACCGGGCCGTTGCCCGGCATGCCGATCAGCCCGCCCTCGGGGCTGCGCCAGTGCTTGAATTCCTCAGCACCGTAGATGTAGCGGGCGTTGGGGAAGGTCGGGACCCAGCGCCCGTCGACCAGCTGGGTGTTCCAGCCGACATGGTCGATGTGCAGGTGGGTGTTGATGACAAGGGTCACGTCCTCCGGCTGCACGCCCGCTGCTGCGAGGTTTCGCAGATAGGGCTTGTCCAGCATGTGGAAGCGCTCGAAGCCGGGCGTGTGGCGTTCCTTGTGGTTGCCGCAGCCGGTGTCGACCAGGATCACGTGGCGGTCGGTGCGGATCAGCCAGGAATGCATGCTCGACATCAGGCGCTTTGATGCCGGGTCGAGGAAGTTCGGTTCGGCCAGTTCGGGGTTCCGGGTCAGGATCGCATCGTCGTAGGCTGGAAACAGGAAGCCGGGATCGAAGCCCGGCGTCAGCATTTCCTCGATCCGCGTGACCGTGAACGCACCAAGGGCGATGGTGTGCATAGTCCTCCCCTCGTGCAGGATGCCGGCAGCCGGTCCGGGAAATCGGGGGACGGCGGCGTGCCGGAGCATGGGGCGCCCGCCATCCGCAAAGGCGGTGGGGCGCGCTTGTTCTGTTTGTTTGGCAAGGAAACCATTTGCGCTTGATCGTGTCAACAGGCAAAATTGGTGTCACTGTTTGACACGGACGGCGCATCGCGTTAGGGACGGTGGAAAGGGGTTGCGGAACCCCGTGCCGGCCATCAATGCTAGCCGGCGCTGCTACCTCGGCGGGATGATGACGGTTTCTCCGTCTTCCGCCGGCTGTGTCGGACAGCAGCGTTTCCGCCTGGACTCGAGACGCGGGACATCCATAAGGGGCTTGAACGTATGGACACCGAACAGGACGACAACCAGGGCGCGGACAACCAGGGCGCAGAGCTGGGTACGGAAAAGAGCGGTCTCAGCGTCCGCGCGGTGTCGCGGGCCCTGGCCGTGCTGCGCAGCTTCTATCAGGAAGGCCCGACGCTGACCCTGACGGAGGTCGCCAGCGCCGCAAAGCTCGACAAGGGGACGGCGCGGCGCATCCTGCTGACGCTGGTACAGGACGGCTTCGCCGCCTTCGACCCGCAGAGCCAGAAATACAGCCTGGGGCTCGAGATCCTGAAGCTGGCCGGGGCGGTGCCGGAACGCCGAGACCTGCGCCAGATCGCCTCCACAATCCTGTCGCGGCTGGCGAAGACGACCGGCAGCACCGTGTTCCTGTCGGTCTATCACGACGGATCGGCCGTCTGCCTGGACCAGTTCCACAGCGACCGCTCGGTGGAGGTGCGCTGGTGGATCGTCGGCGGGCAGCTGCCGATGAATTGCGGGGCGGCGCCGCGCGTGCTGCTGGCCTATCTGCCGGACGCAGAGGTTGACCGTGTGCTGTCGCGCGGGACCACGCGCCTTACCCCCCACACCACCACCGACCCCCGCCAGCTGGCGAAGGAGTTGGAGGAGGTGCGGCAGCGCGGATGGTCGGTGGCGGTCGACGACGTGATCGAAGGGCTGGCCGCCATTGCCATGCCGCTGTTCGAGCCGGACGGCCGGCTGATCGCCGCCGTCAGCCTGACCGGCCTGACCCCCCACATCGTCCGCAACGGCCAGCCCAATTTCCTCGACGACATGCGCGATGCCGTACGGGAGATCTCGGCAAACCTCTATTCGCTGTCGGCCCCGCCGCTGCACCGTGCCGCCCGCGCCCAGTCCGCCATCGGCGGCTGAGATGGTTCCGCCATCGGCGGCTGAGGCGGGGCGGCCGTAGTATCGCCTTATGACACCGGGTGCGGATCCACCGTGCCCGGCTTTCCAGCGAGAAAGGCGGCGTAGCAGGCGATGGTTTCGCGCACCGCCTGGGCACCCTGACCGGGATACCAGACGGTGGCGGGGGTAGGCGTGACCTCCGTTCCGGCCGGGGCGAGCGTTTTCGCCTCCGCCAGACCTTCGACCAGCATGTCGGCCGGACCGGCGCAGATCAGGGCCGGACGGGTCAGGCGCACCAGGGCCGCCCGCGTGTCGTAGCGAAACGCAGCGCGGTAGGAGCGGTCGTAATGGCTGCCGCTCGCCAGCAGGCCCATGGTCCAGTCATGCAGCACCTCCGCGGCGGGGACGCCGATGTCGCGGGCGGCTATGCGCTCCTGCCGGTACCACGGCCAGAACAGGAACATGTCGCGCCGCATGTTCCAGGCCTGGAGCAGATGCAGGCCCCAGCGGTCGGCGGCCAGCGGCGGGAAGTAATGGTCGAGGATGTCGGCGCTGAAGTCTGCCGGGATCAGCACCGGCGCTTCCAGCACGGCGCGGCCGATCCGCGCGGGATGGCGGACCGTCAGGTCGAGGGCCACCAGCGCGCCGGTATGGGTCCCCCACAGGTCGAACCCGTCCAGCCCCAATGCGTCGGCCAGCGCCAGCATGTCGTCGGCCAGCACGCCGATGTCCACCGCACGCTCCGGCTTGCCGGACTCGCCGTTGCCGAGATAGTCGGGGGCGATGACCTCCCGTTCCGCCGCCAGCCCGTGCAGCAGCGGCAGCAGCGGGGCCGACGAACCCGGCGCCGACTGGAAGGCCAGCATCGGCCGGCCGCGCCCGGCGCGGCGCAGATGGACACGTCCATGGGGCGTGTCGGCATAATCGTGCCAGACCCGCAGCGGATCGGTGAAAGGCCGGGTGGCCGGCAACGTTGCGGCGGCTTTCCGGCCGGCGGCCATCGGTGCCAGACGGTTGGCGAGCGCCGCCAGCCCATCGACATGGTTCTCCCCGGCGGCAGAGCCGGTCTCCGCGCGCATGGCGTCCAGGCACAGCGACCACAGCGCCCCATACCGGTCCGGTGCGACGGCGGCGCTGCGCAGCATCGCATCCAGCTCAGGCGGAGCGGGCAAGGGAGTGCCGCTCTTGGCCGGATGGCTGGCGTCGCGCGGTTCCAGAACATGGGCGTCGCGCAGATGCGCCCACAGCACCGCCAGATGGGTGCCATCCGCACGAGGAGTCAGCGGGGCAGGGCGCAAGTCCCGTTGGCTCCACCCCTCCGCCACGGCGGCGTCGATCAGCAGCACGCCGTCCGGCTGCCAGCCCGTTGCCGGCAGAGCGCGCGCCAGGGGGGCGGCAAGGTCGAAGGCCAGCAACGGACAGCCGGTCAGGCCGAGACGGCCGGCAGCATCGGCGATCAGGCGGGCCAATCCGGTGACGTCGTCCGCCCAGCTTGTGACCGATCCGCCGGTTCCCGGCAGGTCGAGCGCGGTGACGGTCCAGCCCGGCAGGGCCCCCGCCAGCCGGTCCGCACAGACGGAGGCCGCTTCGATCAGGCCGGGAAGAACCAACAGGTCCGGGCCCGATCCGCTGCGCCAGACGCGCATCTGGCTGTCGGCGAGGGTCACGTAATGGGGTGTCGACATCGGTTTCCTCCCGATTGGCCGGCGTCCAGCGCCTGCTCTTCGATGATGTGCGGGAAATGGGGGATTGCTGCGCAATGCGTCGGCTCCGCTCGCGCCGGGCCTTCTGTTCGCTGCACTGACGGTGTCGCTATTTGACACTCAGTTCACAGGATGACATAATTTCCGTAACACCGACAAGTGCGGTGCCGACGGGGCTGCAAAGCATCGTGCCCTCGGCACCGCCTGAATCCAGAAAATCCAATTGAATCGTCAGGGAGGAACGGCATGGCCTGGCCGGACGGGATGGGCGTTTCCAAACGGCGCGAGCTGCTTTTCGGCACGCGCCTCGTACCGTGCTACAGTGAACGTCCTACCACCATCGATGCCATGTTCCGCGCCGCTGTCCTGCGCCGGCCGGACGGCGAGGCGCTGGTGGATGGGGAGCGGCGTTACAGCTACGGGCAGTTGGACGGGCTGGTGACGCGCGCCGCCACGTCCCTGCTTGCGCAAGGCGCCAATCCAGGCGACCGCATGGCATTGGTCCTGTCCAACCGCGCGGAGTTCCTCATCGCCCTGCTGGCGGCGGCCCGCGCCGGCATCGTCGCGGTGCCGGTCAGCGCGCGGGAACAGCGGCCGGGCATCGCCGGCATCCTGAACGACTGCGGCGCCTCCATCCTGATCCATGACTCGGGCCTCGCCGACCGGATGCCCGACGCCGTGGAGGTGCCGTCGCTTGTCTCGCGCTTCTCCGCCGGCGGAGTGGTGGACGGCTGCCGGCCCTTCGAGGCTCTGCTGGAAACCGACGCCGACCTTCCGCAGTCCGCGGAGCCGCAGCGGGAGGAGGACACCACCGTCATCCTCTACACCTCCGGCACCACCGGAAAGCCGAAGGGCGCGCTGCTGGCCCATGTGAACATCATCCACTCCGCCATGCATTTCGAGGAATGCTGGGACTATCGCGAGGGCGAGCGGGCGGTGCTGGCGGTGCCGGCCTCGCACGTCACCGGGTTGGTCGCCGTCGTCATGGCGATGATCCGGGTCGCCGGCTGCACCGTGGTGATGCCGGCCTTCGACGTTGCCGGCTTCCTGGACCTGGCGAGCCGGGAGCGCATGACCACCACGGTGCTGGTGCCGGCCATGTACAATCTTTGCCTGCTGCGCGCCGATTTCAGCCGCTATGATCTGTCGTCCTGGCGGATCGGCGGCTTCGGCGGCGCCCCGATGCCCGAAGCGACGGTGGAGGCGATGGCGGAACGGCTGCCCGACCTGCATCTGCTGAACGCCTACGGTTCCACGGAATGCGCCACCATCATCAGCGTCGTCCCCATCGGCCACACCCGTGCCTGCCTGGATTCGGTCGGCATGTGCGTGCCCTGCGGCGACCTGCGCATCGTCGACGAACAGGGCCGTGAATGCCCGCCGGGGGTGAGCGGGGAGGTGTGGATCCGCGGACCCATGACCATCCGCGGCTATTGGAACCGCGAGGATGCCACCCGCGACAGCTTCGTCGACGGCTATTGGCGCTCCGGCGACATCGGCACGCTGGACGAGCGCGGCTATCTGCGGCTCCATGACCGCAAGAACGATGTCATCAACCGCGGCGGCCACAAGATCTACAGCGTGGAGGTCGAAAACCTGCTGGTCCGCCATCCGGACGTGGTGGAGGCGGCGGTGGTCGCCCATCCCGATCCGGTGCTGGGCGAGAAGATCCACGTCTTCGTCATTTCAAAGTCGGGCAGCCTGACCGAAGAGGACGTGCGCGACTTCTGCCGCGCCAGCCTCGCCGAGTATAAGGTCCCCGACTACGTCACGCTGCTGGGCGATGCGCTGCCGCGCAACGCCAACGGCAAGGTGACCAAGCGGGTGCTGCGCGATCAGGTGTCCACGACCTAAGAGCGCCTCAGCCCCACCGCCGCCTCGACGAAGGCGATCAACTGCTCGGCATAGAGGTCGGGCGTGATGCCGCGGCGGCGGTGCTTGGGGCGCTTCACGTACCAGTCCTGCAGCATCGGTTTGATCAGCGCCGCCGTCATTGTCACGTCGGGCATGGCGAACAGGCCGCGGGCGACGCCGTCGGCCAGCGCATCGGCGATCATGCTCTCCGTCAGCATCTCGCTGGTTACGGCAAGGTCTCGGCCCTCCTTGGGAAAGGATTTCGCCTCCATATAGGCGAAGACGAACCAGGGATGCATGGTCTCGGTCAGGAACAGGTGGGTGCTGAGCAGCCAGCGCAGTTGGGCAGGCGGGTCGTTCGCCAGCCCGTCGGGCGGGTGTCCCAGCACCTCCTCCACCACGCTGACGACCTGGCCCAGGATCATCATCAGCAGCGTGTCCTTGCTGTCGAAATAGGCGTAGAGCGCCCCCATGCTCAGCCCCGACTGCTCCGTCAGGTCGCGCAGGCTGGTGGAGTGGAAGCCCTTGCGGTTCGCCAGCATCAGCGTGGTTTCAACGATGCGCGCCAGATTGCCGATGGCGACCGCCGGTTTCTTCACCCGGATGGTCGCCGCATGACGCTCAAGGATGCGGGCGCACAGCGCCTCCATCGACAGATCGTGCCGTGCCTGGAAGTCCCGCAAGCTGTTCATATCGGCTGTCCTATCGTTTGCGATGCCGATCGTTCTTGCACATCGTCGGCGCCAAGGATATAAAGCGAGCGCTCGCTCGATTTTTCAAGAGTGCTGTTAGGGGCCATGCCCCGCCGCCTCGCCAAACGATCCCGACCATGGGAGGAAGCATGAGCGTCACCATCGATCTGACCGGCAGGACGGCACTGGTCACCGGAGCCTCCAGCGGCCTGGGCCGCCACTTCGCCGGTGTGCTGGCGAAGGCGGGCGCCCGCGTGGCGCTGGCCGCGCGGCGGACCGAGGCGCTGGCCGAAACGCGGTCCGCCATCGAGGCTGCCGGCGGCAGCGCCGTCGTCGTCGCCATGGACGTCACCGACCCCGCTTCCGTCACCGCCGCGGTGGGGGAGGCATGGGGCGCGCTTGGCCGCATCGACATCCTCGTCAACAATGCCGGCGTCACCGCCACCCGCCCCTTCCTCGACATGGGCGAGGAGGAGTGGGACCGGGTGATCGACACCAACCTGACGGGCTGCGCCCGCGTGGCGCGCGCGGTGGCGCAGCGCATGCGCGACGATAAGCAGGGCGGGGCCATCGTCAACATCGCCTCCATCCTCGGCATGCGGGTGGCGGGGCAGGTCTCGTCCTACATCGCCGCCAAGGGGGGGCTTGTGCATCTGACCAAGGCGATGGCGCTGGAGCTGGCACGCCACAACATCCGCGTCAATGCGCTCTGCCCCGGCTATGTCGAGACCGAGTTGAACGCCGATTTCTTCGCCAGCGATGCCGGCAAGGCGCTGGTCAAGCGCATCCCGCAGCGCCGGCTCGGCCGGCTGTCCGATCTCGACGGGCCGCTGCTTCTGCTGGCGTCGGATGCCGGCGCCTACATGACCGGATCGGTGCTGGCCGTCGATGGCGGCCATCTCGTCTCTTCTCTCTGAACGAACGGAGCGGTTCCATGGACTTCACCCTTCCCGCGGAGCTGGAAGACTATCGCCGCCGGGTCCGCGCCTTCGTCGAGGAGGACATCCTCCCGGTCGAGGCCGACCGCGCCAATTGGGACGAGCACGAGAACATCGCCGAAGCGCCGCTTGAGGCGCTGCGCGCCAAGGTGAAGGCGGCCGGGCTGTGGACCCTGCAACTGCCGAAGGAGGTCGGTGGCCATGGCCTGCCGATGGTCGGCGTCGCCGCCTGCTACGAGGAGATGAACCGCTCCATCTTCGGTCCGGTCTGCTTCAACGCCGCCGCCCCCGACGACGGCAACATGCGGCTGCTGAGCATGGTCGGCACCCCGGCGCAGAAGGAGCGCTGGCTCGCCCCCCTCGTCGAGGGGCGGGTGCGCAGCGCCTTCGCCATGACCGAACCGCATCCGGGCGGCGGCTCCGACCCGTCGATGATGAAGACCAGAGCGGAGCGCAAGGGCGACCGCTGGGTGGTGACGGGGCGCAAATGGTTCATCACCGGGGCCGACGCGGCGCAGCACTTCATCTTGATGGCGCGCACCTCGGACGATCCGCGCAAGGGGCTGACCGCCTTCCTGTTCGACAAGGACCAGCCCGGCTGGCGCATCGAGCGCCGCATCCCGATCATGGGGCCGGAGGAGCATGGCGGCCATTGCGAGCTGATCTTCGACGGGCTGGAAATCCCGGACGAGAATGTGGTGATGAAGGTCGGCGACGGGCTGAAGGTGACGCAGATCCGGCTCGGCCCGGCGCGGCTGACCCACTGCATGCGCTGGACCGGCCTCGCCAAGCGCTGCCTGGAGATCGCCGGCGCCTATGTGAAGGAGCGTGAAAGCTTCGGGATTCCGCTGGCCGAGCATGAAGGCGTGCAGTGGATGCTGGGCGAAACGGCGATGCAGATCGAGATCGGCCGGCTGCTGACCATGAAGGCGGCGCATGCGCTGGACAGCGGCAGCTTCGCCCGCAAGGAGGTATCGATGGCCAAGGTCCAGGTTGCCGACACGCTGTTCAAGGCGGCCGACACGGCGATCCAGCTCTGCGGTGCGCGCGGCTATTCCAAGGACACGGTGCTGGAATGGATCTACCGCTACGCCCGGCAGGCCAAGCTGGTCGATGGCGCGTCGGAGGTCCATAAGATGGTGCTGAGCCGCAGCTACCTCGCCGAGGGCGACGATTTCTGGGGCTGGCGGTGAGCGGCGGCGGGAAGGCCGCTCTCGATCCGGATCGGAAGGCCGCTCTCGAAAGCTGGCTGACCGGACAGGCCGGGGCGCGGTCGGTCACCGTGATCGACGAGGGACGGCTCAGCGGCGGCGCCATCTCGCTCAACCTCGCGGTGACGCTGGAGATCGACGGCGGGCCACTGTCCGGCAGTCACCCTTGTGTGCTGCGCACCGGATCGGCGTCCGGCGTGTCGGCCAGCCTGGGCAAGGCGGAGGAGGCCGCCGTCCTGCGCGCCGTCTTCGCCGCTGGCGCCACGGTGCCGGAGCCGCTGTTCATTGGCGCCGATCCCGCCATGCTGGGGGCGCCCTTCTACATCATGCGGCGGGCGACGGGTGTCGCCGCCGGCTTCCGCATCGTCAAGAGCGAGGAGCCGCGGCGCGAGCTGGCCCGTGAACTGGGCCGGCAGCTCGGCCTGATCCACCGGGTGCGGCCCGGTGTGGCAGGGCTGGAATTCCTGGCGCGGCCGGAACCGACGGCGGCCTTGCAGGCGGTGGGAGATTTCCGCCGCTGGGCCGGGCGCTACGCCGCCAGCGATCCGGTGCTGGCCTATGGCCTGCGCTGGCTGGAGCGGAATGCACCGCCGCCCGGCGACCTCGTGCTGTGCCATCGCGACTACCGGACCGGCAATTACATGGTCGATGGCGATAGGCTGACGGCGATCATCGATTGGGAGTTTGCCGGTTGGTCGGATCCGATGGAGGATCTGGGCTGGTTCTGCGCCGCCTGCTGGCGGTTCGGCCGCAACGACCGCGAGGCCGGCGGCATCGCCGACCGCGCCGACCTCTATGCCGGCTATGAGGAAACCGCCGGACGACGGGTGGACCCGGCCGCCGTCGCCTATTGGGAGGCCGCAGCCTGCATGCGCTGGGCGGTCATCGCCATCCAGCAGGCCGACCGCCACATCTCCGGCACCGAGCCGTCGCTGGAACTGGCGCTGACCGGCCGGATGCTGCCGGAGATCGAAATGGATTTGCTGCGCCACCTCGATGCCGTCGAGGCCGCGCCATGATCGGAGATGGGGCATGATCAATGACGATCCCGGCGCCCGCGATCTGGTCGCCATCGCACTGCGCAGCTTCCGCGAGGCGATCCTGCCGGTGGTGCCGGCCGACCAGCGCTTCACCGCACTGATGATCGCCAACGCGCTGGGGACGGCCGAGCGGGAATTGGCCGCCGGCACCGGTGCCGAGCCTGCCTTGGCCGCCGCCGTCGGCGACCTGCTGGGCGAAACCGGCGACCTGCCGGTCCTGCTGCCGCGGCTCTGCGCCGCCATCGATTCCGGGCGCTTCGACGCACCGGACCGGCAGTCGGCCTTGCGGGCCGTCCTGAAGGACATCACGCTGGCAAGGCTGGCGGTGAGCAATCCCAAGCGGCTGTCCGTGGAACAGCGGGAACCCGGCCGATGAGTCTGTTTCCGCCCCTGGAAGGAACGGTCGCCCGCCGCCGCCTCTACCTGCTGCGCCATGGTCACGTCGCCTATTACGATGCCGACGGCAAACCGTTGAATCCGAAGCTTGCTGCGCTGACCGACCGTGGGCGGGAGGAGGCGCGGACGGCGGGTGCCCTGCTGGCCGCTGTGCCGCTGGACCGCGTGCTGTGTTCCGGCCTCGCCCGCACGCGGCAGACGGCGGAACTGGTGGCCGCTCCGCATGGGCTGCCGGTGGAGGACGACTCCGACTTTCTGGAGATCCGCGCCGGCCGGCTGTCGGAGGTGCCGAAGGAGCGACGCGAGGCTGCCTATGTCTATGGCTTCGACGCGGCGGCGGAGGATGGGCGCTTCGCCGGCGGCGACGGCTTCGCCGCCGTGCGCGACCGGGTGGTGTCCGCCGTCGAGGCACTGGTGCGGCAACCGGACTGGACCCATCTGGCGCTGGTCGCCCATGACGGGGTGAACCGCATGCTGCTGTCCTGGGCCTGCGGCGCCGGCCTGTCCTCCCTGTCGGCCTTCGAACAGGATTACGGCTGCATCAACATCATCGACATCGATGTGACGGCCGACCGGGTGGTCCGACGCCTGATCCGCGCGGTCAACCTGACGCCCGGCAATCCCGCGAAGATCGGCCTGCACCGCAGCAGCCTGGAGGAGGCCTTCGGTCCGTTGCTGGCTCTGGATTGATGGCCCAAACCCTTATTTATCTGGTTTCATACCGTCGATCTGACGCCGCCAGACCGGGTCCGATAGCCGCTCGATCAGGAAATCGGCCAGCACGCCGACCTTGGCCGGCCGTGCGCGGGCCGACGGCGTGACGAAGTAGAGGCCCCCCTTCGGCAGCGACCAGTCGGTCAGGATGGCGGTCAATTTTCCGTCGACCAAATGCTCCGCCGCCATGAATTCCGGCAGTTCGGCGATGGCCAGTCCTTCCAGCAGCATCGGCACCAGCGCGTCGGAGTTGGTGACACGCAGCAGGCCGGACGGGGTGATGCTCTCCTCCTCGCCGGCGCTGTTGGTGAAGTGCCAGATGTCCTGCCGCCGGCGATAGGCATAGCCCAGGCAATGGCGGCCATCCAGCTCCCGGGGATGCCGTGGTTCGCCATGGCGGGCGAGGTAGCTGGGGGCGGCGAGCACCAACTGCGACACCCCGCACAGCCGCCGTGCCACCAGCGAGCTGTCCGGCAGCACCGCGACGCGCAGGGCCGCATCGAAGCCGTCCCCGACCAGATCGACGACCGCGTCGCTCAGGTGCAGGTCGATGGAAATCTCCGGATAGAGGCGGAAGAAGTCCGGCAGCAGCGGCGCCACCCAGCGCAGCCCGAAGGACATCGGCACCGCGAAGCGGATCAGGCCGCGCGGACGGCTGGACATTTCGCGTACTGCGTTCTCCGCCGCTTCCGCCTCGTCATAGAGGCGCGTCGCCCGCTCCGCCAGGGAATGGCCGAAATCGGTCAGGGCCAGCCGGCGGGAGGTGCGGTTGAACAACCGCGCGCCCAGCCGCTCCTCCAGCCGGCTGACCGCGCGCGACACGGTGGCGACCGAAACCCCCATGGCGCGGGCCGCACCGGCGAAGGAGCGCTCCTCCACCACCTTGGCGAACATCGCCAGCCCTTCGAAATCCGGCAGCTTCGACATCGCCAATCCTGCAACAATGGTTTTCAGTCATTTCTATTTCGGTAAGATCGTGCCGTCGATAGCTTTGTCTCCAGCGAACAACCCAATTCCAAGGAGACTTCAGATGTCACGCAAGCTTGACGGCAAGATCGCCCTCGTCACCGGCGCCAACAGCGGCATCGGCCTTGCGGCGGCCAAGCGCTTCGCCGCCGAAGGCGCCACCGTCTACCTCACCGGCCGCCGCCAGACGGAACTGGAGGCCGCGGTCGCTGCGATCGTTGCGGCCGGCAGCAAGGCGACCGGGGTGCAGGCGGACTCCTCCAACCTCGCCGATCTCGACCGGCTCTATGCCCAAATCCAGAGCGAGGCCGGCCGGCTCGACGTGCTCTATGCCAATGCCGGCGGCGGCGGGATGCTGCCGCTGGGCGACATCACCGAGGAGCAGTATGAGGACACCTTCAACCGCAATGTGAAGGGCGTGCTGTTCACCGTGC
Source organism: Azospirillum sp. UENF 112521 (assembly GCF_058780665.1). Classification (NCBI taxonomy): domain Bacteria; kingdom Pseudomonadati; phylum Pseudomonadota; class Alphaproteobacteria; order Rhodospirillales; family Azospirillaceae; genus Azospirillum; species Azospirillum sp. UENF 112521. The sequence goes on from NZ_JBSNCI010000003.1 coordinate 524,244, forward strand.
AGAAGGCGCTGCCGCTGCTCGGCAAGGGCTCGTCGGTGATCCTCGCCGGCTCGACCGCCGGCAGCATGGGCACGGCGGCCTTCAGCGTCTACAGCGCCAGCAAGGCGGCGGTGCGCAATTTCGCCCGCAGCTGGATCCTGGACCTGAAAGATCGCGGCATCCGCATCAACACGCTCAGCCCCGGCCCGGTCCGCACGCCGGGTCTGGTCGAACTGGCCGGTCCGGACGCGGTGCAGCAGCAGGGGCTGGTCGATTATCTGGCCGCCCAGGTGCCGCTTGGCCGTGTCGGCGACCCGGACGAGATCGCCAAGGTCGCCGTCTTCCTGGCCTCCGACGACAGCAGCTTCGTCAACGGCATCGAACTGTTCGCCGACGGCGGCATGGCGCAGGTGTGATCGCCCAGATGTGATCGTGCTCTGAGAACTTGTCGCGTCCGCTCCGTTGCCGGCCACCATGCGCCGGCTGCGGAGCGGGCCAGCCGGTCGAATCCCTTCTCCTGGCATGGGTAAGGTGTCATCCTTGGGATCAGGATCTCCCTAGGGAGGCAGTTCGCATGCCACCGCTGGCAGACACAGACCCAGGCGTCTCCGCACCGCAGGGCAAACCGCTCGAAGTTCTCTGGCACGCGCTGGACCTCGCCGAGGTCGCGACACGGCTCGACAGTCCGGCAGACGGGCTCGACAGCGCAGAGGCGGCGGCACGGCTGGCGCGTTTCGGCCCCAACCGCCTGACCCCGCCGACGCGGCGGCCGGCCTGGATGCGGTTCGTCGCGCAGTTCCACAACCTGCTGATCTATGTGTTGCTGGCATCGGGAACGGTGGCGCTGCTGCTGCGGCACTGGACGGATGCCGGGGTGATATTCGGCGTCGTGCTGGTCAATGCGCTGATCGGCTACATCCAGGAGGACAAGGCCGAACAGGCGCTGGAAGCCATCCGCACCCTGCTGTCGCCCCAGGCGGTGGTGCTGCGCGATGGCCATGCTGTGACGCTGGCGGCGGAAACGCTGGTGCCGGGGGACCGCGTGTTCCTGGTGTCCGGCGACCGGGTGCCTGCCGACCTGCGGCTCGACCGTGCCAAGGGCCTGCTGGTGCAGGAGGCGGCGCTGACTGGCGAATCCGTGCCTTCATCCAAATCTGCCGCCGCGGTCGCCGCCGATGCGGCCCTGGGCGACCGCGGCGGCATGGCCTATGCCGGCACGATGGTGGTGCAGGGGCAGGGCACCGGCATCGTGGTGGCGACCGGCGACGCGACGGAGGTCGGGCGCATCGGCCATCTTCTGGCCTCGGTCACGACGGTGGCGACGCCGCTGCTGGTGTCGATGGCGCGGTTCGGCCGCTGGCTGACCGGCGGCATCCTGCTGCTGGCGCTGGTCACCGTCCTGTTCGGCATGCTGGTGTATGGCGAGCCGTGGCAGGACATGGTGCTGACCGCGGTCGGGCTGGCGGTGGCGGCAATCCCGGAAGGTCTGCCGGCGGTGATGACCATCACCATGGCGGTGGGCGTGACCCGCATGGCCCGGCGCAATGCCATCATCCGCCATTTGCCGGCGGTCGAGATGCTGGGGAGCGTCCGCACCATCTGCACCGACAAGACCGGCACGCTGACCCGCAACGAACTGCTGGTGACCAGCATCGTCACTGCCGACGCCAGCTACCGCGCCGGCGGCAGCGGCTATGCGCCGGAAGGTGAGATCGGCCGCAGCCTGGATGGAGACTGGCGGCTGGTCGATCCGGCCGGCGAGCCGCTGCTGCTGGATCTGGCGCGTGCCGCCTTGCTTTGCAACGACGCTGCCCTTTACCGCGACCCCGGCGGCGCGTGGCAGTTGGCCGGCGATCCGACCGACGGCGCGCTGCTGGCGCTGGCGATGAAGGCGGGGCTGGACCCGGCCGGCGAGGCGACGCGCTTCCCGCGCCGCGACGCCTTGCCCTTCGAATCCGAACGCCAGTACATGGCGACCCTGCATCACGACCATGCCGGCCATGGCATCCTGGTGGTGAAGGGGGCGCCGGAGCGGGTGCTGGCGCTGTGCGAGCGGGAGCGGCGCGGCGCCGGCACGGCGCCATTGGACCGGCCGCGCTGGACCGCCGCGACCGCCGAACTGGCCGGGCAAGGCCGGCGTGTCCTGGCTCTGGCGATGCGCCGCACATCGGTGGAGCTGTCGGAACTGATCGCCGAGGATTTAGGAGAGGAGGGGCTGGAGCTGCTCGGACTCTGCGGGCTGATCGATCCGCCGAGGGAAGAGGCGCTGGTCGCGGTTGCGGCCTGCCGGCAGGCCGGCATCACGGTGAAGATGATCACCGGCGACCATGCCGCGACCGCCGCCGCCATCGGCCGACGCTTCGGCCTGCCGGACGGCGTCATCGGCGGGCCGGAGCTGGACCGGCTGGACGAGGCCGGCTTCGCCGCGGCGGCTGAGGCCAACAGCGTCTTCGCCCGCACCACCCCGGAACACAAGCTGCGCCTGATCGCAGCACTCCAGGCGGCGGGCGACACGGTCGCCATGACCGGCGACGGCGTCAACGACGCCCCGGCGCTGAAGCGCGCCGACATCGGCGTCGCCATGGGCCGCAACGGCACCGAGGCTGCGAAGGAGGTGGCGGCGATGGTGCTGGCCGACGACAATTTCGCCTCCATCGTCCATGCGGTGGAGGAGGGGCGCACCGTCTACGACAACCTGCGCAAGACCATCCTGTTCATGCTGCCGACCAACGGAGCGCAGGCGGTGGTGATCCTGCTGGCGGTGCTGTCGGGCAGCATCCTGCCGATCACGCCGGTGCAGATCCTGTGGGTCAACCTGGTGACCGCGGTGACGCTGGGACTGGCGCTGGCCTTCGAGGCGCCGGAACCGGGCGTGATGGCCCGCCCGCCGCGCCCGCGCGACGAGCCGATCCTGACCGGCCGGCTGGTGCGGCGGATGCTGGTGGTGCTGGCCCTGCTTGTGGCCTCCAGCTTCGGCTTCTTTCACTTCCACCGCTTGCAGGGCGACGGCATCGAGGAGGCGCGGACCATCGCCGTCAACGCCCTGGTGGTGGGCGAGATCTTCTTTCTGCTCAGCGCCCGCGACCTGCATGGCCGGGCCGGGCTGCCGTCCGCGCTGGCCGGCAGCCGGCCGGTCTGGCTGTCCATCGCGGTGATGACCCTGCTTCAGCTGGCCTTCACCTACGCGCCAACCTTGCAGGCCCTGTTCGGCACGGCTCCGGTCGGCGCCACCGCCTGGGCGGCGATGGTCGCCGTCGGTGCTGCGCTGTTCATGCTGATGGAGCTGGAAAAACGGCTGACCGCCGCTCCTATTCGTCCTTAGCCTCGAAGCGATAGCGGAAGTCGCAATGGTCGGCCCCCTGCATGATGGTCTGCGTGCGCTCCATCTTGATGCGCGGGTCGTATCCGGTGCAGAAGGCGGCGTCGCGGTTGCAGGACAGCAGGTGCCCGATCGACCCCAGCCCCATCTCCCGGTACATCTCGGCGTAACGGCAGCGGGTGACGTTGTAGTCGAAATGGGTGTCGTCCTGCCGCTTCACGTCCAGCCGCAGCGCGTCGTCCTTGGTCCACAATGGCTGGAGATCGGCAAAGCTCTTCAGGCTGGTGCCCTCCGGCTCGGTCGCGGCGAAGGATTTGGCGGCGGCTAGGGCCGCCTTGGTGATCGCCGCGCCGAGGATCTCCTGCGCGGTGGCTTCGCCCAGCCGGGCGGCCATCTCCTCATAGACCGGCTTCAGGATTTCCGCCTCGATGCGGCGGCGTTCGAGGATGCCCATGGTCTGGGTCATGACTGGCTTCCTTCCATCAGGTGGCGTCAATCGGCTTTTAATGGGCTTTCAATGGGCGTGGCCGCCGAGATAGGCCTCGGCGATGCGCGGGTCGTCCCGCAGCTGGTCGGCCGGGCCGGACAGCACGATCCGTCCGTCCTCTAGAACCGCAGCATGGTCGGCGATGCGCAAGGCGGCGCGGGCGTTCTGTTCGACCAGCAGGATTGATACCCCTTCGGCCCGGATGCGGCCGATCAGGTCGAAGATCTGGGCGACGATCTTCGGCGCCAGCCCCAGCGACGGCTCGTCGAGCAGGAGCAGGCTCGGCCGGCGCATCAGGGCGCGGGCGATGCACAGCATCTGCTGCTCGCCGCCGGACAGCGATCCGGCATTCTGGCGCAGGCGCTCGCTCAGGATCGGGAACATCGCCAGCACGCGGTCCAACTCGCCCAGCCCGACATCGCCGCCGCCCAGCACCAGATTCTCGCGGACATTCATGTTGGAGAAGATCTGCCGCCCTTCCGGCGCCTGCGACAGGCCGAGCTGGACAATTCGGTGGGCCGGCATGTTGGCAATCGGCTGGCCGCGGAAGGTGATGGTCCCCTGTTTCGCCCGGTAGATGCCGGACACCGTGCGCATCAGCGTGGTCTTGCCGACGCCGTTGGAGCCGAGCACGGCGACGATGGCGCCCTCCGGCACATCCAGGCGGACACCGTGCAGGATCTCCTGCGGCCCCATGGCGACATGCAGGTCCGCGATGGAAAGCAGCGGCGCGGTCATTCATCCACCCCAAGATAGGCTTCGAGGACGGCGGCATCGGTGCGGATGGCGTCCGGCGTGCCGTCGGCGATCTTGCGGCCGGAGGCCAGCACCAGGATGCGCTGGCAGATGCCCATGACCAGCGTCATGTCGTGTTCGACCAGCATGATGGTCAGGCCTTGGCCGTGCAGCCGCTTGATGAAGGCGGCGAGATCGCGCGTTTCGGTGTCGTTCAGCCCGGCCGCCGGCTCGTCCAGGATCAGGAAGCGCGGCCGCATGGCGAGCGCGCGGGCGATCTCCAGATATTTGCGCTGGCCGTAGGGCAGGTTGGCCGCCAGTTCCGCCGCCATATGGGTCAGGCCGACCGCCTCCAGCGCTTCCCAGGTGCGGCGGCTGATCTCGGCCGAGCGGTCCCGGCCGCGCCGGTGGAGCGCGCCGAACAGCGCGCCGAACGCCCCCTGCGGCAGCGCGCCGACGGCACCCACCGACACGTTGTCGAAGACCGACATGTTGGGGAAGACGCGCAAATTCTGGAAGGTGCGGCTGATACCCAGCCGCGCCACGTGATTGGGTTTCAGCCCGCTGATGGTCCTGCCGGCGAAGGCGACGGTGCCGCCGGACAGCGGGGTGAAGCCGGAAATCAGGTTGAACAGCGTGGTCTTGCCGGCGCCGTTCGGTCCGATCAGCCCGACCAGTTCGCCCTCGTCCACATGGGCGGTGACGTCGCCGACCGCCTGCACGCCGCCGAAGCGGCGGCTGACGTTGCGGATTTCAAGTAGATGGGTCATCGCCAGCCGATCCCTTCGCCTTTTCCTGTGTTCCGCCACGCGGCACCCAGCTGCCGGCGCACCAGCCGCAGGGCGGAGACCTCGCCCAGCAGGCCCTTCGGCAGCAGCAGGATGGAGAGGAACATCACCAGACCGACCATGATGTTGCGGAAATCGCCCAAGGCCCGCAGCCCCTCCGGCAGCAGGATCATCAGCAGCGCGCCGATGATTGCCCCCGGCAGGCTGCCCAGGCCGCCGACCACCACCATCGCCAGGATCAGGATGGATTCGGAGAATTTGAAATCGCCCGGCGAGATGTAGCCGGTCATGTGCGCCCACAGGCTGCCCGCCACCCCGGCGAAGAAGGCCGACAGGGTGAAGGCCTCCATCTTCAGCCGCACGGTGCTGACGCCCATGGCGTCGGCGCATTGGTCGTCCTCGCGGATCGAGCGCAGGGCGTTGCCGTAATAGGAGTGGCTGAGCCGGCCGATGGCGACGACCGACAGCGTCACCACCGCCGCCACCGTGTAGTAGGCGGCGAGGCGGCCGGACAGGCTGAAGCCGAACAGCTCGAACCCCTTGGAGACGATGATGCCGTTGGGCCCCTTGGTGAAGTCCACCCAGTTCAGCATCACCAGATACAGCATCTGTCCGATGGCGAGCGTCGCCACGGCGAAATAGATGCTGACCAGCCGCATGGTCGGCAGCGCCACCAGGAAGGCGACCAACGCCGCCATCAGACCGGACAGCGGCAGCGTGACGGTGAAGCCCAGCCCAAGCTTTGAGGTCAGCAGGGCCGCGGTGTAGGCGCCGACGCCATAGAAGGCGGCATGCCCCAGATGCAGCAGGCCCGCCACCCCCGTCACCAGATGCATGGACGCCGAGAGCAGGACGAAGATGAGCGCCAGATTGGCGATCTGGTAGAAATAGCCCTTGTCGAAGCCGGCCAGCAGCGCCGGAAGCGCTGCGAAGACCAGCAACAGGATCAGCGCCGGGACCAGCAGCCCCCGGCGCCGGGTCAGGCCATCGGTTGGCACGACAAACTCAGACGCGTTCACGGCGCGCTCCGAACAAACCGTTGGGGAAGAAGATCAGGGTCAGGATCAGGAAGCCGTAGGCCACCATGTCCGACCAGCCCGACGAGACGAAGGTCGTCGCCATGCTTTCGGAAATGCCGAGGATCAGCGCGCAGATCACGGCTCCGGGGATGGAGGACAGGCCGCCCATCACCATGGCGACGAAGGCCTTGATGCCCGGCGTGAAGCCCATGGCGGGGAAGACAGCGCCGTAATAGAGCCCCATCAGGATGCCGGCCGCTGCCCCCATCATCGACCCGACGACGAAGGTGGTGATGATGGTGCGGTCGGTGTCGATGCCCACATATTTGGCGCCGAGCGGGTTGTTCGACACCGCGCGGATCGCCAGCCCGACGCGGGTGCGCGTCAGCAGATATTGCAGGCCGATCAGCATTGCGGCGGCGACGCCGAAGATGATGAAGTCGCCGGTCACCAGGATCACCGGGCCGACGCGCACCGGCGTGTTGATCAGGTAGTCGAAGGGGACGGAACGCATCTGCGATCCGAAGACGATCTCCAGCGCCTCGCGCACCACGATGGACACCGCCAGCGAGGAGAGCAGGGTCGATTCCCGCATCGCCCGCGATTTCAGCGACGCCTCGTCGGTGAAGCGGCGGAACGGCTTGAAGGCGATCCGCTCCAGCGAGAAGCCCGCAAGCGCCCCGATTGCCAGCGCGCCCAGGATCACCGCCACGATGGGCGGCGCCGTGGCCGAGATCAGCACGAGCCCGGCGAAGGCGCCCAGCGTGTAGATCTCGCCATGGGCGAAGTTGACGACGTTCAGCACGCCGAAGATCAGCGTGAAGCCGATTGCCATCAGCGCGTAGGTCATGCCCAGCGACAGGCCGATGGCGAGCTGCTGGAGATAATAGGGATCGAACATGCGGGCTCTGTCGCTGCGAAAAGGGGCGCCGGGAAAGGAGCGCTGGGGATCGTTTGCCGGGGGTTAGAGACTGTGTGGTACTTATTGAAGCACCACACAGTCTCTAAGTTTTTGGTTTTTCGTGTGATTCACGTTCCAAGCGATTCCGCTTGAAACGATCACACTCTAGTCGGCGACCGGAACGAAGGCGCCGCCCTTGACCTCGACCTTCACCAGCTCCTTCTCGGCCTCGCGGTCGGCGCTGAAGCTGGTCTTGCCAGTGACGCCGGGGAAGTCCTTGGTCTGGGCCAGCGCGTCGCGCACATTCTCGCGGGTCGGGTTGGGCGAAGCCTTCTCCACCGCCGCCAGCATGATGCGGACCGCGTCATAGGCCTGGGCCGGGAACTGGCCGGGCACAGCACCGTCGGAGCGCTTCTTCCACTCGTCGACGAAATGCTGGACGTTCGGCGACGGGTCGGTCGGCAGGAAGTTGGAGGTCAGATGCACGCCCTCCGCCGCGCCGCCGGCCAGCTCGATCAGCTTCGGGCTGTAGGCCGCCGAGGTCGAATAGACCGGCGTCTTGATGCCCAGCTGCTGCAGCTGCTTCAGGAACTGCGCGCCGTCCTCGTAGAAGAAGCCGGTGTAGATCGCGTCGGGCTTCGCCCGCTCAAGCTTGCTGATCAGCGACCGGTAGTCCTTCAGGCCGCGGTTGAAGAATTCCGAGAAGGCGACGGTGCCGCCGTTGGCCTTGACCGCGTCGGAAAAGCCGCTGACCACCGACTGGCCCCAGTCGGTCTGCTCCGCGATCACCGCGACGTTCTTGAATCCCTTGGCCGCCATCCATTTGGCGTTGTAGGGGCCTTCCTGCGCCTGGGTGGCGATGTTGCGGAACTGGTACTTGGAAACCTTGGTGTAGTCGGGGTGCGAGGCCGTCTGCGACAGCTGCGGCATGCCGGCCTCCTTGTAGACCTGTGCCGCCGCCATCGACACGCCGGAGGTGAAGTCGCCCAGGACGCCGACGATCTCCTTGTCGTCCACGAACTTGCGGGCGATGTTGGTGCCCTCCTTGGCGTCGGAGCGGCTGTCCTCGAAGACGATCTCGACCTTGAACGGCTTGCCGGCGGCGTTGAACTCGGTCAGCGCGATCTCGGCGGCCTTGCGGAAATCCTGGCCGTACTGCGCGGTGTCGCCGGTCAGCGGCAACTGATAGCCGAGCTTGACCGTGTCGGCGGCGAAGGCCGAACCGGCGATCCCGGCGGCGGCGAGAGTTGTCAGCGTGAGGAGGCGGAACTTCATGGCGATGTCACCCTCTTATTGTCTGTCTTTGCAGGCTTTGCGGCGATGCGCGTCTATTCGGCGGCTTTGGCGCCGGGCAGGACCTTCAGCCGGCAACAGCCCTCGTCGCCCGGTTTCCAGGTTTGGCCCTTGAAGACGAACCCGGCGGACTCGAACAGACCGCCGTCGATGGCGCCGGCCATCTTGCAGAGCAGTTCCAGGTCGGTGTCGGAGCGGCCCTGCGCCTGCCAGGCTTCCTTCAAGGGGCAGCGGTGGAAATGGATTTCCAACGCCTCGCCGTCGCACCGCTTGATCTCCGGCGCGAACATGCTGTCGCGGTTGGGGATGCCGTCGAGGAAGGCATGGCACAGGCCGGTCAGGTCGTCGGGACCGTGGCCCGCAAACTTCACGCCCATCGCCTCGCCGAGGCGGCGGGTCGATTCCTGTCCGACCTCCAGCGCCGTTTCGGTGCCGAAACGCTCGCGCAGCACATCGAACATGTGGGCATAGGACGCCGCGCGCATCGCGTAGGCATTGCGCAGAAGGGTGGGATAGTCGGGGCTGTCGGACATGCTGGCAGTCTCCTCGATCAGACTTCGCGGGCGTCGTTCCAGCGGTATTGCAGGATCTTCAACGGCCCGATGCGTTGCAGCAGGGCATTGAAGGGCAGGGGCGTCGGTGCGGTGAAGGGCAGGGCGAGGTCCTTCGGGTCCTGGCCGATGGCGGCACGGGCCAATTCCCGCCCCAGCGAGACCGACAGCGCCACGCCGCGCCCGTTGCAGCCGGCCCAGGCGAAGCCGTTCGGCCCCAGCCGGTGGACACGGGGGAAGTAATCGGGGGTCATGGCGATGCGGCCATTCCACACATGGTCGAAGCCGACGCCGTTCAGCGCCGGGAACATCCCGGCCAGACGGGCGCCGACGATGCGCTTCAACCGCTCCGCCCCATTCACCGGGTTCAGCAGCGCGCCGCCGGTCACCAGCCGGTTGTCGGCGGTGTAGCGCATGAAACGCAGATCGCCATGGGTGTCCGACATCGCCTGCCGGCCCGGCAGGACGGTTTTGCGGACGTTGTCGCCCAGGGGGGCGGTCGACATCTGCCAGGACAGGACCGGCACGACCTCCGTCCGGATTTCCGGGAAGATGGAGGCGGTATAGCCGTTGGTGCCCAGCACCAGGGAATCGGCGGTCACCATGCCCTGCGGGGTGCGGGCGACCCAGGAGTCGCCGCGGCGCTGCACCGACAAGGCGGGGGAGTTGACGTAGACCGCCGCCCCGGCTGCGACCACCTTGGCGGCGAGCCCGCGCACCAGCGCCAGCGGGTTGATGTGCCCGCCGGTCCGGTTCATCCAGCCGCCGAAATAGGCGTCCGTTCCGAGAATGGCGGAGACGGCGGCGCGGTCGAGCAGTTCGACATCGGCGCCGAACTTGCCCCATTGCGTTGCCCGGCGCTCGGCGATCTTGATGCGGCCCGGCGAATGGACCGGCTGAACCCAGCCGGTCTGTTCCGCAGCGCAGTCGATGCCGAGGCGGCGCACCAGATCGAACAGGGTGGAGGCGCTGTCGCGGATCAGCCCGACCAAGCGCTCCCCGCTCTCCCATCCGAAACGGTCGATGAGGTCGGCAGGGTCGGGACGGGTCAGCGTCGGAATGACCTGCCCGTTGTTGCGGCCAGAGGCACCCCGTCCCAGCTCGGAGGCCTCCAGCACCACCACGCGGCGCCCGGCTTCGGCCGCATGCAGACCGGCGGAAAGCCCGGTGAAGCCGCCGCCGATCACCAGCACGTCGGCCTGCACGCTGTCCTGCAACGCCGGCAGGGCGGGTGGCGGCGGGGCGGTGGCCTCCCACAATGAGTCCGGACGCTGCCAGATGCCGCCCCGGCCTGGAATGTCCTGCGCCTGGCCCGCCGCCTGATGTGCCCCTTGGTTCGTCACGTCGCGCCCGTCCCTGTTCGGCTGAAATCCGCTACGCCCTTATCCCCTTTTGGAGTTAGGGCCATCCGTTTCCCGCCGAACTATGGGACAATGGACACACGTACGCAATTCCCAAGATTTTTCCGCGGAAATTTTTTCATGTCATGCGCCCGGATCGGGAAATCTGGACGCATGTACATGATCTGTATCATTTCGGCAGGACGGTTTCCGCCAGCCGCACCCAATAGCTGGCGCCGATGGGCAGCACTGCATCGTTGAAATCATAATGCGGGCTGTGCAGGTTGCGGCCCTGGTCCGACGGCCCGGCACCAACCCAGACGTAGCAGCCGGGACGCTTTTGCAGCATGAAGGAGAAATCCTCCGCCCCCATGCTGGGCATCGGATCGAGGTCGAGCGCCTCTTCTCCGACCACGCGTGCCGCTGCCCGTCGGGCCAGTTCCGTCTCCGCGGCGCTGTTGGTGGTGGGCGGATAGCGCCGCTCGTAGCGCAGGCTGGCCTCGACTCCGAATCCGGCGGCGATGGCGGTCGCCACCTCGCCCATGCGGCGCTGAACCAGATCCTGAACCTCCGGCCGGAAGGTCCGGACGGTGCCGCGGAGAACGGCGGTGCCGGGCAGGACATTCCACGTATCGCCGGCGTGGAACTGCGTGACGCTGACGACGGCCGAATCGATGGGATGGACGCTGCGGCTGGCGATGGTCTGGAGGGCGGAGACGATCTGGCTGCCGACCATGATCGTGTCGGTCCCCATATGCGGCATGCCGGCATGGGTGCCCTTGCCGGTCAGGCTCAGCTCGAAGATGTCGTAAGCGGCCATCAGCGGGCCGGGGCGCAGCGCGATGCGGCCGACCTCGAGCCCCGGCCAATTGTGCATGCCGAAGACCTTCTCGACGGGGAAGCGGTCGAACAGCCCTTCCTCCACCATCACCCGGCCGCCGCCCTCATTCTCTTCCGCCGGCTGGAAGATGAAGACGATGGTGCCCCGGAACAGGTCGGTATGTTCGGTCAGGTAGCGGGCCGCACCCAGCAGCATGGCGGTGTGCCCGTCATGACCGCAGGCATGCATCCGCCCGGGATTGCGCGAACTGTGCGGAAGGTTGGTTTCCTCGTGAATGTGCAGCGCGTCCATGTCGGCGCGGAAGCCGACCATCGGCCCCTCGCCATTGCGCAGGATCCCGACCAGGCCGGTCTTGGCGAGGCCGCGGTGAACCTCCAGCCCGAAGGAGGCGAGCTTTTCCGCCACGAAGTCGCTGGTCCGCTGCTCCTCGAAGGCGGTTTCCGGATGGGCGTGCAGATCGCGCCGCCAATCCGTCATGTCCGCGGTCAACCCGTCGAGCCCCGTCACCATCCCGTCCATCGTCTTGTCCTTATGTTCCAGCAAATCTCTGGGACAATCCTGCCGAAATTATACCGGATCCGAAACGGCCTATTTCGCCGGTGGGCACACACGTCATCGCATGGCACTGGCGGGGTGTCCGGTTGCGGGGGACCGGAGAAGCGTCGTTGTTCCAAACATCTCTAGTGACGTTTAAAACATCATGATGTATGTTTCAGATAGCGACTTGCATGTATCAGCGGGGTATGCGTGATGATCACGGCATCGCAGCTGCGCGCCGCCCGGGCGCTGCTTGGAATCGATCAGAAGACGCTGGCCGAACTGGCCGGCCTCTCCGTTCCGACCATCCAGCGTATGGAAGCCAGCGACGGAAACGTGCGCGGCGTGGTGGAGAGCCTGACCAAGGTGGTGGAGGCGCTCGACCTCGCCGGAATCGAGCTGATCGGCGACAACGCGCAGAGCGTCACCGGCGGCCGCGGTGTCCGTCTGAAGACACCGGCACCCAGGTCCTGAAACCCTGACGCCAAATCCTGGCGCCAAACCCTGACGCCCACACCATCGACCGCGCGACGGCGACCGCCGACCTGATGCCGACGATCCCGCCGCCTTATTCCAGAAGGCCGCCGGACAGATGACAGCACCGATTTCCCATCAACCGAGCTTTGCCGAACTGTTCACGCCAAAGCTCGTCACCATCCTGCGCGAGGGTTACGGGCTCGCAAACCTCCGCGCCGACGCCATCGCCGGACTGACGGTGGCCATCGTGGCGTTGCCGCTGTCGATGGCGATTGCCATCGCCTCGGGTGCCTCCCCGGCACAAGGGCTCTACACCGCGATCTTCGGCGGCTTCGTCGTTTCCGCCCTGGGCGGCAGCCGGTTCCAGATCGGCGGGCCTGCCGGCGCCTTCATCGTGCTGGTCGCCGCCACGGTGCAGGCGCATGGCATGGACGGGCTGATCCTCGCCACACTGCTGTCCGGTCTGATGCTGGCGGCCATCGGCCTTCTGCAACTGGGCACCTACATCAAATTCATGCCCTACCCGGTGACGGTCGGCTTCACCGCCGGCATCGCCGTCATCATCTTCGCCAGCCAGATCAAGGATCTTCTCGGCCTGACCCTGAGCGGGCCGGAGCCGGGGCCCCTCCTTGAAAAGCTGCCGGTGCTGTGGTCGGGCCTGCCGACGGCCGATCCGGCGTCGGTCGCGCTGGCGCTGGCGTCCATCGGCATCATCGTCGGGTTGAAGGCGGTGCGGCCCCATTGGCCGGGGATGTTGATCGCGGTCGCCGGCAGCGCCGTGGTGACCGCCGCCCTCGGCCTCGACGTGGCGACCATCGGCACCAAGTTCGGCGGCATTCCGTCGGGCCTGCCGATGCCGGCACTGCCGGCAATCACGCTGGAAAAGGTTCAGGCGGTTTTGCCGAGTGCCATCTCCTTCGCGCTGCTCGGTTCCATCGAATCGCTGCTTTCGGCCGTGGTGGCCGACGGCATGACCGGACGCCGCCACCGGTCCAACTGCGAACTGGTCGGGCAGGGCGTCGCCAACATCGCGTCGGGCCTGTTCGGCGGCATCTGTGTCACCGGCACCATCGCCCGCACGGCGACCAACGTGCGCGCCGGCGCCCATGGGCCGGTCGCCGGCATGCTGCACGCCGTTTTCCTGCTGGTCTTCATCCTGGTCGCGGCACCGCTCGCCAGCTTCATTCCGCTCGCCAGCCTTGCCGGCGTCCTTGCCGTCGTGTCCTGGAACATGGTGGAGAAGCCGGCCATCGTCGCCCTCCTGCGCGCCTCGCGCGGCGATGCCGCGGTGCTGCTGACCACCTTCCTGCTGACGATCTTCACCGGCCTGACCGAAGCCATCGTCATCGGCTTCGCGCTCGGCTCGGTGCTCTTTATCCACCGCATGTCGACGATCACCGCCATCGAAAGCCAGACGCCCTTCGTTGCCGAGGACAGCGCCGACGGCGCCCTGGTCGCCCGCAAGCCCTACGATCAGGGCGCCGCCGATCCCGAGGTGGTGATCTACCGGATCTCGGGCGTGTTCTTCTTCGGGGCGGCGGCGTCCATCGGGTCGGTGCTCGACCGCATCGCCGACACCCACCGGGTTCTGATCGTCGATTTCAGCGCCGTGCCGTTTCTCGATTCGACCGCGGCCAACACCATCGAGGGGCTGGCGCACAAGGCGGCGCGGCGCGGCGTGAAGCTGATCCTGACCGGGACCAGCCACACATCGCGGCAGGCTCTGTTCAGCCATGGGCTGAAACCGCCCCTGGTCAGCTATGAGCGGACCATCGACGTCGCCCTGCACAAGCTGCGGCGGGACGAGGCCGCGTCAAATGCCGGGGATGGAGCCGTGCCGCAGGACGCCGTGTAGCGGCGCCGGGCGATCCCGGTTACCCCAGCAGCGCCGCCACCTCCGCCAGCGTCGGGGCGGAGTCCGCAGCACCGGCGCGGGTGGTGGCGAGCGCTCCGCAGGCGGCGGCGAAGCGCACCGCACCAGCCAGATCGTCGCCGCGGGCCAGCGCGAAGGCGAGCCCGCCGTTGAAGCAGTCGCCGGCCGCGACGGTGTCGACCGCCGTCACCGGGAAGGGCGGGAGGAAGCCCTGCTGCCCCAGGCCGCGGAAATAGACGCCCTTGGCGCCCATCTTGACGATGGCGATGGACAGGCCGCGCTCGGCCAGCCGCTCTGCCGCCGCCGCGGCCTCGTCCGGGGTGGTCGGCCGCAGCCCGACCAGGGATTCGGTCTCCGTTTCGTTCGGGGTCATGGCATCGACGGCGCGGAAGACATCAGCGGCCAGCCCGTCATGCGGGGCCGGAGCCGGGTCCAGGATGATGCGGCCGCCGCCGGCCCGCACCGCGGTCGCCGCAGCCAGACCGGCGGCGAGCGGGATTTCCAGCTGAAGCAGCAGCACGGACGCCTCGGCGAACAGCGGGGCGGCCTGGGCCACGTCCTGCTCGCTCACCGCCATGTTGGCGCCGCCAATCACGGTGATGCAGTTCTCGCCGGAGGATTCTACACCGATCACCGCGATTCCCGTCGGGTGGGCCGGGTCGTTGGACAGGTGACCGGTCCGCACGCCGAAGCCGGCCAGCCGGCTGCGCGCCATCTCGCCGAAGGCATCGCCGCCGGTCCGCCCGACCATCTCGACCGATCCGCCCAGGCGGGCGGCGGCGGCAGCTTGGTTGGCGCCCTTGCCGCCCAGCCCCATGGCATAGCTGCTGCCATGCACGGTCTCGCCCGGACGGGGAAGCCGGTCGGAATAGGCGCAGACGTCGATGTTGACGCTGCCGAAGACGACGATAGGGCGATTGGAAGTCATGAAAGCCTCGCACAGGGCCAGCCGACCGAGGCGCGGAGCACGAGGTCGGGCGGCAGGGACAACAGGTCGGGCAGGGGCCGGCCATCTTCGAGATGGTCGATCAGCAGTTCCGCCGCGCGGGCGCCCAGCAGGCCCGCGGATTGGCGGATGGTGGACAAGGGCGGGGTGAGGTAGGCAGCCAGTTCGATGTCGTCGTAGCCCAACACCGATAGGCGGTCCGGCACGGCCAGCCCACGCTCCGCCGCGGCGCGCAGCACGCCGGCCGCCATCAGGTCGTTGAAGGCGAAGACCGCCTCCGGCGGCTCCCCCCCGTCGAGAAGCGATGCCGCCGCCGTGTAACCGCCGGCGATGGTCAGGTCGGCCTCGCGCAGCAGCCCGGGCTCCAAAGTCAGGCCGGCTTTGCCCAACTCCTCGACGAGGCCGGCCAGCCGGGCGCGGGAGCGCGGATGGCGCCCCGGGCCGGTGATGCAGGCGATGCGGCGGAACCCTCGGTCCGCCAGCAGCCGTGCCGCCAGCCGTCCGCCCATCACCGAATCGTCGGTCACCGTGCAGGCGCCCGGATGCGGATCGGTGTCGAGCAGCAGCAGCGGCAGGTCGGGTGCGCGCGCCTGCACATTGTCGAGAAAGCCGGGATCGGCATTGCTGGTCAGCACCGCAAGCCCGTCGATCCGCCGGTTGTGCAGGGCCTCGAAGGCGCGGAGCTGCTTGTCCGGCTCATTGTCGGTGTTGCACAGGATCAGGCTGTAGCCGCGGTCGGAACTGACCGTCTCCAGCCCGTGGATCACATGGGCGAAGAAGGGGTTGGAGCTGGCGGTGACAATCATCCCGAGCGTGCGGGTGCGGTTGCCTTTCAGCGCCCGCGCGATGCCGTTCGGCGTGTAGCCCAGCCGGTCGATGGCGGCGCGCACCAGCTGTTCTGTTTCCGGCGCCACGAAGCGGGTGGCGTTGATGACGTGGGAGACGGTGCTCATCGACACGCCGGCCTCGCGGGCCACATCCCTGATCGTCACCATGCCGCCGCTCTCCTCAACACGTTCCGCCCCCGCCGGCGCAAGCCCCCTTGGCCGCGCCGGCAGGGGTGGGTCCGTGCTTTACTTCGTCACCATCTTCAACTCAACCGGCGTGAAGGCCGGGACCTTCTCGCCCTTCAGGACCTTGTCGGCGGTCTCGACACCCTTCTCGCCGATCAGGCCGGCCTGCTGGGCGACCGTCGCCGTCAGGGTGCCGGCATTGACCGCCGCGACGCCCTCGTCGGTGCCGTCGAAGCCGACCACCGGGATCTTGCGGCCGGACGCCTGGATCGCCTTGGCGGCACCCAGCGCCATCTCGTCGTTATGGGCGAACACCACGTCGATCTTCTGCTGGGCCTGGAGGATGTTCTCCATGACGTTCAGCGCCTTGGTGCGGTCGAAGTCGGCCGGCTGGCTCGCCACCACCTTCAGGCCGCTGGCCTTGTCCACCGCCTCGTGGAAGCCCTTGCCGCGGTCGCGGGCGGCCGACGCGCCCGGCAGGCCCTGCAGCTCGACGACGGCGCCCTGGCCCTTCAGCATGTCGACCACCAGCTGGCCGGCCATCCGGCCGCCGGCAACGTTGTCCGACGCGATGTGCGACGCGACCTCGCCGCCATTGGCCGAGCGGTCGAGCGTCACCACCGGAATCTTGGCGCGGTTGGCCGAACGGACCGCCGAGCGGACGGCGTCGGAGTCGGTTGGATTCACCAGCAGAAGCTTGACCTTCTTGTTCACCACGTCCTCGACATTGGCCAGTTCCTTGGCCGGGTCGTTCTGGGAATCGAGGACCAGCAGATTATAGCCCAGCGCCTTGGCCTTGGTTTCCGCCCCGTTCTTCAGCGTGACGAAGAACGGGTTGTTGAGGGTCGAGACGACCAGGGCGATGGTATCGGCCGCCTGCGCGTTGGCCGAGGCGAGCAGGGCGGTGGCGGCGACGGTGGCCGCGGTCAGAAGCTTACGCATGGTTGGATTCCTTCCTCATCGTTCTTGTTCGTCTGGTTGGGGCAAGCAACAGGTACAGGAGGGCCGATCCGGTTAAGCGGTCGCCTTACGACGACTTGCGGCTGTCGGCGAGCACCGCGAGCAGGATGACCGCGCCCTTGGCGATCATCTGGTAATAGGAGGAGACGTCCATCAGGTTCAGCGCGTTGTTCAGCACGCCGATGATGAGGGCGCCGACCAGCGTGCCGAACAGGGTGCCCTTGCCGCCGGACAGGCTGGTGCCGCCGACAACGACGGCGGCGATGGCATCCAGCTCGTAACCGGCACCGGCGGTCGGCTGCGCGCTTTCCAGCCGGGCGGTCAGGATGACGCCGGCCAGCGCCGCCAGCAGGCCCGACAGGGCGTAGATCGTCGTCTTTTCCAGATTGACGCGGATGCCGGACAGCCGTGCCACCACCTCGTTGCCGCCGACCGCATAGGTGTAGCGGCCGAAGCGGGTGCGGGTCAGGATAAGGCCGCAGACGGCGAAGACCGCCGCCGCCACGACCACCGGCACCGGAATGCCGAGCAGATATCCGCCGCCGACGCTCCAGAACGCATCGGCCGCCGCACCGGTTCCGGTGGTGATCGGCCGCCCGTCGGTGAAGACCAGCGTGGCGCCGCGCAGCATCGTCATGGCGACCAGCGTCGCGACGAAGGGCTGCACGCCGCCGGTGCCGATGACGATTCCGTTGACGGCGCCCAGACCGGCACCCAGCAGCAGGCTGAGCGGGATCGCCAGCCAGATCGACAGGTCCCCCGCCACCAGCCAGGCGCAGACGGCGCCGCAGAAGGCCAGCACCGATCCGACCGACAGGTCGATGCCGCCGGACAGGATGACGTAGGTCATGCCCACCGCGATCACCGCGTTGATCGAGGTCTGCCGCAGGATGTTCAGCAGATTGTCGACGGTCATGAAGCTGGGGCTCATGACCGCGACGGCGGCCATCAGCACGATCAGGCCGACCAGCGGCTTGTTGCGGGACAGGAAGCGTTTCAGCGTGGTCATCGTCGTCTCTCTTCCTGCCCGTCAGCCGATCGCGCAGGCCATGATCTTTTCCTGGGTCGCCTCGTCCCGGCCAAAGCGGCCGGTGATCCGCCCGCCCGCCATCACGAGGATGCGGTCCGACAGGCCCAGCAGTTCCGGCATGTCCGAGGACATCAGCAGGATGCACAGGCCCTTGGCCTTCAGATCGTTGATCAGGCCGTAGATCTCGCGCCGTGCGCCGACATCGACGCCGCGCGTCGGCTCGTCCAGGATCACGACCTTGGGCGACAGCATCAGCGCCTTGGCCAGCGAGATCTTCTGCTGGTTGCCGCCGGACAGCGTCCGCACCTCCGCCCCGATGCCGTGCGCCTTGACGGCGAAGGCGGCCATGAAGCGGCCGACGGCCGTCCGCTCGTCGGCTTGCCGGACGACACCGCCGGGGCCGCAAAGCTGTGTCAGTGCCGCCAGCGACATGTTGGTGCGGATCGAATGGCCCTGGATCAGCCCCTCGGCCTTTCGGTCTTCGGGCACATAGGCGATGCCGGCGGCGACGCCGTCGCGGGGATGGCGCAGCCGGACCTCGGTTCCATCGACCCGGACGCTGCCGGCGCGCAGCCGGCTGGCGCCGAAGATCGCCTTGCCCAGTTCGGTGCGCCCGGCACCCATCAGCCCGGCAAATCCCAGAATCTCACCACCGGCGGCACTGAAGCTGACATTGTTCACGCCATCGGCGCTCAATCCCTCCACCGTCAGCCGCTCGGCCCCGGCAGGGCAGGACAGATAGGGATACTGGTCGGTGATCGAGCGGCCGACCATATGGCGGATCAGCGCCGCCTCGTCGAGATCGGCGACCGCCCCGCGATGGACCATGTGGCCGTCGCGCAGGACCGTGACGCTGTCGCACAGCGCGAAAATCTCGCCCAGCCGGTGCGAGATGTAGACGATGCCCTTGCCGTCGGCCTTCAGGCCGCGGATCACCTCGAACAGGACGGCGGTCTCGATGTCGGTCAGCGCGTCGGTCGGCTCGTCCATGACGATCAGTTCGGCGTTCAGCGACAGGGCGCGGGCGATCTCGACCATCTGCTGCTGGCCGACGCTGAGGCTTCCGACCGGACAGTCCGGGTCGATGGTCTGGCGCAGCCGCTCCAGCAGGGCCTTGGCTTCGCGCCGCATGCGGCCGCGGTCGATCAGGCCCAGCCTGTTGCGCGGCTCGCGTCCCAGCCAGATGTTGTCGGCCACCGACAGGTGGGGCAGCAGGTTCAGTTCCTGATGGATCATCGCGATGCCGGCGTCGATGGCCTGCCGCGGGGCGGTGAAGCGCACCGGCTGGCCGCGGAACATCATCGCACTGGAGCTATCCGGTTGGACGATGCCGGTGACGATCCGCATCAGCGTCGATTTGCCGGCGCCATTCTCACCGATCAGGGCCATGACCTCGCCGGGGCGCAGGCGGAAATCCACCCCGTCCAGCACCGTCACGCCGTTGAAGCCTTTGCCGACCCCCTGGAGGTCGAGCAGGAATCCGGATCGGGAATCCATCACGCCCCCTGCGGTCAGAAGGTTACGCCGGAATAGAGAAGGATGTTGGCGTAGGGGCTGCATTCGCCCGTGCGCACGACGGCGGCGGAGGACACGGTCAGCCGTTTGAACTCCTCATGCGTGACTTCCTCCACCGCGATCTGCCGGCCCTGCGCCGCGGCCATGCGGTCCAGCCGGACGGACAGCTGTGCGCGCAGGGACGGGTTGGAGATGGTCATCTCGCCCGCGATCACCACGCGCTCCACCATCATCTCGTCGGCCACCGCGTCGAGGATCTCGAGGAAGGACGGCAGGCCCGGCGTCACCGCGAGGTCGATCCGTTCCGGCCCGGCCGGAATCGGCAACCCCGCATCGGCGATGGCCAACGCCTGCGTATGGCCAAGCGAGGCAATCGCGTGGCTGAGCGGGGCATTGAGAAGGCCAATCCGTTTCATCGCAAAGCGGCTCCAACTGGGCGGGACAGGCGGACGCTAGCGCCATCGAAACGTTTGCGCAAACGTTTGCGTTGCTGCGCCGCACCAATTCCGCGCGCTTTCGCCGACGGCGCGATGCTGCGCCGCCGGTCTGGGGCAAGAAGAAACGTCGGTCTTCAGTGACTTATGCGCCGGGCCTGCCTGCGCTTGTCCGGCCGCCGCTCAGACGGCGTAGGTGCCGTCGAACAGGTCGCCGAGGGCGAAGCGGGTGAGGGCCCGCAGCCGCGCCACCCGCCGATGTTCCTCGCGGCCGGTCACGAGGTGGCAGCGGCGGCAGAGCCGGTGACTTTGCTCAGCGGCCATCCTTGCCGCTGCCGACTGACGGTAGAGACCGACAACGGCACGCGAGTGACGCAGACGGGCGTAATCGACGACATCCGGCCAGGACGCCTGGTCGCCGTTGGCGTCGATCCACCCGTTGTCGGGCGACAGCCAACGGCCGTCGGGCAGGCAACGAAGCATCTGCCCATGTGGCCGACCGCAATGTTCACAGTGGAGATCGATGGACGGGCTGGAGGTGTCAGCGCTGTTGACCATGGGATCGAAGACCGTGGATGGCGGGACCGGACTCGATTCTAGCGAAGCTTCGGGCCTGTGGGAATCCCCTCCGTGCTGGCCGGGACGTCCTTGATCGGAACCTCCGTCTGGAACACCCGCTTGTCGAAATCGTCGATCAGCACCTCAAGACGCAACGACCACTGACCGGCGAGCGGCAGAGTCGTGTCGTCGGCTCCGAAGAAGCCGGGGCCGAAATTCGTCAGGGCATGCCGCAGCGGAGCCACGCCCGCCGAAGGAAGCTCCCAGTTCATCGTCACCTCACGGGCGGCAACCGGTTTGCCATCCTCGTTCTGCAGGTGGAGCCGGACGCCGTTGCGCCCAGGCATGGCCGGTCCGACGTCGATAAGGGCGATGAGACCGCCTTTCACCGCGACGCCGGAAAAGCCTGCCGGCGGCGTCTCCTCGCTTGCATGGAATGCGCGCGGCGGCGGCGTCAGGGCGAACGCCGCTGTCAGCAGCAGGGCGGTGGCTGCCGCCGCCATCTCCAGGCCGATGCTCCGGCGTAGGGACATGAGGGCGTGCTCGCCACTCCGGTCACCATTCCGGTCCAGGGCCGGGGTCAGGACTTGCCGGTTCCGTGCCGCCAGCCCGAGCAGCAGCAGGACCGCGAGCATCTTGCCCAGCCACACCCAGCCATAGCCGCTGCGCAGCACGGCCTGAACCGACTGGAGTTGGATCGCGGACAGGACCATGCCGGCTCCGGCCAGAACGGCCACGGCACCGATGGCGATGCGCGAGAAGCGGCGGGTCAGCCTTGCCGCCTCGGCCGGCGATTCCAGGCGCAGCGCCATGGACAATGGCCAGAAGGCGCCGACCCAGAAGGCCGCCATCAGCCCGTGCAGGCCGACGAGCGGCGCGCTCAGCCAGCGGGGGGAAGCCGTGGCAGCATGGCCGGTGGCGGCCAGCGAGGCGGCCCCCAGCAATGCCCCCGCCGCCAGCAGCAACGGTCCCATCGCAGAGCGGGCCTCTACGGCCAAGCCGCAAGCCGAGCAGAGCAGGGCCAGCAGAGCGATGCCGGCGCTGAGCCCGACGCTGGTCCCCGCCCCGGTGGTCCAGGGGGCCCCTGTCGCCAGGACGGTAAGCGGCTGACCGGTCAGAGCCGCCCCGGTCACCCCCACCAGCAGCGCCGCCGACAGGCCGGCCATCAGCAGCAGCAGGCAGAGAACCGGTTTCAGGCGGTCGTTGAGCGGTGCCCAGCGCCCGGTCACCAGCACGAGGAACAGGCCGCCCCCGGTCCCGGCCAGCAGGGCGGCATAGTGCATCGCCCGCAGCAGCACTCCGGCGAACGGGGCAGCTTGGGATGAATTGTCCACCGGAGGCGTGCCGGTCGTCGGTGTCGGCGTCGCACCGATCCCGAACGTGAATGAGCCGGCGACGGGATGGCCGTCCGCGGAGGTGACACGATAGCTGGCGACGTACAGGCCTTTCGGCAGCTCCGGCGGCAGGGCGAGGCGGACGCGGTTGTTTTCCGCCAGCGCACCCTGCGGATCGGCCATGTCCCGCCCCTGTCCGTCAAGCAGCTGGATGCGGACGGGAGTGACGGGTTCGTTGAACTCCAGCGACAGGGCTGTCGGTGCGGCCTCAAGGCTGGCGCCGTCGGCCGGCACGGACTCCATCAGGACGGCATGGGCCCAGCCGGTGCGCGGCAGGGCGGCGAGGAACAGCATGGCGAGGAAGAGGGCGGACAGACCCGTAAGCCTGCGACGCGGGCTGGGACGCATGGGGATGCCTCGCTATCGGGAAGGGCGAGGGCCGCGGAAGAGAGGCGGCCAAGGGTCTGCATGCCGTTCAGCCGTCGCGGCAGCCGGCATGCAGCCCGATCTTCCGGCCGATGCCGGGGCGCCGTCAGTGCTGCTTGGGTTCGGTCAGCTTGAGACCCGGTGCCGGCTCGCGATAATCGTCCGCCGGTTTGCCGGCTTCGGGGATCTCGATCCAGCGGTGGGCGCCTTTCTCGCACTCCTGCACCACCGGGATGTAAAGCATGGTGCCTGCGGGCTGCTTGGGCAGCACGACCTGAAAGACGAACTCGTCGTACCACGCGTCGGGCAGGCTGCCGCCGGTCCAGGCGATTTCGGTGACGCCCTGGGTGATGCTGCGGCCGTGCGACTCATAGGGCTGGGCGTAGGGGCCTTCCTTGGTCGCCAGGGTCCAGCCCGGCTTCGGCATCGGCTTGGCCAGAACAGCCCCGTCGGGCAGGCGGACGCGGATGGCCGTAGTCGGCGAGCCGTCGCAGCCGTGGCCGACCTTGAGCACCGCCTTGTAATAGCTGCCGGCCGGCGCTTCGCGGGTTTCCAGCGTGACATGCGCAGCGGCGCTTCCAGCGGACAGGGCAAGGCAAAGGGTCCCGGCGGCGAGCGCCAGGGAAATGATGCGGGTCATGATGCGCTCCTGAACGGAATGATGGTTCGGGGACAGTCCGGTGACGACGGGGGAACAGGCCGTCACGCCGGCGGAGCGCGGGGATTGAGACAGGTCAGGAAATGGTCGTCCGGGCGAATGCCGGCGGCAACCGGTGCGGCGACCGGCATGCGATGGACGGCCTGCGGCCGGACCATCGCAGAACCGGGGAGCAGGCCATGGGTGCCGAGCGCAAGGCAGAAAGCGCAAAGGCTGTCATGATCCATGACGGGATGGCCGGACCCGTCGTGGGTTCCGCCGCCATGGTCTCCGCCAGCCAGCCCTTCACTGTCCTGCACATCGGACGGGGTGGTGCCGCAATGGTCGGCCGCCGTCGGGGCGGTCAGGAACCCGGCGGGCAATCCCGACTGTGCCCGTGCCGCCATCGCCAGATCGGGAACCGCCACCTGGATCAGCAGAGCCAGGACGGCAAGCCAGCCAACCAGCGCGCGGCGCAGCCCGACCGTGCCGGCGGGAGCGCCGGTCCGGAGGGTTGCAAGCGTGTTGCGCGCGGTCTGGCGGCGGGCCATACGGGGGAGCCGGCGGTTGCGGAAAGCCGCGACCAACCTTCACGCGCAGCCTTGTCCAGTCAAGCCATTCGGCGGTGGCAGGACGATTTGACCACCCTCCTCGATGGTGTGCGGCCGGTCGGTCGGCGGTTCGTGCCCTGGGTTGCGCAGTCTCGGCATGATCTCGCGCTGCTCGCGAGACGCGACTCATACAATCAGCTTATCCCATTGTCGCATTCCGCTTTTCCCTGGCCTGTGCTCAGATCGGGCGTGCCTTGCGCAACCCAAGGGAGGAAAAATCATGAAACGGAACAGCCTGATCGCCATCCTGCTGCTGTGCGCGGGATCGTTCGCCTCGACGGCGCAGGCCCAGACGGCCCAGACGCTGAAGTTCTGGAATCTGACCACGGAAACCATCACCGAGCTGAAGCTCGCCGAACCCGGCACGAACAAGTGGGGCAAGAACCAGACGCTGAACGACAAGGACAAGACGGTCGAGGCCGATGAGCGGCTGAAGCTCAGCGACGTCAAGCCGGGAACCTGGGATGTCAGAATGAAGGACAAGAAGGGCCGCACCTGCGTCCTGCGCAATGTCGCCCTGTCGGGGACCGAGGCCTATGCCTTCTCGATCAGCGAAGACGATGTGAAGACATGCGCCCGCAAATGATCGGCTGCCATCCCTGACCTGCGGACGGCACCGGGACGCTGCCGGACCGGACAGCCGACGGGAAGCGTCGGTGCCGATCCGGCTTTCGCTGACGTGACGGTGCCGGCTCCTGCGAACGGCTCCGTCCGTCCGTTCAGTCCGCGTCCTCGAACGCGAAGGTCTCGGTCTCGTCGTCGTAGGTGAACAGCTCGGCATAGCGTGCCCAGCTGGTGACGGCCTTCAGCGTCTCCTCGGCATAGCCCTCGCTCATGAAGGGAGTCAGTTCGGCCAGGATGCGGCTGCTCGGCACGTGCTTCGTCGCCGGTTCCTTCAACAGGCCGTGGATGTGGGCCGCCAGTGGCACGTAGCAAATCAGATGCTCCGCGAACAGCCGCTTGCGGTCATCCAGGCCGGACTCGGCGAACAGCCGGCCGGGCTCGGTCAGGTGGATGTCGCCCTCCGCCACCTCGGCCAGTCCCAGCATCTGCAACGTCTCGGCAATCGGGAACAGGTCGTCGATCTCATGCTGGAGGGATGCTGCCAGATGGGGCAGGTCGGCCTTGCCATGGTAGGCCGGCGAGGCCAGCGTCTCCAGCAGGCCGGCCAGCAGGTTGGTCGACACATGCTCCAGCGGCACCGCATGGGCCGGCGGCTGCTTCGCCGCCGGGGACGACGCCACCAGCGGCTTGCGCGCGGTCATCCGGCCATAGATGTCGTCCACCATGGCGCGGAACTGCGGGTCCAGGCGGTTGCGCGGGTGGGGGATGTCCACCCGGATCTCCGCCGCCACCCGGCCGGGGTTGGAGGAGAAGACCAGGATGCGGTCGCACATCAGCACCGCCTCCTCGATGTTGTGGGTCACCATCAGGATCGATTTGATCGGCAGCCGCCGCTCCATCCACAGGTCGAGCAGGTCGGTGCGCAGAGTCTCCGCCGTCAGCACGTCCAGTGCGGAGAAGGGCTCGTCCATCAGCAGGATTTCCGGATGGACCACCAGCGCGCGGGCGAACCCCACCCGCTGGCGCATGCCGCCGGACAGCTCCTTGGGATAGGCGGATTCGAAGCCGGACAGGCCGATCAGGTCGATGGCCTCCTCGGTCCGCGCCTCCGCCTCGCGGGCCGGCACGCCCTTGGCCTTCAGGCCGGCCATGACATTCTCCCAGACCGTCAGCCAGGGAAACAGCGCGAAGGTCTGGAAGACCATCGCCACCCCGTCGGTCGGGCCTGCGACCGGTTCGCCATGATGGCGGACGGAGCCGCCGGTCGGCTTGACCAACCCGGCGACGATGCGCAGCAGCGTCGACTTGCCGGAGCCGGAGCGGCCGAGCAGCCCGACGATCTCGCCGTCGCGCAAGGTCAGGTCGACGTTGTCGAGCACGACGTAATCCTGCCCCGACGGCTTGGCATAGGCCTGACGGACGCCGCTCAGTTCGAAGATGGTGGTGTTGCGGGTGTTCAGCATGGCGGGGTCCTCCTCAGGCGAGGCGCAGGCGGTGCTCGGCGAACGCATAGAGCGGACGCCACAGCAGACGGTTGAACAGGATGACGAACAGCGACATGACGGCGATGCCCAGCACGATGCGCGGGTAGTCCCCGGCTTCGGTGGCCTGGGCGATGTAGCTGCCCAAGCCATGGGCGGTCAGCCGGGTGTCGCCCCAGTTCACCGCCTCCGCCACGATGCTGGCGTTCCACGACCCGCCGGACGCGGTGACTGCCCCGGTGACATAGTAGGGGAAGACGCCCGGCAGCATGACGTCGCGCCACCATTGCCAGCCACGGATGCGGAAATTGGCCGCTGCCTCCTTCAGGTCGCCGGGAAAGGCGGTGGCCCCGGCGATGACGTTGAACAGGATGTACCATTGGGTGCCGAGGATCATCAGCGGGCTGAGCCAGGCATCCGGGTTCAGGTCGAAGCGGACGATGGCGACCACCGCCACCGGGAACAGCAGGTTGGCCGGGAAGGCGGCGAGGAACTGGGCGGCCGGCTGGACCTTCTCCGCCAGCCGTGGCCGCAGCCCGATCAGCACGCCCAGCGGCACCCAGACCAGCGTCGCCACCGCGATCAGCACGATCACCCGCAGCAGCGTGGCGCCGCCGAGCAGAAGCACGGTGCCGACATCGCCCCAGTCCACGCCGGATGAGACGAAGGCGATCATCGACCAGCCGGCCCACAGGCCCGCCACCGCCAGCAGCAGATACCAGAGGATATCGATGGCCCGCGCCGGCACCCGGTCGAGCATGCCGCCGACCGCCCGAAGGCCGCCTGCCGCACCGCGGCTCGCCCCACCCGCCGGCAGGCGCAGCCAGACCAGCCAGCCGAACAGGCGGTTGAGCGGCGCGAAGAGGGCGCGGAAGAAGCGGGTGCGCTGGAACAGGGTGAGCAGCCAGGACTCCGGGACCTCCTGCGCCCCGGTCAGTTCGACCCGGAACTTGTCGGCCCAGGCGACCAGCGGGCGGAACAGCAGCTGGTCATAGGCCAGGATGACCAGCAGCATCGCCAGCACCGCCCAACCGACGGCGTCCAGGCGCTGCCCGTCGATGGCCTTGGCGAGGTAGGAGCCAATACCCGGCAGGGTGATGGTGTGGTCGCCGACGGTGATCGCCTCCGACGCGACGACGAAGAACCAGCCGCCGGACATCGACATCATCATGTTCCACACCAAGCCAGGGGCGGCATAGGGCGCCTCCAGCGTCCAGAAGCGCTGCCAGCCGGAAAAGCCGAAGCCGGTCGCCGCCTCGTCCAGGTCGCGCGGGACGGTGCGCAGCGACTGGTAGAAGCTGAAGGCCATGTTCCAGGCCTGGCTGGTGAAGATGGCGAAGATCGCCGCGCATTCGGCTCCCAGCACGCTGCCCGGGAAAAGCCCCAGGAAGAAGACGACGGTAAAGGAGATGTATCCCAGCACCGGCACCGATTGCAGCACGTCCAGCACCGGGATCAGCAGCATGCCGGCCCGCCGGCTCTTGGCCGCCAGCGTGGCATAGGTGAAGGTGAACAGCAGCGAGGCTGCCATCGCCGCCAGCATCCGCAGGGTCGAGCGCAGGGCGTATTCCGGCAGCATCCAGGGGTCCAGCGTGACCGGCACCTCCTCGACGCTGTTCAGAGGCAGGGCCATCTGATGGCCGCCGATGGCGAGCAGCGCCAGCAAGCCGATGACCAGCGGCAGGGCGACAACGTCCCACCGGTTCGGCGCGGCGTCGACCGCCTTCACCGAAACATTCGTGTTGATCCAGACCATGACAATCCATCCTGCGGTCCCGTCGCGGGACCGGCCGGCAAGGAAAACGGTAGCGGCGCGGCAGAGGCGCCGATGCGGATTTTCAGGAGGAGTGGCGTGGGGTCAGCGACTTGGCGGGCGCAGATCGCCCGTCACGGAGAAGCACCGGCACCCGTCGGGGCGGCGGTGCATGGAAACCGGGATGGTGAGGAGCTTCACCATGGTCCACCTCTGATCGGCCCGAAGACGACGGGCCGCGGGTGGACCCCTTCAAGAGGTCAGCCCGCGAACGGCGTCGTCAGGGGAATGTGAGTAGATCGACTACTGGGGCTGTCCATCTCTTGCCTTTTCGATCCGGCCGCCGGCCCGGCGGGCAGGGCGGACAAGAACGATCATGCGGTGACGATGCCGCCCCTCTACTCCCCTGGCCGGCCAAGGTCAAGAGCGGGAATCGGCTTGCGATCGGCCTTCATCAAATCGTCATGAAGCCCTGTGCCGGCGGCAACCTCAGGGCGATCTGCGCGGCCAGCGCACCCGCCTCAATCCGGCGCGCGCAGCCGGTATCCGACGCCTGTCTCGGTCAGGATGTGGTGGGGTCGCTCGGGATCGGGCTCGATCTTCTGCCGCAACTGGCGGATGTAAATCCGTAGGTACTGGATGTCGGTTTCACCACCCCACACCTCCTTGAGGATGAAGCGGTGGGTCAACACCTTGCCGGCATGCGCCACCAGAATCCGCAGCAGGTCGTATTCGCGCGGCGACAGCTTCACATCCTCGCCGCGCACGGTGACGATGCGCCGCACCAGATCGACCGTCAGGTCGCCGCTGCGGAACAGCGGCCGTTCCCCCTGCTGTTGCAGCTTGTGGCGCATGGCCGTGCGGATGCGGGCCAGCAACTCCTCCACCCCGAACGGCTTGGTCACATAATCGTCGGCCCCGAGATCGAGCGCCTCGACCTTTCCGGCCTCGTCGACCCGGCTGGACAGCACGATGATCGGCAGGGTCACGCCGCTGCCGCGCAGGCGCCGGATGACCTCCAGCCCGTCGATGCCCGGCAGCCCGAGATCGAGGACCAGCAGATCGGGGGAGCGCCGCCGCACCTCCTCCAGCGCTTTCGTTCCGTCCTCTGCCTCGACGATGTCGTACCCCTGGGCCGTCAGGCTGGTGCGCAGAAAGCGCCGGATCGGCGGCTCGTCGTCGACGACGAGCACGCGAAGCGGGATGGAGTCCGATTTCATGCTGCGGCTTCCTCTTCATATCCGGACAGGTCGGCGGCCTTGGGGAGGGTCAGGGTGAAGACGGCGCCGCTCCGGTCGCGGCGGTTGCCGGCCGTGACCGTCCCGCCCATCGCCTCGACGAAGCCCCGGCAGATCGCCAGACCCAGCCCGGTGCCGGCGCGCTGCCGGTCCTGGGCATGGACACGGTAGAACTTGTCGAAGATGCGCTCCACATCCTCGGGCGGAATGCCGCCGCCCTCGTCCTGCACCTCGATGCGGACGAGGGAGCCGTCCTGCCGTCCGCGCACCGTGATCGTCGACCCGACCGGCGCATATTTACCGGCGTTGTCGAGCAGGTTGAAGAGCGCCTGCTCGATCAGCACGGCGTCGATGTCCACCATCGGCAGGCCGGCGGCAAGATCGACCTCGACCCGATGGCCGGCGAGGATGCGGGCCCCCCGCTCCAGCGCGCTGCCGACCACTTCGGACAAATCGACCGCACCGGTGCGCGGCCGGATGGCCCCGGATTCCAGCCGCGTCATGTCCAGCAGGTTGGCGATGAAGCGGTTGAGCCGTTCCGCCTCCTCTTGGATGGTCGCCGCGAGGTCGCGCCGGTCCTCCTCGTCCATCATCGGTCCATAGCCGACGAGGCTGGTCGCCGAGCCCAGGATGGAGGCCAGCGGCGTGCGCAGATCGTGCGAGATCGAGGTGAGCAGGGCCGAGCGCAGCCGCTCGGTCTCGGCCGCCAGCTTGCTGCGGTCGACATCCTCGGCAAGCGTCACCCGCTCGATCGCCAGGGCGGCCTGATCGATCAGCGCGTCGAGAAGCCGGCGCTCGTCCGGCGTCAGGTAACCGCCGGTCCGCCCCTTTCCGCCGCCGGTGTCGATGCCGACCACCCCGACGACGCCCCGCCCGGTGCGCATCGGCAGGAACAGCCACTTGGCGCCGGGCAGCGTGTCGGCACCCTTGCCGGTCGGCCGGTTGTTTTCCCAAGCCCAGACAGCTGCCGCAAGATCCGCGTCCTCGATGACGTCCTCCGGCGGATAGCCGGCCCTGACCGCGACGCTGCCTTTTCCCGAGGCTTCGCCAGGACGATCCTCGGGCAGCAGCAGGACGACATGGACCTTCAGCATGGCGGCGATCTGATAGGCGGTGGCCCACAGCAAATCGTCCATGGTCACCACGCCGGCCAGCTTGCGGCTGAACTGGTAGAGGTCTTCGGTCGTCTTGGCGCGGAGCCGCGCGGTCACCGCCTGAGCGCGGACACGGGCGGTCAGGTTGCTGGCGATCACCGAGACGACGGCGAAGACCAGCAAGGCGACGATGTTCTCCGGATCGGAAATGGTGAAGGTGTAGAGCGGCGGCAGGAAGAAATAGTTGAAGGCAAGGACGCTGATCACGCTGGCATAGAGCGACGGCGCCAGCCCGCCGGTGACGGCGCTCGCCAGCACGGCGGTCAGGAAGACCAGCGCCATGTTGTTGAGGGCCAGCACCCGATGCAGCACATGCCCGGCGCCCAGCGCCGCCGCGACATAGCCCGTGCTGGCGACGTAGGGCCACCATGCGAAGGCGCGCGGCCGGGCTGCTTCCGTCCTGATCGTCTTGGCTGGAAGCGTGGCGCCGGAGCTGGCGGCGATGACATGCACGCTGATGTCGCCCGCCCGGCGGATCAGGCTGTGCGCCACGGAGCCGTGCAGCAGCTCCGACCAGCGCGGCCGGGTGGATTTGGCGATGACGATGTGCGTGACGTTGTTGGCCAGCGCATAATCGACGACGGTGTCGGCGACATCGCTGCCGGGCACGGTGACCGCCTCGCCGCCCAGCCGCTCCACCAGACGCAGCGTGTCGGCGATGCGGTCGCGGTCGGCCTCGCTCAGGCGCAGCGCCCGGCTGGTTTCGACATGGATGGCGCCCCAGCGGGCGCGCAGCCGCTCGGCCTGACGGCGGGCGTAACGCACCAGGGCGCCGCCGCTGGCGTCCTCGTTGATGCAGACCAGCAGCCGCTCGCCGGCGGCCCAGGGGCCGGAGATGGCGTGCGCCTGCATGTGGGTCAGCAACTGTTCGTCGACGCGGTCGGCGGTGCGTCGCAACGCCAGTTCGCGGAGCGCCGTCAGGTTTCCGGGCGAGAAATAATGCCGGATCGCCCGCTCGGCCGTGCGCGGGACATAGACCTTGCCCTGCTGGAGACGCTGGATCAGGTCGTCGGGCGCGATGTCGATGACCTCGATGTCGTCGGCCCTGTCGAGGATCGAGTCCGGCACCGTCTCGCGGACGCGGACACGGGTGATCTTGGCGACGACGTCGTTCAGGCTCTCTACATGCTGGATGTTCAAGGTGGTGTAGACGTCGATGCCGGCGGCCAGCAGTTCCTCGACATCGAGATACCGCTTCGGATGGCGGCCGCCGTCGGCGTTGGTGTGGGCCAGCTCGTCGACCAGCACGATCTTCGGGCGGCGGGCGAGGATGGCGTCCACATCCATCTCGGTCAGGACATGGCCCTTGTGCTCGATCCTGCGGCGCGGAACGATTTCCAACCCGGCGACCAGCGCTTCCGTCTCGCGCCGGCCGTGGGTCTCCACCACCCCGACGACGATGTCGACGCCATCGCGGCGCTTGGCCTGGGCGGTTTGCAGCATCTCGAAGGTCTTGCCGACGCCGGGGGCGGCACCAAGAAGATCTTGAGCCGTCCCTGCGCCTCCTTCGCCGCCTGGCGCAGCAGCGCGTCGGGAGATGGCCGGCCGGCGCGGTCGCCCTGAATGCGGTCGCCCTGTTCGTCGGTCATGGCATCGTCCCTTTACGCTCCCCCAACCCCGACTTCAAGCCCGGCTATGGATTACTCCGCCGGCCGTTGCGGAGGATAGCCGATTCCGACAGCCCCGTTGCACAGCAACGGCCGGCTATTTGCCTCCTGCTGTTTTGCCGGCCGCCCGATCCAGCGCGAGGTTGAGCGCCAGGACATTGACGGTCGGCTCGCCCAGGAAACCGAGCGGGCGCGGTTCGGTGGTATCGGCAACCAGCTTGCGCACGGCATCTTCCGAAAGGCCGCGGGCCTTGGCGATGCGCGGCACCTGGAAGTCGGCGGCGCCCGGCGACAGGTCGGGGTCGAGGCCGCTGCCCGAGGTGGTCACCAGCTCCACCGGGACCGGGGCGCCGGGGTTTTCCGTCTTCAGCTTTTCGGCGTCGGCCTGCACGCGGTCGACCAGCGCCTTGCTCGTCGGGCCGAGGTTGGATCCCATCGAATTCGCCGCGTTGTAGGGAGCCGGCACGGTCTTGGCCGGATCGGCGGGGTCGGCGCCGGTGGTGGCCGACGGGCGGGGATGGAAATAGCCTTCGCCGGTGAAATCCTGTCCGATCAGGCTGGAGCCGACGATGGTCCCGTTCCGTTCGATCAGGCTGCCGTTGGCCTGGTGCGGAAACAGGACTTGTGCGGCACCGGTGACGGCGAGCGGGTAGGCGAGCCCGGTGATCGCCGTCAGTGCGACGGTCATCACCAGGGCGGGACGCAGATCCTTCAACATGACAGGCTCCTCACACAAGGCCGGCGGCGGTGACGATCAGGTCGATCGCCTTGATGCCGGCGAAGGGCACCACGAGGCCGCCAAGGCCATAGATCAGCAGGTTGCGGCGCAGCAGCGAGGCGGCACCGACGGCGCGGTAGCGCACGCCGCGCAGGGCCAGCGGGATCAGCGCCACGATGATCAGCGCGTTGAAGATGATCGCCGACAGGATGGCGCTCTCCGGGCTGTGAAGCCCCATCACGTTCAGCGCCTGGAGCTGCGGGTAGAAGGCGAGGAACATCGCCGGGATGATGGCGAAATACTTCGCCACGTCGTTGGCGATGGAAAAGGTGGTGAGCGCGCCGCGGGTCATCAGCAGCTGCTTGCCGATCTCGACGATCTCGATCAGCTTGGTCGGGTCGCTGTCCAGATCGACCATGTTGCCGGCCTCGCGCGCCGCCACGGTGCCGGTGTTCATCGCCACCCCGACATCGGCCTGGGCCAGCGCCGGCGCGTCGTTGGTGCCGTCGCCGCACATGGCGACCAGCTTGCCCTTCGCCTGCTCGTCGCGGATCAGCTGCAGCTTGGCCTCCGGTGTCGCCTGGGCAAGGAAGTCGTCCACCCCGGCCTCGGCGGCGATGGCGGCGGCGGTCATCGGGTTGTCGCCGGTGATCATCACCGTGCGGATGCCCATCTGGCGCAGGGCGGCGAAGCGTTCGCGGATGCCGCCCTTGACGATGTCCTTCAGGTGGATGATGCCGAGCAGCCGGCCGTCGCGCGCCACCGCCAGCGGCGTGCCGCCGGCCTTGGCCACCCGTTCCGCGATGGCGAGGATCTCGCGCTCCGCCGGGCCGGCGGCCGGGTGCAGCGCGGTGACGCCGCGGCCGCCGGCCACGGCGACGCGCTGCGCCCCGTTGACGTGGGCCAGCACCGCGTCCACCGCCCCCTTGCGGATCACCGTGCCGTCGGTGTCGATGCCGCTGATGCGGGTCTGGGCGGTGAAGGGGACGAAATAGGCGTGCATCTCCTCCATCCTGCGGGCGCGGATGCCGTAGTCCTCCTTGGCGAGCACGACAATGGACCGGCCTTCCGGCGTCTCGTCGGCCAGCGAGGCGAGTTGGGCGGCGTCGGCCAGCTCCTCCTCGCCGACGCCGGCGACCGGCAGGAACTCGGCGGCCTGACGGTTGCCCAGCGTGATGGTGCCGGTCTTGTCGAGCAGCAGCGTGTCGACGTCGCCTGCCGCCTCCACCGCGCGGCCGGACATGGCGAGCACGTTGAAGCGCACCAGACGGTCCATGCCGGCGATGCCGATGGCCGACAAGAGCGCGCCGATGGTGGTCGGGATCAGCGTGACGAACAGCGCCACCAGCACCAGCACGCCGACCGACCCGCCGGCATAGGCGGCGAAGCTGGGGATCGTCGCCACCGCGATGACGAAGACGATGGTCAGCCCGGCCAGCAGGATGTTCAGTGCGATCTCGTTGGGGGTCTTCTGGCGCTGGGCGCCCTCCACCAGCGAGATCATGCGGTCGAGGAAGGTCGAGCCGGGGGCGGCGGTGATGCGGACCTTGATCTGGTCGGACAGGACCTGCGTCCCGCCGGTGACCGCCGACCGGTCGCCGCCGCTCTCGCGGATGACGGGGGCGGATTCGCCGGTGATGGCAGCCTCGTTGACCGAGGCGACGCCCTCCACCACCTCGCCGTCGGACGGGATGATGTCGCCGGCCTCGACCAACACGAGGTCGCCGGGCTTGAGCGCAGTGGCGGGTACTGTGCGGACGGTGCCGTTCTCCAGCTTCTTGGCGCTGGTCTCGGTGCGGGTCTTGCGCAGGCTGGCGGCCTGGGCCTTGCCGCGCCCCTCGGCCACCGCCTCGGCGAAGTTGGCGAAGATCAGCGTGAACCACAGCCAGACGACGATCTGGACGGCGAAGCCGGACACTCCGGCACCGGTGACGGCATCGCGCAGGACCAGCAGGGTGGTGAGCGCGGCCACCACCTCGACGCAGAACATCACCGGGTTGCGGATCATCTGGCGCGGGGAAAGCTTGGCGATGGAGCCGCCGATGGCCGGCACCAGGATGGCGGGGTCCAGCAGGGTGCTGGCGGAGGAGCGGCCCGACCGTTTGCTTTTGGCATGCATGGGAGCGTTCCCGATCAGAAGAGGGTGCCGGCGGTCATCGCCAGATGCTCGACCACCGGGCCGAGGGCGAGAGCCGGGAAGAAAGTGAGGCCGCCGACGATCAGGATGACGCCGACCAGCAGCCCGACGAACAGCCCGTCATGGGTGGGGAAGGTGCCGGCCGAAACGGGGGCGCGGGCCTTGGACGCCAGGGAGCCGGCGATCGCCATCATCGGCACGATGACCAGGAAGCGGCCCACCAGCATGGCGATGGCCAGCGTGACGTTGTACCAGGGCGTGTTGCCGGTCAGCCCGCCGAACGCGCTGCCGTTGTTGGCGGCACCCGAGACATAGGCGTAGAGCGCTTCGGAGAAGCCGTGCGGCCCGGCATTTGCCATCGACGCGGTGCCGGTGTCGAGCACCACCGCGACGGCTGTGAAGCCCAGCATCATCAGGGGCAGGCAGAGGATGGCGAGCATGGTCATCTTGACCTCCTTCGCCTCCAGCTTCTTGCCGAGATATTCCGGCGTGCGGCCGACCATCAGGCCGGCGACGAACAGCGCCACGATGGCGAACAGCAGCATGCCGTAGAGGCCGGCGCCGACGCCGCCGACGATGATCTCGCCCAGCATCATGTTGATCATCGGCACCATGCCGCCCAGCGGCATAAAGCTGTCATGCATGGCGTTGACCGCACCGCAGGAGGCGGCGGTTGTGACGGTGGCGAACAGCGCTGTCGCGGCGATGCCGAAGCGGGTCTCCTTACCCTCCATGTTGCCGGCGCTGCCGTCGATCCCGAAGGCGGCGAAGGCCGGGTTGCCCTGGGCCTCGGCCCAATAGGCGACGCAGACGCCGGCGGCGAACAGCAGCCCCATGGCGGCGAGGATGGCCCAGCCCTGGCGCTCGTCGCCGACCATGCGGCCGAACAGGTTGGTCAGCCCGGCGCCCAGCGCGAAGATGCACAGCATCTCGACCAGATTGGTCAGGGCGTTGGGATTCTCGAAGGGATGGGCGGAGTTTGCGTTGAAGAAGCCGCCGCCGTTGGTCCCCAGCATCTTGATCGCCTCCTGCGAGGCGACGGGGCCGAGCGAGATGGTCTGCTTCGCACCCTCCAGCGTGGTGGCATCGACGGCGCCCGCCAGCGTTTGCGGCACGCCCTGCCAGACCAGGAACAGCGCGCAGACGACGCACAGCGGCAGCAGGACATAGAGGGTGGCGCGGGTCAGATCGACCCAGAAATTGCCCACCGTGCGGGCCGAGGTGCGGGCGAAGCCTCGAACCAGAGCCACCGCCAGCGCGATGCCGGTGGCGGCCGAGACGTAGTTGTGGAAGGTCAGCCCGGCCATCTGTACCAGATGGCCCATGGTGGTCTCGCCGCCGTAATTCTGCCAGTTGGTGTTGGTGGTGAAACTGGCCGCGGTGTTGAAGGCGAGGTCGGCCGGCACCGCCGCCATGTCTTGCGGATTCAGCGGCAGGACCGGCTGGAGGCGTTGCAGGGCATAGAGCAGAACCATGCCGGCGGCGCTGAACAGCAGCATCGACACGGCGTAGGTTACCCAATGCTGCTCGGTGCGTTCATCGACGCCGGCCAGACGGTAGAGGCCGCGCTCGACGGGGCCGAGGATGGGGGAGAGCAGCGTGCGCTCGCCGGTGAAGACGCGCGTCATGAAGCCGCCCAGGGGCCGCGTCATCGCGACGACCAGGGCGAGGAAGACCAGGATCTGGATCCAGCCGTTGACGGTCATGGGATGGATCTCCTCAGAACCGTTCGGGGCGGATCAGGGCATAGACCAGATAGACCAGCAGTCCGGCGGTCACGAGGCCGGCCAGGGCATAATCGAGGGACATGGCGCCGCTCCCCTCACAGCCGGTCGCAGGCATGGACATAGGCGACCGCCGCGGCGAAAAAGCCGACGGTGAGCGCAAGAAACAGCAGGTCGAGCATCGTTTGGGTCTCCGGAATTGCGTCCCCCACGCCGTCATGGTGGCGGGGGAGGTCCGACCCTGTGAGGGTGCGCCGGAGCCGCGTATAGATTCGATGGGGGACGGCAGGGCCGGAAAATATAGGGTTCATATATACGGCGGGCCGTCCGGGCATCCGCGCGATCGTCTCAGCCGGTCAGGCCCCGATCCACAAGGCCAGCATTTGCAGCGCGAATGCGATCAGCAGGAAGGCGGCGATGGTGATCGCCGCCTCGCCCAGCACCGCGTGCGGGGAGGGGAAAGCTCCATCCGACGTGTCGTCCGATGCCCGCAGGTCGCAGTCCTCCATGCGCGCCGGGGCAGGCATGGTCCGGTCGAGCAGCCCGAGAGGCGATTTTCCTTGCATGACAGCCTCACAGTTTACGGGCGGCCAATGGCCGCTATCCCACTGAGAAGAGGGCTGCGGGGCATATAAATGCGATGGGGCGCGTGATGCCTGAGAAATATACGGCCGCTATACGCGCCCCCGGTCCGGGCTGTCGGCTGTGCAGTAACGGTCAGGTGGGGCGATGCCCGTTCGGATCGGAGGTCGCCCCGGCTCCGTCATCAGCGTCCCGACGCAGCCCGTGCCAGGCCGGCATAGTGGCGCACGTCGAAGGCGATGAACTCCACCTCGGCGTCGGTCACGTCGCGCAGATGCCTGGCCGGGCTTCCGGCCCAAAGCTGGCGAGCGGGGACGCGCTTGCGCGGGGTCAGCACAGCACCGGCCGCCAGCATGGCGCCGCTTTCCACGACCGCGCCGTCCAGCACGATTGCGCCGATGCCGACCAGACAGCCGTCCTCCAGCGTACAGCCATGCATCCGCACGCCATGGCCGATCACCACGTCGGCACCGATGATGGTCGGATACTCGTTCAGCATGACATGGATGATGGTGCCGTCCTGGATGTTGGTGCGCGGCCCCACCGTGATGCTGTGGTCGTCGCCGCGAAGGACGCAGCCGTACCAGACGCTGGCCTCCGCCCCGATGGTGACGTCGCCGACCACCACCGCGCCGGGAGCGATGTAGGCGTCGGCCGCGATGCGCGGCCATACTCCCTTGACGGGCCGGATGATGGCGCCGGGGTGTCGGGCGAGCAGGGCGTCTCCGGTTTCAAAAGCCCCGGTTTCGGAGGTCGTTTCGGTTGCGCTCTCGGTGGTCATTGGTTCTTGTCCTTTTTGGCCCTGCAGGGTCTTGGTTCCGGTCGGGAAGCAGCCGGTCGATGTCGGCCCGAGTGTAGCCCAGTCCGGCCGGCAGCGTCGCGCTCTGCGCGGTTCCAGCCTCCGACCGCCGGCTGCCCGTCTTTCTCCCGCGGAACGAGGAGAATCTTGCAAATGAGAATCAGTATCATTATCAAGGTTGGAGCTGCGTGAACCGTGTCGGGGGCGTCGGCGCTTTGGCAGGCACAATGGCAGGGGGAGCATCGCGATGAAGACTGCCGGGCAGTCCGGACGGGTTGAGGGACGGGCTGCGCCGCCGCGCCTGCGCATTGCCGCACGGGTGACCGCGGCGGTGTTCGGCGCCTATGGTTTCGCTTGGGGCCTCGCCGCCTTCGGGGCGGAGTTGGGGGCGCTGGCAGGCATGGCGCCGGCGGAGGCGGTTACCGCCTCCAGCCTGCTGGCGCTGGTGGTGCTGCCGGCGGCGTCGCTGTGGGCCTTTGCGGTCCCGCGGATCACGGTCGGCTGGGCGGTGCTGGGCGGCGGCGGGGTGCTGCTGATCGCGGCCTCGCAGTTTGCCGGGAAGTTCGCCGGGATAGTGGGGCCATGACGGCGAAGACGCGCAAGCTTATCAGCTCGGCGCTGCGCGCCGCCATGCTGTGGCCGCACACCTGGGCGGGGGTGACGCTCGGCGGGTTGCTGATGCTGATCTTCTTCATGGGATCGCTGGCGGTGTTCGCCTCCGAGATCGACCGCTGGATGATGCCCGCCACCCGTGTCGGCACGGTGGAGACCGTGCCGGTCTCGCTCGACCATGCGGTGCTGCCGGCGGTGGAGAAGCTCGCCGCCGGGCGGACGGTGCGCGACTGGTATGTGCAGTTGCCGGACGAACGGCGGCCGGTGATGGCGCTTCAGCTTCGGACCGAGACCGGCAATGCCGGCGGCATGGCGACCGGCGACGGCCAGCTGCTGCCGCCGGTCGGGACGCTGGGAGCCACCTATTTCTTCTATCCACTGCATTACAGCCTGCATCTGCGGGCGGGCTTCATCGGCTATTGGATCGTCTGCTTCGCCTCGGTGGCGATGCTGGCCGGGCTGATTTCCGGCGTCATCATCCATGCGCGGATCTTCAAGGATTTCTTCACCTTCCGCAGCTGGGGGCAGGTTCGCCGCTCCCTGCTCGACCTGCACAATCTGGCGGGCGTGCTGGTCCTGCCCTTCCATCTGATGATCACGATCACCGGGATCGTCATCGTCCTGCCCATCGTGCTGCCGGCCGGCGTCCAGGCGCTGTATGGCGGCGATGTGCGGCGCTTCTACGACGACGCGCTGGGCAACTACAGCCGTCCGCGCAGCGGCATCGCTGCCCCGCTGGCGCCGCTCGATCCGATGGTGGCGGAGGCCCGCCGGCTGTGGGGCGGGGGCGAGCCGGCCGTGGTGTTCGTCTACAATGCCGGCGATGCCGCGTCGGTCGTCCGCATCAACCGCGCTCTGCGGGACCGCATCAGCCTCGATGTCCAGCCGGTCTTCTTCGACGGCGTTACCGGGCAGGTGCTGAAATACCAGCGGCCGGGGCCGGTGGTGGCAACCCACCGCGTCCTGTCGGGGCTGCATTTCGCCGCCTTCGACCATTGGCCGCTGCGCTGGCTGTATTTCCTGTTCGGGCTGTCCGGCTGCGTGCTGATCGGCACCGGCATGCTGTACTGGATGGAGAAGCGGCGGGTCGCCCATGGCGTGAAGCCCGGCGCCGGCTGGCGCAGCGTCGCCGCCATCGCCTGTGGCAGCACCTCCGGCCTGCTGATCGCCACGCTGGCGATGATGGCGGCCAACCGGCTGCTGCCGGCCGGCATCCCGTCGCGGGAGCTTGTGGAGGTCGGCCTCTTCTTCGTGATCTGGATCGGGAGCGCCGTCCATGCTGCCGTCAGCACCCGGACGGACCCGCCCTGGAGCGAACAATGCACCGCGGTCGCCTTGCTGGCCGCAGCCTGCGTGGTGCTGAACTGGATCACGACGGGGGAACATCCCATCCGCGCCGTGGCCGCCGCCGATTGGGCGGTGCTGGGCGTCGATGCGGTGTTGGCTCTGACCGCCGCCGCCGCTTGGCGGGTGTCGCGTCGGCTGGCCCGGCGGCGCGATCCCGAACTCTCAACCCTGGCGGAGGTGACCGACCATGCCTGATGCCCTGATGCTGCCCGGCCTCTTCGGGCTCTGCTATTTCGCCTTCGCCGCCCTTGCCCTGTCGGTGGAGCGGCATTGGCGCGACCTCGTCGAGTCCAGGCGGGGGCCGCCGCGCCGCACGGTATTCCGGCTGCGGCTGGCGGCGTTGCTGTGCCTGGCGGCGGCGCTGTCGGTCGCGGTGCGCCATGATGGAACAGGCTTCGGCCTCCTGCTCTGGGTGCTGGCCTTGAGCGCGGCAGCGCTGGCGGTTGCGGCGACCGTCACCTGGAAGACGCGATCCGCCCGCGGCCGCGCGTCTTAACGGCGGGGGGGTGGCCTCACATCCGCATCATGCGGAAAATGGCGATGAACATCACGACCACGCCCACTTCGGCGGCGGTGGCGAGCCAGACCGGGTGAAAGACGATGCCGAACGGCATGATCAGCAGCAGGATCAGCGACGGAAACACGATGTAGGGCGACTCGAACCGGCGGAACTTCGTTTCCGCCGCGGCGCCGTCCTCTTCGAGCAGGGACGGCTGCGCCAGTTGCATTGACATCGGATCGGACCTTTATCTCAGGTTTTGGTTGAAGCCGATCCTAGGCAGCGCCATCCATCGCAAAAAGCGAAATAAACCGATAGTTTGTATCGGTTTTATCAAAGTGAATTGCGGGCGCCGGCCGGTTCGCCCAGGATGGCCTTCAACCCGGTGAGGGCCGGGTCGATGATGGTGTCGTCGGCGTCGGTCGGGTAGGCGGCGTAGATGGGAAGGCTGAGCGGCCGGGCTTCCGGCAGGATTTCCCCCTTGCCGGCATCGATCAGCGGCTGGACGAGCTGCCGGGGGAAATGCCCGGTGCCGCCGCACTGTTTGACATAGTCGAGCCCAAGCGTGCCGACGCCGATCGACACCGGCGCGGCCTGCACGTCCGGGCGATGCAGCCGCACATTGCGGCGGAAATCGTCGCCCCAGTCGATGTGGACATAGGGCTCCTCCAGGTAATCCTCGACCGCCGGCATGCGGAAAAGGACCAGTTCCTCCTCCAGCAGCAGGCGGATTGACAGGCCCGGCAGGGCGCGCGGCGAATAGAGGACGGCGACGTCCAGCGTGCCGTCCTGAAGCCCTTGCAGCAGTCCGTTCGGCAGGCCGACGTCGCAGCGCAGGGCGATGTCGTTGGCGTTGCGCCGCATCCAGGGAATCCAGCGGTAGAGCAGGCGGTTCCACAGGCCGGCTTCGCTGCCGATGCGCAGCAGCGCCTTGTGGCCGGCGGGCAGGGTGGCCTCCTGCCGGGCCTGCTCCCACAGGCGGAGGATGGCCGCGGCATGTCTCTGGAAACGCAGGCCGGCGCTGGTCAGCGTGGCGCCGGTCTTGTTGCGCACGAACAGCCGGCAGCCAAGCTGCTGCTCCAACTGCTGGATGCGCGTGCTGACGGTCGACTGGGTCACATGGAGCCGGTCGGCTGCCGCCATGAAGCTGCCCGCCGCCGTGACCTCCAGAAATGTCCGGGCCATTTCCGTATCCATGATACCTCGCTCGAAACCCCGCCTCCACGGACGGGGAGCAAGACCTACGCCATCGGCGGCTTGATCGCGACCGACCGGTGTGAGACGATTCGTCGCATCCACTGGATGCAGCCGCGACCGGCGGTTCCCCTAATGCGGCAGGATCGTATCGGAAAAACCGATGACAACCATCGGGTAAATTCGCTTCCTGGCCTCAATGGCCGCCTTTAGCTTCCGCTTGCTCGCCGGAAGGAAGCCCGACCAATTTTCTCGGTTGGCCGGAGACAACGTTGAGAAATGGGAGTTCCGCTGTGTCCGTCATGCGCAAAATTCTGTTGGCCTCCGTCATTCTGATTTCCGGTGGAACCGCCGCCGCGCAGGCCGCGGACGGCGATGCCGCGGCGGGCAAGACGGTGTTCAACACCTGCAAGGCCTGCCACACCATCGAGGCCGGCGGCCCCAACCGCGTCGGCCCGAACC
Organism: Azospirillum sp. UENF 112521; assembly: GCF_058780665.1. NCBI lineage: Bacteria > Pseudomonadati > Pseudomonadota > Alphaproteobacteria > Rhodospirillales > Azospirillaceae > Azospirillum > Azospirillum sp. UENF 112521. The sequence goes on from NZ_JBSNCI010000003.1 coordinate 565,719, forward strand.
TGCATGGCATCGTCGGCCGCAAGGCGGGCAGCGTCGATGGATTCAGCTATTCCGCGGCGGTGAAGGATGCCGGCTATGACTGGGACGAGCAGAAGCTCGACACCTATCTGAAGGATCCGAAGGCGGCGCTTCCCGGCAACAAGATGGCCTTCGCCGGCGTCAAGGACGATGCCAAGCGCGCGGACCTGATCGCCTATCTGAAGAGTGAGTCCAAGTAACCTCTGAACTGGCGGAAGCATCGTCCTGTCTGTTGCCACAGCTCCGCCGATGCGGGGCTGTGGCTATTTCAGGATGGGCGTGCCAGCAGCCCTTCCGCCAGGGCGCGGAACGCATCGACCGCCTTGGCGAGGACCTCCTGAGGATCGGGGCTGGCCGCCACCCAGAGCGCGGCGTTCAATGCCGCCCCATTCAAAAGCCGGGCGGCCGCTTCGGGGTCGATGGGCCTGACGATTCCCTGCGCGATCAGCCGTTCCACCGTTTGCCGCGTCATTTGAAGGCAACCGTTCTGGCTCGGCCATTGCGAGGGATCGCCCAGGAATGCCGGTCCGTCGAGCAGGACGATGCGTTGGACCTCGGGCTCCAGCGCCATCTCGATATAGGCCACACCTTCCGCCAGCAATCCGTCCCAGTCGCTACCGGCCCTGGCAGCGATGGCATGCGCGCGCTGTGCCATCTCCGTGTCGAGCTGGTCGACCACGGCCTGGAGAAGCCCGCGCTTGTCGCCGAAATTGTGATAGAGGGCGCCGCGCGTCAGCCCGGCCTCCGCCGTCAGCTCATCCATCGATGCGGCGGCGAATCCCTGTTCGGCGAAAGCCTTGCGCGCGGACGCGATCAGCTTGGCGCGGGTTTCCTCCATCATCTCGGATCGCTTTTTGGCGGCCATTGCCTTCTCCAGAAACTTCTGCATACGTTGCGTATGTGAATTGACATACGCAACGTATGTGTGTTGTGGTTCGCATACGCGGCGTATATCAACTCGCAGCCGCGCTGTGAAGCCCGATGCCGGCCATTCCGGCAGTCAAGGAGGACCACCACCATGGCCAAACGCGATGCGATCACTCCGGCCAACCGGCACGCGCTCTATGAAAAGCACCGTTATTCGGCGGCGATACGTTCTGGCGATCTCCTGTTCGTATCGGGGCAGGTCGGCAGCCGCGCGGACGGATCGCCGGAACCCGACTTCGAGCGGCAGGTGCGGTTGGCCTTCGACAATCTCGCAAACGTGTTGAAGGCAGCCGGCTGCACCTTCGACGATGTCGTCGACGTCACCACCTTCCACACTGATCCGGCCAACCAGTTCGATGCCATCATGACGGTGCGCGAGACGGTGATCGGCGATGCGCCCTATCCCAACTGGACCGCGGTCGGGGTGAACTGGCTGGCGGGATTCGATTTTGAAATCAAGGTCATCGCCCGTATTCCCGAGCAGGGATGATGCTTTTCGGCTTTTCGCCTGCCGCTGTGGTCCCGCTCACAGCGGCGGGCGAATGACCTGCGGCAGGATGGGTCCATGCCGTCCCTGGCCCTGTTGCCCTGGTCCTGTTCCGCGGAGGAAAACCCCGATGCGCAACCTTGCCGCCGTTGCCTTTTGCCTGCCCGTTCTCGTCACGATGACGACCATTGTCCGGCCGGCCGCGGCGTTCGAGGTGCAGTCCGGTGGCGTGCCGCTTTCGGCTGCGGCCGTTTCCCTGCTGGGGAACCGGATCGGCAACGTGCCGCCCAATGCGGCCGGTCCCAGCGGTGCTTTTCCGCCCTGGATGGGGAACGGCCGGACGAATGGCCCGGCCCTGGCCAACGGAGCGATGGGCGGCGGATTGCAGTTGCCGGGGCGGGCCGGCGGTGTCGCAACTGCGGACCGGGCGGTGATGAACGAGCAACTGTTTGGGATCAAGCGCTGAAAAGGTCGCCTGTCTGTCTTCCCTGCGCCGTCCTCCCCCGCAATGGTGGGGATGGGGACGGCGATTGTCCGCCAATTCGGAAGGGTGTGGCGCAGGAGCGGGTTGTTTTTCAACGGGATGGGATTACCCAAGAATTCGGGGGAACCCTGCTTCGCGGTCGAAGACTAAGATCGATGGCATCGGACAAAGGGCAATGAAGAATACAGGGGGAAATCATGCTGCGGACTGCCGTGATCGCAGTCGGCGCCCTGCTGCTTCTGCCGCTGTTTCTGGCTGGGCAGGGAATGGCCGACCGGGCGAAAGCACCCGATGACGCGCGTGCCTACATCCTGTGGCCTTCCAACGGGACGGTCATTACTGGCGGAAAATTCTGGGTGCGCATGGGGCTCCAGAACATGGGTATCGCACCGGCCGGCATAAGCCACGCCGACACCGGGCACCATCACCTGCTGATCGACACCGAGCTGACGAACCCCGACGAGCCGATCCCCAATGACAAGCAGCACCTGCATTTCGGCGCCGGCCAGACCGAAGCGCGGCTGGAGCTTCCGCCCGGAACCCACACGCTGCAGATGGTCCTGGGCGATGCCGACCATATTCCGCACAACCCGCCGGTGATGTCGGAAAAGGTGACCATCACCGTCCGCTGACCGGAGCCGTTGGCTTCGTCCCTGCCAGGGAGGGCAGCATGACAACGAATTCGTGCGCGCTTACGACTGTTCGCCGCCTGCAACCGGTACTGGGCGCCGTGTCCTGCGCGGCGCTTTGGGCAGTGCTGTCGCTCACGCCGCTGACGGTCGCGGCGACGCCCGCGGCTGCGGCGGATGCGTCCGCCCAACAGAAGGCCGATCAGAAGGACAGCCAGAAGGCCGGGCAGAGCGACGCTGCGGCCGGGCAGCGGACGCCTGGCCGAAAGGACGCATGGCTCTACATCGGCTGGCCCAACAACGGGCAGGTGGTGGGGACGCGCTTCAAGGTGTGGTTCGGGCTGCGCAACTTCGGCGTCGCGCCGGCCGGCGTGCGCAAGGACGGCACCGGGCACCATCATCTGCTGATCGACACCGACCTTAAGACTTTCAACGAGCCGATCCCCAGCGACAAGCAGCACCTGCATTTCGGCAAGGGCCAGACCGAAACGATCCTGGAACTGCCGCCCGGCCGCCACACGCTGCAACTGGTCCTGGCCGATGCCGACCATGTGCCGCACGACCCGCCGATCATGTCGAAGAAGATCACGATCACGGTCCGCGCCGACCGCAGCCCGCAACTGTCGGCGCGGTGACCGGTCCTCAGCCGGCCTGACGGCGCAGGCAGCAAGCCGGACCACAAACCCACAGGAGACAGCGCCGATGAGCATGGACCGGTTCCTTGGTTCCGCCGTGGTATCCGTCGGCCTGACGCTGGCGCTGGGCGGCTGTTTCACCTCCGGCGAGATGGCCCGCGTGGTGCAGCAGCCGAAGACCCCGGCCGTCCGCACCATCAGCAGCTTCAGCGAGGCGCTACGCTGCATGGACACGCTGCTGTGGACCCATGGCAAGCGTGATATCTACATCACCGCCAACGGCCTGCCCGACGCCACCGGCCGGGTCGCCGGCGGCACGAAGGAGATGCTGATCACCGCCGTCTCGCGGATGTCGGAGACCTCCAACGCCTTTCGTTTCGTGGATTTCGAGCCGGCGCTGGACGACGTCAACGCGCTGTACTGGATGATCGGGGTGCAGCCGAACTTCCGTGCGCCGTCCTACTACATCCGCGGCGCCATCACCCAGTTGGACGACAATGTGGTCAGCGAGGCGGCGGGGGCCGGTTTGTCGCTGCCCAAGCTGGACATCGGCGTGTCCGCCGATCAGGTGGTGTCGATGGTCTCGGTCGACCTCAATGTCGGGGAACTGGTGACGCGCCAGATCATCCCCGGCATGTCGGCGTCCAACACGCTGGCGGTGGTGTCTTCGGGGCGTGGGGCCGACACCGGCGGGGTGATCGGCAAGGCCGGCCTGTCCTTCAACATCTCGCTCAACCGGTCGGAAGGGCTGCACCAGGGGGTGCGCACGCTGGTCGAACTCAGCACCATCGAGGTGCTCGGCAAGCTGACCCGCGTGCCTTATTGGCAATGCCTGGGCATCGATCAGACCAACCCCGCCTTCATGGCGGAGGCGCGCGGATGGTTCGACGGTATGGCCCCGTCGGAGCGCGTGACCTTCACCCAGCGCGCGCTGTCGGCACAGGGCTATTACGACGGGCCGGTCAACGGGCAGCTCGACCAGCGGACAGCCGAGGCGGTCGGCCGTTTCCAGGCGGACAGCGACCTGATCGCCACTGGCCGCATCGATTTCGACCTCTACCAGCGCCTGCTCGCCAAGCCGCCCGGCCAGGGCGGGGCGCCGCCGGCTAGGCTGCAGAGCGTCAGCAATGCCGGGGGCGAAGGGTTGCCGCGCGCCCAGCCGTCGCCGTCCCGGCTCGACCTGCTGCTGTCGTCGGACCGTGGGCCGGCACCGCGCTACCGCGCCGGCGAAGCCTTGGTGGTGCGGATGCAGCCGACGGCGGACGGCTTCGTCTATTGCTACTACCGCGATGCCGCCGGCACGGTGTCCCGCATCTTCCCCAACCGCTTCCAGCCCGACGCCTTCGTCGAGGCCGGCCGGCAGGTGGAAATTCCGCCCGGTGTGCAGAAGCCCTTCAACCTGCGCATGGACCGGCCCAATGCCGAGGAGACGGTCGCCTGCGTCCTGTCGCACGACGAGATCGGCGTGCGGATCCCCGAGGCGTTCAAGAGCGAGGATCTGCAGCCCATACCCGGCGCCGCCCTGGATGACGTGATCAATGCCTTCGCGACCGCCAAGGGCAGCGATGCCCGCGCCAAGCGGCTGACGGTGAAGGTGCTGCCCGGCACGCTGGCACAGGGGGAGTAACCTCGGGCGAACCGCCGGAATCGGGAGCCGACTGTTGGCCGGCTCACAGCGCGGGGCAGGGTGGTGGCGGTAGAACCAGGGCAACGCCGTTCTTTCTCCTGCCCATGGAGCCCGATATGACCAAGTCCATCCTGTCTCATACGCTGCTTGCCACCCTGCCGATGCTGGCCGCTGCCTGGGCCGGTTCCGTATCCGCCCAAACGGTGGAAGGGTCGGGCTCATCGAAGGTGATGATGTTCGACCGGCCGCCCAGCGTGGAGGAACTGCGCGAAGTGGTGGCGCCGGAACCCAAAATCCGCACCCGCAGCATCGAGATCATCGGCGGTGCGGCCGGTGCTGCCGCCAAGCGGCCCCGGCCTATCGACGAGATCAACTACGGCACGGCGCCGATCCCGTCCGCAGCGCAGCCGGCTCCCCAGCCCGAAATGCAGCCCGTTGCCCAACCGGCACCCCAACCTGCTGCGCAGGCCGCACCCAGCCGCCCCGCCCACAAGCAGCGCCGGCAGGAGGTGCGCACCGAGGCCCCGGCCGCCCAGACGGCCACCGCCGAGCCGCCCGCCGCTCCTGTCGCCCAGCAGCAGGACGCCGCACCGCAGGCCTTCGGCTTCCGCATCAATTTCGCGCTCAATTCCGCCGACATCCCGGCCGAGTCCGCTTCCTACATCGACGCCGTCGGGGCGCTGATGAAGGAGGATCCGACCCTGGGACTGACGGTGGAGGGCCACACCGACGCCAGCGGCAGCCTTTCCCACAACATGCTGCTGTCGCAGCGCCGCGCTGTGTCGGTCGGCGAGTATCTGGTCCGCGTCCATCGGATCGACCCCAAGCGCATCACGGTGGACGGCAAGGGGCCGACCGCGCCGATCGCCGCCAACCCCTATGACGGCCGCAACCGGCGCGTCGAATTCAAGCCGACCCATTGAGTGCGGCCCGAACGGAGGAGGATGCCATGAAACACGCTCTGCTCCTCGCGGCCTGCCTCGGTCTTGCCGCCCTATGGCTCGCCGGTGCCGCCGATGCCACGGTTGTCCGCAAGAAGGGGGCCGACACGTCGGGTGCCACCAGCGGCGGTGTTGCGGGCGGCGTGGACGTTGCCCCCGCCGGCAAGCGGGTCCGGGTCCAATGCTGGCAGGACGGGCATAAGATCATCGATGAAGAGGATCTTGCCGTCGTCTCGCTCAGCATCGCCAGCCAGATGAACGGGCTGCGCTTCCGCCGCAACGGCGGGACGGACGGAGCGGTGTCGGTGGTGACGCAGTCCCGCACCGCCTGCCTGCTGGCTCCCGATGACGGAGCCGCCAGCGGCAAGGGCCGGAACCGCGACTGATCCCTTCAAATCCAGGAGGTGACGATCATGCCGAAGAGACGCTTTTCTTCTTTGCTGGGCGCCGCCACCGTCCTCGCTCTGGGCTTCGGGCAGGAGGCCGCGGCGGAGGCCGTGGTCGTGGCGTCCAGTGCGCCCGGCTATGTCCAGGGCCAACTCGTTACCGACGGGCAGGCGGTCAGGCTTCCCGATGGGGCGAATGCGACGCTGTTGTTCGCCAACGGCCGTCTGCTGCGCCTGCGCGGTCCCTATGACGGGGTTCCCGGCCAAGCGGCGGACGGCGCCGTGTCGGCCCGTGCCGGTCCCGGCGACGACCGGTTCATGCAGAGCGACCTCGGCGCCGCGCGTGCGCTGGGAAATCCGCTGGATGCGGCGCTGGAGAAGGCGCTGGCCATCGACCCGTCGGCATTCGGCACGCAATGCGTCAAGGCCGGCAGTTCCCCCGTGCTGCGTCGCCCGGCGGAACCGGGACTGGACCGGCTGACGTTGCAGGCCGGTGGGGAACGCGCGGCGGTCGAATGGATGAACGGCAGCCCGGCCCCCTGGCCGCGGAGCCTGCCGCTCGCGGACGGGATGGACATCGGCATGCTGCGGGCGAATGGGACACCGGTCGGCACCCTGCATGTCCGCATGGTGGAGGCCGCGGGCGGGGCGGCGCTGGCGGTCGGCCTGGCATCGGCCGGCTGCGCCGGGCAGATCGGGGCGGCGATGGCGTCCCTGCGCGACGCGATGGTGCCGCTCGACGTCTTTCTCTCCGCAGAGCCGGCCGGCAATGCCGCCTACCGGCCGGGCGAGGACATCCGCCTGCGGGTGCAGACCGACCGTGATGCCCATCTTTATTGCTATCTGCGCAACGCGCGCGGCCAGCTGATCCCGATCTTTCCGTCCGGTGCCACGATGAGCGCCCGGGTGATGGGCAATGTTCCGATCAGTCTGTCCGGCGACCGCATGCCGCTGCGCGCCGGGGACGCACCTGCCGATCTGGAGGTGCGCTGCATCGCCACCAGCCGCAATCTCGACGGCGAGTTTCCCGGCCGCGATGCCGCCTTCCGCCCCTTGGCCGAGGATGCCGCCGGCCAGCTCGACCGCGCGGTGTCCCGCCTGCGCGAGACGGAGGTGGCCTCCGCCCAACTGATCCTGAAGGTTCGGTGAGGAGCGGATGGACGGCCCGCCGGCGAATCCCAGGGAAGGGCCGGAGGCTCCCGCCGTTGCGAAACCGGCGGTGCGCGACCCGCCGCCGGACCGTCGCGGCTGGTCGCGCCGGTGGCTGCCGGTGGCCGTCATGCTGGCGAGTGCGGTGCTGGCGCTTGCCGCCACGCGGCTGGTGCCGCCGCTGCGCACCGCGGATGAAAGCCTGGCCGACCGGCTGATCGCCGCTGCCGCTCCGGCGCAGCCACAACATCCCGCCATCGCGCTGGTGCTGTTCGGCGAGGACAGCTTCGCCGGTCTTGCCTGCCGGTCGCCGGTGGATCGCGGCATGCTGGCCGACATCGTCGGCGTGCTGGCGGCGGCCGGGGTCCGCGCCATCGGCATCGACGTGCTGTTCGACCAACCCAGCCTTCCGGTCCTGGACGAGCGGCTGCGCCGCGCCATGCTGGGCGCACAGGTCCCGGTGGTGGCGATCACCGCCCTGGAGCAGACGCCGCTGACCGAGCGGCAGCGCCGTTTCCTCGACGGCTTCACCGACGGGATGCCGCGCGGTCATGCCAATCTGGCGAAGGATCGGCTGGATGCCGCGGTGCGCTGGCATGTCCCCTTCGGCGGCGACGGCACGCCGAGCCTGCCGGTTCAGCTTGCCCGTTTGGGCGGTGTGTCGGTTGTGCCGGGCGAACCGTTCCGCATCGACTGGCATGGCCGGCCGGACGGCTCGACCAGCCCGTTCCCGGTCTATCCCGCGGAAACTGTCGCCGTTCTGCCGAAAAGCTGGCTGGCCGGGCGGACGGTGCTGGTGGGCACGGCACTGGCCGGCATCGATCAGCATCGGACGCCGCTGTCGTCGGCCGGTGCGTCGACGCCGGGGGTGGAGATCGAGGCGCATGTGCTGGCCCAGCTTCTCGACGGGCGGCAGAACCCGCGCCTGCCATTCGCGGGAGAAGCGGCGCTGGCGCTGCTGATGGCCGCGGCCGGGGTGGCGGTGGCGCTGGCCGGATTGCCCTTGTGGCTGGTGGCGGCGGCCGGGCTGCTTGTGCCGGCGGCCGCCTGGACCGGTGCCAATGCGCTGTTCGCGGCGGGCGGGCCGCTGGTGCCGCTGGTGGCGCCGTCATTGGCCTGGGGGGCGGGGCTTGCGGCCATGACCGTGCAGATGTCGCTGCGCGAACGGGCGGACCGGCGCGTCATGATGCAGCTGTTCGCCAACCATGTTTCCCAGCCGGTGGCGGAGGAGATCTGGCGCGAACGCGCGACCTTCATGACCGGCAACCGCCCGCGCCCGCAGCAATTGACTGCCACCGTGCTGTTCTCCGATATCGAGGGATTCACCACCATTTGCGAGGCGCTGGAGCCGGAACCGCTGATCCGCTGGCTGGAGGGCTATCTGGATGCCATGGTGCACATCGTCACCGCCAATGACGGGGTGGTTCTGCGCTTCGTCGGCGATGCGATTCTGGCGGTGTTCGGCGCGCCGGTCGCCCGCAGCACGCAGGACGAGATCGACGCCGACGCCGGCCGCGCCGTCCGTTGCGCCTTACAGATGGGCCGGGAACTGGTGGCGTTGAACCGGCGGTGGCAGGCGGAAGGGCTGCCGCCGGTCGGCATCCGGGTCGGCCTGCACACCGGCCCGCTGGTCGCCGGCAGCCTTGGCGGGTTGCGGCACAGCGAATACTCGCTTCTCGGCGACACCGCGAACACCGCCGCCCGGCTGGAGGCCTATGGCAAGTTGGTCGATGCCCGCACGTCGCGCCATTGCCGGGTCATCGTCGGCGATCCGACATGGCAGGCGGTGCGGCAGGGGGGGCCGCAGGCGGCGGGCGTCCGTTGCACGGCGCTGCCGGTGGGGGAGGTGGCGCTGAAGGGGAAGGTGAAAGCGGTGCGGATCTGGCTGTTGATCGACGATGAAGATGCCGATAGCCGTCGGCGATAATCATCAGCATTAACCCTCGATACAGGAAGTAATCACTTCGGCCTGCCACCCCCTCTTTTGCCGGGTTCAGGCTCATGGGGCGGCTTGGAATGCAATTGAGCCATGGTATGCTTCCTTCCATCCATGGCGGGCTGCCGGCAATTTCCGAAATCGATTCGAACAGCCATCCGCTATGCGCCGCAAGCTTCGCCGGTGAGCCTATAGGTCGTATGCGACCGACGACGGAGTGCGGCGCCTCTTTGCACGGGTACGGAGGCGGGGATGGTAAAACCGGTCGGACCCTGCCGGACGATGGTCGCGGTGTTGCTCCTTTTGCTGGCGGTTATGGCCCTCGGCGGGGGCGCGCTTGCGGCCGGTCCGGCCACCACCGGGCAGACGCCGGCCGGTGCCGCGGCGGAAAGCCGGCTGGCGCTGGTTATCGGGGTCAGCAATTACCGCAATGCGCCGGAACTGGTGAACCCGCGCAACGATGCGAAAGCCATAGGCGAGGCGTTGCGGGCACTGAACTTCACGGTGGACGAGCAGTACGATCTGGACGCCCGCGGCTTCGCCACCGCCCTGCGCCAGTTCGGGCTGAAGGCGTCGCAGGCCGACGTGGCGGTGATCTTCTATGCCGGGCACGGCATCCAGGTGAACGGCGTCAACTATCTGCTGCCGGCCGATGCCCAGCTGGAACGCGAACGCGATCTGGTCTATGAGGCGATCCCGCTGAATCTGCCGATGGGTGAACTGGCGGGAGCGCGCAAGCTCGGCATCCTCATCCTCGACGCCTGCCGCAACAATCCCTTCGTCGACCGGCTGACCCGCAGCGGCTCGAACCGCAACCAGGCCCATCCCGGCTTCGGCAGCGTCGACGACACGCCGAGCGACACGCTGGTGGCGATGGCGACCCGCGCCGACCAGCTGGCGGAGGACGGCACCGGCGACCACAGCCCCTTCAGCGCGGCGCTGCTCCAGCATCTCCAGACACCGGGGTTGGAGCTGAGCCTGTTCTTCCGCAATGTGCGCGATACGGTGAAGCAGGCCACCAACGGCCGGCAGGAGCCGTTCGTCTACGGGTCGCTCGGCGCCACCCCCTTCTACTTCAATCCCCGCCCGCCCAACCGGCCGCCTGTGCTGGGGGAATTGCGGGCGCTGACCGTGCTGGATCGTGCCGGCGCGGAGCCGCTGGGGGCCGGCAAGCCGACCGATCCTGACGACGATCAGATGTACGCCCGCATCACCGGCCTGCCGCGCGGCGGCACCGTCCGCGTCGGGGAGCGCAGCGTGCTGATCGGCGATTATCTGACGGTGGATCAGCTGGCGGCCACCAGCTTCAAGCCCGATGGCAGCTTCCGCGGCGATGCCGGCGCCTTCGAGTTCCTGGTGGCCGACGGGCGCGGCGGCATGACAACCGGCGCCATCCCCGTGACGATCAAGCCGAGCAACCAGCCCCCGGCGGTGGTGGCGGAGCGCAAACTGCGCGTCGCCGGCAATCCGATGGGAATCGACGCGCCGTCCGACCCGGACGGCGACCCGCTGACCGTCGCCGTCACCGCCGTGCCGGAGCGCGGCAGCGTCCACGATGGGTCGGCCGTCGTGAAGTCGGGCGACCGGCTGACCGTCCAGGCGCTGACCGGCCTGACCTTCGACCCGGAGGCCGCCCCCCCCGGTCCGGCCGGAACCCTGCGCTACAGCGTCGATGACGGGCGCGGCGGCACCGCCATGGCGAGCGTCAGCGTGGAGATCGCGGCACCCGGCACCGCCCCGGTGGCCGAGCTGGAAGACAGCCTGTGGAAGCGCATCCAGTCCAGCAAGGAGCCCGGCGACCTTCAGGCCTTCCTGCAACTGTTCGGCAGCGGCAATTACGCCCCGGTGGCCCGCCGCCAGCTTGAGGCGCTGAAGCTCGCCGGGAAACCGGCGGAGCCGCCGCCGAAGGCGGAAGCCAAGCCTGAAACGGCGATGGGACCGGGCCTGGAGCCAGCGGAGCCCGGACGCTACATGGTCACGGCGGATGGCATCCTGCGGGCGACGCCGGCCAATGGCGGCGCACGGGTCGGCCGGGTGGCGCGCGGAGCCGTGGTGCAGGTTCTCGGCCGCGTGCCGGACGGCGGGTGGTACCGCATCGCGCTTGAGGATGGCACCCAGGGCTTCGTCGCCGCCGCACTGTTGAAGCGTGAAGCGCCGCCGGCGCCGGTCCAGGCCGCGGCTCCACCGCCGGCCGAGCCGCAGGTGGTGGCGACTGTGCCGCCGGCAGCACCGCAGCCAGCAACGCCGACTGGTCCGCCGGCTGCGCCCTCAACTGCGCCATCCGGGCCGACGAACGGCACGGCGCGCAATCATGGCTCGGGCAACAGCTTCCAGGATTGTCCGACCTGCCCGGTGCTGGTGCGGGTGCCGGCCGGCAATTTCATGATGGGGAACGACAAGGGCGACCCGTCGGAACGGCCGGTCCACCGCGTCACCATCGCCAAGCCCTTCGCGCTCGGCATGTATGAGGTGACGGTCGGCGAATGGCGCGCCTGCATCCAGGAGGGCGGCTGCACCGACATGCCGCGCATGACCAACCCGACCGATGGAACCCCTGTCCACAATCTGCATTGGCAGGATGCACAGGCCTATGTGGCCTGGCTCAGCCGCAAGACCGGCCAGCGCTACCGCCTGCCGAGCGAGGCGGAATGGGAATTCGCCGCGCGGGCCGGCACCACCACGCCCTTCTGGTGGGGGGCGGAGGAGGGGAACCACGCCGACTGCGACGATTGCGGCGGTCCGCACGAACATCTGACCCCGGCCGCCGCCGGCAGCTACAAGGCCAATCCGCTCGGTCTGCACGACATGAACGGCGGCGTGGCGGAATGGGTGGCCGACTGCTGGAACAAGAACTACCAGGGTGCCCCGGCCGACGGCAGCGCCTGGACGCAGGGGAACTGCCGCAAGCGGGTTCTGCGCGGCGGGTCCTGGCGCGACAAGCTGGAAGCGATCAATGGAACGATGCGCAACAGCTATGACATCGACGTGCGCTATCTGACCAATGGCTTCCGGGTGGCTCGGGAGGTGAACTGACGGGGGTCAGCGCTGGACCGTGACCGTCTTCTGGGTCGCCCGGTTCCCCGTGCCGACGGCGGTGTTGGTGGTGGTGTTCACGTTGTTGAACTGGACGCCGCCATGGGCCAGCGCCGCGGGCAGATGCGGCAGCGGCCCGGCTGTGCTCATCAGCATATCGAGGGTTGAAGGTCCGGCCGGCTTGGCGGTCGGAGCGGGGGCCGGAGCGGGAAGCGGGGCCGGTTCGGGCGCCGGCGCCGGGGCGGCGGTGTCCACCGGCCCGGCGCTGCCCGCCGCGGTGCCGTCGCCGAGCTGCTGCTGGCTGATGTTGCCGTCGCCGAAGGCGAAGTTCAGCGCGCTGTTGAAATTGTTCACGATGAAGGGGGCATCGATGATGGTGAAGCTGGGGTCGACCGGCTGCACCGGCGGCTGACGGCTGGCGGCCAGCGGCTGCCCCTTGTTGAAGCCGGCGAGATAGCCGGCATCGCCGCGGATGCGGGTGATCGCCTGCTGGTTCACGGAAGACCGGCGCAGGGACGGGTTGGTGACCATCGCGCCGGGAGGGGCGCCGCGGGGCGTCGGGTTCACCGACACCGGCAGCCGGGGTGTTCTGGGCGAAGGCCTGCGCCATCGCCGCGCCGGGGATCGGGCCGGGCGGAAAGGCGATCCCGCCGGTGACCTGGGCCGCGGCCGTCCCGGCGGTCAGCAGCAGGGCGGCGAAGGCAGGTAGGAAAACGGTGCGGGACGACATCATCGCGGGCTCCCTCAGTGGCTGACGGCCGGGTGTGGGGAGCATCTTGATGCCGATCGGACCAGGGCGCTGTGGCGCGGCTCACAAGCGGCGCCGGATTGGCGTCTCAGCCGCAGGAGTCGGCGATGTCGTCCAGGGCGCCGGTGTCGCGAATGACGATATAGCCTGCGTCCATCCCGATCACGCCGGCACGCTGCCACTCGTTCAGCAGCTTGTTGACGCTCTCGCGCGAGACGCCGACGAGGCAGCCCAACTGCTGCTGCGACAGCTTGATGTCCAGCCGCAGCCCCTCCGGCCCCGGCTTGCCGAAGGCATCGCCCAGCCGTTTCAGGGCGCGGGCGAAGCGGGAGGGCGCTTCCAGGAACAGCGTGTCCTCCAGATGCTCGCTGGTCTGGCGCAGCCGCTGGCACAGCACGCTGATGATGCGGAAGGCCAGATCCGGCCTTGCCGTCAGTACCGGCATCAGCTGCGACCGGTCCAGCACCAGAAGGTCGGTTTCCTCCAGGGCCACCGCGTCGGCGGTGCGCGGCTCGCCATCCAGCAGGGCGATCTCGCCGAACAGGCCGCCCTTGTTGATGATGCTCAGCACCAGTTCCTTGCCGTCCATGGAATGGCAGCAGATCTTCACCCGGCCGCGGATGACCGCCATCATGCTGTCGCCTGGATCACCCTTCTGGAAGATCATGGCGCCGCGTGCGTGGTGGGACAGCCGCGCGGCTGTCGCCAGACGATGCCTTTCCTCCCGCTCCAGATGCTTGAGCAGGAAATGTCCGGCAAGGACGAGATCCTTGTCGAAATTGATCCGTATCGCGGTCATGGCTGCCTCTTGGCTGAGCTTCGGCTGACGACGCGGGTGTGAAGGCGCGGGTGTGAAGACTTCGGTGTGACGATGCGGGGAATGGTACGCCGGCAACCGACCCGACCCCCGCCGTCAAAGGCGGTACGCCGTCGTCGGCGCTTCTGCCCCGTTCGTGTGCTGGTCGGATGCAAACAGGGCGACCGGCGTCTGCCGGCCGCCCTTCGATTGCGGGATGGTGCGGTGGATCGTCCTTAGCGGACCAACTCCGTCGGTTCCTCCGGTTTCGCGGTTCGGGGGGATCAGTCGATGTCCGGATCGTCATCGTTCTCCAGGGTCAGGGAGTGCGCCCGATGGTCGAAGGGAAAGCCCCGGCGCTCGAGCAGGCTGTGCAGATCGGGCGTGATCGGGCGGGGAAGCCGTTGGATTTCCGCATCGGGAATGACTTCGGACTGCGGGTCGGACGGGGTGGCCGAACAGCGGGTCCGGCCGTTGTGCGTCACGCAGCTCAGCGTTCCCGACCCCCGCATGCAGACGGTCTTGCCGTTGACCGTCTGGCAGGAGAGGGAGTCGGCCTGCACCGGGGCCGAAACGGCCAGGACCAGCAGAGCGGGTGCGGCGAGAGCGAGGAGTGTCGGGAGCCTCAGCATCAGGGACCTCCTAGATTGGAGGGAAAAGAGCGCTCAGCGGCGAAGGCCGGTCAGCGATTGTGCGGCGCTGTTGCCGATCCCGGCGGTGACGTTGGTGCCGACCCCGACATTGGTGCTGACCAGGGGGCCGCGGCCGCTGAAGTTCAGCCCGACCTGCACACCGCTGCCCTGGATGCCCAGCAGCCTCTGACCGGCGCTGTTGCCGATGCCGGCGGCGACGTTGGTGGCGGTGCCGACATTGGTGCTGACCAGCGGGCCGACGCCGCGGATGGGAGCGCCGCCACCGCCCCGAATGAAAACGCCCTGCTGCTGTGCCGAGTTGCCGATGCCGGCGCCGACATTGGTGGCGTTACCGACATTGGTGCTGACCAGTCCGGGCACCGCCATCATCGACGGCATGCCGGGGCCGGTGAGCGGGCCGACGGGCTTGTTTTGCGCCAGGGCGGGAGTGGCGAGCAGCATGGCGGCAAGGGTGCCCAGAACACAGGTGCGGATCATGGCGGGATTTCCTTCGATTGGGGATGGGGGTGGGTGGCGTCCTTGTGGAAAGCTTAAGTGAAGTGCCGGAACGGCTTCTGTGAGTTGCCCCACAACCGCGGGCGGATTTCCCTCCTGATCGGACAGGAAGCCGGCGGGCAGAAAAATGCTCCGGCCGTTGCCGGCCGGAGCGAGGTCAGGGAGGAGGCCGGGAGGAAGGGGAAGGTCAGCGCTGCCTGACCAGGGCGCTCTGTCCGGCGAAGTTGCCGACGCCGGCCGACAGGTTCTGCATGTTGCTGCGGTTGAAGGGGCCGACCAGCCCGCCCGAACGCTGCAGCACCGTGCCGCTCTGCAGGGCGGTGTTGCCGATGCCGGCCGCCGTGTTGCCGACGTTGGCGATGTTCCCGCCGCTCAGCAGGCCGCCGCTCCGCTGCATCACCGTTGCCATCTGGCCGGCGTTGTTGCCGATGCCCGCCGCGGTGTTGCCGATGGTGGCCGCCGAGCCGCCATTGAACAGGCCGCCGCTCCGCTGCTTCACGAAGGCTTCCTGGTTGGCCGTGTTGCCGATGCCGGCGGCGAGGTTGGAGACGGTGGCGCTGTTCGGGCCGGCGAAGGGGCCCTTGGACTTCTGCATGACCAGCGCGCTCTGGTTGGCGGTGTTGCCGATGCCGGCCGCGGTGTTGGAGATGTCGGAGATGTTCTGGGCCATCGCCGGAGCGGCGAACAGGGCGAGCGAAGCGAAGCCGGTCAGCAGGGCGGTGCGGATCATGGTCTGTCTCCTGTTTTCGGGGCCGCGGGGTGCGGCGTGTTGCCGATGGACAGACCCTACCCAAGAGCCGGAGTCCCGGATGTGAGCCGCACCACAAACAGCGGTGTTTTGCCGGTCAGCGCTGTTTTATGCCGAAATTCAGGCGCTCGGCCGGTGCCGGCCAGCCGATGACGGGCCTTTGAAACGCAACGGGCGCGCCGCTGTCGCCAGCTGTGCGCGCCCGTTGCGTATGCATTGCGGGGCGGCGGATGAGCGCGGTCCCGGAACCCTCAGGACTCACTCTGCCGCGGTCATCGCCCGTGCTGCCGGCTGCGGCAGCTTGCCGGACCGGAAGACCAGGACGGAGAACAGCCCGAGCGAGCCGAGCAGGAGCAGCGCGCTGACCGCGGCGACCGGTTCGAACGCGGCATAACCGAGATGCAGCGCCGCCACCGCGACCGTGAGGAAGGCGGTGCCGACACTCCAGACGACGATCTGGGTCATCGCAAGACGGCTGGTTTCCAAGGCCGGATGCAGGCGGTAGAAGACGCCGAACAGGAACAGCGACACCCAGCCCAGAAGATTGAGGTGCGCATGGGCCGGCATCAGGGTGTGATCCTGCGATGCCGCCATTCCAATGCCCATGCCGAGACCGGCGATTGCGAACAGGCATGCGACCTTGAAACTTGTGGATGAAGTTTTCATTGCCCTGACTCCCATTTCCTGCCCCGTAAAGGTTCGTATGCGAACGATGTCAGAGCACGAATCGTGAGTCCATGGAAAATCCAATTATAACCATTCAGGTATCGTGGGTGGTTGTTTTAAAAGAATCCAGAATATCATCGGTGATACTGTGGTCGATCAAGTTATGGCCCGCCATAACAACTTCTGCCATGGGAGCCGAATGGCAAGTAAGCCGATACCGTGAAGCGAGTGCTGTGCAGCACCATACGGTTGCCGGGTGCCGGTCGTTCGGCGACTGCGGTTGGTCCCAATTGCGTGACCAGCCTATCGGCTGGCATGGTTTCCTCCGAACGCTGTGGGATACGGGGCGCCATGAAGCGGGTATGGGTCGCCACGACTCTCGGACTGATCATCCTGCTGAATGGCGTGCTCGGCGGCCTGCTCTCGGCGGAGCGCAGCGCCGACATCCGGTCGATGGTGGATTTGGCCTCGCTCACCACGGCCCACAGTGCCGAGCATATGGACGAGGTGCTGGAGATCGCGGACCGCACCATGTCCGTGGTGTCGGAATTCATGCGGTTTTCCGAACGGATCGCGGACCTCGAAGAGTTCGACATCCATCGCCTTCTGGTCCATCAGCACCGGATCACACCGATCCTGCGAAGCCTTTTCGTCGTCAAGCCGGACGGGCGCCTGACCCACGACTCCCGCACGCCGCATCCCGTTGGCGTCGATCTGCATGACCGTGATTATGTCCAGTATCATTTGAATGGGGGAGCGGACATCCTGTTCATCGGAAAGCCGGTCGTCAACCGGACCGACGGCCAATGGATGGTGCCGGTCAGCCGCCGGGTCGAGGACCGGTTCGGCCGTCTTGTCGGGATCGTCTCCGCAGCCCTCGACCCGGAAATCTTCTCCGCGATGCTGAAGGCGTTTCCGCTGCCGGAGGGCATGCAGGCGGCAATCGTTTCGCCGTCCGGCTTCGTGTTCGGATGCCTGCCCAGCACGGACTGCCTCGGCCGCCCGGCCGGCGACTGGCCGCTGTTCCTCCACCATGGGCAGGAACCGGGGACGACCGCCAGCACGACGCGAGGCTCCATCCTGCCGGGAGTGACCGGCCCCGGCGCCTATCAGGTCAGTCCCCGCTACGGCATCATCGCGGCGGCGAACATCGAAACCCGGGAGGCGATCGGCGGCTGGCTCGGACGCCTGCCGGTCTTTTTCCTGCTGGACCTGGTGCTGAGCGGCGGCGGTGCGGTGCTGTCCGCCACGCTCTACCGTCAGGTCACCCGGCGGCGGCGGGCGATGCTCCAGCTGGCGCAAGCCAACGCCCGGCTGGAGCAGCGTGTGGTCGAACGCACGGCCGCCTTGCAGCGCAGCGAAGAGCGGCTGACCGCTTTCGTTTCCACCGCGCGCGATGCGATGCTGGTGGTGGACGGCACGGGCACCATCCAGTTTCTCAACCCTGCGGCAACGACCCTGTTCGGCTATGCCGCCGAGGACTTGATCGGCCGGACCATCGACCTGCTGCTGCCGTGTCAATTGCGCGACCTGCAGGATCCCGGTGACGTCGCGAGCCACGGATGGGGCGGGCAGGCTGGTGTCCGCGAACTGATGGCGCGCCATCGCAGCGGCGTGGAGTTTCCGGTCGAGCTCACGCTCGGCGCGTCGCACAGCGAGGGAGAGGCGATCTATGTCGGCGTGCTTCGCGACATCCGCGAGCGCAAGCTGCAGGAAGAGAGGCTGTGGGAGCTGGCCAACCTCGATCCGCTGACCGGGCTGCTGAACCGGCGCGCCTTCATGGGCCGCGGCACCGAGCTGCTGGAGGAGGTTTGGCGCCAGGGACGGCCGGTCAGTGTCCTGATGATCGACGCCGACCATTTCAAATCGGTCAACGACGGCTTCGGGCATCAGGCCGGCGACGATGTGCTGCGCATGCTGGCCGACATTCTCCAGGAGGCGGTGCGCGGCGGGGATCTGCTCGGGCGGCTGGGCGGCGAGGAATTCGCCATCATCCTGCCGGGCGCCGACGGTCCCGACGCCGACCGCATCGCCGAGCGGCTTCTGGCCGATGTCCGTCAGGCCCGGGTGGCCGTGCCGGACCGTATGCTGGCCATCACCGTCAGCATCGGCATCAGCGTGACGCGGCGGCGCAGCACGCTGGACGACCTGTTGGCGGCGGCGGATCAGGCGCTGTATGCGGCCAAGAGCGCGGGGCGGGACCGGCGGGCTATCGCCGCCTAGGGGGCAAGCTGAAAGTGCAGTCCGAGGCGTCGGACGATGTGCATCCTGGTCATCCGGGCCTGAGCGCAGGCTTTGCGGGAACGCGGGTGGGGGGCATGGGGTTATCCTCGGGCACCTCAACGAACGGACCCCAGATGACCCTTCAGCAGTTCATGTCCTTCGCGCTGGTGGGCATCGTGGTGGCGATGCTGATCTGGAACAGGTGGCGGTTCGACGTGGTTGCGGTGCTGGCCCTGCTGGCCGGCGTGTTCCTGGGGCTGATCCCCGCGAAGGACGCCTTTTCCGGCTTTGCCGACGACATCGTCATCATCATCGCCTCCGCCCTGATCGTCAGCGCCGGGATCGCCCGGTCCGGGGTGATCGACGCGCTGGTGCGTCCGGTGGCGGCGAAGCTCAGCACGCCGACGCGGCAGATCGCCTTCCTGTGCGGGTCGGTGGCCTTCATGTCGGCACTGATGAAGAACATCGGCGCGCTCGCCATCTTCCTGCCGATCACCATGCAGCTGGCGCGGCGGCACCGGACGGGGGCGCACCGGGTGCTGATGCCGATGGCCTTCGCCTCGCTGATGGGCGGGCTGATGACGCTGGTCGGCACCTCCCCCAACATCATCGTGTCGCGCGTGCGGACGGAGATCGTCGGCCAGCCATTTTCCATGTTCGACTACCTGCCGGTCGGGCTGGGCATCACGGTGGTCGGGCTGCTGTTCCTGATGGTCGGCTGGCGCCTGCTGCCCCAGGACCGCAGCGGCGCCCGCTCGGCGGAAGAGACCTTCGCGGTCGAGAATTACGCCAGCGAGATGAGGCTTCCCGCCCGGTCTTCCTTCGTCGGGCGCACCGTTCGCGACGTGGAAGCCCTGGCGGAGGGCGAGGCCCAGGTGATCGGCCTGATCCGCGAGCGTTTCCGCCGCTATGTGCCCGACAAGCACTGGACCCTGATGGCCGACGACGTGCTGGTGCTGGAAGGCGATGCCCCCGCCCTGCAACGCCTCGTCCAGGGCGCGTCGCTGGAGCCGCTGGGCATCCTGGAGGGGGCGGAGGGCGAACTGCTGGCGGTCGAGGCGGTGGTGACGCCGGACTCGCCGCTGGCCAGCAAATCGGACCGCTCTCTGGATCTGCGCCGGCGCTTCGGCGTCAGTCTGCTGGCGGTCAGCCGGACCGGGGAGCGGCTTGCCCGCCGCCTGCACCATGTGATGTTCAGGGAGGGTGACCTGCTGCTGCTGCAGGTGCCGGCGGAGCGCTATCCGGATGCGCTGGCCGACGCCAACCTGATCCCGCTGGCGGAGCGCAGGCTGCAGCTCGGCCGGCGCCGGCCGGTCTGGGTACCGGTCGGCATCCTGGTCGTCACGATGCTGGTCCTCGCCTTCCATCTGGCGCCGCTGGCGGTCACCTTCCTGGCGGCGGCGGCGGCGATGATCGTCACCGGCGTGCTGAGCGTCGAGGATGCCTATCATGCGGTGGAATGGCCGATCATCGTCCTGCTGGCGGCACTGATCCCGGTCAGCGGCACGCTGGAGAGCACCGGGGCGACACAGGTGATCTCCACCCTGCTGGCCGACGCCGCGCGCGGCCTGCCGGCGGTGGCCTGCGTGGCGCTGATCATGGCGGCGGCGATGGCGGTGACGCCGTTCCTGAACAACGCCGCGACGGTGCTGGTGATGGCGCCCATCGGCGCGGGCGTCGCGCAGCAGCTGGGGCTCAGCCCCGACCCCTTCCTGATGGCGGTCGCGGTCGGTGCCGGAAGCGATTTCCTGACGCCCATCGGCCACCAGTGCAACACGCTGGTGATGGGGCCGGGCGGCTACCGGTTCGGCGATTATCCGCGGCTGGGCGTGCCGCTGTCGCTGATCATCCTGGCGCTGGGCACCTGGCTGATCGTCATGGTCTGGCCGCTTGGCGGCTGAGAGGAGCGGCTGGGCGGGGAGGGGAACAATGGGAAGCCGGGCTCCGTTGCCCAAGCCCGGCCCCAGGTCCAATGTCCGGATGGCCTG
Organism: Azospirillum sp. UENF 112521; assembly: GCF_058780665.1. Taxonomy (NCBI): domain Bacteria; kingdom Pseudomonadati; phylum Pseudomonadota; class Alphaproteobacteria; order Rhodospirillales; family Azospirillaceae; genus Azospirillum; species Azospirillum sp. UENF 112521. Next base: position 586,288 of record NZ_JBSNCI010000003.1, read on the forward strand.
AACAACGAGGATCACGACCGTGCTGGTTTCCGAGATCATGGCGAAGGCGCTGGAGTTCATTTCGCCGGACGCGACTGTGCAGGACGCCGCGACTCTTATGGGGGAACTGGATGTCGGCGCCCTGCCGGTCGGATCGGCCGACGACCTCGTCGGCATCCTGACCGACCGCGACATCCTGTTCCGGGTGGTGGCGGAAGGCGGCGACAACACGCGGGTGCGGGTGCGCGATGTCATGTCGAGCGCGCTGTTCAGCTGCCGCGACACCGATACGCTGGCCACCGCCATGGACATCATGGGCGCCTATCACATGCGCCGCCTGCCGGTGCTGGACGAGGGTGGGGTGGTGGTCGGCTGGCTGACGCTGAGCGACATCTCGCGCCGCATGCTGCTGGACACCGACACCATCCGCGAGGCGCTGAGCGAACTCAGCGCCAGCGGGCAGGATGTGTGAGGGAAGGACGAAAGCCCCGCCATTCCCTTTACAGCCGCAGCCCCATCTGCCGGTTGAGGCGGACCACCAGATCGGCCGGCAGGCCCAGGCGCTGGGCGAGATAGCGCAGGTAGGAGCGGTTGATCGGCGCGTTCTTGTCGACCGTCGCCAGCGACACGGCGTAGAAGCGCGCCGCCAGCCGCGGGGTGTCGATCCGACGGACCAGCTCCTCCAGGCATTGCGGTTCGTCCACCAGCTGCTCCAGCCGGCTCCGGGCCTCCTCGTCGAGGCTGCTGGTGCCGAGCCTGCTCCGGATCCGGCCACGTTCAATCGCATCCAGTTCGCCGTCGGCCTGGGCGGCGGCAGACATGGCAAGGACCAGCAGATGGGTCTCGTTCGCGTCGGCGGTCCGGAAGTCGGTGGGCGCGCGGTCGAGCAGCTGGTGGCGGTTGCGCAGATGGGCATCGAGGATCTGCCTGCCCAGCATCGCATGCAGCGCCGGTTCGTGACCCAGGCGGGACTTTGGCGGAGCAGGTTCGACCGCCGGTGCGGCATCCGCGGCGGGTGCCTCGGGCGCTCCGGCGAAAAGGCGCTTCAGCAGGCCGAGAGGGGCTTGGGTCATTCCGCGGTCACTCCCCGGCCGTTTGCGGGCGGCGCTGCATCGCAGTGTCGATCTGGGTCAGCAGACGGGAGAAATCGACCGGCTTTGGGTGATAGTCGTCGCAGCCGGCCTGCAAGGTCTTCTCGCGGTCGCCGGACATGGCGTGGGCGGTCAGCGCGATGATCGGGATGCCGGAGGTCTCCTGCTCCGCCTTCAACTCGCGGGCGGCGGTCCAGCCATCGATGATGGGTAGGTTCATGTCGAGCAGGATGACGTCGGGCCGCTCGCTGCGCGCCATGTCCACCCCCTGCCGTCCGTCGAAGGCGAGAACGACGTCGAACCCGCGCCGCTTCAGTCGGCGCGACAGGAAATCCCAGATTTCCTCGTGATCTTCGACCAGCAGCAGCTTAGCCATCGGTACCTCCTGTTCCGTTCGTCGCGCCGGCGTCCATGCTCCGCTCCTGGGGGCCCCGGTCGGGCGGAGCAGGCCGCAGGCGGGCGATCGCTTCCTTCAACTCCTCGATCACCCCATCCGCTCCGTCCTCTGCCATCGGGATGATGTCCTGCACCCGGCCGCGCAGTTCCTCCGTCTCATCGCGCCCGATCGGCTGGGCGACGACGACGATGACGGGGATGTCCCGCCAGTCCGGGTTGCGGTCCAGCGCCTTGAGGAAGGCGAAGCCGTCCAGTCCGGCCATGACGGGGTCGAGCAGGATGACGGTCGGCAAGGTGGTGGCGAGGTGGCGGAACGCCTCCTCCTCCGTTTCGGCCTCGCCGATTTGCCAGCCGTCGCGGCCCAGCTCGGCAGCCAGGAGGGTGCGGGTCTCGTCCGCCTCCATCATCACCAGCGCCGTGCCCGGTGCCTGCCCGCTGAGGCCGCTCAGCACCCGGTGCAGGCGCTGCCAGTCCACCGGCTTGGTGAAATAGTCGGCGGCCCCCAGCGACAGCGCCAGCCCCTTTTCCCGGCGCGACGAGATGATGATGACGGGAATGTCGGCAAGGTCGGGTTCGGCCTTCAGCACCGACAGCACCGACCAGCCGTCGGTCCGCGGCATCATCACGTCCAGCAGGATGGCGCGCGGGCGGATTTGCCGGGCAATCGACAGGCCGGTCTGCCCGTCGGCGGCCAGAGCCACGCCGAACCCCTCGCGATGCAGGAAACGGGCGAGCAACTCGCGCATCGCCTGTTCGTCGTCGATGATCAGGATCGTTTCGCGGGCGGCCGGGGAGGGCGTGACCTCCTCGACGCTCAACGGGTCGGCGTCGGCCGAGCCGGCCAGACGGCCGTGCCGCAGGTCGGCGGGAAGGCGGAGCGTGAAGCTGGTGCCCTGGCCCGGCGCGGTGTCGACCGAAATCCCGCCGCCCAGCATGTCGGCGAAGGCCTTGGTGATCGCCAGCCCGAGCCCGGTCCCGCCGAAGCGCCGGGTGGTGGAGCTGTCTGCCTGCATGAAGCGTTCAAACAGCCGGCGGACCTGTTCCGGCGTCATGCCGATCCCGGTGTCGGTGACGCGGAAGACGACCATGTCGGTCGGCGTGACGTCATCCACGCCCTGTGGGCCGGGGGCGGCGCGGTCCACCGACAGGGTGATGGTGCCGTCCTCGGTGAATTTCGCGGCGTTGCTCAACAGGTTGAACAGGCACTGGCGCACCTTCACCACGTCGGTGTGCATGGTGCCGAGCCCGTCCGCCACCTCCACCGCCAGCCGGTTTCCCTTCTTGGACACCAACGCCTCCACCGTCGCGGCGACCTCGCGCGTCAGCTCGGCGATGTCGGCGTCCTCGCCATGCACCTCCATCTTGCCGGCCTCGATCTTCGAGATGTCGAGGACGCCGTTGATCAGGTTCAGCAGGTGGCGGGCGTTCGCCTCGATCTTCTCCAGATCGGGCAGCATGCTGTCGACACCGAGGTCGGCCAGTTCCTCCTCCAGCATTTCGGTGTAGCCGATGACGGCGCTGAGCGGCGTGCGCAGTTCGTGGCTCATGTTGGCGATGAACAGGCTCTTGGCCCGGTTGGCCTCTTCCGCGGTGAAGCGGGCGGCCTCCAACTCCTCCTCCACCCGCTTGCGCACGCTGATGTCCTGCATGGCGCCGATCATCCGCAGGGGCTGGCCGATGGGGCTGCGCAGCACGAAGCCGCGGTCCAGGATGCTGGCATAGCTGCCGTCGGCACGGCGGAAGCGGTATTCGTCGTTCCAGCGCGTGCCGCCGCCATCGATCACCGCATGGATGCCGGTGACCACATGGTCCTGGTCGTCGGGATGGATGTGGTCCATCCACCAGGAGGCGGAGGTCTCGGTCGCATCCGCGCCATAGCCGAACAGGGTGCGCACCGCTTCGTTCCAATGGATGCGGTCGGACGACAGGTTCCAGTCCCAGATGGCGTCGTTGGTTGCCTGCGCCGCCAGCCGGTAGCGTTCCTCCGTCTCGCGCAACACCTCCTCGGCGCGGCGGCGGGTGGTGATGTCGGTGTGGACGCCGACCCATTCCTGAACGGCCCCGCCGGCGTCGAGCAGCGGCACGGCGCGGACAAGCATGTCGCGGTAGACGCCGTCGTACCGGCGCAGGCGGTGTTCCGTCTTGTAGATTGTCCGCCCCGTACGCGCCGCACGCCAGGCTTCCGAGGTGTGGGGGCGGTCGTCGGGATGGATGGCCTCGACCCAGCCGATGCCCTTCAGTTCGTCGAATGTCTGGCCGGTGAAGCTGCTCCAGCTCGGCTGCGGGGCCTCGAAGCGGCCGGCGCCGGAGGTGTACCAGACAATGGCGGCGGTCGCCTCGACCAGCGAGCGGAAGCGCTCCTCGCTGAGGCGCAACTTCTCCTCCGCCCGCTTGGCGTCGGTGGTGTCCCAAGTCACGCCAATCAGGGTCAGGCTGCGTTCCGGCGTGCTGTCGGTCACCACGCCCCGTGCCACCGCCCAGCGGATTTCGCCGGACGGCAGCAGGATGCGGAATTCGGCGTCATATTCGCCGCGTTCCCGCCGGGCGGTCTCGATGATCCCGCCGATCCGCGGCTGGTCGTCGGGATGGACGCGGCCGGTCACGTCGGAGCCGTTTATCGGCTGGTCCGCGGTGAAGTCGAAGATCTCGCGCAGCCGGCCGTCGGCCTCGATGCGGTCCTCCTCTAAATCCCAAGACCAGGCACCGATGCGCGCGGCGCGCAGCGCCAGTTGCAGCCGGCGTTCCGCCTCCATGATCCGGGATTCGGCCTTGCGCTGCTCGGTCACGTCGGTGTTGGTGCCCAGCCAGCGCAGGATGCGCCCATCCGGGCCGCTCACCGGAACGGCGCGCGACAGGAACCAGCGGTACTGGCCGTCCCTGCCGCGCAGGGGGAAGGTGTCCTCCCACGGCTCGCCGGTGCGGATTGCGCGGAAGAAGCCATCGGAGGCGCGGTCGACATGGTCGGGGTGGTGGACGCTCCGCCAGTTCCAGCCCTCCGTCTCGCCCGGCCTGGCGCCCGTATACTCGTACCAGCGCCGATTGTACCAATAGATCGCGCCGCTGGCATCGGCCATCCAGGTCAGCTGCGGGATCAGGTCGGCGAGACCGCGGAACTGGGCCTCGTTCTCGCGCAGCAGTGCTTCTGTGCGGCGGCGTTCGGCGGCATCGTTGGCGCGGTCGATGGCGCCGCCCAGCAGGTTGGCGACGCCCTGGAGGAAGGCGGCGTCGGCGGCGTCGAACCGGCCCTCCCGGCCGCTGTCGACCTCCAGCACGCCGAAGGGCGCGCCCTCGCCGCGAATGATGACGTTGATGGCGCGCGTCACTCCGTGTTCGGCCAGTAGGTCGGGGCAGCGGAAACGGGACTCGGCGGCGAGATCGTTGGCGATGACCGGCTCGCCGGTTTTCAGCGCATAGCCGGCGGGGGAGGCGAGGTCGGCGCCGACCGACCGCTTGCCGACCACGCCGGGATGCCAGCCGACACCGGCGCGGACGAGCAGACGTTCGGTGCCATCCGCCTCCTTAACCCATTCCAGCGCCTTGCAAAGCTCAACCTCCAACGCTTCGGCGCAGAGGGAGGTCGCCTGCTGCAACAGGTCGGCGATGCCGGTGCTCTTGTCCGTGCTTTTCAGGGCGGCCATGCCGAAGCGGGCCAGCAGGCCGTGCTGCTTCTCTCTGCGGGTGAGGCTGGCGGCGAGCTGGCTGCTGGACGGGGTGTCGGTCTGGGACGCTCGGTCGGGGGGCATGAACCATGGTCGGACGGGGAGGGACAGCAACGGAAACAGCCCGCGGCGGCTTTCGTTCACGGCGGCGTGCTGGGTACCCCTGACAGGAACGGTGTGTTGCGGCTTCCGGTCTGTCGTGCGGAGGGCTATTTTCCTCCGACCTGCGGAGCGGCTGCTCCGGTCCCTGGTCAGGCAGCCGTTCCCGCCACTGTACGAACACGAGGCATGGATGTCGAACAGCCTGAAATTCTACATCGACGGCGCCTGGGTGGATCCGGCGAATGGGCCCGCGACCGGGATGGCGGGCGGCACGACGCTCGACGTGATCGATCCGGCGACGGAGGAGGCCTTCGCCACCATCGCGATGGGTACGGCGGAGGATGTCGACCGGGCGGTCGCCGCGGCCCGCGCCGCCTTCCCGGCCTTCGCCGCCACCTCGCGCGATGAGCGGCTCGCCCTGATGCGTCGTCTGCTGGAGTGCTACAAGGCGCGTTACGACGCCGTCGCGGACATCCTGTCGCGTGAGATGGGGGCGCCGAAGACGCTGGCCCATCGCTCGCAGGCGGCCATGGGAACCGCCCACCTCTCCCGGATGATCGAGACGCTGGAAGGTTTCGCGTTCGAGGAATTGCGCGGCTCCACCCTGATCAGCAAGGAGCCGATCGGCGTCGTCGGCATGATCACGCCCTGGAACTGGCCGATCAACCAGATCATGTGCAAGGTGGCGCCGGCGCTGGCCGCCGGCTGCACCATGGTGCTGAAGCCGAGCGAGATCGCCCCGCTCAACGCCATACTCTTCGCCGAAGCCGTCCATGAGGCCGGCGTGCCGAAGGGCGTCTTCAACCTCGTCAACGGCGACGGGCCGACGGTGGGCGAGGCCATCGCCCGCCATCCGGGCGTCGACATGGTGTCCTTCACAGGATCGACGCGGGCCGGCATCCTCGTCGCCAAGGCGGCGGCCGACACGGTCAAGCGGGTGCATCAGGAGCTGGGCGGCAAGTCCGCCAACCTCATCCTGGACGATGCCGACCTGAACCGCGCCGTGAAGCTGGGCGTCGAGAGCTGCATGAGCAACAGCGGCCAGTCGTGCAACGCCCCGACCCGGATGTTCGTGCCGGCCGCCCTGCACGACCAGGCGGTCGAGATCGCGAAGACCACGGCCGAACGGCTGAAGGTCGATGCGCCGTCCACCGCCGACACCCGGCTCGGTCCGGTCGTCAGCCAGGTCCAGTACGACAAGATCCAGCGCCTGATCGAGACCGGGATCGCCGAGGGCGCCGACCTCGTCACCGGCGGCCCCGGCCGGCCCGAGGGGCTGAACCGCGGCTATTATGTCCGGCCGACGGTCTTCGCCAACGTCACCGACGACATGACCATCGCGCGCGAGGAGATCTTCGGTCCGGTGCTGGCGATCCTCCCCTATGGCAGCGAGGAAGAGGCGATCCGCCGCGCCAACGACACGCCCTACGGCCTCGCCTCCTATGTGCAGTCGGGCTCGCTGGAGCGTGCCCGCAAGGTGGCGGCGCGGATGCGCAGCGGGAACGTCTACATCAACCACCCGGCCTGGGACGCCGGCGCGCCCTTCGGCGGCTACAAGCAGTCCGGCAACGGGCGCGAATATGCCGATTTCGGGCTGGAGGAGTTCCTGGAGATCAAGGGGACCGTCGGCTACGCGCCCTGAAACCACCTGTGATGGAGCCTTGTGCTCCATCTTATTCCGGTGAAGCCGGCCGCCCATGGGTTGGGTGGCCGGCCAGGGTGGCGCTGCGCCTCAGAACGACCGGATCATGAAAACGAGCATCCATTGAACGCTTCGGCCTTATCGTCGGCCTGAGGGGCCTCGCATGTAATGGCGTTCGGGCCGGTAGGACGGACGGAACCAGGACGGGAAGCGGGCCCGGACCCATGCGCGCAACGCGGCGAGCATGTCGTTCATCTCCTTGTCGTTCTCATTTCGTACGGTTGCGTCACTTCAGGCCCAATGCCGTGCGCACGGCCGCGGCGCCGTCCTTGCCGTCGCGGGTCGACACGCCGGCCAGCCAGGGGCCGAGCAGGTCGGGATGCGCCTTCAGATGGTCGGCGGCAGCGTCCTTCGGCGCCTTCTTGTCGTCCGTAATGGCGGCCATGATCTCGTTCTCCATCCCGACGGTGAAGGCGAGCTGGCCGAACAGGCGGTGGACATTCGTGCAGTCGTTGCCGTAGCCGCGCCGGGACAGGGTGTTGACCGTGGTGCTGCCATAGTTCGGGCCGAAATAGGCGTCGCCGCCGCTGAGATAGGTCATGTCGATCCGGGTGTTCATCGGGTGCGGCTGCCAGCCGAGGAAGACCACCCAATCCTTGCTGCGGGTCCGGCGCACCGCCTGGGCCAGCATGGCCTGCTCGCTCGATTCGACCAGCGTCCAGCCTTCCAGCCCGAAATCCTTCTTGTCGAGCATGCGCTGGATGTTCTGGTTTGCCGGCGCCCCCGGCTCGATCCCGTAGATCTTCTTTTCAAACCGGTCACCGAACCGGGCGAGGTCGGCGAAGCTGTGCACACCGGCATCGGCCACTGCCTTCGGCACCGCCAAGGTGAATTTGGCGTTCTCCAGGTTCGGTCGAACGATCTCGACGGATTTCTCGGCGATCAGCTTGTCGAGGAAGGTGGATTGGGCCGGCATCCAGTTGCCGAGGAAGACATCGATCTGCGCGGTCTTCAGCCCCTGGAAAATGATCGGTACGGCGACCGTCTCGATCTTCTGCTGGTAGCCCAGCGCGCTCAGCAGCGTGCCCGCCACCGCATTCGTCGCGGTGATGTCGGTCCAGCCGGGATCCGCCATCCTCACCGTCTGGCAGCTTGCGGGTTCCGCCGCCGATGCCGCCGACAACCCGGCCGCCATCCCGAACACGGCCATCAGGCCGGCCAGCGCCGCACGCCCTGCCGCCAAACCGCCCTTTGCAACCCCGGGTCCATGCATGCTGCTTTCCCTCCTGTCGGTTGACGGTCGAGTTCCGGCGCGCCGTCGCGCCGTCCTACTGCGCAGGGATGCCGGGGCGCGGGAAGCGCGCCATGGCTTCCAGATCGTCGAGATCCAGATGGTTGCGCATATAGCTGGTGCCTGCATCGGTGAAAGGCTGGAAATCCCAGGAGCGGTGGTGCCCCTGCCGCAGCGCGTCGGCGACCAGAAGGCGCAACTGCTGGCTGGCGACGACCTCCTCATGAAGACGCGCCAGATTCCAGCGCCGGTCCACCTCGGCGCGGTAGTCTTTCACGGCATTGGCCGCCGCCGAGCCGGCGGTGGGCTGCTCCGCCCGGTTGGTCAGCTCGTCCGGATCCTCGGACAGGTCGTAGAGCTGGTCGGGATCGGCCGGCGAATGGATGAATTTCTCGCTTCCCCGCCGGATCATCACAATCGGCGCCACGGCGCCTTCACCCAGATATTCGCCGATCACCTCGTCATGGCCGCCGCTGCGCTGAAGGTGCGGCAGCAGGCTGCGCCCGTCGATGGGGGTCCGCAGGCTGGTCGCCGCCCCGTCATGGGCGAAATCGACCAGGGTCGGCAGCAAATCCATAGACGAGACCGAGGCGGCGACCCGCCCGGCCTGGAACCAGCCCGGCGCCCGGACGATCAGCGGGATGCGGCAGGCGGACTCGAAGAAGCTCATCTTGTACCACAGGCCGCGTTCGCCCAGCATGTCGCCATGGTCGGACAGCAGGACGACGATGGTGTCCTCGGCCAACCCGGTTTCCTCAAGCACGGTCATGAGCCGGCCGATCTGGTCGTCGACATAGGCGACGGACCCGTAATAGGCGCGGCGGGCATTGCGGATTTGCCGTTCGCTGAGCGGCATCTCGTCCATGGCACAGACATGGCGCAACCGCCGCGAATGCGGGTCCATCTCGTCCGGCGCCAGTGTGACGCGCGGCAACGGCACCTCCGCGTCGGAGTGGCGGTTCCAGTAGCGCTCGGTGATGGCGTAGGGGTCGTGCGGGTGGGTCAGCGACACCACGAAGCAGAAGGGCCGTTCCCGCCGGCCGCGGGCGATGTCGTACAGCTTGCGCTTCGAAGTGAAGACCACCTCCTCGTCGAAGTCGAGCTGGTTGGTGCGCAGGCAGGGGCCGGCATCGCGCACCGAACTCATGTTGTGATACCAGCTCGGCCGCACATCGGGCCTGGTCCAGTCCGGCGTCCAGCCGAAGTCGGCCGGGTAGATGTCGGTGGTCAGCCGTTCCTCGAAGCCGTGAAGCTGGTCGGCCCCGCAGAAATGCATCTTGCCGGACAAAATCGTCCGGTAGCCCGCCAGCCGCAGATAATGGGCGAAGGTGGGGACGGTGGAGGGGAATTCGGCAGCGTTGTCGTAGGCGCCGATGGCCGAGGGCAGCCGTCCCGAAAGGAAGACATAGCGCGAGGGGGCGCAGAGCGGACTGTTGCAGTAGGCGTTGTCGAACACCACGCCGCTTTCCGCCAGCCGGTCGATGTTCGGTGTCCGCACCGTCGGATTGCCGTAGGCGCCGAGCGCCTGCGGGATCATCTGGTCGGCCATGAGAATGAGGATGTTGGGACGCCGCACCATATCCGCCTGCTTCATACCGTCTGTGGACAGATCGTTCGAGGAGGATAGAATTGACCAAGCCGGCAGGGAGCGTGAAGCCCCTGTCTGATCATGCTGGCATGAAGGGTGCTCATGGGAAAGGACCGCCTGCCGCCGCTGCGCACCCTGCTGTTCTTCGAGGCCGCCGGCCGGCTGCTCAGCTTCAGCGCCGCCGCGCGCGAGCTTGCCTGCACCCAGTCGGCCGTCAGCCACCAGATCGGCTGGCTGGAGGCCGATCTGGGGACGCCGCTGTTCCGCCGCCTGCACCGCGGGGTGGCGCTGACGCCGGACGGCGTGCGGCTCTACGAGGCGACGCGCGACGCGCTGGACGGCATCGGCGACGCGGTGACCCGCATCCGTGACCGGCGCCGGCCGGGCGTGCTGAACGTCGCCACCGATTTCGGCTTCGCCGCCGGCTGGCTGCTGCCGCGTCTCAGCGCCCTGCGCCAGCTGCTGCCCGAGCTGGACGTGCGGATCGTGACGATGCAGACCGCAATCGACCTGCGCCGCGAGGCGGCGGACATCGCCATCACCTTCGGGCACGGCCATTGGCCCGGCTGCGAGGCGGAGCTGCTGTTCCCGGAACGGGTGCTGCCGGTCTGCAGCCCGGCCTTCCGGGCGAGCCGCGCGCCGCTTGCCGCCGGGGGCGCCGGCAGCCCGGCCGACCTGTCGTCGCTGCCGCTCCTGCATCTGGAAAGCGTCGGGCCAGCCGCGTGGCTGTCCTGGGGCGACTGGTTCACCCTGTACGGGCTGCCGATGCCGGCCGGCGGCCAGGAGCTGACCTTCAACAACTATCCGCTGGTCCTGCAGGCCGCGTTGATGGGCCAAGGGGTGGCGCTGGGATGGAGCCCGCTGATCGACGACCTGATGCGGGACGGGCATCTGGTTTCCCTGCTCGACCGGCCGATCCAGACGGAACGGGGCTATTTCCTCGTCGTGCCCAGCCGGCGCCGACCGGACGAACGCCACGACCGCTTCCGCCACTGGGTGGTCGAGGAAAGCCGGCGGGACGCAACCGCTTGATCGCGGGCGTCCGGCTGCGCCCCGCTCATCACAGCAGGCCGCCCTCGCGCAGCCGTCCGTCCAGCTCCTCGTTGTATCGCTTCAGCGCGTGCTGTTCGGTGAGCAGCCCGATCACCCGCATCCGGTCGGTGCCGTCCACCACCGCCAGTACGTCGCTCTCCGCCGTGGCGAAGCTCTTCATCGCCTCGCGGATGTTGACGTTGGGCAGCAGCATGTCGGTCTTGAGGCGGATGAGGTCGGCGAGTTCGACCGTCTCCGCCGTCTCGCGGTGGGCATCGGAGACGAAGACGATCCCGGCATAGCGGTCGGCCTGATCGACGACGATCACCCTCTGCGTCGCCCCCAGCGGGAAGGCGCGGCGGAACTGGGCGAGCGTCTGGTCGTCGCGCACAGTGCGGACATCCTTGCGCATCATGCGCCCGACCGTCAGGTCGCGGATCCAGCCGACGTCGGCGGCGCTGCGGATCGACTCGCCGCGCAGATGGAAGCGCCAGGTGGCGAAGGAATAGCCGAAGACCCGCCGGACGGTGATCGACGACACCACCGCGGCGGCCAGGACCGCGATGGTCAGGGGCAGGCTGCCGGTGACCTCCAGGGCGAGGAATGCCATGGTCAGCGGAGCGCCGAGCACCGCGGTGGCCATGGCGCACATGCCGACGATGCCGATCACCACCGCCGGGATGGTCAGCCCGACCGCCAGCATCCAGCCGATGGCGACCAGCTTGCCCAGCATCGCCCCCAGGAACAGCGAGGCGAAGAACAGGCCGCCACGGAAGCCGGACCCGATGGAGATCGCCGAGGCCAGCGCCTTCAGCCCGATCAGCGCCAGCAGGACCGGGGCGGTGTAATAGGCGTTGAAGCCGACATGCAGCGCCCCGTGGCCCGACGACAGCACCACCGGCGTGGCGAGCGCCAGCAGCCCGATGCAGCATCCGCCGACGACCGGGCGGGCCCAGGCCGGAACGCGGCTTCGGTTGAAGACCGCCTCCACCAGCGCGACCGTCCGCATCATGGCGATGCCGAGCAGGGCGCACAGCACGCCCATCAGGCAGACCAGTGCGTAATCGGCCGCCCCGAGACTGCCGGCGAAGCCGACCTGCAACGACGGCTGCGGCAGGATCAGCCGCATGACGCCGACGCCGGTCATGGCGGCGACGCCGACCGGGGCCAGGGTGGAGATCGAGTAGCTGGCGATCACCAGCTCGAAAGCATAGAAGGCGCCGGTCAGCGGCGCGTCGAAGGCCGCCGCGATTGCCGCGGCGGTGCCGCAGCCGACCAGCGTGCGCAGGTCGCCGCGCCGGACATGGAAGATGCGGCCGAGCTTGGATGCCACCATGGCACCGGCCTGGGCATAGCCGGCCTCCATGCCGACCGAGGCGCCGAAGCCGTTCGACAGCATGGTTTGCAGCACCAGCAGCAGGCTGCCGTGGATGGGAATGCGCCCGCCATGCAGCGCATTCGCCTCAACCGGATCGATGATAGACAGGCGGGGAAGCCGGGCGAGCAGCCAGCCGAGCCCCGCCATCAGGCCGCCCCCGGCGACCGGGACCAGCGCCGCCCGCCAGGGATCGACGGCGGCGGCCCCGCTGACATCGTGGCCCTCCACCGCGAACAGGATGTGATGGAGCGACTGCACCGCGGTGACGATGGCGGCGACGAGTCCGGCGGAGACGATGCCGATGCCGGCGGCCAGCACCGCCAGCCAGATCTCGTCGCCGCGCACGAAGGCGCGCAGCCAGGCAGGAGCCCTGATGCCCGGATCCTGCTGTTCCGGACGGGACAGCCTGGCTTTCGGCGAGTGGAACATGCGACGGCGCGCCGCCTCCGGCGTTGGAGTGCGTGGACGGCCCAGCCGTCAGCCGAGCATCGCCTGGGCATACAGCTCGGCGATGTGCGCGGTGACCGGCCCCGGCTTGCCGTCGCCGATCTGCCGGCCGTCGATCCGCACCACCGGCGTGATGCCGCCCAGCGTGCCGGTGACGAAGGCTTCGTCGGCAGCATAGACCTCCGCCAGGGTGAAGTCGTGCTCGCGCACCGTGCGGCCGTCCTTGCGGTAGAGATCGATTGTCTTGGCGCGGGTGATGCCCTTGAAGTTGAAGCGGCCGGTGGAGGTCCAGAGTTCGCCCTTGCGGACGATGAAGAAGTTGGTCGAGTTGCAGCTCGCCACGAAACCGTGGGGATCGAGCATCAGCGCCTCGTCGGCCCCGGCATTGATCGCCTGGATCAGCGCCTGGATGAAATTCAGCCGGCTGTGCGAATTGAGGCGCAGGTCGAAGACGTCCGGGCCGCTGCACCGGATGGTCGAAGTGAACAGCGTCAGCCCCTTGGCCTTCGATTCCGGCTTCGGCGCCTTGTATTCAGCGATGATGACGATGGTCGCCTGCCCCAGCGCGAAGCGCGGATCCTGGTTCGGCGTCTTCTTGCGGCCACGGGTGACCATCAGGCGGATGTGGGCGCCGTCGGTCATGCCGTTGCAGTCCAGCGTGGCCTGGATCGCCGCGACCAACTCCTGGCGCGTCATGCCGATGTCGAGCTGGATGGCGTTGGCGCCCTCGTACAGCCGATCCATATGGTCATCCAGCGCCAGGATGCGGCCCTTGACCAGCCGCAGTCCCTCCCACACACCGTCGCCCAGCACGAAACCGGCGTCGAAGACCGAGATCTTCGCCTCGTCGCGCCGGAAGAACGCGCCGTTCACATAGATCAGCACCTCGTCGTTGCGGCTGTCGTCGACATAGCCCTGCGAACTCGTCTGGCTGACCGTGCTGTTGGAAACCATCGTATGTACCCTTTCCCGGCGGCCACCAGCTTTGCGCCGCCTGTTTTTACGGATGCTCTCAGAAGGAAAATTCGGTGAAACGTTCCAGGAAGGCGCGCGTGCGCTCCTGCTTGGGATGCTTCAGCACCTCGTCCGGCGTCCCGACCTCGTGGAAGACGCCGTCGGCGAGGAAGATCACCTTGGTGGCGAAATGATAGGCGAAGCCAAGCTCGTGGGTGACGAGCAGCATGGTCCGCCCCTCCTCCGCCAGTTGCCGGATGACGCGCAGCACCTCGCCCACCAGCTCGGGGTCGAGCGAGGAGGTCGGCTCGTCGAACAGCAGGATTTCCGGCTCCATGGCGAGCGCGCGGGCGATGGCCACCCGCTGCTGCTGGCCGCCTGACAGCCGTCCGGGATAGACGTCGGTTTTGCCGCCCAGCCCGACCTTGTCCAGCTCGCGCAAGGCCCTCTCGCGCGCCTCCGCCTTCTTCATCCGCTTGACCGTGACCAGCCCTTCCATGGCGTTCTCCAGCACGGTCATGTGCGGGAACAGGTTGAACTGCTGGAACACCATGCCGACGCGCTCGCGGACCCGGCACAGCTCGCTTTCGGGATAGCGCACCTCGTCGGGTTTGCCGGCGGATGTGCGGCCCAGCGGCGTGCCGTCGAGCGCGATCCGGCCGGATGTGGGCATCTCCATGAAATTGAGGCAGCGCAGGAAGGTGCTCTTCCCCGATCCGCTGCCGCCGATGATGGCGACGCGCTCGCCGGCGGCCACGGAGAAATCGATCCCCTGCAGCACATGCAGCGCCCCGAACCATTTGTGGAGGCCGGATACCTGCAGGATGGGCGGGCGGGTGGAGTCTGGCATGGACGGAGTCTCCGCTTGCATGACGGTCAGCCCTTGCCGGCCATGCGGCGTTCGAGGGTCATCGACAGGAAGGTGGCCGGATAGATCAGGACGAAATAGACAACCGCCACGGTCGTAAGGATTTCAAAGGGACGGTAGTAGGTCGAACTCAGCAGCCGGCCCTGATACATCAGCTCATGGACCGACAGCACGGAGGCCAGCGACGACATCTTCGCCACCTCCACCGCGCGGTTGGTGAAGGCCGGCAGCATCAGCTTGAAGACCTGCGGCAGGACGATCCGGCGCAGCACATCGGCGTGCCGCATGCCCAGCGCCTTCGCCCCTTCCCACTGGCCGCGGGCGATGGACTGGATGCCGCCGCGGAAGATCTCCGCCCCATAGGCCGAGGTGTTCAGCGCCAGCGCGAGCAGCGCTGCCGTGAAGGGCGACAACTGCACCCCGATCAGGATGGGGAAGGCGTAGTAGAACCAGATCAGCTGGATCAGCACCGGCGTGTCGCGGAACAGCTCGATGTAGACGAGGCTGCCGCCGCGCAGCAGCCGGCTGCGCGACAGCCGGGCGAGCGCCAGGACGAGCCCGGCGGCCAGCCCGATGGCGAGGCTGGGCAGCCACAGCTCCAGCGTCACCACGAAGCCGCGCATCAGGATCGGGAAGGTCTCCACCACCAGGGCGAAATCGAAGGCGTAATCCATCTGCCGTTCTCCTCAGCGGTAGGCGGTCAGCCGCGCTTCGGCGACCCGGGCCAGCGCGCTGCACGAGACCAGCAGCACGAGATAGAGCAGGGCGACGGCGGTGTAGACCTCCAGCGGCCGGAAGGTTTCGCTGTTCACCATCATCGCCTGATAGAGCAACTCGCCATAAGCCAGCGTCGAGGCGAGCGCCGTGGTCTTGATCAGTTCGAAGGAACGTTCGACGAAGGGGGCGGCCATGCGCGTCGCCGCCTGCGGCACCACGATGCGCCGCATCAGCTGCGTGTGGGTCATGCCCAGCGCCTTGGCTCCTTCCCACTGGCCGCGCTCGATGGAGCGGATGCCGCCGCGGAACACCTCGGCATAGAAGGCGCCGGACTGGGTGGACAGGGCGAGCACGGCGGCGACCAGCGGGTCGAGGCTGATGTTCAGCACCACCGGCAAGGCGTAGAAGAACCAGAAGAAATGCACGATGGGCGGCGTGTTCCGGTAGAACTCGACAAAGACCGCCGCCGGCAGGCGCAGAAGCCGGCGCGGCGACAGCCGCAGCAGAGCCAGGACCAGCCCGACGAGGACGCCGAAGACGATGGCGATGGCAGCGATCTTCACCGTGTTGAGCAGACCGTCGAGCAGCAGCGGCCATCGCGTCAGGACCGGCGAGAAATCCCATTGGTAGCTCATGCGGCGTCCTCAGATTTCCAATGGCCTCGGGCTGTCAGTGCCAAGCTTCCTTGATCAGGCCCGGAATCTTCGAGGCATCGACGTTCTTCGACTTCAGGTAGCCGGCGAACAGTTGATCGGGGACACCGTCGGCATAGAGCGTCTTCAACTGTCCGTCCAGCCAGTCGCGGAAGGCCGGGTTCTCCTCCTTGCGCAGGCCGACGCTGGTGGCCACCGGCTCGACCGGTTCGGGCAGGATGACCTTGCCCAGGCGCAGGCGGGTCTGCTGGACGACGAGTGCCGGATGGAACTGGACGGCGACGTCGATGCGCTTGGCGGCGAAGGCGGCGATGGTCTCGTCGTTGTTGGAGAAGCGGTTGATCGCCGCCTGCTTCACCAGCGCCGTCACGTTCTTGTCCAGCGAGGTGCCGAGCGTCACGCCGATGCGCAGGCCCGGCTTGTCGATGTCCGCCCAGCTCTTGATGGTCGAATCGCCGGCGACCAGCGCGCCCATGGCATAATAGAAGAGCGGGGCGTCTGGGAAGTCGATGGCCTTGCGCCGTTCCTCGGTCGGGTCGAGGACGAACATCAGGTCGATCTGGTCGGCCTGGAGCGCCCCCACTGCGTTGGCCCAGGTCGTCTCCACCGGAACCAAAGTGGCGCCGAGGCTGGCGGCAAGCCGCTGCCCCATCGCCACGCCGACGCCGGTCCAGGTCTCGGTCATCGGATCCTTGAAGAACCAGGGCTCGGCCGAGGTCACGCCGATGCGCAGGCGCTTGCTCTCCTTGACCTTGTCCAGGGTGGAAGGCGAGGCGGCGAGCGCCGGCAAAGCCGACAGTCCGACGGCGGCAGCAGCGGTGGCGCCGGCAGCAAGGCCGAGCAGCGTCCTGCGGCCCATGTTCCACTGGTCGATGGTCATCGTAAACCTCCTCTGTCCGTTCGTCGTTTTTTCGTGGGTTCGGTCGGAAGCGTTCCGTCAGGGACTTTGGGCGGCAGCGCGGGCCTCGCGGCCCCGCAGGAAGTCTTCGGTCTGCCGGCCGCCACGGGCCATGTGGTCGGTGATTTCGGACTTCAGCGTGTCGAAATCGTCGGAAAGAGCCATTTCCACATAGCGGTCATGGCCGTCGCGGCGCGGGCCGCGGATGCCGTGTGCGCGGTGGTGCGCCGCCCAATAGAGCTGCAAGCGTCCGCGGATGCTGTCCCAGGTCCGGATCAGCAGCTTGTGCCCGGTTGCCTCATAGACGAAGCCGTGCAGTTGCAGCTCGGCGACGATGCTGGCGGCATCGTCCTGGGCGTCGATGCAGGCGGTGAGCGCGTCGTGCCGGGCAACGAGTCCCTGGCGGAACGCTTGGTCCCGTCGCGCCCAGATCTGCTCGAAGGCGAAGATCTCCAGAGTGACGCGCATCGAATAGATCTCGCGCACGTCATCGACCGACAGGCCGACGACATGGGTGCCGGTGTAGGGCACGGCGACCAGCAGCCCCTCGTCGATCAGCTGCCGCATGGCTTCGCGCAAGGGGCCTCGGCTGACCCCGAACTGGTCGGCAAGCACGGTCTCGACGAGCTGTGCGCCGGGCTCGATGTCGCCGTTCAGGATCGCAGCCCGCAACCCGTCCGCGATGTGGGCACGGAAGGTTGCTTTCGGCACACGCGCCAGGACCGATCCCGCAACCTTGCCTTTTGCTCCGTCGGACATGCGCCCTCGCCGTAGACAGTCGATTGTTGACAATGTGAGCCGTGACGATGGACCTGTCAACCGACATTGCTTCGTAATCGAAGGACCATGGTGTGGCGACCATGGTCCTTCGCACGGCGTCGCCGCCGATGGCGCGTCAGTAGCCCAGCGCGCACCCGTCCTTCCGGTGGTCGGAGCCGCCCAGCAGGATTCCGCGCTCCCAGTCGATGGCGATGGCCTGGGCGCCGCCGATGGCCCCGCTGGGTGCCGTTACTGCGAAGCCCCGGCGGGTCAGTTCCGCCCCAGCCCTGTTGCGAATGGCCGATTCCGCTTCCACGGTGAGGGTGCCAGGCAGGGGGAACAGGCGCGGCAGGTCGATGGCGCTCTGGATGTCCAACCCATGGTCGAACAGTTTCGACAGGAAATGGGCGTGGCCCTTCGCCTGGTAATGCCCGCCCATGACGCCGAAGGTCAGGCTGACGCGGCCGTTTTCGGTGACCATGCCCGGAATGATGGTGTGCATCGGCCGCTTGCGCGGCGCCACCATGTTGGGATGCCCGTCAGCCAGGGAAAAGCTCTGGCCACGGTTGTGGAACAGCACGCCGGAGCGCGGCGCCATCAGCCCGCTGCCATAGGGATGGAAGATCGAGCTGATGAAGCTGACAGCCGTCCGATCCTTGTCGACCACGGCGATGTAGACGGTGTCCTTGTGCTCGACAGCGTCGAACACTCTGCCGATCTCCAGCGCGCGGGCGGTGTCGATGCGGGCGGCCAGTTCGTCGGCCAGCTCATCGGACAGCAATTGATCGACCATCGACGGTCCGGCCTGCGCCGGATCGGCCAGGAAGGCGTCGCGCGCGGCATAGGCGAGCCGCGTCGCCTCGATCTCCACATGCAGGCCGTCGGGGTCGAGCGGATCGCCGGCGGGGCGGAAGCGCTTGAGGATGTTCAGGATCATCAGGGCGATGATGCCCTGTCCGTTCGGCGGGCATTCATGGATGGTGCGGCCGCGGTAATCGGTCCTGATTGGCGTGACGTACTCACCCCTGGCCCCGGCGAAATCCTCCAGGCTGTGGAAACCGCCCGCCGCCCGCAGGCACTCCACCATGTCCTCGGCGATGGCGCCGCGGTAGAAGGCGCCCGGCCCGTCGCGTCCGATGGCCTCCAGCGTGTTGGCCAGCAGCGGCTGGGTCTGGACGGTACCGGCGGCAGGGGCCTCTCCGTCCACCAGGAAGGTGGCGGCAGCGGCCGGGTTTTGGCGGAGCAGATCGGTCTGCAGGCCGAGGTCGTGCGATACCCGCGGGGTAACGGCATAGCCCTCGCGCGCCATGGCGATGGCCGGAGCGAAGATCTCGCTCAGGGGCAGGCGGCCATGGTCGGCGACCAGCCGCGCCCAGGCATCCACAGCACCCGGAACCGTAACCGCATGTGGGGAGTGGCGGTCGAGAGCGGTGACGCCCGCCGCCCGCAAGCGCTCCAGCGTCATCGCCGCCGGGGTGCGGCCGGAGCCGTTGTAGGCGCGGATGTCGGTCCTACCCTGCGGGGCGACCATGGCGAAGCAGTCGCCGCCGATTCCGGTCGAACCCGCTTCGACCACGCTCTGGACCGCGCAGGCCGCCACCGCGGCATCGACGGCCGTGCCGCCGGCCTTGAGGATTTCGACCGCCGTCAGGGTTGCCGCCGGATGCGAGGTAGCGGCCATGCCGTTGCGCCCCATGGCGAGCGACCGGCCCGGTTCTTCGAAGTTGCGCATGGTCTCCGTCGACTCCCCGATGTTGGTCTTTGGGAGTATGGTATACCAAATCCCATCATCGCAGGCAGATCTGAAGGGGCATCAGCCGTGGCCAATCAGCGGCTGGCGATCTCCTCCCGCGTCAGGGTCATGAACAGATCGACCACCGGCGTCCTGGCCCGGTCGCCATGGACGGCGATCTGGAACGGCGAGTGATAGGAAAGCACCCGCGGCAGCAGGGCGCGCAGCCGTCCGGCCTGGACGAAGGGATCGGCGTAATGGTCGGGCAGATAGCCGAGATAGCGGCCGGACAGGATCAGCCGGGCGGCGCCTTCCATGTCGCTGACGGTCGCATGTGGCGCGCTGATCGCGAAGATCTTGATGTCGCGCGCCCCCCAATAGCTGCGGGCCACCAGCCGGTGGCGGCGCACCTCATCCAGATCGACCATGCTGTCCGGACGGTCGAACAGCGGATGGCCGTCCCCGCAGTAGAACAGGTTGGTTTCCGTGTAGAGGTCGATGTAGGAGAGGCCCGGCACGATCCGCGGAAAGCTGGCGATGGCGAGGTGCAACTCGCCGCCGACCACGTCGCGCAGCAGCTCGTTGGGTGGCCGGGTGACGATGGCGAGGTTGACCTCGGGAGCGGCGTCGGCGAAGCGGGTGATCACCCGTTCCAGCGGGAAATTGGCGTCGGTCAGCGTGTTGTCCACCAGCCCGATGCTGAGGGTGCCGGTCAGGCGGTCGCGCAGACCCCGCACGCGGGCGCCGAAGCGGTCCAGCGTGTCGAACACCCGCCGCAGCTCGTCATAGACCGCCTGCCCCTCCTCCGTCAGCTTGAAGCCGGAGCGGCCGCGCCGGCACAGCCGCACCCCCAGCCGCCCTTCCAGTTCGGCGAAATGGGTGGAGATGGTGGAAAGGGACAGGTTCAGTTCGCCTTGCGCCGCAGTAAAGCCACCGGCCTCGACCACCGTCATGAACAGGCGAAAGAGCCGCAGGTCGGCGGTCTCGATGGTCATCCGGCTCATGCGATCGGGAATCCTTGGGCCTGGATAGGGAGTGGGCCGGTCTTACTTCGGCTCCTGTCGAAGTAAGATACAAAGAATTCGGGATGTGTGGAGACGCAAAGTCACCGTCTAATTCCGGCATGCACTTCCATCGGGGCTGACCAACGACGAGAGGGAGACACGCTATGGCGATCGGGGCAGGACTGGACAGAAGACTCGGCAGACGGACGGTGCTGGCTGGGGCGGCCGCAGCTGCGGCGGTGGGGGCGGTGGGCTTTCCCTCCATCGTCCGGGCCCAATCGAAGTCGTTGAAGATCGGGGTTTATGGCGGCTATTTCAAAGACAGCTTCGACAAGCACATCTTCCCGGACTTCACCAAGGCGACCGGCATCGCGGTGGAGGCGGTGGCCGAACCGACGGGCGAGGCATGGCTGATCCAGCTTGAGCAGGCGGCCCGTGCCAAGCAGGCTCCGGCCGACGTGTCGATGATGTCCCAGGTGGCGATGCTGAAGGGCATGGCGGCCGAGCTGTGGGCGCCGCTCGATCCCGCCAAGCTGCCGAACGCCGCCAAGGTCAAGCCGGCGCTGATGAACAAGTATCCTGACGGCCGCCTGTCGGGCATCGGTGCGGTGTCCTGGTACATCACCCTGGTGACCAACACCAAGAGCTACCCCCAACCTCCGGAAAGCTGGGCGGCGCTGTGGGACCCGGCCAACAAGGACAAGCTCGGCCTGCTGGCGCTGGTCTCCAACTCCTTCCTGCTGGACGTGACCGCCGCCACCTTCTTCGGCGGCTCCAAGCATCTCGACAGCGAACAGGGCCAGTTGGAGTGCTTCAAGAAGCTGGCCGAGCTGAAGAACAATGTGAAGCTTTGGTACCGCGACGAGGCGCAATTCGAGGCGGCGCTGAAGTCGGGTGAAGTCCCGATGGGGCAATATTACCACGACGTTACCGGCCTTGCCGCCGCCGACGGCCATCCGGTGCGCTCCACCTTTCCCAAGGAGGGCGGTATCCTCGATTCCGGCAGCTGGGCGGTATCCAAGGCGTCCAAGGCCGGCGATCTGGCCCACGTCTTCATCGACTACATGTGCCAGCCGCAAATCCAGGCGCTGCTGTCGCGCAAGGTCGGCACCTCGCCGACCATCGACCGGTCGGCCACCGACCTGACGGACAAGGAGTTCGCCGCGGTCTCCTCCGATCTGGCGCCCATCGTTCCGCGCTATGACCTCTATGTGTCGAAGGCCGACTGGCTGAACCAGAAATGGACGGAAATGATCGTGGGCTGATCCGCGAGTGCCCTTCTCCCCCGAGTGCGAGGGGAAGGGCTCCGTCCTTTCCGAACGATCCGAAGGCCCGCCCATGTCCGCCCTCGTTCTCGACGGTCTCACCAAGCGTTACGGCAGCTTCACCGCGGTGCATGGGGCGAGCCTGCGCATCCCGCACGGTCAGTTCGTCTGCCTGCTCGGCCCCTCCGGCTGCGGCAAGACCACGCTCCTGCGGATGATCGCCGGGCTGGAGGAACCTTCCGGCGGCCAATTGCTGATCGACGACCGAGACATCACCGCCACCCCCGCCCACAAGCGGGATTTCGGCATGGTGTTCCAGTCCCTGGCCCTGTTCCCCCATCTCAGCGCCGGGGAGAACATCGCCTATCCCCTGCGCATCCGCGGCGTTCCCGCCGACGAGCGCCGCCGCAAGGCGGACAGCCTGCTGGACCTGGTGCGCCTGCCCGGCATGGCCGACCGGCCGGTGTCGCGGCTGTCGGGCGGCCAGCGCCAGCGCGTCGCCATCGCCCGCGCCCTGGCGCTGGAGCCGAAACTGTTCCTGCTCGACGAACCGCTGTCGGCGCTCGACGCCAAGCTGCGCGAGGCGATGCAGATCGAGCTGAAGCAGCTTCAGCGCCGGCTGGGCATCACCACCATCGTCGTCACCCACGACCAGCGCGAGGCGATGACCATGGCCGATCTGGTGGTGGTGATGTCGGAGGGACGGATCCGGCAGGCCGCCCCGCCGATGGAAGTCTACCGCCGGCCCGCCGACGCCTTCGTCGCCGACTTCATCGGCATGACCAACCTGCTGGAGGGCGAGGTGACGGTCCCCGGCCGTGCCAGCGTGCCGGGAGGCGAACTGGCCCTGGCCGGATTGCCGCCGCATGGGCGTGCCCTGCTGTCGGTCAGGCCGGAGGAGGTGCTGTTGCATCCGGCGACCGCGGCTGGAGGGGCAAACCGGTTGATGGGAACCCTGTCCTTCGTCCGCGATCTCGGCGCCAGCGTCGAGTTCCGCATCGATGTCGCCGGGCGGGAGATCGTGGCTCTGACCCGGCCACAGGACCGTCCCTCGGTCGAACCGGGTGCCGCGGTCATCGTCGAGATTCCGGCCGAGGCCTGCGTTGTCCTGCCGCCGGAGGGGAGGGTGTCATGATCCGCCGCGCCCCCCGCAGCCTGGGCGAACATGCGCCGATCCTGTTCCCGGCGCTGATGCTGGTCGTGTTCTTCGTCATTCCCTTCGGCCTGATGATCGCGGTCAGCGTCGCCCGCCGGATTCCCGGCGGCTTCTACGAGCCCGATCTGGTGTTTGCCAATTACGAGCGCTTCCTCAGCGCCTTCTTCGGCGGGGTCCTGTCCTTCTCGCTGGAACTGGCGGCGCTGGTGGCCGTGGTGGCGGTCGGCATCGGCTTCCCCTTCACCTACCGGCTGGCGCGGCTGCCGAGGGCGGCCCAGGTGCGCTGGCTGGTCTTCCTGCTGTCGATCCTGTCGCTGTCGGAGGTGATCATCGGCTTCGCCTGGTCGACCCTGCTGTCGCGCACCGCCGGCATCACCAACCTGCTGGTGGCGGTCGGGCTGATGGCGGAGCCGCAATCGCTGTCGCCCAGCTTCGGCGCGCTGCTGGCCGGCATGGTCTATCAGGCCTTCCCCTACACCGTGCTGGTGCTCTATCCGGCGCTGGCACGGCTCGACCCAGCGCTCGTGGAGGCATCGCGGACGCTGGGGGCTTCGCCGCTCAAGGCCTTCTTCACCGTGGTGGTGCCGGCCCAGCGCAACACCATCGTCGCCACCCTGATCATGGCCTTCGTCTTCGCGCTGGGCAGCTACCTGCTGCCGCAGCTTCTGGGACGGCCGCAGCACTGGACCCTGTCGGTGCTGATCACCGATCAGGCGATCTACCAGTCCAACATGCCGTTCGCCGCGGCGATGGCAGTCTTCCTGGTGCTGGTCAGTCTGGCGCTGGTCGGGCTGTCCCTGCTGTTCGGACGCAAGGAGGAGGCGTGATGCTGCGCTGGCTCAACAGCCTGATGGCCGGCCTGATCGGCCTCGTCCTGGCGGCACCGATCCTGGTGGTGGCGGGGGTGTCGCTGAATGCCAAGCGCTCGCTCGACTTCCCGCCCAATGGACTGTCGCTGTCCTGGTATGCCGAGATCTTCACCGATCCCGGCTGGCGCGGGGCGCTGATCGCCAGCCTTGTGGTGGCGGCGTCGTCGGCGGCCCTGGCGGTCGCCATCGCCTTTCCCCTGGCATGGTTCATCTGGCGCTGGCGGGCGCCCTGGGCGCGGGCCTTCGAGGTGCTGGGCATGGCCCCCTTCATCCTGCCGCCGGTCATCACCGCGCTGGGGTTCCTCAGCTTCTGGTCCACCTTCGGGCAGTATGGCGAGCCGTGGACGGTGGTGGTCAGCCACGCCGTCTTCTTCGTCACCCTGCCGCTGGTCACGTTGTCGCTGGGCTTCGGCGCGGTGGATCGCAGCTTTGTCGAGGCCGCTTCAACCATGGGGGCCGACGACCGCACCGTGCTGCGGACGGTGGTGATGCCGCTGGTGCGGCCATACATGATTTCCGGCTTCGCCTTCGCCTTCGTGCTGTCACTCAACGAATACATCGTCGCCTACATGGTCGCCGGCTTCACGCTGGAAACGCTGCCGATCAAGATCTTCAACGCCCTGCGCTACGGCTACACGCCGACCATGGCCGCCGTCACCGTGCTGTTCGTGCTGCTGACCGCCGCCGTCTTCGGGCTGATCGCCCGCTTCGGCGACCTGCCGCGCCTGCTGGGCGCCTGGATAAAGCAGGACTGACTGGGCCGACTGACCTTCCGACAGGAGACCTTGCAAAATGATCGATCCGGACAAGCTCAACCGTCTGCGCGAGAAATACAGCGGCAGCGGCGGTGCCGACATCCACTCTCCCGAATTCCAGCGAGTCGCTGCCTTGCAATTCTCCGCCGGGGGGCGACGGACCCAACCCTTCGCCGGGGTCTCCACCCTGCTCGACGCGCCATACCGTCCGGATGCGCCCGAACTGCCCGATTTCGGCGGGCTGGAGGTTGCGCTGATCGGCGTGCCGATGGATCTGGGGGTGACCAACCGCGCCGGCGCCCGCTTCGGTCCGCGGGCGGTGCGGACCATCGAGCGGATCGGTCCTTACGAATATGTGCTGAAGATGGTGCCGGCGGCGGCCTGCCGGATGGCCGATGTCGGCGATGTGCCGCTGTCCAGCCGTTTCAGCCTGGAAGCCTGCCATCACGACATCGAGGGCTTCTACAACAAGGTGATGGATGCCGGGGTGATCCCGCTGTCGGTCGGCGGCGACCACTCGATCAGCCAGTCGATCCTGAAGGCGGTGGGACGGGACCGGCCGGTCGGCATGATCCATTTCGATGCCCATTGCGACACCGGCGGCCCCTATGAAGGGTCCAAGTTCCACCATGGCGGTCCCTTCCGCCAGGCGGTGCTGGACGGCGTGCTCGACCCGGAGCGCACGGTGCAGATCGGCATCCGCGGCAGCACCGAGTTCCTCTGGGAGTTCTCCTACGAGTCCGGCATGACGGTGATCCATGCCGAGGAGGTGGCGCAGCGCGGCATCCCCGCGGTGATCGAGCAGGCCCGCCGGGTGGTCGGTGACGGGCCGGTCTATGTCTCCTTCGATGTGGACTGCCTCGACCCGGTGTTCGCGCCGGGCACCGGCACGCCGGAGATCGGCGGGCTGAGCACGCGTGAGGCAATCGAGCTTCTGCGCGGGCTGGCCGGGCTGGACGTCATCGGTGGCGACGTGGTGGAGGTGGCGCCGCAATATGACGCCAACACCACCACCGCCCAGGCCGGCGCGCAGATGCTGTTCGAGATCCTGTGCCTCGCCGTCAAGGCGCTGGAGCAGCGGCGGGGCTGAGGCTGGCAGCCGAGGATGCGCGTTCGACGGGCCAAGGCGGCTTCCGTCCTGTTCCGCCAACCCTGGAGGTCAGGCCGCGGCGATGTGCCGCCGGCCGAGGGCCTGGACTTCGGCCCCTCCAGGGCGGACCATCTCCCTACCCGGTTGCGAACATTCGGGGATCGGTCGCCGCCGCGCCTTCACCGCGGGCGCCGCCCGACCGGGCATCCTTGCGGACTGTCGCCGCCAGGACGGGCCATGGCCTCCGCCGCCCGCCCGCGGCGCGGAGGAGAGCACATGTCTATGGACAAGGAAGTGGTCATCGCGGCGCTGCGCTACGCGGCGGAACTGCATGACGGCACCTATCGGCCCGACCGGGCGCGCACGCCCTTCGTCTCGCATCTGTCGGAAACGGCGGAACTCGTGGCGCAGGCCGGGGGCACGCCCGCCGAGATCGCCGCGGCCTGGCTGCACGACGCGGTGGAGGATGGGCTGACCAACGTCGCCGATCTGGCCCGGCGGTTCGGGCAGGAGGTCGCCGACCTCGTCGCCGCGGTCAGCGACGCGCCGGAGGATGTCGGCAAGGCGATTGCGGAGCGCAAGGCGATCCAGGCCGCCCGCCTCGCCGCCGCGCCCGAAGGGGCCAAGCGCATCAAGCTTGCCGAGCAGATCTCCATCCTGCAGGCGCTGGCGGTCGAACGCCCGCTGTCCTGGAGCGTCGAGCGGGCCGACGCCTATGTCCAGGGCTCCCGCCTCGTGGCGGAGGCCTGTGCCGCCGCCAGCCCGCTGCTGGCCGAACGCTACGCCGCAGCACTGGCCGGGGCGACGCATTGAGCGCGGCGATGTCAGAGGGCTGACGACCGCCAGAGCCAGACCAGACCGGCGACCGCACCCGCCGCCAGAAGCACCAGCACCAGGATGATGGCGAAGGCGGTGCGCCGGTCCTTTGCCTCGCGCTGTTCGGCCTCGCGCCGCTTCTTCAGCAGAAATTGCTGTTCTGGGCTGAGGAAGCGGCCGGCGGCGGCGTCCGGCGTGGGCACGTAGCGCACCCGGCCACGGCCCTTGGCCGCCATGCCCGCGGTTGCCGCGGTCCCCCTGATGGCCGTCGTCAAGCCACCCTGGGACGGCCGTCCGGTATTGACCGGCTCCCCTGCCGACCCGCGAACTGCGGTTGCCTGCCGGCCCTTGCGCTTGCGCGGCAGTTTTCGCCGTCTGGTCGTCATGCCCCTCTCCCCGCTTTCAAATCCGTCTCCGCGGCCGGGAGCATAGCCGCCCGCCCCGTCCGGCGCAGCCAATCACAAGATGATCTCCGGAAAGTCACATAGCCCATGCGGATGGGGGCATGCCAACCGGAAATCCAAAGGCGGCCTGTCCGTTCTTCTGCGGCGAACCGGCGCACACCCAAACGGTTTGTGGCACTGACGTGGATACTAGTATATTACATTGCCCGCCCGCCAGCATTCCGGGTGGGCGTGACTGCAATCGAATGGGAGGGTCACCATGCTCAAGAAGACTGCGTTCAAATCCGGCCACATCCGCTCGCGCCGCCTTCTGCTCGCCGCCGCTGCCGCCGGGCTGGCTATGCCCGCCGCCATCGCGCCGCTGGGGGGTGCGTTTGCCGCCGATGACGACCAGCAGGCGGTGGCGAAGGCGGTGAACGGCCTTCGCGACGCCATGCTGGCGGGCGACGGCGCCACGCTGCGGGCGATGACGATGGACCAGCTGACCTACGGCCACTCTAACAGCCGGCTGGAGGACAAGGCCGCCTTCGTCGGCAGCCTCGACGGCAAAAACGCCTTCAAGGCGCTGGATCTCAGCGACCATGCGATCCAGGTGGTCGGCGATATCGCGGTCGCCCGCCACACCTTCGATTCGGTCAACAACCTGCCGGACGGCAAGACCAACACCGCCCACATCAAGGTGCTGCAGGTCTGGAAGAAGGTCGACGGAGCCTGGAAGCTGCTCGCCCGTCAGGCCTCGCCGCTGCCGGCGGCCTGACCGCCCGACCGTCTGATCGGGGATTCTGCCGCCTCCCACCCGCGAAGGGGGAGGCGGCAGGGCATCAGTTACCAGGCTGGCAGGATCGCACCCTTGAACCGGGTCTCCAGGAAGTCGCGGACCTCCTTGGACTGGAAGGACTCGACCAGCGTCTTCAGGGCGGGACGGTCCTTGTCCTTTTCCCGCGCGGCGATGAAGTTGCCGTAGGGGTTGCCTTCGCGCGGCTCCTGGATCAGCGCGTCCTTCGACGGCGTCAGGCCGGAATTCACCGCATAGTCGGTGTTGATGATCGCCGCGTCGAAGTCTTCCAAGGCGCGCGGCAGCTGTGCCGCCTCCAGTTCCACCAGCTTGAGCTTCTTCGGATTCTCGGCGATGTCGAGGATGCTCGGCGACAGGCCCTTGCCGGGCGCCAGCGTGATCAGTCCGTTGGCCGCCAGCAGGTTCAGCGCACGGCCGCCGTTGCTGGGGTCGTTCGGAATGCCGATGCTGGAGCCGGGTTTCAGATCGCTGACGGATTTGATCTTGCGGGAATAGAGCCCCATCGGCTCGACGATGGTGAAGCCGATGGGCACGATTTTATAGCCGCGCGCGGCGATCTGGGCCTCCAGATAGGGCTTGTGCTGGAAGGCGTTGGCGTCGAGGTCGCCGGCATCCAGCGCCGCGTTGGGGATGTTGTAGTCGGAAAAGGTGATCAGTTCGACGGTCAGACCCTTGCCGGCTGCCACCGTTTTCGCCACCTCGGCGATCTCCTCCTCCGCACCGCCCATGACGCCGAGCTTCACGGTCTCGGCAGCGGCTTCGGCGATGTGGGCGGCGATCTGGGTGGTGAGGAGGGCCAGGGCAATGCCGCCGGCCAGTCCAGCCCGGCGCAGCCAGGACGTTGTTTTGCCTTGCATGTCGACTCCTTTATCTTTGGCTCGGCGGCCCCCGGTCGTTGACGGGGTGCCGAGAGGCTGCCAGATAGCCCGACCGGCCGGCGCCTAGCGCATGCAATTTCCGACGATCTGGTAGCACAGCGTGGGATCGCGCCTGTCGTTGTAGCGCACCGCGGTGACCCGCCCACCATGCAGTTCGAAGGTCGCTTCGCAACTGTAGGTCCGGGACCAGGTCGTCACGTCGGGCTGCCACAGCAGCGGTCCGCGCGGGCCGAGCCAGGGGCTGGGCTCCCAATCCACGTCGCGGTCGACCAGGGTCTGCCGGCGGGTGTAGGCCAGATACTCCGCGTCGCCGTTGACGGCGGAGCGTTCCGGCACGCCAGCGCAGGACAGCAGGCTGCCCTTGCTCATCCCGACCATCGCCTCGGGCGCACGCAGAGCCAACTCGGCCTGCGGGTTGGCGCAGGAGGCGGACAGCAGGGTGGCTGCGGCGAGAAGCCCGCCGCGCCAAACCGACATCAGTCGCAGACGGCCGATGGTCATGTCCGATCCTCCGCGGCGATGCGCACTCGTTTGGGACGGACCTTCAGATAACGCGTCCCGCCCGATACACAACAGCGCTCAGCCCAGAACGGTGTCGTACAACAATTTGAGATTCAGCACGACGATCAGGCCGGCGACGACCCAGGACAGCCCGGCGACCCAGCCGGGCACGACGAAGCGGCCCATCTTGCCGCGGTCGGTGACGAAGCGGACCAGCGGGATCACCGCGAAGGGAAGCTGCATCGACAGCACGACCTGGCTGAACACCAGCAGCTGGGCCGTGCCGCTTTCGTCGTAGAGCGCCGTCACCACCACCACCGGGATGATGGCGAGGCCGCGGGTCAGCAGCCGGCGCATCCAGTGCGGCAGCCGCAGCCGCAGGAACCCTTCCATCACGATCTGCCCGGCCAGCGTCGCCGTGACGGTGGAATTGAGGCCCGAGGCCAGCAGCGCCACCGCAAACAGGGTCGAGGCGATGCCCAGGCCCAGCAGGGGCGACAGCAGCTCGAATGCCTCGCCGATCTCCGCCACCTCGGTATGGCCGCTGCCGTGGAAGACGCTGGCCGCCAGGATCAGGATCGCCGCGTTGACGAACAGGGCCAGCATCAGCGCGATGGTGCTGTCGACGGTGGCCCAGGTGATGGCGTCGCGCCGCCCCTCGTCGGTGCGAGGATAGGCCCGCGTCTGCACGATGGAGGAGTGGAGGTAGAGGTTGTGCGGCATCACCGTCGCCCCCAGGATGCCGATGGCGACATAGAGCATACCGGGGTTGGTCACCACCTGGGTCGTCGGCACAAAGCCGTGCAGCACGGCGGCCAACGGCGGGGCCGCCGCGATGATCTGCACCAGGAAGCAGCCGGCGATGACCGTCAGCAGGGCCACCACGAAGGCTTCCAGATAGCGGAAACCCCGCTGCATCAGCAGAAGCACCAGGAAGGCGTCGAGTGCCGTGATCAGCGCGCCGCCGATCAGCGGGATGCCGAACAGCAGGTTCAGCGCGATGGCGGTGCCGATGACCTCGGCAAGGTCGCAGGCGATGATCGCCGCTTCGCACGCCACCCAAAGCATCAGGTTGACCGGGCGCGGGTAATGGTCGCGGCAGGCTTGCGCCAGATCGCGTCCGGTGACGATGCCCAGCCGCGCCGACAGCGATTGCAGCAGGATCGCCATCAGGTTCGACAGCATGATGACCGACAGCAGCGTATAGCCGAACTGCGACCCGCCGGCGAGGTCGGTCGCCCAGTTGCCGGGGTCCATGTAGCCGACTGACACCATGTAGCCCGGCCCGGCGAAGGCCATCAGCCGACGCAGCCACAGGCCACCCTGCGGTACCGCGACGGAGGCATGGACCTCCGGCAGGCTCGGCCGGAGCTCCCCGTCCGGACTGGAATATCTCCAGGCCCGGTGGGGCGGCACGGCGGCTTCGGCTTCCGACATCGGCGTGACTCCCGGCCAAAATGCGAACTGGTATCAATCAAGTATGTACCGGGACAACGAGTATGCAAGGTGCTATACTTTCAGCATCCGAACATTTTTCCGGGCGGGTGGGGCGTGACTGACAGCGATGCGGACCTTCCCGATGCCGAACTCCATGCCGAGGGCTTCCGCAAGACGCGGGAGGCCCAGCGGACCGCCCTGGCCGAGGATTACGTGGAACTGATCGCCGACCTGATCGAAAGCGGGCAGGAGGCCCGACAGGTCGACATCGCCGCAAGGCTGGGGGTGGCGCAGCCCACCGTCGCCCGCATGCTGGACCGGCTTGCGGCCGACGGGCTGGTCTATCGCAAGCCTTACCGGGCGGTGTTCCTGACCGATGCCGGCCGGCGGATCGCCGAGGAAAGCCGGGAGCGGCACCGGACGGTGGTGGCCTTCCTCCGCTCCCTCGGCGTCAGCGCCGACACGGCGCGCATCGATGCCGAAGGCATCGAACACCATGTCAGCGCCGAGACGCTGGACGCCTTCCGCCGCGCGCTGGCCCAGGGCGGCTGAGGCCGTTCAGTCGGCGAGACCGTTGTCGATGGCGATGCGGATCAGGGCGCGGGCACTGTCGGCGCCCAGCTTGTCCTTGATCTGGGTACAGCTGTTGGCCACCGTCTTCTGGCTGATCCCCAGCCGATCCGCGATGGCCGAGGCTGTCATCCCTCGTCCGACCAGGGCCAGTATCTCCCGCTCCCGCTGGGTCAGGACGGCCAGCGGGTCGGACGGCGGCGACAGGCTCATCAATGCCAGATCGCGGGCAAGCCCGCTGTCCAGATGAATGCGGCCGGCCAGCACCGTACCGATGGCGAAGGCCAGGCTGTCCGGGGCGTCGTTCTTGGTGACATAGCCGCGGGCGCCGGCCTTCAGCGCGCGGGCGGCGATGGCCGGATCCTCATGCATGCTGAAAATCAGGACCGGGACCGCCGGGTTTTCCTGGCGGATGGTCCGCAGCACGGCCATGCCGCCTCCGTCTCCCGGAATATTGAGGTCGAGCACGACGACGTCCGGCCGCTCCGCCCGCCACAGATTCAGCGCGCTGCCGACATCCTCCGCCTCCACAACGCGGCCGAGCGCCGCTTCGGCCAGCAGGCGCTGGCAGCCGGCCCGGACGATGGGGTGGTCGTCGACCAGGAGAATGGTGTGGGTCACGCCATGCGCTCCAATGCTGCCGGCGAGTATGGCGACTGGGCGGGCCGGGGCAGGCGCGCCGACACACGGGTGCCGCCGCCGGTCGCGGTTCCGATCGACAGGCTGCCGCCCAGAGTGTGCACCCGTTCCGCCATACCGGAAATTCCGAAGCCGTTCCTTGCCGGTTCGTCGCCGTCCGGCAGGCCGGGTCCGTCATCGGCGACGACTATCTCGACTGCCTCGGGATCGACCCGCAGAGTGACGGTGATTGCCGACGGTTTGGCATGGCGAAAGGCGTTGAGCAACGATTCCTGAACCAGCCGATAAACCGTCAGCCGCAACACGTCGTCGCAGCCATCCAGCTCCGCCACCGCCGGGGCCGGCTCGATGGCAAGGGTCAGGGCGACGTCGGGCTGACGCCTCCTCCAGTCTCCGGCCAGCTCGGCCAGCGCCTCGCTCAGCGGCAGCTGGTCCAGCAGGGCGGGGCGCAGGCGGGCCAGGAGGCGGCGGCTCAACCGATGGACCTCCGCCGCGGTGTCCAGGATCTTGCCGGCGCGCTCGGCCGCTTCGCCGGTGGCATCCCCATCGCTTCGGCCCTCCCGCAGGCGCAGGATGCGACCGGCATCCACCTTGATCGCGAAGAGGGCGGCACCGAGTTCGTCGTGGATTTCGCGGGCGACCTCCCGCCGTTCGGCATCCTGCGCCGCGACGATGCGCTGGCCGGCCCGCCGGTTCTCCGCCTCCGCCGCTGCCAGCCCGTGGGCCAGCGCGGCGATTCCGGTTCCCAGCCGGTCGAGTTCGGGAACCCCGCGGCCATCGAAGGAAAATGCGTAATGGCCGGCACGCAGCCTTTCCACCCCGGCCTCCAGCCGTGCCAGCGGAACCAGGGCGCGCCCGACCGCCAGATAGGCGGCCCCCATCAGCAGCAGCCCGACCACTAGCGTTGCGGCGGCGAGATCGGTCATGTCCTCCCAGACCTCGGCGATCTCGTCCCAGGGCTCGGCAACGATGCGCAGCTTGCCGGCTGCTAGCTGCCGCTCTTGCAGATCGACGCCGATCAGTGCTGCGAACCAGTCCGGCACGCGCCGGTCCGCCGGTTCCGAACTCGGCAGGCCGTCGGCCCCGATGAAACGCAGGTGGCGCAGCCCCAGCCCGTTCAGCATGGCGATGCCGCCGGGGATGTCACCGTGCTCTGCCACCGCGAGACTCAACGCGCCGCCCAGTTCGAGGGCGGAGGCCATTTCTGCGCGAACGGCATCGCGGGCATTGGCGACCATCACCGCACCGCCGGCGGTGGCCATCAGCAGAAGGAAAAGCCCGATCAGGGCCAGGATGCGCATCCTCAGCGACACCAGCGCCCACTCCGAAATACGACCATCGACGGAATGCTAACCCATCCATCTGTTCGGGTGCCATCCACCCTTCGCACAATCGAGCCGCAGTGCGGATGCCGATCCTGGCCGTGTACCGCATCGAACGGGAAAAAATCCCGGTCGATCCGGGATGTCATCATGGAGCTGTGTCAAGAAGTTCTTCCCCGGATTGTCGAATGGAACCATGGCTCCGTCCGGGAGACTATTGGAGCCGGCAAGACATGGTGCTGTGCGCCGGGCGGGATGCACAGGCCGGCCTGAAAAGGGTCCTGCCATTCAGAAGGCAACGGCTTTCTGGCGCGACATCGTCACGCTCGGCTCATCCCGTTACTGGGGCGGCATCGCCTCCCGCCGCTTGCAGGAACGGGATCGGGCCGGCGTGACGCCATCGCCGGCACGGCTGCGCAGGCCGTGTTCGCAACCGCCGCTTCGCGGCCAATCATCGGGGGAAACGCATGACACTTTCGTCCTACAGCACGATTGCGGCCGTCACCGGCGGCAAGCCGCGACGCCGCTTCCGCGGGACCTGCATGGCCGGGATGGCGGCGGTGGCTGCCGCGCTGTTCCTGGCCGCGGCGCCTGCCGGTCCGGCACTGGCGTCCGACGTCACCTGGGATGCCATCGCCAACGATGCGAAGAATCCCGGCGACGTGCTGATGTACGGGATGGGGGTGGAAGGCAAGCGTTTCAGCACCCTGAAGCAGATCAACACCGAAAGCGTGTCACGTCTGGTCCCCGCTTGGTCCTTCTCCTTCGGCGACGAGAAGCAGCGCGGGCAGGAAACCCAGGCGCTGGTCCATGACGGGGTGATCTACGTCACCGGCTCCTACTCGCGGATGTTCGCGCTGGACGCCAAGACCGGCAAGCGGCTGTGGAGCTATTCCCACCGGCTTCCCGACGACATCCGCCCCTGCTGCGACGTGGTCAACCGCGGCGCCGCGATCTATGGCGACAAGGTTTTCTTCGGCACGCTCGACGCCTCCGTCGTCGCGCTGAACAAGGACACCGGGAAGGTCGTCTGGAAGAAGAAGTTCGCCGATCACAAGGTCGGCTACACCATGACCGGTGCGCCGACCATCGTGAAGGACCAGAAGACCGGCAAGGTTCTGCTGATCCACGGGTCTTCGGGCGACGAATTCGGCGTGGTCGGACGGCTGTTCGCCCGCGATCCCGACACCGGCGACGAGATCTGGATGCGCCCGCTGGTCGAGGGCCATATGGGCCGGTTGAACGGCAAGGACAGCACGCCGACCGGCAGCGACAAGGCCCCCTCCTGGCCGCGCGACAAGGACGGCAATCTGGTGGAGGCGTGGAACCACGGCGGCGGCGCGCCCTGGCAGAG
Organism: Azospirillum sp. UENF 112521; assembly: GCF_058780665.1. Classification (NCBI taxonomy): domain Bacteria; kingdom Pseudomonadati; phylum Pseudomonadota; class Alphaproteobacteria; order Rhodospirillales; family Azospirillaceae; genus Azospirillum; species Azospirillum sp. UENF 112521. Next base: position 620,330 of record NZ_JBSNCI010000003.1, read on the forward strand.
CGCCACCTTCGACGTGGAGACCAACACCATCGTCATCGGCACCGGCAACCCGGCGCCCTGGAACGGCTGGGCGCGCTGGCCGGGAGACAGCCTCTACACCTCCGGCCAGGCCTATGTCGACCCGACCACCGGCGAGCTGAAGGGCTTCTACCAGCACACGCCGAACGACACCTGGGACTTCTCCGGCAACAACGAGCTGGTGCTGTTCGACTACACCGACGCCTCGGGCAAGACGGTGAAGGCGACGGCGCATGCTGACCGCAACGGCTTCTTCTACGTCACCGACCGCACCAAGCTGGCGACGGCCGGCGGCGAGGCGAACAAGCCCAACAGCGTGCTGGCGGCCTATCCCTTCGTCGACGGCATCACCTGGGCCAAGGGCATCGACCTGAAGACCGGCCGTCCGATCGAGAATGAGGGCCAGCGCCCGCCGCTGCCGGCCGAAGGCGAGAAGCGCGGCAAGCCGGTCGAGGTGTCGCCGCCCTTCCTGGGCGGCAAGAACTGGAACCCGATGTCCTACAGCGAGGACACCAAGCTGTTCTACATCGCCGCCAACCATTGGAAGGAGGATTACTGGACCGAGCATGTCGGCTACAACCCCGGCTCGGCCTATCTCGGCATGGGGTTCCGCATCCACAAGATGTTCGACGATCATGTCGGCAGCCTGCGGGCGCTGGATCCGAAGACCGGCAAGATCGTCTGGGAGCATAAGGAGGAACTGCCGCTGTGGGCCGGCACGCTGGCGACCGCCGGCAATCTGGTCTTCACCGGCACCGGCGACGGCTTCGTCAAGGCCTTCGACGCCAAGTCCGGACAGGAGCTGTGGCACTTCCAGACCGGGTCGGGGATCGTCTCATCCCCGATCACCTGGGAGCAGGACGGGGTGCAGTATGTCGGCATCACCACCGGCTATGGCGGCGCGGTGCCGCTGTGGGGCGGTGACCTTGCCGACCTGACCACCCGCGTGACCCAGGGCGGTTCCTTTTGGGTGTTCAAGCTGGCCGACGTGAAGGTCTCCAGCAGCAAGTGACCGGCTCCGCGAAACCGGAGCCTGGAGCGCCGGGGCGGTCGCCGCCCCGGTCCTTTTCATCGGAGGCATCATCATGACGTCGCACAGCAAGGCCGCGCTGCCGAGAAAATTCTGTCGGATCCTGGCTTTGAACGCCCTGGCCGCCTGTCTTGCGGCGCCTGTTCCCGCCGTGCTGGCGGCGGAGATGGAGACGGCGGCGATCCCGGCGGCCGTCGAGGAGGCCGCGCTGCCGGTCGGCGGCGGCGAGGAGGAGCGGGCGAGCGTCGTCAACGGATGCACGCTTGGCCCCCGCATCGTCTGCCCCAACCTGGATCTGCGGCATCGCAATTTGCGTGGACTGTCGCTGGCCGGGGCCGATCTGCATGGGGCCAACCTGATGCGGGCCGACCTGCGCAAGGCGGATCTGCGCGGCGCCGACCTGACCGGCGCCATTCTGGACGGGGCCGACCTGCGCACCGCCTTTCTCCAGGGCGCGCGCCTGTCCGGTGCGCGGCTGAGGGGCGCCAACCTGGAATTCGCCCGAGCCACCGGCGCCGACTTCACCGGCAGCGACCTGACCGCCGCCAATCTGGAGGCGATCCGCGCCGACAAGATCAATCTCGCCGGCGCCAGCTTGGAGGGGGCCAACCTTCAGGAGGCGAAGATGGCCCTGTCCAACCTGTCCGGGGCGAACATGGACGGGGCCAAGCTGCGCTTCGCCATCTTCCAGGACGCGTTGATGACCGACTGCCGGTCCTGCCCGACCGGCTGGTGACGGTGTGCGGCGGGACCGTCAGCAGCGCTTGCCGCGTTTCGGTCCCGCCGCCTCGCAGCCGCAGCAGCCGCCGGAGCAGCCGCCCGCCTGCGCGGGAGCCCGCCGGCCGGCCAGCCGGCGCAGGCGGTTGCGCAAGGGGGTAGGCAGCAGGATGGTCCAGGCCACCCAGGCGAAGGCGGCGGCTACGATCAGGCCGACAAGGATGGTTTCGGGCAGGCTTTCCATCATGGCTCACCCTCCCAGCAGGACGCTGGACAGGTGGAAGGTGACGAAGGCGGCGCCATAGGCGAGCGCCGTCATGTAGACGATCATCACCAGCATCCAGAACCAGCTGTTGGTTTCCCGCTTCACCACCGACAGGGTGGAGACGCATTGCGGGGCGAACACGAACCATGCCAGCAGCGACAGCGCCGTCGGCAGGCTCCAGTCCGCCGCCAGCACGCCGGCCAGCGAGCCGGAGAGTGCGTCGCCCGTCTCGCTCAGCGCATAGACGGTGCCGAGGGCCGCCACCGCCACCTCGCGCGCTGCCATGCCCGGCACCAGCGCGATGGCGATCTGCCAGGTGAAGCCGATGGGGGCGAGAAGCGGGGCCAGCGCATGGCCGAGCATCCCGGCGAAGCTGTGGTCGATGGCCGGTCCGGTCGCTCCGTCGGGCGCCGCCGGGAAGCTACCGAGGAACCACAGCAGGATCATGATGGCGAAGATCACCGTGCCGGCGCGGGCCAGGAAGATGCGCGCCCGCTCCAGCAGCCCCAGCAGGATGTCGCGCGGGCTGGGCAGCCGGTAGGACGGCAGTTCCATCAGCAGCGGTTCGCGCGCACCCTTGAAGATCGTTCGCTTCAGCACGAAGGCGGCCGCCAGCGCCGAGAGGATGCCGGCGGCGTAGAGGGTGAACATCACCAGCCCCTGCAAGCCGATCATGCCGCCGGCCACCGTCCGGTCGGGGACGAAGGCGGCGATGATCAGCGTATAGACCGGCAGCCGGGCCGAGCAGGTCATCAGTGGGGCGATCATGATGGTGGCCAGCCGGTCGGCGCGGTTCTCGATGGTGCGGGCCGCCATGATGCCGGGGACGGCACAGGCGAAGCTGGACAGCAGCGGGATGAAGGCCCGGCCATGCAGTCCGACACCGCCCATCAGCCGGTCGAGCAGGAAGGCCGCCCGCGCCATGTAGCCGGTGGATTCCAGCATCAGGATGAAGAAGAACAGCACCAGGATCTGCGGCAGGAAGATCACCACGCTGCCCACGCCGGCGATGATGCCGTCGGTCAGCAGGCTTTTCAAAAGCCCGTCGGGCAGGGCCGCTCCGGCGCCGGCCTGAACCCAGCCCAGCCCCTTGTCGATCATGTCCATCGGCACGGCGGCCCAGGCGAACACCGCCTGGAACATCAGGAACAGCACCAGGAACAGGAAGGGCAGGCCGATGGCCGGATGCAGCAGGGCGGCGTCGATGCGGCGGGTGGCGAGCGACGGCCGGCCGGCATCGCGCAATGCAGCGGCCAGGATGGCTTCGACCTCCTGATGATAGGCGCGCAGGTCGAGGGCGGAGGGCTCGCTCCAACCGCAGGAGGAGGTGCCGGGGATAATGTCAGGGGCGTTGCCGGGAGAGGGGGCCAGCGCGGCGGTCATCGCGATCATGCTGCGGTCGATCTGGTCGAGCAGCCCGGCCACGCCGGTGCGCTTGATCGCCACCGTCGGCACCACCGGCACGCCCAGCGCCGCCGACAGGGCCGCCGCATCGACGCGGCAGCCCCGCGCCTCCGCCACGTCCATCATATTGAGCGCGAGGATGATCGGCCGGCCGAGCTTCTTCAACTCGAGCACCAGCCGCAGATGCAGGCGCAGGTTGGTGGCATCGGCGACGCAGACCATCACGTCCGGCGGGGATTCGTGCTGGAAGCGGCCCAGCACGACGTCGCGCGTCACCTCCTCGTCGGGGGAGCGGGCGCGCAGGCTGTAGGTTCCGGGCAGGTCGACGAGTTGCACGCGGGTGCCGGCCGGGCTGAGGAACTCGCCGATCTTGCGCTCGACCGTCACGCCGGGATAGTTCGCCACCTTCTGGCGGGCGCCGGTCAGCGCGTTGAACAGGGCGGTCTTGCCGCAATTGGGATTGCCGACCAGGGCGATGCGCGGCGGAGCGCCCATAAAGGCCGGGGTGGAAAGAACGGTATCGGACATCGCGGAAACCTTTCCGCAGGAAGAGGAGGTGACGGCTCAGCCGAGCGTCACCAGGACGGCGTGCGCCTCCGCCCGGCGCAAGGCCAGGGTGTGGTCGTTGATGCGCACGGCAAGCGGATCGGCGCCGGGGAAGCCCTCATGCAGGATTTCCACGCGGGCACCTTCGATCAGGCCCATCTCGATCATGCGGCGTTCCAGTTCGCCGGGTGGCAGCGGGGTTGCGACGGCGGAGTCGTCCAGACCGGTCACAACCGCGCGCTGGCCCTTGCGCAACGCGCCGAGACGGCAGCAATCGTCCCCGGCGGGGGGATCGGAGCTGGTGCCGGGTGCAGGACCGGGAGTCTGGCGGGTGGCGGTGGAAGGATGGGCGGCGTGAGCGGGGCCGGGTAGCGGCGGGATCATGGTGGAACACCTGTGGGCGGCACGCCGGAAAGGACGTGCGCATGGGCGGCAAGGGCCGCAAACCCGACAATGATGCGAATCACTTGCATTTGCGATGTGGCGAAGCGCCGCGGAACGGTCCCGTCCTTACGGAGCCGGGGCGAAAGGGGTGAAGCGCCTCTCCCTGGGCGGCAATTTTTTCGATTTTTCCCGAAAAAAAGCGAAGGAGTTGGGTGCGTCTTCGCGATATCACTCTCAATCTGTGTGAAAATCAGGAGGCGATTCCAATTCAAAATAGCAAAGCTTACTTTTTGCTGCGCCGCAACCAACGTGTGTATTCCACTCTCTGGCGTCGCGGATTGCTGGGCAATGGCGTCCTGCGCCGCCAAAAAACATTGAAATTCATATAAAAATCATATCAGAAATATGTATTGAGAGACGTTCCATCGTATTTTCCTGAATATTTTCAGTATCAGTATTGCCAACAAAAATCATACCCTGGTATGACATTCAGAATCTAGAACTTTTATTTCCGAAGCAAATTCGATTTACCAATTCTTTGGAGTTACGAATTAGCCTCCGAAACACTTCTGCGCAGCGGTTGTGTGTCTGGAGCTAACAATGCAATCGAAATCAGTCACACGTCCGCACATCGTTCTGCCTGTTCTGGCGATGACTGGAATCATACTGTTTTCTTGTCTGATTTATGCAAAATTTTATGGAAATGCCGCTGCAGATTTCACCTTTTCTGCTACACGGATGTCGCTCGATTCCGCACGCAACCATATGGCGATCCTGGCGGCTGCAATTCCGGCGGTCCTGTGGTCAGCCGGCTGGCTGCTGCCTTCTTTCCCAGGGTTGGCCGGTGCCACGCCCCTGCGGGGGCTGATGGTGGTGGCAGGGGCCATGCTTGCATTCTGTGCCATGACTTTGCCGGGGCTCGCGGGTCTGCTGCCAGCCGAGGCGGTGCGCGGCTTCTTCTATGACGCTGCCGTGATGCTGGTCGTCTGCCTTCTTCTGGTGTTTGAAGGGCTGCTTTTGCTCGCCGCCCGCCCGGGCTGCGGGGATGCGGAGCCGGCATCGGCGGTGGGCCGCATGCGTGCCGCCCTGTTCCTGTTCATGCTGGCGGAGGAACTGTCGCGGTCCTTCCTGCCGCTCTACGCCCGCGAACTCTACACCCCGGTTCCCGGCCTGTCCGAGACCATGATGATGGGGCTGCCGATCGGGCTGTTCATGGCTCTGGTCGCCGTCTTCACTCCCTTCGCCGGCCATTGGGCCGACCGGTTCGGCAGCCGCCGCACGCTGCTGCTCGGCACCCTGCCGGCGGTGGCGGGATTCATCGGGACGGCGATGGCCGGATCGATGGCGGAACTGTTGCTTTGGCGTGGGGCCTGCGCGCTCGGCTATGCGGTGATGTTCATCGGCGCGCAGGGCTTCGTCGCCCGCCACACCCCGGCGGACCGGCGGGCGCGCGGCATGGCGCAGTTCGTCGCCGCGGTGATCGTCGCCGGCCTGTGCGGCGCACCGCTGGGCGGCATCCTCGCCGACCAGTTCGGCTATCGCGCCACCTTCGCGGTTTCGGCGCTGCTGGCGCTGGCGGCCGCGGCGGCGGTGACGCTTCTTCCGGCCGACCGGACGGAGCGGGTGCGACAACACCCCTTCCGCATGGGCGATGCGACCGCACTGCTTGCCAATCCCCGGTTCCTGGCGTTGCTGCTGTTCTCGTCGGTGCCGACGAAGCTGATGCTGACCGGATACCTCTTCTATCTCGTCCCGGTGTCGCTGCATGCGGCCGGTGAGACCCCGGCCGGGATCGGCCGTCTGATGATGACCTACGGGCTGATCATCGTCCTGCTCGGCCCGTGGGTGTCGAAGGTCGCCGACCGCACCGGCCGCCATGCCCTGTTCGCCGGGCTGGGCGGGCTGGTCGGCGGGGCCGGCACGCTGGCGATCCTGCAGGAACAGGGCGTCGCGGGAATCCTGATCGGCATCGCCGCGCTCGGCGTCGCCCATGCCTTCAACAACGCCACCCAGCTGGCTCTGGTCCCGGAGGTCTGCCGCGCGGACTGCGCCCGCATGGGCGATTCCAGCGTCTTCGCGGTCTACCGCCTGCTGGAACGCGGCGGTTCGGTGATCGGTCCGTTGCTGGCGGCGGCGATTGCCGACCGCTTTGGAGCGCAGGCTGCGCTGGTCGCTCTCGGTGCGCTCGGCATGCTGTGCGGGACCGCCTTCTGCGTCGTCTTCCTGCTGGCTCCGTCCGCCTCGCCGGCAGCGGGAGAGGCTGTCCGATGAATTCCCCCGCCTCCAGCCCCTTGCGTCATCCCCCGATGCCGCAAACCCCGACAGCCTTGTGTCCCTTGCCCCCACACCCATCGATCACGGAGGCTTCGACGCCCATGCCTGACCAGATGCTCGTGGAGCCAGTTCCGACGATGCCTTGCCCGTCCTTCGCCAGGGAAACCCTTCCTGCCCATGGCCGCCACGACGGCGCGATGGAGACCCTGCGCGTCACCCTGGAGGCGCTGGGGATCGGATCCGTCGAGGACATGACCTGGAAGAACTATGAAACCATCATGCGGGTGGTCGAGCCGCTGATCGGTGCCGGCCATCGCCTGCGCCATTTCGACTATACACACAGCGCGGCACTGCAACTCGGCACGGTGGAGCGGCTGCGCACCGACTACACCATCCGCCTCGCCTACACGGAATGGGGCAGCCCGCAGAATCCGGCGCTGATATGCCTGGGGGAATCGCCAATTCCGCCCGGCGCTTCGACTATGTCGCCCGCGCCCTGTCGCACCGCTACCATGTGCTGTGCCTCGATTGGGCCGGGCGCGGCCGCAGCGGCTGGCTGGCCGACCAGTCGGACTACAGTTTCGACGGAACCGTCGCCCAGGTGCTGGCCCTGATCCGCCACAAGCAGTTGGGACCGGTCACCCTGCTGGGGTCCTCGCTCGGCGGCAGCGTGGCGATGCGGGTGGCGGCAGAGGCTCCGGATCTGGTGGAACGCCTTATCCTGAACGACATCGGCCCCTTCATCCCGACCGAACGGCGGCGCCGGCGCGCCGAATCCGTCGCCCGCCACTATGTCTTCCGCCATCCGGCCCAACTGTTCCACCGCACCGGAGCGGCCCAGAAGAATGACGGGCCGGTGGACGACACCGTTCTCCTGCACAACAGCTTCCACCAGACCCGCTGGTCGGAGGAGAATGGCGGCCGGGTCTACCGCCACGACATCCGGGCGCTGCAATGCTACCGCGACGGCGCCATCCAGGACCATGACCAGTGGGACGACTGGCAGGGCATCGACTGCCCGGTGCTGCTGGTGCACGGCATGATGAGCGACGCCCTGCAGGAGGCGACCATCGCCCGGATGATGGGCAAGCCGGGGGTGAGCGTCCTGCATGTGCCGGATGTCGGCCATACCCCGACGCTGAGCGATCCTCTGCACATCGATGCCCTGGCCCGCTGGCTGTCGGCCCCCCATGCCCTGCCGGCGGAAAGCACCATCGGCTGGACCGCGGGTGCTGCCCGCATCCTGTTCCGGTGAGGGGGCCGGCGATGAGTGACGGCTTCCATTTCGTGCGCCACGGCGAGACGGACGACAACCTGCGGGGCGTGCGCTGCGGCGGCGACCGGGACATTCCCTTGACCGAGCGTGGGATCGAACAGGCCCGCCACGCGGCGGAGCGGCTTCGCCGGTCCGGCCGGGCCTGCGGTCTGGTGATCGCCGGTCCGCTGGACCGCACCGCCGTGACCGGCGCCGTCTTCGCCGAGACGCTGGGCGTTCCGCTTCTCAGCCGGGACTGGCTGCGCGAGCGCAGCCTGGGGGCGTGGAACGGCCTGCCGATCGAGCTGACCCGCCCCTGGTTCGCCGCCGGAGAGACGCCGCCGGGAGGAGAGAGCGAAGGCGCCTTCGCCGCCCGTGTCCTGGATGGTGTCGACGACTTGGCGAACGGACCCGCCGGACTGCTGGAGCACCGGCCGTTGCTGGTCGGCAGCAAGGGCGTGGCCCGCATCCTGCTGCACCGGCTCGCCGGCCGGCCGGGTGTCGAACTGGGAAATTGCGAGGTCGTGGCCTTCACCCGCCTGTCCGCCCCGCCGGGCGGGCCGGGATGGTGGCGGTGCGACCCGCTGGCAGCTCCACTGGAAACCCCGCTGGAGGCGAAAGCCGGGGCCTGCTGCCCGGCCTGACCGGAGAACCGGTCGGAAAACCAATCGAAAATCGATGCGTGGATGCCGCGCGATGCCGCGTGGATCAGGAGTAAGGAGAAGGGCGATGAAGCTCAAGATTGGTACGCGGCTCATGCTGCTGGTGTTCGGCGTGGCGCTGCTCAGCACGCTCGCCGGGGCCACCGTCCACCTGACGGGAACGCGCACGAACCTGATCGAGCAGCGCAAGGCCAAGGTCAAGGAGATGGTCGATGCGGCCGCGTCCGTCATCGCGCTGTATGGCGAGCAGGAAAAGTCCGGCAAGCTGCCGCGCGCGGAGGCGCAGGAGCGGGCCCGCGATGCCGTGCGCGCCATGCGCTATGGCAACGGCGAATATTTCTTCGTCTACGACTATGCCGGCGTCAGCCTGGTTCATGGCCTGCGCCCGCAGGTCGAGGGCAAGAACCTGCTGAACCTGAAGGACCCCGACGGCGTCCCGTTCAACGTCCAGATGACCGAGGCCGCCAAGGCCGGCGGCGGTTTCGTCGCCTTCCGCCACAAGCGTACCGACGACGCCGATCCGACCCCGAAGATCGCCTATGCCGCCGGCTACCAGCCCTGGCAGTGGATGGTCGGCACCGGCGTCTACACCGACGACGTCGATGCGGAATTCCGCGCCCGCATCTGGCGCGAGCTTGGGGTCTCGCTGCTGCTGCTGGCGATCAGCGTCGGCATCGGCATCTGGGTGTCGCGCGGGATGTCGCGCCCGCTGCTGGCGATCCGCGACGTGCTGGGCCGCATCGGCGGCGGCGACCTGACCGTTGCCGTGCCCCACGCCGACCGGCCCGACGAGATCGGCGACATGGCCCGCGCCGTCGCCGGCCTCGCCACCACCCTGCAGGGTGCCCGCGACGAGAGCCAGCGCGCCGACCTGGAACGTGCCGCCCGCGACCTTCAGCGCGAGCGCCTGTCCGTCCGTGCCGCCGAGTTCGCCCGCGCGATGGACGAGGTCGTGGCGACGCTCAGCACCACCACTGTGGCCCTGCACGAGCGCACTGCCGCCCTGACCAACGACGCCGCCAGCACGACTGACCAGGCGCATGCTGCCGCCGGTGCCGCGCAGGGTGCCTCCGACAGCGTCGAGTCCGCCGCCCAGGCCAGCGAGGAACTGCGCGGCTCCATCGCCGCGATCAGCCGTCAGGTCGAAAGCGCCGCCCAGACGGCATCCCGCGCGGTGACGGAGACCTCCAATACCACCGGGATCGTCACCGGCCTCGCGTCGGCCGCCGAGCAGATCGGCGCGGTGGTGGAGCTGATCAACTCCATCGCCGGCCAGACCAACCTGCTGGCGCTCAACGCCACCATCGAGGCGGCGCGTGCCGGCGAGGCCGGCAAGGGCTTCGCCGTGGTGGCGAGCGAGGTCAAGAGCCTCGCCACCCAGACGGCCAAGGCCACCGAGGACATCCAGTCGCAGGTGGGCGCGATCCGGGCGGCGACCGCGAACGCCATCGGCGCCATCGAAAGCATCGCCAGCCTGATCACCAACCTCAGCGCGCTGAACGGCGAAGTGGCGTCGGCCGTGCAGCAGCAGGAGGCGGCGACCCACCAGATCTTCGCCAACGCCCGCGCCGCCGCCGACAACTCCCGTCGCGTCACCAGCAGTGTCGGCTCGCTGTCGTCCACCATGACCACCACCAGCGAGCGGATGCGCCTCGTCTCCACCAGCGTGGAGAGCGTCTCGGAGCAGTCCGATCGGCTGAAGGACGAAGTCCGGCGCTTCGTGGCGGAGGTCAACGCCGCCTGACCGTATAGCCTGACCGGCTGATGCGGGGCGGATTTCCGGCGGTCCAGGCTGCCGGAATCCGCCCCTTTGCATTTTTGGCCGCAATTCAGCCCTTGCCCCGCCGCGAAACCGGCAACCAAATAGGGGCCATCGAACGGGATGACAGACAATGACGGAATCACACAAGGATCCCTTCGCCGCGGCGGCATCCTTCACTGCCGGCGTCTATGGCACCGGATTGCGGCCGGTCCGGGCGGAGCGGCTGGCAGCGGCGGCGCGGCGTCTGCTTCAAGCGGCAGGAAGCGAGGCAGAGGAGGCGGCGGTCGTCGCCGACCATCTGGTCGAGGCCAATCTGCGCGGGCATGACAGCCACGGTGTCGGCATGCTGGCGATGTACATGCCGGCGATTGCCGCCGGGCTGCTGCGCCCCAACCGGCATGCGACGGTGATCGGCCGGTCCGGCCCCTTCCTGGCGGTCGGCGGCGACAGCGGCTATGGGCAGGTGATCGCGCGCGAGGCAACGGAGCTTGCCATCGAGCAGGCGCGGCAGGACGGGTTGGCCGTGCTGTCGCTGCGCGACAGCCACCATATCGGCCGCGTCGGTTCCTATGGCGAGCAGTGCAGCGATGCCGGGATGGTCATGCTCGCCTTCGTCAATGTCGTCACCCGCCCGGCGGTGGCGCCGCATGACGGCACCCGGCCGCGGCTGGGCACCAACCCGATCTGCATCGCGGTTCCGGCCACGCAAGCGACACCGGCCTTGATCCTGGATTTCGCCACCAGCGCCGTCGCCGTCGGCAAATGCCGCGTCGCGATGGGCAAGGGGCAGGAGATGGCGCCGGGCCTGCTGCTCGATCCGCAGGGCGAGCCCACGCGCGATCCCGGCGTGATGTTCCAGGACCCGTCGGGCGCTTTGCTGCCGCTGGGCGGGCACAAGGGTTTCGGGCTGGCGCTGATGTGCGACGTGCTGGCGGGGGCGCTGGCCTCGGCGATGCCGGGCACGCCGTCCCACCAGGATTCCGGCCGGGTGATGAACAACATGTTCGCCATCGTCTTCGACCCGGCGCGTGGCGGCAACATGCAGTGGGCCGCCGATCTCGACGATCTGGTGGCCTATGTCCGCGACACGCCCACGGTGCCGGGGGCCGAAGCCATCCAGATGCCGGGCGAGCCGGAAACCCGCACCCGCCGCCAGCGTCTGGCCGACGGCATTCCGCTGGACGGCGCCACGCTGGCGATGCTGGACAGCCTGGGGCGGGAGCGCGGGCTGGCTCTTGGCGAACTGCTGGCCTGACGGCCGGCCGTCAGGCCAGCAGCTTCACGGTCGCATCGTCCGGCCGTCCGTCGCAGAATCGGTCGAGTGCCTTGCGGTAGAGATCTCCCCCTCTGCCGCCGCCTGGGCGAACAGGGTCATGGAGGAGCGGAACTTCAGGTCATCGGGTGAGCCGAAGATCTCGTGAAGCGTCCGCCCCTGCACGGCCAGCACGGTTTCGGTTGCCTGTGCCAGCCGGCTGCCGAGTACCGGGTGAGCCAGATAGGCCCGCGCCTCGTCCAGGCCGGCGATGCCGTAGAATTGGGCGGTGGGCGAGCGGCCGAGGTCGCGCAGCTGCGGGAAGATAAACCACATCCAATGGGTGCGCTTGCGGCCGTCGCTCAGCTCCGCCAGCACGGTCGCATAGACCGGGTCCTGAGCCTTGACGAAGCGCTGGAGGTCGAAAGGATCGCTGTCCGGCATGGCGCTGCTCCTCGTTCCTGGGGGCATGCCGAGACATCGGATGCAGGCCGGCGCTTCGCAACGGTTGTTTGTCAGGCTATAGGGTCCGGCCGCTCTGGGCGTGGCATTCTCTGGGCGTGGCATCCTTGCCGCTGCCGGGCGATCAGCCTCCGTCGATCTCCACCCGCATGCGGACGAGGTCGCGGTTCCAGGTGATCCTGCATTTGTCGAGGTTCAGCCGCGTCATGTAGACATAGGCGGTCCTGCCGACGTCGTCGAAATTGCGGCTCCGGCTGTCCGGGTCGAGCAGAGCCGGGTAGTCGAAGGCCGCCGCATCGCCGCAGCCGTAGCGGAACAGCAGGGGGGTGGCCCACAGAAGCTCCGGCTTCGACCACTCGACCAGATCGGCGGAGGTGGTGGTCCAGACGCCGGTGCGGCCATCACGGGTCATCGCCACGGTGGCAATGAACAGGCCGCTGGCGCGGTGGCGGACGATGCTGCGCACGGTACCCTGCAACACGCCGGGGGCGACCGGGGCGCAGACATGGTTCTCCGGTGCGTCAGCGCTCTGGCCGTCGCGCACGAAGCGGACGGAATAGGAGTGGCCGTCCCACCCGCGCCAGCTCTGCGGATCGGCGAGGTTGTCGGTGCGCATCAGGCAGGCCCCGCGCTGTTGCGCGCCGAACCGCTCGGCCCACAGGAAGGCGTACCAGTGGTCGCCGTTGCGGACGATGTTGCTGGGTGCGAAATAGCCGGTGCGCTGGCCGGCATCTCCGCTGTAGGGGTAGGGCAGCGTCGCGACGGTGTGGTTGGGCGGGGTGGCGCTCAGCCGGAAGCTGGCCCCGCCGTCGCTGGAAACCGCCGCGGTTATGCTGTTGCGCCAGCAGCGCATGTACTCGCCGGACGGGCAGAGCGCCCGCCGCTTCTGCGCATGGAATTCGTTGCTGACCAGGGCGAAGACCGTGCTGCCGTCCGGCGTGTAGAAGGACGAGATCCAGCTGCGGTCGTCATGCAGGCGCGGATCGTCCTGCCCGTGGCCCTGGAAGATCACCGCGCAGTTGGGCCGCACGGCATCCAGCGACGGGCCGGTCAGCGCCCGCGCGGTGGAATGGGAGGCGATCAGATGCACCGTGCCGCCGGCATCCCGGAAGGCGCGCGCCGGGGTGTCCGGCGCGTCGCTTTCGGCGCAGGCGTCGCGTTGCCAGGAGGTGACCGTTTCCGGTTCTCCCGCCTTCCTGATCGTCAATGCGTGTGCTTGTGCGGCGACCATGCTCAGCGTGATCGCCAGCGCTGCGGTCCGGCGGAGCATGGCGGCCCTCACTTGCCGTTCGCGATGGACTTCAGGAAGGGCGCCGGTTGCAACCGGTTGGCAAGCAGGAAGTCCAGGTAACGGGCCGCCGACTCGGCACGGTGGCGGTCGTAGGCGTCCGGGTCGAAATTGATCAGCGATTTCAGTCGGCTGCGGGTCAGCGGCATCGTCAGGTCGGCGGCGTCGGCATAGGGGACGCCGGTGTTCTCGCAAAGCTCGCGCGTGCGGGAATCGATGGTGACCGTCAGGCCCATCCGTTCCGCCTGGATCGCCAGGGCGACGCCGTGATAGCGGCAACCGATGGTCAGATCCTGCTGGCGCAGCGTGTCCATCCAGGCCGGCACGTCATAATAGGAGCGCATATAGTTCCGGCACCAGGCCTTGAACTCCTCGAAGGAGTAATGCGGCACGATGTGGCGGTGGATTTCCTTCAGCGCATGCGGGTCGATGCTGTCGAACAGACCGCGCGAGGCACGGATCATCTCGCCCATGGACTGGACGATGTACTGGCCGGGCGCGATGGGGTCCATCATCAGGGCGATCAGCTGGTGTTCGATTTCCCGCGTCTTCACCCAGGCCTGATGGCCGCCGGCCACGGTGATCGAGCGCGGCAGGTCGAGCGCCGACCAGGTCGCGTGGATCTTCCGGCCCAGGCCCGGCGCCTGGTTGAGGAAATGCGACGGACAGCCGCCGGGCAGCGAACCGGCGATGCCCAGCTTGTCCAACTGCGCCGTGGTGTAGGCGCCGCGGGTGTAGATGTTGGGCGAGGTCGCGGAGGATGGGTTCGAGGCCGCGATCACCTGCGCCCAGCGCAGCGTGCCGGGGCTGAGTTCGATGTCGTGCTCGTAGCTGTTCGCCTGGGCGCCAAGGCCGATGGCGACGACGGGAAGCCCGGATTTCTCCAGATTCTCCGCCATCTGGCCGTAATCGGTGTGGCGGCCCAGCTGGTTGGCGCAGGGGATGACGATGATGTCGGCGTTGTTCCGCAGCGTCTCCGCCGACGAGCCCCAGCTGAAATGCTTCACCGGGTTGGTGATGTGGCTGCAGATCGAATGCACGAAGGCAAGGTTGCCGTTGTTGTGTCCGATCCCGTTGTACAGGTCGTCGAAGGGGGCGTTCGAGTAGAGGCCGAGATTCGGCGTTTTCCACAGCACCGCGACGCGCAGAGGCTGGGACGGCGCATGGCCGGAAATCCGTTCAGACGCCTGGCCGGAGTTGTGTGGCCGGTCGACAGGGGTGTCGATCACGATGTCTTCAAGCATGTCGGCTCTAGCCTCGGGTCGGTGGATGCTGGAAACAGGCCGACGGTAAGCGCAGAAGAGGTATGACTGCAAGTGACAACCTAAAAATAACACGACATGATCGTTGGGGTGCAGTGTTTAGACTTTCTAATAAAATCTAATCCTTGATTTTGTCTTTCGTGATTTGACTGACGATCGGTTGATCGTCTTATGAAGGTCCATCGAAATTCGAAAGATCATCGATTTTGCGGCGGGGGGTTGAAAGCGGCCATGGCGTGTCCTATTTCCGAAAACGTTCCGCCAAGACAGACGCGGGAACCGAGCTTCGGTTGGGGTGCCAGGAAAATTCGCCTGGGCGCCCCTTTTATGCGTTGTGAAAATTCCTATATAGAGTCTGTTGCGCCGCTGATGGCGCCGGCTCCGACAGAATGGCTTTCGCCCCGATGATCCTTAAGTTTCCCCCGGTTCGGTCGCGCTGATCGCGTGGCCCGGCCGCTCCTCTCCGGCCCTGTGGTGTGCCGGCTGCTGCGACCTCCTTCCCCGGTCGCGGCGCTGCCCGCGGGGCTGGAGAGGACCCCCTCTCCGACCGTTCCAGCACCGAGCACGGTGCACGCCGTCCGGCAGCGTCGAATGCCGGTAACGCAACGAACCAAAAATCGACCTTTCAACAGGACCGACCCGAACAACGCCGGGGCCTTTGCCCGCGGCGCCGCTCCCGTCGGATGGGAGAAAAAGAGACACCATGCAGCGAAACGCTGAAACCCGCACGACCCAAGCCACTGCCAAAGCCACTGCCCAACCCACCACCCAAACCCGCGCTGCCGAACCCCGCTCCGCCGAGCCGATGCAACTTTATCTGCAGGATGCCCGCAAGTATCAGTATCTGACGCCTGAACAAGAACATGACTTGGCGGTCCGCTGGCACGACCGGCAGGATCCGACGGCGCTCGACATGCTGGTCGGCAGCCATCTGCGGCTCGTCGTTAAGATGGCGCGCGGCTATCTCGGCTATGGCCTGCCGCTGGCCGATCTGGTGGCGGAGGGCAATGTCGGCGTGATGCAGGCGGCGCAGAAGTTCGATCCCGGCAAGGGATTCCGCTTCGCCACCTATGCCTCGTGGTGGGTGCGCGCCGCTATCCAGGAGTATGTCCTGCACAACTGGTCGCTGGTGAAGATCGGCACCACCGCCGGGCAGAAGAAGCTGTTCTTCAGCCTGCGCCGCCTGAAGGCACGGATGCAGGAGCTGGAGAGCGGCGACCTGTCGCCGGAAGCGGTGGAGAGCATCGCCACCGAACTGAACGTGTCGAAGACCGAGGTGGTGGAGATGAACCGCCGCCTGGGCAACGACCGCTCGCTGAACGTCGGCCTGTCGGAGGATGGCGATGCCGAGTGGCAGGACCTGCTGGCCGACGACCGTCCGGACCAGGAGACGACCCTGGCCGATTCCGAGGAGCGCCGCCGGCGTCAGCAGTTCCTGAAGCTCGGGCTGGGCGTGCTGGACGACCGTGAGCGCAAGATCCTGATTGCCCGCCGCCTGCGCGACGAGCCGCTGACGCTGGAGGAATTGAGCCAGACCTTCCACGTCTCGCGCGAGCGCGTGCGCCAGCTGGAGGTGCGTGCCTTCGAGAAGCTCCAGAAGGCGGTGATCGCCACCGCAAAGACGGAGCAGCTGACGATGGAGAAGAACCGCCTGCTGACGGTTGCCTGATCGGACTGGAGTTGCCCCGGCTCGGTGGACGGGTCGGGGCTTGCTTTGCTCCAGGCCGGGGCGCGGACTTCAGAACGCTTCAAAAACGGAAGCTTCAGAATTCGTCCGTTTTCAGCGATCCAACAGCCGGTTGACCGCGGCGCGGTCTGGCAGGGAGGGGATGGCGCCGGGAGCGGTGGTGGTCAGCGCCCCGGCGGCGTTGGCGAACCGGCAGATTTCGTGCAACCGGTCGGGGGCGAAGGCAGTCCCCACCTCTTCCAGGATGCCGGCCAGCAGTGCGGCGACGAAGGCGTCGCCGGCGCCGGTGGTGTCGACGGCGGTGACGGTCATCCCGGGCACATGGCCGGACGCATCGGCGGTCAGGAAGGTGCAGCCGTTGCGGCCATGCGTCACCACCAGCAGGCGCAGGCCCTCATGCCACAGGCTGCGGCCGGCGGTGTCCGGGTCGGCGCTGCCGGTCAGGAACTCCAGCTCCTCGTCGCTCAGCTTGACGATGGAGGCGGTGGCGATGCCCTGGCGGATCAGGCGTTCCGCCATGTCGCGGTCGGGCCACAGGGCGAGGCGCAGGTTGGCGTCGAAGGACACCAGCCGGCCGTGGCGGTGCGCCGTCTCCACCGCCAGCAGGCTCGCCTCGCGGGCGGCCGGGTCGATCAGGCCGATCGAGCCGGAATGCAGCAGGCGGGCCGCCGCGACGGCATCGCGGTCGAGGTCGGCGGCAGAGAAGCCGGCCATCGGCTCGCCATAGAACAGGAACTCCCGTTCCCCATCCTCGTCGAGGGAGACGAAGGCGACGGGCGTCCGGGCGTCGGGCACCCGGCGCAGGTGGGACACGTCGACCCCGGCATCGGTCAGCGCCCGCGCCAGGAAGCGACCGAAGCCGTCCGCCGCGGTCCGGCCCATGAAGGCGCTGCGCACCCCCAGCCGGGCCAGACCGACCGCGACATTGGCCGGCGCCCCACCCGGCGCCGGATCGAAGGCGCCGATCACCCCCGGCTTTGCCGGGCCGGTGGGCATGAAGTCGATCAGCACCTCTCCCAGGCACAGCACCTCGGCAGTGGCGGCATCACCCTGCGGCAAAGCGGTCATGGCGGGCATGTCCTTCAGTTGGATCCGCCGGCATAGCGGGTGAGCACGGCGCGGGTGCCATCTGTCCACAGGGCGCGCAGCGCGGCGGCGAAGGCGTCGCGGAAGGGCTGCGACCGGCCGACCTCGCCATAGACGTCTTCCATGTCGAGCCAAGCGGTCGGCTCGGTGCGCGCCTTGGCGGCGACCTGGGTCAGGCGGTCCCAGTTGGGATCGTTCGGCTCGATCGGCTGGCCGTCGTCGGTCGTGCCGAAGCAGTAGCGGCACCACAGCGCCGTTTCCAGAGCCAGACCCTCGATGCCGGCACCGGCCTTCAGCCGGTCGGCAATGGACGGGACGATGAATTTCGGCTGGCGGTTGGAGCCGTCCAGGCAGAGCCGGCGGATGGTGTCCTTAATCTTCGGATTGGCGAAACGGCGCTCGATGATGCCGAAATAGGAGTGCAGGTCGGTGCCGGGCACCGGCGGCACGGTCGGGATGATCTCCTCCCGCTCGATCTTTTGCAGGAAGCTGCGGATCAGCGGGGTTTCCATCGCCTCATGGGCGTAGGTGATGCCGAGCAGGCCGGCCGGATAGGCGATCACCGCATGGCCGCCGTTCAGGATGCGGATCTTCATCGTCTCGAAGGGCGTCACGTCGGGAACGAACTGCACGCCCACCGCCTCCAGCGCCGGACGGCCGGCGGAGAAGCGGTCCTCCAGCACCCACTGGGTGAAGTCTTCGCAGAAGACCGGCCAGTTGTCGGCGATGCCGAAATCGCGGTCGAGGGTCTCGCGCTCCTGCTCGCCGGTGGCCGGGGTGATGCGGTCGACCATGCCGTTGGGGAAGGCGACGGAATTTTCGATCCAGGCGGCGAGATCGACGTCGATCTCCCTGGCGATGCCCAGCACGGCGTTGCGGGTGACGACGCCGTTGTGGGGGATGTTGTCGCAGGACATGACGGTGAAGGGCACCGTGCCGTCGCCGCGGCGGCGGGCCAGACCGGCGACGATCAGCCCGAAGACGGTGGTGGGCCGGGAGGGCAGGGCGATGTCGGCGCGGATCGCCGGATGGCCGGAGTCGAACTTGCCGGCGGCGTCGATGTAGTAGCCGCCCTCCGTCACCGTCAGCGAGACGATGCGGATCGCCGGATCGGCCAGCTTGGCGATGATGGCGTCGCTGTCGCCGACCGGCAGCATGCCGATCATCGCGCCGGTGACGCGGGCGAGGCTCTGCGCGCCGGATTGCTCGACGACGGTGGTCAGCCAGTCCTGGGGTTCCAGGGCGTCGCGCATGCGTTGGTCCGACGGCATCACGCCGGCGCCGAGGATTGCCCAGTCATGGTCGCGGCCCTGGGCGAACAGGCTGTCGAGATAGACCGCCTGATGGGCGCGGTGGAAGTTGCCGACGCCGAAATGCAGGATCCCGGCGGACAGGGCGGAACGGTCATAAGCCGGCACCGATGCCCGCGCGGCGATGTCCGGGAGAATGGCGGCGGAAAGGGCGATGGTCATGGTCGGGGTCCTGCGGGGGATCGGGGGATCCTCCCTCTCCCCGGGGGAGAGGGGATCTCGGGGCGGGAGAAGGAGGCTTTCTCAACTCATCCAGTTGCCGCCGTCGACGTTGTAGGTCTGGGCGACGATGTAGTCGGCCTCCCGGCTTGCCAGGAAGATCGCCATGCCGGTCAGATCCTCCGCCCGGCCCATGCGGCCGAAGGGGACGGCTTCGCCGACCATGCGCTTCTTCTCGCCAGGCTGGAGGCCTTCATGCTTGGCGAACAGGGCGTCGACGCCGTCCCAATGCTCGCCGTCGACCACGCCGGGAGCGATGGCGTTGACGTTGATGCCGTGCTTGATGAGATCGAGGCCGGCCGACTGGGTCAGGCTGATGACCGCCGCCTTGGTGGCGCAATAGACGCCGACCAGTGCTTCGCCGCGCCGCCCGGCCTGGGATGCCATGTTGATGATCTTGCCGCCGCGGCCCTGCGCGATCATCCGCTTCGCCACCGCCTGCAGCGTGAACAGGGTGCCAGCGACGTTGATCGAGAACAGGCGGTCATAGCTGTCCCGTGTGATCTCGACGATGGGGGCGAGGTCGAACAGCGCGGCGTTGTTGATCAGGATGTCGATGCCGCCGGCCCGCTCCACCACCGTCGCAATGGCGGCGTCGATGGAGGATTGGCTGGTCACGTCGAGCGCCACGGCATAGGCGCCGGGGCCGATCTCCTCCGCCGCCTTCTCCGCCGCCGCGAGGTTGATGTCGGCGATGGCGACGTTGGCGCCCTCCGCGACATAGGCGGCGGCGAAGGCGCGGCCGATGCCGCGGGCGGCGCCGGTGACGATGGCCGATTTGCCGTCGAGACGTTTCATGGTGGTGAAGCCTTTCATGCCACTTTCGCACCGGCGGCGACGGAAGACAGCGCATTGCCCTGGGCGTCGAAGCGGTGGAGCTTTTCGGTTTGAGGCGTCAGCCAGACGCGGTCGCCGTGATGCACCGGGAACTCGCCGCCGGCCCGTGCCAGCATCGTGCCGATGCCGTCCACCTGCACATAGACGAAGGTGTCGGATCCCAGATGTTCGGACACGGTGACGGTGCCGGACCACAGGCCGGAATCGGTCGACAGCGCCAGATGCTCGGGACGGATGCCGATACAGTCGGCGCCGGCACCGCGCGCGATCTCGCCCTCGATGAAGTTCATGCGGGGAGAGCCGATGAAGCCGGCGACGAAGCGGTTGCGCGGACGGCTGTAGAGGTCGATGGGAGATCCCACCTGCTCGATCCGGCCGGCGTTCAGCACGACGATCTTGTCGGCCATGGTCATGGCCTCCACCTGATCGTGGGTCACGTAGATCATGGTGGTGCCGAGGCTGGCGTGCAGCTCGGAGATTTCCAGCCGCATATTGACGCGCAGCGCGGCATCCAGGTTCGACAGCGGCTCGTCGAACAGGAAGGCGGTCGGTTCGCGGACGATGGCGCGGCCGATGGCGACGCGCTGGCGCTGGCCGCCGGAGAGCTGGCCGGGGCGGCGGTCGAGATAGTTGGTGAGGTTCAGCACCTTGGCCGCCGCCTCAACCTTGCGGTCGATGGCTGACTTGTCGAGCCGGGCCATTTTCAGCGGGAAGGCGATGTTGTTGCGCACGGTCATGTGCGGATAGAGCGCGTAGGACTGGAACACCATCGCCAGCCCGCGCTGGGCGGGCGGCAGGGCGGTGGCGTCCTTGCCGTCGATGCGGATGGTGCCGGACGACACATCCTCCAGCCCGGCGATCAGGCGCAGCAGCGTGGACTTGCCGCAGCCGGACGGGCCGACGAACACCACGAACTCGCCGTTGCCGATGGAGGAGATCCAGCGGCGGGATGACGTCGATGTCGCCGAAGCTTTTGGTGACGCGGTCGAGCGTGATCTGACCCATAACGGGTTCCCCCCTACTTCACGGCGCCGAAGGTCAGGCCGCGCACAAGCTGCTTCTGGCTGAACCAGCCGAGAACCAGGATCGGCGCGACCGCCATGGTCGAGGCGGCCGACAGTTTCGCGTAGAACAACCCTTCCGGGCTGGAGTAGCTGGCAATGAAGGCGGTCAGCGGCGCCGACTGCGAGGCGGACAGGTTGAGAGTCCAGAAGGCCTCGTTCCATGCCAGGATGATGTTCAGCAGCAGGGTGGAGGCGATGCCGGGCACCGCCATCGGCAGCAGCACGAACAGGATTTCGTCGCGCAGGCCGGCGCCGTCCATCCGCGACGCTTCCAGGATCTCGCCCGGAATTTCACGGAAGTAGGTGAACAGCATCCAGACGATGATCGGCAGGTTGATCAGCGTCAGCACGATGACCAGACCGATGCGGCTGTCGAGCAGCCCGAAATCGCGGAACAGCAGATAGATCGGGATCAGCACGCCGACCGGCGGCAGCATCTTGGTCGACAGCATCCACATCAGCACGTCGCGGGTGCGCTTGCCGGGGACGAAGGCCATCGACCAAGCGGCGGGGACGGCGACCAGCAGGCCGAGCAGTGTCGAGCCGACGGAGATGACGACCGAGTTCCAGAAATGGAGGAAATAGTCGGAGCGCTGCTGGACCTCGGCGTAGTTCTCCAGCGTCCAGTGGAAGGCGAGGAAGGTCGGCGGGGTCGCCACCGCCTCTGCCTCGGTCTTGAAGCTGGTCAGGACGGTCCACAGGATGGGGAAGAAGATCACGATCCCGACGGTCCAGGCGATCAGGGTCACGACCAGCTTGTGGCGGTTGGTTGCGGCGCGCGCCATGGTCAGATGTCCAGGTTGCGGCCGATCATCCTCATCAGGAAGACGGCGACGATGTTGGCGAGGACGACGGCGACGATGCCGCCCGCGGAGCCGCCGCCGACATCGAACTGCAGCAGCGACTGGGCATAGACGAGGTAGGTGATGTTGGTGGTGGCGGTGCCGGGGCCGCCGTTGGTCGTCACCAGGATCTCGGCGAAGACCGACAGCAGGAAGATGGTTTGGATCAGCGTCACAACCGTCATCGCACGCGCCAGATGGGGCAGGATGATGTGGATGAAGCGGTCGAGCGCACCGGCGCCGTCCATCTCCGCCGCCTCCAGTCTTTCACGGTCGAGCGACTGGAGGGCGGTCAGCAGGATCAGCGTGGCGAAAGGTAGCCACTGCCATGTCACGATCATGATGATCGAGGACAGCGGCGCCTCGGCCAGGAAATCGAAGGGCTGGAGGCCCAGCGCCTTGGCGATGGCGGCGAATAGGCCGTTCACCGGGTTCATCAGCATGTTCTTCCACACCAGCGCCGAGACGGTGGGCATGACGAAGAAGGGCGCGATGACCAGAAGGCGGACGATGCCGCGCCCCCAAAAGGGCTGGTCGAGCAGCAGGGCCAACCCGATCCCGCCGGCGATGGTCAGCACCAGCACCCCGCCGACCAGAGCCAGCGTGTTGCCGAGTGCGGCGAAGAAGGCCGGATCGGTGAGGAAATACTGGTAGTTCAGCGTGCCGATGAACTCCTCCGTCCCCGGCATCAGCAGATTGTAGCGCAGGAAGGAGAAGTAGAGCGTCATCACGAGCGGGATCAGCATCCAGCCGAGCAGCAGGATGACGGCCGGAGACATCGTCAGGCGCGCGGCGGCACGCGAGTGGGCGGTGGCCATGGCTCGACCCTTGGGTAACGGCGTTGTGGAGCACGGCCTCCTGCCACCGTCATCCCGGCGAAGGCGGGGATGACGGTGGAAAGAGGTTTTGCCGTGATCTGACAGAACGGAAGGTCAGGCGTGACCGCTTACTTGATGTAGCCGGCCTTGGTCATCTCGCGGGTGGCGAGGGTCTGGGCGGTCTGCAGCGCCTGGTCGGCGGTCGTCTGGCCGGCGAGCGCCGCCGAGAAGGTCTGTCCGACCGCCGTGCCGATGCCCTGGAACTCGGGAATGGCGACGAACTGCACGCCGGTGTAGGGAACCGGCTGGACCGTCGGGTGCTGCGGATCGGCGGCCTGGATCGACTTCAGCGTCAAGTCGGCGAAGGGGGCCGTCTTGCGGTATTCCGGATTGGCGTAGAGCGACGTGCGGGTGCCCGGCGGCACGTTGGCCCAGCCCTCTTCCTTGGCGACGAGGTCGAGATACTCCTTGGAAGTCGCCCAGGAGATGAAGGCCTGGGCGGCGTCGCCCTTCTTGCTGCTGGCGGGGATCGCGAGGTTCCAGGCCCACAGCCAGTTGGAGCGCTTGCCGAGACCGGTGTCGGGGGCCAGGGCGTAGCCGACCTTGTCCGCCACCTTGCTCTGCGCCGGGTTGGAGACGAAGGAGGCGGCGACGGTGGCATCGATCCACATCGCGCATTTGCCGGACTGGAACAGCGCCAGATTCTCGTTGAAGCCGTTGGAGGAGGCGCCCGGCGGACCGGCGTCCTTCATCAGCCCGAGATATGTGGTCAGCGTCTGCTTCCACGGGTCGGTGTTGAACTGCGGCTTCCAGTTCATGTCGAACCAGCTGGCGCCGAAGGAGTTCGCCATGGCGCTGAGGAAGGCCATGTTCTCGCCCCAACCGGCCTTGCCGCGCAGGCAGATGCCGTAGATTTCGGCCTTCTTGTCGGTCAGCTTGCGCGCGGCGTCGGAGACGAAGGCCCAGGTCGGCGCCTCCGGCATGGTCAGGCCGGCCTTTTCGAACAGGTCCTTGCGGTACATGACCATCGAGCTTTCGCCGTAGAAGGGCGCGGCATAGAGCGTGCCGTCGGTGGTCAGGCCGCTGCGGATCGAGGGCAGCAGATCCTCGACGTCATAGTTGGCGCCGAGCTTGGTCAGCGGCATCAGCCACTTCTGCTTGGTCCAGATCGGAACCTCGTAGGTGCCGATGGTCAGGATGTCGTACTGGCCGCCCTTGGCGGCGATGTCGGTGGTGACGCGCTGGCGCAGCACATTCTCTTCCAGCGTCACCCAGTTCAGCGTGATGTCGGGATGCGCCTTGGTGAAATGCTCCGACAGCTTCTGCATGCGGATCATGTCGCCGTTGTTCACCGTGGCGATGGACAGCGTTTCCGCCTGGGCGGAGCTGCCGAGAAACGCGGCGACGGCCGCGCCGATCAAGGAAAGCGCACGCTTCATTCCTGTTTTCCTCCCCAAAATCCTGTCCGGCCGCGCCCTGGCTTTCGTCCCGCCGGCCCTTTGCGACTGGTCGCCCGACACCCGGATGCAATTGCGGCATTCGGTTTGTAGGGCACACCAACACTATGGCGCAGGCGGTTCGGGGCTGCAATAGATAAATCACATTGATTTTGATATTCGGCAGCGTATGGCCCGGACTTTCTGCGGGGCAGGCGGGGAGGTGGCTCGGACAGTGGGGCCGACGGCAGTGCGGAGTTAAGGATTAAGCCGGATTTGCCGCCGGCCTTGCTCCTTTGGTGAGTCGCTTGCTACGGTGGCGAAGTTCCAAAGTTGATCGATCCAACAGCCATAACCGTGTCCGAGTCGGATTAAATAAATCACTTTGATTTTGTTATGATTGGTTGCTATACGGACTGTTGTCGAGGTCAAGGGCGGGGAGGCGGCGGAAGGATGCGGGGCGGCGATACCACCGGGCTGCGCGCCTACAACGAGCGGCTGGTCATGCATGCGCTGTTGCAGGCCGGCATGCTGTCCAAGGCGGAAATCGCGCGCGAGACCGGTCTCAGCGGTCAGGCGGCGTCGGTGATCGTCAACCGGCTGCTGGAGGACGGGCTGCTGGTCAAGCTGGACAAGGTGCGCGGGCAGGTCGGGCAGCCGTCCACCCCGATCGCGCCAAATCCGGACGGCGCCTATGCGCTGGGGGTGAAGATCGGCCGGCGCAGCGTCGAGGCCATCCTGATCAACCTGCTGGGGGAGGAGCTGGGGGCGAGCCGGGTGCGCTACGACGCGCCGCTGCCGGAGCCGACGATCTCCACCGCCATCGCCCAGGCGGCCGGGCTGCTGGCGCATCTGTCGCCGGCGGCGCGCGCGCGGGTGGTCGGGCTGGGGGTCGCCATGCCGGACGAAATTCATGCCTGGTCGGCGGAGCTTGGGCTGGCGCCGGGGGCGCTGGACGGCTGGCGCGATGCCGACATCGCCGGCGCCTTCGCGCGCGAAACCGGGCTGCCGGTGACGCTCTACAACGACGCCGCGGCGGCCTGCGCGGCCGAGATGATCGCCGGCCATGCCATCACCAGCCGCAGCGCGCTCTACATCTATCTCGGCACCTTCATCGGTGGCGGGGTGGTGATCGACGGCCGGCTCTATCGCGGAGAGCAGGGCAATGCCGGGGCCATCGGCTCGATGCCGACCCGCCCGGCCGTGCCGGGCACGCCGCCGGGGCAGTTGATCCACGCCGCCTCGATCTTCCTGCTGGAGCGCGAGCTGGAGGCCGCCGGCATCGACCCGACCGCGGCGCTGTCGGCGGCGCTGGCCGACGGCAGCGGCGAGCGGGCGGACGCCATCTTCGATTCCTGGGCCGAAGCGGCGTGCGCGGAGCTGTCGCGCGCGGTCGTGTCGGCGCTCAGCGTCATCGATTTTCAGGAGGTGGTGGTCGACGGCTTCCTGCCGCCGTCCTGGCGCGACCGCTTCACCCAGAGGCTGACGGCGGCGGTGGAGCGCTTCAACCGGTCGGGGCTGAAGTCCGCACCGGTGATGGCGGGCTCCATCGGTCCGATGGCCCGCGTGCTGGGGGCGGCGATGCTGCCGCTGAAGGCGCGCTTCTCGCCCGACACCGACCTGCTGGTCCGGTCGGGCATGGCGCGGGATCTGGTCTGAAGGTTCAGATCACGATGCCGGCCAGGGCGGGGCTCTGGTCGAGGGCGTCGGCGAGCACCTCCAGCATGCGGCGGCAGTCGGCGCGGGTCACCGGCGCGCCGAGGCAGATTCGCAGCGCCTCCGGCACCGCGCCGCCGGTCAGGAAGGTGTCGCTGACCGCGGCGGCGATGCCGTGGCTGCGCAGATGGGACGCGAACTCCCCACGGGTCCAGGCCGGTGGCAGGGTCAGCCACAGATGGAACCCCTCCGGGTGGGCGGTCTGCGCGGCGGCAGGAAGCAGGTCGCGGGCGATGCGCTGGCGGGCCGACGCCTCGGCACGGATGGCGGTCAGCAGCGCATCGGCGGTGCCGTCGGTGATCCATTGGGTGGCGACAGCGGCCGGGACCGGCGGCGTGCCGAGGATGGTGGCGCGCTGGGCGGCGGCCAGCCGCATGGCCTGGCGGGCGTCGGGGGCGGCGACATAGGTGATGCGCAGGCCGGGCGCCACGCACTTGGCGAGGCCGACGACATGGAAGGTCACGTCGGGCGCCAATGCTGCGATGGGCGGCGGGGCGTCCTGCGGCAGCACGCCGTAGATGTCGTCCTCGACGATCGGGAAGCCGTGCTGGCGGGCGATGGCCGCGATGGCGGCGCGGCGGTCGGCCGGAAGGGTCGCCGTGGTCGGGTTGTGCAGGGTGGGGGTGCAGTAAAGCGCCTTTGGGGAATGAGCCTGAACCGCGGCGCGCAGGGCGTCGGGGTCGAGGCCGTCTTTGTCCATCGCCACCCCGACCACCCGCAGGCCGAGCTGCCGGGCGATGGCCTTGAAGCCGGGATAGGTCAGCTCCTCCGTACAGACGGTATCGCCGGGGCTGGTCAGCATGCACAGCAGGGCCAGGAGGGCGCTCTGTGTACCGGGGCAGACGACGATGCGGCCGTGATCGCCGAGCGGGGACGCGTCCAGATCGGGCAGGCGCTTGGCGAGCCAGCGGGCTCCGGCGGCACAATCCTCTTCCACAGCGCGGAAGCCGGCGCCGGCTTCCGGGTAGCGCAGCAGCGTTTGCGGGTCGAGCCGCAGCATCGCCTGCGACAGGCTGCGGCGCACCCGGTCCAGCAGCTCCGGCGCGTCGGGCAGCGGAGGCTGGTTCATGGTCATGTCGATGACCGCGGGCGGCGCGGCGGCCTCGCGCCGGGGCCGGGCGGTTTCGGGAAGAGGGCGGTCCGGCGCAACCTCCTGCGCGCTGACGAAGGTGCCCTGGCCGACGCGGGCGTCGAGCAGGCCGCGGCGCCGGGCCTCGCTGTAGGCGCGGCTGACCGTGGTCAGATCCACGCCCAGCCGGTCGGCGAGCAGGCGCTGCGGCGGCAGCCGCTGCCCGGCCGCCAGCCGGCCGGCGGCGATGTCGTCGGCCAGGGCATCGGCGATGGCGAGATAGACCGGCTTGGCGCGGTTGGTCAGGTCGGGCTGCCAGACGGCGGTGTCCGACGGATCGGCCGGGCCGGTGTGTTCCGGGGTGTCGGATTGCATGGATGTCCTGGCCGTTCCCTTGCCTGATTGCGGCGGCACCGTCGGCATCATATGCGCGCTCCGATCATGGTGCTGCAAGCGTCCAATGCCCCTCTCCCCGACGGGAGAGGGGAAGTCCTCCGGGGGGAGGATCATGGTGCCAGGAAGACGCTGTCGTGCCGGGCCGGCTGGCCGGCGCCGCTGTCGGGCGTCAGGACGACGGTCACCGGGGTCGAGGAGTCCGGCAGGGCGGAGTGCGGCACGCGGACCTGGATGCGATAGGTTTCCACCGCGTTGGCGCGGGCCGACAGCGACAGCTCGCCGGTCTCGCTGCCGTCGCCGGACAGGCTGAGGCGCGCCTGCGGAAGGCCGGACAGGCTGAGGCGGTAGTGGCGATCCGTCAGCGACATGTTGGCGATCTTGATGGTGTAGGCGTTCTGGATGCGGCCGTCGCTGAGCGTGACGAACAGCGGCGCCCGGTCGCGCAGGACGGAGACATCGTTGCTGGACTTCATCGCCAGCGCAATCGCCATCACCCCGCCGACCACGACCAGCATCAGGCCGTAGACGATGGTGCGCGGCCGGATCAGCCGGTAGCGGGCCGGCGGGGTGCCGGCCGCCTTCGCCGCCTGTGCCGTCAGGGTGTCGAATCGGATCAGGTCGCCGGGCCGGCCGATGCGCGCCATCACGTCGTTGCAGGCATCGACGCACAGGCCGCAGCCGATGCATTCCATCTGGATGCCGTCGCGGATGTCGATGCCGGTCGGGCAGACATGGACGCATTGGCCGCAGTCGATGCAGTCGCCGAACCCCTTGTGGGTGCGGGTGTCCCAGCCCTCGCTCTTGCGCAGTGGCGCCCGGCCTTCGCCGCGCCAGTCCTGATAGGTGACGACCTGGCTTTCCTCGTCCAGCATGGCGGCCTGGATGCGCGGCCAGGGGCAGACGTAGAAGCACATCTGTTCACGCATGAAGCCGGCCATGGCATAGGTGCAGGCGGCGATGAACAGGACGGAGCCGGCGGCGAGCGCCGAGGCGTCGAAGCGCAGCAGATCGGCCGCCAGGGATGGCGCGTCGGTCAGGTAGGCGATGCCGAGGAAGCCGGTAACCAGCGAGATCGCCAGCCAGCCCGCATGCTTGACCGTCTTCTTCGCCAGCCAGCCGGCGGTCCAGGGGTGCTTGTCCAGCCGGATTCGGTCGCCGCGGTCGCCTTCCACCCGCCGTTCGACCCAGACGAACAGGTCGGTCCACACCGTCTGCGGGCAGGTGAAGCCGCACCAGACCCGGCCGCCCAGCGCCGTCGCCAGGAACAGGCCGATGGATGCGATGATCATCACGCCGGTGATGTAATAGACATGCTGCGGCCAAAGCTGCAGGGCGAAGATGTAGAAGCGCTGGCTGCCCAGATCGAACAGCACCGCCTGATCGGGCAACCCCGGCCCGCGGTCCCAGCGCAGCCAGGGCAGGATGGCGAACAGCGCCAGCAGGACCACGCCCAGCCATGTCTTCAGCCGCCGGTATCGCCCGCGCACCGCCTTGGGATGGATCTTGCGGTGGGAGGCATAGGCAGACGGCGGGTCCGGAGTGTCCGCCGCATGGTCGGGGCGGCGGGTGATGATGGGCGCATCGCTGGGCATGGATCACCTGGCACGAAGAAGCCGTCCGGGCGCCCGTCCATGCTCTAAGGCGTATGGAGAAGCGGCCATCCGGCGATGGTGTTTGTATGGATCACTTGTACGGATACGGCAAGGCGATTGTAGGGCGGACTAGGCCCTTGAAGCCGTTGTGCGGCGGTGTGTCGCATCTTTGTATGGATTTCTTTCCGAGGTATCCATACATTCTGGCGACTTGCACGAAGCGCATCCGGAGTCCCGGCATGCCAGCTTTCCACCGGCCGCCATTGCCGGATGGAAATAACACCGCACATTGTCGTCGACCGGAGACGACCATGTGGCAGGCCCTCTTGAGCGGAAAGCAGAACGACAGGACAGCGAAAATGGACAGCGGAAACCCGTGCATCGGCCTCTGCCGCTTCGGCGGCGACGGCAACTGCCTGGGCTGCCATCGCACCAAGGCGGAGGTGAAGGGGTGGAAGCGGCTGGGCAACGCGGCCAAGGCGGCGATCAATGCCAGGATCGCGGCCAACTCCCGGCGGGGCATCGAAGCCGGACCGGCCGAGGAAAAGGTGCCGCGCAAGCGGCTGCGCAAGCTCGACAGGAAGATCGGCAAGCTGGAGGCGAAACTCGCCCTGTTGCGGGAGGAGCGCGGCCAGCTGGTCGACCGCCCTGGTCAGACGCCCGAAAGCTCTAGGTAGAATTCGGCCGTTCCGCCTAGCGGGATGCCACGCTCAAGACTGCTATAAAGCTCGTTCGTGAAGACACTGAACAGAGCACCCAAGCGTCGATGCCATGGCCAGCCCTCCGTCGTAAAAGCCGGTGCGAAAGGACCGGGGGAACCGGCGGTCCCGCCCGCAGGCTGGGCGCCCTCCTGACGGCGTCGCTGGCCCTGGCCCCGCATGCGGCACCGGCCCAGACGGTCGAGGATTCGTCGACCCTGTCGCTCGAGGAACTGGGGACGATCAAGGTCACCTCCATTTCCAAGCGTCCGGAGCGGTTGAGCGACGCGGCGGCGGCGGTCTATGTCATCACGGCGGAGGACATCCGGCGCTCCGGCGCCACCAGCCTGCCCGAAGCGCTGCGGCTGGCCCCTAATCTGGAGGTCGCCCGGCTGAACACCGCCGGCTACAGCGTCAGCGCGCGCGGTTTCAACTCGCCGGAAGCCGCCAACAAGCTTCAGGTGATGGTCGACGGCCGCAGCGTCTATTCGCCGGTCGCCTCCACCGTCTTCTGGGAAGCGATCAACGTCCCGCTGTCGGAGATCGAGCGGATCGAGGTGGTCAGCGGTCCCGGCGGCACGCTGTGGGGCGCCAACGCGGTCAACGGCGTCGTCAACGTCATCACCCGGCCCGCCGCGGACAGCCAGGGCGGTTTCGCCGAGATCGGCGCCGGCTCCGGCGAGCGGAACGGCACCCTGCGCTACGGCGTCAAGGCCGCGGATGGCGGACTGGCGTTGCGCGGCTATCTGACCGGCTTCGACCGGCGCAGCAGCTTCGCGGCGGTGCCGGGCGACTTGACCACCGATGCCTTCGACGGCTCGCAGGCCGGGTTCCGGCTGGATGGGGTCGCGGCTGGGGGTGCTGCTTCCTACACCCTGCAAGGCGATCTGTTCCACAACCATACGGAGTGGCTCGACACCTCGCTGCATGGCGGGAACCTGCTCGGGCGCTGGACGCACAGGCTGGACGACGGGTCGTCGGTGCAGCTGCAGGCCTATTACGACCAGCAGACCCGCGATTATGCGGTTGCGACCGACCGGTTGGAGACCGTCGATGTCCAGGCCCAGCACAATCTGGCGCTAGGCAGCCGGCACCAGCTGGTCTGGGGGGCGCAGTACCGTGTGTGGCAGTCGGCCTTCCGCTCACGGGTGTCCCTCGGTTTTCCGGAGGATGACGCGACGATCTCGCTGGGAAGCCTGTTCGCCCAGGACGAGGTCACGCTGGCGCCGAAGCTGAAGCTGACGGTCGGGATGAAGGCGGAATACAACAGCTATTCCGGCTTCGACATCCTGCCCAATCTGCGGCTCGCCTGGCGGCTGTCGGACGACCACATGCTGTGGACGGCGGTCAGCCGGTCGGTGCGCACGCCGTCGCGCGTCGACCGCGAGCTGTCGGGGGCGGGCATCCTGGCGCCCTCGCCCGATTTCCAGTCGGAGCGGCTGGTGGCCTATGAGGTCGGCTATCGCGGCCGGCCCGTGGCGAACAGCCGGGTGGCGCTGTCCGCCTTCTACAACGTCTATGACGACCTGCGCACCACCAGCCTGACTGACGGCGGCCTGCCGATCATGCTGCGCAACGATATGGAGGGAAACACCTACGGCATCGAAGGCTGGGGCAGCTATGGCCTGACCAGCTGGTGGACCCTGCATGCCGGGGCCAACTGGCTGCACAAGAACCTGCGGCTGAAGCCGGGGGCGAGCGACCTGTCCAACTTCCAGGCCGCCGGCCAGGATCCGGCCTATCAGCTTCAATTGCGGTCGCAGATGAACCTGACGCCGGAGGTGGAGTTCGACGCCACCCTGCGCCGGGTCGGACGGGTCGCGGTGTCGAACGTCCCGGCCTATACCGAGGCCGACCTGCATCTGGGCTGGCACGTCACCCCGTCGCTGGAGCTGTCGCTGTTCGGCCAGAATCTGCTGCATGCCCGGCATCTGGAGGCCTACGACCCGTCCAGCACCACGCCGCGCGCCATCGGGCGGAGCGTCTATGCGCGCATGCGGGCGGGGTTTTGAGCATGGAGGAACGGACCCTCCGCTGGTGCAGTCCGCTGGCGCTGAGCCTGGTGATGGTGCTTGCAGGCGCGCCGGTGTCGATCGCATCGGCAGAGCCGCTGGAGGCGGCGGTGAAGGCGACCTTCCTCTACAAATTCATCGCCTTCGTCGCCTGGCCGCCGGGCGCCTTCGCCACGGCGGACAGCCCGTTCCGCCTCTGCGTGGAAGGGCCGGACCCGTTCGGCGACTTGCTGGACCGGGCTGTCGCCGGACAGAGCGCCGGCGGACGGCCGATCCAACTGATGCGCCGGCCGCAGTTCGAAAAAGGGTCGGGCTGCCATCTGCTGTATGGGACACTGGCGATGGACCGGCTGCGCGGCGAGCCTGTTCTGACGGTCAGCGATGCCGATGCGCCGGGCGGATCGGCCGCCGGGGCGGTTATCACCTTCGTGCTGCAGGAGGACCGGGTCCGTTTCGCCATCGACGCGGCGGCGGCCCAGGGCAACCGGCTGGCGATCAGTTCCAAGCTGATGAGCCTTTCGGTGCGGCCATGAGGAAGCAGGAGAGCGGAACGTGACCGATCTGGCCGGATTCTGGCGGCACACGCCGCGTCTGACTCTGCTGGCCATGGCCGTGCTGCTGATCGCCGGCGGTCTCATGGCGGTCGCCAGCGAAACCGCCTATCGCGAAGAGAAGGTCGGCGACGTCGAGGTGCAGACCCGCATCCTGGCCATCACCACCACCGCGGCGCTGAGCTTCAACGACAGGCCGACCGCCGGTGAGTATCTGACGGCCTTGTCGGCCAGCCCCGAGTTCGAGGCCGCCGGTATCTATGACGCCGGCGGCACCCTGTTCGCCGCCTACACCGCGCCTGGAATGAAGCCGGTGCCCCCGATGGCCGAACCGCCGGGCCATCATTTCGACGACGACACCCTGACGGTCAACGTGCCGGTGATGCAGGACGGGCACCGCATCGGCAGCGTGTCCCTGCGCACGGAACTGGAGCCCTTCGCCCGTCGGGCCGAACGCTATGTCGGCATGGCACTGCTGCTGGCGATGACCCTGTTGATCGTGCTGGTGCTGGGTGCGGCCCAGGCGGCGCTGACGCGGGCGAACCATGACCTGGCGGAACGGGCGCGCGACCTGTCCGCCGCCAACAGGGCGCTGAACGCCGAAATCGCCGAGCGCGAGAGGGTTGAGGCCGCCCTGCGCCAGAGCCAGAAGATGGAGGCGATGGGCCAGCTGACCGGCGGCATCGCCCATGACTTCAACAACCTGCTCCAGGCGCTGTCCAGCTGCCTCCAGCTGGTCGGGCGGCGGGCGAAGGAGCCATCGATCCAGCCGCTGCTGGAAACCGGCCAGCAGGCCATCGACCGCGGCGCCAAGCTGGTGCAGCAGCTGATGGCCTTCGCCCGTCGCCAGACCCTGCGGCCGGAGCCGATGGATGTCCGCGACCGGCTGCTGGGCATGGCCGACCTGCTGACCCGCGCCATCCGCGCCGACATCACGCTGGAGACGCAGGTGGAGCCGGGGCTTTGGCCGGTGGAGGTCGATCCGACCCAGTTCGAGCTGGCAATCCTGAATCTCGCCGTCAATGCGCGCGATGCCATGCCCGAAGGCGGGCGGCTGCGTGTCACCGCCCGCAACCGGCCAGCCGACGGAGCCGGCGGCGACCTGGTGCAGGTGACGGTCAGCGATACCGGCACCGGGATGGAGGCGGAGGTGAAGGCCCGTGTCTTCGAACCCTTCTTCACCACCAAGGAGGTCGGCAAGGGCTCCGGGCTCGGGCTGGCGCAGGTGTATGGCTTCACCCGCCAGTCGTCGGGCCGGGTGGAGATCGACAGCGCGCCCGGCCAGGGCACTGCCGTCTCGCTGTTCCTGCCGCGGACGGTCAAGCCGGTGGCGGCACCCGCGAAGGAGCGGTCGCTGGACACCGCGCGCGGGGCCGGCCGGCGCCTGCTGCTGGTGGAGGACGACCCCATCGTCGGCAGCATGGTGGCGGCGGCACTCGACGAGATGGGCTATGCCGTTCTGCGCGCCGGCAATGCCGAGGAGGCGCTGGTGCTGTTGAGCGACCGGGCCCTGCTGATCGACATCCTGTTCAGCGACGTGGTGATGCCGGGGGCGATGAACGGCATCGATCTGGCCCACACCGCCCGGCGCCTGCGCCCCGGCCTGCCGGTGGTGCTGACCACCGGCTACAGCGAGGACATCGCCCGGACCGAAGGGGTACGGGTGCTGCCGAAACCCTACCGGGTCGGGGAGCTTGCGGAGCTGCTGGAGTCAGCGCTGGGAGCGGGCGTCAGGGTTCGCTGAGGAAGGACCGGATCGCCTCGACCACCTCCTCTTCGCATTCGCGGTGCGGGACGTGGCCGGTGTCGCGCAGCAGGCGGACGGTTCCGCGATCCGCGGCGATGCGGGCCGGATGTTCGGCCGATCCGTATTCGTCGCGGTCGCCATGCAGGGCCAGAACCGGGCAGCGGACCTTGGCCAGGGCGGCGTCCAGGGTCCAGTCGGCGAAGGCGGGGGACAGCCAGCTTTCGGTCCAGGCATCGACCGTCCAGCGCGCCTTGTCGCCCTGGTATCTCGTCAGCCGGGCCAGCTGGGCCGGGTCCTGGAAGCCCTGCTTCGCCTCGCGGATGCCGTCCAGCGTGCGCTCCTCGACGAAGGCCTGGGCTGCGATGGTCACCAGGGCGCGGCAGCGGGAGGGGAAGCGCGCCGCCGTCTCCACCGCCATGCCGCCGCCGACGCTGTGGCCGCAGACGACGAAATCGCCGATGCCGAAACGGTCGAGCAGGAGGGGAACGGTGTCCCGCGCCTCCGCGGCGACGAAATCGCGGGGCAGGGTGCCGGGATGGGGATCGGAGCGGCCGAAGCCGAGACGGTCATAGGCGATCACCCGCCTTGCGGTCGCGGCGGCAAGGCGGGGCGGGAAGCTGCGCCAGAGATCGACGCAGCCGAGCGAATCGTGGAACAGCAGGATCGGCGGCAGCCCGCCGGCCACGGCGGGCGTCCAGCCCTTCACGTAGAGGCGGCCAAGGTCTGTGGGTATCAGGCGGTCCTGCTCGTCGACGGCGCTGGTCATGGTGTCCGGTTGCTGGCGCAGTGGGATCGGACGGCAGGATAGCATGAATGGCACGCGTCAGGCCCGTGCCCGCAGATAGGGTGTCATGCGCCATTCCGCGTGCTTGATCAGGCGGGTGGCGACGAAGTTGATCAGCAGGTAGAGGATGCCGGCCACGATGAAGATCTCGAAGACCGCGAAGGTCTGGGCGATCATCCGCCGCGCGACGCCGGTGATCTCCATCATGGTGATGGTGCTGGCGAGCGAGCTGGCCTTCACCATCAAAATCACCTCGTTGCCATAGGCCGGCAACATCTGGCGGATCGCCACCGGCAGGACGATGCGGCGGAACAGCCGCACCCGCGACATGCCGCAGGCTCGTGCCGCTTCCACCTGCCCCTGCGGCACCGTCTCGATGGCGCCGCGCAAGATTTCACTGGTGTAGGCCCCGGTGTTGAGCGCCAGCGCCAGGATGGCGCACCACATCGGCTGGCTGAGGACGGGCCAGAGGAAACTGTCGCGGATGAGGTCGATCTGGCTGAGGCCGTAATAGATCAGGAAGATCTGCACCAGCAGCGGCGTGCCGCGGAAAATGAAGGTGTAGGCCGAGGTCAGCGCCACCGCCACCCGGTTGCCGGACAGGCGCAGGAGCGCGGTGGCGAATGCCAGAACGGCCCCGAAGGCGAGCGCCATCGCCACCAGCTGCAAGGTCAGGGGCAGGGCCGCCAGAAGGCGCGGCAGGCTGTCCCACATCAAGGTCCAGTTCATCGTCAGGCCCTCCGCACGCCGCGGCTGGCATAGCGCTCGGCCTGCTGGAACGCCGTCGTCGAGACGGTGGTCAGCGCAAGGTACAGCAGCGCGGCGACGCTGTAGAACAGGAAGGATTGCCGGGTGGAGCCGGCGGCGGTGTGGGCGACGCGCATGATCTCGGCCAGGGCGGTGACGGAGATGAGGGCGGTGTCCTTCAGCGTCAGCTGCCAGACATTGCCCAGGCCGGGCAGGGCGAAGCGCAGGGTCTGCGGCACCAGAACCCGTCGCAGGATGCGCCAGCGCCCCATGCCGCAAGCCCGCGCCGCCTCGATCTGGCCGTAGGGCACCGATTTGACGGCGCCGCGGATGACCTCGGTCGAATAGGCGCCGGAGATCAGGCCGACGGCGGCGACGCCGATGGAAAAGGCGTTCAGCTCGATGAGGCCACCATAGCCGAAGATTCCGGCCACCGCCATGATCATGCCCGAACCGCCGAAGAACAGCAGGTAGATCACCAGCAGTTCGGGCACGCCGCGCACGGCGGTGGTGTAAAGCTCCGCCAGACCCCTCAACACCAGGCTGTCGCTGAGCTTGGCGGCGGCGCCGGCGGCCCCGAAGGCGAGACCCAGCAGGAAAGACGACAGCGCGACCGCGATGGTCATCGCCGTCCCGGACAGGAGCTGCGGCCCCCAGCCGTGCAGCCCGGAGGTGATGAGGTCCAGCATTGCGGTCACCGCACCGAAACGTCGTAGCCGAAATGCTTCTGGCTCAGGGTCGCGATGGTGCCGTCCTTGTTGGCATCGGCGATGGCCTTGTCGAGACGGCCCTTAAGCTCGGCATCTGCCTTGCGCAGGCCGACACCCATGCCTTCGCCCAGCACGCCGCGCGTCATCGCCGGTCCGAACAGCGTCATCGTGTCGGTGCCCGCGGCGCGCATCAGCGCCTCGACCGGCGAGCGGTCGCCGAAGATCGCATCGACGCGGCCGGCGGTCAGATCGATGGCGGCGTTGTCGATCTTGTCGTAATTGCGCACGGTCACGTCCGGCAGATACTTCTCCAGGAAATCGACCTGGATGGTGGAAGTCTGGACGCCGACCGTCTTGCCCTTCAGCAGCTCCGTCAGCTTGGCGACCGCCGGCTTGGCAGCCGCCTCGTCGGCGAGGTCGACACGCTCTGCGCCGACGCCGGCCCCGGCCAGCTTGGAGGATTTCAGGGTGGCGAAGGTGGATTGCTCGGTGCCGTAGGGGCCGGCGAAGGCGATGACCTTCTTGCGCTCGTCGGTGATGGTCATGCCGGCCATGATGGCGTCGATCTTGCCCTGCTGCAGCGACGGGATCATGCCGTCCCAATCCATGGCGACCAGCTCGCAATCGGCTTCGATGCGCTTGCACAGGTCCCAGGCGAGGTCGATCTCGAAGCCGACCAGCTTGCCCGACGAATCCATGCCGTTCCACGGCGCGAAGGCGCCTTCGGACGCGATGCGGATCTTCTTTGCATCCTTCGCCATCGCCGGAACGGCGCTGCCGGCGGCCAGGGCGCCCAGCACCAGGGCCAAAAGGATCTTCTTCATTGGTTGGTATCCTGTGTTCGTTTGTCCGCTCGGGTCCGGCTCTTGCGATCCGTGCCGGCCGCGGAACGGCGGACTTTGGCACAGGCGTCCGTCGGCCGTCATCGTCGCGAAAGCCGGCAAGCCTGCGCTTGTGTGGCGCACCCCCCTTGGGAGGGAGATGCGAGGCCGCTCAGGCGGCGGAGAGGCGGCGGGAGAGGAACTGGCGCCCGCGGTCGGATTCGGGGCTGGTCAGCACCCTGTCGGGCGCCCCTTCCTCCTCGATCCGGCCCTGGTGGAGGAAGACGACCTTGGACGAGACCTCGCGGGCGAAGTCCATCTCGTGCGTCACCAGGATCATGGTGCGGCCTTCATCCGCCAGCTGGCGGATGACGCGCAGCACCTCGCCGACCAGTTCGGGATCGAGCGCCGAGGTCGGCTCGTCGAACAGCATCACCTTGGGCTGCATGGCGAGGGCGCGGGCGATGGCGGCGCGCTGCTGCTGGCCGCCCGACAGCTGGATCGGATAGCAATCGGCCTTGCCCAGGATGCCGACCTTGTCCAGCAGGCTGCGTGCGAGGTCGATCGCCTCGCCCTTCGGCACACCCAACACATGGACCGGTGCCTCGATCACGTTTTCCAGAATGGTCATGTGGCTCCAGAGGTTGAAGCTCTGGAACACCATGCCGAGGCTGGTGCGGATGCGGTCGACCTGACGGGAATTGGCCGGCAGGGTCCGCCCGCGCGCCGTCTTCATGGCGATGGTCTCGCCGCAGATGGTGACGCGCCCTTCATCGGGGACTTCCAGCATGTTGATGCAGCGCAACAGCGTGCTCTTGCCGGACCCAGAGGAGCCGATCAGCGTGACGACATCGCCTTCGCGGGCGGTAAGCGACACGCCCTTCAAGACCTCCAACGATCCGAACCGCTTGTGGATGCCGTCCGCCTGGACGGCGACCGTGGCGGCGGGGTTGGAGGGAGGGTGGCGGTGTGCCGGACCGTCCCGGTCGACGCTGGCGATAGGATCGATGGCGATGCGATGCTGGTCCATGCGGCGTCCTGGTTTCGTTGGTGACGCGGAGCATCAGCGAAGCGGACGGCAGCGGGAAGAGGAAAAAGTGACAGAAGACTCGGCCAAACCTGCCAGAATGGAAGCTTGGACTGCGCGGATTGGCAAGTTGCGGGTGGCCTACAGCCGGGCGCGGGTGCTGCGCGGGGTGTTCAGCAGAAGGTTGGTTTCGCTGGTGGTGATGCCGGGGATGAGCCGAATGCGGCGCAGCACCCCGTCGAATTCCGGCAGGCTGCCGGCCGACAGCTCGACGATCAGGTCCCAGCGCCCGTTGGTGCTGTGGATCTCCATGATCTCGGGGAAGCCGCTGAGCGTGCGGACGACCCGGTCGGTGGCCTGCCCCTCCACCTCGATCAGCATGATGCCGCGCACCGGCGCCTCCACCGTGTCGGCGCGCAGGATCACGGTGTAGCCGGTGATGATGCCGGAGCTTTCCAGCCGCTCCATCCGCGAGCGCACCGTCGCCCGCGAGACGCCGAGTTCGATGGCGAGGTCGGAAATGCTGCGGCGGCCGTCATGGCGCAGCAGGGTGATGAGCTTCTCGTCGAGCTGGTCGAGCGTCATGGTTGAGCCACTCCGACATTCTGGCAAGCTTGGCTGTCCAGTTTGGTAGGCGGATTGGCGACAATTGTCAAATTGCCCTGTCCGTTCCGCCGGAAGCCTGTGGTTTGCTGGTGAGAGGAACAGGCAAGAGACCAAACAATGTCCTACCACAAGACCAAAACGAAGCAGTGCCGGCTGGTCGGCGTGCCGGTGCAGGATGGGGCGGGCCGGCTTGGCTGCGAAATGGGACCCAGCGCCTACCGCACCGCCGGCATCGCCAAGGCGCTGTCGGACCTGGGCCACAGCGTGACCGACCTGGGCAACGTGGCGCCGCTGCCGCAGCGGCCGCTGGCCCATGGCAACGCCGCGCTGAAATTCCTGCCGGAAGTGGCCGGCTGGACCGCGGCGCTGACCCAGGTTGCGTACGAGGCGAGCGCCGGGCAGGACGCCATGCCGATCTTCCTGGGCGGCGACCACAGCCTTGCCGCTGGCACCCTGACCGGGCTGGCGCAGCGCGCCGCCGAGATGCGACGCCCGCTGTTCGTGCTGTGGCTGGACGCGCACCCGGATTTCCAC
The DNA here is from genome assembly GCF_058780665.1 of Azospirillum sp. UENF 112521. Taxonomy (NCBI): domain Bacteria; kingdom Pseudomonadati; phylum Pseudomonadota; class Alphaproteobacteria; order Rhodospirillales; family Azospirillaceae; genus Azospirillum; species Azospirillum sp. UENF 112521. The sequence goes on from NZ_JBSNCI010000003.1 coordinate 659,220, forward strand.
ACGCTGGAGACGACGGAGAGCGGCAACCTGCATGGCGTGCCGATGGCCTACGCCACCGGGTTGGCCGGCTTCGACGGGTATTTCCCGCCGCCGCCAGCGCGGCTCGACCCGCACAATGTCTGCATGATGGGCATCCGCAGCGTCGATCCGGCCGAACGGCGGGCGCTGGAGACCTCGGGCATCACCGTCCACGACATGCGCAAGATCGACGAGCACGGCATCGTCGCCCTGCTGCGCCCGTTCCTGGAGCGGGTGGTTGAGGCCGACGGGCTGCTGCATGTCAGCCTGGATGTCGATTTCCTCGATCCCGGCATCGCACCCGGCGTCGGCACCACGGTTCCCGGCGGCGCCACCTTCCGCGAGGCGCACCTGATCATGGAGATGCTGCACGACACCGGTCTGGTCAGCAGCGTCGATCTGGTCGAGCTGAACCCCTTCCTGGACGAGCGCGGTCGCACCGCGACCCTGATGGTGGAGCTGCTGGCGAGCCTGATGGGGCGCCGCGTTCTCGACTACCCCACCCGCAGCTTCTGAGCGAATGGAGCGTTTGACCATGATCCCGAACCTGAACCTCGTTCCCTTCGTCAGCGTCGACCACATGATGAAGCTGGTGCTGCACATCGGCGTGGAGCGCTTCCTGACCGAGCTGTCGGCCTATGTGGAGGAGGATTTCCGCCGCTGGGAGAGCTTCGACAAGACGCCGCGGGTGGCTTCGCACAGCGCGGAAGGCGTGATCGAACTGATGCCGACCAGCGATGGCCGCACCTATGGCTTCAAGTATGTCAACGGCCATCCCAAGAACACGCGGGAGGGGCGGCAGACCGTGACCGCCTTCGGCGTGCTGGCCGATGTCGGCAACGGCTATCCGGTGCTGATGACGGAGATGACCATCCTGACGGCGTTGCGCACCGCCGCGACCTCCGCCGTGGCGGCAAAGCATCTGGCGCCGAAGGATGCCAACTGTATGGCGATCATCGGCAACGGGGCGCAGGCGGAGTTCCAGGCGTTGGCCTTCAAGGCGCTGCTGGGGATCCGGAAACTGCGGCTCTATGACATCGATCCCGTCGCGACGCAGAAATGCGTGCGCAACCTGCGCGACCAGGGCTTCGAGATCACCGCCTGCACGTCGACCGAGGAGGCGGTGGAGGGCGCGCAGATCATCACCACCGTCACCGCCGACAAGCAGTATGCCACCATCCTGACCGACAACATGGTCGGGGCCGGGGTGCACATCAACGCGGTCGGCGGCGACTGCCCTGGCAAGACGGAGCTGCACCGCGACATCCTGCTGCGCTCGGACATCTTCGTCGAATATCCGCCGCAGACGCGGATCGAGGGCGAAATCCAGCAGCTTGCCCCCGACCATCCGGTGACGGAGCTGTGGACGGTGATGACCGGTCAGGCGGTGGGGCGGCGCGACGCGCGGCAGATCACCCTGTTCGATTCGGTGGGCTTCGCGACGGAGGACTTTTCCGCCCTGCGCTATGTCCGCGACAAGGTGGCAGGGACCGGATTCTACGAGAATCTGGATATGCTGGCCGATCCCGACGAGCCGCGCGACCTGTTCGGCATGATCCTGCGCGCGGCGAAGCCGGCCCCGGTGGGCGAGGCGGCGTAGGGAAGACTCACCCCGCAGCTTCCCCCTCCGCCAGCGCCTGCTCGGCGCCGAGTTCCTCAAGGTCCAGCTCCGCCTCCAGCCGGTGCAGCACCGTGTCGTGGATGCGGCCGCCGCGGTGCAGGCCGAGGATCTCCGTGCGGGCGGCGCGGTTGGCGGCGAGGACGGCGGCGAAATGCTCGCGCCGGTCCTCCGCCAGCATGCCTTCGCTCTCGTGAAAACGTTCGGCCATCGTCGCCCGGTGGCCGTACTGTTCAAGCAGGCGCGGATGGCGTTGGCGTCCGTCCGGTGTGTCGGAGCGCTCACGCACCGCTTCCAGCGCTGCCTGCGCCATGCGGATGCGGGCTTCGGATTCCGACAGGGTCGGGCGGCGCTCCAGGGTGAAGCCGCCCAGCCGCATCCTGCGGATCAGTGGAGCGAGCGTGGTCGCCTGTCCCAGGATCGACACCAGGATCACCGCCCAGGTGGTCGCCAGGATGATGTCGCGGCCGGGAAACTCCACCGGAACCGACAGGGCGACGGCAAGGCTGACCACGCCGCGGATCGCCGCCCAGCCCATGATCACCGGCACCGCCACCGACGGGTAGGGATCGCGCCGCCGCAAGCTCGGGAACAGGAAGCGGGGCAGGTAGGTCGAGGGGAAGAGCCAGGCGAAGCGCGACAGGATCATCGCCAGGGTGACGGCGACGATCATCGGCAAGAGGTCGGTCAGGCCGGTGCCGGCGGCCTCCAGCCGGCCCAGCACGCCGCGCAGCGACAGGCCGATGATGATGAAGACCATCGATTCCATGAGGAACACCGCCACCGCCCACACCGCATTGGCGTGGGTGCGCAGCTGTGCGGTGAACAGGTCGTGCTGGCGGCGGCCCATCACCAGACCGCAGCCGACGGTGGCGAGCACGCCCGACACCTCCAGCGCCTCGCCGCCCAGATAGCTGCCCCAGGCGGCGAGGAAGCCGCCGACGATGCTGAGCGGCACGTCGCGCAGGCGCCCCAGCAGCAGTGCCGCGATGTGGCCGAAGACCACGCCGGCCACCACACCGCCGATGGCCAGCCACAGAAACTCCAGCGAGGCATGGCCGGCCTCGAAGGTGCCGGTCATGCCGGCGGCGATGGCGATGCGGAACAGCACCAGCCCGGTGGCGTCGTTCACCAGGCTTTCGCCTTCCAGCAGGGTGACGATGCGGGGCGGCAGCGGCAGGCCCTTCAGCGCCGCCTTGGCGGCGACCGCGTCGGGCGGTGACAGGATGGCACCGAGCGTGAAGCAGGCGGCCCAAGGCAGCGACGGCATCACCAGATGGGCGGCCACCCCGACCGCCAGCGTGGTGAAGGCGACCGCCCCGACCGCAAGCTGGAGGATGATGCGCAGGTTGGCGCGGAAGTCGCTCCACACCGTGAAATAGGCGCTGGCGAACAGCAGCGGCGGCAGGAACAGCAGCAGGGTCAGGTCGGGATCGGGCGTGATCTCAGGCAGGCCGGGGATCAGGGCGAGTGCGATGCCGCCCAGCACCAGCACGGCCGATGGCGGCATGCGCAGCCGCTTGGCCGCAAGTTCCAGCACGATGATCGCCGCAATCAGGCCGAGGACGAGTTCGAACTGACCGGATGGCGACATGCTGGGATCCGCTGTGCTGTTATCGTGGGTGGCGATGAGGGGGCGCTTTCCCTCGCTTAGCGGTTTATACCCAAGCGGCGGCGCATCCGCGAGACGATCGCGGCGAGCGCGAAGCCGCCGACCAGCCCGATATGTTCGAAGAAGGCGTTGGTCGCCATGAAGCGCTCCGGTCCGGCCATCGTCCAGAAATCATTGGCGATCAAGGCGGCGAGAACGGTGAAGACGCCGAGCGCGCCGGCCCCCAGCCACAGTGCCCGGTCCAGCAGGATCAGCAGCGGGCCTGCCAGCTCGACCAGGATGGTCAGCGCCGCCCAGAGCGCGGGCGGGGTGAGGCCGAAATGCGCCTGCTCGGCGACGGCGCCGGGCCAGTCGAAAAGCTTCACCAAACCGCCGAGGAGATAGGCCCCGACCAGCGCGAGACGGGCCAGCATCCATGTGCCGTCCCAGTCGAGGATGCGGTCGACGAGGCGTTCCGCCGGGCGTTCGAAGGAGCGGAGGGTCATGGCGGTGATGTTCCGATTGGGGGGAATCCCCCTCTCCCCGGGGGGAGAGGGGATCCATTTCCAGGGGAGAGGTGGTTATACCGCCCAGCAGCCGCAGCCGAGCGCACCCCAAAAGGACTGCACATCGGCGGCCGGCACGTCGGCGGCGTAGGCAGCGGCGTGGTCGTGGCCGTGAACACCGCAGCCGTTGGCGCAGCCGCAGGCCGAGGCCAGCGCCTGACGCTGGTCGCCGGCGTCGGCCGACTTATAATAGCCGCCGAAGGTGCGCACCGGCGACCAGTCCGGCATCGGCTTGGGCAGTTGCGGCGCCAGCGGGCCGAAATCGCCCTCGCCATGCACCACCGCGCCGCCGAGCATGGTCAGCACTGAGGTCAGGTGGACGATGCGGTCCTCCGGCACCGAGAAGAAGTCATCGGACAGCACGGCGAGGTCGGCGAGCTGGCCGGCCTTGATCTGGCCCTTCTTGCCCTGCTCGTTGGAGAACCAGGTGTTGGCCTCCGTCCACAGGCGCAGCGCCGTCTCGCGGTCCAGCAGATTGGCACGCGGATAGAGGCTGAGGCCGCCCACCGTCCGGCCGGTCACCAGCCAGGACAGCGAGACCCACGGGTTGTAGCTGGCGACGCGGGTGGCGTCGGTGCCGCCGCCGACCGGCAGGCCGGCCGCCATCATCTTTGCAATCGGCGGTGTCCGCTCCGCCGCCTTGGCGCCATAGCGTTCGACGAAATATTCGCCCTGGTAGGCCATGCGGTGCTGGACGGCGATGCCGCCGCCGAGTGCGGCGATGCGGTCGATGTTGCGGTCGCTGATCGTCTCGGCGTGGTCGAAGAACCAGTGCAGCCCGTCGAAGGGGATGTCGCGGTTGACCTTCTCGAACACGTCGAGCGCGCGGCTGATGGTCTGGTCGTAGGTCGCGTGCAGGCGCCAGGGCCAGCGGTTCTCGGCCAAGAGGCGGATCACCGGCTCAAGGTCGCCTTCCATGTTGGGTGGCATGTCCGGGCGGGCGACGCGGAAATCCTCGAAATCGGCGGCGGAATAGACCAGCATCTCGCCGGCGCCGTTGTGGCGATAGCTGTCGTCGCCGTCGCCGGGCTTCACCTTCTTCGCCCAGCCGGCGAAGTCGGCCAGTTCCTCCTTCGGCTTCTGGGTGAACAGGTTGTAGCTGATGCGCAGCGTCAGCTCGCCGTCCGCATGCAGCTTCTCGACGATGGCGTAATCGTCGGGATAGTTCTGGAAGCCGCCGCCGGCGTCGATCACCCCGGTCACGCCCAGCCGGTTCATCTCGCGCATGAAATGGCGGGTGGAGTTCAGCTGGTAGTCCGGCGGCAGCTTCGGACCCTTGGCCAGTGTCGAATAGAGGATCGTCGCGTTGGGCTGGGCCAGCAGCAGGCCGGTCGGGTTGCCGGCGGCGTCGCGCACGATCTCGCCACCCGGCGGGTTGGGCGTGTCCTTGGTATAGCCGACGGCACGCAGGGCCGCGGCGTTTAGCAGGGCGCGGTCGTAGAGGTGCAGGATGAAGACCGGCGTGTCGGGAGCGGCGGCGTTCAGCTCCTCGATGGTCGGCAGGCGCTTCTCGGCGAACTGGTGCTCGGTGAAGCCGCCGACGACGCGCACCCATTGCGGCGCCGGGGTGATGGCCGCCTGCTGCTTCAGCATCGCCATGGCGTCGGCGAGGCTCGGCACGCCGTCCCAGCGCAGCTCCATGTTGTAGTTGAGGCCACCGCGGATGATGTGCATGTGGCTGTCGATCAGCCCGGGGATCACCCGCCGGCCCTTGGCGTCGATTACCGTCGCCTGGGGAGCCGCGGCGCGCACTTCGGCCTCAGTACCGACGGCAAGGAAGCGGCCGTCGCGGATGGCGATCGCGCTGGCCTGCGGGTTGGCGCGGTCGAGCGTGGTGACCTTGGCGTTGACGAGGATCAGATCGCCGGCGGCTTGATTCGGGGTGGCGGAATTCGGCATGGCGGCATTCCCGGGTCTGGACGCGAGGGTGGACAGCAGCGGCGATGCTAGCAGAGAAGCGGCGGCGGTTCCCGCCATCGCCTTGCGACGGTCGATGGGGCGACGGTCGATGGGGGGAGGCGTCACGCCTTGTCTTCCTTGGCAGCCGGTGGCGTTTCCGTCCCGGCATGCGGCCCCAGCACATGGCGCGCGCAATCGGTCTGGATGAAGGCGAGCACCGGCTCCCCGGCCACCAGCCGCTTGACGACGGGCACCACCTGTTCACCGACCAGCATGCCGAGCAAACCGATCAGGGCGATGGTCGGCGGCGCCGGGGAACGGACCCCAAGCAGCGCATAGATCACGCCGACCAGAATGCCGGCGCCGCCCGAAAGAAGATAGGGCATCATGGGATCCGCTCTCCCGCTTTCTGGAATGGGGGCCGGCGCCCGGTCGGAACCGGGCGCCGGCAAGGGCATGCAGGCAGGGATCAGGCGTGCTCGTGCTTGAGGCCGCCGACCACCTTGTGCGGGAATTCGCCGCGCTGCGGGGCCTTGTGGACCATGGTGTAGGCGTAATCGACGCCCATGCCGTAGGCACCAAAATGCTCGCGGACGATGTTCATCACGCCGTCGTAGCTCTCGCGCTTGGCCCAGTCGCGCTGGATTTCCAGCAGCACGTTGATCGCGGTGATGGAATGGGCGCCGGCCTGCTCCATGCGGCGGACCGCGGCGTCATGGGCCTCCTTGGAGGTGCCGCCCGAGCAATCGGTGACGATGTAGACCTCAAAGCCTTCCTCGATGGCGCACAGCGTCGGGTACAGCAGGCAGGCCTCGGTCCACAGCGCGGCGATGACCAGCTTCTTCTTGCCGGTCGCCTTGACGGCGGCCACCAGCTCCTCGGAGTCCCAGCTGTTCATCGAGGTGCGCTCGATGGGGTCCTGCTTCAGGACGTCCATCAGTTCCGGCCAGATGTAGCCGGAGAAGCTCTCGGTCTCCACGGCGGTCACGATGGTCGAGGCGCCGAACAGCTTGGCGGTCTTGGCGAGCGCGATGGTGTTGTTCTTCAGCTGCTGGCGGTCGATGTTGACCACGCCGAAGGACATCTGCGGCTGGTGATCGATGAAGATGAAGACGGTGTCGTCGGCGTTGATGAGCGACTTGGCGTTGAAGGTCATGATCGTTTCCTGTTCCGTATGGATTTTTAAGGGGTTGGCCGCCGTTTTCGTCGGCGCCGCCGTCTGAAGGGACAATGGCATGGGGTGGCGTTTCGGGACAATCTGGCAAAACAGAACATAATTGTTGCTGATAAAAGGACAGTGTCCCGCCACCCGGTTACGCGCGGATGAAGGCCAGCAGTTCCTCGTTCACGAGATCCTTCTGCGTGGTGCACATGCCGTGCGAACCGCCGGGGACGACCTTGAGAGTGCCCTTCGGCAGCAGCGCCGCGGCGGCCTTGCCGGTGGTGGCGAGCGGGACGACCTGATCGTCGTCGCCGTGCAGGACCAGCGTCGGGACGATCATCTTTTTCAGATCGTCGCGCTGGTCGGTCTCGGAGAAGGCCTTGATGCACTCGTACTCGGCCTGAAGACCGCCCATCATGCCCTGAAGCCAGAAGCTGTCTATGACGCCCTGCGAAACCTTGGCGCCCGGCCGGTTGAAGCCGTAGAAGGGGATGGTCAGGTCCTTGAAGAACTGCGACCGGTCGGCTTTCACGCTGGCGCGGATGCCGTCGAAGACCTCCAGCGGAACGCCGTCCGGGTTCCAGTCGGTCTTCACCATGATCGGCGTGATGGCGCCGATCAGCACCGCCTTGGCGACGCGCGATACGCCGTGACGGCCGATGTAGCGGGCGACCTCGCCGCCGCCGGTGGAGTGGCCAACATGGACGGCGTTCTTCAGGTCCAGCGCCTCGGTCACTGCCGCCAGATCGTCGGCGTAATGGTCGAGATCGTTGCCGAAGCCCGGCTGCGACGACCGGCCATGGCCGCGGCGGTCATGGGCGATGGTGCGGTAGCCGTGCTGGGCCAGGAACATCATCTGGTCTTCGAAGGCGTCGCCGGTCAGCGGCCAGCCATGGCTGAAGACCACCGGTTGGCCGGTCTGCGGACCCCACTGCTTGACGTAGATCTGGACGCCGTCCTTGGTGGTGACGTAGCTGCCCTGAAGCATGGGTTTCGTTCCTTTGGTCTGGTCTGGGCGGGTGGCCGTCTTTTCGGCGGCGACGGCGGTGCCGGCGAACGCAGGCAGAAGACCGCCGCCCGCAACGGCGAGGGCGGCACTGCCGGACAGAACCGTCCGGCGGGACGGATGGAAATCCTGGGTGGTCATGCGAAGTCCGTTCGGGACCGGGCCGGCAGGACCGGCGCCGGCTGTCTTGGTGAACGGATGTTAGGGAATGCGCCAGGAGGGTGATTGCCTTATCGGAACGGCTTTTGCCGGTTCTGCGCATCGCGCACCGTAAACGTGAAAAAGCCGGTTCTCCTATACGGAGACCGGCTTTTCATGGTGCGCGCGGAGGGAAAAGGCGTTTGCGCTGCTTATCCGGCCAAGGACACCCAAGCGGCGTCGCGGTGGCTGGACTCGACGGCGCCATGGATGAAACGCACGCCGCGCACCCCGTCCTCCACCGTCGGCAGCGGCATGTCCGCCGGGGCCGGGCGGCCGTCGATGCTGGCGGCGATGCGGTCGGCGGCGTCGCGGTAGATCTGGGCGAAGCCTTCCAGATAGCCCTCCGGATGGCCGGCGGGGGTGCGCGAGATGCCACTTGCCGCGGGCAGGCTGCCGGCACCGGCGCGCAGCAGGGTGCGGGTCGGCTCGCCCAGCGGGGTGAAGCGCAGTTCGTTGGGCTGCTCCTGCTGCCACTCCAGCCCGCCGGCCTCGCCGAAGACGCGCAGGCGCAGGCCGTTGGTGGTGCCGGGGCAAACCTGGCTGGCCCACAGCATGCCGCGGGCGCCGCCGTCGAAGCGCATCATGATGTGGGCATTGTCGTCCAGCCGCCGGCCGGGCACGAAGGCGGACAGGTCGGCGGCGAGATCGGTGCAGCGCAGCCCGGTCACGAACTCCGCCAGATGGAAGGCGTGGGTGCCGATGTCGCCGATGCAGCCGGCAATGCCGCTCTGCGCCGGGTCGGTGCGCCAGGACGCCTGCTTATTGCCGCTGGTCTCCAGGTCGGTCGCCAGCCAGTCCTGGGCATATTCGGCCTGAACCACCCTGATCCGGCCCAGCATGCCCGAGGCCACCATGGCACGGGCCTGCCGGATCATCGGATAGCCGCTGTAATTGTGGGTCAGGACAAAGACGAGGCCGCGGCTGCGCACCAGTGCGGCCAACTCCTCCGCCTCCTCCAACGTATGGACCAGCGGCTTGTCGCAGATGACGTGGATGCCGGCCTCGAGGAAGGCTTTTGCCGCCGGGTAATGCAGGTGGTTCGGCGTGACGATGGCGACCGCGTCGATGCCGTCGGGGCGGGCGGCCTCGGACGCCGCCATCTTCTGGAAATCGTCGTAGCAGCGGTCGGGCGCCAGGAACAGCTCCGCCCCGCTGGCCCGCGCCCGCTCAGGGTTGGAGGACAGGGCGCCGGCCACCAGTTCGTACCGGTCGTCGATGCGGGCGGCGATGCGATGGACGGCGCCGATGAAGGCGCCCTGACCGCCGCCGACCATGCCGAGCCTTAAGCGTCTCGACGACGCGGGTGCTTGATCCGGGCTCATGATGCCCCTTTCCCCAGACCGAGGATCCGGCGGTTGGCCGCCTCGTCGGTGCCGGCATCGGCGAAATCGTCGAAGGCGCGGTCGGTGACGCGGATGATGTGATCCTGGATGAAGCGGGCGCCTTCGGCGGCCCCTTGTTCCGGATGCTTGATGCAGCACTCCCATTCCAGCACCGCCCAGCCGTCGAAGCCGTACTGGGTCAGCTTGGAGAAGATGCCGCTGAAATCGACCTGCCCGTCGCCCAGCGAGCGGAAGCGCCCGGCGCGGTCCTTCCACGGCGCATAGCCGGAATAGACGCCCTGCCAGGGGGTCGGATTGAACTCCGCATCCTTGACGTGGAACATGCGGATGCGGTCGCGGAACACGTCGATGTAGCCGAGATAGTCCAGCTGCTGGAGGACGAAGTGGCTGGGGTCGAACAGGATGTTGCAGCGCTCATGCCCGCCGACCCGGTCGAGGAACATCTGGAAGGTGGTTCCGTCGAACAGATCCTCGCCGGGGTGGATCTCGTAGCAGAGATCGCAGCCCGCTTCGTCGAAGGCGTCGAGGATCGGGCGCCAGCGCTTCGCCAGCTCGTCGAAGGCGGTCTCGATCAGGCCGGGCGGACGCTGCGGCCACGGATAGAGATAGGGCCAGGCCAGCGCGCCGGAGAAGGTGGCGTGGGCGGTCAGACCGAGGTTCGCGGATGCCTTGGCGGCGAGGTGCAGTTGTTCCACCGCCCAGGCCTGCCGGGCGTCGGGACGGCCATGGACCTCCGGCGGGGCGAAGCCGTCGTAAAGAGCGTCGTAGGCGGGGTGAACGGCGACGAGCTGGCCCTGGAGGTGGGTGGACAGCTCGGTCAGTTCGACGCCGGCATCGGCCAGCGTGCCCTTGATCTCGTCGCAATAGGTGAGGCTGGTCGCCGCCTTGCGCAGATCGAACAGGCGGCGGTCCCAGCTTGGGATCTGCACGCCCTTGAAGCCGAGGCCGGCGGCCCAGCGGGCGATGCCGTCCAGCGAGTTGAAGGGGGCTGCGTCGCCCGCGAACTGGGCGAGAAAGATCGCCGGGCCTTTGATGGTCTTCATGGGTCTGGCTCCCTGATGGGGGGAGGTGTCGGCTGGCGGCTGCTCCCCTTAACCCTCCCCCGCTGGGAGGGGGAGAGTCAGGGGGACTGACGAACCAGGAATCAGTACGGCGAATCCGGGAAGTAGAACTCCTTGGCGTTCTCCTTGGTGATCAGCGACGACGGGATGATGTAGGTCGCCGGCAGCTTGTCGCCCTTCAGGCGGGCTTCGGCGGTCATCTTGATGGCGTCGTAGATGAATTTCGGCGAATAGGACACGTCGGCGTGGATCAACGGGTTGGAGCCGTCGAGGATGGTCTTCACCATCGTCTTGGACCCGGCACCGCCGAACACCTCCTTGATGTCGGTGCGCTTGGCCTGCTCGATTGCCTTCAGCACGCCGAAGGCCATGTCGTCGTCGGCGGCCCAGACGACATCGATGTCCTTGAAGCGGGTCAGGAAGTCCTGCGTCACCTTGAAGGCGTCGTCACGGTTCCAGTTGGCGTATTTGCCGTCGAGGATCTTGATGTCCGGATACTGCTTCAGCACGCCGGTGAAGGCCTCCCAGCGCTCGTTGTCGAGCGTGGTCGGGATGCCGCGGAGCGCCACGATGTTGGCCTTGCCGTTGTATTTCTTGGCGATGTATTCGGCCGGGATGCGGCCGAAGGCGGTGTTGTCGCCGGCGATGTAGGCGTCCTGCGCGCTCGGGTCGGTCAGGCCGCGGTCGACGACGGTGACGTAGACGTTCTTCTTCTTCGCCTGAAGCACCGGCTGGGTCAGGGCGGCGGATTCGAAGGGGAAGATGACCAGCGAGTCGATCTTGGTCACCGTCACCAGATCCTGGAGCTGGTTCGCCTGTTCCGGCGCGCCGCTGGCGGTCTTGACGGTGATCTTCAGGTTGGGATGGGCCTTCTCAAGCTCCGCCTTCGCCTGGTTCGCCCACCAGACGATGCCGCCGGTGAAGCCGTGGGTGGCGGCCGGGATGCTGACGCCCAGCTTCACCGTGTCCGCCGCGAAGGCGACGCCGCCAAGACCGGCGCCGAGGGCGACCGTCGCCGCCATCGCCAAGCCCGTGCCCAGCACCATGCGACGGGTGTAACGCGCAACTTCCGACATGACGTTTCTCCTCCTTATGTTGTTTTTACGGGCGCCGACGCTGCAAAAAGGCGACGGCGATGATGACGCAGCCCTGCACCGCCGCGTTCAGGTAGACGCTGATGATGCTGGTCAGGTTCAGGATGTTGCTGATGACCGACAGTAGAACCGCACCGATCACCGTGCCGGCGATCCGCCCCTCGCCCCCCTTGAAGGAGGTGCCGCCGACGATCACCGCGGCGATGGCCTCCAGCTCCCACAGCAGGCCGGTGGTGGGGGAAGCGGAGCCCAGGCGCGGCACATACAGCACCGTGGCGATGCCGACGCAGACGCCGAGCAGCCCGTAGGTCAGCAGCTTCACCCGGTCGACATCCACCGCGGCGAAGCGGGCGACCTGCTCGTTTGAGCCGATGGCCTGGACATAGCGGCCGAAGGCGGTCCGGTTCAGCAGGACTGCCCCGGCGACCGATACCGCCAGGAAGACCCAGACCGGCACCGGGATGCCGAGCAGGCTGCCGTAATAGACGGGGCCGTAGGCGTCCGACAGGTCGTTGTCCAGCGTGATGGCGCCGCCGTCGGCCAGCCAGGTCAGCACGGCGCGGAAGATGCCGAGCGTGCCCAGCGTGACGATGAAGGGCTCGATCCGTCCGCGGGTGATGAGATAGCCGTGCGCCAGCCCGAAACCGCCGCCCAGCAGCAGGGCGAACAACATGCCGAGCGCCACGACGACGACCGGCGAGCCGACCGACCCGGCCAGCGCATTCATCAGCAGGATCATGCCGCCGGCGATCAGCGCCGCCATCGACCCGACCGACAGGTCGATGCCGCCGGAGATGATGACGAAGCACATGCCGATGGAAATGATGCCGATGAAGGCCGTGCGGGTCAGCACGTTCATCATGTTGTCCCAGGTCGCGAAGTCCGGGTTCAGCGCCGTGCCGACGATCAGCAGCAGCACCAGCCCGACGACCGGACCGAAGCGGTGCGGGTCGAAGCGGCGGCCCGCCTTGCGGGCGGACACGGCGCCGGCCTCAGTGGCCGGCGTGGGTGCCGACGTTGGTCCCGATGGCATGGGCAATCAACTCCTCTTCGCTGAGCCGGTCGGCGGGCACGGTCGCGGCGACCCGGCGGCCGCGCATCACGATCACCCGGTGGCAGAGCCCGATCAGTTCGATCAGTTCCGATGAAATGACGATCACGCCGCGCCCTTCGGCGGCCAGCCGCGCGATCAGGAAATAGATGTCCCGCTTGGCGCCGACATCGACGCCGCGGGTCGGCTCGTCCAGCACGAAGACGCGCGGGTCGGGCTCCAGGAACTTGGCGATTGCCAGCTTCTGCTGGTTGCCGCCGGACAGCGACGATGCCGTGCCCTGCGGGTTGCCCCGGATGCCGAAATTCGTGACGGCATGCTCCAGCGCCCGATCCTCCGACGCCGGGGACAGCAGCGGCTGGGCATGGTGGCGCAGCGTCATCAGGGTCAGGTTGTCGCGCAGCCCCATGTTGACGTGCAGGCCCTTGCCCTTGCGGTCCTCGCTGAGATAGGTCAAGCCGTTGCGCATCGCCTCGCGCGGGTTGCGCAAGGACACCGGGCGGCCTTCGATCTCGACCGTTCCGCCGCTGCGCGGACGCAGGCCCAGGATGCCTTCGAACAGTTCGGTGCGGCCGGCGCCGACCAGACCGGCGAAGCCCAGGATCTCGCCGGGATGGAGGTCGAAGCTCACCTCCTCCGCCCAGCCGGGAACGGTCAGGCCGCGCACCGCCATCAGCGGCTTGCCGATGGCGGGATTATGCTTGGCGGGGAACATGTCGGTCAGCTCGCGCCCGACCATCAGCGTCGCCATGCGCTGGCGCGGCGTCTCGGCGGTGGGGGCACGGGCGACGAAACGGCCGTCGCGCATCACGATCACCTCGTCGGTGATGCGCTCCACCTCGTCAAGCTTGTGGGAGATGTAGACGATGGTGACGCCATCCCGCCGCAGCCGGTCGATCAGCCCGAACAGCCGGTCGCATTCCGACGGCGTCAGGCTGGCCGTCGGCTCGTCCATGATCAGCAGGCGGGCGTTGCGCAGCTGCGCCTTGGCGATTTCCACCAGCTGCTTCTCGGCGACGATCAGGTCGCGGACCTTGGTGTCGGGGTCGCGGTCGAAGCCGACCTGCCGCAGGGCCTGGGCCGCTTGGTCGCGCATCGCGCGGTCGTCGAGCAGCCAGCCGCGCTTGATCTCGTGGCCGAGGAACATGTTCTGGGCGACGGTCAGGTCGTCGGCGAGGCTGAGTTCCTGATGGATCAGCACGATGCCGCGCTGTTCGGCGTCGCGGGAGTTCCGGAACCTCACCGCCTCGCCGTCGATGCGGAGCGTGCCGGTGGTCGGGGCGTGATAACCGGCGAGGATCTTCATCAGCGTCGATTTGCCGGCGCCATTCTCGCCCAGCAGTCCATGCACCCGGCCGGGATGCAGGTCGAAGCTGACGCCGTGCAACACCCGCACGGGTCCGAATTCCTTGGTGATGCCGTCGAAGGCGACATGCAGGCTCATGGCTCCGCACCCCCTGACGGCCTTTCCACCAACCGCAAGCCTGCGGTCGGGCGGGTACCGTCCATGACGTTTCTCCCACTGCGAGGCGTATCGTCCGGCAAGACGCCGCTTCGTTCGTTGGGCTGATGGTAAGCTCGCCGCTTTGGACAGACAATGGCCGACTTCGAACATAATTTGGCAAAAGTGGGTAAGGTGTGATAGGGAAGGAGACACGCGTCGTTCGGAAAGGCACTCGTCGATGGTTGACTGGCAACGTCTGTCGGACGGCGAGCGCGCCCTGCTGGAGCGGCTGTTCTGGGCGGGCGGTCTGTCGCGCGGCGAACTGGCGGCGTCGGTCGATTTTTCCAAGAGCAAGGCCAACCTCGCGATCTCAAGCCTGATCGGCCGCGAGTTGATCGAGGAGGGCGGGGTGCAGCCCTCCTCGGGCGGGCGGCGGCCGGAGGTGCTGCGGCTGAGCCACCGGATGGGGGTGTTGGCGGGAATCGACATCGGCGCCACCAGCATCGACGTGGCGCTGCTCGCCCCCGACATGACTGTGCTGGACCACCGGTCGGAATCTGCGGACGTGCGTGATGGGCCGGCGGTGGTATTCGGGCGGGTGCGGGATTTGCTGCGCGAGGCGCGCGAGCGGATGGGAATCGGGCCGGGGCGGGTGCTGGGCATCGGCGTCGGCGTGCCGGGACCGGTCGCCTTCGACAGCGGCATGCTGGTCAACCCGCCGCTGCTGCCGGGGTGGGAGACCTTCTCGATCCGCGAATTCCTGGCGGAGGAGTATGCCGCGCCGGTCTTCGTCGACAACGACGTGAACATCCTGGCGCTGGGCACGCACTGGCGCCTGCGCGGCCAGCTTCAGAATTTCCTGGTGATCAAGGTCGGCACCGGCATCGGCTGCGGCATCATCTGCCACGGCCTGGTCTATCGCGGGCGGGACGGGTCGGCGGGCGACGTCGGCCATATCTGCGTCGATCCGCAGGGGCCGGTCTGCCATTGCGGCAATGCCGGCTGCGTCGAGGCGATGGCGGCCGGGCCGGCCATCGCGCGCATGGCGGAGGAAGCGGCGCGGGGCGGCGAAAGCCCGCGGCTGATGGAGCTGCTGGAGCGCAATGGCGCGCTGACGACGGTCGATCTCGGCAACGCCAGCCGGGCGGGCGACGCTGCGGCCACCGCCATCGTCCAGCAGGCCGGCGGCCATATCGGGCGGATGCTGGCCGCCGTAGTGAACTTCTTCAATCCGTCGCACATCTTCATCGGCGGCGGCGTGGCGCGGATCGGGCCGCTGCTGCTGGCCTCGATCCGGCAGAGCGTCTACCAGCGCTCGCTTGCCCTCTCCACCCGGCATCTCGACATCCAGTATGTGCCAGAGGTTGAGAGTGCCGGGGTGATCGGCGCCGCGGTGATGGCGGTGCAGGAAACCATGCTGGCCGGACCGACGACGGGAACCGGAGTCACGCCGCCCGCACGGCGGTGATGAAGGAGGTCACCTCGCCGCGCAGGGTTTCGGCCTCGCGGGCAAGGCTGCTGGCGGCGTCCAGCACCTCGGTGGCGGCGGAGCCGGTCTCCAGCACCGCATGGTTGACGCCGACGATGGTGGAGGACACCTCCGTGGTGCCGCGCGCGGCCTCCGTCACGTTGCCGGCGATGTCGCGGGTGGCGGCACCCTGCTCCTCGATGGCGGCGGCGATGGTGGTGGTGATCTCGCTGATGCGGCCGATGGTCTGGCCGATGCCGTGGATGGCGTCCTGGGCGCCGCCGGTGGCCTGCTGGATCTCTTTCACCTTGGCCTGAATCTCGTCGGTGGCGCGTGCGGTCTGGCTGGCCAGCGCCTTCACCTCGCCGGCGACGACGGCGAAGCCCTTGCCGGCCTCCCCGGCGCGGGCCGCCTCGATTGTGGCGTTGAGCGCCAGCAGGTTGGTTTGGGCGGCGATGGTGTTGATCATCTCCACCACATGGCCGATCTGGTCGGCCGCCTCCACCAGCGTGCGCATGGTGGCGTTGGTCCGTTCGGCCTGGGTCACCGCCTCGCCGGAGATGCGGGTGGAGGCGGCGACCTGCCGGCCGATCTCCAGGATGGAAGCCGACAGTTCCTCCGTTGCCGACGCCACGGTCTGGACGTTGACCGACGCCTGTTCGGAGGCCGCGGCGACGGCGGTCGCCTGCGCGCTGGCCTGCGAGGCGGTGCTCGACATGGCGCCGGCGGTGCCCTGCATCTCTGTCGCGGCCGACGCCACCGTCTCGACGATGTGCATCGCCTTGGCGTCGAAATCGCGCATCAGTGCTTCCAGCCGGGCGGCCCGCGCCTCCTTTGCGGCCTGTTCGCGGGCCTGCTCCGCCGCCAGACGGTCGGCGGTCAGCATGCTGTCGCGGAAGACGGTGACGGTCGCCGCCATGCCGCCGATCTCGTCCGCGCGGCCCAGGCCGGGGATGGTCACGGCCATGTCGCGGTCGGCCAGACGCCGCATCGCCTCGGTCATCGAGCGGATCGGATCGCTGACCCGCCGCTTGGCAACGATCATGCCGGCAACGGTCAGCAGCACGGCGGCCACCACCAGCAGGCCGGCGATGACGGCATCCTGCGTCGCACGCGCGGCCTGCGCATCGGAACGGACGACCATGCGGTCCACCGCCGCCATGGCGGCATCGACGATGTAGCCCTGGCTGGCGGTGTCCTGCTGACGCAGTGTGCCGATCTCGACCGGAGATTTGCGGCCTTCGGCCAGGGCAGCGAGCACCGCCTTGCGCTGTTCGACCAGCAGGCCTTCAAAATTCACCTTGGCCTTTTCGACCGCCTCGCGGATCTGGTCGGGCGTATCGGGACGGGAGGCCGATTCCCGGACCAGGGCCCAGGCCTGACCGGTGCGGCCGATGGCCTCTGCCACCGCCTGCGCGTCGGCTGGAGTCCAGGCCTGGCCGGTGGCGACCGCGGTCTGGATGCGGAGCGCCATGCCGCCGGCATTCAGCCGGGTGTTCCAGGCGGCGCGCTTGATGCCGAGCAGATGGTCGATCATCGGATCAGCCAGTTTCAGGGAGCCGTCCAGAAGGTCGGTCGCGGCGGTCAACGCATCGAGATAGGCGACCGGGACGGTTGCCCAGGCCTCCGCCACCGCCGGATCGCGGGCGGGTTTCCGCTGGCGAAGCGCGGAGTCCGCCTTCTGGCGCAAGGCCGTCAGCGTATCGTGTGCGGTGCGCAATGTCGCGGCGGCCGCGGGCAGGCCGGGCAGGTCGAGCGTGTCCAGCTTGGCGGCGATGGCCGCATAACCGCTTTCCGCCACCGCGCGGTTGGCGGCGATGTCGCGCAGTTCGGCGTCGCCGGCCGGTTCCTCCGCCCCCAGCGCCGGGCCGACCAGACCGCGCTCCAGCCGGATCGCCAGCAGCGTGCGCAGCAGATCGCGGCTGGTCTCGCTGAGGGTGGCGACGCGCTGGGCGTTGCGGGTGCGGTCGACGACGTCGATCAGCGTGACGGTGCTGGTGGCGATCAGCAGCAGCCCCAACGCGGCGACGACGAGTCCAAGGGTGGCGCGGATCGACAGCCGCGAAAGGAGCGAGATCATGGTCTGGTCCTGTCTGTGCGAAGAGTTGGAGCCGTTGCGGACGGCGCGACACCGCTCCACCCGCCAGGGCGGGCCGGCTGAGCGGGCGGGTCATGGAAACCGGTCAGGGCCTAAACCGAAGACGATAATGGAAACCGACTTTGTGGTTTCGGTTCAGCCCTGATTGACAATGGCACCGGCCGGACCCGACGGCTTTCCTCCGATGTTGATATATTAATATGCTAATGCGGATAGGTTCGGGAATGCAGGCAAAATCCAAGTGTGGATCAAAATGCCGCAGCGCCTTGTGGGCGGGGACAAAAACGTCTTCCCAGTTTTTAAAATAAATACCTAAGTCCAAGGCGAGACGCTATTTGCACGCATCGGTCGCTGTGCTTGATCAAAAATGCCCGCCGCGGCTCCCATCCGGCCCACCACCGAGACCTCCGCCAAATCCTCCTCTCGGGCCGCCGTGGGGCGAACCGCCATCCCCCGGCATGGAGCCCCGTCCCCGGCCGGGACCGCCAAATCCTCCCCCGAACCCGCCGCCGGTCGGGGCGGCGGTGGAGTCCGGCGAGGTGCCCGTGGAAGAGGGCGGGCTGGCCGCACGGGCGGCACCGGAGGCGGAACTGCCGTCAGGGCTGGAACTGGGGCCGGCAGCAGGACGCTGACCGGCGGCCGGGCCGCCATAGGGACCGCCGAAGGGGCCTGGTGGCGCGCCCCATCCCGGATGGGCGCGCACGCCGTCGAGCGGTCCTTCCGGCCCCTCCATGCCCGGTGCGTCCTGCCCCTGCGGGCCGTCGGGACGCACGCCCGCCCGAGACAACCCTGCGGCGCGGGCGGCGGGATCGGTGCCGTCGAGCGAGCGGCCACCCAGGCGTTGGGCGCCGAAGGACCGGCTGCGGTCGATTCCGCCGCCGGACGTCACCACGCTGTCGATCACCACCCGCGCGGGCGCGGCTCCGCCGTCGGGCCGGCCGATGCGCGGGCCGCCCGGACTCGTCGTCTGCCCGGAGGCATCGACATAGGTTTCGATCGACAGCGCGCTGACCGTGCTGCCGAAGGGATTGAAGGGATCGGCCTCCACCGCGAGCGCTGCGGCGGGATCGGGTTTGCCGGCGACGCGCACGATGCTGCCCACCGCCGGAAGGGGGCCGGTCACGCTCCGCCCGCGGGACAGCGTCAGCCCGGCGACGGTGAGCGTCTTCGGTGTCACGGACTCCAGCCGTCCGCGCAGGACCCAGCCGCGCGCCGGTTCCCAGGGATCGATGCGGCTGGCGTCGATCACGCCGTCCGGCCGGCGCAGGCCCGAGATCGCGACCCAGCGTCCGGGGGTGAGCGCCGTGGTGCCTTCCGCCTCGGCGAGGTCGATGCGCTGTCCCAACACCACGGCGCCGGGGGCGCCGCCGGCCGTCGTCCGCTCCACCGGACCGGCGACGGCGAAGCGCACCTCCAGCGTCTGTGCCGTCAGGCCGGTCGGTCCGCCCGGGGCGGCAGTCATGGCGACCGTCTGGCCGACCCGCACGTCGCCGGGCTGGGCCGGTCGGCCTTCGATCCGCACCCGGGTCGTCTGCGGCAGATCGACCCGCAGTCCGTTGACCCAGACGCTGCCGAAGGCGGTGACGGTTCCGACGATGCCGGTACCTCCAATTCCGCGGTCGGCAACGGAAACGCCGGTGCCGCCGATGCCCCGGTCTGCTACTCCGCCATCCCGGTTCGGGGTGGGGCCGCAGCCGGCGGCAACCAGCATCAGCGTCAGCAGCAGCGTGCGGGCGAGGGGCTTGCGGATCAAGATGCCGCCGCTCCCCCGCCGGACCCGGCCTCGTGCCGCGCAGGATCGGCCGCTTCCTCCGCGTCATAGAGGTAGAGGCCGGCGGTGAAACGGCGGTCGGCGTCGTCACGGCCGGCGTCGCCATCGGCGAGATCGGCCGCCATGCGGTTCAGCTCGACCAGCATCGCCATTCCCAGCCGGTCGGCCTCCCGGCGCAGGACGGCGACCGAGTCGGGACTGAGCCGGTCATAGGCGAGCGCCCGCTCCAGGAACGGCGGCGTTCCGCCCGCCAGATTGTGGCCGGACGCCGCCAGATGGTCGGCAAGGTTGCGGCCGTAATAGTAGGCGAGCTTGTCCAGGTCGCCGCGCGGCACATGCGCCGCCTCGGCGAGGTCGAGCAGCCCGTCCGGTCGCTCCGTCACCAGTCCGGCATGCAGAAGCTCGTCCAGCAGGGCGCGCGGGCGGATATCCTTGCTGATGCCGGTCACCAGCGTTTCGAAGCCGGCTTCGCCGTCGGAAACGCGGGGCAGGGGGCGGGGGCGGCCGTCGGCGTCGAGGAATGCGGCTTCGGTCAGCCAGCGGCTCAGCACCTGGGCGCCCAGCGACGGGGCGGCAGCGGCGGCGGCCTCCGCGACCGGCGGCGCGCTGCGGATCTGGCTGACGTCCTTGCGGTGGACGCCGGTCAGCAGGGTGATGCGGCTGTCGGTCATCGGCTTTCCGGGCAGCGCGAAGCCACGCTCCGCCACCTCGACATACACCGACTTCAGAAGGTTCGCCAGCATCGGCCAGGAGATGCCGAAGCCGATCAGCGTCCGCACCAGCGGGACCAGCAGCCGGCGCACCGCCGTCAGCAGCGCCGGCGGCGGTGCCGCCCCGGTGCTGCCGGCCACTGTCGAGCGGTCTGGTTCGGGGCTGCGGATCGGCACGCGCCTGACACTCCGGCGGTTGGGGGCTGAGTCGTGGATCGAGGGGCGGGCCGATGTGATGACCGATGTGACAATAGCGCGGCGGAATGGAAAGGAAATCACCTTTTCGCTTGATGTGGGAAATTTTCCCACGCATCATGCCGGATATGCGACGGTCGCCGTGGCTGCGCAGTGTCATTAGGACCGCCGAGGTCCGCCAAGGTTTAAGGAGCGGCCGCCCGGCCGTAGCCCGCATGAGCCTGTCATCGTTCGATCACCAGCCCGCCCACCCACCCGCCGACCGGGACTGTCCGCCCCCCGCCATGGCGCGCGGGGCGCAGGCCCTGCCGCCGGTCCTTCCCTTCCGAACGCGAGCGTCCGACATGGCGTCGTCCATCGCCCGTCACGCGGTCACCAACCGGTCCGCTCTGATCCGCAGTTGCCTGTTCGGGGTGGCGGCGAACCTGCTGGTGGCCGGCAGCGCCCTGTATGCCAAGCCGTTGCAGGACGCCCTGTGGGTGGGGGGAGAAAACGGCAGCCTTCTTCTGCTGGTGGCCGTGGCGCTGAGCCTGTTCGCCCTGCATGCGATGCTGGAGTTCGCGCAATCGCGGGAACTGGCGCGGCTGGTGCCGTCGGGCGCCGCCATCGGGTGGCTGCAGCGTCTGTGGGTGCTGGAAGCGGCATGGGCGCCGGTCCATCTGGCGGTGCTGGCGCTGGTCAGTCCGCTGATGGGGGGCATGGCGCTGGCCGGAGTCGCGGCGCTGGCGGCGATGATCGCGGTGGGGGCGACCGGGCCGGCGAATGCCGTGGGCGGGCAGTCGCAGCTCGCCCGGCTGGCCGGTGCCGACAGCTTCGGTTGCACCGACGGCTTCCTCGCCGGGCTGGGCTTCTGCGAAACGGTCTATCGGGTGCTGATCGTCGGGCTGGGTGCGGCGCTGCTGACGCGCGGCGACCTGACGCCGGGCCTGTTCGTCGCCGCATCGTTGATCGGTATCGCCGCGATGCGGGCCGCCGCGCGGAGCGCCGCCCGCTGGCATGGCGGCCGGCAGGCGGCGGCGGTGCTG
This sequence comes from Azospirillum sp. UENF 112521, assembly GCF_058780665.1. Lineage (NCBI taxonomy): Bacteria > Pseudomonadati > Pseudomonadota > Alphaproteobacteria > Rhodospirillales > Azospirillaceae > Azospirillum > Azospirillum sp. UENF 112521. The sequence continues at coordinate 680,541 of NZ_JBSNCI010000003.1, forward strand.
CTGATGGCCGGGCGGGTGTGACGGGTAGTCGATAACGCATTGAAAAGCCGGCGCGTCCAGCGATGGGCGGCCGGCTTTTTCCGTTTCAGGACTTCAAAGCGCCGGCCAGGTCTCCGCGACCAGCCGGCGGACCTCGTCGGCGCTGTCGGTGCCGAGGGCGGCTTCGGCGACGCGGCGGCAATCCTCCATGCGCAGGGTGCGGATGAACGCCTTCAGGTCGGCGATCACCGCCGGGGTGGCCGACAGTTCGGTGACGCCCAGCCCGATTAGCAGCGGCGCCGCCATCGGGTCGGAGGCGGAGCCGCCGCATACCGCGACCACCCGGTCGTGGGTCTTCGCCCCCATCACCGCAAGGCGGATCAGCCGCAGCACGCCCGGATGCAGCGCGTCGAGCTGGGCCGCCACATGCGGGTTGCCGCGGTCCATCGCCAGCACATACTGGGTTAGGTCGTTGGTGCCGATGGACAGGAAATCCGCCACCGCGCCGATGCGGTCGGCGATCAGGGCGGCGGCCGGCACCTCGATCATCGCCCCCAGTTCGATGGGTTCGGCCCGGCCGAGTTTTGCCCGCTCCTCATCCACCATCGCCCGCACCGCCTGGAGTTCGGAGGGCGAGGCGATCATCGGCACCATGATGCGGCAGACTCCGGCTGGCTTCACCCGCAGGATGGCGCGGATCTGCGCGCGCAGAAGCTCCGGCTCGCGCAAGCCCACGCGGACGCCGCGCAGGCCGAGCACCGGGTTCTCTTCCTTCGGCAGGGGCAGGTAGGACAACGGCTTGTCGCCGCCGACATCCAGCGTGCGGATCACCAGCGGCCGGCCTTCCAGCGCGTCGGCGATCTGCTGGTACTGCTGGTACTGCTCATCCTCGGTCGGGGCGGACTGGCGTTCCAGGAACAGGAACTCCGTGCGCAGCAGACCGCAGCCCTCGGCACCCTCCACCACCGCGCCGGGGGCGTCGCTGACCCGGCCCAGATTGGCGAACACCTCGATCCGCGTGCCGTCGGCCATGCGGCACTCCTCGCGGGAGGACCGGCGGTTCTCCTCGCGGCGCGCCGTGCGGGCGGCGACGGCGGTCCGGGTCGCCGCCAGCGTGTCCTCCGGCGGGAAGACCAGCAGCTCGCCGCGGTTGCCGTCGATCACCACTGGTGCGCCGTCCGGTACCCGCTCCGCCTGCCGGCCCAGCGCCACCACGGTCGGCACGCCCAGTGCCGCCGCCAGGATGACGGCGTGGGAGGTCGGGCCGCCATGCGCCATGCCGATGCCGGCCAGCCGCCCGGCCGGAACCCCGGCGAGGTCGGAGGGCAGGATCTCGTCGGCCAGGACGATGCTGCCGGCCGGCAATTCGGCCAGCCCGACGTCGGGGACTTTGCCGGACAGGGCGGCCAGCACCTGCTGTTCGAGGTCGCGCAGGTCGGCGGCGCGTTCGGCCATGCGGGGATCGGCGAGGGCGGCCAGGGCGTCGGCCTGGAGGCGCGCCGTGCGCTGCCAGGACCATTCGGCGCTCTTGCCGGCCCGGATGTCGGCGAGCGCGCCGTCCAGCAGTTCCGGATCGTCCAGCAGTTCCCGGTGGGCCTGGAAGATGGCGGCGTGTTCGGGCATCCGCTGCGCGGAGTGGGCCAGGCCGGCGACGACCTGCTCCAGCGCCCGGCGCAGGCGCGGCTCCTCGATCTCCGAGCCGGCGCCCTGTTCGACCACGCGCACACTGCTGCGGAACCGGCGGACGACGGTGCCGACCGCTTGGCCCGGCACGGCGATGGTGCCCTTCAGCAGCACCTCCTCGCCGGGGGCAAAGGGCGGGCCGACCTCTTCCTCGGCAGCCGGCTGTGCCAGTGTGGCGGCGGCGGGGGGACAGCCGGCGCGGCCTGTGAACCTGTACCCGCGGTGGAGACGACCGGATCGCCCAGCCCGCCCTCGATCAGTACGGCGATGCTTTCCGCCATGTCCTGGGCGCCGGGGCCGGCAGCGTGCACCGTCAGCCGGTCGCCGAGTACGGTGCCGAGCCCCATCAAAGCGACCACGCTCTTGGCGTTGGCACGGCGGTCGCGGCAGTGGAGGGTGACGGTGCCGGGATAGGCCTTGGTCGCGGCGACCAGGGCCGCCGCCGGGCGGGCATGCAGCCCGTTGGCGATGGGCAGTACGACGCTCCGCTCGCCGGTTTCTCCCTCTCCTTCCTCTTCCGAGTCAGGGCCGGCGGCGGGGAGCCCGGCATCGGCGCCGCTGCCGCCATGGACGGTCATCGCCGCGTCGCCGGCGGCGATCTCGCGATCCACCGACTGGCCGTCGACGGTGTAGCCGTCATTCACCACGACCATCATGCTGACCAGGCTCTGTGCCCGGCTTCCCACCAGATCCATGTCGAAGCTGATCAGGCGGTCTCCGGTCTTCACCGATTGCCCGTCCCGGACATGGGCGGTGAAGCCCTCGCCGTTCAGCCCGACGGTGTCGACCCCCAGATGCAGCAGGACCTCCGCCCCGCTGGCGGTGCGGACGGTGCAGGCATGACGCGCCCGGTGGATCGACAGCACGGTGCCGTCGCAAGGGCTGCGCAACTCGTTCACCGTGGGGTCGATGGCCATGCCGGTTCCGACCAGCCCCTGGGCGAAAGCGGGATCGGGCACCTCGGACAGCGGCATGGCCCATCCGGCCAGCGGGGCTGCAAGCGTGATCGCGGTCATGTGGTTCGGTCCTCTTTTCTTATCGCTTCGACCGCAGCGGGCATCCCCTGGCGGGTGCCTCCGGTCCGACGCCGTCTGTGCGCAGACGCCGCATAGCCCAAGCGCAATTCTCGTCATATGTTATCGAAAGATCCCGTCCGGGAAAGGCGGAAGCCTGCGGCCAATCCGCGCCCCGCATGGCGCATCGGGGATAAGCCGCAAGCTTGCCCGGCGCGCTATGTCGCCTATGTCGTGAAACCCGAGCATGGGTCAGGTTGTAGTTCCACCCAGGGCCGACCCATCCGGAACTCAGGATGTCGCCGCCGCCGGACAATTTGCGGGAGAGCCGCCATGGCAATGAACCCCTTTGCGTTTCTACAGAAAATCGGCAAGTCGCTGATGTTGCCGGTGGCGGTCCTTCCCGTCGCCGGCTTGCTGCTCGGTATCGGTGCGGCGAACTTCGAATGGATGCCGCCGCTGCTGTCGATGCTGATGAAGAATTCCGGCGATGTGATCTTCGGCAACCTGCCGCTGATCTTCGCCATCGGCGTGGCGTTGGGCTACACCGAGAATGACGGCGTGTCGGCCATCGCGGCCACCATCGGCTATATTGTGATGCTCGCCACGCTGGGCGTGATGACCGGGGTCTGGGGCATGGAGCCGAAGACCATCATGGGCATCAAGTCGATGGAAACCGGCGTGTTCGGCGGCATCCTGGCCGGCGGGCTGGCGGCGGCGATGTTCAACCGCTTCTACAAGATCGCGCTTCCGGCCTATCTCGGCTTCTTCGCCGGCAAGCGGTTCGTGCCGATCGTAACCGCGCTGGCCGCCATCGTGCTGGGCATCGTGCTGTCGGTAGTCTGGCCGCCGGTGCAGGAGGGCATCAACAGCTTCTCGCGCTGGGCGGCGGTGAACGATCCGCGTCTGGCCGCGACCATCTACGGCTTCGTCGAACGCCTGCTGATCCCCTTCGGCCTGCACCACATCTGGAACGTGCCCTTCTTCTTCGAAATCGGGTCCTTCCAGAATGCCGCCGGGCAGGTGGTCCATGGCGATATCGCCCGCTATTTCGCCGGCGACCCGACCGCCGGCATCCTGTCCGGCGCCTTCCTGTTCAAGATGTTCGGCCTGCCGGCCGCGGCAATCGCCATGTGGCACACCGCCAAGCCGGAGAATCGCGTGCGCGTCGGCGGCATCATGGTGTCCGCCGCGCTGACCTCCTTCCTGACCGGCATCACCGAACCCATCGAGTTCAGCTTCCTGTTCCTGGCGCCGGTGCTGTACCTGATCCATGCGGTTCTGGCGGCGACCTCGCAGTTCATCATGAACTCGCTGGGCGCCCATATGGGCTTCACCTTCTCGCAGGGCGGCATCGACTTCGTTCTGTTCAACGCGCTGAGCCCGCTGTCGCAGAAATGGTGGCTGGTGCTGATCCTGGGGCCGGTCTATGCGGCGATCTATTATGTCGTGTTCCGTTACACCATCCTGGCGTTGAACCTGAAGACCCCCGGCCGCGAGGACGCGACGGAGGACAGCGTCAGCACGGCGACCGGCAGCGAGCGGGCGCGCGATCTCGTCCTGGCATTCGGCGGACGGGGCAACATCAGCAATCTGGACGCCTGCATCACCCGCCTGCGCGTGGTGGTGAAGGATCCGGCCCGCGTCGATGACGGCAAGCTGCGCGGCATGGGCGCGTCCGGCGTGCTGCGGGTGCGCGACAGCGTGCAGGCGGTGTTCGGCACCCTGTCGGAGAATCTGAAGACGGAGATGCAGGAGTATCTGCACAGCGCCGGTGCGGAAGCCGACGGTCCCGCCGCGGTGACGGCACCGGTGACGGCGAAGCCCGTATCCGCTCCGGCCGCGGCGGCTGTCCCGGCCGACCGCGCCGCCCGCATCGCCGAGGCGCTGGGCGGCGCCGGCAACATCAAGGACGTGGCCGGATTCGCCACCACCCGTCTGCGAGTTGAGCTGAGCGACGCCGGCAAGGCGAATGCCGAGGCGCTGAAGCGGGCCGGCGTGCGCGCGGTGATGGGGCTGGGCGCCAACGGCCTGGACCTGATCGTCGGCAACGACGCCGACGCGCTGGCGGGTGCGATGACCGGCATGCTGACGGGCGGACGGCGCGCCGCCGAATAGCCGGCATCCTGTCTGGTATTTGAGTGGTTTTATCGCGCGGCGCGACCTTTCCCGGGTCGCGCCGCTTTTCTTTTCCGCATCGCGGCGGAGATTGTGGTGCGATCCCACCAATGGACGCTGGCCTCCGAGGCAAGAAGGTCTTACATTGGTATCTATACCAGTCAATCGCGAGCGCCGCCATGACCGATCAGGGCATTCCAGATTTCACCCCCTCCCGCTCCACTCCCCTGATGGCGGTGGAGGCAGCGGAGGCGCCTGCCGCGGTGGCCCGGCAGATCGAGCGCTGTGGCGCCGGCTTCGCCGAACTGGGCGAACGCCTGCGACGCGAGCCGCCGCGCTTCGTCGTCACCTGCGCCCGCGGCAGCTCCGACCACGCGTCTGCCTATGGCAAATATCTGATCGAGACGCGGATCGGACGGGCGGTGGCCTCCATCGGGCCGTCCATCGCCTCTGTCTATGGCGGGCATCTCAGCCTGGAAGGGGCTCTGTTCATCGCCGTTTCGCAGTCGGGGCGGAGCCCGGACCTGCTGCGGCTGGTGGAGGCGGCGAAGGCCGGCGGTGCGCGGGTGGTCGGCTTCGTCAATGCCGAGGACTTGCCGCTGGCGGAGATGTGCGACCATTTCCTGCCGCTGGCGGCTGGGCCGGAACGCAGCGTCGCCGCGACGAAATCCTGCATCGCCTCGCTGGCCGCCTATCTGCAGCTGGTGGCGCACTGGCAGGACGATCCGGCGCTGAAGGCGACGCTGGCGGGCCTGCCCGACACACTGGAGGCGGCGAAGGGGCTGGACTGGAGGCCGGCGCTGATGCCGCTCGCCACCGCGCGGAACCTCTATGTGCTGGGGCGCGGAGTCGGTTTCGGTGCTGCGCTGGAGATGGCGCTGAAGTTCAAGGAAACCTGCCGACTGCACGCCGAGGCCTTCAGCGCGGCGGAGGTGGTTCATGGCCCGCTGGCGCTGGTCGGCCCCGGCTTCCCGGTGCTGGCCCTGACCCAGCCCGATGCGGCGGAGCCGCACACCCGCGCGGTGGTGGAGCGCATCGTCGGGCTGGGGGCCAACGTCGCTACCACCGAAGCGGGGCTTACAGGAACCACGCTGCTGCCGAGCCTGCCGCGGATTTCACCGGAGGCGGCACCGCTGGCGGCATTGCAGAGCTTCTATGGCGCGGTCTATGAACTGGCGCTGGCCCGCGGCATCGACCCCGACAGCCCGCCCAACCTTGCCAAAGTGACGAAGACCGTCTGATGCGACAGCTCCTGACCGGTGCCCGGATCTTCACGGGCGAGACCATCCTCGACGGCCGCAGCCTGCTGGTCGCCGATGGCCGCATCCTCGACATCCTGGCGCCTGGCCGCACCCTGCCGGACGTCGAGCGGACGGTGGCGCTGGAGGCCGGCGACCTGCTGGCGCCCGGCTTCCTCGACATCCAGGTCAATGGCGGCGGCGGCGTGCTGTTCAACGAGCGGCCGATTGTGGAAGCGACGCTCGCCATCGCCGCGGCGCACCGGCGCTTCGGCACCACCGGGCTGCTGCCGACCATCATCACCGACACCCCCGACTGCCACCGCGCCGCCGCCGAGGCCGCGGTGACGGCGGTGGCACAGCCGGGCAGCGGTGTGCTGGGTATCCATTTCGAAGGACCCTTCATCAGCCCGCAGCGGGTCGGCGCTCACGACCCGCGCTTCGTCCGCGCACCGGACGAGGGCGATCTCGACTTCATCGGCGGGCTGCCGGCGCGGATGCCATGCGGCCGGGTGCTGCTGACCCTGGCGCCGGAATGCGTGGAGGATGCGGCCCTGTCCCGGCTGATGGCGGCGGGGGTGATCCTGTCGGTCGGCCACACGATGGCGAGCGCCGAGCGGGTGGTCGAGGCCTTCGATCTCGGCGTGCGCGGGGTGACGCACCTCTACAACGCCATGCCCGGCATCGCCAACCGCCAGCCCGGCCCGGCCGGGGCGGCGCTGGGCGACGGGCGGCCCTGGTGCGGGCTGATCGCCGACGGGCACCATGTCCATCCACTGATGATGCGCGCGGCGCTGGCCGCCCGGCCGCGCGGGCGGATGATGCTGGTGACGGATGCGATGCCGACGACGGGCACCGACGTGGATCGCTTCGAGCTGAACGGGCGGACGATCTACCGGCGTGACGGGCGGCTGGTGCTGGCCGACGGCACTCTGGCGGGGGCCGACCTCGACATGGCGACGGCGGTGCGCAATGCCGGGACGCTGATCGGCCTGCCGCTGGAAGAGTCGCTGCGCATGGCGTCGCTCTATCCGGCGGAGTTCCTGGGGATGGACGGCGAGCGCGGTCGAGTCGCACCGGGCTGGCGGGCCGATCTGGTGCTGCTGCGGCCGGACCTGACGGTAAAGGGGACTTGGGTCGAGGGGGAGTGGCGGGGGGCTTAGGTCCTGTCTGACGAGCCTATTGACGTTGTGGTTTAGAGCCCAAGGTCAGTTTGATGGCTTACGATGCGACAGGGCTGCGACGCTACGAACTGAGCGATGCGCAGTGGGATCGGATCGCGGATTTGATGCCGCGGTCGAATCCGCGAGGTGGCGGTGTGTGGCGGGATCACCGTCAAGTGGTTGATGGGCTGATGTGGAAGCTGAACACCGGCGCCCAATGGCGGGACATTCCCGAACGCTACGGCCCCTGGCAGACGATCTACGAACGCTTTGTGCGATGGCGTTGCGACGGGCTGTTCGAGCGGATCCTCGACCGGCTGCGCTTGCAGCTTGATGCGGATGGTCGGATCGATGTGGACCTCTGGTGCATCGACGGCACCAGCATCCGGGCCAGTCGCTCGGCGGCTGGGGGCGGAAAAAGGGGGGCTCGGACGAGCCGGCCGACCACGCACTCGGCCGCTCCCGCGGGGGCTTCGGGACCAAAATCCATTTGGTGACCGATGGCAACGGCCTGCCGCTGGCCGCCGTGCTGAGCGCAGGTCAGCTTCAGGAAATCTCCTTCGCCGTCGCCGCCTTGGAGGCGGTCAGCTTGCCCACCCGCCGAGGGCGCCGACGCACCAAGCCTCGAAAGCTGGCTGGCGACAAGGGCTACAGCGCCAATCGCTTTCGTCAGTACCTGCGACGCCGCCACATCGAACCGGTCATTGCCATGCGCAAGGACGAACGCAGGCGAACCCACCGCGGCAGGCCGCCTCGGTTCGATCGGGAGGCATACCGGCGACGAAACGTCGTCGAGCGTGGCATCGGATGGCTCAAAGGATGCCGATCCGTTGCCACGCGACATGACAAGCTTGCCGTCAACTACATGACCTTCATCAGGCTCGCCATGATCCAGCGATGCCTGCGCGTCAGTAGGCCGTCAGACAGGACCTAGGGTGGGCAGGTAACTGCTACCGATGCCCCACCTGACCGCCCCCGTTTAACAGGGGAGGTCAGTGGGGGCTGACTTCGGAAATCCTACTCACCCACCGCCACGATCTCCAGCCCATCCTCGTCGACGCGCACCCGCAGCGCGGTCAGGTCGGGCAGGGACAGGTTGCCGTCCAGCTCATTGGCCGGCAGCGTTGTGGTCAGTCCGATCACCCAGGCGCCAGCCGCGTTGCCGGCGGCCAGTCCCGCCGGGGCATCCTCGAACACCACGGTGTCGCGCGGGTCGAAGCCCAGCTTCTCGGCGGCGGTGCGGTAGCCTTCCGGGTGGGGCTTGCCCTGGGTGACATTGTCGGCGCCGATCAGCAGGTCGGGCAGGGGCAGGCCGGCCTGGGCGATACGCTTTCTCGCCATGTCGTGCGGGGCGGAGGTGACCACCGCCCAGCGGTGGCGCGGCAGTGACCGCAGAATCTCAAGCGCGCCGGGGACGGCGCGCACACCTTCGGTATCGCTGGTGTAGCACTCCTCCACCAGACGCACCTCCTCGTCGATGTCGGCACCGGCGGGGGCGAAGCGGCGGACGGTCTCGATGCTGCGGACGCCGTGGCAGACCGCCAGGATCGCCTCGGGATCGAGACCGTGCCGGGCGGCCCAGGCGCGCCAGGAGCGTTCAACCGGACCCTTCGTGTCGATCAGGGTGCCGTCCATGTCGAACAGGATGGCGCGGACGCGGAACGGGGTATCAAGGGCAGGCTTCATCGCTCGCTCTCGTTGGAAACGTCTGTGTGGGACGGAATGGTCCGGGGGGATCAGACCAGCGACAGCTCCACGACGAAGTCATAGGCGTCGCCGCGGTAGTGGGAACGGACGAACTCCAGCGGGGTTCCGTTCTCCAGGAAGGTGCGGCGCTCAATGTAGAGGGCGGGGGCGCCGTCGGGAACCCCCAGAAGCGTCGCCTGATCCGCCGGCAGGCGAATGGCAGACAAGCGTTGCAGGGCGCGGAAGGGTGGATGGCCGCGCCCGCGCAGGGTCTCGTACAGGGAACCCTGCACCAGATCGGGATCGGGCAGGACGCTGGTCGGCAAGGCGCTGAGTTCGATGGCGAGCGGGGTGCCGTCGGCCAGCCGCAGCCGGTGCAGCCGCACGACCTCCGCCCCCGGACGCAGGCCCAGCGCCATCGCCTCCTCCGGGGTCCCGGTGGCGACCGAGCGGCTGAGCCAGCGCGAATCCGGCTTCAGCCCGCGCCCGCCGATGTCCTCGGTGAAGCTGGTCAGGGCGGACAGCCGCTGTTCCACATGAGGGCTGCGGTTGATGAAGGTGCCGGCCCCCTGGCGCTGGTGCAGCAGCCCCTCCGCGATCAGTTCGCGCAGGGCCTTGCGCACGGTGACGCGCGACACACCGAAGGTTTCCGCCAGCTCCCGCTCGCCGGGAAGGGCGTCCTGGTCGGTCAGCCTGCCCTCGACGATCAGCGTCCGCAGATGCCGCGCCAGTTGCAGGTACAGCGGCAGGGGCAGGGCGTCCGACAGGGCGGTCGGGTCGAACGGGGCCGCGGCGGCGGCAGTGGACATCGGCAACCACTCCAGTGCTCCGGGACCGGCATGATACCACTGAAAGGCCTTTGGGCAACAGGCGGCGGACGGGATGCAGAGGTGCAAGCACAATTACAACCAGTTTCAGATTGCGGAATGTCCGGATTTTGGTATTCTGCGCATACAGTCCAATCTAATACCACCAACCCCCGGACCTAATGCTGGGGCGACAGCGGAGCCGGAACGATGGCGGGCGGCACGGAAGATGCGGCGAACCGATACAGCCGGCTGGACGTGTGGCCGGCCGCCGAGCTGATGACGGCCCTGTGGGAGGGGCAGACGCGCGCACTCGCCGCCTGCGCTCCTGCCTTGCCGCTGGTTGCCGCCGCCGTGGAGGCAGCCGCGGATCGTCTGGCGGCTGGACGCGGGAGGCTGGTCTATGCCGGGGCCGGTTCGTCGGCGATGGTCGCGGCCCTCGACGGGCTGGATCTGGGGCCGACCTTCGACTGGCCGGCGGAGCGGCTGGTGCTGCTGATCGCCGGCGGGCTCGACCTGTCGCGCGGGCTGGCCGGGGCGGCGGAGGATGACGAGGGGGCAGGGCGGGCCGATGCTGGACGGGCGGGGATTTGCGCCGACGACGTGGTGGTCGGCCTGTCCGCCAGCGGTGCCAGCGCATACACCGTCGGCGTCCTGCGCGCGGCGCGGGAGGTGGGGGCCCTGACCATGGGCATCGCCAGCAGCGCCGGTTCCCCCCTGCTTGACGCGGTGGAGCATCCGGTGCTGACCGCGACGGGGGCCGAAGTGATCGCCGGATCGACCCGGCTCGGTGCCGGCACCGCGCAGAAGGTGGTGCTGAACCTGTTTTCCACCGGCGTCATGACGGCGCTCGGCAATGTCTACGACAACCTGATGATCAATGTCCGGCCGGAGAACGCCAAGCTCCGCCGCCGCTGCACCGCCATGGTCGCCCGCATCGCCAGGGTGGACGAGGATGCGGCCGGTGCGGCGCTGGAACGGCATGGCGACGTGCGCCGCGCCGTGCTGGGGCTGGCCGGGCTGGAAGCACCCGAGATCGACCGGCTGCTGATCGGGACCGGCGGCAACCTGCGCCGTGCCATGGAACAGGCCCGGTCGGGGTCCAACACGCAAGAATGACCAAACTGTGAGGCCCGGCCCCGTGTGGCCGGAGCCCGTTGCACTGGGAGACGTCCGAATGTCTGCTGATCGTTTGTCGGGCGACCGTTTTTCGGGCGTCCAGAGGCTTGGTCGGGCGCTGATGCTGCCGATCGCCGTGCTGCCCATCGCCGGGCTGCTGCTGCGCATCGGCCAGCCCGACCTGCTGAACATCGCCTTCATTGCCGCGGCGGGCGACGCCGTCTTCTCCAACCTGGGGGTCCTGTTCGCCGTCGGCATCGCCATCGGTTTTGCCCGTGAGAACCACGGTGCCGCCGGGTTGGCCGGCGCCGTCGGCTATTTCGTGGCGGTGAAGGGTGCGGTGGTGCTGAGCGGTGTCGCGCCCGAGCTGGTGGCGAAGATGTCCAGCCGCATCAGCATCCCGGTCGGCATCCTGATCGGCATCATCGCCGGTCAGCTCTATAACAAATACAAGGACATCAAGCTGCCGGACTATCTCGCCTTCTTCGGCGGGCGGCGCTTCGTGCCCATCGTCACCGGTCTGGCGGCGCTGGGAATCGCGCTGGTCTTCGGCTATGGCTGGCCCGTCGTCGATTCCGGACTGACCGCGCTGACCACCGGCGTGCTGGGGCTCGGCAAGATCGGCCTGTTCCTCTACGGCGTGCTCAACCGTATCCTGATCATCACCGGCCTGCACCACATCATCAACAACATCGCCTGGTTCCTGCTGGGCGATTACCAGGGCGTGACCGGCGACCTGAACCGCTTCTTCAAGGGCGACCCTACCGCCGGCGCCTTCATGGCCGGCTTCTTCCCGGTGATGATGTTCGGCCTGCCGGCTGCCTGCCTCGCCATGTACCACACCGCCAAGCCGGAGAACCGCGCGGCGGTCGGCGGCGTGCTGCTGTCGATGGCGCTGACCGCCTTCCTGACCGGCGTGACGGAACCGGTGGAATTCGCCTTCATCTTCCTGGCGCCCGCGCTGTTCGCCGTCCATGCCGTGCTGACCGGCCTGTCGATGGTGCTGATGGACGTGCTGAACGTGAAGCTGGGCTTCGGCTTCTCGGCGGGGCTGTTCGACTATGTGCTGAACTACGGCAAGGCGACCAACCCGATCCTGCTCCTGCCGGTGGGTGCGGTCTATTTCGTCGTCTATTACGGGCTGTTCCGTTTCGTCATCCAGCGCTTCGACCTGAAGACGCTGGGCCGCGACGACATCGCCATCCCCGCCGGTCAGGCGCCGGCCGTCGCCGGAATCCGGCCCGCCGCCGTATCGGCCGCGTCGGCCCCGGCGGTCAGCGACCGAGCCGGCGCCTATGTCGCGGCACTGGGTGGGGCCGGCAATCTGCGGTCCGTGGAGGCGTGCACCACGCGCCTGCGCCTGAACGTCGCCGATGCCAGCCGGGTGAACGAGGTGGAGTTGAAGCGCATCGGCGCCCGCGGCGTGGTGAAGCCGTCGGCCAATTCGGTCCAGGTGATCGTCGGTCCGATTGCCGACCAGCTGGCGGGCGAGATCCAGGACTCGCTGAACGCATCGGCTGGCCTGCGGGTCTGATCGGCAGCTTGCCAAAACCTGTTTGAAAAACCCCGGCTTCCGATGGAAGCCGGGGTTTTTCTGTTTCAAGCGCCCCTTATCGAAGCCGTGCCGTCAGGCGGTTTCCGGCTCGTCGGCGAAGATCGCCTTCAGGTCGATGCGGGTGTCAGTCTTCGCCTCGAGATCCAATTGGCGTTCGACCTCGTCGAGATGCTCGATCATCAGGGCGGTCGCCTCGCCGGGGCGGTTGCCGATCAGTGCGGCGATCAGGCGGCGGTGATCGTCGGCGGAGCAGGTGTGCGACGACCGCCGCTCGAACGCCGCGATGGCAAGGCTGGAGCGGTCGATCAGGTCGGTCAGGATGCCGGCCAACGTCGCGTTTCCGGCGAACTCGGCCAGCAGCAGGTGGAACTGGCCGGACAGGCGGATCATCGCCTTGCGGTCGGCGGCAAGTTCCGCCGCATCCTCCAGCGCGCCATGGCCGCGCAGCTTCTCCAGCATGTCGTCGGACAGCGGGCGGGGCAGCCGCTCCAGCCGTTCCATGATCGCACGTTCGATCACCCGGCGTGCCTCGAACACCTCGCGCGCCTCTTTCGGCGACGGCTTGGCGACGAAGGCGCCACGGTTGGGGATCAGCGTCACCACCCGGCGCTGCGCCAGCAGAAGCAGCACCTTCCGCACCCGTTCGCGGCTGACGCCGAAGGCTTCGGCCAGGCTTTCCTCGGTCAGCTTGGTGCCGGGCGGCAGGCGGCGGTCGGCGATGGCCTCCCCGATGCTGCGGACGATGCGGGATTCCGCGCTGCCGCGCGGCGCGCCGGTGCGGGCGAGGGGAGTGCGGCGGGCTGGCTTGGCAGGGGCGGCGGTGGTCATGGGTGGGGGAGGTGCTTTAACCGGTGTACGGGAAACGTACCGAAGATTGTGCACAAAGTGGGCCAGCGAAGGAACCGCAATCGCTTGAGCAGGATGCTGGTGATCGCTCTGACCAGAAGTGCACAAAATCGCGCCACTGCGCCGAACTGCTGCACAAATGCCGCCTCTTTGCGCAATGAGCGGCGATGGGATCGGTGAGTTTCCGCCATTCGGCCGTTGGCACGCGGGATGCAGATGGCGGAACGGTCACAAACGACCGCGCAGATTGTGCACAATTCCGGAGGCGCTTCGATGACGGCAGGTTCGACGGTCGAGCTGGTGAAGCTGCGCAAGGCCTATGGAGCGACCGTGGCGGTGGACGGCATCGATCTCCGGATCGCTGCCGGGTCCTATTGCTGCCTGCTGGGGCCGAGCGGCTGCGGCAAGACATCCACCCTGCGGATGATCGCCGGGCACGAGGACATCACCGACGGCGACCTGCTGATCGGCGATGCGGTGGTCAATGACGACCCCCCGGCCAAGCGCGGCACCGCAATGATGTTCCAGAGCTACGCCCTGTTCCCGCATCTGGACTGCACGGACAACGTCGCCTTCAGCCTGAAGATGAAGGGTGTCGCGAAAGAGGAACGGAGGCGGCGGGCGGCCGAGATGCTCGATCTGGTCGACATGGGCAAATATGCCGGCCGCCTGCCGGCTCAGCTGTCGGGCGGACAGCAGCAGCGCGTGGCGCTGGCCCGCGCGCTGATCACCCGGCCGGGCGTGCTTCTGCTGGACGAGCCGCTCTCGGCGCTCGACCCGTTCCTGCGGGTGCGCATGCGGGAGGAGCTGAAGCGCCTGCACCGCGACATCGGCATCACCTTCATCCACGTCACCCACAGCCAGACCGAGGCGATGGCGCTGGCCGACCTTGCCGTGGTGATGAACCAGGGCCGGATCGAACAGGCCGGGCCGCCGCGCGAACTGTTCAACCAGCCTCGCACCGCCTTCGTCGCCCGCTTCATCGGCGGCCACAACGTCATTGAGGGCGGTGTGGTGGGCGACGCCGGCCGCTGCGCCGTCCGGGCCGACCGCATCCAGCTCGGCGGGACCGATATGCTGAGCGAAATCCAAGTGGAGGGCACGGTGCGCGCGCTGGAGTATCACGGTGCCTCGGTGCATCTCAGTCTCGATGTCGCCGGTGCCGACGAGTTCGCCGTCGTGCTGGACGAGGCCCGCTATTTCGATGCGCCGGTCGGCGTGGGCGACCGTGTCCGTGCCGGCTGGAGCCGCCGCGACATCCACCCGCTGGTGGCCTGACCCCTTTTTCAAAAACCGTTCATCAAAAAACAACACGACGAACAGACTGGAGGCTCAGCGATGACCGACACCCGTACTCCTTCGACGTCCGCAACGTTGTCGACCGGCGTCAGCCGCCGCACCCTGCTGAAGGGTACCGCCGCCGTGGCCGGCGCCGCCGTCGGCTCGGGCGCCATCACCGGCTTTCCGACCATCTGGGCGCAGAACATCAAGAACGTGACGCTGCGCCAGTTCGGCACCGGTGTGTCGAACCTGAACGCCGTGGCCGACAAGGTGAAGGAGGATCTGGGCTTCACCCTGCAGATGACCGCGCTGGATTCAGACGCGGTGACGCAGCGTGCGGTGACGCAGCCTAAATCCTACGACATCGCCGACATCGAATACTGGATCGGCAAGAAGGTGTTCCCGGCCGGCGTCATGCAGCCGATGGACGTGAAGAAGATCAAGAACTTCGACAAGATCGTCCCGATCTTCATCACCGGCAAGCTGACCCCTGAAAGCGCCATCGCCCAGGGCACCGCCCCGCACACCGTCGGCTTCGTCGAGGGCAAGGACAGCACCAAGTTCGCCAAGGCGCCGACCGAGTGGATGACGCTGATCCCGACCATCTACAACGCCGACACGCTGGGCATCCGCCCCGATCTGGTCGGCCGGCCGATCTCCAGCTGGAAGGATCTTCTGGACCCGGCCTTCAAGGGCAAGGCGTCGCTGCTGAACATCCCGTCCATCGGCATCATGGACGCCGCCATGGTCTGCGAGGCGATGGGCGAGGTCAAATATGGCGACAAGGGCAACATGACCAAGGAGGAGATCGACAAGACCCTCAAGATCATGACCGACGCCAAGAAGGCCGGCCAGTTCCGCGCCTTCTGGAAGACCTTTGACGAGAGCGTCAACCTGATGTCGTCGGGCGAGGTCATCATCCAGTCGATGTGGTCGCCGGCCGTCGCCGCCGTTCGCTCCAAGGGCATCCAGTGCGTCTACCAGCCGCTGAAGGAGGGCTATCGCGCCTGGGGCGGCGGTCTCGGCATTGCCAAGCATCTGAGCGGGCTGGAGCTGGACGCGGCCTATGAATACATCAACTGGTATCTGTCGGGTTGGGTCGGTGCCTATCTGAACCGCCAGGGTTATTACTCGGCCGTGCTCGACACCGCCAAGCAGCACATGTCGCCGGAAGAATGGGCCTTCTGGATGGAGGGTCAGCCGGCCAAGGCGGACATCCTCAGCCCCGAAGGCAAGGTGATGGAAAAGGCCGGCGCGGTGCGCGACGGCGGCTCGTTCCAGGACCGCATGGGCCGCGTCGCCTGTTGGAACGCGGTGATGGACGAGGACCGCTACATGGTCCGCAAGTGGAACGAGTTCATCGCGGCGTGATGTTTGCTGTTGCCGGCCATCCCCTCTCCTCCTTGGGGAGAGGGTTAGGGTGAGGGGGACGCGCGGCGAGGATCTTCAAGCGTCGCGCACTCTCCGCTCCCTATCAAGCCCTCGCAATGCATCCCCCTCACCCCGACCCTCTCCCCGGGGGAGAGGGGGATTCTCGTCAACATCCACCAACCCGCAGGACCCCGCCCATGACCCTGACCGCCGAAACGTCCCGACCGTCCGTCACGGCCGCCGCCGGCAGGGTGCGGCGTCGCCGCCTGCTGCCGCGCGTGGCGCCCTATCTCCAGGCGGCGCCGCTGACCGTCATGCTGCTGCTGTTCCTGCTGGTGCCGATCCTGACCATCGTCGTCGTCAGTTTCTGGGATTACGACAGCGTCCGCTTTTACCCGGACTTCGTGCTGACCAACTACACCGAACTGCTGACCTCGCCGGTCACCTGGAAGACCTACCTGAACACGCTGAAATATGCCGCGCTGACCTGGGCGATCACGCTGGGGATCGGCTTCACGGTGGCCTATTTCCTGGCCTTCCATGTGCGCTCCACCACCTGGCAGATGGTGCTGTTCCTGGTCTGCACCATCCCGTTCTGGACCTCCAACATCATCCGCATGATCTCCTGGATCCCGTTTTTGGGGCGCAACGGGCTGCTCAATTCCGGCCTGATCTCCGCCGGGATCATCGACCAGCCGCTGGAGTTCCTGCTGTTCTCCGACTTCTCGGTCGTGCTGGCCTTCGTCCACCTCTACGCGCTGTTCATGGTGGTGCCGATCTTCAACTCGATGATGCGCATCGACCGCGCCCTGATCGAGGCGGCGCGCGACGGCGGCGCCAGTGCGGCGCAGACGTTGTGGAACGTCATCTTGCCGCTGACCAAGCCCGGCATCGCCATCGGCTCCATCTTCGTCGTCACGCTGGTGATGGGCGACTTCATCACCGTGCGGCTGATGAGCGGCGGGCAGAGCGCCTCCATCGGGCTGATGATCGCCAACGAGATCTCGCTGCTGCAATACCCGGCCGCCGCCGCCAACGCCGTGGTCCTGCTGGCCGTCGTCCTGATCATGGTGGTGGCGATGCTGCGCATCGTCGACATCCGCAAGGAGCTGTGAGAGATGAACACCTCCCGCCGCGGCCTGTCCTTCTATCTGCTGGGGGCCTTTTTCACGCTGTTCGTGCTGTTCCTCTACGGCCCGACCGCGACCATCCTGATCCTGTCCTTCCAGGGGCCGGAAGGCGGGCTGACCTTCCCGATGGACGGCGTCTCGCTGCACTGGTTCCGCAACCTGTTCGAACAGCAGGCGGTGGGCGATTTCGGCGGCTCCTTCCGCCGCTCCATCGCGCTGGGGCTGATGGTGATGGTGCTGACCGTGCTGTTCTCGGTGCTGGCCGGCTTCGCCTTCCGCCGCCGGTTTCTCGGCAGCGGGGCGATTTTCTATCTCGCCGTCGCCAGCCTGATCGTGCCGTCGATCTTGGTCAGCCTGGGCATCGGCCTGTTCTTCAACATCCTGGGGCTGGAGCCGTCCTGGTACAGCTCGGCGCTGGGCGCGCATCTGACCTGGACGCTGCCCTTCGGGCTGCTGATCGTCTTCGCCATCTTCAACCGCTTCAACCCGGCCTATGAGGAGGCGGCGCGCGACCTGGGCGCCACGCCGTGGCAGACGGTGCGCCATGTGGTGCTGCCGATCCTGCTGCCCAGCCTGATCGGCGTCGGGCTGTTCGGCTTCACCCTGTCCTACGACGAGTTCGCCCGCACGCTGATGACCGCCGGCAGCTTCAACACGCTGCCGCTGGAGATCTACGGCATGACCACCAACGTCACCACGCCGGTGCTCTATGCGCTGGGGTCGCTGACGACGGTCTTCTCCTTCACCGTGATCGGCCTGTTCTTCCTGGGCCTGATCCTGCTGCGCCGCCGTCGCCTGCGCCGAAGCGGCCACTGAGGATTTCCAAGACATGCGCATTCTGGTCGTCAACCCGAACAGCACCGCCTCGATGACCGCGCGGATCGGGGCCGCCGCCCGCACCGTCGTGGCCCCCGGCACCGAGATCCTCGCCACCAACCCGCCGGGCGGCCCGGCCAGCATCGAGGGCTATTACGACGAGGCGTTGGCGGTTCCCGGCATGCTGGCGGAGATCGAGAGTCACCAGCGCGACGGCGTCCTTGCCGGCACGGTGATCGCCTGCTTCGACGATGTCGGTCTGGACGCCGCGCGCAGCCTCGCCACCGCACCGGTGGTCGGCATCTGCGAGGCGGCGATGCAGACCGCCGGGTTGCTGGGCGGCCGGTTCAGCGTGGTGACGACGCTGGCCCGTTCCGTGCCGGCGCTGGAGCGGCTTGCCCAGCGTTACGGCATGGCCGGACGCTGCACCATCCGGGCGGCCGGCGTGCCGGTGCTGGCGCTGGAGGATCCGGCGTCGGGTGCGGTCGAGCGGGTGCGGGCGGAAATCCGCCGGGCGGTGGAGCAGGATGGCGCCGAGACCATCGTGCTGGGCTGTGCCGGCATGGCCGACCTCGCCCGCTCCCTGAGCGAGGAGATGGGCCTGCCGGTGGTGGACGGGGTCACCGCCGCCGTGAAGCTGGTGGAGGGGCTGGCCTCGCTGGGGCTGCGGACAAGCAAGGTCGGCGGCTACGCGCCGCCGTTACCCAAGGCTCGGTGACCCCTCCGCCGTCTTACAATGGCAGCGGTTCCGGGAAGTCCGTTGCCGCGATGCCGGGCAACCCTGTCTGAGCCGAGAGCGTTCCGCCCGCCAGTCCGCCGCCAAGGATGCGGCGGGCGGCTTCGGCGCATTGGCTGCGCAGCTCCGGCACCGCCGTCATTTCCCAGAAGGGCGCCTTGGCGACCGGTCCGAAGGCGAGCAGGCGCGGCGACGGCGTGCCGTCCGCGGCGATCACCGCTCCGCCTTCCGTCACGTCCAGCCCCAGCCGCAGTTCGTCAGGACGGGCGAGGCCGCGGTCGAGCAGCGAGCGGACCAGCGGGTGGCGGATGCGGGTGTAGTCGCAGTTGGTGCCGGTGGCGTTGATCAGCGCGCCGGCCGCCAGCCGCCGCTCCGCTCCGCCGCCGCGCTCGGCGACGGTCAGTTCCAGGCCGCGCGCGGTCAGCGCGGCGTCCTTCAGGCGGCCGGGCAGGATACTCAGCTGGCCGCTGTCGCGGGCGGCGGCGATGCGGTCTGCCACCTGTGGGGCCATGCGGTGGCGATGCACCTCCCAGAAGGGACGGGCGTGGCGCAGGAAGCGGCGGCGTTCCTCCATCGGCAGATGCGCCCAGATGCGGTGATGGTGCGGCCGCAGCGCGTCGAAAGCCGACCGCCAGTCATAGCCGGCCGCGGTCGCCCGCCGGGCATCGGCCTTGAGCGCGATCAGCACGTCGAGAACCGTGCTGGGCAGCACGTCGGGATGGAGGAAGGAGGTGTAGGGCCGCGTCTCCTCATGGCGCAGCGGCAGCAGGCCGCGGCGCGACACGGCGGTGACCGGCCCGCGATGCCCCTGGTCGAGCAGCGACAGCACCGTGTCCACCATGGTCAGCCCGGTGCCGAGGATGGCGACGGGAGCGTCCCGGTCGATGGTGCCGATGGCGGCGGCATCCCACGGGTCGCCGATGAAGCAGTCCGATGCGAAGGCCTCGTCGGCGGTCGGGGATGCCAGACAGGGCGGAGAGGGCGGAAAATTGCCGATGCAGAGGGCGGCGGTGTCGGCGCTGACCACCCGGCCGTCGCCGAGCCGCACATGCACCCCCGGCCGGCTTCCCGACGGGGTTTCGGTGCGGACATCCACCGCTTCGGCCCGGATCAGGTTCAGCCGGGCATGGGCGGGCGCCTCGGCCTGGGCCTCCGCCAGGACGTCCTGGATATAGGCGCCGTAGAGCGCGCGGGAGGCGAAGGCATGGCCGCTGGGCGGCATCGGCTCGTCCGGCGTCGGCCCGTCCGCGCGGCTCCACAGCCAGCGCAGGAAATGGCGCGGATCGTCGGGATAGGCGCTCATGTTGTAGGCGCGGACGTTCAGCACATGCGTGCCGTTCGGTGTGGAATAGGCGACACCGGTGCCCGGCCGGTGCCCATATTCGATCAGATGCACCACCAGCGGCGCCTGGGCACCGCGCAGCAGGTGGGCGGCCAGCAGGCTGCCGGTGAAGCCGGCGCCGACGATGGCGATCTGGCGGGGTTGGTGGAAAGCATTGGGCGGGGTGCCGCCAGCGGGAGGGAAGTGAGGCGTTGCAGGCATCGAAGTCCGTCCTTCCGTGAGTCATTCCGGAAAAGGCCGGCCGTTGGCGTCTGTTCCCCGAACCCGTCAGGCTATTGCTGAAAGAGGGGACTCGCGTCGGCCGTGTGTCTGCTCGGTCCGCTTCGTTCTGCCCTGAATATCACAGCGCCGGGGACACGCGCCATCGGCCGAATGGCAAACACTATTCCAAAAGTAGGGATTTGCCGATTTTTTACGCAGTTTCACCAGCATCATCGCTGTCGCCAAGTCCGCGCCGATATGGCACATGCGTTCGGTCACCGCCGCCACCGCGCAGCCGTGCCGCAAGACCGATCAGGAGCACGCCCCTATGTCCAAGCCGTCCGTCCAGTCCGCCCCCCACGCTTCCGCTTGCGACCGGCTGGAAGCGGCGCTTTTCCGGATTGCCGATCCGGCGCGGCAGGGTGCTTTGGTGTTCACCGATCTCTATGCGGAGGAGGCGCGCTCCGCGGCGGCCGCCAGCGACCGCCGGGCGGCGGCGGGACGCTCGCTGGGGCCGCTCGATGGGCGGATCGTTTCGGTGAAGGCGCTGTTCGACGTGGCGGGCGATGCCACGGCGGCCGGCTCCGCCATCCTACGCGGCCGTCCGGCTGCCGGGCGCGATGCCAGGGCGGTGGCCCGGCTGCGCGCCGCGGGGGCGGTCATCGTCGGCCGGACCCACATGACCGAATTCGCCTTTTCCGCGGTCGGCATTAATCCCCATTGCGGCAACCCCGGAAATCCGCAGGACCGCTCGCGGGTGCCGGGCGGCTCCTCGTCCGGGGCGGCGATCTCGGTGGTCGACGGCATGGCCGAGATCGCGCTGGGCAGCGACACCGGCGGGTCGCTGCGCATTCCGGCGGCGCTGTCGGGTGCGGTCGGCTTCAAGCCGTCCGCCGGGCGCCTGCCGTCGGAAGGAGCCTTTCCGCTCTCGCCGACGCTGGATGTGATCGGGCCGATTGCCGCCACTGTCGGTGACGCGGCACTCTTGGACAGCATCCTTTCCGATGGCGACTTGTCCAATGGCGATTTGGCCCCGCTGTCCCTTGCTGGGCAATCCTTCCTGGTGGCGCGCGGGCGGCTGTTCGACGGGACCGAGCCAGCCGTCGCCGCCGCCTTCGAGGCGGTGCTCGACCGGCTGCGGGCGGCCGGGGCGCAGGTCGTCGACGGATCCATCGAGGCGGAACTCGACGCGCTGGCGGAACTGGACCGCATCGGCGTCTTCACCGCCATCGAACTGGCGGCGACCCTGGCCGATCTCGGCATCACTGCGCTCGACGGCATCGATCCGAAGACCCGCGCGCGGATCGAGGCCGGCGGCAAGGCGCCCGCCGCCGATTATGTCCGCATGCAGAACCGCCGTGCCGCCTTGATCCGCCTGATGGACGAGCGGCTGACCCGCCATCCCGTCCTGCTGCTGCCGACGGTGCCGATGACGGCGCCCGCCATCGCCGAGGTGCTGGACGATGCGGCCTTCCACCGCGTCAATCTGGCGCTGCTGCGAAACACCCGTGTCGCCAACCTGTTCGACCTGCCGGCGATCTCGCTGCCGATCCCCGCTGATGGATTGCCGGTCGGCCTGATGGCGATGGGCCGGCGTGGCAGCGACCGCAGCCTGCTGGGCATCGCCGCCGGGATCGAAGCGGCACTGCTGAGGTAAACCTGCGCCAAGGGAGCTGTGACCATGATGGGGCCGTGAATTTTCCGCGCAGGAATCTCGGCCCCATGCGTATCACCGATGTGGACGTGCGCCATGTCCAAAGAGTAGAAGTGAGTGTTCATAAATAACCGATTCCTGACTCCCAAATGACCGTTCATCGTCACAAGCAGTGTCAAAGAGTGGAGGCAGACAGAATCCGGTTCAATTTGCGGAAAAAGCGCATTTATTGTCTGTCGGCGGTCGGATGACGACTGCAGACGAGAGCCGACGATCATCATGCGTGATGGTCGGATGCCATCCGCTGGCGCCGGGAATATTGGCGCGAGAATGCCGGGTGGCGATCGGCTGAATTGCTTGGAGACTTCCTATGGCTACCAACTTCGCTACTGATACGCTCAAGTCCGTGACGTCCAAGGCCACTGCGCCGACCTCATCCGTCACGACCACCGACAGCGCAGTCGCCGAGTTCCGGGACCACCAGCTTCAGCACCAGCACACCCAGGGCGATGCCGCCACCGATGGCACGAATGGGAACACGACGGCCGACACCACCGTCGGGCACAGCGCTCCGACGCTGTCGGACAGTGCCGTCGCCGAATTGAAGACCGCCTACGTCGCGGTCGAAAAGGCCATCGCCGACGCCAGGAGCGGCAGCATGGCGACGGATACGGCGACCACCGACAGCACGGCAAACGATACCTCGACGAGCGATGCGTCGGCGACGGACAAGGCCGCCACCGGCAAAACCTCCGACGCCACCACGCATCAGCCGCCGGCCGATCCGCTGGTGAAGGTCCTGGCCGATGCCACCGGCGAAAGCACCGCCACGGTCCAGGGTGTGTTGCAGCAGGTCCGAGCCGTGCTGCACCAGGAACACCTGACCGGCGCCACCAGCCACACCGGAACGGCCGAAACGACGACCGACACCGGTACGTCCACCGAAACGTCCACTGGAACATCGACCGAAACGTCCACCGGGAGCACTTCCTCCACGACGGCGAACGGCGACACCAAAACCGGCACCGGGGACGCGCCGCATTGGCACGACCGTCTGGTCGCACAGCATGACGGCTCGACCGATGCCGGTACCGGTCAGGCCGCTGCCGATGGTGGCAGCGCAATCTGGCAGCATTTTCTGAACCACTATGCGTCCGGCGACAGTGCGGTCACCGGCAACGCCGCCGTGGTGGCGGCTGTCGACGAGTTCGTCGACACCGTCCAGTCTCTGCACCTCGACCCCGGCTATGGCCAGATGAACGGTCAGGTGCATGGGCATGGCGCCGACGGCGTCCATCTCGACACCGCCGCCTGACCGGTCCTGCGCCCTCCCGGCCGATGGGAGGGCGCAAGCCCTTTTCACAATATGCTTTGTCCTCCTTCAGCAGAGTCCTACTGTTCATTGCGATCAAGGAACTGCGGGGGATACCGAGCGATGGACCTGACACCCGGCATGCTGGACAGGATGACCCCGGAACAGGAGCGTCTGTTCGAATCTCAATTGGAGCAGGATGACGGGGCAGAAATGCGTCGTGTGCTTCGCGCCGGCGTGCCGGTCTATTACACAAAGGACGACACGCTGCCGGGGTGCGTGATCAAGGAATATCCGGACGGTCGGACGGAACTGATCGATTTCTCGACAGGCGACGAACGCCTGGTTTCATCGTTCGCAGAATGATCCGGCCACAGATCTGGGTGCTCGCCGGTCCGAATGGTGCCGGCAAGTCGACCATCGCACGCCGTTTCTTCATCGGACGAATTCCTTTCGTCAATGCCGATGACATTGCGCGCGATCTCGATCCGAACGACGTGAACAGCATTTCGGCCCACATGCGGGCCGGCCGCATCGCTTTGGAGCTTCGCGACGGCTACCTCAACCGCAGCGAAACCTTCGCCATGGAAACGACGCTCACGGGCAAGAGCGAGCTGGCGTTGATGCGGCGCGCCCGAGATGCCGACTATAAGGTCAACCTCATTTTCGTCGGCATTGGCAACGTCGCGATTTCCGCTGCGCGCGTTCGGACGCGTGTTCTCCTCGGCGGTCATGACGTTCCGAAGGAGGCTATTCTGCGCCGATATGGTCGCAGCATGGCAGCCTTGGCTGACGCTGTTGCGATAGCGCACAGAAGCTGGGTGTTCGACAATTCCGGTGGACAGCGTCGCCTGTTGTTGAAGCTCGAAATGGAACGGATAATCAAGCTGTCTCCGGTTCTTCCGGCCTGGGCCACCGAAGCCATTCCATAAGCCTTCAGAACATCTCAGAAGTAAGGTTTTCCTCCGCACCCGCTTAAGATAGGTCGTATTTCCTGATCTTGTCGTGCAGCGTGGTTTTGGCGACCTGCAACTCCTCCGCGGCGCGGGCGAGGCTGTGGTCGGTGCGTCGCAGGGTATCGGCGATCAGGGCGCGCTCGAAGGCCTCCACCGTCTGGGCAAGCGGGCGGTTGGCGGCGGGATGGGCGGTCGCGAAGGGGGGAAAGCCCTGTTCGATGCCGAGAACGCAACGGTCGGCGACATTGTGCAGCTCGCGCACGTTGCCCGGCCAGTCATAGGCCATCAGACGGCGCATGCGCTCGGCATCCGGCGGCGGGACCGGGCGGCCGTGGCGGGCGGCGGCCTGAAGCGTGAACTGCTCGAACAGCAGCGGGATGTCCTCGCGCCGGTCACGCAAAGGCGGCAGCGGCAGATTGGCGACATTCAGGCGGTAATAGAGGTCGGCGCGGAACTTCCCGCGGTCGGCAAGCTCGCGCAAGTCCACCTTTGTCGCAGCGATCACCCGGCAATCGACGTGGACCGGCGTGTTAGAGCCCAGCCGCTCCAGCGTGCGCTCCTGAAGCACACGCAGGAACTTGATCTGCACCGGCATCGGCATGCTCTCGATCTCGTCGAGGAACAGGGTGCCGCCGCTGGCATGTTCCACCTTGCCGATCCGCCGTTTGCCGGCTCCGGTGAAGGCGCCGGCTTCGTGGCCGAAGATCTCGCTGTCGATCAGGCTTTCCGGCAGGCCGCCGCAATTGATCGCGACGAAGTTGCCGCCGCGCCGCGGGCTGGCGTCGTGCAGGCAGCGGGCAGCCAGTTCCTTGCCGGAGCCGGTTTCGCCATGGATCAGAATGTCGGCCGCCGAACTGGCAAGCTCGCCGATCAGCCGGCGCACCCGCGTCATCTGCGGCGATCCGCCGACCAGCCGCGCCTCGATGCTGTCGCGGTTCTGCAGGCGGGCGCGCAGGTCGCGCACCTCCAGCGTCAGGCGGCGCTTGTCCAAGGCGCGGCGCACCACCTCGACCAGATAGTCGGGGGAGAAGGGCTTCTCGATGAAGTCATGGGCGCCCATCTTCATCGCCTGCACCGCCATCGCCACGTCGCCATGGCCTGTCATCAGCACCACCGGCAGGTCCGGATCGCTTGCCAGCAGCTCGGCCAGCAGAGCCATCCCATCCATGCCCGGCAGGCGGATGTCGGTGACGACGATGCCGGGAAAGCCCTCGGCCACCAGCCGGCGGGCCTTCTCCGCGCTGTCCACCGCCTCGGTCGGGATATCCTCCAACTCCAACGCCTGCTGGCAGCCGAGGCTGACGTTCGGGTCATCCTCGACGATGAGGACCTTCAGGGCGGGGGCGGCAGGGTCGGACATACGTATTCTCCGGCCTGGGCGGCGGCAAGGATTGAGGCCGGGTCGGTGGGCAGGGTGGCGGCGGGAAGATCGATGGTGAAGACCGCCCCGCCCTCCGGACCGTTCGCCCCGGTCAGGGCGCCGCCGAAGTCACGCACGATCCCGGCCGAGATGGCAAGCCCCAAGCCGAGCCCGCCACTCCCCTCCTTCGTCCCATCCTTCACCGCCTCCTTGGTGGTGAAGAAGGGCTCGAACAGGCGGGGCAGCACCTCGGCGGGCAGGCCGGGGCCGTTGTCGGCGACCTCGATGCGCACCCGGTCGCCCTCCGTCCGGGCAGTCAAGGTCAGCCTGCCGCCCGTCCGGCCGGCCAGCGCATCCAGGCCATTGGCGAGCAGATTGACCAGCACCTGCTCCAGCCTGTTGGGATCGCAGAGTGCTGCGACATCCTCCGGCGCATCGACCTGCACGGCGACACCCGACCGTCGCAGCCGCTGCTCCAGCAGGAACAGCGCATTGTCGATGGGCCGGCGCACCACGATGGGGCGGGGGGCGCCGGAGGATTTGCGGGCGAAGGATTTCAGCTGGCTGGTCAAGGCACCCATGCTGTCCACCAAATGGGCGATGCGCTCCAAGTTGCCCTGGGCGGCCTCCAGATTGCCGCGCTGGAGGAACTTGACCGTGTTGCCCGACAGGGTGCGGAGTGCCGCCAGCGGCTGGTTCAGCTCATGGGCCAGCCCGGCGGAGAGCTGTCCGATCACCGCCAGCTTGCCGGCATGGACCAGCTCGTCCTGGGCGGCGCGCAGGTTGCGGGTGCGCTCCTCCACCTTGCGTTCAAGCTCATGCAGGTGGCGGCGGCGCTGCACCCACATCAGCAGCAGGATGCCGGGGACGGCGCTGCCCATCGCGGCGAGGGCGGCGCGGGTCCAGGCCATGCCGGTCACCTGATCGACCGGCGACAGCACCGTCATCGTCCAGCCGGTGCCTTGCAGGGGGGCCGTCTGGGCCAGGAACCCGCCGGACACCGGGAAGACGGTCTCCTCCAACTGTCTGTCGGCCGGGCGGGAGAGGCGCACCAGTTCAGCGTCGGCGGCGATGCGCTCCTGCCGCATCAGCCCCAGCGGCGACAGCGGGCGGGCGTTGTATTGCAGGGTCTGGTCGAAATGGCGGCGGGTCGGCTCGTCCATCGGCCGCAGGGTGGTGAATTTCCAGGAGGGGACGGAGGCGAGGATCACCACGCCGTTCTCGTCGGCGACCAGCACCGGTGCCTCGACCGTCGACCAGGATTGCTCCAACTGTTCCAGGCTGACCTTCACCACCGCCACGCCGACGATGGCGCCATCCTCCGTCAGCGGCGAGGACAGGTAGTAGCCGGCCTCCCCCCGCGTGGTGCCGACCCCGAAGAAACGGCCCTGGCGGCCGGCGGCGGCCTCGATGAAATAGGGGCGGTAGGACAGATCCTCGCTAATGAAACTGTCGGGGCGGTTCCAGTTGCTGGCGGCCAGCACCCGGCCCTGGCGGTTCAGCACATAGATCGACAGGGTGCCGGCCCGCTCGTTCAGCCGCTCCAGATAGCGGTTCAGCCCCCAGGCCAGCGGCGCCCGGCCGGTGACGAGGTCGAGGACGTCGCGCTCCAGCCCCAGCGTCGCCGGGAAATAGGCGTATTTGTCGATCTCGCGCTCAAGGCTCTCGGCATAGAGGTCGAGCCGGTGGTGCCCGGTCTCCTGCAACGCGGCGAGGCCCATCCCCTCGCTGATGCGGAAGCCGACGACGCCGGCAAGCAGGGCCAGACCGGCAAGCGCCGGTAGGAGAAGGCCGATGGTGCGGAGGCGTCTGGCGGCGGGCATGAAAAAGGCGGGCAGGGACAGGGGCCCCCGCATCATAGCAGAAGCCCCCGTTCCATTGCC
This sequence comes from Azospirillum sp. UENF 112521, assembly GCF_058780665.1. NCBI lineage: Bacteria > Pseudomonadati > Pseudomonadota > Alphaproteobacteria > Rhodospirillales > Azospirillaceae > Azospirillum > Azospirillum sp. UENF 112521. Next base: position 707,789 of record NZ_JBSNCI010000003.1, read on the forward strand.
CGCCTGTCTTCCGGACCGGCCAATCACGATATCGGCCAGAGTATCGGTCCGTTACTCGGCAGCGGCCGGGGAGGGGAGGGCGGTGCCGACCTCTTCCTCGGTCTCTTCGGTGCCGATGGCGTTTTCCCACTTGGCGACCACCGTGGTGGCGATGCCGTTGCCCAGCACGTTGGTGGCGGTGCGGCCCATGTCGAGGAAGTGGTCGATGCCCATGATCAGCAGCACGCCGGCCTCCGGCAGGTGGAACATCGGCAGCACCGCGGCCACCACCACCAGCGAGGAGCGCGGAACGCCGGCGATGCCCTTGCTCGACACCATCAGCACCAGCAGCATGACGATCTGCTGTTCCAGCGTCAGCGGGATGCCATAGGCCTGGGCGATGAACAGCGACGCGAAGGCCGTGTAGATCATCGAGCCGTCGAGGTTGAACGAATAGCCGAGCGGCAGCACGAAGCCGATCACCCGCTCGCGCACGCCGAGCGTCTTCAGCTCCTCCATCACGCGGGGATAGGCGGATTCGCTGGACGCGGTGGAGAAGCCCAGCAGCATCGGCTGGCGCATCGCCTTGACCACGCGGAACACGTCACCCTTCAGGACGACGAAGCCGGCGAAGACCAGCACCGCCCACAGCACGGCCAGCGCCACGTAGAAGCTGCCCATGAATTTGCCATAGACCAGCAGCACGCCCAGCCCCTGGGTGGTCACCACGTTGGCGACGGCGGCGAAGACGCCGATGGGGGCGAAGCGCATGACATAGTCGGTGACCTTCAGCATCACCGGCACGACCTCTTCGATCGAGCGGGCGAGCAGGCCGGCCTTGGTGTCGCGCAGCTGGCCGATGGCGAGACCGACGAAGACCGAGAAGATCAGGATCTGCAGGATCTCGTTGTTCGCCATCGCCTCGAAGAAGTTGCGCGGGAAGACGTGGGTCAGGAAATCCTTCAGGTTCAGGGCAGAGGTCTTCAGGCCGGCGCTGGCCGCCACGTCGGGCAGCGGCACGCCGACATTGGCGCCCGGATGCAGCAGGTTGGCGAAGATCAGCCCGATGAACAGCGACACGAAGGATGCCATCAGGAACCAGCCCACCGCCTTGCCGCCGATGCGGCCGACGGTGCGGGCGTCGCCCATGCCGGCCATGCCGGCGACCAGGGTGGCGAAGATCAGGGGCGCGATGATCATCTTGATCAGCCGCAGGAAGATGTCCGTCACCATCGCGAAATAGCCCGCGATCTCCTTGGCGGTGGCCGCGTCGAACAGGCTGTTGCAGACATAGCCGGTGACGATGCCCAGCAGCATGGCGACGATGATCAGCGTCGTCTGTTTGTTCATGGTCCTGTTACCTCACCTTGTCCCGCCCGCCTCTACGCGCCGGCCGGGTTGCGGTCGATGGGAGCCGGCCCCGAGCGGGTCGGAGCCGGGTTGGCGGAACGGGTCAGCCGGCGGTCGCCAGCAGCCGCGGCTGGGTCAGCACCTCCGGCCGCAGAACCTCGGCCAGTGCGGCGGCGGTCATCAAGCCGCGCGCCTCCACAAGCTCGGCGACGCCCTTGCCGGTGCGGTGGGCCTCGGCGGCAACCTCGCTGGCGTTGGCGTAGCCGATGTAGGGGTTCAGCGCGGTGACGATGCCGATGGAGTTGCGCACGCCCGCTTCCAGATGGTCGCGGTTGGCGGTGATGCCGTCGACGCAGCGGTCGGCCAGCACTAGGCAGCCCTGGCGCAGGTGGGTGATGCTCTTGAACAGGCTGTGGGCGATGATCGGCTCGAAGGCGTTCAACTGGAGCTGGCCGGCCTCGGCGGCGAAGGTGACGGTCATGTCGTTGCCGATCACCTCGAAAGCGATCTGGTTGACCACCTCCGGGATCACCGGGTTGACCTTGCCCGGCATGATCGACGAGCCGGCCTGCCGCGCCGGCAGGTTGATCTCGCCGAAGCCGGCGCGCGGGCCGCTGGACAGCAGGCGCAGGTCGTTGCAGGTCTTGGACAGCTTCACCGCCACCCGCTTCAGCACGCCCGACAGCTGGACGAAGCTGCCGCAATCCTGCGTTGCCTCCACCAGATTGGGGGCGGTGACCACGGGCACGCCGCTGATCTCGGCCAGACGGCGGCAGACCAGGGCCGCGTATTGGGGATGGGCATTGATGCCGGTGCCGATGGCGGTGGCGCCCAGGTTGATCTCGCGGATCAGCAGGGCAGCCTCCTTCAGCCGCTCCTCATCCTCGGCCAGCATGACGGCGTAGGTGGAAAACTCCTGGCCCAGCGTCATCGGCACGGCGTCCTGCAACTGGGTGCGGCCCATCTTCAGGATATCGCGGAATTCGTCGGCCTTGCGCTGGAAGGCGGCGCGCAGATGGCCCATCGCCTCCACCAGCCGGAAAATGCCGGTGTAGGTCGCCAGCTTCAGCGCCGTCGGATAGACGTCGTTGGTCGACTGGCTCATGTTGACATGCTCGTTGGGGTGCAGGTGGGCGTAATCGCCCCGGCGATGCCCCAGGATCTCCAGCGCCAGATTGGCGATCACCTCGTTGGCGTTCATGTTGGTCGAGGTGCCGGCGCCGCCCTGGATCACGTCGACGACGAACTGGTCGTGCAGCTTGCCGGCGCGGATTTCGCGGCAGGCGGCGGCTATGGCGTCGGCCCGCTCGGCATTCAGCAGCCCGAGTTCATGGTTGGCGCGGGCGGCTGCCATCTTGATCTCGGCGAGTGCCCGGACCAGATCGGGGTAGTGGGAGATCGGCGTGCCGGTGATCGGGAAATTCTCGACAGCGCGCAGGGTGTGGACGCCGTAATAGGCATCGGCCGGGACTTCGCGGTCGCCCAGCAGGTCGTGTTCGGTGCGCGTTGTGGCAGGCATTGGACGTTTCGCTCCCTTGATTGAGACCGTCCCGTCTGCGCGGGACGCACCCAATCAGGAGCAACCGCCATGCCAGCGCGGGCTGACAGGACGTCGCGGCCTAAGCCATTGATCTTTTTGGATAGGATTGCTGGTCAGAGCCGCTGATGTTCGGATTTCCGAATGAGCCCCGCGCTCGGGCGTTCGGAAATCCGAACGGGCCGGACTATTCGCCGAGGCGGTTGGACCAGTCCTCCACCCTGCCGCTCTCCACCCGGCGCCGGGCGAGCGTGCGCCAGCCGGTGGCAAGCGGCTCCAGTTCCGCAATGCCGGCGAGCGTGGGGAGGTCGCCGGTGTCGTGGTAGAAGGCACGCAGGATGCGGGAGAGCGGCCAGTCGGGCAGCGGACGCTCGACCAGAGCGATCCCGTCGCCGGTGGCGACGGTGCCCGGTTCCAGCACGCGGTAATACCAGCCGGTCCGGCCGGTGGATTGCACCCGCCGCGCCATGTCCGTCACGCCGAAGCGGTGGTTCAGCTTCCAGCAGGGCTGGCGCCCCTGGCTGACCTGCACCGTCGCCGTGCCGATGCGGAAGATGTCGCCGACGCAGACCGTCTCCTCCGTCAGGCCGAGCGTCGAGAAATTCTCGCCGAAGGCACCGACGGATTCCAGCAGCGGGCAGGGGGCGGGCAGGTCGCCGCGCCAGGCCGCGTAATGGTCGAAGGGATAATGGTGGATCGCCTTGTCCGGCCCGCCATGGTTGCGGCGGTCGGCCTGTTCGTCGCCCTTCAGGCCTGCCGGACCGATGGCAATGGCGGCATCGACCGGATGCTTGCCGATGGCGCTGAGCGTGTCCGGCCGGCCGAACGGGACCGCCTTGCCGGTCAGGACTGCGTTCAGCATGGTGGACTTGGTCATCGGCCGTTCTCCGCTTTGGTGACTGCCGAATGGCTTCGGCTTCAGGCGTGCGTTTCCTTATCGCCGCCCGCCCGACGCCAGCCAAGGCGCAGCCTTGGCAGGTCAGCATTGCGGCGCGCACGCGCAAGACGACGGACAGGCTGTTCGACGGGAAGCCGGCGGTTGTCCGGAAGCTATCGGATGAGGCAGTCTCCAGACACAGTCAGCAGCCTGTAGGAGCTTACCGCCGCCATGCCCGCCTTTGCCGCGAATCTGACGATGATGTTCACGGAGTGGCCGTTCCTGGACCGCTTCGCTGTCGCCGCCGATGCCGGGTTCCGGGCGGTCGAATATCTCTTTCCCTACGAGCATGCACCGGACGCGGTGGCGCAGCGGCTGGAGCGCAACGGCCTGACCCAGGCGCTGTTCAACATGCCGCCCGGCGACTGGGCCGCCGGGGAACGCGGGCTTGCCGCCCTGCCGGACCGCTTCGACGAGTTCCGCGCCACGGTCGCCAAGGCGCTCGATTATGCCGGCGCGACCGGCTGCCGGCGTCTCCACATGATGGCAGGGCTGGCCGATTCCACCGATCCGGTGGCGCTCGACGCCTACCGGCGGGCCGTCCGCCATGCCGGAGAGGCGCTGGCTGACCGTGGGATCGAGCTGTTGCTGGAGCCGATCAACGGGCGCGACATACCCGGTTATTTCCTGAACGATTTCGACCTTGCCGAACGGCTGATCGCCGAGGCCGGGCTGCCCAACGTCCGGCTCCAGTTCGACCTCTACCACCGGCAGATCCTGCATGGCGACGTGACCGTGGCACTGCGCCGGCTGATGCCGCTGGTCGGGCATGTTCAGATCGCCTCCGTCCCGTCGCGCAACGAACCGGACGGCGAGGAGCTGAACTGGCCCTTCCTGTTTGCCGAGCTGGACCGGCTCGGCTATTGCGGTTTTGTCGGCTGCGAATACCGGCCGCGCGCCGCCACGCTGGACGGGCTCGGCTGGTTCGCCCCGTATCGCGCAGCGGCCCAGTGACGATCCCGCGGGGCTAGCCCAGCTTGTGCACGAAGTGGTGGCAGGCGATCTGGTAGCGCTTGCCCATATAGACGCGGTGGGCGCTGCTGCGCTCCGGACCGACAGCGGAGTCGAGATGCAGCGCCTTGCATTCCAACCGTTCCGCCTCCGCCTTCACCCAGTCGAGGATGAGGGCGGCATAGCCGCGGCCGCGATAGTCCGGCAGCGTCGCCATGTCGACGATGTAGAGGGACTTCCCCAGCCACAGCGAATGTTGCAGGCGGAAGCCCACGACACAGGCCGCCGGGCCTTCCTGCTCGCGGAAAATGCCGGCGAGGCGGTAGCCGTTCGGCCGCAACTCCGTGTCGATGATGCGGGTCATCTCCGCCGCCTCATATTTCGGCCACAGCACCTGCAGGGCCGGCACGGCCGCTTCAGTCTGTCCTTCGGAAATCTCAACAATCTCTGACTGCACGTCGTGTCCTCTCGGTGTCGGTTTTCTCATACCGGCTGCGGTCACAGAATGGTGCGTGCGTGAAGCAGGTTGCAAGCCTGGGCTTGAGCTTGGGCTTCGATCTGCCGGGTGATCGTGGCTTCCGGATACAATCTTTGAATGCATCCGGCTGGGCCGCCGCTGGAACGAGGCCGCTGGCGGGTCATGCGTGACCGGACCGCCCACTCAGACGGCGGTGAGCACGATCTTGCCCTGCACATGGCCCTTTGCGGCACGCTCATGGGCCAGGCGGGCGTCTGCGAGAGGGAAGACGCTGTCGATGACGACGCGGATGGTGCCGTCGTCAAGGAGTCCGGCGATTTCCGTCAGTTGCGCGCCGTTGGAGCGGACCTGCGTCGCCGAAACCGTGACGCCCCGCTCGGCCGCCTCGGTCGCGGCGTCGAGGCCCAGCGGGAAAATCGGAAACAGGGCGCCGCCGCGCTTCAGCGTCTTCAGGAACCGGGCGGAGGATGGACCGCCGACCGCATCGACGACAAGGTCGACTCCGCGCACCACCTCCTCGGCCTTGACCTTGGTGTAATCGATGACATCGTCGGCGCCGAGGTCGCGCAGAAGCACCTCATGCCGGGTGGAGGCGACGGCGATGACCTGTGCGCCCCGCCATTTCGCAAGCTGAAGCGCAAGGTGTCCGACACCGCCGGCGGCCCCGTTCACCAGCACGGTCCTGCCGTCGAGCGGCACCGGCCGGTGCTGGTGCGGCTGGAGCGGGTTCGCTTCGTCGTGGCCCAGATCGATCAGGAACTGCCATGCGGTCAGCAGCGACATCGGGGCCGCGGCAGCCTGCACATGGTCGATCCCGGCCGGCTTGCGGCCGACATCCGTTGCCGGTGCGGTGGCATACTCCGCATAGGCCCGACTGTCCCCGGCGAGGCCGGCAGGAAAACGGATCATCGCGTAGACCTCGTCGCCGGGCGCCAGTGTGCGCACATCGTCGGCGACGGCCTCGACGACGCCGGAAACGTCCGTTCCGACGATGACGGGGAAGGAGACCTTCGGCTGCCATTCGGGAGGAAGCATCCGATAGCCGTCGCGCAGGTACCAGTCGGGAGGATTGATGCCGACCGCATGGACGCGGATCAGGACCTCGCCCGGCTTCGGCACGGGCTTCGGCGCATCTTCGTAAACCAGCACCTCCGGACCGCCGAAGGCATGCAACCGGACTGCTTTCATCGTCTCGTTCATCATGGTCCCCTTTCCAAGCTTCAGAACCGGAAGACCATATGGCCGGCAGCTTTCGGATTGATAATCGGTCTCGGTATCGCTTCACTCATGCCATGAAGGAACAAATCATTCTGGAAAGCCTGACCGGCCTGATTGCTTTCGCCCGTGCCGGGACGTTGGGCAGCTTCACCGCCGCCGCCCGTTCGCTGTCGGTCTCGCCCTCGGCCGTCAGCAAGAGCGTGCAGCGGCTGGAGCAGCGGCTCGGGGTGTCGCTGTTCACCCGGACAACGCGTTCGCTGACGCTGACGGCGGAGGGCAGGGATCTGCACGAGCGTGCGCTGAGGCTGCTGCGCGACGCGGAGGAGATCGAGCAGGCGGCGAAGGCGGCCCGCTCGGAACCGTCGGGCACGCTGCGGGTCGCGGCGTCGCTGCCGATCGGCGTCCATGTCATCGCGCCGGCGCTGCCGGGCTTCCGGCGGCTCCATCCCAAGGTGTCGGTCGATCTGCGCCTGAACGACCGGATGGTCGATCTCATCGAGGAGGGGATCGACGTTGCGGTGCGGATCGGCGAGCTTGCGGATTTACGGCTGCTGTCGCGTCGGCTGGCGTCGCATCGGCTCTGCTGCTTCGCCTCGCCCGCCTATCTGGCGGCTCGCGGCACGCCGGTGCACCCGGACGGGCTGGATGGTCACGACACCGTCAGCCTGCGTTTCCAGAGCACGGGACAGACGCTGCGTTGGCCCTTCCGGATCGGCGAGCGTCTGGTCGAGGTCGTACCGCCGTCCGGCATCGTCGTCGATGTCAGCGACGCGCTGGTCGCCGCACTGGCGGCCGGCGGCGGCATCGGCATCGCCGCCACCTTCATCGCCGCCCCCTATGTGGCGCGTGGCGGGCTGATCCCGGTGTTGTCCGACTTCGCCGTCGAGCGGCACACCATCACCGCGCTGTGGCCGGAAAGCCGCCGTACCAACCCGGCGGTGCGCGCCTTCCTGGACCACTTGCAGAAGGAGTTTCAGGACCGGATGGCGGCCGCCCGCTTCCCCGGATGATGGCGGCGGCGGGCGTTGACCAGGATGTCGGCGCCCAGCGCAACCGTCAGGGCGACGGCGCCGCACAGGAAGACGGCGGCATAGCTCTGCCCGCTGTGGGTGAAGAGATAGGAGTATCCGTAGCCGCCCAGCGCCTGGAACAGGGCGAAGGCGGTGGTGGCCCGGCTCCAGGCCGCGCGCTGTTCGGTCTGGCTGTGCGGCAGCAGTTCGTGGATGCGGCCCAGCACCAGGGGAACCACGCCCGGCGTCAGGGCGCCGATGATCACCGTAGCAGCGCCGACCACCAACGGATTACCGCTGACCGCCAGGGTGGCGACGGCCACGGCCTGAAGCAGCAGGGCGATGCGGTAGGCCGCGGCATAGCCGACCCGGTCGGCCAGCGATCCGACGGCGACGGGCCCGGCCACTGACGCCACGCCATACAGGACCCAATAGAAAGCACCAGTGTCCGCGCCATGGCCCAGCCCGCGGGCGACGTAATCGACCAGTAGCAGCATCACCGGCACCAGCCCAAGGGCGTTCAGCGCATATTCGCCGTAGAGGGTGCGCAGGACACCCCCTTCATGCTTTGGGGCGTGTTCCACCGCCGGGGCGGCAATTCCTTGCGGCGGTGCCGAGGCCGGCCAGCCGAACCAGGACAGGGCGGTCAGCAGCAGCGACAGCCCGCCAAGCCCGAGCCACGTCTCTTGCAGGCCGAGCCGCATCAGCGCCGGCACGGCGGTGCCCGACGCGGCGATGCCAAGCCCGATGCCGAGGAAGATCATTCCACTGACGAAGCCGCGCCGAGAGGCGGGGATGTGAGGCAAAATGCTGGTCGCGACCAGCACCATGATGGCGCCACCGGCAAGGCCGGAGACGAAGCGCCATCCGAAGAACCAGGCCAGCGACAGCGGATAGGCGCAGGCGATGAAGGCGAGGGATGTCGCCAGCATCAGCAGCCGCAGCAGCGCCCGGTTCGGCAGCAGCCCGGCCAGCGGCCGGCCGAGCAGGGCGCCCGCCAGATAGCCGGCGAAATTCGCCGCCCCCAGCGTCACGGCGTCACCGGCGGAAAACCAGTGCGCCTCGATCAGCGACGGGACCAGCGGCGAATAGGCGAAGCGTGCCAGGCCGATGGCGACGAGGCTGCCTGCCATGCCGGCGAACGTCGCCATCCAGGCGGAACTGTCGAGGTGATCCTTGGCACCGGCGGAGGTCGTGCTCATGGGCGTGCGTCCCTGTTGACGGCGCCGCGGCTGCGGCCCGCCCGGTTGATCGGGAAATCTCGGGAATGTAGGTCGGAGGGTGGGATCAGATGTCCGGCATCGGCGGCAGGCCGAGGCTGGCGAGGGCGGCACGGGCCGCCCCCTCCAGCAGGCTGCGTTCGGGGCGGACGCGGGCCAGCACCCGGATGCCCAGCAGGCAGGAGAAGAGCAGGCGGGCCGCATCGTCGGCACCGATGCCGGCGGGGATCTCGCCGCCTTGCCGTCCCTTGACGATGCAGCGGCGGAAGAAGTCCTCGATGGTCGCCAGTTCGGCGTTCAGGTAATCGCGCATCTCCGGATCGGCCGGCGTGACCTCCAGCGCGGAGTTGACCAGCAGGCAGCCGCGCCGGCAGCCGTCGCCGAGCGAGCGCTCGATGCTTTCCCGCAGGAAGCCGGCGATGGCCGCGGCCGGGGAGGGTGCCGCCTCGTGCCGGGCGATGCGGGCGCGCAGGGAGCCGTCCAGATAATGCTCCAACGAGCGGCGGAACAGCGCCCGTTTGTCGCCGAAGGCGTTGTGGACGCTGGCGAGCGTCATCTGCATGCTCTCCGCCAGTTCCCTGGTGGAGGTCGCCTCGAAGCCCTGGGTCCAGAAGCGGTCCACCGCCGCGTCCAGAACCGCCGTCTCGTCGAACTTCCGCGGCCGAGCCATCGCTTCCGCCTCCCGAATTCATTTTAGATCGTCTGATCTAAAATCAGGGTGGGACGGTCCGGGGGCAAGGGGTTTCGGTGCCGCGCAAACGCTGCCCTGCCTTGCGCCAGCGCAGTGGCGTCTGCCCGACCCTGGACCCGAACAGGCGCGTCAGGTGGGCCTGATCGGCAAAACCGCAGGCGAAGGCGATCTGGCAGAGCGGCTCGTCGGTTTCCAGCATCAGGCGCTGGGCCAGTTGCACGCGGCGCCCGATGACGTAGGAATGGGGTGTTTCGCCGGTGCTGGCCTTGAAGGCGGCGGTGAAATGCCCGCTGCTGAGCCCGACCAGGGCGGCCAGCGTCTCCACCCTGATCGGTCGGGCGATGTTGGCCTCGATATGCCCGGTTACCCTGCGGAGCTGCCAGGAACTCAGGCCCCCCTTGGACGGCGGCGGTGCGGCGACGGCCTCCGGCTCTTCCCGCCGGCCGGCGAACAGGGAGGCGAGCCGGTCGAGGCAGCGCCGCGCACCGTCGGGGTCATGGTCCAGCACCGCAAGGGCGTGGGTCACCAGCGTGGCGACCATCCTGTCGTCGACGGTTGCGGGCTGAAGCATCTGAAGGCTCCCTGCGTGGCTTGGCATGCAGGAAGTTTCGCTTGCCTGGGTCGCATGGTGGAATCGCACGCTGGGGTCGCCCGCATCGCCCCATGGCTTTACGGTTGCTATCCCTTGGTATGATGCTCACTCCAGCATCGCGCCCAGCCGGCGTCCGTAGGCGGCGATGGCGGCCCCGGCGGGGTGGCGTTCCTCGTTGTAGGCCTGGAGGGCGGTCTCGACATCCCGATGGTTCGACAGCTGCCGGACGAGCGCCATCGCATCTCCTGCCGCCTTGGCGACGCCCATCGCCGTGTGCGGACGGACCACGAAGGCGGCATCGCCCAGCAGAGCGACCCGGCCGCGCGTCATCGCCGGCACCTCGTAATCGAAGATGGCCTGGAGGAACGGGCGGGGCTCCGCCGCGATGGCCGCGGCGAAGGGCGGCGGCAGCCGGTCCGCCGCGTCCTGCCGTAGCCGTGCCGCCACCGTCTCCGGCACCTGCCCCGGCGCCAGCGAGTGGGGGTGGTGGCGTCCCTTGGCGTCGGTCAGCAGCGCCGGCAGTTCGGCCGCCGCCACCCGCCTGTACCAGACCCAGTTGTAGCGCCGCTGCCCGACCGCCGTTTCCGCCGCAGGCCCGGTGACCAGATAGCCGAGCGTGTGCGACTGCGGCATGTCGAAGAAGGCGAAGCGGTCCAGCAGGATGGCGGATTCCGCCGGCAGCTCGCGTTCCGGAACCAGCCCGCGCCAGGCGACATAGCCGGCATACTCGTTGGCGGCGTGCCTGCCCACCACCGCGCAGCGGACGATGGACCCCAGCCCGTCGGCACCGATCACCAGATCGGCCTCCTCCCGGCTGCCATCGTCGAATTGCAGGGTCGCCGTGGTGCCATCCTGCTCCACCGCCAGGACGGCCCGGCCCAGGACATAGCTGTCGTCGGGCACCTTGCTGCGCATCGTGGCGTACAGATGGTCCCAGGAGATCTGCATCTGCGGCGTCGCCTGCCGTTGCCGGATTTCTCCGGCGCGGTCGAGGAAGATGCGCTCATGGGCGACGACGCCGACCTGCGCCACATGCTCGCAGCCCACCGCCCGCAGCAGGGCGAACAGGTCGCGCTGACCGACCAGCCCGGCGCCGCGGCCGGCCAGCCCGCCGCCGGAGCGCTCGTACAGGCGGACATCGTGCCCCTCCTGCCGCAGCAGGGCGGCGGCGAACAGGCCGCCGACCGACCCGCCGACGATCCTCACACGCAGGGTCTTCATGGCTTTTCCTTCAAAAAGAGGGAACTCGAACAGGGCCAACTCAGACGGGACCAAGCGCGGCCTTGAGCCGGTCCGGGCTGAGCGGCATGTCGCGCAGGCGGACGCCGGTGGCGTCGGCGATGGCGTTCGCCAGTGCCGCGGCGGACGGTCCCTGCGCAGCCTCTGCGGTGCCGAGGAAGGGGGCGCCGGGGCGGTCCATCACCACCACCTCTACGGACCCCGGCACATCGTCGAAGCGCAGGATCGGATAGCTGCTCCAGTCGAAGCTGGCGCGGCGGTCGGCGGCGAAACGCACCGCTTCATGTCCGGTCCAACTCAGCGACTGCACCAGCGCGCCTTCGATCTGGTTGCGCACACCGTCGGGGTTGGCCGGCTGGCCGCAATCCACCGCGGCGACCGCCCGGCGGACCATCGTCCGACCCGTCTCGCGGTCGATCTCAACCTCCATTGCCACCGCGCAGTAGGCGCCGAGATTCTTGTAGCGGGCGAAGGCCATGCCGCAGCCGCGCCGGCCGTCGCCCTTGACGCGCGTCGGCCAGCCGAAGCGGTCGGCCGCCGCCTGCATGACCTCGCGCGCCCGCTCGTCCCGCATATGGTCGAGCCGGATCGCCAGCGGGTCGATGCCGGCCGCGGCGGCCAGCTCGTCCAGCATGCTTTCGATGGAAAACACGTTCAAATGCGCGCCCAGCGACCGCAGGGCGGAGACGCGCGCCGGCATGTCCTTCAGGAAATGATAGACGACATGGGTGTTGGCGAAGCTGTAGAGCGGATTGGAGTTGCGGCTGCCGTCGCCCTCCGGCATCGGGATCGGCTTGCCTTCGGGGGCGGGGAAGGGCGGATCGGCCTCGTTGCCGGCAAGAACGCCGCCGGCCCCGACCGGGCGGTTGTTGTGCGGGTTGCTCCAGACCGCATGGCGCCAGGAGACGATGCGGTTGTCGGCGCCCAGTTCCGCCTCCAGTTCCGTCATCATGCCGGGGCCGAGCGGCTCCCAGCCGAACTCCTGCTCGCGCATCCATTGCAGGCGGATCGGCCGGCCGGGCAGGGCCTTGGCGATCACCGCCGCATCGGCCGCCACGTCGTCGGCGCCGTTCTGGCCATAGCAGCCGGCGCCTTCGGCATGGATGGCATGGACCTTCTCCGGCGGCAGGCCGACCAATTCGGCGACGACGCGGCGGACGTCGAAGGTGCCCTGGCTGTGGGTCCACACCGTCATCGTGCCGTCCACGTATTGCGCGATGGCGCAGGAGGGGCCGATGGAGCCATGGCTGATCCAGGGCCGGGTGTAGCGCGCCTTGACGCTGTGGACCGCCGGTCCCGCCGGATCGCTGGTGTCCATGATCGGGATGTCGCGGGTCGGCAGCGCCTTCAGCGTCGCCGCCACGGCGTCTCCGCTGCCGTCGGCCGGCAGGGGCGGCAGCGTGGTGCGGGCGTAGGTTGCCCGTTGCAGATGGCGCAGGGCCTGGATCGCCGTCCATTGCCGCTCCGCCACCACGGCCAGGAAACCACCCTGCCGGACGATCTTCACCACGCCCGGCATGCGGGCGACGGTGTCCAGATCGGGCGATTGCAAACCTGTGCCGGCGCTGGGGCCGCGGACGACGCGGGCGTGCAGCATGCCGGGCAGGCGCATGTCGTGCAGATAGGCGGCACCGCCGGTCAGCTTTGCCGGGATGTCCACCCGCGGCAGCGCGCGGCCCAGCGTGCGGTAGTCCGCCGGCCTGCGCAAAGGCGCGTCCGGCACCGCCTGCACATGCAGCGACAGCCGCGCCGCCACCTCGCCATAGGACAGGGTCCGGCCATCCGGTGCGCGCAGCCTGCCGTCGCCCCCAGTGGTCACTTGTTCAGCCGGAATGCCCCAGCCGCGCGCCGCTTCGGCGGCCAGCAGCATGCGCACGTTGGCGGCGGCGTTCTGGATCGCGGTGCCGCTGTCCTGCATGGAATGGCTGCCGGCGGTCAGCCCCTCGTCCGGTGTGCGTTCGGTGTCGGCGGTGACCAGGGTGACGGTGGCGGGCGGAATGTCCAGCTCCTCGGCCGCGACCTGGAGCAGCGCAGTGCGGATGCCCTGGCCCAGCTCCACCTTGCCGGTGAAGACGGTGGCCCGGCCATCGGCGTCGATGCGGATCCAGGCGTCGAGCCAGGGCGACGATTTCAGGCTTCCCTTCAGGTCGGGAGCCACCACGGCAGGTCCGGCACCGCCTTCGCCGCCGCCGGCAAGCTGGGCGAAGGCCTTGGGCGCAAGGGCGAAAGAGACCGTCAGGGTGCCGCCGGTCAGGAAGCCGCGGCGGGACAGGGGTGACATGGCGGGGGTCATGGCCGCACCTCCTGAGCCGCCTGGATGCCCTTGTGCATGGCGACGGCACGGCGGATGGCGCGCAGGATGCGCATGTGGGTGCCGCAACGGCAGAGATTGGTCTGCATGTGGGCGCGGATCTGCGCCTCGTCCGGGTCGGGGTTGCGGTCGAGCAGGGCCTGGGCCCGCATCAGCATTCCGGCGATGCAGTAGCCGCACTGGGCGGCCTGTTCTGTCTCGAAGGCCTGTTGCAGCAGGCCGGGAGCCTGCGTGCTGCCCAGCCCTTCCACCGTGCGGATGCGGCGTCCGGCGACCGCACCGACCGGCGTCAGGCAGGAGAAGGCCGGCTTGCCGTCGATGTGAACGGTGCAGGCGCCGCACTGGCCGAGCCCGCAGCCGTACTTTGCCCCGTTCAGCTCCAGATCGTCGCGCAGCACATAGAGCAGTGGCGTGGCCGGGTCGACGTCAAGCGCATGGTCGGCGCCGTTGACGGTGATGGTGACGGTCATGGCTGGGACTCCTCCTTGCGGACGGTGGCGGCAGCGGTTTCAAGCGCGGTCCAGGCCGGCCGCGCGCTGAAGCGGGACCTCAGATAGGCGGCGAGGTCGGCGACCTGCGCGTCGGTCAGGCTGGCGGCGAAGGGCGGCATCGCCGGTCCGGCCGGGGCGGTGGGGGCATGGATGCCTTGCAGGATGGCGCGGATCGCGTTGTCGGGCCGGTCGAGTTGCAGGGCAGTGACGGTGGACAGGCCGGGACGCCCCTGCGTCATCATCGGTGCGCCGCCCTCGTGGCAGCCGGCGCAGGCCCCGGCGAAGAGTGAGGCGCCGGCCGGATTGGTCCTTGCGGCCTCCGCCACTCGGTCGGCCGCGCCCGGTGCTTTCGGCACCCGATCCGCCGACAACGAGGCGATGTAGGTGGCGATGGCGCGGACATCGGACTCCGGCGCGCGGGACAGCCCATGCACCACCGGCCCCATCGGCCCGGCGGCGGCGCCATGACGGCCATCGACGCCGGTGCGCAGGTAGGTGAACAGGCTGTCGGCCGTCCAGGGCACCGCCGACGGGCTGGACCCATTCAGCGCCGGCGCTGCCCAGCCCTCCGCCATGCCGCCGGAATAGGCGTCGGAGCCCGTCTTCTCGGCCCCGGCGATGTTGCGCGGGCTGTGGCAGCCGCTGCAATGGCCGAGCCCTTCGGCCAGATAGGCGCCGCGGTTCCACTCCGCATCGCGGTCCGGCCGCGGCGTGAACTCCTCCTGATGCAGGAACAGCAGCTTCCAGCCGGCCAGCAGCGGGCGGAAGCCCAGCGGGAAGATCAGCTCGTTCGCCCTGGCCGGCGCGGACGCTGCCGGCCGGGTCATCAGGAAGGCGTAGATCGCGTCGAGATCTCCGTCATGCACCTGACGGTAGTGGTCGTAGGGCAGCGCCGGGTAGAGATGGCGGCCGTCCCGCGATACCCCGTCGCGCATGGCGCGCTTGAACGCCTCCTTCGACCAGTTGCCGATCCCGGTTTCCGGATCGGGCGTGATGTTGGTCGAATAGAGCGTGCCGAACGGCGTCGCCAATGCCCGGCCGCCGGCATAGGCCACGCCCCCGTCGGCGGTGTGGCAGACGATGCAGTCGCCGATGGCGGCCAGCGCCGCACCGCGCGACAGGATCTCCGCGGGAAAGTCGGCGGCTTTGGGGGAAGTTATGGCCGGCAGGCTGCTGCGGTGGGCGATGCCAAGGAATGCGCCGACGCCGACGAAGCAGACCAGGGCGCCTCCGGTCAGCCACCCCGTCCATCGGATTCGTTTCATGCTGCACCTCCTGTGGTCCGCCGCGGGAACCGAGGGCGGGCGGACAGTCCAGGGAGGGTGCCGGAAATCCCGGCCTCGCTATTGAAGATTGAAAGCGGGATTTTTTGTACAAAACCCGCTTTCGGCTCTTCCTATTCCAGCGGCTTCAGTTCGCCCAGCAGGGTCGGCAGCAGTTCGGCGACCGTGGGGTGAATGTGAACGGCGCGTTGCAGGGTGGAATAGGGCGCCTTGGCGTACATCATGTCGAGCACGCCGTGGATCGCCTCGTCGCCGCCGGGGCCGATGATGGCGGCGCCCAGAATCTCCTGGCTGTCGGCATCGACGACGATGCGCATGAAGCCCTGGGCCTCGCCCTTTTCCACCGCACGGCCGACGCGGGTCATCGCCCGCTGGCCCACCAGCGCCCGCCGGCCGGAACGGCGAACCGCCTCGTCGGTCATGCCGACGCGCGCCAGCGGCGGATCGGTGTATAGCGCGTAGGCCTGGATGCGGTCGTCCACGCTGCGCGGGTCGCCGTCCAGCAGGTTGGCCGCGACGATCTCGAAATCATTGTAGGCGGTGTGGGTGAACGCGCCCCGCCCGTTGCAGTCGCCCATCGCCCAGATGCCCGGCACATTGGTGCGCAGCGTGTCGTCCACCGTGATGAAGCCGCGGGAATCCGTCACCACGCCGGCGCGGTCGAGGCAGAGATCGTCGGTGTTGGGCGTGCGGCCGACGGCCAGCAGCACATGGCTCCCCACCACCGACGGGGTGCCGGACGTGCAATTCACCCCGACCTCCACCCCGTCGGCATGGCGGGCGAAGCGGATGCAGTTGGCCGACAGCCGGACGGTCACCCCCTCCTTCTCCAGCAACTCCCTGATTGCGTCCGACACGTCGGGGTCCTCGCGGCCGATCAGTCGTTCCCCCTTCTCCACAACCGTCACCTCCGCGCCGAAGCGGCGGTACATCTGGGCGAATTCGAGGCCGATGTAGCTGCCGCCGACCACCACCAGATGGCGGGGCACATGGTCGAGGTCCAGGATCGTGCCGCTGGTCAGGAAATCGACATCGCGCACCCCCGGCATATCCGGGATCGCGGCACGGGCACCGACATTCAGGAAGATGCGCTCGGCCGTCAGCAACTCGTCGCCGATGCGCACACTGCCCGGCGATTCGAAGCGGGCATGGCCCTGCAAAACCCGGCAGTTGGGCATGCTGCGCAGCCAGCGTTCGACATTCTGGCGCGAACGGCCGGAAACCTCGTCCTTGCGCGCCTTGACCCGGGCCATGTCGATGCGCACCGGCCCGTCGAGCACCACGCCATATTCGGCGGCGCGCCGGGCCATTTGGGCGACGCGGGCGCTGGCGATCAGCGTCTTGGTCGGGGTGCAGCCGGTGTTGACGCAGGTGCCGCCGAACAGCTTGCGCTCGACCACCGCAACGCTCATGCCGGCGGCGGTCAGACGTTCGGCGAGCGGCGGCCCGGCTTGGCCGGCTCCGATGATGATGGCGTCGACCATGGCAGGCTCCTGCGGCCAGTTGCGTTCTTTGGGGACATGGCGTGGGGCAGGATGGTAGCGCCGGTGCCGGGCGTCTTCCAAGCAAACCAAGGTATGACTGGCGGCAAGCCGTGCCGATCGTTCACGTGATCGTCAGATCGTTCAAGAACCGGACGGCGCCCGCAGGCAAGCTGCCGGAACCGGAGCGGTACGGCGCGGGGTTGGAGACTGGCGTATGGTTGGTGCGGAAGGCGGTGCGAAGGGCGACGCGGCATGGGGCGGTTCGCCGGCCAGCGGGCGGCCGATGGAGCGCCGTCTCGGCCTTCTGTCGATTCCGCTCGCCCTGGCGGTGTTCTTCGTCGACACCTTCACCGACATCGAAAGCGCCATCGCCGTCCTCTATGTGCTGGTGCTTCTGCTGGCCGCAACCGCCCTGTCGCGGCGGGGCATCCTGCGGGTGGCAGCCGGCTGTGCGCTGCTGGCGGTGCTGTCCTTCTTCCTGTCGCACTGGCAGGACATGGACCTGTCTTCGGTCCTGCGCTGCGGCGTGTCGCTGGCGGCCATCCTGATCACCGGCGCGCTGCTGATGCGCGACCATGACTCGCGCGCGCTGTTGTTGCGGGCCAACGGTGCGCTGGCGCGCAGCGAAAAGCGCTACCGCAGCATGTTCGAGCAGGCGCGGATCTCCTTGTGGGAGCAGGACTTCACCGCGGTGACGGCGGCGCTCGACGCCCTCCGGGCCGCCGGGGTGACGGACCTCGCGGCCCATGAGCAGGCCGATCCCGGCTGGGCGCGCGGGATGAGCGCGCTGATCCGCACCACCAACGTCAACGACGCCACCGTGGAGCTGCTGGGTGCGGCCGGCCGGCCGGCGGTGCTGGGGCCGCTCGACCGTTACCTGCCGGCCGAGGATCCGGCGATGCTGCAGGTCCTGCAGGCGCTTTGGGAAAAGCGCGACCGCTTTGAAGGGCGGGCGCAGCTGATCGCGGCGGACGGGCGCACCCTGACGGTGCTGCTGGGCATCAGCTTTCCCGACGACTGCGTCGGCTTCGATCAGGTGGTGGCCGGCGTCGTCGACATCACCCAGCGCGAACGCACGCAGGAGGCGCTGCTGGCCGCCCAGGCGGAACTTGCGCGCGCCGCACGCGCCGCCACGCTGGGCGCGCTGTCCGCCTCCATCGCCCATGAGCTGAACCAGCCGCTGGGCGCCATCGTGCTGAACGCGCAGGCCTGCCTGCGCTGGCTGCGCCGCGAACAGCCCGATATCGAAACCGCCGCGAAGGCGGCCGACCGCATCGTCCGCGACGGGCGTCGCGCCGCCGACATCGTGCAGCGGACACGCGGCATGCTGGTCAAGGACACCCACTGCGACGAGACCATCGACCTGGCTCAACTGGTGACCGAGGTGGCGCTGCTGCTGGAGCGCGAGCTGTCGGGCGCCGGAGCCATTCTGGTCACCGACTTTGCCCCTGCCCCGCCGGTGCGGGGCAGCCGGGTCGGCATGCAGCAGGTGCTGGTCAACCTCGTGACCAACGGTTTGCACGCCATGGCGGAAGCGGACAGCCCCCGGCGCGAACTGACCGTCGCCATCGGCAGCCTGGAAGGCGGGGAGCAGGTCAGGGTTGCCGTGCGCGACCGCGGCAGGGGCATCGACGAGGCCAGCCATGCCCGCCTGTTCGATCCCTTCTTCACCACCCGGCCCGAGGGGATGGGGATGGGCCTCGCCATCTGCCGCTCCATCATCGAGTCCTGCGGCGGTACGCTGACCGCCCACAACCATACGGACGGCGGGGCGGTGTTCGAGTTCACCGTACCGTCGGCACCCCCGCCGTCCACCAGATCACTGGTCGAGCCGCCAGCCGTCCCGCTGGCTGCGGCACGAGAGGACTGACCGCCATGGCCCAGAAAGGCACCTTGTCGCCCGACCCTGCGCCCGCCTCTGCAAAGGACGACCCACTGGTCCTGATCGTCGATGACGACGCCGGCATGCGGGAGGCGGTGGTCGACCTTCTGCAATCGGTCGGCATCGAAGGCCGTGCCTTCGGCAGCACGGCGGAACTGCTGGCTGCGGCGGTTCCCGACCGGCCGGGCTGCCTGATCCTCGACGTGCGGCTTCCCGGCCTGGGCGGGCTGGAGTTCCAGACGAGGCTGGACGGCCTGGGCATCGCACTGCCCATCGTCTTCATGACCGGCTTCGCCGACGTGCCGATGTCGGTCCGGGCGATGAAGGCCGGGGCGACCGATTTCCTCATCAAGCCCTTCCGCGACCAGGACATGCTTGACGCGGTCGATGCCGCGCTTGCCCGCGACCGGTCGCGGCGGAGCCAGCGGGCCGCCACGATGACGGTGGAATTGCTGGCCGCGACGCTGACCCCGCGCGAGCGCGAGGTGATGGCGGAGGTGGTCAAGGGCCGGCTGAACAAGCAGATCGCCGGCGATCTCGGCATCAGCGAGGTGACGGTCAAGCTCCACCGCGGCAAGGTGATGCGGAAGATGCAGGTGCGCTCCGTCGCCGACCTCGTCCGCAAGGTGGAGGTGCTCGACCACGAGGGGTGACGGCTACGCTTCGGGCGTCTCGGTCCGGGCGCCTCGGTCCTGCGTCCGGCCCCACCGTCCGCCTCTAGACCTAGGTGTGGTATCTGCCGCCTGCCCCATCCGGATAGGATGCGTGTGGCGCCGGAAACCGGCGCTTCCATTCGGTCCCCGATCCGGTCAAGGCATCACGACGTGTCCAACGCACCCCTGATAGCGGTGGTCGATGACGACGAGGCGATCCGCGAGGCGCTGGACGACCTGCTGCGGTCGGTCGGCTTCCGCTGCCGGTCCTTCGTCTCCGCCGAGGATTTCCTGGCGCTGGCCGACCGGACCGGGATCGCCTGCATCATCCTGGACGTGTGCATGCCCGGCCTGTCCGGGCTGGAATTGCAGGAGCGGCTGAACAAAGAGGGCGGCGGACATCCGCCGATCCTGTTCATGACCTCCTATGCCGACGAGACCACCCGGCTGCGTGCGCTGGGCGGCGGCGCCCGCGACGTGCTCGGCAAGCCGGTCGACGCCCATGTCCTGATCGCTTCCCTGAACCGCGCCATTGCCGCAGGGTAACGCCAGAGAGCGGCAGCAATCGTCCTCCCGAACGGTTATGTATGCAGCAGGGCCGGTCGGGAGATGGGGCATGGCGGTCGCATCCCACAGAAGTGTGGTCGGGCTCAGGATGTGGGCCGCAATCGGGACGAGGATGCCATGAGCTTCCTGACCCGCCTGTTGCTGCTCGTGACGCTGGCCCTGGTGCCGATCTGCGCGCTGGAGGTCTGGAACCAGATCGATCTGCGCCGCCAGCGCTCCGATGAGATCCACGAGCATGCGCAGCAGCTTCTCAGCTTGCTGGGCGGCGAGCAGCAGCGGCTGGTCGAAGGCGTGCGGCAGATGCTGGAACTGCTGGCGGAAACCACGTCGGCGCAGACCCTCGATGCGACCGGATGCCAGGCGCTGCTGACGCGCACCGCCACGCGGATCCCGGATTACCTGACGGTCAATCTTGCCGGCGAGGACGGGGTCATTCTCTGCTCCACCAACCTGCTGCTGCGCGGGCGGACCATCGCCGACCGGATGCATGTGCGCTCCGCCCTGGAAAGCGGCGGCTTCACCGTCGGCGAGTTCATCCGGCAGCGGTACGATGGCAAGCCGGCGATGCCGTTCGGCCTGCCGATCCGCCGCACCGGCGGCGACGGGCGGACCATCGGTGTTGTCACGGCGCTGATCGATCTCGGCTGGCTCGAACGTTACCTCTCCGAACACCCGCTTCCCGATAATGCCGCGCTGATGATCGCCGACGGCAATGGCATCGTGCTGGCCCATGCCCCTACGAGGCCGGGGGCCGTCGGCACCGCGCTCCCGCCGCGCTTCCAGCCTCTGCTCGACGCCGATGCGGTCGGGACTGCCCAGCTGATGGGGATCGACGGGGTGGAGCGGGTGTTTGCCTATGTTCCGCTGTCCGCCGGGGTCAGGCACATCTTCGTCGCGGTCGGCATCGACCATGACGCCGCGATGAGCGGTATCGACGCCGCGCTGACGCGGTCGCTGGTGTGGATCGCCGCCACGCTGCTGCTCGGCCTCCTGACGGCGTTCCTGATCGCCAGGCGGCACATCTATCGGCCGGTCGCGGCACTGATCTCGGCGACCGAGCGCTGGCGTGCCGGCGACCGCTCCGCCCACGTGGGAGCGGTGGATGGTCCGGAGATGAGCCGGCTGGGGCTGGCCTTCGATGGGCTGGTCGAGGATCTCGACCGGCAGATGCGGGCCAAGGAGGAGGCATCCGCCGCGCTGCGGGCCAGCGAGGAGCGGTCGCGCGCGCTGGTGGAGAACGCCCCGCACATGATGTGGGTGAACCGGCCCAACGGCACGTTGGAATACGTCAATGCGGCGTTCCGGGCCTACACCGGCCGAATGACGAATGAAGAGAACCGGATGGGGGATCTGCATCCGGAAGACGTCGAGCGTATCCAGGCGGTCCGGAGAGCGGCCATCCCCGCCGGTGCGGCGCACGCGTATGAACTGCGCCTGCGCCGGGCAGACGGAGCCTACAGATGGCACCTCAGCCGGACCCACCCGATCCACCATGGCGGACGGATCGTCGCGTGGTTCGGCGGGGCCGTCGACATCCACGACATCCATCGCGCCCGCGAAACGGCGGAAGAGGCCGGACGGTCCAAAAGCCGCTTCCTGGCCGCCGCCAGCCACGATCTGCGCCAGCCGATGCAGTCGATCCTGCTGTTCGCCGAGGTGCTCCGCCCGCATCTGGGCGAGGGCCCCGGTCTCGATGCACTCGGGCGGCTCCAGCACGGGCTGGAGATCCTCAAAGGTCTGCTGGACGGTCTGCTCGACATCTCCCGCCTCGACGCCGGCATCGTGGCGCCGCAGTTGGAGGAATTCCCTGTCTCGGACCTGCTGAGGAGCCTGGACGACGCCTATGCCCCGGTCGCGCAGGAAAAGGGCCTGGACTGGCGGGTTCACCCCTGCCATGCCGCCATCCGCAGCGACCGGGTCCTGCTCGGCCGCATGCTGCGCAATCTGGTGGAGAACGCGATCCGCTACACCGACAGCGGCGGGATTTCGGTAGACTGCAGCGTGGCGGCCGACCGTCTGCTGATCGGTGTCCACGACACCGGCCGCGGCATCCCGGCCGACCAGATCGACCGGGTGTTCGAGGAACTTTATCAGGTCGACAACCCCGAGCGCGACCGCAACCAGGGCCTCGGTCTTGGGCTCGCCATCGTCCGCCGCCTGTCCGACCTGCTGGACCATCCCGTCACGGTACTCTCGCATCCGGGCCAGGGCTCGCTGTTCAGCATTGCGGTGCCGCTGGCGGCGGAGGCTTGCGCCTCCGTTGCGCCATCCGGGGAGGCGGCCCCTGTGGAAATGGCGCCGGCACCGCCGGAGCGGGAGGAGCGGCGGCTGGCGGTGGTGGTGGACGACGACCCCATCGTGCTGGCCGGGATGGAAAGCCTGCTGCGCGCCTGGAAATTCGACGTGATCACCGCGGATTCGACCGACGTCGCAGTGGAACGCCTGACGCTGGATGGGCGCCGGCCCGACATCCTCGTCGTCGATTACCGCCTGCGCGACAAGCGCATCGGAACGGAGGCGATCCTCCGCATCTGGGACATGCACGATGCGGACATCCCCGGCCTGATCGTCACCGGGGAGATCGGCACGGAGCCGCAGAACGACGCGCTCACCCACGGCTTCGACCTGCTGCACAAGCCGGTCACCCCCCGCAGCCTCGCCGCGGCACTCGGCCGCCGTCTGGCAATGGTGGAAGGGGAAGCCCGCATCCCGGTCGCCGATACCGCCGATACCGCCGGGCCGCCTTCGGCCACCCTGTGATCCACACCAATTTTTAAGCCGCGCCCAAGCTCCGGCGGAACATTTCCGCTGCACCGTGTTTGTCTGATGACATGGACCTTAAGGAGCTGTTGGTGCCCAAGCCCCTCCCGATCGAGAAAGTGCAGACCGGAATTCCCGAATTCGATTTGGTTTTGCGCGGCGGGCTGCCGCGCGGTCGAATACATCTTCTGGAGGGTGCACCCGGCACAGGCAAGACCACCATTGCCCTGCAGCTTCTGATCCAGACGCGCGACGACGGCAAGAAGGGGCTGTACATCACTTTATCGGAGAGCGTCAAGGAGCTGGAAGCGACTGCCGCCAGCCATGGCTGGTCGCTCGACGGCTTTGCGGTCTTCGACATTGTGCCCATCGAAGCGCAGCTGGATCGCCAGCAGAGCGTGCTCTACCCGTCGGAGGTGGAGCTTGGCGAGACCGTGCGTCTGATCATCGAGCGGATCGAGCGGGAAAATCCGGAAGTGCTGGTGATCGACACGGTGTCGGAACTGCGGCTGCTCGCCCAGGACCAGCTCGGCTACCGCCGGCAGATTCTGGCTCTGAAGCAATTTCTGCAAGGACGCCGCTGCACCACCCTGATCCTCGATGACCTGACCCATCAGGACGGCGCAAGCGATCTGCACAGCCTGGTTCACAGCGTGATCGTGCTGGAGCAGAGCGAACGCACCTATGGCGCGGCTCGGCGGCGGCTGCGCATCGCCAAGATGCGGGGGGCGGACTATCAGAGCGGATGGCATGACTTCGCCATCACGAAGACCAATGTCCTGGTCTTCCCCAGCCTGATCGCCGAAGAGCACAGCAGCGACTTCGAGCAGACCACCATGGAGAGCGGCCTGCCGGCCCTGGACGAGCTGATGGGGGGCGGCCTGACGCTCGGCACCACCACGATGCTGGTGGGACCATCGGGGGTCGGCAAATCGTCCATTGCGCTGCAATACGTCGCCGCCGCGGTCAAGCGCGGCGAACATGCCGCTTACTTCTCATTCGATGAGAATTTCAAGACCCTGGGGCTGCGCAGCATCGCTCTGGGCATCGACATCAAAGAAGCGGTGCAGCAGGAGCGCGTCGGCTGGCAGCGCGCCAACCCGTCCCGCCTGTCGCCCGGCCAGTTCGTCTGGCAGGTCCGCCGCGAGGTCGAAGACCGCAACGCCCGCATCGTGGTGATCGACAGCCTGAATTCCTACCTCAGCACCATGCCGGAGGAGAAGGCGCTGACGCTTCAGATGCACGAGCTGCTGACCTACCTGAGCAACAAGGGTGTGGTCACCATCCTGATCCTGGCTCAGCAGGGCATCATCGGCGATGTGCAGAATCCGGTCGATCTGTCCTTCATGAGCGACACGGTGGTTCTTCTCCGCTTCTTCGAGGCCGAGGGTGAAGTGCGCAAGGCGATTTCGGTGGTGAAGAAGCGCACCGGCGTCCACGAGCTGTCGATCCGCGAATTCCGGCTGTTCCCGGACGGGATGCAGGTCGGGCCGCAGCTGATGGACTTCCGGGGCGTGCTGACGGGCGTACCGGAATATGACGGTTCGGTGGAGACACTCCTCAGTGGTCAGGGCGAAGCCGGGTGATCGATGCCGATGCGCGGGTCCATCCTTGTCCTGGCCCCTGAAGGGCGGGATGCCGAAGTGATCGGTTCGGTCCTGGCGGAGATCGGTCTGGCGACGCATCCCTTTGCCGATTTGCCGGAGCTTTGCCGCAGCCTTGGCGACGATGTTGGAGCGCTGATGCTCTCCGAGGGGGTGCTGACCGACATCGAACCGCTGACCGCTTGGTTGGAGGCACAGCCGCGCTGGTCGGACCTGCCCATCGTGATCCTGACCTCGCGGCGCAGCCGGCAGGCCGGGCGGGGAAGGCAGGCATTCTTCCAGTCGCTCGGCAACGTTACGCTGCTGGACCGGCCGCTGCACCGCGAGGCGTTGCAGAGCGCGGCCCAGGCGGCGCTGCGCAGCAGGGAACGCCAGTACCGGACCCGCAGCCACCTTCGGGAGATCACCCAGGCATCCAGCCGATTGGAGGAGCGGGTTGCCGAGCGGACAGAGGCTTTGCAGGCTGAAATGGCCGACCGCAGGCGGGCTGAGAACCAGCTTCATCAGGCGCAGAAGATGGAGGCGCTCGGGCAGCTGACCGGCGGCGTGGCGCATGACTTCAACAATCTGCTCCAGGGCATCGTCAGCTGCCTTGCCGTCCTGGCTCCCACGGTGCCCGACGGCACCCCGCGCGAGCTGTTTGAGGCGGCCAACCGCTCCATCGAGCGCGGCGCGCGGCTGACTCAGTCGCTGCTGTCCTTCGCACGGCGCCAGACGCTGATGCCGGAACCCACTGATCTGGGAGAGCTGCTCACCGGGATGAGTTCCCTTCTGGAACGCTCCCTGGGCGGACAGATCAGCGTCACGATCCAGGTGCCGCCCGGACTTCCGGCGGCGCTGATCGACCGGGCACAGCTTGAATCCGCCATCCTGAATCTTGCGATCAACGCCCGTGACGCCATGCCGGGCGGCGGGCGGCTGTCGCTGACCGCGTTCGTCGTTAGGGTCGGCGATGGAGATACGGACACCCCCTTGGCCGGTTCGGTGGAGTTGCGGCCCGGAACCTACGTGGCGATCCGGGTCACGGATACCGGCACCGGCATCGACCCGTCGGTGTTGCCCCATGTCTTCGAACCCTTCTTCACCACCAAGCCGCTCGACAAGGGATCGGGGCTGGGACTGTCGATGGTCCAGGGCATGGCGACCCAATCCGGCGGCGGCGTCCACATCGACAGCACCCCCGGCAGCGGAACCGCGATCACCCTTTACCTGCCAAGCGTGGCGGCCGTCGCCGACCGGCCGGCGCGCCTGGCTGTCGAAGTCGAACGCGGTCAAGGCCGCACCGTCCTGCTGGTGGAGGACGACGCCATCGTGCGGATGGGGACGATGGCGCTGCTGGAAAGCCAGGGCCATCAGGTCATTGAGGCGGACAGCGGGGAAACTGCCCTGGCCCTGCTGCATGACGGTGCAGAGGTCGATGCGCTGATCACCGACTTTGCCATGCCCGGCATGAACGGGGCCGAGGTGGTGCGCACTGTGCGAACCCTGCGCCCCGGATTGCCTGCGCTGATCGTCACCGGCTATGCGGACACGCCGGATTTGGGCGAGGCCGTACGCCTGCTGCGCAAGCCCTTCTCGCCGAACCAGATCGCCGAGCAACTGGCGGCCATGCTGGCGGAATGACGGCTTGTCAGGCGATTGGGACGGTCCTGATGAAATCCAGGAAGGCCCGAAGCGGGGCCGGCACCAGACGCCGGCCGGGGTAATAGAGGAACGGTCCGGAAAAGGACGGCCACCAGGATTCCAGGACGGGTTCAAGCGCGCCGCTGTCTAGATGCGGCCGCAGCCACTGCTCGAACAGTTGAAAGACCCCGACACCCGCGACGGCCGCATCGATGGCGAGGTCCATGATGCCGCCCGACCCCACCACCAGCGGTCCGGTCGGATCGAGGCGGATCGTTTCGCCGTCGCGTTCGAACTCCCAAAGCGGCATGGCTCCGCTGGCAAAGCGTCCGCGCACGCAGCTGTGGGTCATCAGGTCGCGCGGATGCTCCGGCCGTCCGCGTGCATCGAGGTAGGCGGGGGAGGCAGCGGTCGCGAAGCGCTGCCGGCGGGGACCGATGGGGACGGCAATCATATCCTGTTCCAGCCGCTCGTCGTAGCGGATGCCGGCGTCGCATCCGGCAGCCAGGACATCGACGAAGCTGTCCTCGCCCATCACCTCCACCCGGATCTCGGGATAGGCGGCATGGAAGGCCGGCAGGATCGACGGCAGGACCAGCCTTGCCGCGCTGACCGGCACATTGAGCCTGAGGGTGCCCGCCACCCGGTCGCGGAAGCCGTTCACCACGTCGAGGGCTGCATCGACCTCGCGCAGGGCGGGCTCCAGCCGGGCCAGCAGTCGTTCGCCGGCTTCCGTCGGGACCACGCTGCGGGTGGTCCGGTTGAACAGCCTGACGCCGAGCTGCCCTTCAAGCCGCCGCACAGCTTCGCTGAGGGACGAGGCGCTGACGTTGCCCGCCTTCGCCGCTTCGCGGAAACCCCGGGCGCGGGCCACCGCGACGAAGGCGTTCAGGTCCCCAAGATCATGCTGCATTGTTCGGAATTCCGCACGGGTTGTCCCGATTGTGCAGACTAATCGGACTTGCGGATGGGGGCTAGATTGCTGAAGCCATCAAGGAGATCCTCATGTCCGATACCAATCAGACCGAATCCGGCAACTTCACCCTGGGCGGCAAGACCGTCCGCCGGCTCGGCTATGGCGCGATGCAGTTGGCCGGTCCCGGCGTCTTCGGTCCGCCGAAGGACCGTGACGCGGCCATCGCCGTGCTACGCCATGCCGTCGAGGCCGGCGTCACTCACATCGACACCAGCGACTTCTACGGTCCGCATGTCACCAACCAGCTGATCCGTGAGGCGTTGGCGCCTTATCCGTACGATCTGCTGATCGTGACCAAAGTCGGCGCCCGGCGCGGCGAGGATGCCTCCTGGCTTCAGGCATCCTCGCCGGAAGAGCTGAGGCAGGCGGTGCACGACAATCTACGCAATCTCGGCCTTGACGTGCTCGACGTCGTCAACATGCGGCTGTGGGGCGACCATGGTCATGCCCCGGCGGAAGGATCGGTCGAGCGGGAGCTGAGCGTCCTTGCAGACCTCCAGCAGCGGGGGCTGATCCGCCACATCGGGCTCAGCAACGCCACGGCGCGGCAGGTCGAGGAAGGTCGCCGCGTCTGCGAGATCGTCTGCGTGCAGAACCACTACAATCTGGTGCATCGGGCGGATGATGCGCTGATCGACGATCTCGCCGCCAAGGGGATCGCCTATGTGCCGTTCTTTCCGCTCGGCGGCTTCTCGCCGATCCAGTCCGGCCTGTTGTCCGATGTCGCCAACCGGCTCGGGGCGACGCCGATGCAGGTGGCGCTCGCCTGGCTGCTGAACCGGGCGCCAAACATCCTGCCGATCCCGGGAACCTCGTCGGTCAAGCATCTGCAGGAGAATCTGGCGGCGGCGAACCTGGTGCTGTCCGCCGATACCCTGGAGGCGCTGGATCAACTGGGGAAAGACGCCTGAGGGTCGAGACAGAAAAGGGGAGCTCGCGCTCCCCTCGTCCCGGTGCCGCCTCCCGGTGCCGGTTAACGGCGTTCCACATTCGGCAGGAAGATTGTCAGCAGGCCCAGCAGCGGCAGGAAGGAGCAGGCGGTGTAGACGAAGCCGATGCCCTTCCAGTCCGCGACGACGCCCAACCCGGCCGCGCCGATGCCGGCGACGCCGAAGGCCAGCCCGAAGAACAGGCCCGACACCATGCCGACCCGGCCGGGCAGCAGCTCCTGCGCATAGACCACGATGGCCGGGAAGGCCGAAGCCAGGGCCAATCCGATCACGGCGCTGAGAACCACCGTCGTCGTCAGCCCGACATAGGGCAGGGCCAGGGTGAAGGGCAGGATGCCGAGGATCGAGACCCAGATCACCGTCTTGCGGCCGATGCGGTCGCCCACCGGGCCGCCGATCACCGTGCCCGCCGCGACCGCGGCCAGGAAGACGAACAGGCAGAGCTGCGCGTCGCCGGTGGACAGGCCGAAACGGTCGATCAGGTAAAAGATGTAATAGCTGGTGATGCTGGCGAGATAGACGTATTTCGACACGATCAGCGCGATCAGGATGGCGACCGCGCGGGCGACCTGACCCGCCGGCAGATCGGCATGGCGCGCAGCCGCCGGGCCGCCGGCCTTGCGCGGTTTGGCGTTCCGGCGCTGCCAGCTTCCCAGCCGCACCATCACCACCATGCCGGCCAGGGCGGCGAAGGCGAACCAGCTGAGGCTGCCCTGACCGTGGGGCAGGATGATGAAGGCCGCCAGCAACGGGCCGAGTGCCGAACCGAGGTTGCCGCCGACCTGGAACAGCGACTGGGCCAGCCCATGGGCGCCGCCGGACGCCTGACGGGCGATGCGCGACGCCTCCGGATGGAAGACGGACGAGCCGAAACCGAGCAACATCCCGCCGGCCAGCAGGGCCGGAAAGCTTGGCGCCCAGGCCAGGATGAGAAGCCCGAGCAGCGTGGAGCCCATGCCGAAGACCAGCGAATAGGGCATCGGCTTGCGGTCGGTGAAAAGTCCGACCAGCGGCTGAAGGAGCGATGCCGTCAGCTGATAGACGAAGGTCAGCAGGCCGAGCTGGGCGAAGCTGAGGCCGAACTCGTCCTTCAGGATCGGATAGACCGCCGGCAGCAGCGACTGGATCATGTCGTTGAGCAGATGGCAGGCGCTGATCGCGGCCAGGATGGAAAAGGCCGTCGAACCGGCGCTGGGCCGGCTCATGGTGGTGTCGGTCACGGGGGCATGCCCTCTTCTCTCTGCCTTGGGGCGTCCGGACCGCGTATCGGCGGTTCGGTTGGCCCGGCACTGTTGCGTTGACTGCACCGTAAGCCTACGGTCGGTCGAGAAGGCCCGCCACCGCGGTCAGGCCAGTTTTTTACGAGTCTGGGCCATGGTGAGAAATGTCCGTGTCGACGAGATCGATGCCGTCGAGCGGCCGCTGCTCGCCACCACCCACGACTATCCGGACGGCGGTACTCTGCCGCTGCACTGTCACCGGCGAGGACAGCTGATCTCCGGTATCACCGGGGTGCTGATCATGTCGACGCCGCAGGGCCGCTGGGTGGTGCCGCCCGATTTCGGCCTGTGGATTCCGCCCGGCGTCCTGCATGAGGTGCGCATGATCGGGGCGGTGACCACCCAAAGCCTCTATCTGGACCCGGACCTGACCGGTGGAATGCCGGACCGCTGTCAGGTCGTCGGGCTGTCCCCCTTCATCCGCAGCCTGATCGCCCGCGCCGTGGATGTGCCGGCCGTTTACGATCCGGACAGCCACGACGGCGCGGTGATGGCGCTGATCCGCTACGAGATGCTGCATCTGCCGGCCCAGCCGCTGACCGTCCCGTTTCCGACCAGTCCGGCGTTGGCCGAGCGCTGCCGACGGTTTCTCCGACAGCCGGCGGTGCATGAGACGATCGAGCATTGGTGCGACGAGCTGGGTGTCAGCCGGCGCGCCTTCACACGGCTGTTCCGGCGCGAGACCGGGCTGAGCTTTCTGGAGTGGCGCCAGCAGGCCTGCCTCGCCGCCGCCCTGCCGCGGCTGGTGGCGGGCGAAGCCGTCACCGCGGTCGCCATCGACCTCGGCTATGACAACCCCGCCGCCTTCACCGCGATGTTCAAGCGCGTGCTCGGCTCTTCGCCGCGCGCATATCTGAAGGGTGCCGAATGATCTCCTGTCCGGTCAGGAATAGCGCATTGCCTCCAGATCGGCGATGAGATCGGGACCTGCCGGACGCCAGCCGAGCGCCGCCTGGGTCAGGGCGCTGGACGCCGCCATGTCGATGCCCGCGAAGATCGCCATCCAGCCGAAATGCTCGGCGGCCTTGTCCTGTGGGATGGAAACCGCCGGAATCTTCAGGCCACGGGCCAGCGTTTCGACAATCTTGCGGGTCGCGACGCCCTCCTCACCGACCGCATGGTAGCGGGCGCCGGCTTCCGCCTTCTCGATGGCCAGACGATAGAGGCGGGCGACATCGCCCAGATGACCGGCGGACCAGCGGTTCTGCCCCTCGCCGATATAGGCGGCGACGCCCTTCGCGCGGAAGATTTCGATCAGCGGGGTGATCAGCCCCTGCTTCTCCGTGTTGTGGACCTGCGGCAGCCGCATTACCGCGACGTTGACGCCGGCGTCCAGCAGCTCGTTTCCGGCCCGCTCCGACGCGATGCGCGGGTTGGGGTGGGCGTCGTCGAAGACATCTTCGCGGGCAAGCCGGCCATGGCCGGCACCCCCCATGCCGACCCCTGAGGTGATCAGCAGCGGGCGGTTCGAGCCCTTCAGCGCCGCGCCCAAGGCACCGATCACCCGGCCGTCCTTTGCGCAATTCTCGGCGAAGCGCGAGAAGTCATGGTCGAAGGCGGTGTGGATCACGGCGTCGGCCTTCTCGGCACCGCCGCGGATGCTCGCCAGATCCTCCAGCGTGCCCAGGTGCGGCTCGGCACCGGCGGACTCCAGCGCGCGGGCGCCGTCCCCGGATCGGGTCATGCCGATGACTTGGTGTCCGGCCTGGAGCAGGTCGGACAGCACGGCCCGACCGATGAAACCGGTGGCGCCGGTGAGGAAAATACGCATGGGACAATCACCTTTCCAATTCCGTCGCCTCCACTCTGTCCCGACATGATATCCTGTTAAAGTAGTGACGTTTTCCTAGTATAGCGGCTACCAGGATCAGCCAATGCAGACCGACACCAGACAGACCAGTCCGGCCGCCACGCTCGCCGCCTTCCTGCGCGACCGCCGGACACGGCTGGACCCGGCGGCCTTCGGATTCTCGGGACGCCGCCGCACGCCGGGCCTGCGCCGGGAGGAGGTGGCGCAGCGCGCCAACATCAGCCCGACTTGGTACACGTGGCTGGAGCAGGGGCGGGGCGGGGCGCCGTCGGCCGACGTGCTGGACCGGATCGCCGGCAGCCTGATGCTGACCGACCTGGAGCGGGAGCATCTGTTCATCCTGGCGCTCGGCCGGCCGCCGGAGATGCGCTACAGGCCGGCGCAGGGCGTCAGTCCGCGCCTGCAACGGCTGCTGGAGTCCTTCGACGCCTGTCCGGCCTTCATCAAGACCGCGACCTGGGACGTGCTGGCCTGGAATCGTGCCGCCGCGGTGGTGTTGACCGATTACGGAACGCTTCCGCCCGATCAGCGGAACATCCTGCGGCTGGTGTTCGGCAATCCGGCGATCCGGGCCAAGCAGAAGGACTGGGAGGGTATGGCGCGGCATCTGGTCGGCGCCTTCCGCGTCGATGCGGCACGGGCCGGGGCAGTCAAGGAGATCGCCGATTTCGTCGACGAGCTGTGCCGGACGAGCGCCGACTTCGCCCGATTCTGGAATGAGAATGACGTCTACGCGCCGAGCGAGGGGGTTAAACGGCTCCAGCACCCGGAGCTCGGCAGCGTCGAGATGGAATATTCGGCCTTCGCCGTCGATGGACGCCCCGATCTCGGTCTTCTGGTCTACAATCCGCTGGACGAACAGGTTAAAGAACGCATCCGCGCCCTGGCCGGTCGAAGGACCGCGGTGGCGTCTGGCGGATGAGCGGTGGCAGGAAGGAACGGCAGCGGTGAATCTCTTTTCCCTTCTCGATCAGGCGGCGGCCCGTTTCCCCGGCCATGGAGCGGTGTTCCGCGGCACCGAGCAGCTTCACAGCTTTGCCGAACTCCGCTCCCGCTCACTGCGCATCGCCGCCGGCCTGCGCGCGTCCGGTCGGCCGGGCGACCGCATCGCCATCGCGACGGAAAATGTGCCCGAGTATGTCGAGCTGTTCTTCGCCATCTGGGCAGCCGGCATGGCGGCGACGCCGGTGAACGCCAAGCTGCATCCACGCGAACTGGTGCAGATCCTGGAGGATTCCGGCGCGTCCATCGTCTTCGTCTCGCCCAAGCTGGCCGGCGGGCTGGAGCAGGCGCTGGACGGGTCGCCTGCGGCGTCCTGCCGCCGGATCGTCATCGGCGGCGAGGGCTATGCGGCGCTGACGGCAGGGGACGAATGGGCCGGGCCGGTCGATCCCGATCCGCAGGCGCTGGGCTGGCTGTTCTACACCAGCGGCACCACCGGGCGGTCGAAGGGGGCGATGCTGTCCCACCGCAATCTGCTGGCCATGACCGTCGCCCATCTGGCGGACGTCGAGGCGGTGGACGAGGATAGCAGCCTGCTGCATGCGGCGCCGATGTCGCACGGCTCCGGCCTCTATATGGCGGCCTATGTCGCCCGCGGTGCCCGACAGGTGGTCCCGGCCTCCTCCGCCTTCGAACCGGCGGAATTCCTCGAACTCTGCGACCGTCACCCCGGCTGCGGCGCCTTCCTAGCCCCGACGATGGTGCAGAGGCTGCGTCTGGAGGCGGAACGCGACGGCCGGCGGCCGGCCAACCTGCGCTCCATCGTCTATGGCGGCGGTCCGATGTATGTGGAGGAACTGCGCCGCTCGCTGGCGGTTTTCGGGCCGGTCTTCGTCCAGATCTACGGCCAGGGCGAGGCGCCGATGACCATCGCGTCGCTGCGGCGTCGCGACCATGCAAGCGACGACGATGCGGTGCTGGGTTCGGTCGGTTTCGCCCGCAGCGGCGTCGAGGTTGCGGTGGTGGACGGCGACGGCCGGCCGCTGCCCATCGGCGAGGTGGGAGAGATCGTCTGCCGCGGCGACGTGGTGATGGCCGGATACTGGAACAATGCCAAGGCGACGGCCGAGGCATTGCGCGACGGCTGGCTGTTCACCGGCGACATGGGGTCCTTCGACGGGCACGGCTATCTGACGCTGCGCGACCGGTCGAAGGACGTCATCATCAGCGGCGGCAGCAACATCTATCCGCGCGAGGTGGAGGAGGTGCTGCTGCGCCACCCCGACGTCGCCGAGGTCTGTGTCACCGGGCAGCCCGATCCGGAATGGGGCGAGATCGTCGTCGCCTTCATCGTCGCCGAGCCGGGGCGCGAAATCTCCCCCGGCGGCCTCGATGAGCATTGCAACGCCAGCATCGCCCGGTTCAAGCGGCCCAAGCGTTACCTGTTGGTCGACGAGCTGCCGAAGAACAACTATGGTAAGGTAGTGAAGCGCGAACTGCGCGCCCGTCTGGCCGGTGGGTAGGGCCAGACGGGAAAGGGAGGTATCAGCGTCCCGCCGCCTGACGGCGAAGGGTCTTCAACTCCTCGAAGCGGGCGGACACGTCGCGCATGACGGAGGCCATCCCGAGCATGGCGCCGTCCGCGTCCTTCAAGGGCACGATGGTGAACTCAACGGAGATGCGGCCGCCGTCCTTGCGCAATGCCGGAACCGACAGCAGGTCGCCGCTGCCATAGCGGCTCACCCCCGTCTTCATCACCTCGTCATAGCCTTCCCAATGGCGCTGGCGCTGCCGTTCGGGGATGATGATGTCCAGCGACTGGCCCAGCGCCTCTTCGGCGGTGAAGCCGAACACGCGTTCCGCCCCCGCATTCCAGAACCGGATGAGACCCTCCCGGTCGGAATAGACGATGGCCTCCGCCGGGCTGTTCAAAAGCGCAAGCCCAAGTTGGCGCAGCTCTTCCTCGGTCATCGAACTCTCCCAATGGTCGTTTCATAATGAAGCGTCAGACATCCAGAACCAATTTTGCGCTCCGGGCCCGGGAGACGCACAGCATCATCGTCTTGCCGGCAGCGCGTTCCGCATCGGACAGGACGCTGTCGCGATGGTCGGGCTCGCCCTCCAGCACCGTCGTCTCGCAGGTGCCGCAGATGCCCTGTTCGCAGGAGGAGTCGACCTCGACCCCGGCGGCGTAGAGCGCATCCAGGATGCTGGTTCCCGCCGGAACCGTGACGGTGACGCCGGACCGCGCGCAGACCACGTCGAAGCTGGCGTCCACCATGTCCTGACGGGCCGGCTCCGGACGCGGCGTGAACCATTCCAAGCGGACATCCTGGTCCGGCCGGGCGGCGGCTGCCACCGCTTCCATCAACCGCTGCGGACCGCAGCAATAGACCGGGACATCGACAGGGGTGGACGCCATCAATGCGTCGACCGCAAGCCGTCGGCCGTCGTCGGCGGCATGCAGGTCGACGCGGCCATGCGGCAGGGCGCGGAGATCTTCGAGGAAGGGCGCCGCCGCGGCACTGCGCACGCAATAGTGCAGGACCCAATCGGCGCCCCGCTCCGCCGCCCTGCGGATCATCGGCAACAGCGGTGTGATGCCGATGCCGCCGGCGATGAACAGGTAGCGCGCTGCGTCGTCGAAGCGGAAATTGTTGCGGGGCGGGGAGATGGCCAGATCGGCTCCAAGAGCCAGTTCGCCATGCACGAAGCCCGATCCCCGCCCGCCCGGCACGTTCAGGACGGCGATGCGGTAGGCTTGGCGGTCCGCCGGATCGCCGCACAGCGAATAGGAGCGCACCGCCCCGTCCGGCAGATGGAGGTCGATATGGGCGCCGGGCTCAGCCGGCGGCAGCCCCCGCCCATCCGGATCGCGCAGTTCGACCAGCCGGACCTGCGGTGCGATCCGCTCGAGGCGGTGCACGCGCAACGTCCAGGGTGCCTTGGCTGAGGGCTGCGGCGTTTCAGGCTGCGTGCTGCTCATAATCCTGCCTGCGAGTGTCATCGGTGAGTCTGGTATGCCAGATCCAATGCAGGCAGCCTAAAACCTCAAGCTAACTTCAGGTCAAGGGAAAATGTGGAATCCCGGTTCGGCGGATCATCCGGCGGTCGCCATGCGTTGTTCGCGAAACGGTGCGCGGGCACCCCCAACGGGAGGAACTGTCATGTCACGGTCGACGATCATGGTCCTGGTTGCAGCGCTTGGATTGGCAGGAACGCCTGCGCTGGCGGCGTCGGGCGACATCCATGCGGTGACGGGCGAGAAGGTCAATCTGCGTGCCGGTCCGTCCGACGACGCGGCGGTGCGCTCTACGATCATGCGCGGCGAGGACGTGGTCGAACTGCGGCGGGAGGGCAACTGGATGGGTGTCCGCGTGCTGCGCACCGGGGAGGAGGGCTGGCTGTTCTCCGACCTCGTCAAGCGGCAGAGCGCCAGCTCGCTGGGCAGCGGCGAAAGTGCTCCGGCGCAGGCCGGGTTCGGCAAGCTTTCGCCCGGCTTCGACGGTCTGGTCGCCGGCATCGGCGAGCAACTCGGCTACCGCTTCGCCGACAAGGTGGAACAGGGCGCCAATGGCACGCTGCGGGTCGTGCCGACCCAGGAATGGCTGTACAACACCGGCCGTGACGCCAAAATGTTCGCAGCGCTGGCGCTCTACCAGATGTGGAAGAACTACAACAACGGCAAGCCGGTGACCGTCACGCTGGGCGCGCAGGGACCGGCCGCCATCACCATCGCCGACGCTGCGAAGGGGCCGGAACTTACCGGACCGGCCTTCAATCCGGCGCGCTGATAGGAGAAGGACCGCAAGCCCCCGGCGCGTTCACGCGCGTTCACACCGGGGCCTTGCGGTCCTTGCGGATCGTCAGATTTCCCGCTTGCTCATCTGGTCGGCGATGTAATCGGCCTGCCGGATCGCCAGCGCGACGATGGTCAGGGTCGGGTTCTCCGAGGCGCCGCTGGTGAACTGGCTGCCGTCCGACACGAACAGGTTCTTCACGTCGTGCGCCTGTCCCCATTTGTTGACGACGCCGTCGCGGGCATTGGCGCTCATCCGGTTGGTGCCGAGATTGTGGGTGGACGGGTAGGGCGGGGTGTGGATGGTCCTGACCGCGCCCACCGCGTCATAGACGGCCGACCCGCGGCCATAGGCATGGGTGCGCATGGCGATGTCGTTGGGATGGTCGTCGAAATTGACGTTGGGAATCGGCAGGCCGAACTTGTCCTTCTCCGTCGCGTGCAGGGTGACGCGGTTGGTCTCGCGCGGCATGTCCTCGCCCACCAGCCACATGCCGGCGATATGGTCGTAGGCGTCCAGCGCCGAGCTGAAGTCGCGGCCCCAGGCCCCCGGATCGAGGAAGGCCGCCATGAAGGGCACGCCGAGCGACAGCGTTTCCATCTCGTAGCCGCCGACGAAGCCGCGCCGCGGGTCGAAGCGGGATTCGTCGCGGATGATGCCGGCCATGGTGGTACCGCGGTACATGTGCACCGGCCGGTCGAACAACCCATAGACCGACCCGGTCATGTGACGCATGTAGTTGCGCCCGACCTGACCCGACGAGTTCGCCAGCCCGTCCGGAAACATCGTCGACGCCGAGTTCAACAGCAGGCGCGGGCTTTCGATCGAGTTGCCGGCGACCGCGACGATGCGGGCCTTCTGGCGGTGCATGGCGCCGGCGGCATCGGCATAGAGCACGGCGTTGACCTTGCCCTTCGCGTCATGCTCGATCTTCAGCACCTGGGCGTTCGGCCGGACCTCCAGATTGCCGGTGGCCTCGCCCTTGGGGATCTCGGTATAGAGGGTCGACCATTTCGCCCCCGACTTGCAGCCCTGGAAACAGAAGCCGATCTGCTGGCAGGCGCCGCGGCCGTCGCGCGGCTTGCTGTTGATCGACATGTTGCCGGTGTGGAATTCGCTGTAGCCCAGCTTCTTGGCGCCGGCCGCCAGCACCTTGTAATTGTTGTTGCCGGGCAGGCGCGGGATGCCGTTGGTGCCGGTCGTCCCCATCTTGAACTCGGCCTTGTCGTAATAGGGCTCCATCTCCGCCAGCGTCACCGGCCAGTCGAGCAGGTTGGCGCCCTCCACCGCGCCGTAGGTCGTGCGCGTCTTGAACTCGTGCTCCTGGAAGCGGAGCGAGGCGCCGGCCCAATGGACGGTGGAGCCGCCGACTGCCTTGACGATCCAGGCCGGCAGGTTGGGGAAGTCTTTCGCCACCCGCCAGCTTCCCGAGGTGGTGCGCTTGTCCAGCCAGGAGATCTGCGAGAAGCTTTTCCATTCGTCGTTCACGAAATCCTGGATTTCGTGGCGGGCACCAGCCTCCAGGCAGACGACCTTGACGCCCTTCTGGGCCAGCTCGTTTGCCAGGGTGCCGCCGCCGGCCCCCGATCCGATCACCACCACGACGCTGTCGTCATCCATCGCGAATTTCGCAACCATGTCTCGGTCCTCCCCATTTTTTCGGGCATTCGGTGCGGCAGACGGACGGCGCCGTCAGGCGTCCTTGATCCAGTCCAAATCGTCGAAGCCGCGATGGATGTAGCCGCCATACTCGGCCGACGCCCCTTCGTAGCCGAGCTTCGCCCACACCTCCGGCTGGTTGTAGAGGGCGACCACCATGTCGCCGCGCACCTTGCGGAAGAAGGGCGTGGTCTCGATCGATTTCAGCACCGCGACGCGGTCCGCCTCGGCCTTGATCGCGGCGTAGGGAGCGTTGCGCAGCTTGCGCGCGGCGGCATCCAGCGCCACTGCCCCTTCGTTGAGCTGGCCTGCCAGGGTGGCGTCCTTCGCCGCCGCCTGGTCCATCGAGGCCAGCGCCGTCTCGTAATAGGCGTCGCCCAGACGGTCGTGCGGATAGAGGTCGCGCACCATCACCAGCAGGGTCTTGGCGGCGTCGGGCTTGATGGCGGTCAGCCCTTCGGCCCAGGCCGGCATCGCCGTGATCGACACCATGCCGCCGGAAACCGCACCGGCCGCCGCCACCGACGCGGCGGAGGTCTTCAGAAAATTCCGTCGGTTGAACCGTGTCCGTTTGTCGAGAACGCGCATGATCGACGTCTCCTTCCCATGGTTCGGTTATTGTTGGGTCGAGGTTTGGACTTACCGGTAGCGGCCGTGGCGTTGCAGCACCTCGGTCTTGTAGCCATCCGGATCGGTGACGAAGAAGAAGCGGGCCAGCAGGGTGCCGCCGGGGGCGAACTCCTTCACCGGGGTCACCGGGAAGCCCAGGGCCGTCATCCGGGCGTGCTCGCGCTCCAGATCGTCCACCACCACCGCCATGTGGCCGTAGCCGTCGCCGTGGGTGTAGGGCGCCGTCCGGTCATGGTTGACGGTCAGCTCCAGTTCCATGTCGTTTTCGGCGTTGCGCAGGTAGATCAGCGTGAAACCGTCGAAGCCCAGCCGTTCGGCCGGTTCCAGCCCGAAAGCCTTGGCGTAGAAGTCCAGCGACCGCTGTTCGTCGAGGACGCGCACCATCATGTGGATGATCTTGGCCATGGTGCTTCCCATGAGGTCGTTGAGGGAGGGCGTTACCGTTTGGCGTTGGTTTCCAGGAACTGGACGATGCTCTTGCGAATGGCGTCGTCGTCCTGGTGGTAGTTCATGTAGCTGCCGGGAACGAACTGGTTGGAGTTGGCCAGCCAGTTCTCCAGATGGCCGGCGTCCCAGGCGAAGCCGGCACCGCGCAGCGCATCGGAATAGTCGAAGCCGGTCACGCTGCCGGCCTTGCGGCCGATGACGCCGTACAGCGGCGGCCCGGCGCGGGGCCCGTCGTCCTTCTTCACCGAATGGCAGGTTCCGCATTGCTGGCGGAACAGCGTTTCGCCATCCGCCGCCGCGGATTTCCGCGTGAAGGGCGAGAAGGGTATGGACAGAAGGAGCAGCAACATCACCCAGCGGTGCGGCGACATCCTCGCGTGCATCGCATGCCTCATCGTCTGAAAATCCTCCCGAAATTCCGGCTTGAGCCTTTGGGCGCCGTCACGTCGGTCCAGCCGGCGCGGCACCGTGGATGTGAATTCAGCAAGGGGCGTGCCACCCTACGCAAAGCCGCATTCGATAAGGGGAAGGGCAGGTTTTGTGCGGTGTCGTGGGGGATGGCTGTCCCAACTGTTTCATTTTGGGACACCGGCGGTGCGACATATCGTCCCATTATGAGACGGTGTGCTACACGAACATTCTTTAAAATCACTCATCCGACTGGCTCCGGCATTTTGGCACGTCGATTGCTTTTAGGGGGTGGCGTTGCAGCCGCCCCGCTTCGGCGGTCGCAAAAAGCCTGAAGCTGCGGACCATCTTCGCCGCGCCGTTGTGCGGTCCCGGTCCGGCCGATCCCGCCCTTGAACTGCCGGTGTCCCGTCATCCGGCATAAGCGGCCGACGCGATCCTTCAGGCCCGGATCAACATCATCAAAATCATGGGGAGAGACGACATGCCGGATGGATTGACGCTGAACAAGATCACCAGCCAGAAAGGCATCGGCATCACCGAGGCGGCCCGCCGCGTCGCCGATCTCGGCTGGACGCCGTCCTACGTCAAGGAGGCGATGAGCTTCCCGACCGACTACAAGATCTCCAAGGCACCGCGCGACCCGATGAAGCAGGTTCTGCGCTCCTACTTCCCGATGCAGGAGGAGAAGGACAACCGCGTCTATGGCGCGCTCGACGCGGCGCTGCGCGGCGACATGTTCCGCAATGTCGAGCCGCGCTGGATCGAGTGGATGAAGCTGTTCCTGGCGATCATCCCCTTCCCGGAAATCTCGGCGGCGCGGTCGATGGCGACGCTGGGCCAGCTGGCGCCGGGCGACGATCTGCGCACCGGCTTCACCATGCAGATGATCGACGAGTTCCGGCACTCGACGATCCAGATGAACCTCAAGAAATGGTACATGGAGAACTACATCGACCCGGCCGGGTTCGACATCACCGAGAAGGCGTTCGGCAAATGCTACGCCACCACCATCGGCCGGCAATTCGGTGAGGCCTTCCTGACCGGCGACGCCATCACCGCGTCGAACATCTACCTCCAGGTCGTGGCGGAGACCGCCTTCACCAACACTCTGTTCGTCGCCATGCCGTCGGAGGCGGCGCGCAACGGCGACTATGCCCTGCCCACCGTCTTCCTGTCGGTGCAGAGCGATGAGTCCCGCCACATCGGCAACGGCCATTCCATGCTGATGTCGGTGCTGAAGGAGCCGGACAACCACCTGCTGCTGGAACGCGACATCCGCTATTCCTTCTGGCAGAACCACATGATCGTCGACGCCGCCATCGGCACGATCATCGAATACGGCACCAAGCATCGGGACAAGAACAAGGAATCCTACGCCGAGCTGTGGCACCGCTGGATCTTCGAGGACTATTACCGCACCTACCTGCTGCCGCTGGAGAAGTACGGCATTAAGATCCACCATGACGACGTTCACGAAGCCTTCGACAGCATCGTCAAGAAAAACTACGTCCACAAGATCGCCCAGTTCTTCTCTGCCGGCTGGTGGGCCAATTTCTGGCGCATCGAGGCGATGACCGAGCGCGACTTCGAATGGTTCGAGAGCAAGTATCCGGGCTGGTACGACGAGTTCGGCGTCTGGTGGGAAAACTACGCCAAGCTGAGCAAGCCCGGCAGCGTGCCGATCACCTTTGCCGACACCGGCTATGTCTATCCGCACCGCTGCTGGTCGAGCCTGGTGCCCTGCGTGATCCGCGAGGACTTCACGATCGACGAGGTCGACGGCGAGCTGTTCACCTACGCCTCCGAGGTCGACCGCTGGACCCACAAGGAAGCCTTCGCCGCCGAATACCAGGGCCGCCCGACACCGGCGATGGGCCGCTTCTCCGGCCGGCGCCAGTGGGAGGAGGTCTATGACGGCTGGGACCTCGCCGACGCCATCCAGGACATGGGCTTCGTCCGTCCCGACGGGAAGACGCTGGTCGCCCAGCCGCATCTGTCCTTCGAGGAGAAGGACATGTGGACGCTGGACCATGTGCGTGGCCACACCATCCGCAGCCCGCTGCTGGCGCTCCGCGAAATGACGCCGCAACAGCGTCAGGCGCATGTCGAGGAATACCGCAAGGGCTTCAAGATCCGCCGGGTCTGATCTCCCGCCCCTTCACTTGGGCCCGCCCCCCTTTCCGGCCCCCTTTCCGGCTGGAGAGGGGGAACGGGATCCCCTGCGGACTTTACAGGCGGACATCGCCGCGGAGATCGACAGACCATGACCGCACAAGCGCTAAAGAACAGCCCGGCCGTCCACACCGTCCGGTTGGAGCCGGTCGGCATCGAAATGGAGGTGGCGGAAGGGGAAACCATCCTCGACGCTGCCTTCCGCCAGGGCGTCTCGCTGATGCATGGCTGCAAGGAGGGGCAATGCTCCGCCTGCAAATGCCTGCTGATCGACGGCGACGTCGAGATGCTGAAATACTCCACCTTCGCGCTCTCCGATCCGGAGCGCGAGAGCAACCACATCCTGCTCTGCCGCTCGCTGGCCTACAGCGACGTGGCGGTGGAACTGCTGAACTATGACGAGGATCTGCTGTCCCGCTCCATCCCGGTGAAGGACTTCAACGCCCGGCTGGCCGCGGTGGAGCCGCTGACCCACGACATCGTCGCCATCGCGTTGGACCTCGACCAGCCGATGAAGTTCTGGGCCGGCCAGTATGTCGACATCACGCTGCCCGGCATCGGCCTGACCCGATCCTTCTCGATGGGCAATCCGCCGGCAGACGGCAACCGGCTGGAGTTCATCATCAAGAAATACCCGGACGGCGCCTTCTCCCGGCAGTTGGACGGCGGCCTGTCGGTCGGCGACCGGGTGAGCGTCCGCGGTCCCTATGGCAGCTGCTTCCGCCGTGAGGGGCGGGAGGGGCCGATGATCCTGGTCGGCGGCGGGTCGGGCATGGCGCCGCTGCTGTCGATCCTGCGCGATCAGGCCGCCAGCGGCGAGACACGGCCGGTGCGGCTCTTCTACGGCGCCCGCAGCCGCAAGGACCTGTTCCACCTCGACCTGTTCGAGGAGTTCGCCCGCAGCCTGCCGGACTTCGCCTTCATCCCCGCCCTGTCGCATGCCGAGGAGGGCGACGGCTGGACCGGCGAGACCGGCTTCATCCACGAGGTGCTGCGCCGGCATCTGTCTGGGATGGATGAGGTGGAGGAGGCCGACGTCTTCTCCTGCGGGCCGCCGCCGATGATCGACGCGGTGCTGCCGGTCCTGCAGATCGCCGGCGTCGATTCCGCGCGCGTCTATTTCGACAAATTCACTCCCGCGACCCGCTGAGGCGGGCCGCTGAGGGGGGGCTTATGCAAACACGGGAGGAACGACGATGACCATGCAGGAAACCACATCCGCAGCCGCCGGGGCCAAGGTCTTTCCGGGCTCCGACAGTCGCCGCTACAACTACTTCGAGCCGAAGGGCCGCAAGGCCACCCATTACGAGGACGTGACGGTCGACGTCCAGCCCGATCCGGAGCGCTATCTTCTCCAGAACTGGATCATCTCCTTCGGCGACGGCACGCCCACCTATTCCAAGGACTGGACCGCGCTGAAATGCACGGACTGGCACGGTTACCGTGCGCCCGACCAGGAATGGGAACGCACCCATTACCAGCGCCAGTCGACCATCGTCGGCATGATCCAGAATGTGGTGGAGAATGCGCGCCGCGCCGGGGCGCCCCAGCGCTTCGACAAGGCTTGGGTCGCCGTGCTCCAGAACCATGTCGGCGCCTTCAAGCATGCCGAATATGGCCTGGGCACCGCGCTGATGCGGGCGCAGCGCTACGGCTACACCCAGATGGTCAACAACGCCATCCTGACCAACGCCTCCTACAAGCTGCGCTTCGCCCAGGATCTGACGCTCTATCTGGCCGAGGTCGGCAGCGACATCGGGAATTTCGACCTTGATGCCGGCAAGGCGCACTGGCTGGACGATCCGATCTGGCAGCCCTGCCGCGAGGCGGTGGAGCATATCCGCGCCGCCACCGACTTCCTGGAGCAGTATTTCGCCGTCAACCTCGTCTTCGAACCGCTGGTCGGCGAGCTGTTCCGCAGCGGCTTCGTCATGCAGGTGGCCGCAGCCCAGAACGACTTCTCCACTCCGTCGGTCATTTCGGCGGCCGAGGCCGACTATGAACGGAACCTCGCCAACGCGGTGGAACTGTTCGCCCTGCTGCTGCGCGATCCGGTCCATGGCGAGGACAACCGGACCATGCTGCAAAGCTGGTTCAGCCACCATGGCGGACTGGCGGTGAAGGCGGCCCTGCAGTTGCAGCCGCTGTGGTCGCTGCCGCGGGTCAAGGCTGCCAACTTCGTGGAAGCGTTCGAACGGGCGCGCGGGCGCGTCGCCGCCATCGGGCGGGAGATCGGCATCGACGCAGACCTGCCGGCTCTGCCGCCGGTCGAGGTTGGGCAGGCCGCCGCTTCGGCGGCGGTCACCGCCGCGGTCAACGGCGCTGCTGCCGAGTGACCCTTCCCGCATCTCCGCCAAAAGGACGAAAACCATGAGTGTCACCACCGTGCAGCAGCTTTTCAAGCCGCTGAAGGACATCACCCAGGACGGCACCATCTCGCACCAGTGCGGCGTGACGATGAACGACAGCGTCGAGGCGCGCTGCATCGCCGAGGTGATGGAGAGCAAGCCCGGCATCACCGTCACCTATCTGCCGGCGATGATCCGCATCGACGGCGAAGGCAAGATCGAGTTCAAGATGAGCGAGATCGGCGAGGCGCTGGGCCGCGAGATGACCCCGCACATCTTCGAGATCTCCACCTCCACCCACTATGGCCGCATGGTCATGATCGACGAGGACACCGTCGTCCTCTTCGGCAACATGGACGACGCGCTGGCTTACGAGTGATCTCGGGAAGGCGGGGCCTGCTTCAGGTCCGGCGGGCTCCGCCTCTTTTTTCAAATCCGCAAAATCAATAATGGGAGGGAAAGTCGCCATGCCGAAGATGATGCTGCACCGTGCCGAGGCGCGGGCCGCGCTTGCCCGTGGG
This sequence comes from Azospirillum sp. UENF 112521, assembly GCF_058780665.1. NCBI lineage: Bacteria > Pseudomonadati > Pseudomonadota > Alphaproteobacteria > Rhodospirillales > Azospirillaceae > Azospirillum > Azospirillum sp. UENF 112521. Next base: position 751,595 of record NZ_JBSNCI010000003.1, read on the forward strand.
GTGGGCAAGCTGGCGCTGGCGGTGCGCGGCACGCTGGGGCCGAAGGGGACGAACGCGATCATCGACCGCCCCATCGGCACGCCGATGATTTCGCGCGACGGTGTCAGCATCGCCGCCGAGATCGAGCTGCCCTGCCGCTTCGAGAATATGGGCGCCCAGGTGGTGCGGGAGGTCTCGAAACAAACCAACGACGTGGCCGGCGACGGCACCACCACAGCCACCGTGCTGGCCGATGCGCTGATCCAGGACGGTGTCGCCGTGCTTGCTGACGGCCATGGGTCGGTGGAGTTGGTGGAGGGGATGGAGCGCGCCTGCGGCTTCGTCGTCGACCGGCTCCGCCACATCGCCCGGCCGCTGGAAAGCCATGCCCAGTTGGAGCAGGTGGCGACGGTTGCGGCGACCGATCCGGCACTCGGCCGTCTGGTGGCGGACGCGCTGCGCCGGGTCGGGGCGGAGGGAGTGATCGACATCGAATACGGCCAGCCGGGCGCGCCGACGGCGTTGCATGTGCTGGAAGGCATGGTGCTGGACCGCGGGTTCCTGTCCCACCACATGGCGACCGAACCGACCGGCCAGAGCGCGGTGCTGGAACGGCCCTACATCCTGATGACCGACCACAAGATCATCGATCCGGAACCGATCCTGCGTCTGGTCGACCGCATCGCCGCCGGGCACCGCCCGCTGCTGGTCATGGCCGACAGCGTGGCGCCGGAGGTGGTGGCGGCGCTGATGGCGCTGCGCCGCGACGGGCGCGCCACGGTGGTGGCGATCAATCCCCCGGAATTCGGCCACTGGCGTCAGGCGACGATGGAGGACATCGCGATCCTGACCGGCGGGCGGGTGATCGCCCGCGACCTGGGCGGACGCCTCGACAGCGTGGCGGCGGAGGATCTGGGGGGCGCCGACCGCATCGAGGTGTCGGCCGGCCGGACAACCATCCTGCGCGGCCATGGCAATCCCGATGCGCTGGCCGCCCGCCGCGCCCTGGTGCAGCGCCAGTGGGAGGAGGCGCCGCCCAACATCGAGCGGGACAAGCTGTCCCAGCGGCTGGCGAAGCTGACGCACGGCACCGCCCTGATAGAGGTCGGCGGGGCCACCCCGGTGGAGCAGAAGCGCACCGCCCAGCTTCTGGAGGATTCGCTGGCTGCCGCCCGCGCAGCACTGGCCGAAGGGGTGGTGCCCGGCGGCGGCACCGCGCTCGCCCGCGTCGCCCCGCTGCTCGACCGGCTGGCCGAGGATGTGGGGGAGGGCGAGAGGGCCGGGGTGCGGCTGGTGCGGCGGGCGATGCTGCAACCTTTGATCTGCATCGCGGAGAATGGCGGGTTGGACGGGGACGGCGTTGCCGCGCGCGTCGCCGCGCTTCCCGACGGGTCCGGCTTCGATGCCCGCAGCGGCCGGTTCGGCGACCTGTTCGCCGCGGGGATCATCGATCCGGTCAAGGTCACCACGCTTGCATTGCTGAACGCGGTGTCGGTCGCCAAGCTGGTGCTGACCACCCACACGCTGATCGCCGACATCCCCGACGATGTCGATCCCACCGCCGGACCGGCCCGCGGCGGCGGAATGGAACGGTACGGGCGAACCTGATCCTTTTTCGGCCGTAGCACCCCACCTCCCCCTTCGGAGAGAAAGGCAGGAAAAAAGCAATAGAGTAATCCACTACTACCGCTCCCGCTTCGGTTCGGCTTATGGTTTCTCATACAAACAATTCTTGATGCGGAGCATATCCGGGCGAGCCTCCGCATCCCTTGTCCAAAGACAATCGGCGCATCGGAAACCATCCGCAAAAGACGCCGGGAAGCAGGGAGGGGACTATGTTGGCCAACGAACAGGCCGGTGCCGGCCGTCTGGCCGCCGCCTTGCCGGCACCAGCGCTTCACGCTCTGGTGGATGGCGAAACGGCCACGATGAAGGCATGGGAGGATTTCGTTTCCGGCTCGCGCCGGGACAATCTGCCGGTGCGCGACGTGGTCATCCGATCCTGGGCACGATGTCAAAGCTTCCTGGTCGATGCGCGGGCGGATGCCGCCCCGGTGATTGGTCGCGATCATATCGAGGCTCTGCGACGCGACAACCGCGATCTGCTCCAGGCAGCGGCCTCGACCCTGGCGGAGGCGTCTGATCTGCTGGCCGGCACCCGTACCGTTCTGCTGATCACAGATGCCAACGGCGTCGTGCTGGAGGCGGCCGGCGACCGTGCCACCTTGAGCGTGGCGCGCGACATCAGTCTGGCCTGCGGGGGCCAGTGGGGCGAGACCTGTGCCGGCACCAACGGCATTGGCACGGCATTGGCGTCCAAGCAGCCGGTGCTGGTCCAGGCTGCGGAGCATTATTGCGCCGGCATCAAGGGATGGAGCTGTGCCGGGGCGCCGATCCACGATCCGGTCGACGGATCGGTCGTCGGCCTGCTCGACATCTCCGGCCTGAAGCAGAGCTTCAGCGGGCAGGCGCTTGCCTTGGCCGTGGTCGCTGCCCGGCAGGTGGAATGGAATCTCGCCCGCCAGACGGAGGCCGAACATGTGCGACTGCTGGAGGCCTGCCTGGAGGACAGCCAGAAATATGTTGGCGAAGGGCTGATCGCACTCGATGCCCGTGGGCGCCTGCTCTATGCCAGCCGCAAGGCGGCGCATCTGTTGAAGGCCAGTTTCGGGTCGGAACTGCCGCAGTTGAACCGAGGGACGAAGCTGCCGATAGCTGGGGTCGGAGGTGGACCCGGGGGTGGGGCAGGGGAGCGGTTGCCGGTTCCGGCCGACTGGGTCCGGCCGCTGATTCTGGATGGGGAGCGGCGGGGAACGCTGCTGGTCATCCCCACTGCGGTATCGGGCCGACCGTCCGCCGGACGCCGTGCGGTGCCGGACGAATCCGACCACAGCCGGTCGCGCTTCGCCGACATCGTCGGTGACAGCGGCAGCCTGCGCATGGTGATCGGGCAGGGGGAGCGTCTGGCGCCGCTGCCGGTCCCCATCCTGATCGAGGGCGAGACCGGCGTCGGCAAGGAACTGTTCGCCCGCGCCATCCACGGCCACAGCGCTGCGGCCGGCGGTCCCTTCGTGCCGTTCAACTGCGGTGCCGTCTCGCGCGAGATGCTGGGCAGCGAGCTGTTCGGCTATGTGCGCGGCGCCTTCACCGGTGCGGCGGCGGAGGGGCGCATCGGCCGCTTTGAACTGGCCGACGGCGGCACGCTGTGCCTCGACGAGATCGGCGAATTGCCGCTCGACCTTCAGCCTTACCTGTTGCGGGTTCTGGAGGAGGGCGTGCTGTACCGCATCGGCGACAACGTGCCGCGCCGGGTGTCGGTGCGGCTGCTCGCCATGACTAACCGGAACCTCCGGCAGGAAGTCGCCGCCGGCCGCTTCCGCCGCGACCTGTACCATCGCCTCGCCGTGACCGCCCTGCGCGTGCCGCCCCTGCGCGACCGCCATGGCGATGTTCCCCGCCTGATCTCCCACTTCAACGGCTTGCTGGCGGAGCGGCATGGCCGGGCACCCGTCCGCTTCACCGCGGCGGCGCTGGATCTCCTGCAACGCTACGACTGGCCGGGCAATGTCCGGGAGCTGCGCAATGCGGTTGAACGGGCTGTCCTGCTGTCCACCAGCGGCAGCATCGGCATCGACGACCTGCCGGACGAACTGCGCGATGCCTGCGGTTGCATGGTTGCCGACGGTTGGCCATTGCTGGGCTCTCCGACCCCGCCCATCGTGGCGCCTGCCGCCGTCGTGTCGCCTCCAACGGCAATGGCGCTGACGGAGACCGAACAGAGGACAATCAAGGATGTGATTGCGGCAACCGGCGGGAACCTGTCCGATGCGGCGGCAGTCCTCGGCATCTCGCGCAGCACGCTGTATCGGAAAATGAGCCAGCACGGCATTCGGCGCATATCCGCCGGCAAGGCGTAAAAGCCGCTCCGTCAAAAGTAACCGCAGCCGGGTTTGATACCGCATTCAAGGAAGGATGGGCGCATGTGCCAGATCTTCGTCAACGCCGATCCGATCCTGTACGAGGCACGGTCACGGTCGGTGCGCATCCATGGCATGGTCACCAGCATCCGGTTGGAGAACCTGTTCTGGAACGTCCTTGCCGACATCGCCGCGGAGCAGGGGACGACGACGAACAGGCTGATCCTGTCGCTGTACGATGAGGTTCTGGAGGCCCACGGGGCCGTTCAGAACCTCGCCTCCTTCCTGCGGGTCAGCTGCGTGCGCTACCTGACCATGAAGCCGCAGATGCGGCTGCCCGGACAGTCCGGCAGCCTGCTGGAGGTTGCGGAGACCTCGTCCGCCGCCGACGGCGCGTCGGTGGTTTCGCTGCGGCGGGACGGGCGGCAGCAGGACAGGGCGTGACGGCGGACTGCCGGTCACAGCCGCCAGGAGCCGAGCAGGACTTCGAGAAAGCGTGCCGCCATCGGTGAGAGGATGGCGCCATGCCGCCGGACCACGCCGATCGTCCGGGAGATCTTCGGATGGCCCAAAGGGAGAGTCAGGATGATGGGATGGCCGGAGGACGGCGTGGCGAGCTTTGGCAGCACGGCGACGCCGAGCCCGGCCTCCACCAGGCCGAGCGAACTTGCGAGATGCGTGATCTCGTAGGACCAGTTGAGCTTCAGGCCGTGCTGCGCCAGGGCATTGTCGATCAGCGCCCGGTTGCCGCTGGTCCGGCCCACGGTGATGACGCGGTGGGCGGCCAGCTCGTCCCAGTTCACCACCGTATGGGCCGCCAGCGGATGATCGTGCCGGCAGGCGACGACGAAGGGGTCCTCGGCCAGTGGCGTGAATTCGATGTCAGGGTGCGAGGTGCCGATGAAGTTGATGCCGAAATCGGCCTCGCCGCGCGCCACCGCCTCCAGCCCTTCGTTGGCGCCGAGATCAAGGATGCGGATGCGGATCCGCGGGAACGCGATGCTGAAGCGGCTGATCGCGTTGGGGAGGAAATAGAACACCGCCGTCGGGACGGAGGCGATGGTGATCTGGCCGCCGCTCCGTGCGCCGAGATCGCTGATCCCCAGCAACGACGTCTCGAATTCATCGAGGAAGCGGCGGACCTTGGGCATGAAATCGCGCCCCACCATCGTCAGCGCGACATGGCGGGTCGAGCGCTCGAACAACGCCACGCCCAGCGTGTCCTCCAGCTTCTGGATGCGGCGGCTGAGTGCCGGCTGCGACAGGTTCAGAAGCTCGGCGGCGCGGTTGAAGCTTCCCAGTTCCGCCACCGCCACGAACGCCTTCAGATCGACCAGCTCAAAATTCATGCCCGGCTCCATCGGCATCGCATTGATGCGTGAAATGGAATAATAGTGCGAATCAATGCATTTCACAAATATCGTTCGCAGTCAGAATATCGGCGCATCGGCTTTCTTCGCCCACCGGCGAACCCAAGAGAAACCAAGCGCCATGACAAATACGATGAACCGCCAGATCGGCATTCCCTGCGTGATGATGCGCGGCGGGACCTCTCGCGGCCCCTTCTTTCTGGCGTCCGACCTTCCTGCCCTTCCGGCGGAGCGCGATGCCCTCCTGCTCTCGGTGATGGGGGCGGGGAACGATCTGGGGATCGACGGCATCGGCGGCGGCAATCCGCTGACCAGCAAGGTCGCCATCGTCGGTCCAGCCACCAGGGCCGGAGCGGATGTGGATTACCTGTTCGCTCAGGTGCGGGTGCAGGAGGGGGTGGTCGACACCTCGCCCAACTGCGGCAACATGCTGGCCGCGGTCGGCCCCTTCGCCATCGAGTCCGGGCTTGTCCCGGCGGCGAACGGCGTCACGGTGGTGCGCATCCACAACGTCAACACCGGCAAGCTGATCGAGGCCCGCATCCAGACCCCCGGCGGCCAAGTGGCCTATGAGGGCGAGGCCGTCATCGACGGCGTGCCCGGCACCGCGGCCCCCATCCATCTCGCTTTTCTCGACGCCGCAGGCGCCAACACCGGCCGGCTGCTGCCCACCGGATCGCCGGTCGACCTGATCGACGGCATCCCGGTGTCCTGCGTCGATGCCGCCATCCCGGTGATGCTGATCCGCGCCGCCGACCTCGGCAAGACGGGGTACGAGCCGGTGGACAGCTTCCGGTCCGACCGGGAGTTCATGTCCCGGCTGGAGGCGCTGCGCGTCGAGGCCGGCCGCCGCATGGGTTTTCCCAACGCGGCCGGCATGGTGATCCCTAAGCCGGTCCTGCTGGCCCCACCGACCCGCGGCGGCACGCTGACCGTCCGGTATTTCATGCCGCATGATTGCCATCGGGCGATGGCCATCACCGGCGCCGTCGCCACCGCCACCGCCTGCACCATTCCGGAAACCGTGGCCGCCGCTTTGGTGGGACGGTTCATCATGCCCGGCGACATCACCTTCGAACATCCGGCAGGCCGGCTGACTGTCCGTCTTGAGGTGGGCCGTCTCGAGGCGGGCCGCCTTGAGACCGGTGACGGCCAATCCGCACCGACCGCCAGCATCCTGCGCACCGCGCGGCGCCTGTTCGAGGGAACCGTGTTCGCCCGCCCTTCGACCCCGTCGCGGACCGCCCTGGCGGCCTGACGCCACAGCATCAGAGAGGAGGAAACGCCATGCGTCCACAAACGGGGACCGATACCCTGACGCCGAGCAAGCCCAAGGCCATCTACAAGGCGCTCTATTTCCAGGTCGTCGTCGGCCTGACCCTGGGCATCCTGGCCGGCCACTTCTGGCCCGATTTCGGGGCGGGCTTGAAGCCGCTGGGCGACGGGTTCGTCAAGCTGGTCAAGATGATGATCGCGCCGGTGGTCTTCTGCACCATCGTCAGCGGCATCACCAGCCTGAACGACACCCGCGAGATCGGCAAGACGCTGGTCAAGTCGATGGCGCTGTTCTACGCGCTGACGGCGGCGGCGCTGCTCATCGGGCTGGCCGCGGTCATGATCATCGAGCCCGGCGTCGGCATGCATGTGTCGCCGTCGTCGCTCGACCCCGCGGTGGCCGCACGCTACGCCAAGCAGGCCGCCCCGGTCGGCTTCACCGACTTCCTGCTGCACATCATCCCGCATTCCTTCTTCGGCGCCTTCGCCGAGGGCGAGGTGCTGCCGGTGCTGCTCATCTCCGTGCTGGTCGGTTTCGGCCTGACGCGGGTCGGCAAGGCCGGCGAACCGGTGGTGCAGGGCATCGAATCCTTCTCCCACGTGCTGTTCGCCGCCTTCGGCTTCATAATGAAGCTGGCCCCCATCGGTGCGTTCGGCGCGATGGCCTTCACCGTGGGCAAATACGGCATCGACAGCATCGGCTCGCTCGGCCTGCTGATCCTGACCTTCTATGTCGCCTGCGGCGTCTTCCTGGTGGCGATCATCGGCACGCTGGCCCGGCTGCATGGTTTCAGCCTGTGGAAGGTCCTGCGCTACTTCCGCGAGGAGCTGCTGATCGTTCTCGGCACCTCGTCCTCCGAGCCGGTCCTGCCGCGGGTCTTGCAGAAGCTTGAAGCGCTGGGCTGCAAGAAGGGTGTTTCCGGCCTGGTTCTGCCGATGGGCTATTCCTTCAACCTCGACGGCACGGCGATCTACCTGACCCTCGCCTCGCTGTTCATCGCCCAGGCCTGCGACATCCACCTGTCGGCCGGCCAGATCGTCGCCATGCTCGGCGTCATGCTGCTGACCTCGAAGGGTGCCGCCGGCGTCACCGGCAGCGGCTTCGTCGCCCTGGTCGCCACGCTGACGGTGATGCCGGACCTGCCGGTTGCCGGTGTCGCGCTGCTGGTCGGCATCGACCGCTTCATGTCCGAAGCCCGCGCCCTGACCAGCATCATCAGCAACTGCGTCGTCAGCATCGTGGTCTCGATCTGGGAGGACGCCTGCGACCGTGAGGTTCTGCACCGCGAACTGAACCAGAGCGGTGCCGGCACCGAGCGCGTCCTGGAGGGGATGGGCGACATCCCGGTCATGCCGCTGGCCGCCCGCGCCCCCGCCCATCCGTCTCACTGAACGCTCGACAGTGGCCTGACGATGGGTGCGGAGGACCGGTCCAGACCGGCCCTCCGCACCCATCGAGCGGTTTCAAAGCCGAGCAAGGGCCGTGGGCAATTCACGCAGATCGGCTATGGTCAGCGTTCCGTAGGGGAAGGGGTGGCGGCCGTCGGCATCGCGCACCCCGACGAAATGCAGGTTGAGGGCCGTTGCCGCCGCATAGTCCTGAACGGCATCGCCGACGAAGGCAACGCGGTCGGGACGCAGGCCGTGGCGGGCGATCAGCATGGCTGCCGTTTCCGCCTTGCTTGGCGGGCTGCCATGGACGGACACGAACCGGTCGGTCATGCCCCGTCGCTCGGCGATGCGCAGCATTTCCTCATGCGGCGTCGCGGAAATGATGAAAAGGGCGGGCCGGCCGGCATGGGTGGCCAGGAAGTCCGTCGCGCCGGGAATTTCGGCGCAGGCGATCACCGCCTCCTCCACCGCTGCGGCAAAACCGGCGACCATCCGGTCCAACCGCTCCTCGTCCACGGCGCGGCCGAGGATGTCGCGCTCGAAGCGCGCCAGCTTTTCCCGCCGCGGCATGCCACCGTTGTCCCGGTGATAGGCGCGGATGGCGTCCTGAACCTCCGGGCCCTCATGGGCATACAGTGTGGCGAAGGTCTCGCCCTTCAGGTCGTTGGAATCGCACAGCACGCCGTCGAAATCGAAGATGATCGCGTCCCACCGTTCCTGCAGCCTGCCGTCCATACCGTACTGTCTCCTGATCTCGATTGTTGAGAAGCGATGCCGGTCATGGGAAGCCGGACAAGGATCGGGCGCACCTTGCGCCATCGCCAACAGGCCGGCAGCGATCTTGCGCATCATTTCGCTCGACGATGCGAGGTCAACCGTCGCCATGGATGGCTCCTGATCTCGATCGGCTGGCACTATGGGAGCTATGGCAAAGCCTGTCAATTTACCGGCAAGTCCAGGGTGAGGCGCCATTTGTGCCGCTTCGTTGCGAACCTCGACGGCAAACGGAGACACGTAAAAAGCCTCCGCTGCCGCAGGCACCTCCGTCGAACTTTGCAACCAACCCAAGGATCGTGAGGTTTCAGGCCGCGACGAGCGCGGCGGCGAAGCTGCGGTAGCTGTGCAGCGGGCGGCCCAGCAGCCCGGTCAGCCGTTCGACGTCGCCGGCTTCGGGGATCATGCCGTCGCTGACATAGCGCTCGGCCATCAGGCGCATCTCATAGGCGGTCCATTTCGGCATGAAGGAGGCCATGGTCTGCTCGAACCCGCTGGGATCGTCGCCGCCATAGACCACGGTGCGGCCCAGCAGATCGGACCAGATCGCGGCGACCTGCGGACCCGTCAGCGTGTCGGGGCCGACGAGGTTGATGATGTCCACCGGCAGTTTCCCCGGCGCCCGGTCACGACGGATCAGTTCGATGGCCGCAACCTCGGCAATGTCCCGTGCGTCGACCATCGCCACGCCCTTGCTGCCGATCGGCATCGGGTAGACGTCGTGGTTGGTGATCACGTCCTTGATCATCAGCTCGTTGTCGATGAAGTAGGACGGGCGCAGGATGGTGGCGCTGAAGCCCATTTGGTCGAGCATGCGCTCGGCGCCGAACTTCACGGCGAAATGCGGCACGTTCACCGCACGGTCGGCCTCGAACACCGACTGATAGACGACCCGTTCGACGCCGGCCTCCCGCGCGATGTTCAAGGTGACGATCGCCTGGGTGAACTCGTCGCCGGTGACGGCGTTCAACAGGAACAGGGTGCGGACGCCGCGGAAGGCGGCGCGCAGCGCATCGATGTCCAGCATGTCGCCCTGGGCGATTTTCACGCCGGCGGGGAAAGCGGCCTTCGACGGGTCGCGGGTCAGCACGCGCACCTCGGCGCCGCGCTTGACCAGCTGGTCGACGACATGGCGGCCGACACGGCCGGTGGCTCCGGTAACGAGGATGGTCATGGGGTTCACTCCGCTTTGGGGTTCGGTTGACGCCCTTGACTTTACCGATCCATGCAGGGTCCGATAGGCGGCGAATTTGGACAGATCGTCTCACTGGTGGAACGGATGGACCTGCTTGCTTTGGCCGATTTCAATCTGGTCGCCCGCCACGGCGGGTTCGGCAAGGCGGCGCGCGCGGCCGGCCGGCCAAAGGCGACCTTGTCGCGGCGCGTCGCGGAGTTGGAAGCGAGCCTGGACCTTCGCCTGTTCGAGCGCGGTTCCCGGACACTCAAGCTGACGGCGGAGGGCCAAGCGCTGTTCGAGCGGACCGGCGCATTGCTGACCGAACTCGACGAGACGGCGAAGGCGATTGCATCCGGCGGCCACAGCCCCCGCGGACGGTTGCGGATCAGCGCGCCGCTGCTGTTCTCGCAGACCGCCATCGGCAAGCTGGCGGCCGGATTCCTGCGCAAGTACCCGGAGGTTCGGCTTGAGATCGTCACGGAAGACCGGGCTGTCGACATGGTCGAGGAAGCCTATGATCTGGTCATCCGTGTCAATCCGGACCCGGACGCGGGCCTTGTCGGACGCGTTTTCCTGCGGGATCGCCTCGTCGTGGTGGCAAGCCCGGACCTGTCGTTCCCCGCCGGCAACGACACCGTTCCCGTCGTCACCCGTGGATCGCCGGGACAAGTCGGAGGAAGGCCCGCATTGTGGGAGATTGCGACACCGGACGGTCCGTCGACCATCGCGGTCGAGCCGATGCTCAGCCTATCGTCCTTCATCATGGTCCGCGATGCGGTTCGCATGGGCGTAGGGGCCGCCCGTCTGCCGCTGTCGCTCGCCGCTCCCGATCTGGCCGCCGGCAGGCTGGTGAAATGGGGCGATGTGGTCGGCTCCGAGACGGAGTTGTGGGTGCTCTACCCGACGCGGCGGCTGCTCAACGCGCGCGTCTCAGCCTTCCTGGAGCATCTGAAGTCGGCGTTTCCGCAGGGAACCCCGGAAGAACTTGCGGCCTATGTCGAGGGGTGACGGGACGGTTACCCGGACTGCGCTCCCTCGCGGTGGCGGCGCACATGATCGATCAGGGCGCGGAGCTTGGGCGTCACCGTCCGCCGGCTTGGAAAATACAGGAAGAAGCCGGCGAAGGGCGGCAGCCAGTCGTCGAGGATCGTGACCAGCTCACCGCGTTCGAGATAGGGCTGGAACGTCTCCTCGATCCCGAAGGTGATGCCGGCGCCGGCGAGCGCCGTGCGAAGCATCAGCAGCATGTCGTTGGTGGTGATCTGCGGCTCGACCGACACGTCGAACGCGTGTCCGTCCTTCTCGAACTCCCACCGGTAGGGGGCCGTGTCCGGCTGCGGTCGCCAACCGATGCAGCGGTGGCTGACGAGGTCGCGTGGGTGCTCCGGCGTCCCATGACGGGCGAGATAGCCCGGTGTCGCCACCGCGATCTGGCGCTGGTCGCCCGTCAGCGGCACCGCGATCATGTCGCGCTCGATGACCTCGCCGAGACGCACACCCGCATCGAAGCCGGCAGCGACGATATCGAACTCCAGATCGGTCACCGTCACGTCGAGGGAGATGCCAGGATAGGCCTCGCTGAAGGAGGCGATCAGCGGCCCGGACAGGAAGCGCTCGGCAATCGAGGTGGCGGCGATCCGCAGCAGACCGCGGGGTTCCGACGCCGAGCCAGACGCCGCATCGATGGCGCTCGCGATTTCGGCCAGCGGGGTTGAGATCTGCGCCAGGAAGCGTTCCCCGGCTTCGGTCAGCCGCACGCTGCGGGTGGTGCGCAGGAACAGCGCCTGTCCCAGCGCCGCCTCCAGGCGCTGGACGCCCTGGCTCACGGCCGAGCGCGTCACCCCGAGGCGGTCGGCCGCCGCGCGGAAATTGCCGGTCTCCGCCACCGCGGCGAACAGGGTCAGGAGATTCAGGTCGATCTGCATTGGTTAGCTGTTCTAACCGCAGCGTCCAGCAACAGGCAAGTTATCTCGACAGCGGTACAATGCCAACTTCTGGTCACGGACGGCGACTGAACGGCGTAATGACCGCCGCTGGCAGCCGTCGCAACCACCGAGACACAGGAAATCGTCATGACCATCGACCAAGTCGTTCTCGTCACCGGTGCGTCCAGCGGCATCGGCGAGGCCACCGCGCGCATTCTCGCCGGGGCCGGTGCCACCCTGATGCTGGGGGCGCGGCGGACCGGGCGTCTCGACGCGCTTGTCCGGGAAATTCAGGCGAAGGGCGGCAAGGCCGCCGCCCGCGCCCTCGACGTGGCCGACCGAGCCAGCATGGAAGGCTTCGTTGCCGAAGCCAGGGACCGCTTCGGCCGGATCGACGTCCTCGTCAACAATGCCGGCGTGATGCCGCTTTCCCCGCTCGCCTCCCTGAAGGTTGAGGAATGGGACCGGATGATCGATGTCAACATCCGTGGCGTCCTCCATGGCATCGCCGCCGTCCTCCCGGTCATGGAGGCGCAGGGTGGCGGGCATGTCGTCAACATCGGTTCGGTCGGCAGTTTCGAGGTGGTGCCGACCTCCGCCGTCTATAGCGCGACCAAATTCGCGGTACGGGCCATCACCGACGGATTGCGGCAGGAAAGCGAGACGATCCGCACGACCTGCATCTATCCCGGTGTGACGCGCTCCGAACTCGCCGACACCATCACCGACGAGACGGCTGCCCGCGCGATGGTCGAATACCGCCGAAACGCAATCGAACCGGACGCCATCGGCCGCGCCGTCCTCTTCGCCATCGAGCAGCCGCGGGATGTCGGTGTCAACGAGATCACCGTCCGCCCCGTCGCCCGCGGTTGAGGGCAGAACTCGCCGATCCGTCGGGAGTTGCCGGGGCTGTTCGCCCCGGCCGCCTGCCGCGCGTCATGCACAGGGCAGCCCTGTGTAAACGGTAGATAAACTTGACGATGCCCGCAAATCCTTCGTAAAAATTGCGTCATGAACACGCAAGGGGGAATAAATGTCGGGCAGAGAGAAATTTTCTCTTAAAAAAGCGCTTCTCATCGGCGCGTGCATGTTCTTGCCGATGCAGGCGAGCGCCGCGTCGCCATCCACGGATACGCTCGCCGCGAAGCATGCATCTGCGAATTACAAGGAATTTGTCGAGCTTCTCGCCATTCCCAACGATGCAGTTGTTCCGGCTGACATTCAGAAGAACGTCGCATGGCTGGAGCAGGCCTTCCGGAAGCGCGGCTTCCAGGCGCGTGCGCTGGAGAACAACGGCAAGCCGATGCTGTTTGCCGAACTGCCCGGCGCCGACCCTGCCAAGAAGACCATCCTGTTCTATGCCCATCTGGACGGCCAGTCGGTCACTCCGCAGCAGTGGAAGCAGAACAGCCCCTGGGACGCCACGCTGAAGCAGAAGACCGACAAGGGCGAGTGGGAGACGATCCCGCTGGAGAAGCTGTACGGCGATCAGGTCGATCCGGACTGGCGGCTGTTCGCGCGGTCGTCGTCGGACGACAAGGGTCCGATCATGATGCTGCTGACGGCGTTCGACGCGCTGAAGGAAGCCGGCCAGAAACCCAGCGTCAACGTCAAGATCATCCTCGATTCCGAAGAGGAGAAGGGGTCGCCGTCGCTGGGCGAGGTCATCCGGCAGAACGCCGAGCTGCTGAAGAATGACGCGCTGCTGGTGCTGGACGGCCCGATGCACCAGACCAACAAGCCGACGCTGGTGTTCGGAAACCGCGGCGTCGCCCAGGCGACGCTGACGGTCTTCGGCGCCAAGCAGGGCCTGCACAGCGGCCATTTCGGCAATTATTCCGCCAACCCGGCGATGCGGCTGGCGCAGTTGCTGGCATCCATGAAGGACGAGACCGGCCGGGTCACCATTCCCGGCTATTACGACTCCGTGAAGATCGATGCGGCGGCGGAAAAGATCATGGCCGCCGTCCCCGATGACGAAGCGGCGCTGCGCAAGCGGTTGGGCATCGCGCAGGCGGAGAAGGTCGGCAAGAACTATCAGGAGGCGCTGCAATACCCGTCGCTCAACGTCCGCGGCATGGCGGCGGGCGATGTCGGCGCCAAGGCGCGGACGATCATTCCGGAAAGCGCCGTCGCCGAACTCGACCTGCGCACGGTTCCGGAAACGCCGCCTGAACAGCTGATCGGCATGCTGAAGACGCATATCGAGGCGCAGGGCTATCATCTGGTCCAGGGCAATCCGACGGACGAGGACCGGGCCAAGTACGACAAGCTGGCCTCCCTGGCTTCGGAGGAGGTATCGGCCTCCAGTTCTGCGGCGCGGACCGACATGCAGGCTCCGGTCGGCGACTGGCTGTACCGCTCCTTCAAGGCGACCTATGGCGAAGAGCCGGTGCGCATCCGCATGATGGGCGGCACCGTGCCCACCGGCGCGGCGGTCGAGGCGCTGAAGGTGCCCTTCGTCATCGTCCCGCTGGTGAATGCCGACAACAACCAGCACAGCTACGACGAAAACCTGCGCGTCGGGAATTTCGTATCGGGCGTGAAGGGCCTGATCGGACTGCTCCAGCAGCCGTTCTGATCCCCGAAGCGGTGCGTCCGGGCTCCCTGGCGCGGCGCACCGCCTGACCGAATGTGCTCGACACTGTGGCGGGCTCAGCCTTTCATGGGCCGACGCGGGCATGTCGTCAGCAGGCGTGGCCCGGCGTCGGTCACGAGAACGGTCTCGCTCAGGGCAACGCCCTGCGCCGACGCATACATGTGGAACACCTGCCCCGGCTCCAGACGGAAGTCGGCTCCGGGGTGGAAGGACTGCGAGAAGTCGCTCGGCCGCGGCGTGCGGGCATAGAGGCCCATGGCGTAGCCGGTCACGTTGCCGTAGTCGCTTCGCAGCCCGGCATCCAGCACCGCCGTCCGCAGCAGGGAATCGACATCGCGGGCCGCCGCTCCCGGACGCATGGCGGCGATCTGCCGGTCCTGAATCTCCGCCAGTTGTTGGAAGGTCTCCCGCGCCCCGGCCGGCGGGTCGCCGACGAAGACCGGCCGCATCAGCCGGGCGCCGTAGTTGCCGACCCGCGGCGTCAGTTCGACATGCAGGATGTCGCCTGGCATCAGCGTCCGGTCGAGGCCGCTGCCGTGCAGGAAATCGACGTGGCCGCCGGTTCCATGGCCGCCCGACACCAGAATCGGCCCCGGTCCGCCGTCGTCGGCGCCGAGCCGGAGCTGTGCCGCCGCAGCCGCGGCCGCCACTTCCCGCACCGTCTGGCCGGGAGGGACATGGCCTTCCAACCCCAGCATGCATTGGTCGGCGATGGCCGCCGCCGCTGCGATGGCGTCGATCTCGTCGACGAACTTGCAGGCGCGCACACGGTCGCTCACTCCGGGCAGCGGAACGAACCGGGCATCGGGGAGCAACCCGGCAAGGCGTTGCGCAGTGGCGGCGGTGTGGCCGTAGGAGACCGGATCGACGCCGATCCTCGCGCCGGAGAAGCCGCGCGCCGCGAGCGCTTTCGCCACCGCGCCATGCGGATCCTCGTGGTCGTCGAAGGTCGCCACCTTGTCGAACCACACCCCGGACCGGCAGGGGCCGGCATCGATGGAGCGCAGGACGAAGCAGGGGGCGCCCTCCATCGGCACGATGACGGCGCGGTAGAGCGTTTCCGACACGGTGTAGCCGCAGATCCAGGCGATCAGCTCGGCATGGTCGGCCAGGAAGGCGTCGCAGCCCCCGGCCGCCATGGCCTCGCGCAGCCGGGCCATCCGCGGCGCAAAGCGCTCGGCCGCTGCGCCGCTCATCCGCAATCCTCCACGCCGCAGATCTCCAGGATGGTCAGCATGTAGACGCGGATCATGTCGAGATAGTCGTCGATGTCGACGCGCTCGTCCGGCATGGTGTTGTAGCGGCCGCCGGGACCGCAGACGACGCCCTCCATGCCGCCGGAATGCTGGAGATGGCCGGCGTCGGTGCCGTAGAAGCCGGGCGGGGTGATGGCGCCGGTCGGCTGGTCGGTGCCGCGCACCGCACGATAGGCGCGGTTCACCGCCTGGACGATGGCGCTGTCCTTCGCCACCTCGAAGGTTGGCATGGTCGGGGTGCCGCCGCGGTCCTCGGAGAAGACGCTGGCCTTCAGGCCGGGGAAGCGCGCCTCCAGCGCGTCCAGTTCGCGCCGCAGGTCGGCCAGCGCCCCGTCCTCGCTCTGGCCGGTGGCGTAGCGGGCCGAGCCCTTGATCCGCACGAAGTCGGCAACCTGGGGCGAGCGCCACTCGTGCAGTTCCTTGCCCAGCGCGCCGTGGACGACGCCGACATGGACACGGTTGATCGTCGCGTGCTCCGGCGACTTGGCGCCGGACAGGGCCAGGGCGTTCAGCCGCGGGATCAGGTCGCAGGCGGCGACGACGGCGTCGACCGCCTCCTCGCGCTTGGACAGGTGGCGGGTGTCGCCGACCAGTTCGATGACGAAGCTCAGCGCCGCCGCGTGCATCGTCATCGCCTGAAGGTCGGTCGGCTCGCTGTTGATGAAGCAGTCGGCGCGCAGCCCCTGCTCCATCAGCGCGAGCGTGCCGACGCCGCCCTGAAGCTCGCCCACCACATAGGTCAGGATGACGTCGCCGCGCAGCTTCACCCCGGCGTCCATCAGGGTCTTCACCGCGCAGAAATAGGCGGCGTCGCCCGCCTTCATGTTGGAGCAGCCGATGCCGTAGATGAACTTGTCGTCGATCTTTCCGCCCCAGGGATCGACGGTCCAGCCCTCGGTCACCGGGTTGGTGTCGATGTGGCCGTTGAACAGCAGGCTCTTGCCGCCGCCGGTACCGCGCCAGCGGCCGACGGCGTTGACCCGCCCGCCGGGCACCGGCGTCAGTTCCGCCTCCAGCCCCAGGCCCGACATGGAGGCGGCCATGAAGCGGGCCAGTTCGCGCTCGCCCTCGGTCTGGCTGTAGCTCTTGTGCTGGACCATTCGGGCCAGGAAGGCGAGGGCGGCATCGGTGTCCAGGCGGGCGAGAATCTCTGCGGTGTCCATGGGAGGGATCCTAAAGGGTCAGCCGACGGGGGTCGGCGAGGCGGCCATCAGGTCGCGCGTGTAGGGGTGGACATGGTCGGCGTCGACCGTGTCGATGGGCAGCAGGTCGATCAACTCGCCCCGGCGCATCACGGCGATGCGGTGGGCGATCTGGCGGATCAGGTTGATGTCGTGGGTGATGAAGAGATACGCGGCCCCGGTCTCGGCCCGCAGCGCCAGCAGCAGCTCGATGATCGAGGCCTGGACCGACACGTCGAGCGGGGCGGTGATCTCGTCGCAGATGACCAGCGAGGGCTTGGCCGCGAAGGCGCGGGCGATGGCGACGCGCTGCTTCTCGCCGCCGGAGAGCTGGTGCGGCCAGCGCGCGGCGTAGGCGGCCGGCAGCCGCACCTGTTCCAGCAGCCGGCCGATCTCCGCATTCAGGTCGGTCGAGCGGCTGCCGAACAGCTTCAACGGCCGCGACAGGATCTCGCCCACCGTCTGGCGCGGGTTCAGCGAGCCGTCGGGATGTTGGAAAACGATCTGCACCGCGCGGCGATAGGCGCCGTCCATGTCGCGGGCCGAGCCGATCGGCCGGCCGTCGAAGCGGATGCCGCCGGAGAAGTCGGCCAGCCCGGTCAGCGCCCGTGCGATGGAGGATTTGCCGGACCCGGATTCGCCGACGATGCCCAGGATCTCGCCGGCCTTGATGTCGAAGCCGACCGCTTGGGTCGCCGGTGGCGGGGGCGGACGGAACAGGCGCGGCCGGGCATAGCGGACCGAGACCGCCTCGGCGGCGAGCAGGACGCGCTCCCCCGGCCGGTCGTGGACCAGCCGGTTCTCCGGGCGCGGCACCGCCGCCACCAGCTTGCGGGTTTCCTCGTGGGCGGGGCGGGCGAAAATCGAGGCGGCCGGCGCCTCTTCCACCAGCCGGCCCTTCTTCATCACCGCCACCCGGTCGGCGACACGCGAGACCAGCGCGAGGTCGTGCGAAATGTAGAGCGCCGCGACCCCCGTCTCGGCGCGCAGCCGGGCGAAGAGGTCGAGGATGCGGGCGCCGGTGATGACGTCGAGCGCCGTGGTCGGCTCGTCGAAGACGATCAGCTCCGGCCGGCAGCCGAAGGCGGTGGCGATGAGGATGCGCTGCTTCTCGCCGCCCGAAATCTCGTGCGGATAGCGCCGCATCAGCGCCTCGGGGTCGCGCAGCTCGACATGGCCCAGCAGTTCCAGCGCCAAATCCCAGGCGGCGCGCCGGGTCAGGCCGCGGTTGTTGACCAGCGTCTCCGTCACCTGCCGGCCGACGGTCAGCGTCGGGTTCAGCGCGGTCGACGGATCCTGGAACACCATGCCGATGCGCCGGCCGCGGATGCGGGTCAGCTCGCGCGGCGGCAGACCGCGCAGGTCGGTGTCGCCGAGCCGGATGCTGCCCGACAGCTCGCGGGCGTTCTTCGGCAGGTGCCGCATGATCGCCCAGGCCAGTGTGCTTTTGCCCGAACCGGATTCACCGACCAGCCCCAGCACCTCGCCGGGTGCGATGTCGAGGCTGATGTCCTGCAGGACCCGCAAGGGACGGCTGCCGGTGAGATAATCCAGCGTGTAGTCGCGCAATGAGAGGACTGCGGTCATCGTTCGTCCCGCGGGTTCATGGCGTCGCGCAGCCCGTCGCCGAGCAGGTTGAAGGCGATGGCGGTCATCGCGATGGCCAGCGACGGCGCTATGAGGATCCAGGGCGCCTGATGAACGTACTGGCGCGCCTCCGCCACCATCAGGCCCCATTCGGAAGCCGGCGGCTGGGCGCCGAGGCCGAGGAAACTGAGGGTGGCGAACAGCATCACCGCGAAGGAGACGCGGATCGTCGCCTCGATCACCACCGGGGCCATCACGTTGGGCAGCATCTCGCGGAAGATGATCCAGAACGCGCTTTCGCCGCGCACGGTGGCCGACTTGACATAGTCCTGGCCGCGCACGGTCAGCGCCACCGCGCGGGTGACGCGGGCCATGCCGGGGGCGAAGGTGACGGCGATGGCGATCATCGCGTTGCCGGCGCCGTTGCCGAGCGTGCTGACCAGCAGCAGGGCGAGCAGCAGGCCGGGCACCGCCATCACCGCGTCGATGGTGCGCATGATCGCCTCGTCCCAGCGCCCGCCGAGATAGGCGGACGCGGTGCCGACCACGGCGCCTGCGACGGTGCCGAGCAGGGTGGCGGCCAGCGCCATCGGCAGGGTGGAGCGGGCGCCGACCAGCAGGCGGCTCAGCACGTCGCGGCCGAACTGGTCGGCGCCGAACCAGTTCTGGGCGCCGAGCGGACGGAAGCGGCCGAGGAAGTCCATCTTCTCCGGGTCGTGGGGGGCCAGCCAGGGGCCGAACAGGCAGGCGGCGGCCAGCACCGCCAGCAAAATCAGGCCGATGGCGCCTTGCGGCGTGCGCATCAGGCGGCGCAGCAGGTCAGTCATAGCGGATCCTCTTGTCGAGGACGGCGTAGGCGACGTCGGCCAGCGTATTGGCGACGGCGTAGGTCGCCGACATGATGAGGGCGCCGGCCTGGATCGACGGCAGGTCGCGGGCGGTGACCGCCACCATCAGCTGCCGGCCGATGCCGGGAATGGCGAAGATCTCCTCGATGACGATGATGCCGCCCAGCAGATAGCCGACATCCAGCGCCACGATGGTGACCACCGGCAGCAGCGCGTTGCGCAAGGCGTGGCGGACCAGCACCGTGCGTTCCGGCAGCCCTTTCAGCCGGGCGGCGCGGATATAATCGCTGTGCAGCACGTCGAGCGTTTCCGACCGCACCATGCGGGCGACATGCGCCACGAGGATCAGCGAGGCGGTCAGCACCGGCAGGGCCAGATGCCGGACCGCCCCGCTGAAATCCTCCAGCGGGGAGACGTAGCCGGTGGCCGGCAACCATTGCAGGGTGTCGGCCAGCAGCATGGCGAGCAGCGTCGCGGTGACGAACTCCGGGAAGGAGACCCCGAGATAGGAGATCAGCCCGGTCGCCATGTCGGCCGCCTTGCCCTGGCGCACCGCCGCCAGCATGCCCAGCGGCAAGGCGATCACCAGCATGACCAGGATGGCGGCGACGGCCAGCAGAAGCGAGCGGCCGAGCGCCGTCAGCATCTCCGGCCCCACCGGCTGGCCGGTGCGCATCGACAGGCCGAAATCGCCGGTCGCGGCATGGCCGACCCAGCGCAGATACTGCCACCAGATCGGGTCGCCGAGGCCGAGGCGCTCGCGGATCGCGTTCAGCGCCTCGGCGGTGGCGTTCTCGCCCAGCAGGGTGACGGCGGCGTCGGCCGGCAACGCCTGGGTGATGCCGAAGACCAGCACCGACACAATGAACACCGTGTAGAGGATCAGCGCCAGCCGCCGCAGGAGCCAGGATGCGCTCACGGCCTCAACTCCGCTTGGGCGCAGCCGCCCCGAGCGAGACGAAGTCGAGGCGGAACACCGAGCCGCGCGGGTGGAGGTCGTAGCCCTCGACATAATCGCGCCGCGCCGCCAGCAGGTCGAAGAAGACCGGGATGACCGACGGCACCTCGTCATGCATCAGCTGCTGCGCCTTGGCGTAGAGGGCGGCGCGCTCGGCCTCGTCGGTCTTGGTCCGCGCCTCGGCGACCAGGGCGTCGAACGCCTTGTTGTTCCAGCGCGTCTCGTTCCAGGCGGCGTCGGACGTGTAGAGCAGCGAGAAGACAGCGTCGGCGGTCGCCTGCATGTTGTAGAAGCCGACGTAGAAATTGCCCTTCTTCCACACCTGATCCAGGTAGGTGGCGTGCGGCATGGTCTGTACCTGGATGCGGAAGCCGGCGGGCTTCGCCATCTCGCGGATGGCGACCGCCAGTTCGGTGCGGGTGCCCGGCTTGTCCGACGCGATCATTGTCAGGTCGACGCCGTTGGGATAGCCGGCCTCGGCCAGCAGCTTCTTCGCCTGGGCGAGGTCGGCCTTGCGCAGCGGCTGCTCACGATAGAAGCGGTAGGCCGGGCTGATCGGCGTGTCGTTGCCGGGCGTGCCGTAGCCGCCGGCAACGAAGCCGACCATCGCCTCGCGGTCAATGGCGAGCGCAAGCGCTTTGCGGATGCGCGGGTCGGAGAAGGGCTTCTGGTCGCAGCCCATGTTGACGTTCAGGAACTGGCCTGACGGCACCCGCAGCGCCTTGACGCCGGAGGCCTTCTCCAGCCGCTGGTATTCGCCGGGGGCGGTGCCCAGCATCAGATCGATGTCGCCGGAGATCAGCGCCGAGGCTTCAGCGGTGCGGTCGGGATAGACCAGCACCTCGACCCGGTCGAGATAGGGGCGCGCCGGGTCGTAATAGGCCGGGTTGCGCTCCACCACGATCTTGCGGTCGGGTTCGAAGGAGACCAGCTTGAACGGGCCGGTTCCGACGGCGCTGCGTGACAGGCTGTCGAGGTCGGTCTCGATCACCTTGGCCGGGACGATGCGGGCGTTGGTGTAGGCCAGCGCAACCGGCAGGTCGGCATAGGGCGAGGTCAGGCGGAACAGCACCGTCCGCTCGTCCTTGGCCGTCACCTCCTTGATCGGGCCGACATTGGTGCGGCCCGGCGAGGCGGTCTTGGGATCGAGGATGGCGGTGAAGGTGGCGACCACGTCGGCGGCGGTGCAGGGCGAGCCGTCATGGAAGGTCAGGCCCGGCCGCAGGACGAAGGTCCATTCGGTCAGCGTTTGATCCGGCGACCAGGATTCGGCGAGGTCCGGCTCCACCTTCATGCCGGCGGCGAGCCGCGTCAGGCCGGAATAGAGCAGCTCGGCCACCAGATATTCCGGATTCACGCGGGTGCGCAGCGGGTGGATGACGCTGGCGGCCTGATCGACCGAAATGCGCAGCACGCCGCCGCGGCGCGCGGCGCTCTGCTGCGCGAATGCCGGTGAAGCACCTGACAGGCTGAAGGCGGGCAGGGCGCCGAGGCTGGCGGCGGTTCCGGAGAGGAAGAGGCGGCGGGTCACGGAACTCATCGGTCGGACTCCTTCTGCGGGCCGCGGCCTGGGGTCGGCACGGCGTTCGGATCAGTCGTTTCGGGGATCAGGTCGGGAGCGAAGCCGGCGGCCAGATAGGCCAGCACGCTCTGCGCCAAGGCCACGATGTCGGCGACGGTGGTGTGTTCGTCGGGGGAATGGACGTTGCTCTCGGGCCGGCCCAGCCCGGTCAGCAGCACCTCCCGCATGCCGGTGCGCTGGACCCAGCCGAAGTCGGAGCAGCTGGCGGCCCCCCAGGCGCGGAACTCGTCCGGGCGGTAGCCGAAGCCGGCCGACAGCGCCGCCTGCCAGCGCGACCAGTGCGGGCCGGTCGGATCGCCGGTCGGGGCGAGATGGCCGACCAGCTGGATGTCCACCGCGATGCCGGGGCTCGCTGCCATCGCACGGGCGACGGCCGTTTCGATCTCCGCCCGCGCCTCCTCGTAATCCTCTTCCGGCGCATAGCGGCGGCAGACCAGGATCTCGAACAGGGAAGGGACCTGCCCGCCGCAGATACCGCCATGGGCGGCGGCGATGTCGAGCCGGGCGGCCAGCGGACCGGAGGCGGTCGGAGGCGGCGGCAGGGCCGAGGTCCGCTGTGCCACCACCGGCTTGAGGTCGGTCAGCGCCTGGAGTAGCGGCAACGCCGCCTCGATGGCGTTGGCGCCGCAGCCGGACTTGTTGCCCTCGCCGGCATGGACGGTGTGGCCGTGGAGCCGGATCTGCAAATTGAACAGGCCGAAGCAGCCCGACCAGATGCGCGGTGCCGCGCTGCCGTTGAAATTCAGGACATGGCCCTTCAGCAGTCCTTGTTCGGCAAGGTAGCGCACGCCGGGATAGAGCCCGCCCTCCTCGTCGGTGCAGAACAGCAGCATCGGGTCGTAGGCGAGCGGCAGGCCGCAGGCCTTGGCGGCGCGCAACGCCAGCAGCACGGCGGCGATGGTGCCCTTCATGTCGGCGGCGCCCAGCCCGTACAGCCGGTCGCCCTCGCGGGTCAGGCGAAGCGGGTCCTTGTCCCAGCCGGCGGCGGCGGGCACGGTGTCGACATGGAAATACAGCCCGAGAACCGGCTTGCCCGTTTCCCGTTCGCCGATGAGATTGGTGCGCCGGCCGGACGCCGGCCCGCCGGGCACCCGCCAAAGGGCGTCGGGGACGACGACCCGGCTGGAGCGGAAGCCCAGCGGGGCGATCAGCTCATCCATCAGGTCGGCGAAGGCGTCGTAGCCGGCACCGGGGGGAAAGGACGTGTCGACAGCGATCATACGGGCGAGATCGGCCACGGCGGGTTCCGCCGACCGCACGATCCAGGCCATTGCTGCATCGAGGCCATCGTCGCCGGTGGTCTGGCCGCTTCCGTGCCGATTGTCCATGACAGGCTCGCTGTTTTCTATATTCTATAAAGAAATGTGACCGGCGCACAAATCTTTGTCAATCGTCAAGATTCGAGAAATTTCTGGCTATTTTCGAGGCGGTCGTGAACAAAAAGACGGCAAACATGGCGGGTGACCTGCCGATCCCGCTCTACGAGCACGTCAAGCGCCGCATGGCGGAAGCCATTCTGCTGGGCGAATGGCCGCCCGGCATGGTGCTGCCGGGCGAGGTCGCGCTGGCCGCCGATTATGGGGTTGCGGTGGGAACGATGCGCCGTGCGCTGGCCGACCTGACCGCGGATGGCATGCTGATGCGCAGGCGCAAGACCGGGACGGTGGTCACCGGGCGCACGCCGCAGCACAGCCTGCGCTTCTTCTTCCAATATTACCGCCTGCATGGCGGGGACGGCCAACTGCTGTCGTCCGAGGCGGTGGTGACCGAGGTCGGGCATAGCCCGGCCACCGCAGACGAGGCCGCCCTGCTGGGCGAGGCACCGGGCGAACCGCTGATCCGCATCGCGCGGCTGCGCCGGGTGGAGGGGCGGGCGGTGATGCGCTCGCACATCGCGCTGGTGGCCCGCCGGGTGCCCGATTTCCCGCTGGAATCGTCACTGGTGCCGCAGCGGCTCTACCTCCACCTGCTCGACGTCCACGGCATCCGCATTTCCGCCGTGCGCGAGCGGGTCTCGGCCGGGCTCGCCACGGCCGAGGATCGCGCCGACCTCTGCGTCCCCGACCCGACGCCGCTTCTGGTCATCGACGAGGAGGCGTTCGACCAGACCGGAACCCTGACCATCATCAGCCACCACAGGACGCTGACGGACGAGCACCGCTACGTGAATGAAGTGCGCTGACGGACGAGAGGGCATGGCACCGTCGACAGCGGTTGACCGATATCCCGCGGTGCGGGAGCGTCCGACGCTTCAGATGTGCAGGTATGTTTCCTGAATGTCGGCCGCCCGACCCAGATCCGCGCTGCTGCCGCTCCACACCGTGCGGCCCTTCTCGATCACCGCGCAGGCGTCGGCGAGGCGCAGAACCGCCGACAAATTCTTGTCCACCAGCAGGATCGACTGGCCCTCGCGCTTCAGCGTCTCCAGCACCGCCCAGATTTCGGCGCGGATCACCGGTGCCAGCCCCTCGGTGGCCTCGTCCAGGATCAGCAGGCGCGGGTTGGTCATCAGCGCCCGGCCGATCGCCAGCATCTGCTGCTCGCCGCCCGACAGCCGGTTGCCCAGGTTGCGGCGGCGCTCACGCAGGCGGGGGAACAGCTCCCACACCGCCTCCAGCGTCCAGCGCGCAGCCCCGGCGCCTGGGCCATTCCCACGGGCGGCGGCGGTGGCGACCAGGTTCTCCTCCACCGTCAGGGTCGGGAAGATCTGGCGGCCTTCCGGCACCAGCCCGACGCCAAGCCGCGCTACCCGGTGCGGCGGCATGCGGCCGATGCCCTGGCCGTCGAAGCTGACAGTGCCGCCCCAGGGCGGGATCAGCCCCATCACGGCGGAGATGGTGGTCGTCTTGCCCATGCCGTTGCGGCCCATCAGCGCCAGCACCTGCCCGGCCTCGATGGACAGCGACACGCCGAACAGCACTTGGCTCTGGCCGTAGCCCGCCGTGAGATTGTCGATTTTCAGCATCACGCCAGCGCGTCCTCTCCAAGATAGGCGGTGCGGACTTCCGGGTGGCCGCGGATCTCGTCCACTGTGCCGGTGACGATGACGCGGCCATAGACCAGGACGGAGATGCGGTCGGCCAGGGCGAACACTGCCTGCATGTCATGCTCGACCAGCAGGATGCCGTAGCGGCTGCGCAGTTCGCGCAGGATACCGATCAGCCGCTCGGTCTCCTCCGGCCCCGCCCCGGCCAGCGGCTCGTCGAGCAGCAGCAGGCGCGGGTTCATCGCGATGGCGATGGCGAGTTCGAGCTGCCGCTTCTCGCCATGCGACAGGGCGGCGGCGGTGCGGTCGGCGACCCGTCCCAGCCCGACTGTGTCCAGCGCCGCGCGTGCCTCTTCGTTCAGCGCCTTCTCGGTCGCGACCGGGCGCAGGAAGCGGAAGGAGGAGCCGCTGCGCGCCTGCACCGCCAGCGCGACGTTCTCCAGCGCGGTGAAGCCCGGCACGATGTTGGTGATCTGGAAGCTGCGGGCCAGCCCCAGCCGGGCGCGGCGCTCGAACGGCAGGGCGGTCACGTCCTGGCCGGCGAAGCGGATGGTTCCGCGGTCCGGGCGCAGCGTGCCGCTGATCTGGTGGATCAGCGTGGTCTTGCCCGCCCCGTTGGGGCCGATGATCGCATGGATTTCCCCCGGCAGGACAGTCAGCGACACGTCGGAGGTCACGGTCAGCGCGCCGAAATTCTTGCTCAGGCCGTGCAGTTCCAGCAACGGATCAGGCATCGGCACTCCTCCGCTTGGGCGAAGCGAACCGGAAGGCGGCGCGCAGGCGCAGCGGCGCGTCGACCAGCCCGTCCGGCAGGAACAGCACCGACAGCACCAGCAGCGGCCCGAACACCAGCCGCCAATAGACCAGCAGGTGCGACAGCGTTTCTTCCAGTAGCACGATGGCGAGCGCCCCCAGGATCGCGCCGCCGAGCTGGCCGACACCGCCGAGGATGACCATGAACAGCAACTCCCCCGACCGGGTCCAGGACAGCAGGGCAGGGGACACGAACTCCGTCGCGTTGGCCAGCAGGGCGCCGGCCAGACCGCCGACCGCCCCTGCCATCACATAAGCGACCAGACGGTAGGGGTAGGGCTGGAAACCCACCGCCAGCGCCCGCTGAGGATTCTCCCGCGCCGCCCGCAGCACCCGGCCGAACCGGCTGCCCAGCAGCAGGGTGCCGCCTACCCACACCAAGGCCAGCAGGCCCAGGCACAGGAAATGGAAGGTCAGCCGGCTGTCCATGATCCGGCTTCCCAGCCACTCGGTGCGGGCATAGAGCGTGTAGCCGTCGTCGCCGCCCAGGCTGGAGAAGGAGGAGGTGGTGAAAAAGGCCATCTGGCCGAAGGCCAGCGTGATCATGATGAAATGAACGCCGCTGGTGCGCAGCGACACCGCTCCCGTCACGAGCGCATAGACGGCCGCCGCGGCGATGGCGGTGGGGAAGACGATCAGCCCCTCGCTGACCCCGGCGGCATCGAAGGCGACCACGGCATAGGCGCCGATCCCCATCGTCGCGGCATGTCCCAGGCTGACCAGCCCGGCGCCGCCGACCAGCAGCGACAGGCTGACAGCCGCCATGCCCAGGATCATCGCGCGTGCCAGCAGGCTGAGCGCAAAGCCGTCGCCGAAGCCGAAAAAGGGGGCCGCCGCCAGGGCAAGCAGCGTGACCAGGGCCAGACCATGTTTGCGGAAGGTTTTGCGGAACGGGGCGGTCATGCCGCGCGTCCTCCCGGAAAAAGCCCGGCCGGACGGAAGAACAGGATGGCGGCCATGACGATGTAGACCAGCATGGAGGCCAGCGCCGCCCCGGTCTGCCGGGCCGCAGACGGGTCGAGCAGCAGCCGCAGCAGGTCGGGCAGCATTGCCCGTCCGATGCTGTCGAGCAGTCCGACCAGCAAGGCGGCGATGAAGGCGCCGCGGATGGAACCGACGCCGCCGATGACGATCACCACGAAGCACAATATCAGCACGGTGTCGCCCATGCCCGGCGCCACCGGGAAGATTGGGCTGGCCAGCGCCCCGGCGAAGCCCGCCAGCATCGCCCCGAAGGCGAAGACGACGGTGAACAGGCGGCGGATGTCCACCCCCAGCGCCGACACCATGGCGGGGTGGGTCGCCCCCGCCCGCACCAGCATGCCGGCGCGCGTCCGCTCCACCAGGAACCACAGCAGCAGCGGCACCACGATGCCGATGCCGATGATGACCAGCCGGTAGGTTGGGTAGAGCAGCCCGGGCACGATCTCCACCCCGCCCATCGGGCCGCCGGTCAGCCCGGACGGCTCCAGCACCGTCTGCGGCGCGCTGCCCCACAGCGCCCGCGTCGCCTCCTCCACCGTCAGGATCACCCCGAAGGTGGCGAGCACTTGGGCGAGATGGTCGCGGCGGTAGAGATGGCGGAACACCAGCCATTCCAGCGCCAGCCCGACCAGCAGCGCCACCGGCAAAGCCAGCAGCGCCCCCAGCCAGAAGCTGCCGGTCCACACCCCCAGCGTGGCGGCGACATAGGCACCCAGCATGTATTGGACGCCATGGGCCAGATTGATCAGATCCATGACGCCGAACACCAGACTGAGCCCGGCCGCCACCAGGAACAATAGCACCCCGAATTGCAGGCCGTTGAGGGCCTGCACCAGAAGCATGGACATCGCGAAAGCCCCCCGTCAGCCCGTCCCGCCCATCACCCCATCTTGCAGGAGGCGGCGTAGCCGTCGGCGTCGGCGCTCAGCACCTTGCGCACGGTTTCCGTCTGGAACTTGCCGTCGGCGCGCTTGGCGACCTTGCACAGCCAGAAATCCTGGATCGGGAAATGGTTGGGCCCCAGCCGCAGCGCGCCCCGCACCGACGGGAAGTCGCCGGCCTCCAGCGCCGTGCGCAGCGCCGCCTTGTCGGCGACGTCGCCCTTGGTCCGGCGGATCGCCGCGTCCAGCATGTGGGCGGCGTCATAGGCGTGGGCGGCGAAGTTCGACGGAACATAGCCGTAGGCCGCTTCGAACTCCTGCACGAAGCGGCGGCTGTGCGGGTTGTCGAAGTTGGGCGCCCAGGTGGCGGCGGTGTAGAAATCGAGAGCCGACTCGCCCTGGGCCGGCAGGGTCGATTCGTCGACGGTGAAGGTGGACAGGAAGGGGATGTTGGCGAGCCCGGCCTGACGGTACTGCCGCACCAGATTGACGCCCAGCGCGCCCGGCATGAAGGTGAAGATGGCGTCCGGCTTGGCGGCGGCGATCTTGGTGACCTCGGTCGAGAAGTCGAGCTGGCTCAGCGGCACATAGACCTCGTCGACCACCTCGCCCTTGTAGCGGCTGCGGAAGCCGGCCACCGCGTCCTTGCCGGCCTGATAGTTCGGCACCAGGATGAACACGCGCTTGTAGCCCAGGTCCTGTGCCGCCTGCCCCATGGTCGCGTGCGGCTGGTCGTTCTGGTAGGCGCTGCTGAACAGGAAGGGGCTGCATCCCTTGCCGGCGAGGGTGGAGGGACCGGCGTTGGCGGTGATCAGGAAGGTGTTGCTCTCCGTCACCGGGCGGACGATGGCCTGCAGCATGTTGCTGAACACGACTCCGACGACGAAATCGACCTTGTCGCGCTCCAGCGCGGCGCGGACCTTGGACACCGCCACGTCGGGTTTCAGCTCGTCGTCGATCACCAGCGTCTCGACCGCCCGGCCGCCGAGCTGGTTGTTCAGCCGCGTCACCCCCGCCAGCCAGCCGTCGCGCAGATGCGTCCCCAGCGCCGCCCCCGGACCGGACAGCGTGCCGACGAAAGCCACCTTCACCGCCTGATTCTGCGCCCGCGCGATGGACGGTGCGAACGCGAATCCCCCGGCGGCGGCGACGGTTGCGGCTGATGCGGTCGTGGTGAGAAAGCTGCGACGATTCATTGATGGATTTCCCTGTTCCTGATGTGTCGGAAGCATACCCTCGCAGTCCGGCTTTTGGCATCCGTGTCTGTGCGGTGCGCCGGTTGTCCGTGGTGGGAAGCGAACTGTCCAGATCCGAAATCCGGTTCTTCCGAACCGGACCGGACTGTCTGGAAGGACGCCCGATGGCGGCGATGGCCCGGTTACGGGGGGCAAATGCTTCGCCCTGGCCAGCGCGCCGTCATGCCGACACTGAAAAGAACGCGGGAGAAACCCGTTCCAACTGTCGCCGGCAGAAGGGATGCCGGCTCAGAAGGCTATTGTCCGGCCTCCTCCCCAAGAACGGGGCGGGCTCCGATCTGGTTCATCCAGCCGAACCAGTCCTCGAGATGCCAGGTGTGGGTCAGCC
Source organism: Azospirillum sp. UENF 112521 (assembly GCF_058780665.1). Taxonomy (NCBI): domain Bacteria; kingdom Pseudomonadati; phylum Pseudomonadota; class Alphaproteobacteria; order Rhodospirillales; family Azospirillaceae; genus Azospirillum; species Azospirillum sp. UENF 112521. The sequence continues at coordinate 780,663 of NZ_JBSNCI010000003.1, forward strand.
TGCCGTCGGCGATTCGGTGGAATTCGTGGATCGCAACCCGGAAGGACCGCCCGGTCGGGGCAATCCCGAACCAGTCGCCGCTGTGCGTTCCGGTCATCACCGCCCGCACGGCAGCACGGCCGGGTGCACCGATGATGTCCAGAACCTCGATTTTGGCGTCCGGGAACGCTGCGAGAAATCCGCGAATCAGCGGCTTCATTCCCTCGCGGCCCGGCTGCTGGCCGGGATTGAGGGGAATGTCCTGCCAATCCTCGGTCACCGCCTCGTCGAGAAGGTCCGGGTTGCCGTCGCTGAAGGCGCGGTAGAGCGTCTCGACGGCGCGGAGTTCCTGCGGCGTGAGCCCGGTTCCGGTCACGGTGTCGTCCTGCGGTGCCATGGGGCTTGTCCTTTCGGGGATGCGATGAGGGGACGCTACCCGATGACCCGACATGCTTGAAATCGATCCTCAATATATGAAAACATCCATACCATGGATTTGCATGGCATCGACCTGAACCTGCTCGTCGCCTTCGATGCTTTGATGGCGGAGCGCAGCGTCACACGGGCCGGGGCCCGCATCGGCCGGACCCAACCGGCCATGAGCGCCGCGCTGGCCCGCCTGCGTGGGCTGCTGAAGGACGAGTTGTTCGTCCGCGGGCCGCATGGGCTGCAACCGACCCCGCTGGCGCTCGACCTGGCTCAACCGATCGGCCGGGCCCTGACCGAACTCCAGCAGGCACTGGCGTTCACGCAGAGCTTCGACCCGTCGACCTCCACCGCCAGCTTTACCCTGGGCCTGTCGGATCACCCGACCTTTGCCCTGCTGCCGGCCCTGCTGGAAATCCTGCGCGAACAGGCGCCGGGCGTCACCCTGCGCATCCGCAACTTCATCGCACGGGACGATGCCATCGGCATGCTGGACGCCGGCGAGGTCGATCTGACGGTCGGCGTGCCGCCGACCTCCAGCGGCAGGATTCTCAGCCGCATCCTGTTCGAGGAGCGTTTCGTCTGCGTCGTCCGCAGGGGGCACCCGACTGTACGCCCGCCGCTCGAACTGAACGGTTTCCTGGCGCAGTCGCACCTTCTGGTGTCGCCGGAGAATGAGAGTTACGGGGTGGTCGATGCAGCCCTGGCAAAGCAGGGATTGAAGCGCCGGCTGGCCCTGACGCTGCCGCAACTCTATGCCGCTCCGGCCCTGGTGGCGCAAACGGACCTGATCGCCACCCTGATGGAAGGCGTGGTCGCCGCCTCGGGACATGCGGAGCGGCTTTGCATCATGCCGGCCCCGCTCGACCTTCCGCCGATTCTCTTCGCCCTGTCCTGGCACCGCCGCAACGACGTTCACCCGGCACAGCGCTGGTTCCGCGACCTGCTGGCGTCGGTTCCGCACCGCGCCGGACTTCGTCCCCCTGCCGAGACGGCTATCTGATCGGGCGGTGAGCCTGTTCGGCGAGGCCGGTTCAGGAGCCTGCCGCTTCCGTCTTGAGCAGGCTGACGATGGCATCTGCGATCATGCGCTTGTGCCGGGTGCGCGTGTCGGTGGCGGCGAGATTCTGATGGAAGATCAGGTTGAAGGTGTGGCGGTTCGACACCCGGAAGAAACAGAAGGCGCTGATCATCAGATGCAGATCGATGGGCTGGATGTCGGCCTTGAACACACCCACCGCCCGGCCGCGCTCCAGAATGCGGGCCAGCGTGTCGATGACCGTGATGTTCAAATTGGCGATGGCCTTTGACTTCTTCATGTGTTCGGCGCGGTGGATGTTCTCGATGCTGACCAGCCGGATGAAGTCCTCGTGCTGCTCCTGATAGTCGAAGGTGAAATCGATCAAGGCGCGGATCGCCGCTTCCGGGTCCAGATTCTGGAGGTTCAGCCGGTTCTCGATGGCGCGGATGTCGCCATAGACCTTCTCCAGCACGGCAAGATACAGTTCCTCCTTGCCGCCGAAGTAATAATAGATCATGCGCTTGGTGGTGCGGGTGCGTGCGGCGATGGCGTCGACCCGGCCGCCGCTGAAGCCGAGCGAGGCGAACTCCTCCGTTGCCACCTCAAGGATGTCCTGGCGGGTGCCTTCCGGATCGTTCTTGCGGCTCGGCTTGGCTTTTGGAGTTGTTCCGGTCGCGTCGTCCGCCGTCATGCCCTGTTCCATTTTCATGCGGCGCAGAAAGCGCCTTCAACGGAGGTAATGGACGAACATGATAGAAAGCTCAATGGCGGAGTGGTGGAGCGTGCGGAGACGCTCCACCTTGAACTCTCCGGTCAGTTCGAGGCGCGCTTCTTTTCGATGGTGGCATAGGCCTGGGTGACCAGTGCATCACCGATCTCGGCCTTGTACTTGTCGACCACCGGCTTGACCTTCTCGCGAATCTTGGCGAGTTCGTCGGCCGGCAGTTCATCGATGGTCATGCCCTTCGCCTTCAGCGACGACAGCGCATCGGCCTCCTGCTCGCGCGACAGCTTGCGCTGGAAGACGGTGGCTTCGGCGGCAGCGCTCTGGAACAGGGCCTTTTCATCGGAGTTAAGCGTGTCCCAGAACTTCTTGGAGATGATCAGCGACTGCGGGTTGTAGATGTGCCGCGTGATCGTCATGTATTTCTGGACTTCGTTGAACTTGGTCAGTTCGATGGTCTTGGCCGGATTTTCCTGTCCGTCGACGGTGCCGGTCTCAAGCGCGCTGTAGAGTTCGGGGAAGGCCAGCGGCACCGGGTTGGCGCCCAGCGCCTTGAAGATGTCGATGTAGATCGGCGTCTGGATGACGCGGATTTTCAGGCCGGCGATGTCGGCGGCAGTCTTCACCGGCCGGCGGTTGTTGGTCAGGTTGCGGAATCCGAGGTCCCAGAATCCGAGCCCGACCAAGCCCTTTTCCGGCAGCTTCGCCATCAGTTGCTCGCCCACCGGACCGTCCAGCAGGGCGTCGGCCTCGGTCGCACTGTTGAACAGGAAGGGCAGGTCGACCAGCGCGAATTCCTTGGCCTGGGACACCAGGATGCCGGCATTCATCACCGACATCTCGACGATGCCGCCCTGCAAAGCCGACACGGTCTGCACGTCGCCGCCGAGCGTGCCGCCGGGGAACAACTTGACCTTGATCTTGCCGCCGCTCTTCGCCTCGACGATGTCGGCGAATTTCTGCGCACCCTGGCCCTGCGGATGCTCCTTGACGTTCTGGAAGGCGAATTTGACCGAACGGTCCTTGTAGTCCGCGGCGGCGGCGGCACCCGCGAACAGCAGGCCGGGCAGCAGCAGGCCGGCGAGCAGGGATTTCATGTGCGTCTTCATTGGGTTTCCTCCGGGTTTTTTCTTACGGAATGGGATCAGTGGCTGAGCCATGCCGCCGGAACCATCACCAGCGACGGGAACAGGGTCAGCAGGAAAAGGACGACCAACTGGACGAGCATGAAGGGCCAGACGCCTTTGATGACACCCTCCATGCTGACTTTCGACACGCCGCAGACCACGTTCAGCACGGTGCCGACGGGCGGGGTGATCAAGCCGATGGCGTTGTTGATGATGAACAGCACGCCGAAATAGACGGGATCGATGCCGGCCTGCTTGCACACCGGAACCAGGATCGGCGTCAGGATCAGGATGGTCGGCGTCATGTCCATCGCGGTGCCGATCGCCACCACCAGCGCCATCATCGCCAGCAGCAGCAGGGTCTGGTTGTCCATCAGCGGCTCCAGCAGATCGGTCACCATCCCCGGCAGGTTGGCGACGGTGATCAGCCAGGACGACACCAGCGCCGCTGCGACCAGGAACATGACGACGCTGGTCGTCTTCGCCGCTCCCAGCAGGGCAGGGTAGATGTCGGCGATCGACATCTCGCGATAGACGCAGACGGCGACGAACAGCGAATAGACGGCGGCGACCACGGCGGCCTCGGTCGGAGTGAAGACGCCGAACTTCAGCCCGACGATGATGATCACCGGCAGCATCAGCGCCCACACGCCCTCGCGCAGGATCGCCAGCACCTCGCGCATGGAGCGGCGCGGCGGCGGCGACAGGTTCTCCTTGCGCGACACGTACCACCAGGCGCCGCACAGGCCGATGGCCAGCAGGATGCCGGGGAAGATGCCAGCCAGGAACAGCTTGGTGACCGAGACGTTGCCGGCCACGCCGTAGATGACGAAGCCGATGGAGGGCGGGATGATCGGCGCGATGATGGCACTGGCCGAGACCAGGCCGGCGGACTGGTTGCGGTCATGGCCGGCTGCCACCATCATCGGCACCAGCAGGGTCGCCAGCGCCGCGGCATCGGCCACCGCGGAGCCGGACAGGCTGGCCATCACCGTCGCCGCCAGGATGGCGACATAGCCGAGCCCGCCGCGGATGTGGCCGACCATCGCCATGGCGAGGTTGACGATGCGCTTGGCGAGACCGCCGGTGTTCATGATCTCGCCGGCCAGCATGAAGAAGGGCACGGCCATCAGGGGAAAGCTGTCGGCGCCGTTGATCAGGTTCTGCGCCACGATCTGCGCGTCGAACAGGTCGAGGTGGATCATCAGCGCCACGCCGCACAGCAGCAGCGCATAGGCGATGGGCATCCCGATGGCCATGGCGCCCAGCAGGGAGCCGAGGAAAATGGTGATGGTCATGGTCCGGCGCCCTCAGCGGCTGGAGACGGTGCGGGGAGGCAGCGGCAATGCCTCCGCCCGGTTGGTGCTCTGGTGCGTCCGGTGGCCGCCGGTGTGGGCTCCGTGGGCGGTGGCCTCCGGCAGATCCTCCGATTCGGAGACCATCACGAGATCGTCGTCGGAGATTTTTCCGGTCAGCAGCAGGTACATCTCATGCAGCAGGATGGCGCCGGTCGACAGTCCGAACACCACGCCGATGCCGTAGAGCAGCCCCATCGACAGGCCGGTGGCCGGTGCCTGCGCGCTCCAATTGATGAGGGTCTGGGTCCAGCTTCCCTGAAGCACCAGCCAAGTGACCCACAGCATCAGGCCGCAGCTGAGCACCGCGCAGACCATCTTGCCGGTCCGCGGCAGGCGGGCCACCAGCGTATCGACACCGAGATGCGCCCGCTCGCGCAGGCCCAGGATGGCGCCGAGGAAGCACATCCAGACGAAGAACAGGCGCGACATCTCTTCCGACACCGTGATGCCGCTGTTGAAGGCATAGCGCAGCACGACATTGCCGAACACCAGCACCACCATGCCGGCCATGCACAGCGCCATCAGAATCTTGATGAGGGTAAAATAGGCCTCGACCAGCTGTCTCATGCGGTCCTCCCGGTGCCGGCGCCCCGCCGGCTTATTGTATCGATTGGGGCCAGTATCAGGCGGCGGATCGGCCGGCGTCCATCGACGCGAAATGGGCGCGGATGCGTTCGGCATCGGGGGAAACCCCAGTGAACAGCCGGAAGGCGTCCACCGCCTGGAACACCGCCATGCCGCCGCCATCTAAAGTCCGGCAGCCGATGGACCGCGCGGCGCGCAGCAGCTCGGTTTCCAGCGGGAAATAAACGATCTCCGCCACCCAAAGCCGCGGGTGCAGCATCTCTGCCGGAAGCGGCAGGCCGGGGAACTTCGCCATGCCGGTGGGCGTGGCATGGATCAGCCCGTCCGCCGCCGCCACGGCGGCGCGCAGGCTCTCCCGGTCGGGGATCGCCATGGCCCGTCCGTCGCCGAAGCGCGCGTCGATCTGGTCGGCCAGCGCCGCCGCCCGCGCCGGGTCGGCGTCGAAGATGTCCAGCCGGCCGGTCCCGAGATGGAAGGCGGCGTGGGCGACCGCCGCTCCGGCCCCGCCGGCGCCGAGAAGCACCACCCGGTCCATCGGCGCGCCAGCCAGCCCACGGCGGAAGCCCTCGGCGAAGCCCGAACAGTCGGTGTTGTGGCCGACCCGCCGGCCGTCCTTCAGCACGACAGTGTTGACCGCCCCGATGGCGCGAGCATCGTCCGAAAGCTCGTCCAGCAGCGGAATGATCGCCTGCTTGCACGGGTAGGTGACGTTCAGCCCGGTGTAGCCCATGCGTTCGGCGCCCGACAGCAGTTCCGGCAGGGCATCGGGTCTGAGGCCGAGGCGGTCGAGGTCGATCAGCCGGTAGATGCAGCGCAGGCCGAGCGCGTCGGCCTCCCGCTCGTGCATCGCCGGGGTGCGTGAGGCCTGGATGCCGGCGCCGATCAGGCCGACGAGGACGGAATCGCCGACGGCGGGGGCCGGCCGGGACAAGGCGTTCATTTCGCGGCACTTTCCAGCAGCCGAGCCATGCGCTGGAGGGCCAGCGTGTAGCCCTGGGTGCCGAAGCCGCAGATCACCCCGGCGGCGACGCGCGACACGTAGGAGAAATGACGGAATTCCTCGCGCCGGTGGATGTTGGAGATGTGGACTTCCAGGATGGGGAAGGCGCAGGCCGACAGCGCATCCATCAGCGACACCGAGGTGTGGCTCAGGCCGGCCGGGTTGATGACCAGCCCGGCCATCGTCTCCCGCGCGTCGTGGATCCAGTCGATCAGCACGTGTTCGGCGTTGGATTGCCGGAAATCGACGGCAAGGCCCAGCGCCTCACCGGTGCGGCGGCAGTCGGCCTCGACATCGGCCAATGTCTCATGGCCATAGATGTGTGGCTCGCGCTTGCCCAGCAGATTGAGATTCGGTCCGTTGAGGACGAGGATCGGGCGGCTCATGATTGGGCGTCTCCAAACAAACGCACTGTTTCGTTCATTTTCAGTCGAGATAGAGTTCGGGCCGGGCGCCTTCGCGCAGTTGGGCCTGCACCGCCATGCGCACGGCGGCGTTCACCGCACCGAACTGCCGGTAGCCGCCACGCCGTTCCACCACCTCGAAGAAGAAGCGATCATCGAAGCTGTCGGTGTAGGCGTGCAGGAACTCGCCCTGTTCGTCGCGGTCGTACAGCAGCTCGCGGTCCTTCAGCGTCGCCAGCGTCGCATCGTCCAGCGGGTGCTTGACCGCCAGATCGTCGTAATAGTTGGCGGGGATCGGCAGGAAGGGGGCGCCGGCTGCAAGACGGTTCGTCACCAGCGCCTCGGCATCGGCGGTGGCGAAGGCGATGTGATGGACACCGGCGCCCGACGTGGCGCTGACGAAGCGGCCGGTGGCGGTCCGCCGGCTTTCCGAAATGTTCAGCGGCAGCCGCACGCCCCGGCCGGGCTCGGCATCGAGGCTGACCAGCGCCCGGCTGCGGATCAGGCCATAGGGATCGGGCAATTCCCATAGGCTTTCCGGCACGAAGCCGAAGACCGTGCGGTAGAACAGGACGAAGCTGTCCATCCGCCCGAAGGGCAGGGCCTGCGCGATGTGGTCGATGCCGAGCAGGGGGGAGCCATATGGACGCGGTGGATTGGACTCCTGTCCAGCCGGCTCTTCCGCGAACAGGTGGAAGTCGTCCTCCCAGATGCTGCGGCGGGCTTCCTTGCCGTCGACCAGATAGATCAGTGTGCCGTCGGGGGCCCGCAGCGCCGGGATCTTGCGTTCGCCGTCGCCGACCCGCTCGCGCCACAACACACAGCGCAACGCCTCGGCACGGGCAATGGTGCGAGCGGCGTCATCCACCGTGAAGGCCATGGCGCAGACCGATGGGCCATGCATCTGGAAATGCTCCGATGCCGCAGAGTCCTCCTCGCTGTTCAGCACCAGATTGACACCGCCCTGGCGATAGAGGTCGACATCCTTGGAGCGGTGGCGTCCTGCATGCCGGAACCCCAGGCTGCCGAGCAGGGCGGACAGCCGGTCGCGGGACGCCGCATCGACGGCGAATTCGAGGAACTCCACGCCATGGCAGACCGGCGGCGCCGGCAGGCCGGGACCGAAGCCGGCTTCGGCCTCCACATGGATGAGCGACCGCAGCCCGTCGAGAGCGGTCAGGCGGGCCGGGGCGGCGCGGAACTCGTCGTTGAAGATCTCCAGCGACAGCGGGCCGCGATAGCCCGATGCCAGCACCGAATCGAGAAAGCGCCGGACCGGCAACTGGCCCTGACCGGGGAAATTGCGGAAATGGCGGCTCCAGGACAGCACGTCCATCGACAGCGCCGGGGCGTCGGCCAGCTGCACGAAGAAGATGCGGTCGCCCGGCAGGTTGGCGATGCCGGACGGGTCGTCGTTCAGGGCCAGCGTGTGGAAGCTGTCGACGATCAGCCCCAGCGCCGGATGGTCGGCGCGCTGCACGATGTCCCAGGCCTGGCGCCAGCGGTTGACATGCCGGCCCCAGGCCAGCGCCTCGTAACCGACACGTAAGCCCCGGCGCTGCGCCCGCTCCGCCATTTCGGCGAGATCGGCGGCGGCGCGGGCCGGATCGTCGATGGCGGCGGGCTGGACGTTGGAGCAGACCAGCACGAGGTCGGTGCCCAACTCCTGCATCACGTCGAACTTGCGTTCCGCACGGTCGAGGTTGCGGGCACGGATCGGATCCGGCATCGCCTCGAAATCGCGGAATGGTTGGAAGATGGTGATTTCCAGTCCCAAGCCTTCGGCAATGCGGCGGACATCGGCCGGCGACCCGTCGAATGTTAGCAGGTCGTTCTCGAAAATCTCGACCCCGTCAAATCCGATGGCCGCCGCCGCCTCGAGCTTTTCCGGCAGGGTGCCGCTCAGCGAAACGGTGGCGATCGACTTTTTGAAGGTAAAGGCGCTGGACGGCATGGGAGCCCCTTCGGCAGCGGCATGGTTCGTAGATATCAACAAACGTACCAGTTCGTACATTTTGGCGCAAGACGCTTTGATTGCCAATGATCGGCATATCGAACAACATCGCTGGTTTGTACCTGCTCGACAGTCCGGTATCCACCGCCTGTAGCCATGCGACGTCGCATGAAAGGCGATTCAATTTCCATAAGGGAACTTATGTGTTTTGATTCTGTAGGGGCAATGTGAAACTGTCAGTCCCTCGCAACATAGAACTGTCAGTCTTCCGTCGGATTTGCAACGCTGGCAATAACAAATGGCGACGAGGCCGTCGCTGTGAACGGCCTCGTCGCGTCTGGGAGCAGTTGCCTTTCCCTATCGGGTTTCCGGGTCGGAAAGCCCGGCGTCAGAAGCCGAAGTGGCTGAGACCGGGATGGTCGTCGGGCCGGCGGCCGAGCGGCCAGTGGAACTTGCGGTCGGCCTCGGCGATGGGATGTTCGTTGATGCTGGCATGCCGGGCGCGCATCAGCCCGTCCTCGGCAAATTCCCAATTCTCGTTGCCGTAGGCGCGATACCATTGGCCGCTGTCGTCGCGGTATTCGTAGGCGTAACGCACCGCGATGCGGTTTCCGGCGAAGGCCCAGAGTTCCTTGATCAGCCGGTATTCAAGCTCCTTGTTCCATTTGCGCGTGAGAACGGCTTGGATCTCGGCGTGACCGGTCGCGAATTCGGCGCGATTGCGCCAGCGGCTGTCCTCGCTATAGGCGAGAGTGACCTTGGCCGGATCTCGGCTGTTCCAGCCATCCTCGGCCAGCCGGACCTTCTCGACGGCGGACACAGCGGTGAAGGGGGGAAGCGGCGGACGGGACATGGCATGCTCCTTCTTGAAGATGAAACGACACGGGAAAAGGTGGAAGGAAGAAAACGGCGGGACGCGACCGGTGTCAGGCGTGGCCGGTGACAGGCTCACAGGGCGAGTTGGATGCTGTTTTCCTCATCGGGGCCGGTTTCGGCAGGCACGGCGCTGCAAATCAGGACCTCGTCGGGGGCGACGCTGGCATCCGGTTCGCGGATATAGGTCACGGCACCCTTCAGCAGCTTGGTCCGGCAGGTTCCGCAGGTGCCTTCCCGGCAACTGTATTCGGGCTCCAGTCCGCGCGCTTCCGCCAACTCCAGCAACGTGCCGGATGACGGCATCCAGCGATCCTCCTTCAGCGAGGTCATGAAGGCCACAGGCACCGGCTTGCTCGACGGCAGGGGACGGGCCGGCGGGGATGCGGTTCCGACTTCCGCCGTGCGTTGCAAGGACGACGGCCCGAATGCCTCAGCGTGGATCCGCCCGTCGGCGATGTTTCGGTTCCGCAACCCGTCGTAGAGCGCCTGCGTGAATGCCGGCGGGCCGCACAGGTAGAAATCATAGTCGTCGAACGGCAGGAAGCGGGTCAGCAGGGCCATGTCGATGCGGCCGGCCGCCTCATAGTCGACGCCTTCCCTGGCCGTGCCGGGCTCGCTGAGCACGCGGATCCATCTGACGGCACCCTGCCCTGCCGCAAGCTGCGCCGTGTTCACCAGTTCGGCGATCTCCCGCTCGAAAGGACGCTCGGACATCGAACGGGCAGCCTGGATGAGGATGGTCGACCGCATCCGCTGCTTGCGCAGCCCCTCGTAGACGATGTGGCGCAGCATCGCCAGCAGCGGCGTGATTCCGATGCCGCCGGCCAGCAGGACCGCCGGCCTTGTCCCGTAAGGGTCGATGGTGAAGGCGCCGTCGGGTGCGCGCGCCTCGATGAGGTCGCCGGCGCGGATGCGGTCGTGCAGGTGGCGCGACACCAGCCCTTCCCGCTTGACGCTGATCCGGTAGAGGCCATCCGACGGTGCGGCTGACAGGGTGTAGGTGCGGATGACCGGCTTGTCCGACCCTGGAACCGTCACGCGGATCGGCAGATGCTGACCGGCGGCATGGGGAAGAAGGCCGGCTCCGTCGGCCGGTTGCAGGTGGAAAGAGCGGATCGCCGGGGTTTCATCGACGATCTTCGTCACCCGGTAGGGGCGCCAGCGTGTCGCCAACTCGCCGGCCTGCATGCGGGCCGCCGCCTGCACCCAATCCCCCGTCATCAGCGAACTGGGCGACCAGCCCTCCTTGCGGAACGACCAGCGCAGAGCTAGTGCCCCGGCCCGGCGTAGGATACGGCGCGGCTTGAAGGTCCACAGCCGCTCGGCCCCCTGGAAGGCTGCAATCTCGGGCGATTCCAGGATCACCTCGGCATCGCCGGTCATTTGCAGCATGTCGCCGCTGCCGTAATCGACGAAGACGAGCCCGGCCTTGCCGTTGAGAACGATGTTCCCGAGGGTCGAGAAGAAGAGGTTGCCGTTGAAGTCGGGCACCGTGAGGGTGCCGTCTTCCGCGGCACGGACGAAACCCGCCTTGCCGCCGCGATGGGACACGTCGACCTGACGGCGCTCGGCCCGGTCCGCATAGGTGGCGACGAAAAAGGCATCGGCCTCCACGATCATGGCCCGCGCCTGTTCGTCCAACTGCGGCAGGACCTCTACCACGCCGGTGAACGGTTCCGCCGGATCCCGTGCATAATCGACATCGCGAAGCTGGATGTAGCGCGGGCAGTTCCCGAAACTCTGGTCGACATCGACCCGAAATCCGGAACCGATGGCGGTGACGAATCCGTTCATGCGGTTGCGGCGCCGGGTGTGCATCTCGATGCCCAGAAGGCCGACGGGATCGCCGTCCCGCATGCCCTCCCCCGCCGGGTCGCCGGGATCGGCATGGGCGGCGATGTCGAGCCTCGTCGGCGTCGGCGACGACAGGAAGCCCGGCTTGCCGACGAGAAGCGTGGCCCACGCATCGCCCGCCGGGTCGACGCTGCCCAGCACGATGAAGGGTAGTTGGGCATAGAAGTCGCGATGCTGGTCGGGCATGTGGTCGCGGATCACGCGCTGACCGACGGCCTCCATCCGTTCGGCCACCCCCAGCTTCCGCTGGATGAACGTCTCACCCTCATGCCAGGGCGGCAGTGTCTTCAGTGTCGCGGTCATGGTCGGTGTCCCATGGTGGGGGCGGTCGGACGATGTGTCCGGAAGCGGGATAGGCCTGGTGTTCCTGGCTCTCCCGATGGATCAGGCGGCCAACCCGACCGGCGTCTGTGCGAAGGGAACGAAGCCCGGCAATTGCTCGATGCGGCCGAGGAACGCCGTGACGGAGGGGTAGCCGGAGAGATCGACGTTGCCTTCCGGCGCCCGGGCGACGTAGCTGTAGATCGCGACATCCGCAATCGTCGGGTGATCGCCGACCAGCCAATCCTGCGCGCCCAGGTGGCTTTCGAGCCGGCCCAGCAGGGTATGCGCCCGGCCGATGACCTCGTCGGCGTTGAACGTCGCCCCGAACACCGTGATGAGCCGGGCCGCCGCCGGACCGTAGGCCACCTCTCCGGCCGCTACGGAAAGCCAGCGCTGAACCGCCGCCGCACCGGCGGCATCTTCCGGCAGCCAGTCGCCCCGCCCTGCCTTCTTGGCGAGATAGACCAGGATCGCATTTGAATCGGCGACGATGACGCCCGCATCGTCCAGGACCGGCACCTGGCCGAAGGGGTTGAGCGTCAGGAAATCGGGGCTCTTGTGCGCACCGGCCTTGAGGTCGACCTCCACCAGCTCATGCGGCAGGCCGAGAAGCGAGACGAGCAGACGTGCGCGATGCGAGTGGCCCGACAGGGGATGATGATACAGCTTCATGTCCAGCTCCGGTGATCTGCCGGACGGGGGCATTCCCGTTCCGCATCACCAGAGTGCTGGATCATCGCCGCTGAGAGAATGCCCGGCTTACGCAGTTCATTCTTGCCTGAAATGAAATAATCGCCGGCTCGACCCGCTGCCGCGAGCGTTCTTTCACGGGCGGAGCGATGCCGTCAGGCGGCATTCGCCAGTTCGGGAGCGAGACGGCGTGCGTCGGCGATCAGCGCCGCAGTCAGCGGCGGCTGCGGATCGCGCCTGCACACCACAAGGCCGATCAGGGTCGACAGTTCCGGCGCCACGATGGGGATGGCGCGGATCGATGGGGGAAGCAGCAGCGAATCCGCCATGATCCGCGGCATGATCGTCGACCACACGCCGGTGCAGAGATGGTTGGTCAGCACGACGATGGAATTGGATTCGAGCATCGGTTCGGCATGCACTCCCGCCTCGGCGAAGGCGCGGTCGATGATCCGCCGGTTCTGCATGGTGGTGTTCAACAGGCAGAGGGGCAGTGTCGCCGCCTCTTCCCAGGTCACGCTGTCGCGCGTGCCGAACCGGCTGTCCGCCGAGGTGATCAAATGGTAGCGCTCGTGATAGAGTGGCACCTCGTCGACATTGCCGAGCGGTTCGTTGTCGAGATAGGTGATCCCGGCTTCCGCCTCCAGATTTTCCAGTCTGGACAGGATCTCGGTGGAGCTGTGGGAAGCGATGGTGATCTTGATGCCGGGATGCATCGACCAGACGGTGGCGGTCAGCCGCTGGACCATCGGCAGCGCCGTCGGCACCACCACCAACCGCAGCGTGCCGGTCAGCCCCTGCTTCATCGTCTCGACATCAGCGCGCATCGCCTTGTAGTCGCCGACGATGCGCCGGGCCCACTCCAGCACCCGTTCCCCTTCCGGGGTGAAGCCGATGAAGCGTGCGCCGCGGTCGACCAGCGGCACGCCCATGGTCGATTCCAGCTGCTTGATCGCGGCGGACAGATTGGGCTGCGACACCCCGCAGACCTGTGCCGCGCGGCCGAAATGCTTTTCGGTCGCCAGCGCGATCAGAAATTCGAGTTTTTCCTGCATGCCGGGTCTCCTCCCACCACGTCTTGCGCAGCGTGGATCGGGAACGTATCGATCACGACCCGAGCAACATCATTGATACCGATCACGTGTCCGCGTCTCCGCGCGGGCTGCCGCAGCGGCAATGCGACGCATCGTAGGCTCACGAAGCTTTATCCTCACGACACCTCCATCTCGACGAGCCGGAACGCCTCGCCCGGCGGACGGTCGATCCGCAGATCGGCCCCCTCCAGGAAGGTGTCGCGGCTGAGCAGGTCGAAGGCATGGCGCAAGGCATCGGGCTGCACCCGGCTGGCGCAACCGACCGACACGGTGACGCGCACCACCCGGTCGAAGGGGTTGGCCTCGCGCGCCCTCATCGCCTGTTCAAGCAGCGATTGGCACAGAGCGATCTCATGCATGGGAGGAGTCCTTCAGAACAGGACAACTCTCTCCTCCCCCTGGGGGAGAAGAGAGTTGTGTGCAATCCCGCCAGCTTTACGCGTAGGCAGGTGCCTTCTTCGCCGCACCGGTCACCGCATTGCTGAGGCCGCCCTTCAGCTTCGCGTATTCCTGCTGGACGTAATTCTCCGCCCAGATCTGATCGGCAATCGCCTCGACCCGGACGGCGGCGTATTTGTATTCCGGCGTCTTGGCGATGGGATCGACGGCGTGGATGGTCAGCTCGTTGCAGGCGCCGATCCACCACTGGTAGGTCATGTAGACGGCCCCCTTGTTGGTGCGGTCGGTGACGCTGGCGCGGGTGATGACCTTGCCGCGGCGCGACGACACCCAGACCAGCTCCTGGTCACGGATGCCCAGGGCCTTGGCGTCCTTCGGGTTGATGGTGACATAGCCCGGCTCGTCGGCCAGCGTCTGCAGGGCGGCGCAGTTGCCAGTCATCGACCGGCAGGAGTAATGGCCGACCTCGCGCACCGTGCAGAGGATCAGCGGGAACTCCTCGGTCAACTGGTCCTGCGGCGGGCGCCATTCAGTGGCGAACAGCAGGCCCTTGCCGCCCGGCCGCTGGAAGACGTTGCCCTCATAGAGATACTTTGAGCCGGCCGAGTCGAGGTCGCGGCACGGCCAGGGAACCGCCCCCAGCCCCTCCATCTTCTCGTAGGTGACGCCATAGAAGATCGGGCACAACTCGCGCAGCTCGTCCCAGATCTCCTTGGTGTTGTTGTAATGCATGGGATAGCCCATCGCGGTGGCGAGCAGGCTGATGATCTCCCAGTCGTGCTTGACGTCGCCCTTGGCGTCCACCGCCTTGGTGAAACGCTGGAAGCTGCGGTCGGCGGCGCTGAACACGCCCTCATGCTCGCCCCAGGAGGTCGCCGGCAGGATCAGGTCGGCGAACATCGCCGTCTTCGTCATGAAGATGTCCTGGACGATGACGAACTCCATCGCCTCGAAGCCCTTGCGCACCTGGGTCAGGTCCGGCTCGGTCTGGGCCGGATCCTCGCCCATCACATACATCGCCTTCAGCTTGCCGGTCTCCGCCAGATGCGGCACGTCGGTCAGGCGGTAGCCGATCTCGCCGGGCAGCGAGTCGACACCCCAGGCCTTGGCGAACTTGGCGCGGATCTCCGGGTCGGTAACCTTCTGGTAGCCGGGGAACTCGGTCGGCAGCACGCCCATGTCGCAGCTGCCCTGGACGTTGTTCTGGCCGCGCACCGGGCCGACGCCGACATTCGGACGGCCGAGATTGCCGGTAAGCAGCGCCAGCCCCGACAGCCCCTTCACCACGTCGACGCCCTGGCCCCACTGGGTGACGCCCATGCCCCACAGGATGGTGGCGGAGGGGGCGGCGGCGTAGATGCGCATCGCCTCGCGGATGTCCTCCGCCGGCAGGCCGGTGATGGCCGCGGCATATTCGGGGGTGTATTTGTCGACGATCTTCTTGTATTCGTCGAAGCCTTCCGTGTGGCTGGCGACATATTCCTTGTTGTAGAGCCCTTCATTGATCAGGACATTGGCGAAGGCATTGACCAGCGCCATGTTCGAGCCGTTGTTCAGCGGCAGCCACAGATCGGCCAGACGCGCCGTCTCGATCTTGCGCGGATCGCAGACGATGATCTTGGCGCCGCGCTCCTTCGCCTTGATGATGCGCTTGGCGATCACCGGATGGCTGTCGGCAACGTTGTAGCCGAAGACCAGGACGCATTTGGTGTGCTCGATCTCGGGGATCGAGTTGCTCATGGCGCCGTTGCCCAGCGTCACCTGCAATCCGGCGACCGACGGGCCGTGGCAGACGCGCGCGCAATTGTCGACATTGTTGGTGCCGAGGACCGCGCGGGTGAATTTCTGCATCACATAGTTGGTCTCGTTGCCGGTGCCGCGCGACGAGCCGGTGGTCATGATCGAATCGGGGCCGTATTTGGCCTTGATCTCGCCCAGCTTCTTCGCAGCGTACTGGATCGCCTCGTCCCACGATACCGCCTCAAACGCGGCATCGCGCGAGCGGCGCAGCATCGGGTTGCGCAGGCGCGGCGTCAGCAGCTTGGTGTCGTTGATGAAGTCGTAGCCGAAATAGCCCTTGAGGCAGAGTTCCCCTTCGTTGGTGACGCCGTTGAGGGGTTCGGCACCGACGACCTTCCCGCCCTCGACCAGCAGATTCAGTTTGCAGCCCGTACCGCAGTAGGGGCAGACCGCCATATGCTTTTCCATTTCGACCTCGGTGTTCGCTCGATTGTGCCGGCTGTGTGCCGGCCGCAGTGATGGGGTGGTGACCGTGGATCAGGCCGCGACTTCGGCGGCTTCCAGCGCAGCACGCTCGCGGCGGCGGCGCAGGGTCTCGTCCATCGCCTCCCGGTCCATCAGGGTTAGGGCGCTGGTGGGGCAGACCGACACGCAGGCCGGTCCGGCGTCGCCACGCTCGATGCAAAGGTCGCATTTGTGCGCCTGCGCCTTGACGCCCAGGCTGAGCGTCATGCCGGCGAATTGCCGGACCGCCGGCACCGTCACCACGTCCATGACGCCGAACGGACAGGCCAGCACGCAGTTCTTGCAGCCCAGGCAGCGCTCCTGCTCCACCTGCACGCTGTGCTGGCGGTAGACGATGGCGTTGTTCGGGCAGGCGTTGACGCAGGGCGCGTCCTCGCAATGGTGGCACATCACCGCGGTGCTGACGTCGGCCGTCTTCACCATGCGGATGCGCGGCTTGAAGCTTTCCGGCGCCAGTCCTTCGACGCCGGCTCCTTCGGAATGGGCAAGCGCGCAGGCGATCTCGCATGTGCGGCAACCGATGCACTTGCTCGGGTTGGCAGTGACGAATTTGTTCATTCCCGTCGTCCTTGTTGGCAGCCGGAGGGGGCCGTCGGACGGAGCCGCCCCGGCATCGCTACACTGTTCCCTGGCGTTACGCGCCGGTTGGCCGCTGCGGGCACCGGTGGCTTCACGTCCGATTGAAATCGCTTATCGCCCGATATTTAAAAGTAATCGATGCCGATAAGCCGATCCTATCGAGTATCCTGTCTTTTTTATCAGAGTTCACCGGATGTCTTTTGCCAAACAAAACACCCACAGACCCCCGGTCTTTGTGTCGCGCACCTTATACCCACTTTTTTTATGTGTCTAGTTGACATCACGTCAGCCACAGGAATAGCGTGAGCAAGTCAACAGTGACCGCACAAGCGGTCTCCATTTTGACAAAGATTCGCAACAGCTGGCTCTCCTTCCGCCACACCGTCCGTGACAACAGGCGGCGTGGGGGCGTGCGCGAGCCAATACTGTCTTCTTATTGGGCGATCAGCTTTTCTTATCGGGCTTTCCCTGTTGCCGGGCTTTGCCAAGGAACTCCTGATCGACCGATTCGACGCACCCGCCCGGGAAGCCGGAGGTTTGGACATGAATCGCTTCGTTATCGCGGAACCGAGAAAATGCATCGGGTGCAACACCTGCATGGCGGCCTGCACCGAGGCACACAAGAAACAGGGGCTGCAGGCGCATCCCCGGCTGACCGTCATGCGGATCGGCGACGACACTGGCCCCGTCCTCTGCCACCAGTGCGAGGACGCTCCCTGTGCCCGCGTCTGTCCGGTCAACGCCATCACCCATGCCGCCGACAGCATCCTGCTGGATGAGCAGGCCTGCATCGGCTGCAAGATGTGCGCGCTGGCCTGCCCGTTCGGCGCCATCACGCCCAGCGGCACCGGGATCGCCGGGGTCGCCGGCATCGCCGTGGCGACGCCCAGCCACTCGGCGGCACTCGATCCGCTGCTGGCCTGGGACATCGGCGTGCGCAGCGTGGCGGTGAAATGCGACCTTTGCGCCTTCTCCGGCGATGGCCCGGCCTGCGTGCGCGTGTGCCCGACCGCCGCCCTTTACGCGGCAGACGCCGATACCACCCGCCAGGCTGCCGCCGTCAAGCGCACGCTGGCCGCGGCGGCACCGGTCAGTCCTGAAACGCCGCTCGCCTCACTGGAGGGGCTGGACCCATGATTCCACTCTCCCTTCTCATCATGTCGCTGCTGCTGTCCTGCGGCGGCGCCATCCTCTGCCTCCTCCTGAAGCATCGGGAGGGGGACATCCGTCTTGGCGGCAGCGGCGTCGGCATCGCCGCGGCACTGGCCGGGCTCGGCGCCGGGCTGACGGCCATCGGTGCCGGCCAGCCGGCCGTGCTCGACGCCGCCGGCCCCTACCCCTTCGCCCATTTCGTCCTGCGGCTCGACCCGCTGGCTGGGCTGATGATTGCGGTCATCTCGCTGCTGTCGCTGGTCGCCTGGATCTACGGCTTCGCCTATGTGCGCGAATATGCCGGGCGCGGCGTCGGGGCGATGGGCTTCTTCATGAACGCCTTCATCGCCTCGATGATGCTGGTGGTGGCGGCCGACAACGGCTTCTGGTTCCTCATCTTCTTCGAGATGATGTCGCTGGCCTCCTATTTCCTGGTCATCTTCGACCAGGACGACGAGGCGGTGGGCGCCGGCTTCCTCTATTTCCTGGTCGCCCATGGCGGCTCGGTGCTGATCATGGCCGCCTTCTTCCTGATCGCGAACCAGGCCGGCAGCTTCGATTTCGCCGCCTTCCGCGCCCATCCGCTGCCGGCCCCGCTGGACAGCGTCGTCTTCCTGCTGGCCTTCATCGGCTTCGGCGCCAAGGCCGGCATGATCCCGCTGCACATCTGGCTGCCGCGCGCCCATCCGGCCGCCCCGTCGCACGCCTCGGCGCTGATGTCGGGCGTGATGATCAAGATCGGCGTCTTCGGCATCGTCAAGGTCGGCATCGACCTGCTGGGCGCCAGCGCCGGGCCGGCGATGCTGGGCTGGGGTCTGCTGGTGCTGGCCTTCGGCGCGGTGTCGTCGGTGCTGGGCGTCGTCTATGCGCTCGCCGAGCACGACATCAAGAAGCTGCTCGCCTACCACTCGGTCGAGAATATCGGCATCATCCTGCTGGGTGTGGGCACCGGCATGATCGGCATGGCGCTGCACCAGCCGGTGCTGGCGGTGCTGGGCCTGATGGCCGGCCTCTATCACCTGCTGAACCACGCGGTGTTCAAGGGCCTGCTGTTCCTCGGCGCCGGCTCCACCATCTTCCGCATGCACACCAAGGACATGGAGGAGATGGGCGGGCTGGCCCGCAACATGCCCTGGACCGCCCTGTCCTTCCTGGTCGGTGCGCTGGCCATCTCGGCGATCCCGCCGCTGAACGGCTTCGTGTCTGAATGGTACACCTACCAGGCGCTGTTCGCCGCGGCGCTGGACGGCACCCCGCTGGTGAAGTTCGCCGCCCCCATCGCCGCCGTCATGCTGGCGCTGACCGGCGCGCTGGCGGTGATGTGCTTCGTCAAGGCCTACGGCATCATGTTCGCAGGCGCACCGCGCAGCCACCATGCCGAGGAGGCGCGCGAGGCGCCGGCCGCGATGGTCGCCGGCATGGCGGTTCTGGCCGTCGCCTGCGTCGCGCTCGGCCTGCTGGCTCCGCTGGTGGCGCCGGTGATGGGCCGCATCGCGGCGGCGACCATCGGCACCGCTCCGGTCACGCTGGCGGTCGGCGCCACCCTGCTGCCGGGCGATGCCCAGCAGGCGACGCTCTCCACCCCGCTGATCGCCATCCTGCTGATCGCCATGGCCTTCCTGCCCATCGCGCTGAAAGCGGCCTTCGCCGCCAAGCGTGGCGGCGACCGCAAGGTGGCGGCCCCCTGGGCGGCCGGCTATCTGCCGGACCAGCACATGTCCGCCAGCGCCGGCGGCTTCGCCCAGCCGATCCGCATGTTCTTCGCCCCGCTCTACAGCATGCGCCAAGCGATTGCCGGACGCTGGACCGGCGTCGCCCACGGCTTCGAGCGGGTGGTCACGCTGGCGCGGCGCACCGAACCGCTGGCCGACCGCAGCGTCATCGCCCCGATCGCCGGTGCGGTCGATGCCAGCGGCAAGTGGCTGCAGATCATCCAGGCCGGCGATTTCCGCATCTACTGCCTCTACATCGTCGCGGCGCTGATCGCGCTGCTGGCGCTGGCCGTCTGACGGGAGGACGCCATGCTGACCTTCTCACACCTGATCCTGGGACTGCTCCAGGCGCTCCTCCTGCTCGCCGTGGCCCCGCTGTTTTCCGGCCTGTCGCGCATGGTCCGGGCAAAACTGCACACCCGACACGGGCCGGGCCTGCTGCAGGACTATCGCGACATCGCCAAGCTGCTGACCCGCCAGGATTTGACCCCGCCGAACAGCGGCTTCGCCTTCCGATCGATGCCGGCGGTGATGCTGACAACGGTGCTGGTCATCGCCACGGGCATCCCGATGCTGACCCGCTTCACGCCGGTGGCGCCAATCGGCGACCTGATCACGGTCATCTATCTGTTCGCGCTCGCCCGCTTCTTCTTCTCGCTGTCCGGCATCGACAGCGGCAGCTCCTTCTCCGGCATCGGCGGCAGCCGCGAGCTGACCATGGGCGTGCTGGTGGAACCGGTGATGCTGCTGTCGCTGTTCGTGGCGGCGCTGCTGGCCGGCTCGACCAACCTCGGCGCCATCGGCAGTGCCATCGCCGACGGCCATGTGCGGTCGGCGACCGCGACGGTGATCGCCGCCCTGTCCTTCGCCTACGCCATCTACATCGAACTGGGCAAGCTGCCCTACGACATGGCGGAGGCCGAACAGGAACTTCAGGAAGGCCCGCTGACCGAATATTCCGGCCCCTCGCTGGCACTGATCAAATGGGCGATGGCGCTGAAGCAGACGGTCGTCGTCGCCTGGTTCGTCGGCGTCTTCCTGCCCTTCGGCAGCGCGCCCGAAATGACGGTCTTCGGGCTGCTGTTCGGGCTGGTCGCCTTCGCCATCAAGCTGGTCCTGATCTTCGCCGCCGTCGGCGTGGTCGAGAACAGCGTCGCGCGCGTCCGCTTCCGCCTGACCCCCCAGCACAGTTGGGTCGGGGTCGGCGCCGCCTCGCTCGCCTTCGTCTTCTATCTGGTCGGCCTGTGAGCCGGCGAGGGGCAGCATCATGATAACACTTCCCACGGAACCGCTCGGACTGTTGGCGCTGGCCGCCATCCTCGTCCCCTTCGGCGGTGCGGCGGCCATCGCGGCATCGGAACGGGCATCGGCCAAATGGCTGTGCCAGGGCTTCGCCGCGGCCACCGTCGCGGTGATCGCCATCCTCGCGATGTCGCTGCTCGGCGACGGCAAGGTCGGCGGCACCTTCGAGCTGATCTCCTTCGGATCGGTCTCGATCCTCGGGCTGGTGGTGGACAGCGTCAGCGTGCTGATCGCGCTGGCGGTGATCTCCATCGGCCTCCTGGTGGCGATCTATTCCGCCGCCTATCTGAATGCCGGCAACCGCGAGCATCCCGACATCGGCCGGCGGCGCTTCTACGCCTTCCTGCTGGTGTTCATCGGCGCCATGACCGGGTTGGTGTTCAGCTCCACAGTGGTCGGCCAGCTCGCCTTCTTCGAGCTGACCGGCGCCTGCTCCTGGGCATTGATCGGCTATTACGAATTGCCCAAGGCGTTGCGCTCGGCGGCGAAGGCGCTGCTGGTCACCCATGTCGCCTCGCTCGGCCTCTATGTCGCGGCGGCGTTGCTGTTCCTGTCGACCGGCACCTTCTCGCTGACCGCCATCACCGACCTGTCGCCGGGAATGAAGGCGGTCGTGCTGCTGGCGATCCTGGTCGCCGCCTGGGGCAAGTCGGCCCAGCTGCCCTTCCACATGTGGCTGCCCGACGCCATGGAGGCCCCGACCCCGGTCAGCGCCTACCTGCACGCGGCCTCGATGGTGAAGGTCGGCGTCTACATCTTCGCCCGCGGGCTGATGTCGGCCGGCGGCGCGCCGGAGATCGTCGGCTGGGTCGGCTCGATCATGGCGGTGCTGACGCTGGTCTACGGCTTCTTCATGTATCTGCCGCAGGTCGACCTGAAGCGCCTGCTGGCCTATTCGACCATCACGCAGCTGGCCTACATCCTGCTGGCGCTGTCTCTGTCGGTCTTCGGCTCCGACCTCGCCTTCAAGGGCGCCATCGCCCACATCTTCAACCACGCCTTCGCCAAGACGCTGTTCTTCCTGGTCGCTGGCGCGCTGAGCTACACCGCCGGCACCCGGCTGCTGCCGTCGCTGCGCGGCATCGTCACCAAATCGCCGCTGCTGGGCGTCGCCTTCGTCTGCGCCGCGCTCGCGATCACCGGCGTGCCGCCCTTCAACGGCTTCTTCAGCAAGTTCGCCATCTTCGCCGGCGGGTTCGAGGTCGGGGCCCATCACTGGGCGCTGATGCTGCTGGTCGTTATAGCACTGGCGGAATCGGTCGGCTCCTTTGCCTGGTTCCTGAAATGGCTGGGCCATTCGGTGCCCGGCAAGCCGTCCACCACCATGGCCGCGGCGGCGCCGCTACCGGCCGGCATGAAGTTCGTGCTGGTGGCCCTGGTGGCGATGACGGTGGTCTCAAGCTCCATCGCCGCCTCGTGGCTCGGTTGAGGGAGGGAACGGTCATGAACGGATTTCTCATCGTCAACGGCCTGTCGGGCCTGCTGATCGTCAGCTCCCTTCTGGTCACGCTCGCCAGCAATCCGGCCAACTCCGCCCGCTTCTACGCACTGCAGAGCTTCATCCTGGTGATGCTGTTCGTGGCGCTGGCGGGGGCCACCGGATCAGGCGAGCTGTATCTCTGGTCCTTCACCGCGCTGCTGACCAAGGTGATCCTGGTCCCGGCCATCATGTATCGCGCCTTCCGCCGGCTGAGCGATCCCGCCATCGGCACCGGTGCGGTGATGCCGACGGCGCTGTCCATCGTCGGCGCTGCGGTCGCCCTCATCCTCTGCTTCGTCGTGGCGTCCAAGGTGACGCTGCCGGCGGCCGACGCCATCAAGCCGGCGCTGGCGGTGTCGCTCGCCCTGTTCTTCATCGGCCTCGCCTGCATCGTGGCGCAGCGGAACATCCTGAAACAGGTGTTCGGCTATTGCCTGATGGAGAACGGGTCGCACCTGACCCTGGCCCTGCTGGCCCCCAACGCGCCGGAGCTGGTGGAGATCGGCATCGCCACCGACGCCATCTTCGCGGTGGTGGTGATGGCGGCGCTGGGATCGCGGATCTTCGACACGCTGCACACGCTCGACGCGCGCCAGCTCACGAGCCTGAAGGGATGACCGCCATGGTACCCTCGATCCTTCCCCCACTTCTGCTGATCGGTCCGCTGGCGGTGGCGCTGTTCCTGCTGACCCTGCCCTGGTTCCGGGACTCTCTGCCAGAAGCCTTCGCGACCGACAAGGGCAGCGTGACGCTGCTGGAGCGCATCCATCTGGGCTCCATCGGCTATGTCTTCCTGCTGAGCATCGCGGCGCTGATCCAGGTGCTGTCGAGCGGCGCCATCTCCGCCTTCGGCGACTGGCTGTTCGTCGACGCGCTCGGCGCCGTCTTCATGATGCTGATCGGCGTGGTCGGGCTGATGACCGGCCTCTATTCGATCGCCTACATCCGCCACGATCTGGAGTCCGGCGCCATCGGCGCCGGCAAGGTCCGCATCTACTACGGCTTCTTCAGCCTGTTCCTGTTCACCATGCTGCTGGCGGTCACCGCCAACAACATCATCATGATGTGGGCGGCCATCGAGGCGACGACGCTTGGATCCGCCTTCCTGGTTGGGCTCTACGGGCAGAAATCCTCGCTGGAGGCCGCCTGGAAATACGTCATCATCTGCACGGTCGGCGTCGCCTTCGGCCTCTACGGCACGGTGCTGGTCTTCTCCAACGCCGCCGACGTGCTGGCCGACCCGCACCAGGCGGTGCTGTGGACGGCCCTGGTCGGCCATGCCGCCGAGCTGGACCCGATGCTGGTCAAGCTGGCCTTCGTTTTCGCCCTGATCGGCTTCGGCACCAAGGCCGGCATCTTCCCGATGCATGCCTGGCTGCCCGACGCCCACTCCGAGGCGCCGAGTCCGGTGTCCGGCCTGCTGTCGGGCGTGCTGCTGAAATGCGCGCTGCTGATCGTCATCCGTTTCTACGTCATCACCGTCGGCACGGTCGGCACCGGCTTCCCGCAGATGCTGCTGCTGACGCTGGGCCTGCTGTCGGTCGGTGTGTCGTCGCTGCTGTTCTTCGTGCAGCAGGATCTGAAGCGCAAGCTGGCCTATTCCAGCATCGAGAATGTCGGACTGATCGTGGTGGCGCTCGGCGTCGGCGGGCCGCTCGGCATCGCCGCCGCCCTGCTGCACGCGATCAACCACAGCGTCACCAAGGCCCTGTTCTTCTGCAGCGCCGGCAACGTCCTGATGAAATACGGCACCCGCGACCTGCGGGCGGTGAAGGGCGTGCTGCGGGTGGCGCCCGCCACCGGCCTGTTGATGATGGGCTGCGCCCTGGCACTGGCCGGCTTCCCGCCCTTCAACATCTTCGTCAGCGAATTCATGGTCTTCATGGCCGGGCTGAACGAAGGCTATGGCTGGATCATGGCGCTGTGCGCGCTGTTCCTGTGCATCACCATCGCCGGTCTGGTGAAGATCGTCGCCGACAGCGTGCTGGGCAAGAGCCCGGAGACGATGGCCAAGGGTGATGTCGGCTGGAAGGCGCTCGCCCCGTTGGGCGTGCTGGCGGTGCTGGTGCTGACGCTGGGCTTCGCCGTGCCGCAGCCGCTGTCCACTCTGGTGCAGCAGGCGACCGCAGTGGTGATGAACGGCGACAGCCGCCCGGTGGTGGCCGCCCCCTGGCAAAAATACGACGGGCAGACATACGACACGGCCCGCGCCGGCGGACAGCTGGTGACCGGCAGCCTCTCGCAGACGGAGATCTCAAAATGAACATCCTCACTCCGGAACGGGTCGGGAGCGGCTATATCGCCTCCCTGCGCGAGAGCCTGCCCCATGCGATCCTCGATGAATCCTGGCAGACCGAGTCCCAGGTCACCATCACGGTCAAGCCCGTCTCGCTGCCCGACGTCGTCGCCAGCCTCTATTACGACCACAATGGCTGGCTGTCGGTGGTCGTCGGCAACGACGAACGGCCGCTGAACGGCGGCTACGCCGTCTACTATGTCCTGTCCATGGAGGGCGGCGACAAGTGCCATGTGGTGGTGCGCTGCGAGGTGCCGGCCGACACGCTGGAATACCCGTCCGTCACCCCGCGGGTGCCCGCCTGCGTCTGGGGCGAGCGCGAGGTGCGCGACATGTTCGGCCTGCGCCCGGTCGGGCTGCCGGACGAACGCCGCCTCGTCCTGCCCGACGACTGGCCGGACGAGCTGTATCCGCTGCGCAAGGATTCGATGGACTACCGGCTGCGCCCGGCGCCGACCAGCGACGACGAGACCTACCAGTTCATCAACGAGGCCAAGCAGGAGACCCGCGTCGTCCCGCTGGGGCCGCTGCACATCACGTCGGACGAGCCCGGCCATTTCCGCCTGTTCGTCGACGGCGAGGACATCATCGACGCCGATTACCGCATGTTCTACGTCCACCGCGGCATGGAGAAGGTGGCCGAGACGCGGATGGGCTACAATGACGTCACCTTCCTGGCCGACCGCGTCTGCGGCATCTGCGGCTACGCCCACAGCGTCGCCTATGCCAGTTCGGTGGAGAATGCGCTGGGCATCAAGGTGCCGCCGCGGGCCCAGGCCATCCGCTCCATCCTGCTGGAGACGGAGCGGATGCACAGCCATCTGCTCAACCTCGGCCTCGTCTGCCATTTCATCGGCTTCGACACCGGCTTCATGCAGTTCTTCCGCGTGCGCGAGAAGGCGATGACGCTGGCCGAACTGCTGACCGGCGCGCGCAAGACCTACGCTCTGAACCTGATCGGCGGCGTGCGCCGCGACATCCTGGGCGACCAGCAGGCAAAGACCCGCGAACTGGTCGCCGAGCTGCGCGACGACGTGACCCGGCTGGTCGACGTGTTGCTGTCCACCGCCAACGTCAGCGGCCGCGTCAAGGGCGTCGGCCGGCTCGACCCGCAGATCGCCCGCGACTACAGCCCGGTCGGGCCGGTGGTGCGCGGCAGCGGCCACCGCCGCGACACCCGCGCCGACCATGCCTTCGCCGGCTACAAGCTGCTCGACATGCCGGTCCATGTCGAACAGGGCTGCGACGTGCTGTCCCGCACGCTGGTGCGGGTGGCCGAGTTCTTCGACAGCCTGTGGATCATTGAACAGCTGCTGGACAAGGCGCCCTCCGGCCCGGTGCTGAATGAGGATTTCACCTATGTCCCGCACAAGTTCGCGCTGGGCTTCACCGAGGCGCCGCGCGGCGAGGACATCCACTGGTCGATGACCGGCGACAACCAGAAGCTCTACCGCTGGCGCTGCCGCGCCTCGACCTACAACAACTGGCCGGTGCTGCGCTACATGCTGCGCGGCAATACGGTGTCGGACGCCCCGCTGATCGTGGGCAGCATCGACCCCTGCTATTCCTGCACCGACCGCGTGACCGTGGTGGACGTGCGCAAGAAGCGCTCCAAGACCATCGCCTACAAGGAGATGGAGCGCTACTGCCGCGAACGCACGGATTCACCGCTGAAGTGACGGGGGGCGGATATGCTCAAGCTACTCAAGGAAATCTTCCGCACGGGCGAGGCGACGGTCAAATACCCCTTCGCCCCGATGCCGGTCTGCAAGGACTTCCGCGGCAAGCCGGAACACAAGGCGGAGGACTGCATCGCCTGCGCGGCCTGCACCGTCGCCTGTCCGGCCAATGCCATCCAGATGGAGACCGACACCGCCGCCGGCAGCCGCACCTGGTCGATCAATTACGGGCGCTGCGTCTTCTGCGGCCGCTGCGAGGAATCCTGCCCGACCAGCGCCATCCGCCTGTCCGACGATTTCGAACTGGCGGTCGGCAGCAAGGCCGACCTGACGCGCAAGGCCGTCTTCACGCTGGCCGACTGCGCCTGCTGCGGCAAGCCCTTCGCCCCGGCCAAGGAGGTCGATTACGTCGCCCGCCTGCTGAGCCAGTCGGCCCGCAGTGCGGAGGAGGCGGACCGGCTGCGCCTGACCGCCGCGACCTGCCCGGCCTGCAAGCGCGCCCAGGATGTCCACCACATCGCCGGCATGGGAATCGCCCGCCAGATGGAAGCCGGCCTCTCGAAAACCGGAAAGCCGGCCAAGGAACTGGAGACCACGCCATGAACGTCCCCGTAGACCCCAAGACCCTGGTGGCGGAGATGTCGCCGGTCTCCACCAGCGAGCAGATCGCCACGATGAAGAAGGCGCTGCTGAAGAACATCCAGCGCTCGGCTTACGTCTATCGCGTCGATTGCGGCGGCTGCAATGGCTGCGAGATCGAGATCTTCTCGTCCATCACCCCGGTGTTCGACGCCGAGCGTTTCGGCATCAAGGTGGTGGCCTCGCCCCGCCATGCCGACATCCTGCTGTTCACCGGCGCCGTCACCCGCTCCATGCGGATGCCGGCGCTGCGCGCCTACGAGGCGGCGCCCGATCCGAAGATCGTGGTGTCCTACGGCGCCTGCGGCTGCACCGGCGGCATCTTCCATGATCTCTACTGCGTCTGGGGCGGCACCGACAACATCGTGCCGGTGGATGTCTACATCCCCGGCTGTCCGCCGACGCCGGCCGCCACCATCCACGGCTTTGCCGTGGCGCTCGGTCTGCTGGAGCAGAAGCTGAAGACCGAGACCCATGTCGAGGCCGCCGGCGAGACCGCCGCCCTGCCCCATCCCGACATCCCCTATGCCTTGCGGGTCCGGCTGGAACGCGAGGCACGGCGGATGGCCGGCTACCGCCAGGGCCGCGACATCGCCGAGGAGTTCATGGCCCTGCTGGAGGGGCACGCGCACACGCCGGGATCCTTCAGCCTGTCCGAGCGGATGCTGGAGGCCATCGGCGAGGAACGCGATCCGCGCCGCGCCGAGATCATCGCCCGGCTGGCCGACGTGGTGCAGCGGGCCATTCGGGGAGAAGCGCCCCGGGGAGAAGCGCCATGAACACGCCCGCACAAGCCGATCCCGGCTCCATTCCCGGCCTGCGCGCCGGCCGGGGCGTGGCGCCGGAGGTCGTCTTCTACCAACTGAACGCCAAGGTGCTGGAACGCAAGGAGGACATCCCGGAGGCTGCCCGGCAGGTGGTCTATTATTCGCTGGCCATCGGGCATCACATCGGCGTGTTCGACTGCTTCAAGCCGGCCTTCCGCTGCACCACCGCGGTGTTCGACCGCGTTCTCGACGCGCTGAAGGACAATGAGGAGGCGCACCGCAAGCTGTCGGGCCTGCTGCGCTTTGGCGAGATCACGGTGGACAGCACCCACGTCCGGCTGCTGATGGCGGCCGTCGAAGCGGTGCTGCCCACCGCCCCGCCCGACGTGGCGGCCTGGCTCGACCGGCTGCGCACCGCGCTGGACGCCATCCGGCGTGAGCCCGCGATCTATCTGATGGGGAGACGGCTGTCATGACCGATGTCGTATTCACGGTTGGGAATGTCCTGCGCGGCGACGACGGCGCCGGCCCGCTGCTGGCGCAGTTGCTCGACGAGCAGCCGGCCCCCGGCTGGACCGTGGTGGACGGCGAGGATGTCCCGGAGAACCACACCCACCACATCCGCAAGCTGGCGCCGCAGCGGGTGCTGATCGTCGATGCCGCCGACATGGAACTGCCGCCCGGCGAAGTCCGCCTGATCGGGCAGGACAGCGTCGCTGAGCAGTTCATGGTCACCACCCACGCCATCCCGCTGAACTTCCTGATCGACAGCCTGCGGGAAACCGTGCCGGAAATCCTGTTCCTCGGCATCCAGCCGCAGGACACTAGCTTCTTCGCGCCTGTCACACCCACCATCCGCAATTCCGTGGAGGCCGTACACGACCGGCTGGTCCGCGGCGAGGGATTCGAGGGCTACGAGACGGTGGGCTGATCCGGACCTCAAGGCAACTCAAGACAAGTGGAGGAATTTCGCCATGGCGGATCCTGCATCGAAAGACACGCCGGTCCTCGGCATGGACGCCTATTCGCCCGCCGAGATCCAGGACAAGGTCGAAAAGCTGGGGGTGAAGAAGGCGACGATGCCTTTCCTGCCCAGCTTCATGCTGGCGGTCGTCGCCGGCGGCGGCATCGGGTTGGGCGGCATGTTCTTCGTCATCGTGCTGGCCGATCCGGCGCTGAGCTTCGCCGTCCAGCGGATATTGGGCGGGCTGGTCTTCTCGCTCGGCCTCGCCATCGTCATGGTCGGCGGGGCGGAGCTGTTCACCGGCAACTGCCTGATCGTGATGGCGCGGGCCAACGGCCAGATCAGCACGGCGCAGGTGTTGCGCAACTGGGCGACCATCTGGATCGGCAACGCGGTCGGGGCGATGGGCCTCGTCTTCCTGATCTATCTGTCGCACCACACCGAGATGAACAACGGTGCGGTCGGCGCCGCCGTTCTGAAGCTCGCCATCGGCAAGATCGCGCCCGACGCTGTGACGATCTTCTTCAAGGGCATCCTGTGCAACCTGCTGGTCTGCCTCGCCGTCTGGCTCGCCTATGCCGGCCGGACGGTGACGGACAAGATCGTGGCGCTGACCCTGCCGGTCGCCGCCTTCGTCGCCGCCGGGTTCGAACACTGCATCGCCAACCTCTATTTCCTGCCGCTGGCCTATCTGCTGAAGGTGACGGGCCATGTGCCGGCCGGGCTGGACATGTCGGCGATCACGGCGGGCGGCATCCTGCACAACCTGCTGTTCGCTACGCTGGGCAACATCGTCGGCGGATCGGTGTTCGTCGGCGGCATTTATTGGCTGATCTACCGCAAGGGCCTCGGTGGCCTGACCCCGCTGCCGTCGCAAAAGCCGCTGCCGTCGATGGGGCAGCCGGCGGCGACACGCTGAAAAGACCGCGCATGCAAATGAAAAGCCCGCGGGCCGGCGATGAACCGGCCCGCGGGCTTTTCCGCCCCCCGATCAGACAGGCATCGCGACCCGTGACGGGACGGCGTAGACGGTGAGGCGGCCTTGCCGCACGAAGGCGACGACGCCCACCCCAACCGTTTCGGCGAAGCCCACGCACAGCGAGGTCGGGGCGGAGATGGCGGCGATCAGCGGAATGCCGGCGGCGGCGGTCTTGTGAACCATCTCGAAGGAGCAGCGGCTCGACACCACGATGAAGCCGCCGGTCGTGTCGATCCGGGCGCGGGCGAGCGCGCCGATCAGCTTGTCGAGCGCGTTGTGCCGGCCGACATCCTCGCGCACCGCCACCAGCTCGCCATCGGGGCGGGCAAAGCCGGCGGCATGGACGGCCCCAGTCTCCCGGTTCAGGCTCTGCCCCGACGGCAATGCCGCCATGGCACGGATGATCGCGTCCGGTTCGATGCGGGCGGCGGAGCGGACCGGATCAAGCGGTCTCAGGGTTTCGGCGAAACTGTCGGTGCCGCAACGGCCGCAGCCGGACCCACCCATCAGGTTGCGCTTGCGTTTGAGCAGGGCAGCCAGCCGCTCCACCGGCAACTGCATGCGGATGCGGACACCGTCCGTCAGCTCATCGATGGCGGTGACGGCCAATTCGCCGGCGCTGCCGACGATCCCCTCGCTGAGGGAAAAGCCGGTGGCGAAATCCTCCAGGTCGGTGGGCGTCGCCAGCATGACGGCGAAGAGATCGTCGGCATAGACCAGCCCGACCGGCACCTCGTCGACGATCTTCTCTTCCCGTCGGTCGAAGCCGGACTCCGTGCGGATCATCGCCTGCACATGCCGGACTCCGCGATGGGAAAGCGGGTGAGCCAGGGAAAGTGCGGCGGGCTGCGGGGCGCTACAGGCGGTTGCATGTTCCATGATATGGCCCGAACCCTGGCTGTGGCGAGTTTGTGGGAGATGGGGTGTGGGCACCGGCTGGACGGTCCGTTACGGTCTACCATTGGCGCGGCCGGTCCTGGAGCATCGAATCCGGCGGCGAGGTCAGCCAAGCACCCGCTGCCCGATTCTGCGCCAAGCCGCCGCAGAACGACATGCGGCATTCCGGCTCACCGTCAATATTCGCTGATCATCTTTGAATAAATATTGATTATCGCACCATAGAAATTTGTTATTGATCAGTCTTGATTTAAGAAAACTCGTGTTTTCCCTATTTATAATTTGCAGCGGTCAAGTGTCGGTGATATGCCTTGCAGGTCTCTTGAACCGATGCTTTTTTGCCGCTCGGGACTTCCGGCTCCCATCGTGGAGAAGGACGATGCATGAACTCTCATTGTGCGAACGCCTGATCGACTTGCTGCGGGAGGAATCGCAGCGCCACGCCTTCCAGCGGGTCACGCGGATCCGGTTGGCGGTGGGGCGGTTCGCCTGCGTCGATCCGGAGGCCCTTCGCTTCGCCTTCGATGTGGTCAGGCGCGATACGTTGGCCGAGGGAGCGACGGTGGACATTCAACAGCCGCCCGGTTTGGTCTGGTGTGAAGACTGCTCCAGCGAGAGAGAGGTTCCGACGCGTCTCTCCCCCTGCCCGATCTGCGGCGGCCTGCGCCTGTCCCCCCGCGGCGGCGACGACCTGACGCTGGTCGAATTGGAAGTGGCATGACGGCACGAGAAGGAGCCCGACCATGTGCCTGGGAGTACCGGCCAGAATCATCGCCATCGCGGATGCCGGACGGATGCTCGCCGTCGCCGACATCCTGGGCGAAAAGCGGGAAGTCAATCTCTCCTGCATCGCCGAACCGGGCGACGACATGACAGGTCAGATCGGCCAATGGGTCCTGGTCCATCTCGGCTTCGCGCTTTCCCGCGTCGACGAAGCCGACGCGCGGGTCACCCTCGACCTGCTTCGCCAGGTCGACGAGGCAGAGGCCGGGAGAGGGCACCTGAAGGCCTCCCTGCTCGCCTGACACGGGCGACGTGGCCGGCCGAACCCCTTAGGAGATCGTTCGATGAACAGGTTGCTTTCCGCCGGCCTCGCCGGCGTTCTGGCGGCGACGCTGGCTCTGCCGGCCGCTGCCCACACCGGCCATGCCGGCGAAGCGATGTTCCTTCAGGGGGTGCTCCACCCGCTGACCGGCATCGATCATCTGCTGACCATGGTGGCGGTCGGTATCTGGGCGGCGCAGAACGGTGGCCGAGCCATCTGGATGCTGCCGGCTGCCTTCATCGCCATGCTGTCCGGTGGTGCCGCGCTCGGGATGGCCGGGATCGAACTGCCGGCGGTGGAGGCCGGGATCGCCGCTTCCGTGGCGGTGCTCGGGCTGCTGGTGCTGCTGAACAGGCGGGTGCCGGTCGCCGCCGCCGCGATCCTGGTCGGCGCCTTCGCCGTCCTGCATGGCCATGCCCACGGCACCGAGATGCCGCAGACCGCAGAGCCGCTCCTCTACGGACTGGGCTTCGTTCTGTCCACCGCGACGCTGCACGGCACCGGCATCGCCCTTGGGCTGGCTCGCCATATCCCGCGCAGGCTGCTCACATCGCGGACGCTGCGGCAGCAGGAGTCGCCGACGTCGTCGGGTCGCTGCTGACGGCATCGGCCGCGTCCCGGCTTTTTCTGACCAAACCGAACATGCGAACGCCCCGGTTCCATCGAACCGGGGCGTTCGGTTTTGCCGATTGCAAGAACGGGCAATCGAGATCCCTGGCCTTCAAACGATGAAATGGCCGGGATGGCTGTAGACCACGATGCGCTCGTCACGCGCGAAGCCTGCCAACGTCAAACCGCACCCCTCCGCCAGCCGCACCGCAAGCGCGGTCGGAGCGGAGATGGCGACGAGGCAGCCGATGCCGGCAACCGCCGCCTTCTGGACCATTTCGAAGCTGGCCCGGCTGGAGGTCAGGATGAAGCCGTCGGTGGCATCGATTCCCGTGCGGGCCATCCAGCCGATCAGCTTGTCGAGCGCATTGTGCCGGCCGACGTCCTCACGGATCGCCGTGATGGTACCCACCCGATCAACCCAGGCGACGCCATGGACCGCGCCAGTCAGGCGGTGCAGACGCTGGTGCTCGGCAAAGTCGGCAAGCGCACGGCTCACCGCGACGACCGGCACGGGTTTGCCGCGAACCACCCTGTCCTTGACCCTTGCCACCGCCTCCAGCTTCTCCACCCCGCACAGGCCGCAGCCGGTGCGCGCGGTCATGCTGCGGCGGCGGTCCTTCAGGGCCATGAAGCGTTCCAGCGGGATGTCCATGTGAACCTCCAGCCCATCGCAGCCTTCCCTGACGGCGATGTCGAACAGCTCGTCCGGACCGGCCAGAATGCCCTCCGACAGGCTGAAGCCCAGCCCCAGATCGTCCAGATTCTCCGGAGAGGCCAGCATCACCGCATGGGAAATGCGGTTATAGACCAGCGCGACCGGAACCTCCTCGATCACAAGGTCGTCGCAGGCCTCGGCCCGCCCCCGCTCCAGCCGCAGGACGGCGGTGCGGTGGACGGTTGGAAAGGCGGCTCCGTCCGAAGGATCGGTCAGCATGTCGAGCGGCATGTCAGTCTCCTCGGGCTCAGACCTTCCTGCCGGTGGTCTCGCGATACCAGCGCGGATGGTGCTTCTTGGCCCAGCCATGGGTAACAACGCCTTCGACTATCGCGCGGATCGTGCCCTGAACCCAAAGCGCTGCATAGACATGCACGATGATCGAGGAGATCAGCACCACGGCACTCGTCGCATGGACCAGCAGGGCGATGCGGATGACCGGGATCGGGAAGGAGGCGGCGAAATAAGGCCGCCACGCGATCACGCCCGAACCCAGCAATGCTGCCATGCACAGGACCATCACCCAGAACATCGCCTTCTGGCCGCCATTGTAGCGGCCGATGTCGCCGACCTCGTTGCCCTTCATGACCTCCCTCACCGCGACCATCCACCGGATGTCCTCGCGGTTCAGCAGGTTGTGGTGCCAGTAGCGGAAGAACTGCCGGGCGAAGGCGACGAACATGACCACCCCGACGAAGGGATGGACGATGCGCGCCAGTTCCGGCGTGCCGAACACGCCGGTCAGCCAGAAGAAGGCCGGGTAGAAGAAGGCAAGACCGGAGATCGCCAGCAGCACGAAGCAGACCGCGACGACCCAGTGATTGATCCGCTCGGCGGCGCTGTAGCGCTGGATCAGCTTTTCCTTCACCGAATTTTGCGCCGCCGGATTTTGCGCGGCCAGATTTTCAGCCTTTTCCGTCATGACCGGTCCTCCTCGCGGGTGTCTACCTTCGCGTCGTCGTTGGCGTCCTGGTGGGCGTCGTCATCGGCCCGGTTGGGACCGACCGTGATATAGTGGAAGAAGCCGAACAGGCCGGCGGCGGCGATGCCGACCGTCGCCAGCGGTTTCAGGGCACCCTTCCACAGGCCGACCGCCGTGCTGATCGACGGATCGTTGGGCAGGCCGGAATACTGTTCCGGCTTGTCGGCATGGTGCAGCACATACATCGTGTGCGTGCCGCCGACGCCCGGCGGGTCATAGAGGCCGGCATGTTGGAAACCGCGGCTCTGGAGATCGGCGATGCGGGTGGCCGCGACCTCCTTCATGTCCTCCTTCGAGCCGAACTGGATGGCGCCGGTCGGACAGGTCTTGACGCAGGCCGGCTCCAGCCCGACCGCGACGCGGTCGGAGCACATGTTGCACTTGTACGCCTTGCCGTCCTTCGGGCTGAGGCGCGGCACGTTGAACGGGCAGCCGGACACGCAATAGCCGCAGCCGATGCAGTGATCCTGGTTGTAGTCGACGATGCCGTTCTTGTGCTGGACGATGGCGCCCGGCGACGGGCAGGCCTTGAGGCAGCCGGGTTCGGCGCAATGCATGCAGCCGTCCTTGCGTATCAGCCATTCCAGCTTGCCGTTCTCCTCCACCTCGGCGAAGCGCATGACGGTCCAGGCCTGCGACGACAGGTCGGTCGGGTTGTCGTAGACGCCGACGCAGGTGCCGACATCGGCGCGCAGTTCGTTCCATTCGGAACAGGCGACCTGACAGGCCTTGCAGCCGATGCAGACCGACACGTCGATGAGCTGGGCGATCTCGGCCGGGTTCCGGGCCTCGGCCGCCGCCGTCGGGCTGGCCGAGCGGCGCTGGATGTCCAGGGATGACGAGGTCATGGCGTTACGCTCCCACGATCTTCTCGACGTTCACGAGGAACGCCTTGTATTCCGGCGTCTGGGTGTTGCAGTCGCCGACGGCAGGCGGCAGGGTGTTGGACAGGTAGCCCTTGCGCGCCACCGTCTCCCATCCCCAGTGCAGCGGGATGCCGACCTGATGGATCGTCTTGCCGCTGACCGTCAGCGCCTTGACGCGCTTGGTCACCACCGCCTTCGCCTTGATGAAGCCGCGCCGGGAGCTGACCTTCACGGTGTCGCCGGTGCGGATGCCCTTCTCGGCGGCCAGCGTCTCGCCGATCTCGACGAACTGTTCGGGCTGGGCGATGGCGTTCAGCGCCACGCTCTTGGTCCAGAACTGGAAATGCTCGGTCAGGCGGTAGGTGGTGCCGACATAGGGGAACTGGTCATGGGTGCCGAGCCGCGCCTTGTCGGCGGGGAAGATGCGCACCGCCGGGCTGGTGACCACCTTCGGATGGAGCGGGTTGGTGCCGAGCGGGCTTTCCATCGGCTCGTAATGCTCGGGGAACGGGCCGTCCACCAGCTTGTCGGTGGCGAACAGGCGGCCGACGCCCTCCGGATTCATGATGAAGGGGTTCATGCCGCTGGAGGGTGCCGCGTCGATCTTGAAGTCCGGCACGTCGGCACCAGCCCAGCGCTCGCCGGTCCAGGCGATCAGCGTGCGCTTCGGGTCCCAGGGCTTGCCCGACGGGTCGCAGGAGGCGCGGTTGTAGATGATGCGGCGGTTGGCCGGCCAAGCCCATGCCCAGCCCGGCGTGTTGCCGAGACCGGAATCGGAGTTGTCGCGCCGCGCCATCTGGTTGCCCGCCTGGGTCCAGCAGCCGGCGAAGATCCAGCAGGCCGACATCGTCGAGCCGTCATCCTGCATAAGCGCGAAGCCTGGAAGTTGCTCGCCCTTGCGGGCCAGGACCTTCGTCGGATCCTTCGGGTCGGGGATGTCGGCCAGCGCCCGGCCGTTCAGTTCCTTTGCCAACTCCTCCGGCGTCGGTTCCAGCGGGTTCCGGTAGGGCCAGGAGAGATTGAGGATCGGTTCCGGCGCCTTGCCGCCATCCCGGCGGTAGAGGTCGCGCAGCGCGACGAACAGTTCGGCGATGATCTCCTGGTCGGTCTTGGCCTCGCCCGGCGGGTTGGCGCCCTTGTAGTGCCATTGCAGCCAGCGCGCCGAATTGACGATGGCGCCGTCCTCCTCGGCGAAGCAGGTCGACGGCAGGCGGAACACCTCGGTCTTGATGGCCGCGGTGTCGACGTCGTTGATCTCGCCGTGATTGCGCCAGAAGGACGCCGTCTCCGTGGCGATCGGGTCTATCACCACCATGTATTTCAGCTTCGAGAAGCAGGCGGCGGTCTTGCGCGCGTCGGGGAAGGAGGTTAGCGGGTTGAAGCCCTGGACGATCAGCCCGTTGACCTTGCCGTTGTGCATCAGGTCCATGACCTGCAGCACGTCGTACATCTTGTCCCACTTGGGGATCCAGTCGTAGCCCCAGTCATTGTCCCGGGTGGCGTTGTCGCCCCAGAACCATTTCATCAGGCTGACGAAGAATTTCGGCGTGTTGCTCCAGAAATTGAGCTGGCCGGGCTGCTGCGCCTTGGGCGTCGTCCTGGCGAGGTAGTCGGCGAGCGTCGGGTGTGCCTTCTCGTTCGGCAGCGTCAGATAACCGGGCAGGCTGGTGGACAGCAGGCCGAGGTCGGACAGGCCCTGGATGTTGGAGTGGCCGCGCAGCGCGTTCACGCCGCCGCCGGGCATGCCGATGTTGCCCAGCAGCAGCTGGATCATCGCCATGGTGCGGATGTTCTGGGCGCCGACCGTGTGCTGGGTCCAGCCGAGCGCATAGAGGATCGTGCCGACCTTGTTCCGCGCCGAGGTTTCGCCCAGATAGCGGCAGACCGTCAGGAAGCCGTCCTTCGGGCTGCCGGTCAAGTCGGCTACGACCTCGGGCGTGTAGCGCGCGTAATGGGCCTTCATCAGGTTCCACACGCAGCGCGGATGCTGGAGCGTCGGGTCGGTGCGGGCGTTGCCCGCCTCGTCGAACTCGTAGTTCCAGCTCTTGCGGTCGTACTGGCCCTTGGCCGGATCGAAGCCGGAGAACAGGCCGTCCTCGAAGCCGAAGCCCTCGTCGACGATGTAGGAGGCGTTGGTGAACGCCTTCACGTATTCCCACTGGATTTTGTCGTTGGCGATCAGCCAGTTGATGACGCCGCCCAGGAACACGATGTCGGAGCCAGCGCGGATCGGGACATACTCGTCGGCCACGGCGGCGGAGCGGTTGAAGCGCGGATCGACCACGACGATCCGGGCGCCCCTCTTCTTCGCCTCGATGGCCCATTTGAAGCCGACGGGGTGCGCCTCGGCCGGGTTGCCGCCCATCACCAGGATGAAGTCGGCGTTGGAGATGTCGACCCAGGTGTTGGTCATCGCCCCGCGCCCGAAGGTGGAGGCCAGTGCCGACACGGTCGGGCCATGGCAGACGCGGGCCTGCGCGTCGGTGCCAACGATGCCGAGCGAGCGCATGAACTTCTGCGTCAGGATGCCGGTCTCGTTCGACGAGGCTGAGGCCGTGAGCATCGCCGTCGACACCCAGCGGTTCACTGTCACGCCATGGTCGTTCCTGACGACGATGTTGGCGTCGCGGTCGTCTTTCATGTGGCGGGCGATGCGCCCGATCGCCTCATGCCAGGAGATGCGCTTCCACTCGCTGCTGCCGGCCTCGCGCACCTCCGGGTATTTGAGGCGGTTCGGGCTGTGGATGAAGTCCAGCAGGCCGGCGCCCTTCGGACAGAGCGAGCCGCGGCTGACCGGATGGTCGGGATCGCCCTCGATATGGACGATCTCCGCCTTCGCGTTCTTGGCGCCGTCACCCAGGCTGTACATCAGCAGGCCGCAGCCGACCGAACAGTAGGGACAGGTGTTGCGGATCTCCTTGGCGCGGGTCAGCTTGAACTGCCGCACCTCGGCCAGCGCGGTGGACGGCAGGAACCCCAGCGCGGCCACGCTGGAGGCCGCAATTCCCCCCGCCGTTCCCTTCATGAATTGCCGACGACTGAGCTGCATGGTTCCTCCCGGATTGGCGCTGTTCTGGGCGCGCCCAAGGCAGGTTCCGTGCCAGTCCGGAAAAGCCCTCAATCCCTGTGGTTTTCCGTCATGGCTTCAGCAGGTTTATGGACATTCTGTCCGGATCGGAGGGACAGAATGTCCACATAAGAGGTGGGCCGATTGGTGCTTTCCGTTGTGGAAAGGCGGCTCAACCGACTTGTACGGAAATTGCAGCGGACGGCAGGCGCAACCTTTTGAGAAACGGCCCCCCATGTCCCAGCACCGCCACGCCGCTGCTACCGAAGGATCCACTCCCGTCAGCGGAGCGATGGCCGAAGCCATGGCCGCCGCCGGACTGGAGCCCGGCCGGTCGCCGTCCCCCGTGCGCCTGCCGAATGCCGCCCTACTGTTTCAACGCCGGGCCGGGCGTCTTCGCAGCCTCGCCCCCGGTCACCGTCTGTCCTCCTGGCTGGCCTTCATGGCGCAGTTGAGCGACGCCCAGCATGAGCTGGCCGTGATCCCAAGCGCGGCCTCGCCGGAGACAGGATGGCTTCCCGACCTCGAACAGCTGCGCAGCCTGCTGCGCGGCACGCTTCCGGCGACGGCGGAGAACGCGCTGGAGGATCTGCCGTGGGGCGACGGGGAGGCGTTGAACGCCTCGGCCGCGCGGCTGCTGACCGGCGGGGCGAACCGGGAGGACATCGGCGGCGCACCCTTCATCGTCGCCGCCCTTCAGGTCGCCTGGACCCGCCACGCCGGCGGATTGGAGGCCAATGCGATCTCCGCCTCGGCGGTGGCCGGCCATTGCCCGGTTTGCGGAAGCGCACCGGTTGCCGGCGTGATCCACACCGGGAGCGAGATCGGCGGGCTGCGCTATCTCCATTGCGGCCTCTGCCATACGGCATGGCACCATGTCCGCAGCGCCTGCGTCGCCTGCGGCGAAGGCAACCGGATCGACCTGCGGCTCATCGAGGCGGGGGAGGAGTCCGGCAGCGGGTCCAACGATCCGGCGCGGGCCGAAACCTGCGAGTCCTGCAACGGCTATCTGAAGCTGTTCCTGATGGAGAAGGCACCCGGCCTCGACCCGGTGGCGGACGACCTCGCCTCCTTCGCCCTCGACATCCTGGTCGGCGACGAGGGATTCCAGCGGATCGGCGGCAACCCCTTCCTTGCCCAGGGGGAATGAGCGACCGGTTCACTCGTCGCCGAACAGGACCGATGGGGATGCCGGTTCGCCGGGCCGGCCGGGGAAGCGGGCCTTCCGGCGCAGGGCCACGGTGAAGGTGGTGCGGAGGCCGGGCTGGCTTTCCACGGCGATGTGGCCGCCCTGGCGCTGGACGATGGCGAAGCTGATCGACAGGCCCAGTCCCGTCCCCTCGGACTTCTTTGTGGTGAAGAAGGGATCGAAGACGCGCCCGAGGCAGTCGGGCGCGATGCCGTGCCCGGTGTCATGGACCGACAGGACGACGCCCGCTTCGCCCTCCTCCGGGAAACGCGTGTCGGCGGTCTCGATGGTCAGCGTGCCGCCGTCCGGCATCGCCTGGACGGCGTTGACCATCAGGTTGACCAGCACCTGCTGCAACTCGCCCCGGCTGATCTCGACCGGGACCGTCGCCGTCAGGCTGGTTTCCACCGCGATGCGGCGGCGCCCCATGGTGTGGCGGGTCAGCAGCAGGCAGTCGAGGACCACCGCATTGACGTCGACCGGTTCCGCCTGTCCGGCATAGTCGCCCGGCCGGGCGAACTGGAGCAGCTTGGCGATGATGGTCTGGATGCGCCTGGTCTGCTCGTCGATCAGGCGGATCTCGTCCTTCACCGGTGCGGCGGCATCGCCCAGCACCTCGCCCAGCAGGTCGAGGTTGCCCTGGATCACTGCGACGGGGTTGTTGATCTCGTGGGCGACCCCGGCGGTCAACTGGCCGATGGCGGCCAGCTTCTCGCTCAGCACCAGCTGGCGGCTGGCCTGCCGGAGCGTGGCATTGGCGCTTTCCAGCTCGGCAGTGCGCTCGGCGACCTTGCGGTCGAGATCTTCGGCTGACCGCTGCAACTCCAGCCGGCGGGCCGCCAGCGAGTCCAGAAGCTGGTCGAAGGCCCGCGACAGCCGCCCGAGTTCGTCCCGGCTGCGGTTCGGCCCGGCGCGCGCCGTCTCGTCGCCTGCCTCGATGGTGGCGATGACCCGGTTCATCCGTTCGAGCGGCCGGAAAATCGCCTGGGC
Organism: Azospirillum sp. UENF 112521; assembly: GCF_058780665.1. NCBI lineage: Bacteria > Pseudomonadati > Pseudomonadota > Alphaproteobacteria > Rhodospirillales > Azospirillaceae > Azospirillum > Azospirillum sp. UENF 112521. The sequence continues at coordinate 820,655 of NZ_JBSNCI010000003.1, forward strand.
AAAGCGCAGGTCGGCCAGGGTTCCGAGCGCGGAAACCGCCAGGAACGCCAGCACCAGCCCGGTCATGGCACGGTACAGCGCGTCCTGCAACGGCGCTTCCAGGAAGCCGACATAAAGCATGCCGATGCGCCGACCCCCGGTGTCGAGCAGCGGCTCGTAGCCTGAGACATAGGTGTCGTCGACCACGAAGGCGGAGCCCAGCCACACCCTGCCCTCGCCCATCACCCGGCGGTAGACCGCCGCCGACGCCCGCGTGCCGAGCGCACGCTCCCCCTCGAACAGGCGTACATTGGTGGCGATGCGGGTGTCGTCGAGGAACAGGGTGGCGGTGCCCTGGCTGCCCAGCGGCAGCGACGCCTCCTGATAGACGACGGTGTTGATGCGGTCGACGATGGCTTGGCTGCCGTTGAGCAGCATGCCGCCCTCCAGCACGCCGAGCAGCCCGCCGTCGAGCCCGAAAATCGGCACGGCGGCGTGGATGGTCAGCGCACGGTCCTCCACGCTGCGGGCGGTCGAGGCGGCGTTGCGGGTGGGCACCAGCGGAATGAGGGTGCGGGCCGCCAGGGACGGGTCGATGGCGGCCAGATGCTCCGGCTCCAGCACGTCGAGCCCATGGGTGCCGTCGCCCCGCAAGGCCGAGCGCACCACGGTCCAGCCGGCCCGGTCGGCGCCTTCCGAGCCGGCGCCGGCCCGCACCCGGCCCTGCGGATCGAGCAGCAGCAGGAAGTCCAGCCCTTGCCGGTGCGCGGTCTCGTCCAGCAGCGCCTCCAGCCTGCCGCCGTCCTGACCGTCGAGCGCAAGCGCCAAGCGGTGGGAGGCGGCGAGCGCCGCCAGCCCGTCGCCGACCGTGCCCTGCATGCGGTCGAACACCTGCCGGGCGGTGCCGAGATCGGCGCTGACCTTGTTGATCAGCAGCTGGTTGTAGCCCTGGGTGCCCCAGTACCAGACGATCAGCAGCAGGGCCGGCATGCCCAGCAGCAGCGGCGCCAGGACCAGCGCCAGCAGCTTGTGGCGGACCGATCCGGTGAGGGGAGTGAGACGCTCGTCCAGCGCGGCGCGCAGGCTGCTCAGACGCCCCATTCGGTCCACTTCCGGTCGAGCGTCTTGCGCGACACCCCCAACAGGGCGGCGGCGCGCGCCCGGTTCCCGCCGCAATCGGCCAGCACGGCGAGGATGTGGCGCTTTTCGACCTCGGCCAGCGTCTGCCCGCCGGCCGCATCGGCGCCGGCCCCCTCCTGGGCGACACAGACCGACAGTCCCAGGTCTTCCAGCGGAAACTCGCCGAACAGCAGGGCGCGTTCCATGAGGTTGCGCAGTTCTCGCACATTGCCCGGCCAGCCATGCGCGATCAGCGCCGCTTCGAGCGGCGGGTCGATGTCCAGCGGTGGAACCCCCAGGCGCAGCGACAGCACCCCCATGAAGCGGCGCGCCAGCTCGACCACATCGTCGCCGCGCTCCCGCAGCGGCGGGACGCGCAGGGTCATCACGGCAAGCCGATAGAACAGGTCCGCCCGGAACCGGCCAGCGGCAACCTCCGCCTTCAGATCGCGGTTGGTCGCGGCCACCACGCGGACATCCACCGGAAGCTCCTGTTCGCCGCCGACCGGACGGATGCGGCGCTCCTCCAGTACGCGCAGCAGCTTCGATTGCAGCGCCAGCGGCAGCTCCCCGATCTCGTCCAGGAACAGCGTGCCGCCATGGGCGTAGTAGAACAGCCCTTTGCGCGCCTCCTTGGCCCCGGTGAAGGCGCCGCGCAGATGGCCGAACAGCTCCGCCTCCACCAGATCGGCCGACACGGCGGCGCAGTTCAGCGCCACGAAGGGCCGCTCTGCCCGGTGCGAGCGGGTGTGCAGGGCACGCGCCACCAGCTCCTTGCCGACGCCGGACTCCCCTTCGATCAGCACGGTGGACGGCGAAGGGGCCACCCGTTCGATGAGCGCCCGCAGGCGCAGGATGGGGGCCGAGCGGCCGACAATCTCGTCGGTGGTGCCGCGCCGCTTGGCCAGTTGACGCCGCAGGACGAAGTTCTCGCGCTGGAGCCGGGTGCGCTCCATGCAGCGGGCGATGGCGCTGACGATCTGTTCGACCCGGAACGGCTTCAGGATCAGATCGGCCGCCCCGGCCCGCAGCGCCTCGATGGCGGTGTCGATGTCGGCGAAGGCAGTGATCAGGATCACGTCGCCGCCGAAACCGGCCGCCTGCAATTCCTTCAGCCAGTCAAGGCCCGACTGCCCCGGCAGGGCGATGTCGAGGATGATCAGGTCGATACAGTGCCGCTCCAGATGAAGCGCCGCGTCCTCGGCGCTGCCCGTCGTGGTGACGCGCCAGCCGCGCCGCTCCAGGCTGCGCGACAGGAAATTGCGGATGCCTTCCTCATCGTCGACGATCAGCACGGACGGCGCGGTCGCCGGCTCCTCCGCCACGACCGCGGGCGGGAGGGCTGCGTCGTCGGACAGCGGTGTGTCGGTTGGCATTCTGGGCTTCAGCGAGGAGTCGGGCAGGGATATGGCCGCGCGATCATAACGGATGCCCACACTGTTTCCAGTGACACGCGGCAATCTGCCGCTGCCGCCTCCCGGTTGGGTTAACAAATCACTACCGCTTTGATTGCAGCAGTCCTGTCTGCGGCACACGGTTGGCAAGAAAAACCGTTTGTTTAGACACAAACTATTGTCTATCATATTTCAGTCAATGCAATCGCATAGCAATTATTAGGGCTGGGGTCTTCCTGCTCCCGTTGCCACCGGTTGCCTTGGGCAGAACGCCCCCGATCCACTCCATAGCCCTTGGAAAGAGACATCCCATGGCCCTGCACGCCTGGTTTTCCGATCGGAAACTGGTTCACAAGCTGCTCATCCCGGCGGTCCTGCTGCTTGCCGTCATGGGCAGCGTGGTCTGGACCGCCAGATCGGCACTGGTCGACCTGACCGCCTCGACCAGCCGGGTGACCGATGTGGTCGCCGGGCGGCTGTCGGCGGCGCTGGCGATCCAATCGGCCATGGGCGATGCGATGGACGCGGAATCCAACGCGCTGGTCGCCGGCACGCGCGAGCGCATCGATGCCGCCTTCGCGGCCTACAAGGACAACATCGGCAAGGCGCTGACCGCCATCGACCGGCTGGCCGCAGCCTATGACGCCCCGGCCGACCGCGAGGCGATCTCCGGGATCAAATCCATCGTCGGCGAATATGAGCGGGTGTCGCAGAAGGCGGTCGAGCTGGCGCGGGCCTATGACACCGACAGCGCGATCCGCGTGTCGATCGACGTCGGCCGCCCGGTCCGGCAGAAGCTGAACCTGGCGCTGTCGGAGCGGGTGGAGCACAGCCTGGAGGAGACCAAGCGCGCCGAGGACCGGGCGCTGGCGCTGTCCTCCAGCGTCATGACCCGGCTGTACGGTGTCACCGGCGTCGGGCTGCTGGTCGCCTTCGGCCTGTTCGGCTCCATCATCGTGGTCTTCGTCGTCCGGCCGCTGCACCGGCTGGTCGCCGACATGACGGCCATCGCCGACGGCAATCTCGCCGTCGACATCCAGGGCGCCGGCCGCAAGGACGAGGTCGGGCTGCTCGCCCGCGCGCTGCTGGTGTTCAAGAGCAACGGCCTTGCCATGCGCAGCCTGCAGGAGGAGCGCGAGGCGCAGAAGCTGCAGGCGGAACGCGACCGGCAGGCCGGCATGCGGGCGCTGGCCGACCGCTTCGACGCCGATGTGCAGGACGTGGTGCAGGCGGTGGCGACGGCCGCCCGCCATCTGCGCGGCAATGCCGAGACCATGACCGCCATCGCCTCGCAGACGACGGAACAGGCGGCGACCGTCGCCGCCACCACGGCGCAGTCCTCCGCCAACGTCGCCACCGTGGCCGCGGCGTCGGAACAGCTGGGAAGCTCCATCGGCGAGATCGGCCGGCAGGTCAACGCCGCCGCCGCCATCGCCCGCAACGCCGTGCAGGAAGGCGAGCGGACCAACGCGCTGGTCAGCCGGCTGGTCGAGGCCGCCCAGCGGATCGGCGATGTCGTCAGCCTGATCCAGAACATCGCCAGCCAGACCAACCTGCTGGCGCTGAACGCCACCATCGAGGCGGCGCGGGCGGGAGAGGCCGGCAAGGGCTTTGCCGTCGTGGCGCAGGAGGTGAAGGCGCTCGCCACCCAGACCGCCCAGGCGACCGAGGAGATCGGCAGCCAGATCGCCGAGATCCAGACGGTGACGGACGGCACGGTGACGGCGATCCAGACCATCGGCCGCACCATCAACGACGTCGATTCCATCGCCGGCGCCATCGCCGCGGCGGTGGAGCAGCAGACCGCCGCCACCCAGGAAATCGGTCGCAACATTCAGCAGGCGGCCCAGGGAACCCAGCTGGTGACCGGCAACATCGCCGAGGTCAGCAGCTCCGCCGGGCAGGTCGGACAGGCGGCCTCCGAGGTGCTGGGCGCCGCCGACAGCCTGTCGCACGATTCCGAACGGCTGCGCGAGCGGATCCAGGCCTTCATCGGAGAGGTCCGCGCGGCGTGACACGGCCAGCCTCATGGGAGGGGGATGGAACGGATGGAACGCCATGGAACGGTTTTCCGGCCCTTGGAGTGCCCTGGAGTGCCCCCTGAAACTGAGACAGTGTTAAAGTGTTCCGGTTCTCTGATGGAGAGGACCGATGGGAGAGAAGCGAAGTTTGGAGTTCAAGGTTTCGCTGGTTCGACGGCTTGAAGCTGGCGAGCGGATAACGGATCTTGAGCGAGAGGCTGGCGTATTCCGTGCGCAGATTTACCGCTGGCGCGATGCTTTTGGTCGTGCGGGTGAGGCTGGATTGGAGCGTCGTCCTGGCCGCCGACGCGGCTATCGGCGGTCTCGATCTGCAGAGGGAGGCCCTTCAGCGGGCCCGGCGCCGAGCGCGCCTGCGGAGGCAGCATTGGATCAGCTTGCGCCTGATGTGCGTGCGTGGGTATCGGAGCTTGAGCGGACGGTTGCGCGCCAGCAGCTTGATTTGGATTTTTTCAGCGAAGCCTTGCAGCGTATCGAGGCATCACGCCGGCCGAAGAGCGCGGCTGGCGAGACGGCGTCTATGCCGCCATCCAGGCGATGACGCAGCGGCAAGGCAGAGTTTCGGTGGACCGGATGTGCCGGTTGGCGGGGGTGAGCCGGGCCGGTTTTTACCGGCATTGGCAGGAGCGGGCGCCGTCGGCTGAGGAGACGGACCTGCGCGACGCCGTCCAGCGCCTTGCCCTGGTACACCGGCATTACGGTTACCGGCGGATCACGGCGCTGTTGCGCCGGGAGGGGCGGCTGGTGAACCACAAGCGGGTGCTGCGGCTGATGCGGGAGGACAACCTGCTGTGTCTGCGTCGGGCATCGTTCGTCCCGGCGACGACGGACAGCCGTCATGACTTTCCGGTCTGGCCCAATGTGGCGCGCCGCCTGGCGTTGAGCGGACCGAACCAACTGTGGGTGGCTGACATCACCTATGTCCGGTTGGGCGGGGCGTTCGCCTACTTGGCGGTGGTGCTGGACGCTTGGTCGCGCCGGGTGATCGGCTGGGCACTGGGCGATCATCTGCGGGCGGAACTGGCGCTGGAGGCGCTCGACGGTGCCTTGGCCGTACGTGGAGCAGGACCGATGGTTCACCACTCCGACCGAGGCGTCCAGTATGCGTGCCGGGCCTACATCGGGCGCCTGGAGGCTCATGGCGTCCAGCCAAGCATGAGCCGGGTCGGCTGCCCTTACGACAATGCCATGGCGGAGAGCTTCATGAAAACACTCAAGACCGAAGAGGTTGATGGCCGCAGTTATGCCGACATCGCCCAGGCAAGGGCCTGCATCGACCGCTTCATCGACGAGGTGTACAATCGCCAGCGCCTTCACTCGGCCCTTGCCTACAGCCCACCGGTCGAGTTCGAGGAAAATTTCCCGCCACCAGGGCCGGGCGGCCGCCCGGCCCTGGTGGCCTGACCAATCCGCAACAATTTAACAAGCGTCTCAACTTCGGGGGGCGGTCCACCCTGTTCCACTGTTCCATCCCCCGCCTATGCGACCGCTACAGGGCCGGTTGCGGCGCGCGTACTCGATTGTTTCGGAAATGGATCGGGTGGACCGCAGCCACCGCTCCATGCCGTTCCTCCGGCGGTTGAAACACTGGGGTGCACCCAGTCCTATCACCTTCGCCGGCCGACGCTAAGCACGGGATGAAAAAACGCCGGGCGGGCGTCAGGCGCGCTTGGCTGCGCCGGACGCCGCGACCATGGCGAAGAACTGCGCCTCGTCGATGGTGTCGGGCTTGCCGTACTTGGCGCGCCGGGCGGCGGCGGTGTCGAGCTTGGTGGCGCCAGGGGCATGGCCGACGACGAGATAGTCGGTGTCCTTGCGGACGCTGTGATGCCAGTGTCCGCCCAGTGCCTGGATGCGGGCCATCACCCCCTCGCGCGACAGGCCGGTCAGGTCGCCGGTGACCGCGAAGGCATAGCCGGCGATGCCATGGGTGATGGGAACCGCGGGCTGCCGGACCAGCGGCGGCGGATCGATCTGGTTGGTCGGCGCCAGATGGGGAACTGCCAGCATCTCCGCACTGCCGAGGATCATCTTCTGGAACAGACGGCTGGTGATCTCGGCATCGACGAAGGCACCGTGGAAGCGCGCCCGTATCCCGACATCGATGCCGAACAGCGTCGCCACCGCATCGAGCGATGCACGCCCGGCCACCTGCGCCCTGGCATGCTGCATGGTGCAGACCGATTGTCCAGCCATCCAGGGAATGCCGCAGAGCCGGAACTCATGCCGCAGGAACTCGATGTCGAAGCCGACATTGTGGCCGACCAGGACCGCGCCTTGCAGGAAGCCGAGAATGTCCCGGGCGACGCTGTGGAACGGATCCTGGTGGCGAAGCAGATGGTCCGGCAGCCCGTGCACCCTCAGCGCATGCGGGTTCGACTTGCGACCCGGATTGAAGATGAGGCTGAGGCTGCGGCCGGTCGGAACCGCATCCGCCAGTTCGATGGCGGCGAAGCTGACCATGCGGTCGCCGCCGGCCGTCGACAGTCCGGTGGTCTCGCAGTCGATGACGACGAAACGGCGGGTGGACGACCGGCTCCGGCCGGGCTTCGCCCCCGTCGACGGACTGACAGGCATTGTATCGCTTGAAAGGCTCATCAACTCTCGCCCTGGGGGCTGGACCGCCCCGTTGCACCACGCAATCACAGGATAATGGCAGGGTCGCCACCGCAGGTCGAGTGTGCGCGCCGCCGCACGGACGACGGTCCGGTGATGCCAGGGCCGAACCGGCATTCGCTTCCATCCCGGAAATTTCGTCGTCTATCCAAAAATTCGGTCTCTATGCAAAAAGTGGATTGTTGGCTCACCAATCACGCGCTATCATATTCCAGTTGTTGTAATCGAATAGCGATTACAAGCAAACACTATGCAGATCAAGGAGATCGCGTGTGGACGTGATCGCTGAGCTGTCGGGCCTCATCGGCGCCGACGCCGTTCTGACATCCAAATCCGACCTGGACGCGGCGACGGAAGACTGGCGCGGGCGCTACCGTGGGCCGGCCCTCTGCCTCGTCAGGCCGGCGAATGCCGAACAGGTCGCAGCGGTGGTGCGCTGCTGCGCGCGGCACGGGATTCCGCTGCTGCCGCAGGGCGGCAACACCAGCCTGTGCGGCGGCGCCACCCCGTGGGAAAGCGGCCCTGCCCCGGTCATCCTCAATCTGGCGCGCATGCGCGCGGTGCGCAGCATCGACCCGGTCAACAGCACCATGGAGGTCGAGGCCGGCTGCGTGCTCGCCACCGTGCAGGAAGCGGCGGCGGCGGCGGGCCGGCTCTATCCGGTCAGCCTGGGCGCCGAGGGCTCCTGCCAGATCGGCGGGACCATCGCGACCAACGCCGGCGGCACTTCGGTCCTGCGCTACGGCAACACGCGCGACAATGTGCTGGGGCTGGAGGTGGTGCTGGCCGACGGCACGATCTGGTCGGGCCTGTACGGCCTGCGCAAGAACAACACCGGCTACGACCTGAAGCATCTGTTCATCGGGTCGGAAGGCACGCTGGGCATCGTCACGGCGGCGACGCTGAAGCTGCATCCGCTGCCGACGCGCCATGCCGTCGCCTGGGTGGGCATGGCCGATCCCGCCGATGCGCTGACCCTGCTGACCCGCGTGCAGCAGCGCTGCGGCGCCCGGCTGTCGGCCTTCGAGATGATCAACCGCCTCCAGCTCGATCTGGTGGTGGAGCAGGTTCCGGGCCGCCGCAGCCCGCTTGAGACTTCGGCCGACTGGCATGTGCTGATCGAGCTGTCGGACAACAGCGACGGCGACGCGCTGGACATGGAGCTTCAGCTGATCCTGGAGGACGCCTTCGGCGACGGGCTGCTGACCGACGCGGCTCTGGCCGCCAGCGACGCCCAGCGCCACGCCATGTGGGAGGTGCGCCACAGCGTGTCGGAGGCCAACAAGAAGGCCGGCGTCGGCCTGACCACCGACTGCGCAGTGCCGCTGTCGGCGGTGCCCGCCTTCATCGACGCCGCCAATGCCGCGGTGCGGGCGCTGGTGCCGGGCCTGCCGTCGATCGTCGTCGCCCATCTCGGCGACGGCAACGTCCACTTCATCCCCTTCTTCACCTTCGATGCCTGGAACGCGGTTGCCGACCGCGAGGCTCTGGCCGCCGCCATCCGCCATGCGGTGAACGACGAGGCCGCCCGGCTGAACGGCACCTTCAGCGCCGAGCACGGCGTCGGCCGCGTCCAGCTGGGCGAGATGGCGCGCTACAAGCCTGCCGCCGAACTGGCGCTGATGCGCGCGGTGAAGCAGGCGCTGGATCCGCAGAATCTCTTCAATCCCGGCCGCCTGCTGCCGCCGGGCTGAGGCCCTTTCCGTTCCCACTTCCGCCGTTCCGGCTCACCACGAGGAGTTCCGACATGAGCATCCGCCAATCCGGCTGGTCCCGCCGCACCCTGCTGAAAGCCGGCGCCGCCGGCACGGCCGCGCTTGCCATGCCGGCGATCTGGAGCCCGGCCCGCGCGCAGAACAAGCGGATCGTCGTGCGCGACGACGGCGGCATCTACACCAAGGCCTATGGCGAAATCTTCTATAAACCCTTCACCGCCGCGACCGGCATCGAAGTGGTCGGCGTCCAGGCCAATGCCGAGCCGACCGCGCAGATCCGCTCGATGGTGGAAGCCAAGTCCTACACCTGGGACATGGCGAAGATCAGCCAGCCGGCCATCCTGATGCTGACCGGCGGCGACAAGCCGCTGCTGGAGAAGCATGGGCTTGAGGCCGACCCGGCGGTCGCCTCGATCCCCAAGCAGTACATGTCGGAATATGGCGTCGGCACCAACGTCTACACCACGGTTCTGGCCTACCGCACCGAAGCCTTCAAGGGCCGCAAGGCGCCGGCCTCGTGGAAGGACTTCTACGACGTCGCCAACTTCCCCGGCCGCCGTGCCCTGCGCAAGCATCCGTTCGACACCATCGAGCAGGCGCTGATGGCCGACGGCGTGCCGACCGCCGAGGTCTATCCCTGCGACCTCGACCGCGCCTTCAAGGCGCTGGACCGCATCAAGAAGGACATCTCGGTGTTCTGGACCAGCGGCGCGCAGGTCGAGCAGATGCTGCTGTCGGGTGAAGTGGACATGGTGCCGACCTGGGTGTCGCGTCCGCAGGCCGCCATCGCCGCCGGCGCACCGGTCGGCATCGTCTGGGACCAGAACATCTGGGGCCTCGACAGCTGGTCGATCCTGGCCGGCACCCCGAACGCCGACGCCTGCCGCCAGTTCATCAAGTTCGCCTCCGACCCCAAGCGGCAGGCCGAACTGGTGAAGTATTTCCCGGCCGGCGTGACCCAGCCGGACGCCTTCAAGTACATCGACGCCAAGATCGCTCCCGACTGCCCGACCTTCCCGGCCAACATCGAGCGCGGCGTGCAGATCAACGCCGACTACTGGCTGAAGAACCAGCAGAAGGGTCTCGAGCGCTACAACGCCTGGCTGCTGAGCTGAGGAAACGCGGGCGGGGGATGCCGGTGCGGTGTCCCCTGCCCGCCCTTTCCGCCCCCATTCCCCTTCGGCCCCACCCCTTCGCGAGGAGGCGCGCATGTCTTCTTCCAGCCTTTCCGTCCAGGGTCTTGCCAAGCGCTACGGCGACTTCGTGGCGCTGGCTCCCACGGATCTCGTCGTCGCCGACGGCGAATTCCTGACGCTGCTCGGTCCGTCGGGCTCCGGCAAGACGACGCTGCTCAGCCTTCTGGCCGGGCTGGTGCCGCCCGACGAGGGAAGCGTGCGCATCGGCTCGCAGGACGTCACCTACGCCCCGCCCTATGAGCGCGACATCGGCGTGGTGTTCCAGAACTACGCGCTGTTCCCGCACATGACCATCGAGGAGAACATCGCCTTTCCGCTGAAGATGCGGAAGGTCGGGGCGACCGAGGCCAAGCGGCGCGCGCTCGAGGCGCTGGAGATGGTGCATCTGCCGCACATCGCAGGCCGCTATCCGCGCGAGCTGTCGGGCGGCCAGCAGCAGCGCGTCGCGCTCGCCCGCTGCATGGTCTACAAGCCGTCGATCATCCTGATGGACGAGCCGCTGGGCGCGCTCGACAAGAAGCTGCGCGAGCACATGCAGCTGGAGATCAAGCGCCTGCACCGCGAGCTGGGAACGACGGTCGTCTACGTCACCCACGATCAGGAAGAGGCGATGACGATGTCCGACCGCATCTGCCTGATGAATGCCGGGCGGATCGAGCAGCTGGGAACGCCGGCCGACCTGTATTTCCGGCCGCGCTCGCTGTTCGTCGCCGATTTCCTGGGCGAATCCAACATCCTGCCCGCGGCGCTCCGCAGCCGCAGCGGCGACGAGGTCGAGATCGGGCTCGGCACGCAGGGCGTGTCCGGCCGGGCGCTCGCCAACGGCAACGACCTGCCGCCGGGCAGCGAGGTGCGCGTCATGGTGCGTCCGCAGAACCTGACGGTCGCCCGCAAGGGCGGGAGCGTTCCCGACGGGATTCAGGGCCGCGTGTCGGAGGTGATGGTCACCGGCAGCCTGACCAAGGTCTATATGGAGCCGCTGGACGGCAAGCTGCCGCCGCTGGTCGCCGCCTTCCCCACCCGCAACGAGGACGACGCGGTCCGCATCGACGACGTGCTGACGCTGTCCTGGAGCGGCCGCGATGCCGTGGTGATCGCCGACAGCGCCCGCGCGGCCGGGACGGCGTGAGATGGCCGGACAGTCCATGACCATGACCCACGCCCCCGGCGCCAAACGCCACTCGCCCCCGCCCGCCTGGCGCAAGCCGGTGCTGATGGGCGCCCCGCTCGTGCTGCTGCTTGTCGCCTTCCTGGTCTTCCCGGTCGGGCAGCTGCTGGCGCTCAGCGTCTACAACGGGCAGGGCTTCACGCTGGCGCCCTATGCCCAGCTGTTCGCCTCCAGCCTCTACATCACCGTCCTGTGGATCACGCTGAAGATCTCGCTGGCGACGACGGTGGTCGCGGTGGTCGCGGCCTATCCGGTCGCCTACCTGATCTCCATCGCCAAGGGGCCGGCGAAGAGCCGGCTGATCTTCTGGGTCCTGCTGTCCTTCTGGACCAGCTTCCTGGTGCGCGCCTTCGCCTGGGTCGTCATCCTCGGCCGCAACGGCGTCGTCAACAGCACGCTGATGTCGCTGGGCATCATCGACACCCCGGCCGACCTGCTCTATGGCTTCGGCGCCGTGCTGGTCGGCATGGTGCACGCCATGCTGCCGCTGGCGGTGATGACCATGCTGGCGGTGATGGAGAACATCGACCGCACCCTGCCGCGCGCCGCCGGCACGCTGGGAGCAAAGCCCGGCACCGCCTTCTGGACCGTCTATTTCCCGCTGTCGCTTCCGGGCGTGGCCGCCGCGGCGATCATGGTCTTCGTGTCGGCCATCGGCTTCTTCATCGTGCCCGCCCTGCTGGGCGGCCGGAAGGAGACGATGATCACCCAGCTGATCATCGATCAGGTTCAGCAGACGCTGAACTGGGGTCTGGCCGGCGCCATCTCGGTCCTGCTGCTGACGGTCGTGCTGGTGGTGTTCGTGCTGTACGACCGCGTCTTCGGCTTCGCGTCGCTGACCGGCGAGAGTGCCGCGGTGCGCAACCGCGACACCGCCATGCGGCGGCTGGGCGGACGCGTGCTGGCCGCGCTGGGCTCCGCCAGCGATGCGCTGATCGGCCTGGTGCCGCGCCGCCATCCGCTCCGCGGCCGGTCCGAGCGGCCGGTGGCGCTGACCGCCTTCGTCTGGCTGCTGCTGGTGCTGATCAGCCTGCCCGCCTTCCTGATGATCCCGCTGTCCTTCGGCAAGGGCGGGCTCGCCTGGCCGCCGTCGGGCTTCACGCTGCAATGGTACCAACAGCTGCTGGACTCGCCGATCTGGATGCAGGCGCTGTGGCGCTCCATCGTGGTGGCGTTCGGCACCGGCCTGCTGTCGATGGCGATCGGCGTTCCCGCCGCCTTCCTGATGGTGCGCAGCCAGATGCGGGGCAAGGGCGCCATGCTGGCCTTCATCCTGTCGCCCATCGTCGTGCCGCGCATGATCATCGCCGTCGGCATGTTCTATGTCTTCGCCCAGATGGGTCTGGTCGGCACGATCCTGGGTCTGGTCATCGGCCACACCGTCGTCGCCGTGCCCTATGTGGTCATGACCATGATGGCGGTGCTGCGCAACTACGACACCCGGCTCGACCTCGCGGCGCAGAGCCTGGGCGCCCGGCCGGTGGCGGCGCTGCGGCACGTCACCTTCCCGATCCTGGGGGCCGGCATGCTGTCGTCCTTCCTGTTCGCCTTCGCCACCTCCTTCGACGAGCTGACCATCTCCCTGTTCTCCTCGGGCGGGCTGAGCGCCACGCTGCCCAAGCAGTTCTGGGACGAGGTGACGCTGCAGGTCTCCCCCGTCATCGCGGCGGTGTCGACCGGACTGCTGCTGTTCGTCGCCGCCTTGATCTATGTCGCGGACCGTCTGCGCCGCCGCAGCCTCGCCGGCTGAGGCCGGCTCCCCAACCGCCTTCACCACCAGCTTCTTCCAAGGACAAGACATGCTCAACGCCACGAAGATTCGCGGCATCCTGCCCGCCACCCCGACGCCGGTCACTGCCGACGGCACCATCGACGTGGCCGCCTCCAAGGCGCTGTTCTCCTGGCTGTTCCGCCAGGGGATCGACGGGCTGGTCCCGCTCGGCGGCACCGGCGAGTATGGCGCCCTGGCGAAGGACCAGCGCATCCGCTTCGCCGAGCTGTCGGTCGAGGCGATGGCGGGTGCTGGCGAGAAGCGCGGGCCGGTGATCGCCGGGGTGCTCGACACCGGCTATTACGACGCGCTGTCGGCCGGCCGCGATTTCGCCGCCGCCGGGGTGGACGGTCTGCTGGTGCTGACCCCCTACTACACCAACCCGACGCAGGCCGGCATCCGCGACTATTTCCTGCGCTACGCCGACGAATCGCCGGTGCCGATCCTGATCTACGAGATCCCCTACCGCACCCGCATCGCCATCGATCCGGAGATCCTGCACGAGCTGTCGCGGCACGAGCGGATCGTCGGCATGAAGGCCTGCAACACCGACATGTACCATTTCCTGCGCACGGTGGCGGGGGTGGACTCCTCCTTCGCGGTGCTGAGCGGCGAGGACACGCTGTTCCCGCTGCATGTCGCGGCGGGTGCCCGTGGCGGCATCGTGGTGACGGCCAACCTGCTGCCGCGGGCGTGGCGCCTGATCCATGACCTCGCCTCGACGGGCAAGCTGGACAAGGCGCTGGAAATCCACCGCACCCTGATCCCGATGATGAACCTCGCCTTCGCCGAGACCAACCCCGGCCCGATGAAGGCGGTGATGGATCTGATCGGCGTTAACGCCCCGGCGATGCTGGCACCGCTGCGCGAGCCCGGCGAGCCGCTGAAGCAGTCGCTGCGGCGCGAGCTGTCCCGCCTGCTGGTCACTTACGAGGGAATGCCGGCCGCCCAGCCGGTGTGATGGGAGGCAACCGCGCGGCGCGTGGCATTCGGTTCGCCGGATGCTATGCGTTAGCGTGGAGATGGCGGACCCTGGCGCGAAAGCACAGGGCCGGGGTCCGGCGGGATGGAGACTGTCTTGGGGAATTGGCGATGACGCGGACAGCAGGACGGAAGCCGAAGGCGGAAGAGGCCATGACCGAGCCGGGCGGGACTTCGGCTGGAATGACGGCGGCCGGAATGACGGCGGCCGGAATGATGGTGGAACCGGAGGCCAGGAAGGCCGATCCGCGCGACTCCTCGCTGTTCGTCGGCTCGACCGAGAAGACCTTCCAGATCCTCCACGCCTTCGACGGGCCGCACCGGCAAATGCCGCTGTCGGAGATCGCCAGGGCCGCCAACCTGGACCGCAGCGCCGCGCAGCGGCTGGTCTACACGCTGGAGGTCCTGGGATATCTTCGCCGCGTCCACGGCACGCGCAACTATGCGCTGACGCCGAAGCTGCTGCAGTTCTCCTACAACTACCTGCGCGCCAACGAGCTGATCGAGAAGGCCTTCCCCTATCTTCTCGACATCAGCCGCAGCGTCGGCGAGACCACCAACCTGCAGGAGCTGGACGGCGCCGAGATTGTCTTCGTCGCCCGCTTCCCCGGCAAGCATCTGGTCAACATCGAATTCATGGTCGGCAGCCGGCTGCCCGCCTATTACACCGCATCCGGCACCGCCATCCTGTCGCGTCTGTCGGAGGAGGAGCGGGAGGAGATCCTCGCCCGCACCGATCTGCGCCCGCTGACCCCCTACACCGTCTGCGATCCCGACCGGCTGCGCGCCCGCGTGCGCGAAGCGGGGGAGAAGGGCTATGCCCTGCTGATCAACGAAACGGTGATGGGCGACATCTCGGTCGGCGCCGCCATCACCGACGAGCATGGCCGCGCCGTGGCCGGCCTCAGCATTTCGGTCCCGGCCACGCGCTGGACGCCGGAGCAGGTCGAGCAGGAGCTTGCCCGCCATGTCCAGGTGGCGGCGGCTTCCATTTCCGTCCACAAATTCGGCGGCTATTCCCGATAGCCGCCCTCAACACCGCGGGAGGCGGTTGATCCCATGGCGGCCCATCAGGCATGCCTGAACATCGACGAGTTGCGGCTGCGCGCCCGCCGGTTCCTGCCGCGCGGCCTGTTCGAATATATCGACCGCGGCACCGAGGACGAGACCTCCCTGCGCCGGCTGCGCGACAGCTTCGCCCAGGCCGAACTGACGCCGCGGGTGCTGGTCGATTGCAGTGCGCGCCACACCGGCGTGACGCTGTTCGGCCGCGACCGCCCGATGCCCTTCGTCGTGGCACCCACCGCCGCCGCCGGTCTGGTCCGCTATGACGGCGAGGTGCTGCTGGCCCGCGCCGCCCGCGCCGCCGGCATTCCCTTCGGCGTCTCGACCCAGTCGATCACCAGCATCGAGGCCATCGCGGAGTCCGGGGCCGAGCTGTGGTTCCAGCTCTATGTCTGGCGCGACCGCAGCCTGACCCACGCCCTGCTCGACCGCGTCGCCGCCTGCGGGGTGGACACGCTGATCCTGACGGTGGACACCGCGGTTTCGCCCAAGCGCGAGTATAACCGACACAACGGATTCAGTGTTCCGGTCGAGCCGTCGCTGCGCGGCGCCCTGGACGTGGCGCGTCATCCGGCTTGGGCGGGCGGGGTGCTGCTCCGCCTGCTGGCCAACGGCGGCTGGCCCGGATACGCCCATTATCCGGAGCAGTTCCGCACCCGCATCACCGACGCCGCGGCGCACGACCCGATCCGGCTGTGCGACCGGGTCAACTGGGACGATGTGGCGGAGCTGCGCCGCCGCTGGCAGGGCCGGATCATCCTGAAGGGTCTGCTGGCGCCGGAGGATGCGCTGCGCGCCGCGGCGGCCGGGGTCGAGGCCATCGTGGTGTCCAACCATGGCGGCCGCAACCTCGATTGCGCGCCGTCGCCGCTCACCGTTCTGCCGCGGATCGTGGACGCGGTCGGCGACCGGCTGACGGTTCTGGCCGACAGCGGGGTGCGGCGCGGCAGCGACGCCGCAAAGCTGCTGGCCGCCGGGGCCGCCGCCGTTCTGCTCGGCCGGGCGCCGCTGTTCGGTCTTGCCGCCGGCGGGCAGGCGGGGGCGGAGCACGCGCTGTCGATCCTGCGGGACGAGCTCGACCGGACCATGGCCCTGCTCGGCTGCCGGACCGTGGCCGATCTCGCCGGCCTGCGAAGCCTGACGGCCGGCAAGGTTGCCGAACCGGTGTGAGCGCGGTCCGTTTCGACGCCTGTGCCGTTCAGGTGGCAGACGCGTCGGAGGTTCCATTGTCCACCAAGCCCAGCCCGCTCACCACCCCCGATGGCCGCTACATCGTCGTGCGCGGACGTCTGTGGCGCACGGCCAACCCGGCTTTGTCGGACGAGGCCCGCGCCGGCCTGGTTGCCGATCTGATGCGGGCCCGCCGGGCCGTGGCGACCGCGAGACGGGCCGGGGACAGCGATGGAGAAGCGGCGGCGCATGCTGCCGTCGATCAGGCCAAGCGCGCGCTCGGCGAGCGCGGACCCGTCTGGTGGTCCGATGGTGCGCCGGACCTGAACCGGCACATGGTCCGTACGACACCCTATGCCGACTGGTTCCGCGAGGTGGGCGGCACAGGCGAGCGATAGATTTCGGGCAGCCATGCGGCTCGGCCAACCGTATTGCTCCCAAAGAGCATATCTGGGGGCCTTGAGAAATGTCCGCCGAGCCCGTATCGTTTGTGTGCCGCAGATAGACTGCGGCACTCTTTCAGCAAGGAGCTTGCTGAGCATGACCATCGTCTCTCCGACCGGACGCGAGTCCGGCACCCTGTCCTTGCCGCAGAAGACCGCGGCCCCCGGCGCGCAGAGCGCCTCAGGCTTCGACTTCCTGGTCTTCGTCGGCCGCTTCCGCCCCTTCCATATCGGCCATCTCACCGTCATGAAGCGGGCCCTGTCGCTGGGGCGGCATCTGATCGTTCTGGTCGGATCGTCGCGTCAGGCGCGCAGCCACCGCAATCCCTTCCGCTTCGAAGAGGTACGCGCCTGCATCGAGGGCGCCTTCTCGCCGGAAGAGTGCGGGCGAATCACGGTGCTTCCCCTCATCGACCGCTACAACGACCTGGAATGGATCCGCGACGTCCAGGCCGCGGTGCATGGCGTCGCGGTGCAACACCACCGGCCTGCCGACGGCTCACCCCCAAAAATCGGGCTGATCGGTCATGCGAAGGACCACAGCAGCTATTATCTGCGCATGTTCCCGCAATGGGGCGCCGTGGAGTGTGCGAATGTCCGGGGGATTTCGGCGACGCCGATCCGCGATGCCTATTTCGCCGACCCGACGGCGGCGCTGGAGGAGTGGAAAGAGGCCCTGCCCGCCACTGTCGCCGCCTTCCTGGCCGAGTTCGCGGGCACCGACGATTACAAGCGGCTGGCCGAGGAAAGCGCCTACATCGCCAAATACAAGGCGGGCTGGGCCAACGCCCCCCACCCTCCCACATTCCTGACCGCCGATGCGGTGGTGGTGCTGTCGGGCCATGTCCTGCTGGTCGAACGCCGCGGATTGCCGGGGCGCGGCCTGCTGGCGCTGCCCGGGGGCTTCGTCGGGCAGCATGAGCGGATCAGGGACGCCATGATCCGGGAGTTGCGGGAGGAGACGAAGCTCAAGATTCCGGTGGGCTTCCTGGAGGGCGGCATCCGCGCCAGCCAGATCTTCGATCACCCCTACCGCTCGACGCGCGGGCGCACGGTGACGCAGGCCTTCCTCATCCAGCTCAAGCCGACCGACGAGGGATTCCCCAAGGTGCGCGGCGGCGACGACGCCAGATCGGCCCGCTGGATGCCGATTGCCGACATCGATCCCGAACGGATGTTCGAGGATCACTACCACATCATCCAGACCCTGATCGCCCAGTCCAACAGCTGAACCGGACCGGAGTCCGCTCCCATGGTCAGGGTCGCATCACACCATGACGATCAAGCCCGCCGGACAGACCGGCGGCATTCGGCAAAGGAGCTTTGCCATGTCCAACACCTCTTCCACCAACACCTCTTCCACCTTGCGCATCGTCTGCGTCCAGGCCAACCCCACTGTTGGCGCGTTGCAGGGCAATTTCGACATCGTCCGCCGCCATCGCGCGCAGTATCGCGGCAAGGCCGACCTGCTGGTGTTCAGCGAGTGCTTCGGCAGCGGCTATCCGCTTCAGGATCTGGTGCTGCGTCCCGGCTTCCAGCGCGATTTCCGCGCGGCGCTCGATGCGCTGGCCGGTGAGATGCGGGGCGACGGCGGGCCGGCGGTGCTGGTCGGCGGACCGCTCGACGGCGGCGCCCTGCCCTACAACGCCGCCTTTCTCATCGAGACCGACGGGTCGATGAAGATCGTGCTCAAGCACACGCTGCCGAACGACGAGGTCTATGACGAGAAGCGGGTCTTCGCCCCCGGCCCGCTGCCCGCGCCCGTCGATTTCCGCGGCTTCCGCCTGGGCATCGCCATCTGCGAGGATTTCTGGCACGGCAAGGTCGCCCAGGCGCTGGCGGCCGAAGGGGCCGAGATCCTGATCGTGCCGAACGGCTCGCATTTCAGGACCGGAAAGCAGGCGGTCCGGCTCGCCATCGGCCGGCGCACGGTCAAGACCACCGGCCTGCCGGTCCTCTACGTCAATCAGGTCGGGGGACAGGACAGCCTGGTGTTCGACGGCGGAAGCTATGCGATGGACCGGGCCGGGCTGGTGATCGCCCAGGCCGGTTTCCGGGAGTGCGAGTTCGACATCACGCTGGAGCGCGGCGAGGACGGCGGCATCGACCTGCGGCGCGGTGACGTGTTCGGCATGCTGCCGAACGGCTATCCCGACGAGACCGAGGCGATGTATCGGGCGCTGGTGCTGGGCCTGCGCGACTATGTGGACAAGAACGGCTTTCCCGGCGTGGTGCTCGGCATGTCGGGCGGCATCGACAGCGCCCTGTCGGCCGCGGTCGCGGTGGACGCGCTGGGCGCCGGGCGCGTGCTGCCGGTCCGCATGCCGTCGCCCTACACTTCGGCGGAGAGCATGGGGGATGCCGAACGGGCCGCAGCCCTGCTCGGCACCCGCCTGCTGACCGTGCCGATAGCGCCGGCGATGGACGCCTTCGACGGCATGCTCGCCCCGGTCTTCGAGGGCCATCCGGTGCCGGCGGACGACACCACCTTCGAGAATGTCCAGGCGCGGGCGCGCGGTATGACCCTGATGGCCCTGTCCAACCGGCTCGGGCTGATGGTGCTGAGCACCGGCAACAAGAGCGAGATGAGCGTGGGCTATGCGACCCTCTATGGCGACATGTGCGGCGGCTATTCGGTGCTGAAGGACGTCTACAAGACGGTGGTCTTCAGGCTGGCGCGCTGGCGCAACACGCACCGCCCCGAAGGGCTGCTCGGCCCGCAGGGGGCCGTGATGCCGGACCGTATCATCGCCAAGCCGCCGAGTGCCGAACTGCGCGAGGGGCAGACGGACGAGCAGGCGCTGGGCGCCTACGAACATCTCGACGCGGTGCTCGCCACCATGGTCGAGGGGCTGAACGGGGCGGACCGTGCCGCCGAACTGGCGAGTGCTGCCGTCGGCCAGCCGATCTCCACCGCCTATGCCGAGCGCATCGCCCGCATGACGGCGCGGGCGCAGTACAAGCGCGACCAGAGCCCTCCGGGCGTCGTCGTCACCGAACGGACCTACGGGCCGGGCTGGCGCCTGCCGGTCACCAACCATTACGGGCTGTGACCCGGTCAGCGAGAACAGGAGGTTTCAGCCATGCTCGTCAATTTCAGCAGCCGCGCCCACAATCACAATTTCGCCACCGACTTCATCGTCCGGTCGCTGCTCGACACCGACTGGTACAAGCTGGCGATGCTGCAATTCATCTGGCGGCATTTCCGCGACGTGAAGGTCCGCTTCAGCCTGATCAACCGCACCCGCTCGGTGAAGCTGGCCCGGATCATCGACGAGGCCGAACTGCGCCGCCAGCTGGACAATGTGCGCACGCTGCGCCTGAAGCGTTCGGAAGCGGTCTGGCTCCAGGGCAACACCTTCTATGGCCAGCGCGGGATCTTCCGGCCGGAGTTCGTCGCCTGGCTCGCCGAGGATTTTGCGCTACCCGACTACCGGCTGTCGGAAGAGGACGGCCAGTGGCGCCTGGACTTTGAAGGGTCGTGGGCGATGACGACGATGTGGGAGATCTACGCCCTCAGCGTCATCAACGAGTTGAAGACGCGGGCAGCACTCGCCAGCATGACCGAGACCGAACTCGACATCCTCTACGCCCGCGCCAAGGTCCGCCTGTGGGACAAGATCGAGCGGCTGCGCCCGCTGGAGGATCTCAGCCTGTCGGATTTCGGCACGCGGCGGCGGCACAGCTTCCTCTGGCAGGAGTATGTGGTGGAGACGATGGCAGCGGAACTCGGTCCGCGCTTCATCGGCACCTCCAACACCCATCTCGCCATGAAGCACGATCTGGAAGCCATCGGCACCAACGCGCACGAGCTGCCGACGACGGTCGCGGCACTGGCGCGGACCGACGGCGAGCTGCGCGTGGCGCAATATGACGTGCTGCGGCTGTGGCAGGAGACCTATGGCGGCTCGATGCTGGTGTTCCTGCCCGACACCTTCGGCTCGACCCAGTTCCTGCGGGACGCGCCGGACTGGGTGGCGGACTGGACCGGCATGCGGGTGGACAGCAAAGAGCCGGTGGCGGCGGGCGAGGAGTACATCGCGTGGCTGGAACGCCACGGCCGCGATCCGCGCGAGAAGCGCGTCCTGTTCAGCGACGGGCTGGACGTCGAGGACATCGTGACCCTCCACCAAACCTTCGGCGGCCGCATCCGTGACGGCTATGGCTGGGGCACGCTGCTGACCTCCGACTTCCGGAACTGCCACCCGCGCAACGGCCAGGGGCTCGACCCGCTGAGCCTGGTCTGCAAGGTGACCGCGGTCGAGGTGGACGGCGCCTGGAAGGGGGCGGTCAAGCTCAGCGACAATTACGAGAAGGCCACCGGGCCGGCTTCCGAGGTTGCCCGTTACCGCGCCATCTTCGGTACCGAGGGCGTCGCCAACGTCCCGGTGCTGGTCTGATCCGCAGGAGAGACGCCATGACCGAGACCATCACAAATTTCGCCATCGGCCCCGCCGCCGCTCTGGAAGCCGTCGCCGCCGCCCTGCCGGTGCGCAGCGCCAGCGTCTCGCTGGCCGGCAAGCGGGTTGGGAAGCTCGACGTCGATCCGGTGAACGGGTTCGCCGCCATCGGCGGCGGCAATCTGGCGCCGCCGGTCGCCAATGCCCAGGTCAGCCGGATGATCGCCGAGATAGACCGCACGAACCGGCTGTTCCTGTCGGCCGGCCATCCCATCGCGGTCTTCCTCGACAACCATGAGCCGGGCAAGCCCGAATACCCCTACCCGCCCCATTGCGAGGCCGGCACCGGCGAGGAGAATCTGGTCGAGGAACTGTCCTGGCTGGACGGCACCCCCGGAGTCACGCTGATGCGCAAGGACTGCATCAACGGCGTGGTCGGCACGACCGACCTCGTGACGGGCCAGAACCGGCTGTTCGACTGGATCGCCGCCAACGGCATCGAGACGCTGGTGGTGGACGGCATCTGCACCGACATCTGTGTGCTTCAGGCCGTCCAGGCCCTGTTGTCGGCGCGCAACCACGGAATGACCGGGCCGCTGCGCGAGATCGTCGTGTATGAGCCGGGCTGCTCCACCTACGATTTGCCGCTCGACACCGCACGCAGCCTCGGCCTGCCCGACACCGCGGCCCACCCGCAGGCGGTCACCCACCACATCGGGCTGTACCTGATGCAGGCGAGCGGTGCCATCATCGCCGACGAGCTTGTCTTCCGCGGCGCGTGACCTCAGACGTCCTCAGGGCGGTGCGATCATGTGCGGGACGAAGCGGCTGGTGTTGCCGGTGATCAGCGCGCGGTCCTCGCGGATGCCCAGGCCGCAGGGCTTGCCACCGGCCATCCAGACGCCGAAGACGGCATGGTTGCCGTCAGCCTCCGCCAGCGGCGTGAAGGACTGGTACACCCAGCCTTCCTCGCCATAGGGTCCTTCGGTCTGGGCGATGGGCTGACCGATGGGCAAGCCGGCGGCGTCGAGGGTGGCGATGCTGACATTGCTGCCCTCGCGGCCGAGCAGCGGCTTCGCCACCACCTTAGCCCCCGCCGGAAAGCCGGTGCGGTCGAGCGAGGTCTGCAACAGGTTGGGGTGGCCGGGGTTCAGCTCCCACAGCAGGGCGAACAGCCCCTTCGACGCCATCACCATCTTCCAGGCCGGCTCGATCATCCGGATCCGCCCTTGCGCGGCGGCGGTCACCAGTTCGCGGCCGGTCTCCTCCCGGATCATCCAGTCCCACGGATAGAGCTTCATCAGCTGCCGGATCGGCAGGCCGGCATCGTCCAGGAAGCAGCCGGAGGCGTCGTCGTAGCGGATCGCCTGGATCGGCATCGCCTTGGTGGTCATGCCGGCGCGCAGGGCCAGGGTCTGGAGATAGGCGATGGTCGCCTCGTCCTCCGGATGCGGCATCAGGCAGGCGAAATGCACCGCCTCGGCCTGCGATGCCAGCGCGGGGAAGGCCTGCATCCGCGCCTGCCAACGCTCGACCAGGGCCTCCTCCAGGCTGTTGAACTGGTCGGCGTCGGGATGGACGTCCTGAAGCCAGCACCATTGGGCGACGGCGGTCTCGTAGAGCGAGGTCGGCGTTTCCGCATTCAACTCCAGCGCCTTCGGCGGCCCGCCCTTGCCGTCCCAGGCGAAGTCGAAACGGGCGTAGAGCGCCATGTCCCGCCCGTCGCGCTCTTTCCAGCTCGCCTCGATGGCGGGAGCCGCCCAGCGCGGAAGTCCGACCGCCTCGTACAGGCCGCGCGTCACGACATGGCCGACGGCCTCCTCGCACAGGCGGTAGACCTCCTCGGCGGCTTCCTCCAGCGTCTCGATTTCGGCAAGGGAGAAGCGCCAGTGGGCGCTTTCGTCCCAATAGGCCGTGCCGTCGGCGTCGGTATGGAAGGGGAAGCCGATCTCGTCGAGCTTGGCCTGCCACTGCGGGCGGGGGGCCGTCCGGACACGTTCCATCGCCTCAGCTCCCCGAGAAGCCGCGCGACGACCCGGTCGAGCCGAAGCCGGCGCTGCGCCCGCTGGTGGTGACCGTGAAGGACTTTCCCGAATTGCCCGAGCCCGGCCGGTAGTAGGAGCCGGAACTGGAGGACACGCCCCCGCTGCCCTGACGGATTTCGTCCCGGCGTTGCGGCGGCAGCGGTGTCTCGGCGATCCGGGTGTTGCCGCTACGGGCATAGCCCTGGCGGTCGAAATAGACCGGCTGGGCGTAGCCGCCGGTCAGGCTGCGGCCGATCATGAAGCCGACCAGCGCCGGAACGAAGATGTTCCCGGTGCCGCTTCCCATGCCTTCATTGGCCGGAGTGCAGGCGCCGTCACCCATCTCCGCCTCGCAGGCCTCCCGGCTGGCGAAACGGGGGGCGCCGGCCAGATGCTCCTGGCGGGCGGCGGTGAAGGCCTCGGCGCAGTCGCTCGCCGGCTTCTCGGCGGTGCAGGCTTCGACGGAGGGATAGACGGTCGCCTCTTCGGGGCCGTCCTCGCCACAGGCGAACAGGAGCGGGCTGATGCCGCCCAGCAACAGGGCCGCGACGGTGCGCGAGCGCTTCATCGGAAAGCCTTTCCTCGGATCAATAGGTCAGCGAGCCGTAATTCAGCAGCCCGACCGCTATGGACAGGCTGGCGAGCAGGATGCCGTAGGCGGTGCGGTCGGCTTCGACACCGGCGCGGAAATCCGGCAGCAGCACGCGAGAGCCGATGACATAGACCAACAGCTGCGACACCAGCGCGATCACGCCCCACACCGCCAGATCGACGATGTTGGTGGTGTGCGAGGCGACGCTCATCAGCGGCAGGGCGAAGCCGATCATGGCACCGCCCAGGGTCAGGGCGGCGGTCGTGTTCCCCTGACGAACCAGTGCCAGATCGCGATACGGGGTGACGGCGGTGTAGGCCAGGATGAACAGCAGCAGGAACCCCAGCATCACGACGGCGAAGAGCAAATATGACGGAAGGGTTGTCAGAGACTGGAGAACCGGCGTCATACTATCATCCAACGTTGCATCGCTACCCCCTAGCGTTGCATCGTTCGTGGGCGTTCGACAAGGACGGATCGGGATGGCGGGAGGCGAACCATGGCAGCTCATAGGTGGTATATCCATGAGCTGAGCCGGGACCGCCGCGCCCTATACTTTTTTGCCGTTGCGCCCGTGAGGTGGCCTCGTCACCTTGTGAGTGAACATTCATTCACATGGAGGCGTCATGTCCACCGACGTTCGCCACAAGGTCCGCGATGCCGCCATCGCGCTGTTCGCCCAGAAGGGGGTGAAGGCGACGACGGTCCGCGACATCGCTCGGTCCGCCGAGGTATCGGAGGGAGCGCTCTACCGCCACTGGCCGAGCAAGGAGGAGCTGGCGGCAGACCTGTTCGCGGCGGAATACACGGCCATGTCGCAGAGCCTGCGCGAGGCGGCGGGCCAGGGCCCGGCGCCGGAGCGGCTGCGGCGGGTCATCCGTCACGCCTTCCATCTGGCCGAGGCGGCCCCCGACCGCACCCGCTTCCTTCTGTTGTCGCAGCATGAATCGCTGCCGCTGGTGCCGCAGGGCCAGGAGACGCCGGTCGACGTGATCTGCGGCATCGTCGCCGACGGGATCGCCGAGGGCAGCATTGTGCCGGCCGACCGCGATGCGCTGTCCCACATCGTCATCGGTGCCATCGTGCTGAACGTGCAGTCGCAGGTTTACGGCCGGCAGAGGGCATCGCTCTCCAGCCTCGCCGACCCGATCGCCGACGCGATCCTCAACGGAATTTCCAGGATTGGAGCCGGACGATGAACGCCTCCGCCCTTCTCGCATCGCGGCGCTTCCTGCCGCTGTTCCTTGCCCAGTTCCTCGGCGCCTTCGGCGACAATGTCCTGCGCGGCGCCATCGCGGTGCTGGCGGTCTATGGCGTGTCCGGCGAGGGCGCGCTCAGCGGCGCGATGATCTCCACCCTGGCGGCGGGCGCCTTCACCCTGCCCTTCCTGCTGCTGTCCGCCACCGCCGGCCAGCTGGCAGACCGTTACGACCGCACGCTGATCGCCCGCATCGTCAAGCTGGCGGAGATCGGGCTGATGGCGGTGGCATCATTGGGCATCGTCGCCGCCGACCTGCCGGTGCTGATCATCGCGCTGGTCGGCATGGGCGCCCATTCGACGCTGTTCGGGCCGGTCAAGTACGGCCTGCTGCCCGACCTGCTCGACCCGTCGGAACTGACCGCCGCCAATGGTCTGGTCGAGGCCGGAACCTTCGTCGCCATCCTGCTGGGCACCATCGCCGGCGGCTCGCTGGCCCTGCTCCATCCCTGGGCGGTGCCGGGCATGCTCGGCGCCTCGGCGGTGCTGGGTCTGGCGGCGTCGCTGTTCATCCCGCGCGCCGGCAATGCCGACCCGGCGGTGCCGGTCGGGCTCAATCCGCTGGCGGTGACGGTGCGGGTGCTGCGCTCGGTCGCCGGCGACCGGGCGTCGATGCGGGCGATCCATGGCATCTCGGTGTTCTGGGGCGTCGGTGCAGTGGTGATGGCGCAGTTCCCGTCCATCGCCCGCGAGACGCTGGGGACCGACAGCGGCGGCGCCACCCTGCTGCTGGCGGTGTTCGCCATCGGCGTGGCCGCCGGCTCGGTGTTCGCCGGCCTCAGCCACCGCACGCCGTCCACCGCCGATGCCGGCCGCGCCGCGCTGGCCGGTCTGGTCGCCGCCCTGGCCGGCGCCATCCTGCCTCTGCTGACCCCGGCCGCCCCGGCTGTGGAACCGCTGTCGCCGCTGGCCCTGCTGGCCCAGCCCTGGGCGTTGCCGCTGCTGGCCGACCTCTTCGTCATCGCCGCCGCCGGGGGCGCCTTCGCCGTTCCGCTCTATGCGCTGATCCAGCACCGGGCGGCACCGGGCGCCCGTGCCCGCGTCATCGCCGCCGCCTATGTGATCAACGCGCTCTACATGGTGGCCGGCTCGGCGGTCGCCGCCGGGATGCTGGCGCTGGGCGCCTCGCCGCTGACGGTCGCGTCGGTGGGCGGCGCCAGCATGGCGGTCGCCGTCGTGATGGCGCTCGCCGTCGATGCGCAGGCGCTGATGCGCGCCGTCTTCCGCGGCCTGTTCCGGCTGGCCTTCCGTGTCGAGGTTCGCGGGGCGGAGCATCTGACCGGTCTCGACGGCGCCGCCGTGGTGACGCCGAACCACCAGTCCTTCCTGGACGGGGCTCTGCTCGCGGCTTTCCTGCCGGGCATGCGCTTCGCGGTCGACACCCACATCGCAAAGCACCCGCTGGTCAAGCCGTTCCTGGCAATCGCCGACCATGTCACCATCGATCCGACCAACCCGCTCGGCACCCGAATTCTGGCCCGCGCCCTTGCCGACGGCGACAAGGTCTGCGTCTTCCCGGAGGGGCGGATCACCGTCACCGGGTCGCTGATGAAGATCAACGGCGGCCCCGGCATGCTGGCCGACAAGGCGCGCTGCCCGGTGGTGCCGGTCAGCATCGAGGGCGCCCAGCGCTCGGTCCTGTCGCGGATGAAGGGTCGGCTGCGGCTCGGCCTGTTCCCGCGCATCACCATCACCGTGCTGCCGCCAGTGACGACCCCCAATATGGGTGGTCTGGTCGGCAAGAAGCGCCGCGCCGCCCTGAAATCCTGGCTGTCGCGGGTGATGACGGAGAGCGTCTTCGCCGCCCGCCCGCGGCAGGAAACGCTGATGCTGGCCCTGCTCGACGCCCGGGCCAAGGCCGGGGCGCGGGAAGAGGCCGTGCAGGACGGCGATTTCTCCACCCTGTCCTACCGCGCGCTGGCGGCCCGCGCCCTGGTGCTCGGCCGCATCCTGACGCGCGGCACGGAATCGGACGAGCCGGTGGGCGTGCTGCTGCCGACCGCCTCGCCGACGGCGGCGGTGTTCTTCGGCCTCGCCGCCCATGGCCGGCCGGCCGCCATGCTGAATTTCACCGCCGGTCCGGATGCGGTGAAGGCCGCCTGCCGCGCCGCCGGGGTGCGCCGGATCGTCACCTCCGCCCAGTTCATCGAGAAGGCCCGCCTCGGCGCGCTGGTCGAGGCGCTGGCCGCCGACCACGCCATCATCCATCTGGAAGAGGTCAAGCGCGGGCTGCGGCTGGGCGACAAGCTGCGCGCCCTGGCGGCTCTGCTGGCACCGGAACGGCTGCTGCCGCCGCAGGGGACCAGCGACGACATCGCCGCCATCCTCTTCACCTCGGGGTCGGAGGGACCGCCGAAGGGCGTGGCGCTCAGCCATGGCAATCTGCTCGCCAACATGGCGCAGGTGGCGTCGGTGGTGGATTTCAACCGGCAGGACGTGGTGTTCAACTGCCTGCCCGTCTTCCACTCCTTCGGCCTGACCGGCGGCATGCTGCTGCCGATCCTGAACGGGGTGAAGACGGTGCTCTACCCCAATCCGCGCCATGTCCGGCTGATCCCGGAACTGGTCTACCAGACCAACGCCACCGTCCTGTTCGGCACCGACTTTTTCCTGAACGCCTGGGCGCGGTCGGCCGACCCCTACGACTACCGCTCGCTGCGCCTCGTCTTCGCCGGGGCAGAGCGGCTCCAGGACGAGACGCGGCGCGTCTACACCGAGCGGCTGCGCGTCCATCTGCTGGAGGGCTACGGCACCACCGAAACAGCACCGGTGATCGCCGTCAACACCCCGGCCCGCTTCCGTCCCGGCAGCGTCGGACAGGCCCTGCCCGGCATCGAGACAGACCTGGTGCCGGTGCCCGGCGTCGATGCCGGCGGGCGGCTGCGGGTGCGCGGTCCGAACGTGATGAAGGGCTACCTGCACGCCGACAGTCCCGGCGTGATCCAGCCGCCGGCCGATGGCTGGCACGACACCGGCGACATCGTCGAGATCGACGCCGACGGCTTCATCCGCATCGTCGGCCGGGTCAAGCGCTTCGCCAAGGTGGCGGGCGAGATGATCCCGCTCGGCCTCGTCGAAGAGTTGGCGGGCCTCGCCGATCCGGACGCCACCCATGCCGCCGTCGCCCTGCCCGATGCCAAGCGCGGCGAGCGGATCGTGCTGGCGACCACCGGCACCGCGCTGACCCGCGATGCGCTGGTCGCCGCCGCACGGACCAGGGGAGCCCCCGAGATCGCCATTCCGCGCGACATCCTGCACATCGACGCCGTCCCGCTGCTGGGTACCGGCAAGACCGATTATCCCGCCGTGACGCGGTTCGCCGCGGAGGCCGCAGCCAAGGAGCCTGCATGATGGAGAACAGTGCAACCGCCGCCAATGCCGCCGCCAAGCCGGCCGCAGACCGCCGCCCCATCGCCACCCGTTCGGCCCGCTGGGCGCAACGGCTGGCGGCGTGGCTGACCACGACGCCGGTGACACCCAACCAGATCTCGCTGCTGTCGGCGGTGTGGGCGGCAATCGGCGGCGCCCTTCTGCTCCAGGGCGGCGTGCTGGCCTGGGTCGGCGCTGCGCTGTGCGTCCAACTGCGCCTCGTCTGCAATCTGCTCGACGGCATGGTCGCGGTGGAGGGCGGCAAGGGATCGCCGGTCGGCGCGCTCTACAACGAAATCCCCGACCGCGTCGCCGACACCGCCTTGCTGGTGCCGCTGGGCTATGCCGCCGGCCTGCCCTGGCTTGGCTGGGCCGCCGCGCTGGCCGCGATGATGACCGCCTATGTCCGCACCTTTGGCGGCGCGCTCGGGCTGGCGCAGGATTTCGGCGGGGTGATGGCCAAGCAGCGCCGCATGGCCGCCCTCACCGTCGCCCTGATCGCACAGGCGGTCGAGCATGCGCTGTGGGGCACGCGCTACAGCCTGCTCGCGGCGGCCTGGATCATCATGGCCGGCAGCCTGCTGACCGTCGCGACGCGCACGCTCGGCATCGCCCGCCGCCTGAATTCCCAGCATCTGGAAGCCCTCAAGCCGGAGGTCCGGTCATGATCCCCCTGTTCCAACCGGCGCTCCGCCACGGTCTGCTCGGGCTGACCCGCCTGCTGGTCGGCGCCCGCGCAAGCTGGGAAGGCAGCGCTCCCGCCGATGTCCCGCGCATCTATTTCGCCAACCACACCAGCCATCTCGACACGCTGGCCGTCATGGCGGCCCTGCCGGCGAATTTGCGGGCGCGTACCCATCCGGTGGCCGCACTCGACTATTGGGGGGGGTCGGCCCTGCGGCGCGCGGTGGCGGTGGGCTGCCTGAACGCGCTGCTGGTCGACCGCACCGGCAAGGCGACGGCGGAGGTGATGGACGCCATGGCGGCGGTGCTGGAAAGCGGGCAGTCGCTGATCCTCTTCCCCGAAGGCACGCGCGGCGACGGCACCGTAGCGCCGTTCAAGAGCGGGCTTTACCACCTCTCCCAACGGGTGCCGACGGCGGAGCTGGTCCCCGTCTTCATCGAGAACCTGCACCGCGTGATGCCGAAAGGCATGCCGCTGCTGGTGCCGCTGATCTGCACCATGCGCTTCGGCGCGCCGCTGCAAGGGGTCGAGGGCGAGGACAAGGCGGCATTCCTGGGACGCGCGCGCGACGCGCTGGTGTCGCTGTCCCGGCCCGCCTCCCAGTCCAACGCGCAAGCCACCTCCCAGCCCGCTTCCCAATCTTCCGACCAACGGACCACCCGATGAGCAGCGTGATCAACTCAGTGATGACTGTCTTCACGACCACCGAGCCGCTGTTCCTCTGGCTGTCGGGCGCCACCCTCGGCCTGCTGACCGTCGCCACCCTGATCGGCGCCGTCCTGGCCTATCGGGTGAAGACGCCGGCCGGGCGCGACACGGTGCGCAACCTGAACGCCCGCATCCGCTCCTGGTGGGTGATGGTGGCGCTGTTCGCCGCGGCGATGCTGCTGGGCAGCGTGGTGACGCTGGTGCTGTTCGCCCTGCTCTCCTATCTGGCGCTGCGCGAGTTCATCACGCTGACAC
The DNA here is from genome assembly GCF_058780665.1 of Azospirillum sp. UENF 112521. Taxonomy (NCBI): domain Bacteria; kingdom Pseudomonadati; phylum Pseudomonadota; class Alphaproteobacteria; order Rhodospirillales; family Azospirillaceae; genus Azospirillum; species Azospirillum sp. UENF 112521. Next base: position 850,602 of record NZ_JBSNCI010000003.1, read on the forward strand.
CGACCCGGCGCGGCGACCATGCCGGGCTGTTCCTGTCCTTCTTCGTGGTGGTGCCGCTGCAATACTGGCTGGTCGGGATCGGTTGGTACGGGCTGTTCTCGATCTTCATCCCGGTCTATGTGTTCATGGCGCTGCCGTCGCTGTCGGTTCTGGGCGCCGACACCACCGACTTCCTGACCCGCACCGCCAAGGCGCAATGGGGCCTGATGCTGGCGGTCTATTGCACCAGCCATGCGCCGGCCCTGCTGTGGCTCGACATCCCCGGCTACAGCCTGCCCCCCGCCCTGCTGCTGCTGTATCTGATGACGGTGGCGCAGCTGAGCGACGTCTTCCAATATGTCTTCGGCAAGCTGTGGGGCAAGACGCGGCTGTCGCCCGGCATCAGCCCGTCCAAGACGGTGGAGGGGCTGGTCGGCGGCGGGCTGACCGCCGTTGCCATCGGCACCGGGCTCCACGTCATCACGCCTTTCACACCGCTCCAGGCGGCGGGGATGTCGCTGGTCATCGTCACCGCCGGATTCTTCGGCGGCTTCGTCCTGTCGGCGATGAAGCGCGACCTCGGCGTCAAGGATTGGGGCACGATGATCGAGGGGCATGGCGGCGTCCTCGACCGTCTCGATTCCGTCGTGTTCTCGGCGCCGCTGTTCTTCCATCTCACGCGCTACTGGTTCACCTGACCTGCTGCGTCCGCAGTCCAGACGCACGAACGCCCCGGCTCCTGCGAACCGGGGCGTTCATGCAATCACGGACCCAATGGGTTTCAGGCGGCGCGGATTTCCGCCAGGAACGTGTCGAGTTCCCGCTTCAGCAGGGCCGCGTCGGTCGCCAGCGTGTCGGCGGACTGCTTGACCTGACCGGCGGCCACCCCGCTCTCCCGCTCGGCCTTCTGGATGTCGACCACGCTGTGCGAGACCTCGTTGGTGCCGAGGGCGGCCTGCTGGGCATTGCGGCTGATCTCGTCGGTCGCCGCACTCTGCTGCTCGACCGAGGCGGCCATCTCGGCGGCGGATTGGTCGATCTGCTCCACCTGGCCGATGATGCCGCGCATCGCCTCCACGGTCCGGTCCGACGCCGCCTTCACGGTGCCGATCTGCTGGCCGATCTGCTCGGTCATCGCATGGGTCTGGCTCGCCAGATTCTTGACCTCGCTGGCGACCACGGCGAAGCCCTTGCCCGCCTCGCCGGCGCGGGCCGCCTCGATGGTCGCGTTCAGCGCCAGCAGATTGGTCTGGGAAGCCACGGCGTTGATCGAGGCGACGACCTGATCGACCTGCTCGATGGCGGTGGACAGCGCATCCAGATGGCCGCGCGCCTGCTCCGCCCGCTCGGCGGTCACCTTGGACCGCTGGGCCGCCTGCACCACCCGTCCCGACAGGCCGCGGATTGCCGTCGACATTTCCTCGGCGGCGGACGCGACGGCCTGCACATTGACCGACGCCTGCTCCGACGCCGAGGCCACCGACGTGCAGTCCTGCTCGGCCTTGCGAACCGCGCCGGACAGGTGCGAGGCGGTCTGCTGGAAACCGCTGGCGGACTGACCGAGCTGCTCGACGATGCGGCCGACCCGGCTTTCAAACCGGTTCGCCAGATCGACCACCGCCGCCCGCTTTTCGGCATCCGCCTGTGCGGCGGCGCTGCGGCGCTCCTGCTCCATCTGGCGGTTGCGCAGGATGTTCTCCTTGAAGACCTCCAGCGTGCGCGCCATGCCGCCGATCTCGTCCCGCCGCCCGCGCTCCGGCACCTCGGCGTCCAGATCATGGTCGGCAAGCCGCAGCATGACGCCATGCACGCGCGACAGCGGGCGCGTCACGCTGCGGGCGACCGCCCAGCCCAGCAGAAGGGCGAGTGCCGACAGCCCGGCGACCACCAGCCCGAACACGGTCATCATGCCGACGAAGGCGGAGCGCAGGTCGTCGGTGTAGACGCCGGTGCCGATCACCCAGTCCCATGGTTCGAAATGGACCGAATAGGCCAGCTTCTCATAGGTCGGCCCCTTGGGGTCGTTGGGGCGTGGCCATTCGTAGGTCACGAACTCCGGCACCGGCGTCAACGCGCCGCGCACCGCCTCGCGGATGACGTAGACGCCGTTGCGGTCGCGGATCTCGGCACCGCTCTTGCCGATCAGCGCCGGGTTGGCATGCATGACGTTGACGATCTGCGAGGTCCAGATCCACAGATACTCCCCGTCGGCGTAGCGCATCGCGCCGATGGCCGTTTTGGCGCGATCCTTCGCATCCTCCTCGCTCATCGCGCCGTCCTGCGCCAGCTTGTGGAAGCGGGCGGCGATGCTGCCGCCGCTCTCGGCGATGAAGCGGACGCTGTTCATCCGCTGCTCGACCAGCGCACGGTTGACGAAATGGCCGCCGACCGCCGCCACCAGCCCGGCGGCGATGATCGACAGCGACGCGAGGAATCCGATTCGCCACCGCAACGGCAGCTCCGACAAACGCATGATTCTGTTTCCCTCTTTCCGGCCTGCCCCCGGTCCGCTCCCAGGGGCCGTTCCCAGAGGCCGTTCCCGGTGGCCGGACCGACGTTACGAGCCGCGGCCCGCACCGGCGACGATGCTGGTGACCGCTTTGACGGTGCCATGGTCTGCGGAATGGACCCGGTTCACCTCGTTGAACGCGGCGATCTGGGCATGACTGACATGGCTGAAATGCTCCGCCGCCCGCAGGGCGAGGGCCCGCCCGTCAGAGGCGTCGGCGACCGCGATGTGGAGGGTGACGGACACCTCGATAATCTCTGCCATACTACCATCCTTCAAAAGGGTACAAATGGTCGCGGAGCCGCCGCCCTGTGTCGGTATCGGCGGCTCCGCGTTTCGTGAGGGGATCAAGCGCGCTCGACGCAGAGGGCAACGCCCATGCCGCCGCCGATGCACAGGGTGGCGAGGCCCTTGCGGGCATCGCGCCGGCCCATCTCATGCAGCAGGCTGACCAGGATGCGGGCGCCCGACGCGCCGATGGGATGACCGAGCGCGATGGCGCCGCCGTTGACGTTCACCTTGGCCTCGTCCCAGCCCATCCCGGCATTGACTGCCAGCGCCTGCGCCGCAAAAGCCTCGTTCGCCTCGATCAGGTCGAGGTCGTCCACCGACCAGCCGGCCTTCTGCAAGGCCAGCTTCGAGGCCGGGATCGGCCCGGTGCCCATGATCGCCGGATCGACGCCGGCCGTCGCCCAGGAGGCGATGCGGGCCAGCGGAGTCAGCCCGCGCCGGGCGGCGTTCTCCGCCGTCATCAGCACCAGCGCGGCGGCTCCGTCATTGAGGCCGGAGGCGTTGCCGGCGGTCACGGTGCCGTCCTTGGCAAAGGCCGGGCGCAGCTTGGCCAGCGCCTCCAGCGTGGTGCCGTGCTTGGGATACTCGTCGCTGTCGACGATGGTGTCTCCCTTGCGGCCCTTGATGGTGACCGGCACGATCTCGTCCCGGAAGTGGCCGGCCTTCTGCGCGGCCTCCGCCTTCTGCTGCGAGGCCAGCGCGAACCGGTCCTGCCGTTCGCGGCTCAGGTCCCAGGCGCGGGCGACATTCTCGGCGGTGGTGCCCATGTGGTAGTTGTGGAAGGCCTCCCACAGCCCGTCGCGGATCATGCTGTCGAGCATCTCGGCGGTGCCCATCTTGGTGCCGTTGCGCAGATGCATGAGGTGGGGCGACAGGCTCATGTTCTCCTGGCCGCCGACCACCATCACCTCGGCGTCGCCGCAGCGGATCGCCTGCCAGCCGAGCGCCACCGCGCGCAGGCCGGAGCCGCAGACCTGATTGATGCCGAAGGCGGTCTTCTCGACCGGGATGCCGGCCTTGACCGCGGCCTGACGGGCGGGGTTCTGGCCCTGGCCGGCGGTCAGCACCTGGCCCAGCACCACCTCCGACACCTCGGCGGCGTCGGTGTGGGCGCGCGACAGCGCCTCGCGGATGGCGGCGGCGCCCAGTTCATGGGCGGGGACGGACGCCAGCGCGCCGTTGAAGCTGCCGATGGCGGTGCGGACCGCGCTGGCGATGACGATCTCGGTCATGGAGGACTCCTCCGGAACAGTGTGTCTTGCAGGAAGGCCGCCGCGCCCATCCGGTGGAGCGCGGCGGCCGGTCGGTTGCAAACGGTCAGAAGTAGAGGCCGATCAGGAAGATGGGCAGCGTTATGACCAGCGCCGTCGCGCAGTAGCCCATGATGTCGCGCACCCCCAGCCCGGCGATGGCGAGCGCCGGCAGCGCCCAGAAGGGCTGCGCCATGTTCATCCACTCCTCGCCATAGGCGATGGCCATCGCCGCCTTGCCGAGATCGACACCGAGCTGCTGGGCGGCCGGCATGATGAAGGGACCCTGGACCACCCAGTGGCCGCCGCCCGACGGGACGGCGAAGTTGATCAGGCCCGACGACAGGAAGGCGAGGACCGGGAAGGTCTCCTTGTTGGCGATGTCGACGAACAGGTTGGTGATCAGACCGCCCAGGCCGGAATGCTCCATCATGATCTGGATGCCGGCGTAGAAGGGGAACTGCACCATGATGCCGGCGGTGCCGCGGGCGGCGTTGGCGACGGCGCGGGCATAGGCCATCGGCGTGCCGTGCAGGATCAGGCCGGCCACCAGCATGATCAGGTTGACCGTGTTGATGTTAAGGTCGAAGCCCTTGGCCTGGAAGTGCAGGAACAGGTAGCCGATGCCGAGTGCGGCGACGACGAAGCCGAGGACGCGGCTCTCCTCCAGCTTTTCGGCCGGGCTGGCATCGGGGCCGAGAACGCGCTTGGTCGAGGGTTCCGGCTTCAGCAGGGCGGGATCGACCGCGACCACCTCATGCGGCTTCGGGTGCATCATCCAGCAGATCAGCGGCAGGACGACGATCAGCGCCAGCGTGATGCCGACATTGTAGGTGGTGAAGATGGTGTCGGAGATCGGGATCAGACCGACGGTCTTCTCCATCGGGTTGCCCTTGGTCGCGGCGACCAGCGGAACCGAGGCGGAGAAGCCGCCATGCCACGTCATGAAGCCGATATAGGCGGACGCGATCAGCAGCCGGTAGTCCGATTTCGGCACACGGCGGGCCACCTCGCGGGCGAACATGGCGCCGACGACGAGGCCGAAGCCCCAGTTGACGACGTTGGTCACCGCGGCGGCGAAGCAGACCAGCATGACGCCCTGGGCCGGCGTCCTGGCGATGGAGGCCACCCGGCCCATGACGTTGCGCACCGGCTCCGAACTGGCGAGCGCATGGCCGGTGACCAGAACCAGCGCCATCTGCATCGAGAAGGCCAGCAGGTTCCAGAAGCCGTTGCCCCACATGCGCACCAGATCGACCGGCCCGCTCGGCGTCAGCCACCAGGCGAAGCCGAAGGTCAGCACGGTCAGGATGATGGCGAAGATCAGCGGGTCGGGCAGATAGCGGCTGACCAGCCAGGTCAGGGCACGGGAAATCGGCGTGATCGGGTTGAAGCGGGCGCTGGTCTCCGGCGCCGGCGGGGGGGCTGTGGTGACGCTCATGGCGGGTCTCCGGCACGAGGGGGCCGTTCCCGCGCCGTCGGCTGCACGGCCGGACGGCGCGGGGAGGACGGTTCCCCCCAACGATCAAAATGGACCGCGATCAAAATGGGCCGATGCGTGAGGAACGGCGGTCAGGCGCCGACCGGCATGGTCGGCACCGCGGACGGGACGATCAACTCGGCCCCGGTCTGGGCCAGCACGTCGGCCACCGTGACGCCGGGTGCCACCTCGCGCAGCACCAGCCCCTTGTCCGTCGGCTCGATCACCGCCAGTTCCGTGACGATCAGGTCGACCCGCCGCACCGAGGTCAGCGGCAGTTCGCAGCGCTTGACGATCTTGGGCGTGCCCTTGGCGCTGTGCTGCATGGCGACGATCACCCGCTTGGCGCCGGAGACCGAGATCCATCGCACCGCCCATGCCGGGCACCATCTTGCCGGGCACCATCCAGTTGGCGAGCCGGCCCTCCTCGTCGATCTGGAGGCCGCCCAGCACGGTCACGTCGAGATGCCCGCCGCGGATCAGGCCGAAGGACATCGCGCTGTCGAAGGACGCGGCCCCCGGAACGGCACCGATGGGACTCCCGCCGGCATCGCTCAGATCCTCGTTCTCCGCCCCCGGTTCGGGCACCGGGGCCATGCCGACGATGCCGTTCTCCGACTGGAAGAAGACGTTGACGCCGGTCGGAAGATGGGCGGCGACCATGGTCGGCAGGCCGATGCCGAGATTCACCAGGTTGCCCGGCCGCAGTTCCAGCGCGACGCGCTTGGCGATCAGGGTTTTCTCATCCATGGCGACGCTCCTTGGCGACCAGGCAGTCGACCAGCACATTCGGGGTGACGACGCTGTCGGGCGGAATGACGCCCACCGGCACGATGTCCTCCGCCTCGACGATCACCGTTTCGGCCGCCATCGCCATCAGCGGGTTGAAGTTGCGCGCCGTCAGCGCGTATTCGAGATTTCCCAGATAATCGGCCCGCTTGGCGGCGATCAGGGCGAAATCGGCCTTCAGCGCCGTCTCCAGCAGATAGACGGTGCCGTCCAGCTCGATGCGCTGCTTGCCCTCCTCGACCACCGTGCCGACGCCGGTCGGGGTCAGCACGCCGCCGAGGCCAAAGCCGCCGGCGCGCACCCGCTCGGCCAGCGTGCCCTGCGGCACCAGATCGACCATCGTCTCGCCGGCGATCATCTGGCGCTGGGTTTCGGAATTGGTGCCGATGTGGCTGGCAATCACCTTGCGTACCGCCTTCGCCGTGACCAGCCGGCCGACCCCCACGGTGGGGCGGGCGGTGTCGTTGGCGATGACCGTCAGGTCGCGCTTGCCCTGGCGGAGCAGTTCATCGATCAGGTGGGGCGGCGTTCCGACCCCCATGAACCCGCCGATCATCAAAACCGCGCCATCGGGAATCATGGCGACGGCCTCTTCCAGCTTTCGCACTTTACTCATTCGACGTCTCCCTTGGACGTCGGGGTGCGGCGGATCGATTTCCGCCGGCAGCCCCGCGGGCGCGGAGCCCGCCCCGGGATCCCTGACGGGAGCCTTGAAAGGTGGACCGCGCGCTCATTCTTGTTTCATAGCGCTGCGATCGGGAGACCCGCGACATCCAGGCCAGTGCCGTGGACCGTCTGAGCCGGCCGATATATCCATACAATAGCAATGGATGTGCCAACGGCCGGCTCCAGGCCGGATGGCGGAAAAATCCAGCATCCGCCTTGGAGTTCGGCGCCCGCCGCCGGTCGGAACCGGGAGAAAGCCGGCCCGGCCGCCCGATCCGGTGCGCAACTTTGTGCGTGCTGCGCAAATTCTTGCGCAGCAGCCCCTTCAGACCGGCCGTTCAGGAAATGCCATATTCCTGAAGTTTGTAGAGCAGGGAGCGGCGGCTGATCCCCAACTGCTGGGCCGTCCTCATCCGGTTGCCGTCGTTGCGGGCCAGGGCCTCGGCCACCACCCGTGCCTCGAAGCGGCTGACCTGCTCGCGCAGGCTGCCGGCGGCGGACGGGGCGGCAGTGCTGTCGGTATCGGTTGCCGGTTCGCTGTCCCCGGCCTGTCCGGCGATCTGCTCCGGCAGATCCTCGGTGACGATCATGGCACCGGTGCTCATCACCACCGCGCGCTCCATCGCGTTGGACAGTTCGCGGATGTTGCCCGGCCAGCGGTAGGCCAGCAGGCGCTCCATCGCCTGCTCGTCGATGCCGCTGACCTCGATCCGGTTCTCGGCGGCGAAGCGTTGCAGGAAATGGCTGGCGAGCAGGCGGACATCCTCCGGCCGCTCGCGCAGCGGCACGGTCCTGAGGGTCACGACATTCAGCCGGAAATAGAGGTCCTGCCGGAACAACCCCTGGCGGACCATGTCCTCCAGGTTCCGGTTGGTGGCGACGATGACGCGCACATCCGTGCGCACCAGCTCGGTGCCGCCAACCCGCTCGAACTCGCGCTCCTGAAGCACGCGCAGCAGCTTCACCTGAAGGCTGGAGGAGATGTCGCCGATCTCGTCGAGGAACAGGGTGCCGTGCTCGGCCTGCTCGAAACGGCCGCGGCGGCGCGCCTGCGCTCCGGTGAAGGCGCCCTTCTCATGGCCGAAGAACTCGCTTTCCAGCAGCCCCTCCGGCACCGCGGCGCAGTTGACCTTGACGAAGGGGCCGGCATTGCGCGGGCTGTTGTAGTGGATGGCCGCCGCCACCAGCTCCTTGCCGGTTCCACTCTCGCCGGTCACCAGCACGGTCGCGTTGCTCTTGGCGACCTTGGCGATGGTCTGGAGAAGCTCGCTCATGCGCGGGCTGGCGGTCAGGATGCGGTCGGTGCGATAGCTGCTGGACAGTTCTCGGTGCAGGGTGGCGATGTCGTCGCGCATCCGGCGCATCTGCAACGCCCGCCCGACCTGCAGCAGGATCTCCGCGATGTCGAAGGGCTTGATGACATAGTCGAAGGCGCCGTCCTTGATCGCCTGGACCGCCGCGCCGACCTCGGCATAGGCGGTCATCAGGATCACCGCGGTGGAGCGGTCGAGCTTGCGGATTTCCGCCAACGCCTGCAACCCGGTCATCCGCGGCATGCGGACATCCATCAGCACCACGGCATGGCGCTGCGCGGCGAAGGCGGCGACCGCCTCCACCCCGTCGGCGGCGGTGGTTACCGCCAGCCCATCGCGCGTCAGCACCGCGGCGAGCATTTCGCGGATCGCCTCGTCGTCGTCCACCACCAGGACGGCCGGCGCCGAAATGGTCTGCATGGCAGGGAACTGGGTCGTCATGCGTCAACCGTCCGGTTGTGAAGGATGGGAATCCGCAGGGTCACCGTCGTGCCGGCACCCGGCACGCTGGCGATGGCGATGGTTCCATGATGCGCATCGACGATCCGGTGCGCCATCGCCAAGCCAAGCCCGGTCCCCTGCGGCTTGGTCGAAAAGAAGGGATCGAACACCTTGTCGAGGTTCTCCGGCGCGATTCCCTCGCCGTCGTCGCTCACCGTGATGACGGCCTCGCGGCCATCCGCCGCCATGGCGGTGGCGATGGCGATGCCTCCGGTTTCCGAGGTCGCCTGCACCGCATTGATGATCAGGTTGAGCATGACCTGCTTCAACGCCTCGCCATCGGCTTCGACCAGGGGCAGGTTGGGGGCGGGATGCAGGGCGATGCGGGCGTTCGACCTGCGCCCCGCCAGCAAAGACACCTCGCGGATCAGATCGTTCAACTGCACCGGCAGGAAGGCCGGCGGGCGCGGCCGGCCGAACTCCAGCAGTTCGGTGACAAGGCGGTTCAGGCTGTCGACCTGCCGGACGATCAGGGGGGCATAGCGCTGCCACTCGGCGACATCGTCGGAGCTTTCGAGGAACTGCATGAAGCCGCGGATCGAGGTCAGCGGGTTGCGCACCTCATGGGCGAGGCCGGCGACCAGCTCGCCCAACGCCGCCAGCCGGTCGGCCCGCATGATCTGGGTGCGCAGCCGCTGCTGCTCGGTCAAATCCTTCAGCACCACCACCGCGCCGATGGCCTCGCCATGGCTGTCGCGCAGCACGCTGCTCGATACCGTGAGATGAAGCGTCTGTCTGGTCCCCGGAAAATCCAGCGCCACGCCGACATGCTGCCGGCCGGTCTTCAGCGTGTCGAGCAGCGGGCTGGCGAAACGGCCATCCGGCTTGAACAGGGACTCGTAGGGTCTGCCGATCACTTCGGCCGCATTCACCCCGATCATCGCCTCGGCGGCCGGGTTGAGCGCCGTCACCTGCCCGGCCCGATCCACGGCGATCACGCCGTCGGCAATGCTGTGCAGGATGTTTTCGGTCAGGGACTTGGCGTCCAGCAGGGCGCGGGCCATGGCGTTGACCTCGACCGCGATGGCGCCGACCTCGCCCGGCGGCGGCCGGATCGCGTCGCCAAGGTCGCTCCGCATGCGCAGCAGGCCGTCGATGATCTGGCGGATGTCGCGGCCAACCCCGCGCGTCAGCACCTGTGTCAGCACGAGCCCGAGCAATATTCCGCCGAGGCTGACGGTCAGGACCGCCCGGTCCATGGCGGCGGCCTGCCGCTCCACATCGTCGGAAAGCTCGTTGGCCCAGATGTAGCCGATCACACCGCCGTCGCGGAGGATCGGCAGCATCGCGTTCAGGATGAAGCCGCGCACCTGCCGGCCGCTTTCGACCGCCTGCCTGCCGCTTTCCAGCACATGCCAGCCCGGATGTTCCGGCGGTATGGTGGTGCCGACCGTCGCGCTGTAGTCCCGGCTCGGCCCATAGGTGATGATGGCGTTAAGCGCTTTGCTGTAATAGCCGACGCCCACGCCGGGATTCGCCCCGGCGACCATGTCGGTGAAGGGGGTCAGCCGGCCCGACAGGACCCGGATGGCGGCATCGCGGTCGCCGACCACAACACCGGCATCTGTCAGAAGGGAATCGAAGCCGGGGCCGAGATGAGCATCCAGCAGGCGCGTCAGGCCGAAGAGCTTCTCCGACTTTTCCCGGACCAGCGCCTGCCGTCCCTCCCGTTCCAGCAGGTAACCGGTCAGCGAGATGGGCAGAACCACCACGGCAAGCGAAACCAGAAGCAGCTTGCCGCGCAGGGTGCTCGGCAGGGAACGGCGGATCCAGTCAAGGGGCCACATGGCGCCCACTCCTTTCACCCGGGCATGGCCTGGAGTGCGATCGCTTCAAGCGGAATCGCTTGAAGCGTGAATCGCACGGAAAACCAAAAGGCCAGAGTCCGCCCGGTTCCGCGGCCATAGCAGATTTGCGGCCGGCTGGGGAAGGAGGAACGCCGGCCTTCCCCCGGTACAGCCGCAATGCCGGCCCCGATCCGGCCATCAACCGAGGTTGACGTCGGAGAGCGAAAGCACCGTGCTGTTGTAGACGCTGAGCAGCCGGACCTCGGTGGCGGCCACCTGTCCGTCGCCGTTGGTGTCGACCACCTGGTACAGGCCGGAACTGCTGCCGTTGTTGGCCAGAACCAGCATGCCTGCACCGGCCGACGAGTTCGTCAGCGTCCCCAGAGCCGTGCGGAAGCTGGCCAGCGAAGCGTCCGTCAGGCTGCCGCTGACGACCGAGGTCAGGCTCACCAGCTCGTTGGAGCCGATGTTCACGCCGTTGGTCGCAGCAGAGGCCGTTGAGAGCGAGGCATCGCCATTCTTGTCCGCAGCGGTACGGGCCGTACCGGTCAGCTGCACCTTGTCGGTGCCCGACTGGAAGCTCGACACCGAGACGAAGCCGGTGTTCGCGCCCAACGTCGAGTTGTCGGGGGCCGAGATGCCGGTGAAGGACGAGTACACCACGGTGTCGGTGCCGCTGCCCGAAGCCAGGGCGATGCTGTCGCCTGAACCCGCCTGGAAGCGGATGCCCGCACCGCCGGTCACCGTGATGGCGTCGGTGCCCGTGCCGCCGATCAGCGTCTCGACGCCCGAGACCGACATCGTCACACCGGTGTTGCCCAGCGTGATCACGTCGTTGCCGGTGCCGCCGGTCAGGGTCTCGATGCCGCGCAGCAGGACCGTGTTGCCGCCATCGCCGAGGCTGACGATGTCGGAACCGGCGCCGCCGACCAGGATCTCGATCCCGCTCTCGGCCCGCATGGTGACGCCCGTGTCGCCCAGGATCACCAGGTCGCTGCCCGCACCACCGATCATGGTGTCGATGCCGCGGGTGATGACGGTGTTGCCCGCCGCACCCAGGGTCACGACATCCGAACCGGCGCCGCCGACCAGGAACTCGACGCCCGAGGCCGTCATCGTCACGCCGGCCGAACCGGTGAAGACGATGTCGGTGTTGGCGCCACCGACCAGGGTCTCAACGCCCGTCACGGTGACCGTGTTCGGGGTGTCGCCCAGGGTGATGACGTCGGTGCCCACGCCGCCGATCAGCGTCTCGACCGCACGGGTCAGCAGGGTGCTGCCCGAGGTGCCCAGAGTGATGACGTCGGTGGCAGCGCCGCCGACCAGGATCTCGATGCCCGAACCCAGCGTCATGGTGACGCCGGTGTCGCCCAGGAACACCAGATCGCTGCCGGCACCGCCGATCAGGGTGTCGATGCCGCGGACGGTGGCGGTCGCCCCGCCCGCCCCCAGGGTGACGACATCCGAACCGGCACCGCCGATCAGGAACTCGACACCGGAGACCGTCATCGTCACGCCGGCCGAACCCGTAAAGACGATGTCTGTGCCGGCACCGCCGGTCAGGCTGTCGATGCCGGTGACGGTGACCGTATTCGGGGTGTCGCCGAGTGTGATCACATCGACGCCGGCCCCACCGATCAGGGTCTCGATCGCACGGGTCAGCAGGGTGCCGCCCGATGCGCCGATGTTCAGCACGTCGGTGGCAGCACCGCCGACCAGAATCTCGACACCCGACCCCAGCGTCATCGTGTTGCCGGTGTCCCCCAGGAACACGAGGTCGGTGCCGGTGCCGCCGATCAGCGTCTCGATGCCGCGGATGGTGGTGGTGTTGCCCGTCGACCCCAGGGTCAGCACGTCGGTGCCGGAGTTGCCGATCACGAAGTCCGCGCCCGAGACGGTCAGGGTCGAACCCGCCGACCCGGTGTAGATGACCTCCAGGCCCGTGCCGCCGATCAGCGTCTCGATACCGGACACCAGCAGCGTGCCGCCGGCGGTGCCGATGGTCACGATGTCGGTGCCCGTCCCACCGACCAATGTCTCGACACCCGTGACCACCAGCGTATTGCCGGCCGTGCCGAGGGCGATGAGGTCACTGCCGAGGCCGCCGACGATCGTTTCAAAAAGCGAGACCGTCGAGGTGCTGCCGGTATCGCCGAGCGTCAGCACGTCGACACCGCCATTGCCGATCAGGGTCTCGATGCCGCGCAGCAGGATGGTGTTGCCCGCCGAGCCCAGCGTCACGACATCCGTGCCGGTGCCGCCGATCAGGGTGCCGATGCCCGCCGCCAAAATCGTCGATCCGCCAGAACCGAGGAAGATGAGTTCGGAGGCCGTGCCACCCAGCAGGGTTTCAAGGGCATTCGCCACCAATGTCGCCCCCAGCGTGCCGACCGCGACCACGTCGGTGCCCGCCCCACCGGTCAGCGTTTCGAGGAGAGACACCGTCAGCGTGTTGCCGCCTGACCCCAATGCGACGATGTCCAGCCCGGTCCCGCCGGTCAGCGTCTCGACCGCGCCCACCAGCATGGTGGAGCCGGTGTCGCCGATGATGACGGCATCGCTGCCCGCCCCGCCGGTCAGCGTTTCGATGGCGCGCAGCAGCAGCGTGGTGCCGCCGGAACCCAGCGTGACGACATCCCGACCGCTGCTGCCGACCAGGATCTCGAGCGCCGATGCCAGCAGAGTGCTGCCGGTGCCACCCAGGAAGACAAGGTCCAGCCCGTCGCCGCCGATGAGGGTTTCGAGCGCGGTCGCCTGTAGCGTGATGCCGCCCGACCCGATGGTGACGGCATCGGTCGTCGCACCGCCGGTGATGGTTTCGATGGCCGACACGGTCAGCGTCGTGCCGCCGGTGCCGAGCGTCACCACATCCAGGCCGGCCCCACCCCGCAAGGTCTCAAGCTGGGCCACCGCCAAGGTGCTGCCGGCGGATCCCAGCATCACCATATCGAGCCCCGCCCCGCCCAACAGCGTTTCCAACTGCGACGCCAGCAGCGTGGTGCCACCAGTACCGAGCAGGATGCTGTCGACACCGGTGCCGCCGACGATGGTCTCGAACAGCGACACCGTCGCCCTGTTGCCGGTGTCGCCCAGCGTCAGGACGTCGGAACCGCTGTTGCCAGTCAGCGTTTCGATGCCGCGCAGAAGCACCGTATTGCCGCCGTCGCCCAGCGTCACCGCGTCGTTGCCTGCCCCGCCGACGAGGATCTCGAGCCCCGACACCAGCAGTGTGTTGCCGGCCGAGCCGAGATAGACCACGTCGGTGCCGCTCGACCCGGTCAGCGTCTCCAGACCGGAGACCAGCAGCGTGTTGCCGCTGGTGCCCGACACCCGGTTCATGTCCGCCGCACTGTCGAAGCCGGCGGTGGCGAGCGTCACGATGTCCAGCCCGGCCCCGCCGGTCAGCGTCTCCAACTGCGACACCAGAAGCGTGTTGCCGCCGGTACCAAGCCCGATCACGTCCAGCGCGGTTCCGCCGACCAGCGTCTCGAGGTTCGACGCCAGCATGGTCGAACCGCGGTTGCCGATGGTAATGGCGTCCAGCCCGGCCCCACCGGTCAGCGTCTCCAGCATGCGCAGCAGCGTGGTGTTGCCGCCGTCGCTGAGAGTGACGATGTCGGAGCCGGAATTGCCGACGAGGATCTCCAGCCCGGCGACCAGCAGGGTCGAGCCGCCGCCAAGCTCGCCGACCACCGCCACGTCGTTGCCGGAACTGCCGACCAGTGTCTCCAGCAGATTGACGACGAAGGTGCCGCCGCCGTCGGACAGCTGGACGACGTCGCGCCCGCTGTTGCCGATGACGGACTCGACGCCGACGATCCGCACCGTCGTGCCGCCGGTGCCCAACGTCACCACGTCGAGCCCGCTGCCGCCGATCAGCGTTTCCACCGCGACGGTCGCCAAGGTGCTGCCGCTGGACCCCAGCGTCACCACATCCAGGCCGGACCCACCGACCAGCGTCTCGACACCCAGCACCACCAGCGTGTTGCCGGCGTTGCCGAGGGTGATGAGGTCATTACCGGTGCCGCCGATGACGGTCTCGAACAGCGACACCTTGGCCGTGTTGCCGGTGTCGCCCAGCAACAGCAGATCGGTGCCGGCACTGCCGGTCAGCGTCTCGATGCCGCGCAGCAGCACGGTGTTGCCGCCATCGCCCAGCGTCACCGCGTCGTTGCCTGCCCCGCCGACAAGGATCTCGAGCCCCGACACCAGCAGCGTGTTGCCGGCCGAGCCGAGATAGACCACGTCATTGCCGCTCGACCCGGTCAGCGTCTCCAGCCCGGAGACCAGCAGCGTGTTGCCGCTGGTGCCCGACACCCGGTTCATGTCGGCCGCACTGTCGAAGCCGGCGGTGGCGAGCGTCACGATGTCCAACCCGGCCCCGCCGGTCAGCGTCTCCAGCTGCGACGCCAGCAGCGTGTTGCCGCCGGTGCCGAGCCCGATCACGTCCAGCGCGGTTCCGCCGACCAGCGTCTCGAGGTTCGACGCCAGCATGGTCGAGCCGCGGTTGCCGATGGTGATGGCGTCCAGCCCGGCCCCACCGGTCAGCGTCTCCAGCATGCGCAGCAGCGTGGTGTTGCCGCCGTCGCTCAACGTGACGATGTCGGAGCCGGAATTGCCGACGAGGATCTCCAGCCCGGCGACCAGCAGGGTCGAGCCGCCGCCAAGCTCGCCGACCACCGCCACGTCGTTGCCGGAACTGCCGACCAGCGTTTCCAGCAGATTGACGACGAAGGTGCCGCCGCCGTCGGACAGCTGGACGACGTCGCGCCCGCTGTTGCCGATGACGGACTCGATGCCGACGATCCGCACCGTCGTGCCGCCGGTGCCCAGCGTCACCGCATCCAGCCCGCTGCCGCCGATCAGCGTTTCCACCGCGACGGTCGCCAAGGTGCTGCCGCTGGACCCTAGCGTCACCACGTCCAGGCCGGACCCACCCAGCAGTGTTTCCAGCTGCGATACCGCCAACGTGTTGCCGGCGTTGCCGAGCAGGATGCTGTCGATACCGGTGCCGCCGGTGATCGTCTCGAACAGTGACACCATCGCCGTGCTGCCGGTGTCGCCCAGCGCCAGGACGTCGACACCGCTGTTGCCGGTCAGCGTCTCGATGCCGCGCAGCAGTACCGTATTGCCGTCGCCATTCAGTGCGACAACGTCGGTGCCTGCCCCGCCGACAAGGATCTCGATGCCCGACACCAGCAGCGTGTTGCCGGCCGAGCCGAGATAGACCACGTCATTGCCGCTCGACCCGGTCAGCGTCTCCAGACCGGAGACCAGCAGCGTGTTGCCGCCGGTGCCCGACACACGGTTCATGTCCGCCGTACTGTCGAAGCCGGCGGTGGCGAGCGTCACGATGTCCAGCCCGGCCCCGCCGGTCAGCGTCTCCAGCTGCGACGCCAGCAGCGTGTTGCCGCCCGTCCCCAGCGTGATGATGTCGAGCGCCGTCCCGCCGACCAGCGTCTCGATGTTCGACGCCAGCATAGTCGAGCCGCGGTTGCCGATGGTGATGGCGTCCAGCCCGGCCCCACCGGTCAACGTCTCCAGCATTCGCAGCAGCGTGGTGTTGCCGCCGTCGCCCAACGTGACGATGTCGGTGCCGGCGCCGCCGATCAGCATGTCCAGCCCGGACGCCAGGACCGTGCCGCCGGCCGAACCCAGGAAAATCAGTTCGGATCCGGTGCCGCCGGCAATCGTCTCCAGCAGATTGGCAAGCAGGGTACCGCCGGCGGAACCGAGCGTCACGACATCGGTGCCCGCAGCGCCGGTGATCGTCTCCAGGGCTGAGAGCCGCAGGGTGTGGCCGGCAGTGCCCAAGGTTACGACGTCGGTTCCACCGCCGCCGCCAATCGTTTCGAGGCCGGAAACGGACAGGGTGTTGCCGGCCGAACCGAGAGCCACGACATCGGTGCCCAATCCGCCGGTCAGCGTCTCCAGAGCCGTTGCAAACAGGGTGCTGCCCGCCGTGCCCAGCGAAATCGAGTCGAGCGACGCCCCGCCGGCAATCGTTTCGAGAGCCGAAACCAGCAGGGTGTTGCCGGTGCCGCCAAGGGTGACGACGTCGGTGCCGCTGCCGCCGGCCAGCGTCTCGATACCGCGCAACAGCAGGGTGTTTCCGGCCGAGCCCAGGGCAATGACATCGGTCCCGGATCCGCCGGCCAGACTGTCGATGGCCAAGAGGGAGACGGTGGACCCGGACGTGCCGAGGATGACCAGATCGAACCCCGTACCGCCGACGAGAGTCTCGATCAGATCGGCCAGGATCGTGGTGCCGCCCGCTCCCAATGTGATGACGTCGGTGCCGGCCGACCCTGCCAATGTCTCGATGCCATTGACCAGCAGGGTTGTGCCGGTGGTGCCCAAGGTGACGATGTCGGTGCCGCTGCCGCCGGTCAAGGTCTCCAGCCGATCGACGAGCAGGGTGCCGCCTGCGCCGCCAAGGGTGATGACGTCGGTGCCGACCCCACCGATGATCGTTTCGAGCAGTGTGGCCAGCAGTGTGATGCCGGTCGTGCCGACGATCACCGCATCGCCGCCGTTGGACCCGGTCAGCGTTTCGAGGCGTTCGACGAGAACCGTGCTGCCGCCGGTTGCAAGCGTGACCACGTCGGATGCTGACGATCCGAGGATGGTCCTGTACTGGTTGGAGACGGACAGGGTGCTGCCACCGTCGTCCAGGACGATAACGTCGGCACTGAAAATACTGACCAGGGTTTCCAGCCCGCTCAGATGAAGGGTCTGCCCCGTCGCGACGACGGTTTCGATGTTGACGACGTGAATGGTCGCCCCGCCGGTGCCGATCACAACGACATCGGTGCCGGAGCCGCCGATGAGCGTTTCGATGGCGTCCGTCAGCAGGGTGTTCCCGGCGGTGCCCAGCGTCACGACGTCGGTGCCGGCACTGCCGATCAGCGTCTCGATGCCGGCCACCGACAGGGTGTTTCCAGCGGCGCCAAGCGTCACGACATCGGTACCGGTACTGCCGGTCAGCGTTTCGATGCCGCTCACCAACAGGGTGTTGCCTGCGGTGCCGAGTGTCACGACATCGGTGCCGGCACTGCCGATCAGCGTCTCGATGCCGGCTACCAGCATCGTGCTGCCCGCGGTGCCCAGCGTTACCACGTCGGTACCGGCACCGCCGGTCAGCGACTCGATGGCCGAGACCGACATCGTGTTGCCGGAAGTACCCAGCGTCACGATCTCAAGGCCGTTGCCGCCGGTCAGCGTCTCGATGCCTTGCACGATCATCGATGCGCCGCCGGATGCCACCGTTACGACATCGGTGCCGCTGTTTCCCGTCAGCGTTTCGATGCGCCAAACCACAATCGTGTTACCGCCGCTTCCGAGTGCCACGACATCCAAACCAGCCCCGCCGGTCAGTGTCTCGATGTCGGAAACCATCACGCTGTTGCCGCCAGTCCCGAACGTCACCACGTCGGTGCCGGCACCGCCGGTCAGCGTCTCCAGCAGTCGCACCAGCATCGTCGATCCGGCAGTGCCGATCATCAGCACATCCGTGCCGACGCCGCCGATCAGGGATTCCAGCCCAACGACCAGCGTCGTGTTGCCGCCGGTCCCAAGAGTTATCGAGTGATCGACAGAGCTTGTGCCGATCAGCGTTTCGATGTTCGAGACGCCTACCAAATAGGTTCCCGAGAGAGTGACGACGTCCGTGGCGGACGAGCCGACAACATAATCGAGATTTCCGACCGAAAGAGTTCCGCCGCCTGTTCCGATCTGAACGGTGAGTGTTCCGCTCCCCGAGGCGGTGATCGCCTCGATGTTGCTGAGTGTTATGGTTTCGGTGGTGCTCAGCATATAATTGACGATGTCGGACCCCGCGCCGCCGACCAGCGTGTCGATCTGCTTAACGGCAAAACTGCTGCCAGCGTCGCTCAACGTAACGATGTCGATGCCCGCGCCGCCGGTTATGCTCTCAAGCGCCGACATCATCATGGTGCTGCCGGCGCTGCCGAGCGTCACCACGTCGGTGCCGGCACCGCCGGTCAGCGTCTCCAGCAGTTGCACCAACATGGTGCTGCCGAGCGTACCGATGGTGACGACATCGGTACCGGCGCCGCCGGTGAGCGTCTCGATTCTGGACGCCAGCAGAGAATTTCCCGCCGTCCCGAGCGTCACGACATCGGTGGCAACGCTGCCGGTCAACGTCTCGACAGCCGAGATCAGCAGAGTGTTGCCACCGGTGCCGAGCGTCACCACGTCAGTGTCGGCACTGCCGGTCAGGGTTTCCAGCAGCCTCGCCAACACGGTGACGCCGCCGGTGCCGAGCGTCACGACATCGGTGGCAACGCCGCCGATCAACGTCTCGACAGCCTGGATCAGCAAAGTGTTGCCACCGGTGCCGAGTGTCACCACGTCGGTGCCGACGCTGCCGGTCAGGGTTTCCAGCAGCCTCACCAACATGGTGCTGCCGACGGTTCCGATGGTGATGACATCGGTGCCGGATCCGCCGGTCAGGGTTTCCAGCCGAGAGACGAGCATGGTCGTACCGGCGGTCCCGATGGTCACGGCATCGGTGCCGACACCACCGGTCAGCGTCTCAAAATCCGACACCCTTGTGGTGACGCCGGTCGATCCCAGGGTGATCACGTCGGTGCCGATGTCGCCGACAATGGTCGTAACCAACGACACCGTGGCGGTGTTGCCCTGCGTCGCCAGTTGCAAAATCGATGTGCCGCCCGCGCCGCCCGCGGTGATGAATTCCACGCCCGAGACCGAGTACCGTACACCGTTGCTGCCGAGCGAGACGGAGTCGGTTCCCGCACCGCCGATGATGGTTTCGATGCTATAGACGGCAATCGTATTGCCGGTATTGCCCAGGGTAACGATATCGATACCAACGCCGCCGAGCAGGGTTTCCAACCCGGACACCAGCGTGGTGTTCCCTGACGAACCCAGCGTGATGATATCGATGCCAGTCCCGCCGATCAGGGTTTCTATTTGCAAGGCCGTCGTGGTATTGCCCGCAGAACCGAGCGTGATGACGTCACTACCAATCCCGCCGGTCAGGGTCTTCAGCCCCGACACCGTCATGGTTGAGCCTGCTGTGCCACCCAGCGTGATCACATTGGCGCCGGCGGTGCCAATCAGCGACTCCAACGCGCTCACCCGCATCGTGCTGCCGGCTGATCCGAGTGTCACGACATCGGTACCGGCCCCCCCGGTCAGCGTTTCGATGCCGGTCACGCTCAACGTGTTGCCGGCGTTGCCGAGAGTCACGACATCGGTACCGGCACTCCCGGTCAGGGTCTCGATTGCCGCGACCGCCAGGGTGCTGCCCGCGACATCGAGCAGGATGAGGTCGGTGCCGCTGCCACCGAGCACGGTTTCCAACCTCGAAACCAGCATCGTGCTGCCAGCGGTACCAAGCGTGATGACATCGGTGCCGGATCCGCCGGTCAGGGTCTTGAATCCGATCGCAGTCAGCGTGTTGCCGGCAGTGCCCAACGTCACGATGTCGGTGGCGGCCCCACCGATCAGCGTCTCGATACCGGACACCAGCAAGGTGTTGCCCGCGCTGTTCAGTGTCACCACGTCGGTGCCGGACCCGCCGGTCAGCACTTCGACAGACGACACCAGCATCGTGCTGCCGGCGGCACCCAACGTCACGATGTCGGTGGCGGCCCCGCCGATCAGCGTCTCGATACCCGACACCAGCAAGGTGTTGCCCGCGCTGCCCAGCGTCACCACGTCGGTGCCGGACCCGCCGGTCAAGATCTCAAGGCCCTGCACGCTCAGAGTTGAGCCAGCCGTGCCCAGAATTACGGCATCGGTGCCGCTGTCTGCTATCACCGTCTCGATATCGGTAACCAGCATCGTGCTGCCGGCGGTGCCGAGCATGATGACATCGGTGCCGGCGCCACCGGTCAGCGTTTCGAGAGATGAGGCCGACAAGGTGTTGCCAGCCGTGCTGAGAATCACGGTATCGGTGCCGGTGCTGCCGATGAGCGTCTCGATATCGGTAACCAGCATCGTGCTGCCAACGGTGCCGAGCATGATGACATCGGTGCCGGCACCGCCGGTCAGTGTCTCGATGCCGGAAACCATCACGCTGTTGCCGCCAGTGCCTAACGTCACCACGTCGGTGCCGGCACTGCCGATCAGCGTCTCGATGGCCGAGACCAACATCGTGTTGCCGGAAGTACCCAGCGTCATAACGTCGGTGCCGACACCGCCGGTTAGCGTCTCGATGGTTGAGACCAACATCGTGTTGCCGGAACTACTCAGCGTCACGACCTCAAGGCCGTTACCGCCGGTCAGCGTCTCGATGCCTTGCACCATAATCGATGCGCCGCCGGAGCGTACGGTCACGACATCGGTGCCGCTGTTTCCCGTCAGCGTTTCGATGCGCCAAACCACAATCGTGTTACCGCCGGTTCCGAGTGTCACGACATCCAAACCAGCCCCGCCGGTCAGTGTCTCGATATCGGAAGCCATCACGCTGCTGCCGCCGGTGCCAATTGTCACCACGTCGGTGCCGGCACCACCGGTCAGGGTTTCCAACAGCCTCACCAGCAGCGTGCTGCCACCGGTGTCGAGCATGATGACATCGGTGCCGGAGCCGCCGATGAACGTCTCGATTCTGGAAGCCAGCAGAGTGCTTCCCGCAGCATCGAGCGTCACGACATCGTTGCCGGAGCCGCCGGTCAATGTCTCGGCAACCGAGATCAGCACAGAGTTGCCACCGGCGCCGAGAGTCACAACGTCGGTGCCGAGGCCGCCGATCAGGGTTTCCAGCAGCCTCGCCAGGAGCGTGCTGCCGCCGGTGCCGAGCGTCACGGCGTCGACGGCATTTCCACCGATCAGCGTCTCGATGTCGGACACCAATGTCGTGTTGCCGCCGGAGGCGAACGTCACGATATCGGTGCCGGCACCGCCGGTCAGGGTTTCCAACAGCCTTACCAACATGGTGCTGCCGGCGGTTCCGAGTGTCACGACATCGGTACCGTTACCCCCGGTCACCGTCTCGATGCCGGTCACACTCAGCGTGTTTCCGAGTAAATTCAAAGTTATGACATCTGTGCCGGTCCCACCGAACAGCGTCTCGGCTGCCCCGAGCAAGAGAGAGTTGCCCGCCGTGCCGAGCAGGATGACATCGGTGCCCCCGCCGCCGATCACCGATTCCAGCCTCGATACCAGAATCGTGTTGCCGGCGGTACCAAGCGTAACCACGTCGGTGCCGACTCCACCGGTCAGCGTTTCGACGTCGGCTACGCCGAAGGTCGCGCCGATGTTGCCCAGCGTGATGACATCGGTGCCGGCGCCGCCCGTCAGCGTGTTGATCTGCGACAGCGTCAGCGTGTTGCCGGAATCTGCCAGCGTCCTGACGACCGGCGCGATGTTCCTCAGATACAACAGGGTGCCGTTGGAGACGCCATAGAGCGCGTCGAGGTCGCCGTCGCCGTCGAGGTCGGCCAGGGCCGGCATCGGATAGGCTCCGGTGACGAGGCCGTAGACAGCCGTCCCGACGAGCGAGAAGGTGGGGGAGGATGTCGTCCCGATGTTGATGGAAACGACATCCTTGTTCACGAGGTCGAGATCGCCGTCACCATCGAGGTCGACGAGGACCGGTCCATTGAAACTGTCGCCCGCCGTCATGCCGAAGAGGTTCGTTCCCTCCAGCGAAAAGGTCGGCGACGACGACGTTCCGTTGTTGCGGTAGAGAAGGATGCCGTTGGAATTGTCCCCCATCAGCAGATCGGCGTCGCCGTCACCGTCCAGATCGGCGAAGGTCGGAGCCAGATAGCGGCCGGTGACGATGCCGAAGAGGTTGGTTCCCTCCAACGAGAAGGTTGGAGACGACGACGTCCCGCCGTTGCGGTAGAACTGCGTGCCGCCGTTGTTGCTGCCTATGAACAGATCGAGGTCGCCATCGCCATCGATATCGACGAGGCTTGGTCTCGCATATGTATTGAAGCCGGAAAGTCCGAACAGGTTCGTACCCTGCAGGGAATATGTCGGCGCCAGCGTCGTTCCGACATTGGCGAAATACACCGTCTGGCCAAGCTTGGTGCCAACCAGAAGATCCAGATCGCCGTCGCCGTCGAGATCCTTGAGCACAGGTGCGGCGTAATCCCCAATGTCGCTGAGGCCGATAGAATTGGTGCCGACAAGGGTAAAGGTTGGAGTGGTCACGATCTTTCAGCCCCTGAAATGAATTTGTCGACACCGCACCCGTTCACCGGGTGCCATCAGGCGCCCGGTCAATTCAAAATTTCCGTTGGAATGGCCACCGCGTCGGCCAGCGCCCGCGCGTCGAGCAGACCCACCGCCTCCGCCCGGCGCACGCCGGGAAGGATGGCGACGTCGTACAGCTCGTTCACGGTGTGATGGAGCCACAGCATATGCGCCACGGTCCCGCTGTCCGTATCGACCACGGCCAAGCCGCACTGGGCGGAAACCCCGGCCCTATTCAACGCCGGCTCAAGCGGCAAAGCGCTCAACGTTCCGTGGTCGCCGCGTGGACGCGACAGCCCGACGACCGCCCATTTGCCATGGAAGGCCAGTCCGCGCGCGAAGCCGGGGCAGAAGCAGATCGGCTCGAAGCGGCCGCTGTCGTCCACCGTTCCAAGTTCGCCAGTGCCGGAATTGAGCAGCCACAGCCGGCCACGGTGCCAGCGCGGGGAGTGGGGCATCGACAGGCCGGCACAGGCAACCTCGCCGGACGGGACATCGATCAGCACGCCGCCATCGGCCCGGCGCTCCCGCCAGCCTTCGATGACGTCGCAGCGGCCCAATGCCGTCGCGAACCTCGGCCGGCCGTCCTCGCCGAGCGCCATCCCGTTCAGATGGCAGCGGTCCTCGTTGCGCAGGGCGGAAATGAAGGCGGGCTTCCAGACCGGACGGAATCCCCGGTCGGCGTCAGGAACGGCAAGACAGCTGAAGCGCGTGTTGACGAAGACCGGGATGCCGTCCGGTCCGACCGCGATGTCATGGATATCGACGTCGCCGGTCATGTAGCCCAGACGCGGCACATAGAGGCGGTCTGCGCCCGACGGCGTGCGGTCGGATGGCTGAAGCGTGCTGGCGAAGCGCCAAAGATGGGATTGCCCGCCGACCCACAGTGCGGTTCCGTCGGCGCACAGGCCCTGGCAGCGCTGCACCATCCGTTCATGGGCCTTCAGACGCCCACCCTCCCCCAGCCCGAGGAAGAAGAGCCTATGTGCCTCATAGGTCGAAAACGCGATGGCGCAGCCGACCGTTTCCAGCCAATCCGGCAGGTTGGGCGTGCCTTGCAGCATGGGCTGAGATCGTTCTTCGGCCACCATCCGACCACTCTTCCCTGTCGTTAGGCCCATCATCCCGGATGAACCCTTAGCATACACCGTAAAACAAACTAAAATTATTAAGAGAGTAGATAATTTTCGCGGAGACCCCGATTTCACCACATCCAAAGATGGAAGAGACTTGAACGAGTATCCGTACATGAACGACCAAAGGTGGTGGAAGTCGGCGCCGCCCCCGGATTTCGCTCCGCCGAATTGGACGGATGCCGCCCCCATGCTCCAGTTCTCTCCATGGCAGATTTACACCGGCCCGCCACCTTTCCCAGGAAACTCCTTCATGCCCGCCCCAACCTTCGATTTCGCCGATCAAGCCGTTGCCCTTACCCACCGCGGTGCCGCCGCCCTGGCCGGCGGACTGGAGGCATCTGCCGTTTCCTGTTTCACCGCGGCGGCGATACTGGCGCCGCACCGGGCAAGCATCTGGCACAATCTCGGCGAGGCGCGGCGCGCCCTTGGCCAGATGCCCGGCGCGGCGCGGGCCTACCATCATGCCTTGCGGTTGCGTCCGGCCTATCCGAAGGCCTGGACCGGACTGGCTTCGCTGCTGCTCAAGGGCCACCGTTTCAAAGCCGCGGCGCGAGCGGCGATGCGTGCACTCGCTCTCGATCCGGGCTTCGCCGAAGCGTGGTCGATCGCCGGTTCGATTCTGCTGGAGCGGCGGGCGATGGAGCGTCTGCCGCTCGTCCTTCGCCGGGCGGTGCGGCTGGCTCCGGACAATCCTCCGCTGTGGCTGGCGCTGGCCGGCGGGCTGGGTCAAACGGGAAAGCCGGATCTTCCGCTTGCCTGTGCGCAGCGCGCGGTCGCGCTGTCGCCCGACCGGCCGGCCGGCTATGTGAGCCTTGCCGGCTTCCTGATCCGGCTGGGCAGGCTCGACGCCGCGCAGGTCCTGCATGGCCGGCTGCACCGGCTGGCGCCGCTGGAGGGACATGCCGAAACCGGCGACAGTCTGGTGGCAACCCTGCGCGGCGATTTCGCGACCGCTGTGCAGTTCGCCCGCCGGTCGCTCGTCCTGCAACCGGCTTCGGCGGCGGCCCTGATCAACCTGTCCCTGGCCGAACATGGCAGCGGACAGGCGGACCCGGCGCGCCGCGGCAATGAGCGCGCCCTGGCGATTCATCCCGAAAGCGATGTCGCGGGCTTCAACCTGTCGATGGTGCTGCTGGCGGAGGGCGACTTCGCCACCGGCTGGCGCCTCTACGAATCCCGCTGGCGGATGGAGGGTGTGGCCTATCCGGCCCATGCGCCACGCTGGACCGGCGGCAATCCGGCGGGGCGCTCACTCCTGCTGGTGGCCGAACAGGGACAGGGAGATACGCTGCAATTCGTCCGTTATGCCCCGATGCTGGCGGCACTCGGCGCCCAGGTCCACCTGATGGTGCAGCCGGCATTGGTCCGGCTGCTGTCCGGGCTTCCCGGCATCGCCTCCGTCCGGTCGCTGACGGAGCCGCCACCGGCCTGCGATGCCTGCATTCCGCTGCTCAGCCTTCCCTTGGCGTTCGGCACCGGTCTGGCGACCATTCCGGCCGCCGTCCCCTATCTGAGCCCGTCCGGGCAGGAACGCGCCGCCTGGAAACGGAAGCTCGATGCCGAGGATGGACTGAAGGTCGGTCTGGTCTGGGCCGGTTCGGCGCATGACGAGCAGTTCGTCGCGCATATGGTCGACCGGCGGCGCAGCCTGCCGCTTTCCGCGCTGGCCCCGCTCGCCGGCATTCCGGGCGTGAGGTTCTACAGCCTGCAAAAAGGCCCACCGGCGCGCGAAGCACGGCCATCCGGCCTCGGCCTCGTCGACTGGATGGATGCGGTTGAGGATTTCGCCGACACCGCCGCGCTCGTCGCGGAACTCGACCTCGTCATCAGCGTGGACACCTCGGTGTGCCATCTGGCCGGCGCGCTGGGACGGCCGGTCTGGATGCTGTCGCGCCACGATGCCTGCTGGCGCTGGCTGCGCAACCGGTCCGACAGCCCCTGGTATCCAACCATGCGCCTATTCCGCCAGGACCGGCCGGGCGACTGGCCTCCCGTCATCCTTCGGGTCCGCGCCGCCCTGGAACGGTGGGCTGTGCGGTGAGAATCCGCCGGACGCGAAACCTGCTATTGGCCGACCGGCAGCAGCCCGCTGACACCGATCGCCACCGGCAGCTTCGCCGGGCCGGCAGGCACGGTCTGCGAAAAGGCTGGCTGGGCAAGACCGAGTGCGGCCAGCAGCGACAGGGTGCCGGCGACCAGGGCGGTCGAACGAAGGATCAGATCGAGCATGGGGCTGGCTTTCAAAAATCTTGCTTTCAAATTTTGAAATTCGGATCGGTTGTCGACAGCGGGATGTCCGGGCGACGGCGATGACCTGCCGCAGATCGCCATCCCTCCTCATTCGGGGTCGTGTGCAGCGCTCTCCATTCACCATCTGAAGAGACCATAGACCTATTTTATTCCTACTGTAAAGATAGCGATTTAAAATTTTGATATACAAATAATTTATGTTTTATCAGGCCGGGATGTCCGCCGCCCAACCCTACCCTTCCCAGCGGTGGGACAGGATGAAGCTGTAGCGTTCGGATCTGATGTGGAACACCGAACGGTCGGCACAGCCGCCACCGACGAAGACGGAACGGCGGTCCATCACCAGCACCGGCGCGCCCGCCGGCAGGCCGAGCGCCGCCGCCACCTCCGCCTCGGCCGCTGCCGCCTTCACCTCGATGTCGGCGCCGCCGACCGGCTTGCCGACGATGTCCTGCAGGAGGCCGTAGATTGGCTTGTGTCCGGCCGCCTGCCAATCAACGGGCTCCAAAGCCGGCGGCAGCAGGCTGCGGCCCAGGGCCACCGGCTCGCCATCCACCAGATGCAGGCGGCAGACTTCCAGGCAATGAGGGCCGAAATCCTCCCGCAGGTCCGGCGGCGTCGCCACGATCCGCGCCGAGATCGGCCGCATCGTGGCGTCCAGCCCCTGAAGCCGCAGGGATTCGTGGAAGCTGCGCAGGCGGTCGAGCGGATGCTGGACGCGCTTGCCCGCGGTGAAGGTGCCCTTGCCTTTGCGGCGCTCGATCAGCCCCTCCGTCTCCAACCGGTCGAGCGCCAGCCGGACGGTGACCCGGCTGACGCCGAAGCGGGCCCCGATCTCGCTCTCCGTCGGCAGCCGTCCCGACGGCTCGAACAGACGGGCCGCGATCTCGTCGCGCAGCCGGTCGGCGATCTGCCGGTACAGCGCCGTCGCGTTGTCTCGCACCACGGGCACCCTGGCGTCCCTCCCCGATTGATCGACCCGGCCAACGGATCGAAGCCGCCTTGATGCCACCGGCGACGGGACGGCTCAAGCCTCGATACCGTCACGCTGCCGGCTGCGTGAATCCGATTCAATTCCCTAGTTGCCACGTATTTTATAATATGTATTATATTGTATTATCGAATTGAGGCGGTTGATCGGGGGGATAAAACGGACATGGACTGTGGATTTCAGACCTCTCCACCCAGCAGCCGCTTCGATGCTTTTTCCGGCGATCGCTCCGGCGGTGCCGACTTCCACGTCGATGGTGTGGATTTCGCCTATGACGGTGCACATCCTGTGTTCCGCTCGCTGGCGCTGTCCGCCCGGCCGGGAGAGTTCGTGGCGCTGCTCGGCCCGTCGGGCTGCGGCAAGACCACGCTGCTGAACCTGCTGTCCGGCTTCCTGCCGCCCGATGCCGGCCGCATCACCATCGACGGCGAAACGGTGACGCCGGAGATGCCGGCACTGGGCTATGTCTTCCAGTCGCCGCAGCTGTTTCCCTGGCTGGACGTGCTCGACAATGTCCGTTTCGGCCTGCG
The DNA here is from genome assembly GCF_058780665.1 of Azospirillum sp. UENF 112521. Taxonomy (NCBI): domain Bacteria; kingdom Pseudomonadati; phylum Pseudomonadota; class Alphaproteobacteria; order Rhodospirillales; family Azospirillaceae; genus Azospirillum; species Azospirillum sp. UENF 112521. The sequence continues at coordinate 878,269 of NZ_JBSNCI010000003.1, forward strand.
GATGGCGGGCCGGCTGCCGGATGCGGAGCAGCGGGACAAGGCGCTGGCGGCACTGGCACTGGTCGGGCTGGAGGCCGCGGCCGGCAAGTTTCCCCACCAGCTGTCGGGCGGCATGCAGCAGCGGGTGGCGCTGGCCCGTGCGCTGGTCCTGGAGCCACGCCTGCTGCTGATGGACGAGCCCTTCGCCGCGCTGGACGCCATCACCCGCGCCACCTTGAACGAGGAACTGCTGCGGCTGTGCGGCCGGCTCGGCCAGACGGTCCTGTTCATCACCCACGACGTGGAGGAGGCGGTGTTCCTGGCCGACCGCGTCGTGCTGCTCGACATCGCCCCGGCCGGCATCCACAGCGAACTGGCCATCGACCTGCCCCGCCCGCGCCGCCTGCGCGAGACGCGGCGGCTGGACCGCTTCACCGCCCTGACCGACACGCTGCTGGAGCGGATTTCCGCCATCGTCGCCGCGGCCTGAGCCGCCCTGCGAATCAGCCCAGACCAAAAGGATTTCGCGCATGAACCGGATGTTCGCCGCGGCGCTGTCCGCCGCCCTGTACGGCTCCATCGTCCTGCTCGCCGGCATCGCCCCGGCCGGGGCCGCCACACCGGGCGACAGCCGGCCGCTCCGGGTCGGCTGGGTCTTCGCCATGGCCAACGCACCGGCGCTGGTCGCCGACCGCAAGGGCTTCTATGCCGACGAGGGACTGACCGTGGAGGCCAAGCCCTTCGGCGACGGGCCGGTCATCCAGCAGGCGTTGGCCGCCGGCGAGCTGGACGTCGCCTATATCGGCGCGCCGCCGGTCTACCAGTGGGCGGCGCGCGGGCTGGACAGCCGCATCCTGGCCAAGGTCAATTACGGGCAGGCGGCGGTTATCGCCAACAATCCCGCCATCGCCAAGCTGTCCGACCTGCGCGGCCGCAAGGTCGCCGGGGTGGCGCGCGGCAGCGGGATGGACGTGCTGCTGCGCGGCGTCGTGCTGAAGGAGGCCGCCGGACTCGATGCCGACCGCGACCTGTCGGTGGTGTCGATGCCGGTCGGCAACATGAACGCCGCGCTGGACAGCGGTACGGTCGACGCCGCCTTCACCTGGGAACCCTTCATCAGCCAGCAGGTGCTGCGGGGAAGCGCGCATGTGCTGTTCGACGTCAACCAGGCGCTGCCCGGCTACCCCTGGTACGTGGTGATGGCGCCGAAAAAGACGCTGGCGGAGCGGCCGGACGATGTGGTGAAGCTGCTGCGCGCCCATGCCAAGGCCATCGCCTGGCTGTCCGACCACCCGGCCGAAGGTGACGCCCTGATCGCCGAGGCGTTCAAGCTGGAACCGGTGAAGCGCGCCGACGGCACCGAGATCGCCCCGGCCGCCGTCGCCGCCGAGGCGCGCAAGCGGCTGGGCTGGTCGGACCGGCTGGAGGACAGCGACCTCGCCTTCATCCAGCGGCTGATGGACACCTCGCTGGCGCTCGGTTTTATTCCGGCGCCGATGAAGGCGGCGGACATCGTCGACGGCTCCTACCTCCGCCGGGCCGGCCGCTGATGCGGACCCGGCTTTACGGCTGGGCGGCCTTCCCGGCGCTGCTGCTGGTGTGGAGTGCGGCCGCCTGGAACCTGCCGCCCTATGTCCTGCCGCAGCCCTGGGCGGTGGCGGCGGAGGCTGTGCGCTGGCTGGACAGCGGCCAGCTCGCCGCCCATGTCGGCGCCAGCCTGCTGCGCGAGGCCGGCGGCTTCGCCATCGCCGTGCTGGGCGCGCTGACGCTGGGTCTGGCCGGCGCGCTGTCGCCGGGCTTCCGCGCCTTTTCCGCCCCGCTGACCGGCTTGTTCATGGCAATCCCGCCCATCGCCTGGGCGCCGCTGTCGATGATCTTCTTCGGGCTGGGCTATGTCGCCATCACCATGGTGATCGTGGTCGCCGCCCTGTTCCCGATGGCGGTGACGGTGCAGGAGGGCTTCCTCGCCATCCGCAACGGCAACCTGCGCGCCGCCCGCGTGCTGGGCGCCCGCCGCTGGCAGCTGATCCGCCACGTCTATCTGCCGGCCTCGCTGCCCTTCCTGACCGCGGCACTGCGCATCGGCTTCAGCCAAGCGTGGCGGGCGCTGGTGGCGGCCGAGATGCTGGGCGCCTCGCAGGGGATCGGCTGGATGGTGGCGATGGGCGGCCAGATCGGCAACGCCACCCAGGTGCTGCTGGGCGTCGCGATCATCGGCATGACCGCCTGGATCACCGAAAGCCTCGTCTTCCGCCGCATCGAGCGGCGCTACCGCCACTGGCACCTCGCCTGACCCGATAACCCGCAAAACCGGAGGAAACGCCGCCATGTCAGAAGCCCAGCCGCCTGTCCGCCACATCGCCCCCGTCGGGCTGTACGAGCGCAACAAGGACCGCCCCTTCCTGGGATCGACCAGCTGTTCGCACCGCCGGCTGGTCGCCGGCGAATGGACCGAACTGCAGCTGGTCTACGAGGTCGGCGCCTCGGGGCTCGCCGACGGCGCCGGCATCAAGCTGGCGATGAAGTTCTATTCCGACTGGGCGCTGTTCCAGACCAGCGACCCGCAGGCCGCCAACTATGTCTCGGCGGAGTATGAGGCCGGACCGCTGGTGCCGGGGCAGAGCCCGGCGACGATCCAGGCGCTGAAGGTGCGCTTCGACCAGAAGGGCCACGAGCGCCCCTATCAGAAGGCCATCGTCATCGACGTGATCGACGGCTATCTCAATCCCGGCGACCGGATCGTCATCCGGCTGGGCGACCGGCGGCGCGGCGGGCCGGGCACGCGGGTGCAGAGCTTCGTCGAGCAGGGATTCCGCTTCCGCGTCTTCATCGACCCGCTCGGCAGCCAGAAATACGCCGAAGTGCCGGGCGATTGCGTGATCGACATCGTTCCCGGCGCGCCGGCCGCCCTGCGTCTGGTGGCGCCGCGCCTGACGGCACCCGGCCCGGCCAGCCTCTTGCTGCGCGCCGAGGATGTCTGGGGCAATTGCTGCACCGAAGGCCCGGTCGATGCCACCCTGACCCTGGCGGGACCGCAGGGGGAGGCAACCGAGCAACTGACGCTTTCCCCCAACTCCGATGCTTACGGCTGGCTGGTCCATCGCCAGGATGCTGCGCTGTCGGAAGGCGACTGGCGCATTGCCGCCACCGCCGACGGGCTGGTCCCGGCCGAAGCCTTCGTCACCGTCGAAGAGAGCGCGCCGCGTGCCTACTATGCCGACCTGCATGTCCATTCCAACGACACGGTCGGCACCAACGACACCGCCTACAACCTGTCCTATGGCCGCGACATCGCCGGACTGGATGTGCTGGGCTACACCGCCAACGACTTCAACGTCACCGAAAAGGCCTGGACCGAGGCGGTCGGGCTGATCGACCGCTTCAACCAGGCCGGCCGTTTCGTCTGCTATCCCGGCACCGAATGGTGCGGCAACTCGGCGGCCGGCGGCGACCACAATGTCGTCTTCCTGCGCGACGGCGTGCCGCAATTCCCCACCGACAGCCGGGGCCAGCCGGTCCGCTCCTTCGAATGGAACGAGTCCACGCGCGGCAAGCTGCGCCCCGGCGCCTGGCCGCTCGACGATCTCTATGCCGCCTATCAGGACGACCCGGAAGGCCATCTGCTGATCCCGCATGTCGGCGGACGGCGCTGCAATCTCGACTGGCACCATCCCGAGCTGGAGCGGCTGATCGAGATCGGCTCCGCCTGGGGCCAGTTCCACTGGGTCTATGCCGAGGCGCTGGCCCGCGGCTACCGGCTCGGCGCCTCGGCCAGCAGCGACGAGCACCAGGGCCGCTGCGGCGGCGGGGCGCCGGCCACCGCGGTGTTTGGCGCGCGCGGCGGGCTGACCGGCGTGCTGGCCGACCGGCTCGACCGCGCCACCATCGGCCGGGCGCTGCGCGCGCGCCGCACCTTCGCCACCACCGGGGAGCGCAGCTTCGCCAGCCTGCGGCTGGGCCAGCAGTGGATGGGCGAGGTGGTCACGGCAGCCGGCGGGGACGAACTCGACTATCGTGTGCTCGGGGACCGCGGCTGGGAAAGCCTGCGGCTCTACGACGGCGAGACCCTGCTGTGGGAGCGCGACCTGCACCGCGAGCTCGGATTGTCGGACCGCCGCATCCGCCTGCGGCTGGGCGGCGCCCGCATCAAGGACCGCTATCGCGGCGCCTATTGGAGCGGCGGCATCACCGTCACCGGAGCGGCGGTGCAGCGGGTCGAGCCCTTCGGCTTCGACCATCCGGAGCAGGGCTGCTGGCGGCAGGATGCCACCACGGTGGCTTTGCGCACCGTCACCCACGGCGACACCGACGGGGTGGAACTGACGCTGTCGCAACTGGCCGGCACGCGCATCCGGGTGCAGCTCGACATCGGCACCTATGTGAAGGTCGGCAACCCGCTGACCCCGCCGCCCAACCCGCATGCGCCGGAGGCGGTGCTGGAGATCGAGGGCGACGCGCTGCTGGATGCCGCCCGCTCGCCGGCCGGAGCCGTCAGCCGCCTGCTGCCCGGCACGGAACTGGAGGTGACGGTGGAGCGTGTCACCGAGGCGCCGCTGCCCCGCGATCTCGCCGGCCGCATCCCGCTGGCCGGACTGGATCTGGCGGCGGGCCGCGAGCATCCGCTGTTCCTCACCGGACGGCAGCGCGACCAGTCGCGGGTGTGGACCTCGGCGCTGTTCCTGATGGTCTGAGGCGGCTCACGCCGCTCCGGCAGGAACCGAAATGCGGGAAACCGTTGTCGCCGGTCGAACGGCTGGCGACAACGGCACCGGCGTCCTCGGCCCGATTGCGGATCACTGCTTCCGGGCTTGCCGGGAACAGTCCGGCCACGGACAGCCGCAGGAGGGGAACCGGCAATCGTCGCCGTTCACATCGCATGCCTGGACAGCGATCTTGTAGCGCAGGCCGAACTCGTCGTCCGCGGTGATCAGCCCACAGGCAGCATGCGCTTCCAAGTCGACACGCGCCGCCTGGAGGCAAACGCGCGCGATCTGCTTCGGATCCTTCATCATGGCACTCGCCTCGGTGTCATTCCCGGAGATGGAACGCACAGATGCGGCATCCGGACCCTGACACTTCCGAATGCCTACTTCCGGGACAGGTGACACCCAACGACGAGTATGCAGGTCAACGCGGCAATCCGCACCTCCAATATCCTGCGGGCATGCTTTGGCGGGAGACCGATGCGGCCGCTGCCGGCAGCCCTATGCTGTCCCTTCGGCCACGGCGGCACTCAGCCTCACGACGGTATCGGCCAGGTTTACGCCGATTTCCATCTCGACCTTGTCCCAGGGCATCGCCTTCCATTTGCCGTCCTGCGCACATTTGTCGCAGAGCTTCCGGGTCGACGAGGACATGTTGACCTCTTTCGGCGAGCCCGCCCGGACGTAGAGTTCATAGGCCTTCTGCGCATTGGCCTCCGAGTTCACCTTCTTGTTCAGGATCAGCCCGAAAAGCTCCATATTCTCGGTCGAATATTCCTTTTTTGCCTGCTTCAGCAGGAGCTTGTACCAGTATGGCGATTTGAAGAAGCCGTCGAGGTCATCCGGCCAGCTCCCGAACCGTTCCAGATCCATGAAGACGTTGGCGGTGATCTTGTTGAGCGACGCGACCATCGCGGCGCAGGCGTCGGCGTAAACGTCGTCCCCATCCTGCCGCGCCGCCTTGCCGGCGGAGTCCAGCGTCGGGATGTAGTCCGAGGCGGCAGACTGGAAGGCGCGTGCGGACTTCTCCGCCTCCTTGACGGTCTTGGCCGCATCGTACGCCTTCAATGACTTCTCAAACCCGGTGGAACTGATTTTGGAAAAAATTTTCCCGAATCGGCTCTTCGGATCGGGCTTCTTCTTGCCGGTGTCCGCCTCGAATTTGGATTTGGCCTTCTTCCAGGACTCCAGATATTTCTTTGCCATCGCTTACTCTTGAATTTTATGATTGTTGTTTATTAAAATTTTGCCCCTCTCTGGACCGCGGCTGCCGTTCCATCAAGGACGCCTTTCCGTCCAACACGGTTTTTCCTTCCGGTGACCGGCATCCATCGGACCGGACCGGGCGGGCGTTTTGCCCGCCCTGCTCCGACTTGCGCAGGCACCATCCGGCACCGACCCGGCGGCGGATCAGGCGTTCGCGCGCGAGTTGACGAGCTGGACGACGCCTTTGCAGGCTGCCGAAAACTCCTTCATATGGTCGAGGATCACCTTCGGCGTGGCATCAACCGGCACCTTGACCGGCTCGGCCGCGCTGCTCTGGTTCGCCCAGGGATCCAGCTTCTTCTTGAAGAAGTCGGGATCGGCCAGGAGACCTTCGATCTTGCGCGCGAACACCAGCTGCATGGTGATGTCGCGGGCCAGCGTCGGGAACAGCTCGTTGTAGGTTTCCGCCGTCGGCTTGGCCTTGACCTTGGCAACGCCGGCCGCCGCGCGGGCCAGCGCGCCGTTGATGTTCTTTTCCCAGTTTTTGAGCATCTTCTGCTCGACGGACAGAATCCTTCTCCGCCTCGTTGAACTTCTGGGTATACATCCCCACCGCGGACTCGATGGTGGCTTCCAGCGCCGCCAGCTCCTTGACCAGGAACTTCAACGCCTTCTCGTAGTTCGTCTTGAAATCCTTTTCCGTCCGCTTGTCGAACTCGGCGTAGATTTCCTTCTGAAGGACTTCGAGATAGCCCTTCTTCGCCTTGGAGAAATCCTTCGACGCGGCCAGGAACGCGGCGACGACCTTCTTGCCTTCCTTGACGTCGGTCGAGTTGGTGGTGTCGCAGGCGGAGAGCGCCTTCTCGCACTTCTTCAGCGAACCGGACAGGCCGGTGTGGCTGCCGAAGGCATTGAAAATGCCCTTGCTTTCCTTCGGCTTATGCTTGCCGGTGAGAGCCTCGAACTCTTTCTTGGCCTTGTCCCACTGCAGATCGTACGGAGTGTGCGCCATCTAATCCTCCTCAGGGGGTCGGTTGAATCAGGGAGTTACGACCGGTTGCAGGCTCTCTTCCATGTCACGGATCGCCGCCCAATCGCGCTCGAACACGGCCCGGTCGGAGTGGGAGAGGTAGATTTTCGCCAGCACCTGGGTCAGGTCGAGCGTCGGGACGATCCGGGCACCGATGCGCGGCACGATGCCGTAGCCGCGGACGCTCTCGAACCGGTCCAGCACGCCAAGGTCGGGAAGCGCCTCCACACGGCCGGAGACCAGCACCGGCAGGTACAGCACCATGGCGTCGGCCAGGAAGCGGTAATGCCCATCGGCACCACCGGGGCAGACCCCGCTGTCGAAGGCCTCGACCAGCAAATCCACCTGGTCATGGCCGGTGCCGTGACCTATCGCGGTGGTCGATCCCGCCGGCCCCATGGCCCGTGCGGCGATCTCCACCAGCGCCGGCCCGCGGGAGGTCAGCCGCACTTCGGCATGGGCGGCGCCGTCGGTGATCTCCAGCGCGTCGAGCGTGCGCCGGATGTAGGACATGAGCTGGACGGACCGCTCGTCGTCCGGCGGCAGCAGGCGGTAGTAGTCGTAAACGAAGGGAGAGCCGTTCAGCGTGCGCTTGGCCGACTGCAGCACGTCGCAGACATAGTGCCGGCCATTGCGGCTCACCGTGTTGACCACATATTCATCGCCGTCGAGATAGGTCTGCACCAGCGCGCGCCGGTTCGGCGTGCCGCAGAAATTGCGGCTGGAGAGGATCGACTCCACGGCCTCCCGCAACGCCGGAGCGCCGTCGCAGAAATAGACATGGTCGGTTGACGCGCTGTCGAGCGGCTTGGCGACCACCGGCCAGCCGGCGCCGGCCGCCCAGTCCACCGCCTCTGTACCCGACTCCACCATGGTCTGCCGGGCCGTCAGCAGGCCTGCGGCACCCAGCCGCTCGATCATCATATATTTGTTGCGCCGCGCCGCCGTCAGCTTGGGCGTGTTGCCCGGCGTGCCCAGCGCCGCACCGAGAGCGTCGGCCAGTTCCACGGCGGACTCGTTGCCCGGCAGCACGAAGGAGGGGCTGTGCGCGCGCATCCGCTCGGCCAGGGCCGGGAGGTCACCGTCGAACAGGACCAACTCGTCGAAGTCGCCGGGAACATAGCTGAGAAGCAGCGAGGGCGCGAGATCGGGACGGCTCTGCACCGCGATCACGCGGTAACCGCGCGCGCGCAGCCGGGGAGCGAGCAGATGTCCGGTCGAGTAGGGATCGACGACGATCGCTGTCTTCATGGGATGGCCTCCAGTTCGGCAGGAGCGGTCGCGCGGCGGGCGGCGGCAGCCGGGCGGGCGTAGATCATGAAGGGCTCGTCGCCGCAGAAGGTGACGGTGCGCCCGACCAGCCCCGCCTCGAAGGCGGCGTTCTGCGCCGCATGGTCGGCGACGCGCAGGGCACGGTCGGTTCCGGGCTCGAAGGCCGGCGGCGGCGCCTGCATGTCGCGGTGCAGCAGGTAGCGCAGACGGCCGCTGTGCATCACCAGGATGCGGCGGGCGGTGAAGCCGGACGCCAGCATGTTGGAGAGGCTGACCGGGTTGGACAGCGCCACCCGGCTCAGCAGGTGCGGCCGGCCGGCTCCCAGTGCGTAGAGCGTGCGCATGGTCACCAGAAGGCGCTGGAGCCCGTTGCCCCGGAAGTCGGTATGCACCATGCAGCTCGACATGTGGGCGGTCGCCGTCACATCGGGGCCCCCGCCCGGCAGATCATCGGCGAAGGCCGGCATCCCCGGTTGCGGCAAGCCGAGAACGGCGCAGCCGATGAGGCGGTCGCCGCCCGGTGCGCCGTGCGTCTCCAGACCGAGCGTGACGCCGCGCTCAGCCATATGCAGGCCGGAGAATTCTGGCGTTTCGGGAAAATAGGCGTCGATGTCCGGAAGGTTGCCGAAGATGAAGGAGCGGAACCGCTCCAGCGCCGGAAGATCGTCGGCGTCGAGGAAACGCACGCGGTAGGGAATGCCGGAAGGCTGTCCGCTGCACAGGCTCAGAATGCCTTGGTGGAGGGTCTGGGACGGTGAGGACACGACCGGCATGTCAGGCATCCTTGACGATTTCGGCGATGTTGAGCAGGCGCATCGGCGGGTAAAGGTCGAGACGCTTGGCGGTGTTGATGCGCAGCAGCAAGGAGAAGCGGTTCAGCGTCTCCACCGGTATCGCGGTGGCCGGCTTGGCTCCGCTCAGGATGTCGTAGGCCTTCAGCCCGGCGAAGCGGCCGACATTGACCGCCGGGCTCACCAAGCCCATCAGCAGGCCGGAGCGGCGGATCGGCAGTTCGGTGGAACAGAAGGTGGCGACATTGTTGGCCAGAGCCGCGTCGGCCACCGCTTGGCTGTTGTTCGACGCCACCAGCGTGTCCGGACCGATATAGACCAGTTCCGCCCCGGCCCGCGCCACGTCACGGATCAGGTCGGGAATGGCGTCGGGATTGGGCCTGCCGGTTCCATCGCGCGGAACCGCGCCGTCGATGATCTCAACCCCCTGGCGGGCCGCCTCCTCCTTCAGGTCGCGGACGGCGACGACCATGTTCTCTTCGGCCGGATTGTAGACCGCCGCGATCTTCTTCCAGCGCCGGTAGGCCAGCATCGTCTTCAACTGGACCGCCACCGGGGCGATGTGGCGGGTGCCGGTCACCGCCCGGCCCGGCTGCTCCAGCGAACGGACGATGCGCGAGGCGACCGGGTCGGTGACGGAGGTGAAGACCACCGGCACATCCGTCAGGAACTTCGAGGGATCGGGATCGTCGTAGCGGCCGACGGTCGCCAGCGTCAGCGGCGTGAACACGGTGAGCACGAGGTCGGGGCGGGCGGCGCGGATGTCCGGCAGCATGCCGGCCACCGCGGACGCCTGCTGCACCTCGCGCACATCGATCTTCGCCTGCATGCCCATGGATTCGAGCAGATCGCGGAATCCGAGCACGTCGCCGACATCCTTGCGCGGCGTCAGCACGATGATGTTGGCCGGCCGGTTGCCGCGCCCGGCCGTGACCGGATTGGGCGTCGGGGCTCCCGCCGGGCTACCCGCCATGGCGGCCGCAGCCGGGCCGGATGCCAGGAGCGCGCCGGCGGAGCCGAGGAGCAGCGAGCGTCGGGTCACGGAGGTCATGCCGGGTCCTTCTGGGGGAGGTCAGCGGAGGGCCGTCCGCCGGTGGCGGCCAGCAGGAGAAGCTGGGCGGCGACACAGGCGGCCAGCACGATGCCGATGCCCTTCATGGCGCCGTGGTAGCCGTAATAAGCGAGGAACAGGCCGGCCAGGAACGGCGCTATCACCGACCCCATGCGCTCGATAAGCCGGAACATGCCGATCACCGTGGTCTCGCCGAGCGTCGAACGCTCCCGCACGCAGGATTCCGCCAGAAGCGCCATCTGCGGGGTGTTGACCAGCGCATGGGCGAGGCCGAGCAGGGCGACGCCGGTGATGGTCATCGGCAGCGTCCCGGAATTGGCCAGCACATAGGCCGCCCCCGCGGCGATCACGCCGCCGATCGCCAGGAACGGGGTTCTCCGCCCCGAACGGTCGGACAGGTGCGCCACCAGCGGCGACGCCACGATCATCATCAGCCAGTAGAGAAGAAGCACGCGGCCGATCCACGACTGGCTGACCCCGCTGTCGTCCAGCGCCAGCGGCAGCAGGAAGAACAGCAGGGCGGTCAATCCGAACTTCGCCGGCACGGCGCTGAACAGGGTCACCGCCACGAAGCGCGGATTGGTCAGGCAAACGCCGACGTCGCGCAGCCGCAGCCCACGGGTCTTGGCCTTGCCGCCGTCGACATGCCGGGGCAGGAGGTGCCACGCCATCAAGGCCGCCGCCAGCGCCAGCGCCGCGGAGACGATGAAGGTCATGCGGAAGCCGATCTGGTCGGCGACGACACCGCCGATGGCCGGACCGCAGACGCCGGCCGTCAGGATGCCGCCCGCATAGAGCGCGATGGCGCCGGCACGCCGGCGCGGATCGGTGGCATCGATGACGAAGCCCTGCGCGGCGATGAAGACACTGGCATAGCCGACCGCGGTCAGGCAGCGGGCGACGATGAGCTGGATGAGATCCGTCGCCAGGCCGGACCCCAGCAGCCCAAGCGCCGAGAACACCGCGCCGGCAAGGAAAACGGTGCGGCGGCCCCGGCGTTCCGACACGTTGCCGGCAATCGGCTGGGCGACGGCCCAGAGCAGCATGAACAGCGCGATGGGCGCACCGATCACCAGCTCCTTGCTGAGGCCGGGCACCGGCTCGAAGAGATCCTTGATATAGACGGACAGGAAGGTGCGGGTCAGTTCCTCCGCCAGGGCGAAGACGAAGATGGCGAAACGCAGCTCGCTGATCCTCTGCATCGTCACGATGCGGTCGCCGGCGGCGGCGCGCGTTTCGGCTTTTTCTCCCGGCTGAAGCGGGGCGGCCCCCTCCGCATCGCGCATCACGTCGAGCGCGCGGTCTATGGCACGGCCGAGATGCCCCACCTCGTCGCGCCCGCGCAGCCCGGTCCGCAAGGTCAGCCTGCCCTCGGCACCCTCCTTGAGAACGTCGCCGACCCGCTGAAGCGGTGCCGTCACCGAACTGCCGACCACCAGCAGCAGGATTTCGATGTTCAGAAGGATGGCGACGATCAGCACCGACCCGAGATCGAAGACGATGTCGTTGAGCGCCGCTTCGACCGACCCGGCAGGAACGCCGACATGCAGGAGCGCCGGCACACCGCCGCCGACGGTCAATGCGGCATCGATGTAACGCCCGGCCACCGCGCCGTCGGCGTCGCGCGCCGCCAGCAGGTCGCCGGCCCGCGCATCCGGGGCGCCGGCGAATGCGGCGATCCGGTCGCCGACCATCAGCGCGATGTAGTTGACGTCCGGATTGACCGCGAGGGCATCGGCGAGGATTTCGTCGACCCCGTTGAGTTTCTCCACCTCGAAGCCCAGCGACACCGCCCGGTCGATCTGCGCGACGATGTAGCTGCCGACGACCTCCGCCTTGCGCGCCAGCTCCGGCTCCGCCTGGGGACGGAAGAGCGTGTTGAAATGGGAGGTCTGGACGACAAGGCTGACCAGCATGAGAACCGACACGAGGCCGGTGAGCAGCCAGTTCAGCCGCTTGATGAAGGTGAGTTCCATCAGGCGACCTCCACCGGCGCCGCCTTGCGCTCGTCCATGCCCTGCCGGCGGCGCGCGGACACGCGCTCCACGAAGCCGGCAAGTCCCGGGGCGAACGCCGCGATCTCCGGCGGAACGACCGGCCGCCCGCCGTCGGTCGCGGCCTCGACGATGACCGCCGCCTCCCGCAGGGACCGCTGAAGCCGCCGCATGACCAGCCAGACGACGATCAGGCTGATGACGTAGCAGGTGGCGAGGTTGATCGCGCCGGAAATCGCCAGTTCCGGGATCGTGCCGCGGATGCCCGCGCGCAAGGCGTCCAGGGAATAGGTGAGCGCGACGCCGCCGGCGACGCCGCCATAGGCGTTGCCGATGCTGAGCAGCAGCACCTGTGAGCCACCGTCGACGATCTTCGCCCCCCGGTCGGTCTTGCCGTCGCGTTGGAAGGCCGCGAGCCAGTTGTCGGGCAGCATGCCCCGGACCGCACTGCCGCCGGCCGCACCCAGCACCTCGCCCTTGTCATTGAACAGCATCAGCCCGGTGATCTGGAGGTCACGCACCAGGGCGCGCTGGATCATTTCGTCGAGGTTTCGCAACGCGTTCAGCGCAACGCCGAGGCTCACCGCACCTTCGACCTCGCTCGACAACCCATGGGCAACGACCCGGAAGCGCGAAGCCACCGTCTCCTCCACCATGCGCTCCATTTTGAGATACGAGAGCACCGCGGTCGAGGCGAGCGCGAAGCAGAGCGCCACCTGAAGCAGGAGCATGATCTTGGTCGACAGGGTCAATCGCATTGTCGGTCGCTTGGCTGATCGCAGATTTGTCTGCTCGGATTTGCTGCCGGGCCTGGAACTCGGATTCAGCCGACCTTAACGCAAATCAGCCGGGCTCGCGGACGAGACGGGTCCAGAGTGGACGCGTCCGGCGTGCAGTGGCCGGAGCCGACATTCATTTAGTGTGCATATGACCTAAGTAATATCTCCACAATCTGAGCGATAGCTTCGCTTCCTTCAAGAACAATCTAATATTTCTAAGCTGTAACATGACAATTGCGGGGGTAATTGCGCCACCCCATCGAATAAGCGCGAGTCGTGTCACAGCATTGTCTTCGCAAATTTGGGAGATCACGGAAGTTTATGCCCATACGTGCTACATCGCTTCTTTTCACGCTGCCGCCCGTTGTGGTACCTACTATGGGCATAGCTACATCGCAACCCAGAGGGTAGGATGATGCGGATCGAAATCGAGCGACCGTTGACGTGGCCGATCCGACCGGTGGAGACCAGCACGGAGCTTGTTGCACCGGGTCCTTCCATATTGGTCGTCGGACAGAACCTCCCCGCGGCCGACCGCGTGCGAGAAAGTTTCCTGCGCAACGGCCACCGCATCCAGGTGACCAGCGACATCGTCCAGGCGCTCGACACTCTGGAGGCCGACTCCTCCATCGGTGTCGTCGTCGTCCAGATGGTGATGCCGCATTTCGACGGGCTGGCGCTGGTCGAGCGCATGCAGTCCTCCATCGGCAGCCGTTCCGTCCAGTTCATCATCCTGGCGTCCGGCGCCCAGGTCGGTGACGTGGTGCGGGCGATGCATCTCAAGGTGGCCGACTTCGTGGACGATCCGGAGGACTTCGGCCGGCTGCACGGCGCTCTGGTGCGGGCGCTGTCCGTCAGCCAGACCACGCGCGAAGCCCCGCCCCACGACGCGGCGCTCGATGAGGCCTACCGGCACGGAATGGCGATGATCGCCGCGGTGAAGGCCCTGCGCGAACGACACAATGCGGCGGCCCCGTCCCCCTTCCCGGGTACGCCGGCGCCGTCCGCGCCGGCGCTCAGCGTCGTTCCGATGAGCAAGGCGAAGAAACCTCTTCCCGCCCGTCCGGAATCGGACCATGAGCGGTTGCGTGCGCTTCGCGCGCTCCAGCAGTGGCAGGCCTGCCGCGACAAGTTCTTCCCGAAGGATCTCTTCGAGGACCCCTGCTGGGCCATGCTGCTGGATCTGATGACCAACCACCTGCTGGGCAAGCGGATCTCGGTATCCTCGCTGTGCATGGCCTCCGGCGTTGCCCAGACGACCGCCTTGCGCCGCATTTCCAACCTTAAGGGCTGTGGCCTGATCCGCCGGGTGGCGGACGATCAGGACGGCCGGCGGGTCTTCGTCGAGCTGACCGAAGAGGGGATCGCCGCCATGTCGCGCTACATCGCGCACATCCAGTCGATCAATCCGCCTTCGTCCAACTGACCGCCGCAGTTGCCGGACCGAATGGTCGGCCGGTCCGCAGACCGCACCAATGAGGACTGTTTGGGCGTCGACAACCGCGATGCAAACCCGCGAAACTCGGGAAGGCCGGAGAATCTTGAAGCGCGTGGCCGCGGGGGCTGAATGACCGATCGGAAATTCAAGGAATTGATCGTGCTGTCCTCGGCCGATCAGGCCGGCGACGGTGGCCGCAAGCTCCCCGACCAAGCCCCAAGCTCGCGCGATGAAGTGGACCGCCAGAAGATGGCCGAGCGCCTGCGGGCGCAGGGCTGGAGCTATCGGCGGATATCCGAGGAGTTGCAGGTCTCCTACATCCTGGTGGCGCGCTGGCTCGGCGACGGCCCGGCGCAGCAGGCGGCCCGGGTCGCTTCTGTTTCAAAATCGACATCAACACCGGCGGAAACGCCCGCACCGGCCCCCAAGGGGAAGGCCGCCAAGGCTGCCGCGGCCCGGGCCGCAGCCGCGGCGGACGGCGACAGCGATGTTCTCGCCCTCCAGTTCCAGGCGTTCGAGCAGTATGTCCGCGAGGTCATCGCCACGCTCGACGAGCGTCACGAGACGATGATCGACCGCCAGGACGAATTGATCCGCGCCCTCGACGAGGAGCGCGCCAAGGCGCGTGCCCGCGAAGAGGAATTGCTGGAGGCGCTTGAGGCCGAACGGGCGCGCTGGTCCGAGGCGGAGGAGCGCTTCCGCGCCGAACTGGAGCAATTCAAGGAGGAGATGCGGGCCTCCGGCGGGTCGTCGGCCAGCGATGAGGACGAGGCCGCGTCGGACGACAACCCGTTCAGTTTCGGCGATGACGACGAAGAGGGGGGCGGTTCCGATCCCTTCAGCTTCGGCGACGACGAAAGCGGAAAAGACCCGTTCAGCTTCGGCGACGATGACGATGCTGAAACAGCTGCGGAGGATCCGTTCGGTTCCGGCAACACCGGGGAAACGGCGAGCGGCACGGATCCCTTCAGCTTCGACGAGGACGAGAAGGAAAAGGAGCCCGGCGAAGAGGATCCCTTCGGGTCCGACGATCCGTTCGCGGCCTTCGACACCGACGAGGATTCGTCCGAAACGGAGCAAAGCGCGACCGGAACTGCGGACGATCCGGAGGACGGGGCGGCTGAGACGGAGACGGCTGAGGACGAAGACCCGTTCAAGGCTTTCGAGGATGAAGCCGCAGCCGACGACACCCCGCCGGTCAGCGCCGACGCCTTCTCCTTCGACGAGGAGCCCGAAGCCAAGGAACCGGAGCCGGAACCCGAGCCGCCTAAGAAGCGCAAGGGGCTGCTGTTCTGGCGGCGTTGATATTGGCGGCGTTGAGGCTGGCGGCATCGATGGAGGGAGGCCCGCCCCATTGCGGGCTCCCATCCGCCGCCCACCTGAGCGGCGGGGACCTTACCCCACAGTGATCCAGGCGCAGAGAATCACGTAGGCGATCGGGAAGACGATGACCGAGATGCGGTCCAGCCTGACGGCCTTCGCCGTGTCCCGCTCGTAGATCATCAGCGACACCGAACTCTGCAGCAGGCTGAGGAAGATCAGCCCCATCGACGCCATGTTGATCTTGTCGGACAGCGTGAAGCCCGTGCTGTGTGGAAGCTCGCCGGCGACGATGAAGTAGCTGGCCACCACCGCGAACAGCGCACCGATGCCGAGACCGAAGCGGGGGTCGAGGTCGATCGGCTTGACCAGGAAGGCCAGGAAGGCGACCAGGCACGAGATGAAGATCGTCGAGAAGGTCTTGAAATAATAGATCGTGTTCGGCCGATCGATCTGCACCTCCTGCACGAAGCGCGAGAAGCGCGACTCGTGCGCCTTCGGCAGGGAAATATCGCCGTAGTTGGTGCGGTAGGTCTTCTCCGAGATGCCGGCCGTGGTCTTCGTCACGTTGTAGCCGGCAATGTCGATGTCGGGATTGACCTCGGTGTTATCGGTGTCGGCGACATAGACCAGATTCTCGACCGTGCGGTCGTTGTCCTCGATCTCGATGCGGATCGACTGCTTGTCCAGCGGGAAACGGCTGATGTCCCAAGCCTGGTTGAGCACGGCATGGACACGGGCCGAGACATAATTCTGGTCCTTGACCTTGCGCAGCGGCGTCGGCTCCTTCGAGCTGATGGTGCCGTTCATCACCTCGAAGGAGTCGAGCGGATTGAAGTCGTCGGCATCCCAGCGGAACCAGACATAGAAATCCACGGTGACCTGCTTTTCCTTCAGGTTCAGTCCGGTGATCTGGTTGATGTAAGTCCCCACGACGACCTTCTGCGGCTCGGCACGCGCTTCGTCCGCCACCATGGCGAACAGACCCGTGAACAGCAGAAGCGCGAACGCCAGCAGACTCCTAAACATCGCAAGTCCCCCCTTTCCGGCCCGATCAATGTTCGAGCGCGTGGCTCTTCTTGACCATGTAATCCATGAAGGCGAGCAGCAGACCCGACACAACGAAGGTGCAGTGGATGGCCACCAGCCACATCAGGTCGCGGTCGGACACCGTCCCGACATGCATGAAGGTCTTCAGCACCTGGATCGACGAGATCGCCACGATGGAGGCGATCAGCTTCACCTTCAGGGCGCTGAAATCGAGCTTGCCCATCCATTCCGGACGGTCCGAATGGCCGGCCACGTCGATCTTGGACACGAAGTTCTCGTAGCCGCTGAAGATCACCATCAGCACGAGGTTGCCGACCATGGTCAGGTCGACCAGCGCCAGGACGACCAGGATGACCTCGGACTCGTTGCCGCTGGCCAGCTTCGGAAAGGCGTGGACGAATTCGACCGCGAAGCACCAGCCGATCATGCCGAGTGCGCCGACCAGCCCGAGGTAAAGCGGCGCCAGCAGCCAGCGGCTCTGGAACATCGCCATTTCAAGCCAATGTTCGATATGCTTCGCCGGACCGCGGGGAGCCTGGATCGGAGCGCCGGCCGGAAGGTCCGCCGGAGTGATATGAGCGTGTGTCATTCTTTCTTTGCCACCTTGATTTCAGCCGGGACGTTCTGCGGCTGGCCGTTCTTGTAATGGACGTAAGTCATGTTGAGTTTGGTGAAGGACAGCGAGATCGTCTCGTCGCCGCTGTTGTCGCCGCTGCCATTGGCGGAGACCGTGTAGGACGTGACGTGGACATCGGTCAGCACGATGGTCATGAATTTGTCGAAGCTGATCTTGCCGCCGTCGATGTCCGACTGGCTGGCAGACACCTGGGTGTCCATCGGCCGCAGGAAATAGATCGTGGCCTCGGCACCCGGCACCGGGTCGGCGAACGCCGCCTTCAGCAGCAGCGGCGAGGCCATGTCGATGGATTTGCTGAGGTCGATGCTGTCGATGCCGACGGTGCGCCGCTTCGCCTGGGGCTTCACATTGGCGTAGTTGTCATGCATCGCGGCGATGCCGTAGACGTCGTAGTCGTCATCCTCCACCGCCGAGCCGTATTCCAGCGATCCGGCGTCGTTGGAGCCGGTCTTCATGTCGAACTTCGAGCAGAAGATCAGGTTGCTGTAGCCCTGGAGCAGCGAATCGCCGGCAATGCCCGGATATTTGAGAAGAATGCGCATCGTGGAATCACTCGTCCTTCAGGCGCAGCACGGAGAACATCCGCCCGACCTCGCCGCGGTCGCCGAGCAGGTCCGCATAGAGTTCCGGCAACGAGAGCTGACCCCAGGAGGCCGCGCGCCGCACCAGATAGGAGGTCGGGCTGTGCGGCTCCTCCTTTTCCAGATAGTCGGCGATCTGCCGGAGCATCCCGTAGGCCTCTTCCCGATTGCGCGGCCCGCCGGTCCAGCCGGCGCCGGCCGGACGGGCCGCGGCATCGGGGGCCGCGGCGGCGTCGCCGGCAGCGGCGTCTTCGGGGGCCGCCACGGGTGCCGCCGGCTCGAGGGCGACACCGCGTTTGCGCAGGACATCCTCCTGGAACCGGCACAGTTCCTCGACCGTGCGCTTGAAGCGGGAGAGGGCAGGAGCGTTGCGGCCGGCGAGCCGGTCCAGTCTCGCGTCCAGCGCCTGCGCCGCCGCCTCGGCCGCCTTCAGGCTTTCACGCTGGGCGAGATAGAAGTCCGAAGGCGTCTTCTCGACATCCTTCACGATCCGCTCCACCGGCACCTCACCATCGGCGATGGCGGCCTTGTAGGCGCGGGCATCGCGGCCGGCCAGCTTGCGCAAGCGCTGGGCGTTCTGCCAGTCCTGCAGCCGGAGCCCCGATTTGGCACCCTGTTCCGGCAGCGCGATGGGCATCGCCAGCAGATCGCGGGCCAGCCGTTCGTCCAGCCACAACAGGGGCGCGAAGCGCGCCTCCATGTCGCCGTCCTCGTCGATGCGTGGGTAGAGCCCGTCCCAGAATGTTTCGGCAAGGCCGGCGAGCATCGAGAGGCCCGGTGCGATGGCGGACGGCCCATGCTGCTGCACTAGCGCCTGGACCAGCCAGACGGCGATCTGGAGATCCTTCGAGCGGGTCGCCAGCAGCTCGGTGGCGCCGGCCGCGACGCCTTTCCAGTCGGCCCGCTTGACGTCGTCGGTCTGCCAGATCCCCTTGTCGGTGTCGTCGTCCATGCGCCGCGCCTCGGCCAGCGCGTCGAACTCGGGCTCGTAGCGGATGTCCTCGCCGGCCGGAAGATCTCCCGGGATCGGCGCGAGAATCCGTTCGACGTCGATGAGAGGGCGTTCGGCGGTCTGCGTGTCGGTCATGGCGTTGACTGGGATCCGTTCGTTGACACGTCAGTAGACGCGCTGGTTGGCCGGCCGCAGCAGCGGCGGCACGCCCGGCGGCGCCTGGAGGTCGAAGAAGGCGCGGTCCGTCGGGTTGACCGGCTGACCGCCGAAGCCGGCCGAAGGGAAGCCCGTCAGCCCTGCCGGGGGTGTGGCTGGAAAACTCGGGGAAAAGCTCGGCGGCACGGCCGGTGGGTAGCCCGGCCGCGGCATGCCGCCGGCCGATGCCAGCAGCGGCGCCGACGACGGAAGCTCGGGCAGCGCCACCTTCTCGTCGCGTGGCGGCTTGCCGTCGGTCACGATTGTCCGCTTGGCGCCCAGCGCCATGAAGACCCGCGTGTCCGGCCGCTTCGCCTCGGGCAGGGAGGGCAGGCCCGGCGTGCCGGGACGCAGGCTCGGGCTGAGGGAGACCGGCGCATCGCGGCCGGCCTTGTCCTCGACCTCCCTGCCCTCCCCGTCCCTGGCGGTCGGTACGGGCTTGGTCAGCGCTTCGAACAGGAGGACCGTATCGGCATTGGTCGGCCGGTCGCGCTGCGCGGCATTGTGCTGGCGGACCAGCGCGAACAGCGCCCAGGGCCCCTCATAGGCGAAGGTCAGCGTTGCTTCGTCGACGGCAGACGACGCACCGATGCCGCTGACCGGCACCAGCTTGCCGTCCTTGGCCCAGCGCAGCGAGACAGCAACGCGGTCGCCGGGGTACCAGCGCAAGGGCGAGCGCGCACCGATGTTGGCGATGGTGCCCGCCGGGGTGGACAGCTTCCACTCGATGATGTTGGTGCCGCCGGCCTCGCGGCCACGGTTGACGCGGAAGGTCGGGTCGAGCAGCAGTCCGCCGGACTGGTCGGTAACGGTGGCGGCCGTCAGAGCCGGCTTCGCCAGCGCCATCGTCTCCATGAAGCGCAGCGCGTCATGGCCGGCGGTGCCGAGGCGGGTCGAGCGGCGCAGCCCCTCGATCACGTAGCCCTGGCGGGCATCGAAGGCGTCATAGAAGGCCCGCACCGTGGAGACGTCGGCCTGGCTCTCGCCGACCGGACCGAACGGGAAGCGGCCGGCCAGCGAGGCGTTGAAGGCGGTCGCAAGCTCGGCATAGCCCAGATAGACGCGCTGGTCGACCATCAGGCGGCAGCGGTCGGCGATGGACTGCTTCAGCTCGTTCAGGCGGCTGGCGAAGAAATCGCCGGCCTGCGGGTCGAGCTGCGCCTTATCCCAACAGTTGGCGGCATCGATGGCGGCCACGTCGGTGGTGACGAACTTCTCCAGGGCAGCCAGCGTACTGTTCGGACGGCCGCCCTCATAGCGGTCGAACTCGGCGACGATGCGCGACCATTTGGCCGAGAGACCGGAGGCCGCGCCACCGCCCATGACCGGCTTCTCCAGGATTTCGACCACTGGCGCCGCGACCTCGCGGGTCAGCGCCATCACCTCCTGCCGCGCATTGCCGAGATAGAGGGCCAGCGCCGTGGGACTCTGCTGGCCGAACAGCTGCGCTGGAACCAGCGGACCGTCGATCCAGGTGTTCAGCGACCGCGCATCGGGGCGGTAGAGCTGGTCCTCCTCCAGCATGCGGTCGGCCTGGGCGAGCACGGCGTTGGCCTGCCGTGCGACGATGTCGCGGATGGCGTCGGCCGGCGTGGCGAGGCCGATCTGCCGGAAGCTCTGCATCGTCTCGGCCAGCACCGGAAAGGCGAGGCGCAGCGAGCGCGCGGACTCGCGGAGCTGCGTCAGCCCGCCGGCACGGTCGATGGTCCCGCCGGCCGGCGTGCCGGACAGGGCGCGGGCAAGAACCTGCTCGACACCGCGGCGGAGCTGGTGCTGCGCCGCGGCCCGCATCGAGGCGCGCAGGATCTGCGGAGCCTGCGGCAGCTCCTTGGCGTCGAACAGCAGATAATCTTCCAGCAGCGGCGGGATCGTCTCCAAGGCCGCGCGGTCCCAGCCGGCGCGGTTGGTCGGAGCCGCCGCAGAAGCCGCCATGGTGCCCGACGCCTCGCCGGAGCGCATGAAGCGGCGCCCCGACCAGACGCTGAGGGTCTGGCGGAGGCCTTCGGCCGCGGGCGACAGACGCGGGGCGCCGGTCGGTCCCTGGACCAGCAGCCGGCCGATCACCGAGTCCAGCGATTTTCCGCCCGACCCGGCCTCGTCATAGCGGCGCTGCGCGAGCTCCATGATGTCGGCGCGCAAGCCGGGGCCGAACAGCTCCGACTTCTCCAGGCGGGTGAGAAGGGTGTCGAACTCGGGCGGAAGCACCGGACCGTCGGTGCCGATCCAGGCGCCGCGCTCCATGTTCAGGCCGCGCGCGGCCTCGTCCAGGCTCCCCAGCACCTCGGCATAGGAAGTCGCGGCATCGGCGCCGGTGCGGGCTCCGCCGGCGAGCAGTTCAAGCTCGTTGGCGGCGACCGACAGACGGGCCACGGCGAGGCCGCTCATGGCAAGTTCGCGCAGATAGGCGTCGGCGAACTGGCGGAAGCGGCGCGTCACGTCGCCGCGATAGGCCGACAGGTCGATCGGCCGCTGCGCACCGGGACCGGGGGCTGGGATGGCACCGCCCGACGGCGGCACGTCGACGCCCCAGCCATGCAGCCTTGCGGAGAAGCCGCGCGCCCCGGCGGAGCCCAGCGAGAATTCCAGCGCCTCGTCGAGCGGCATGTTGGCGTCACGGGAGTCGACGGTGTTGTAGGCCCTGGCCAGGCCTTCGGCGATGCCCACCTCGGCGGCGAAGGCGCGCAGGCGGTCGAACTCACTTGCACCGATCTGGACGCGGAGCGGATCGCGGGCCAGCCGGCGCAGCCGGTCCTCGGCGACATCGCGCATGGTCGCCAGCGTCAGCCGGCGATAGCCGACCGCCAGCGCACGGGCCACCTCGTCCGGCACGCCGCTGATCCAGGCGGCCGGCAGCGGGTTGAAGGGCAGATCCTGCGGCAGGGTCGCCATGCCCTGGACGAACCGTGCGGCTGCGTCGGCATAGGTCGCCGGCAGCGGCGCGCCGGCCTGGTTGGCGGCGCGCTGGTCGGACAGTTGCTGGAGGTTGGCCGGGATGTCCGACAGGATCGGGACCAGCTGGTCCGACAGCGTGTTCACCCGGTGCACGCCCATCCACAGCAGCAGGATCGCGGCGGCGGAGGCGACGGCGGTGCCGACCGGCCAGGCATGGCGGCGCAGGGTCCGCGTCGCGGCGAAGGCGCGGGTCGGCTTGGGCAGCCCCGCCTCGGGGAAGATCTTGCGGTTCAGCAGGTCGCGGCCGAAGACGGCCGGCGTCTCCGGCGCCGTCCGGCCGACGAAATACAGGCCGCGCACATACAGGGTTTCCTGATAGGCGGTGCGCTTGAAGGCGGTGCCGAGCATGGCACGCAGGGCCGCCTCCGTCCCGGTCAGCCGGTCGGTCAGCGCCACGATCTGTGCCCCGTCCTCCCGGGCTGCCGCGCCGAAGACTTCGAGCTGGAGGGCCAACATGCCGGCGGCGACGGACTGGAGCGCCTCGCCGACGACGTCGGGGGTGAACACCGTCTCCAGCGCGTAGGGCGACGACCAGCCGAGCATGCCGTCGCGCAGGGGCTCGGGCAGCGCATCGGCCAGCAGCGGGAAGCCGGGAATGGCGTCGCAGCCGGTGACGACCACATAGACCGGCAGCGCAAGCCCGAGCGTGCGCTGGATTTCCCACAGGCGGGCGTAAAGCTCGGTGCCGCGCGCGGCGGCGCGGCGGACGTCCTCGAGTTCCTCCAGCGGGATGGTCAGGATCACGCCGTCGGCCGGCATCATGACGCGGTGGCGGGCGAGCTGGTCGAGCACGCCTTTCCAGGCCACGCGGGCGTCGTCGATGTCGATCACCACCGCCCGGTCGTAGAAGCGCCAGTGAAAGCCGAAGGGCCGGTCCTTGGACTCCACCGGCGGCCTGACCTCCTCGGCGCAGGTCAGCAGGCCGCCGTCGTCGCCGGGGACGACGCCGGTGCGCAGGTACCACGGCACCAGATAGACGTTGCGCGACAGGGTCTCGCGATAGGCGGCAAGGCCCTCGCGGAAGAGGCGGCGGAGGTCGCGCCCGCCGACGATGGGCAGCGCCGGGGGCACGCCCGGCGTGCCGGGCGCCCCGCCGGGATCGGCGCTCTCGGGTGCCGGCAAGGCCTTGACCTCGGGCGGCGGCTCGGCCGGCCGGCGGCCGGCGCGCAGCAGGATCACCGCCATGACGGCGATGATGACGAGGACGACCAGCAGAAGCGCTGCGAAGAACCAAAGCTGGTTCTGTGCGATGCCCGTCAGGACGGTGCCGAGAATATCCATGGTGCCTCTCCCCGTCCCCGGCTCAGCGCGTCACGCGGACGGACGCCTGCATCACCGCGTCCGCCGCACTCGACAGGTTCGCGGTCGTCACCCACCACATCGCCTGACCGACGACCAGCCACGCACCGGCCAGGGCGGCCAGCACGACGGGCCAGCGGACGCCGCGCGCCAGCGTGCGCATCTGCCCGTCGGTCATGGTGTGGGCATAGGCGGACGGGATCAGCGTGCGTCCGGCCGGCAGCAGGCCGGGGGCAAGCTCGGACTCGCGCCCGGCGATGAATTCGAAAAGGCGGGCGGAGATGCTGCGCAGCTGCACGGCACCGCCGGGCTCGCGGTAGCGGCCCTTGAAGCCCAGCCCCAGCAGCAGCAGGTACACCGCGGCGAGCTGCGACAGCCGGCGGTCGTTGCTGGCCAGCAGCGCCTCCATGCGGTCGAACACGCGCTCACCTGCAAGCCGGGTGCGGAACAGCGCCTGCTCCAGCAAAGCGGAGCGCCAGACCTCCCGCCCGTTCCACTCCACGTCATGGATGAACAGGTCGTCGGCCAGCGCCGCCATGGCGTATTGCGCCTCGCGGTACTGGCTGATCATCAGTTCGGTGCCGGTGCGCGCGACCTGCGCCGCCTGGGCTTCCAGAAAGTCCTGCAGGCGGCGGATGACGATCTCCGCATCGGGTTCGAGGGACAGCGCCGGCATCGCCGCGCCCATCCCGGGCCGGTTCGCGAAGCCGGCCGGCGCATGCATGGCCGACAGGGCGAGCACGTCCTCGTTCAGGAAGGCCGGCAGGCTTTCGGCCGCCTCCGCCCCGGACCCGGCGGCAGCAGCGGCAGCGGGACGGCCGGCGCGGATCGCCGCGCGGTGCTGCTGGATCTCGCGGGCGAAGGCGAGGAAGTGATCGACCAGATCCCGGCGGTGAAGCATCGTGCCAATCCTCAGCTCAGGCCGTGACGAACAGCGTGATCTCGGCGGGCCGGAAGCGGCTGCCGATGCTGTCGGGGTTCCAGATTTCCAGCCGCTCGCCGGGGACGATGTAGCGAGGGTCCACCACCACCTCGAACGGCACGACGCCGCGCGGTGCGGCAACGCCGGATTCGCCGCTGTCGTCCAACGCGATGCGGTCGGCTCCCTTCACCCGCAGGCCGGAGAGCGTCTCCAGCTTCGAGTGGGAGGCGACGATGCAATTCTCCATCCAGGCGGCGACCTCGCCCACGGTCGCGGCGGCCGGGCCGCGCACGCCGATGACCAGACGGCCCTTCAGCCAGGCCTCCTCCATCACCAGACCGAACATCCCGGCCTCGAAGGTGAAGGGGATGCGGGCGACGCCCTCCTTGACGCGGTCGATCATGCGCAGGATGAAATCGCGCACCTCGCCATAGGCCGACATCGGATCGTCGTGGTCGTAGCGCGACAGCTTGGCCGGCACCGCGCCGTTGGCGAAGGCCGAGAGATGGCCGGCCAGCGTGCACAGCGACAGGTAGACGTCGAAGGGATGGCAGACGCCGACGGCGAGCTGCGCCTCCAGCGGCGGCAGTCCGGTGACGAGGCTGCGGATTTCCGTGCGGGCGGCGTCGGCCAGCTCGGTCGCGGCGTTGCCGGTGCCGACGCCGGAGCGTTCGGCCAGGAACAGCGCCTTCTCGCGCACGCGCCGCACGATCTCGCCGCCCAGGCGGCCGAGCGCCGAGTTGGCGGTCACCGAAAGCGTCGGCGGCACGAAGTCGGTCAGCACGAAGGCGTCGTTGCGGAAGGTCGCCTGGGCCACCGGCATCGACACGAACTTCTGCGGCGGCTTCTGGTTCGGGCCGGTGGTGGCGAACAGCCCCAGACGCGGGCGCAGGCGGGCGATGGCCACCTCCTCGCCGCCGTTGAGGTCGGGAACCGGACGCCCCTCCACCGAGAGGAAGCGGGAGATCTCGCCGGGACCGGGCGCCCGGTCCGCCAGAGCCTGCGGGATGACCAGATGGATGGTGATCTGCGTCTGGCCGACCGGGTCGGCATAGGCGGAGATGTCCACCTCCAGCGGTTCGCTGCTGTCGCCGGCATGATGGACGATCAGCCCGTCGGGCATGATCGCCTCCAGTTCGCGGATGCGCACCAGACCGGACACCAGATTGACGCGGTCCACCTGGAAATGCACGACGCCCCAGTGGAAGGGACGGGCATGGCCGGCATGATAGGTCAGCAGCCGCTCGTTGCGCAGGGCCTGCTGCTGGAAATGCTGCGGGGCCAGCAGCATGCCGTCGTGCCAGGCGATGGCCTCGGGAATGTCGCGTGCCTCGGTCATGCCGGCCTCCGGTGAATGGCGGAAACGTCAGGGAGCAAGTTCGACATCCTTGTCGCCGACGGAGAGGGAAAGCGTGCGCGTGTCGGGCACGCGCAGGCGGTGCGGTCCGGGGGTGGCGTAGTTGGCATAGACGAGGATCGCCCAGGCCGCTTCGCGGTCCGACGGAAGCTGGGCGTCGAGCTTCTGGCCGGGCACCAGCTCCCAGCTCGCGACGTCCAGGGTCGAGGGGTGGTCGCGCCGGTACTGCTCGCGTTTGGCGAACCAGTCGGCGGCGGTGAGCGCCGTGAGCTGATCGACCAGCGCCTTGTCGCGGATCGACACCACGTCGATTGCGACCGGCGTGCTGTCGTTGGCGGCGGGCGCCACGGTGAACGACACGGTGTTCAGCCAGGCCGCCGGCTTGTCGGCACAGGCACCGAGAAGCAGAAGAAGGGCCAGGGGGAAAGCGAGGGCAGCATGGGAACGTCGAAGGGACATCAGGACCGTCCTCCCGGCTCGGCAAGAGTGACGACGGTTCCGGCGACGCCGCTGGACCGCTTGATGGCGTCCGCGGCGGCGGTCGCCTCGTCGGTGGTGGCGAAACGGCCGCTGCGCACGGCATAGGGTGTCGTGACCCCGCCGTCGGGCGTGTAGGAGACGGCGGCGGAGACGCCCCGCTGGCCGGCGGCGTCGGCGAAGCTCTCGGCATTGGCCTGGCTGGCGAAGCGGCCCAGCTCGACCGCGAAGCTGCGCACGGGGGCCGGATCGCCCGCCTTCGCCCCTTGCCCGCTCATCTGATCGAGCCCGTTGAACAGACGGTCCTCGACGCCGTTCTCGACGCCGTAGGACAGCTTGCTGCGCGCCTGGAAGGAGGCTCGGTTCACCGACTTGGCCACCGGAGCGGCCATCCAGGACGGAAGGAAGCGGCCGGCGGCGGCGAGCGTGCCGTGGGCGACCGGGTCCAGCACGCTCTCCGCCACGCCCGAGACGGTGTCCGCGGCACGGTCGGCGGTGGCCTTGACCGCCTGTTCGGTCTCGAACCGGCGCGAGATGGAACTCATGCCGACGGTGTCGGCGACGCCGGCAAACCGGCCTTCGCCAGCCGGGGCGGCGGCAGGGGCAGCACCAGTGGCGGCACCAGTGCCGGCGGCGACCTGCGTGGCCGGCCCCGGCCCCATCGTCGCCACGGCGATCCCGACGCCCAGCAGCACGGCGACAACCATGAGCACGACAACGCCGATGGCCAGCCCGGCCACCTGTCCCCGCCCCAGCGTAATCGTCGTCATCGCCATCGCATCCCAAGCGAAATCCTGTTCCGAGAGCCCGTCGGCCCGGATCGTGGCAATTGAAACATCAAGCCGCCGGAATCACGCCCTCTGTCTGGTTCGTTCTGGCGTAGTCAGCGGGGGCGGACCGGACGCTGTCCCGAAGGCCTATTTCCGGCATGGGCGAAAGTCCGCATCCCATGCGTTTCCGCGGGGTTGAGGCATACATCCAATGTGGAGCATTCAACGTCCGCGGCAGGTCGCGGAAGGCCGCCGGTCACGGAGCGGCGGCAGGAGCGGCAGGGGACGCCTCGCCGACCACCACCCCGCCGATCCCCGCGACCCGCTCATACTCGGGCCGGCGGGCCTCGGCCTGCCACAGGTCGGCGAAGCTGCCGGCGCGCACGCGCAGCCAGGGCCGTCCGCCGGCGTCGACCGTCTCGACGATGGACACGGGCAGACCGCGCTCCTGCATCACCCCGGCAAAGGCCTTCGCATTGTCGGGCGACCGGAAGGCGCCCAGTTCGACGGCGTAGACCGTGCCGCCCTTTGCGATCGCCGTAGCGGGTCTCACCGGGATGGCGGGCGGCGGGTTTTCTTCAGGGACGCCCTTCGCATCCTTGGCATCCCTCCCGTCCGCGGCCTTCGTTCCGGCCGGGGCGGTGGCGGGCGCACCGGCCGGAGCAGTGCCGTTGGCCGCCCCTGCGACACCTCCTGCCGGCGCCTGACCATCTTTGGCGGCTTGGGCGGTGCCTCCCGGAAGCTCGCCGCCGGCCAGATAGTAGCCGCCGCCGAACGCCACCACCAACAGCAGCAGGACCAGCACGGCAAGGAGAAGCTTCTTCATCGCCCCTCCGCCGAGACGGTCCGGGCAGCGGCGCACAGACCGTCCATCGCCGAGGTCTCGCGCTGGTAGCCGAGACGGACCCGCCAGCCCAGCACCCGGCACAGGTAGATGTCCTGCGCCTGGGGATTGCCGGCACCGGCATGGTAACGGCGCACCGCCTCGGTCCAGGAGCCATGGCGGTCATAGAGCAGGCGCAGGAAGGCCGCCGCATAGGCGACATTGGTCGCCGGGTCCAGGATGTCCTCGCCGAAGCGGAAGGCGCGCGCGTGCCAGCGCGTGTGCACCTGCATGCAGCCGACCGCCATGTCGAGGCGCAGCGACCCCGCCCCGTCGCCCATCAGCGCCAGCGCCTCGCCGCGGCTTGCCGGAAAGGCCGGGGCCCCGCCCAGGTTCAGCGCCCAGGGCCAGGTCGCGCCGCCGCGGCCGGACTCGGTCATGCCGATGGCGTGCAGGATGCCGGTGGGGATGCCGTAGGCCGCCTCGTTCGCCGCGAAGTAGCTCTCGCACGGGTGCTGTGCCCGCGCGGCCCCGGGGAAAGCGAACAGCACGAGAAAGACGAACGCCGCCGCGGCGCGGGCAAACAGGCCGGCCGTCATGCCCGCACCCGCACGGCGAGACAGGTGCGGTCGCGCGCCATCGGAACGGTACGGCCGCCGGCATGCTCGAACAGCGCCGCCTGCACGGCGGCGACGGTGCTGTCGGCCGAAAGATCGTCGAGACCGCTCAGCACCTCGCCCATGTGGGTGCGGCCGAACGGCATGTCGAACCGGTTGGTGCCGTCGAGCAGGCCCGAACCGCACAGAACCAGCGTGCTCGGCACCGGCAGGTCGAATGCGGTCTCGGCGACCGTCAGGCCGGCGTCGAGTCCAAGCGGCGGGTTCTCCGCCACCGGCAGATCGACGACATCGCCCAGGCGACGGGCCAGGAACGGGGCCGGCACGCCGGCACCGGCGAAGACGAAGCGGCGATTGCGCAGGGTCACCACGCCCATCGCCAGCCCGATCCGCAGCCCCGCCGCATTGTCGGCGGCGAGCAGGCGGTTGGCGCCGGTCAGGCATGCCCCCGGACCGAGCCCGGCGGAGGCCAGAGCGCGTACGGCGGTGCGGGCGGTCACCGTCATGAAGCCGCCGGCCAGACCGCCGGCCAGACCGCCACCCGATACCTGGCCCAGCAGCACCACCAGCGTGTCGTCGTCGGCCAGGAAGAAATCGTAGAAGCTTCCGTCGAACTCCGCCGCCGGCAGCAGCAGGCCGGCCGCCGCCAGATCGGGGCGGGCCGGCAGGCCGGCGGGCAGGATCGCCTGCTGCATGCGGCGCGCGATCTCGAACTGCTTTTGCAGTTCCACCAGTTCGGTCTTGGTGTCGAGCGAGGCGCGAAGCTGCACGACCATGCCGTCCAGGGCGGCGTGCTGGCTGCGCACACGCTCGGCCATCACCTCGAAGGCAACCGCCAGACCGCCGGCCCCGTCACCGCCCGCCCCGTCGCCGCGGCCGGTGACGGACTCGATGCGGTCCAGATCCCCCAGCAGTTCCACCCGCCCCTGGTCGGGCAGGGTTTCCGCCATGCGCAGCATCTGCTTGCGGATGAAGGACTGCTGACGCAGCCAATGGCGGCCACGCCGCGCCTCGGCATCCTGAAGGGCGCGGCTGCGGTTGCGGAACACCTCCACCGTGCGGGCGAGCCGGCCCGCCTCGTCGCTGCGCTCGGCGCCGAGCACCGCCACGTTGGTGTTGCCGTCGGCCAGCGCCGACAGCGCGGACAGCGACGCGTGGATCGGCGCCAGGGAACGGCGGAAAAACCACTCCAGCCCGAACAGGCTGGCCGCCAGCACGGTCATCAGCACCAGGATGGCGCTGGTGTCGAACAGGCTGGTCGCCATGTCTTCCAGCGTGGATTCGCGTGCCACGACCAGCGCCAGCGTGTTGCCGCCGGCAGGGTCGGCGAGGCGAAGGGTGCGGACCTCGAAGCTGCGGCCGGACCGGTGGACCTTGGCATGGTCCCCGCCGCCGCCCAGGGACGGCTGGATGTCCTCCCAGGGCAGGGCGCCGGCACGGTCGTAAAGCGCGCCGTTGCCGTCGACCAGATAGGCCGAGCCGCCAAGGACGCGAGCGAGGACCGTGAGGCTCGGCTGCACGGTGCGCAGCGCGAGGACGACACGGTCGACCGGCCGCGTCTCGCCGAAGGGTGCCGCCACCATGTGCTGCACGGCACCGCCGACGACGACGAGGCCGGTGTAGGCATCGTTCTGCGCCAGCACCTGGGCGACACGCCGTTCGTCGATGAGGCGCATGTCGGTCGGCGCCGGCACCGAGATTCTGCGGCTGCCCGACGCTGTTGACCAGCGCCGCCGAGGAGAAGCCGAGCAGCGGCAGCCGGGCCGCCGCGGCCTGGCCGTTGTTGCGGTCCAGCGCCGCGACCAGCAGCGGGTCGGCCGCCGCCCGCTGCATGACGACGGCCTCCTCCTCCATCAGGCTTTCCCAAAGCCGCTGGGCGACACGGGTCTCCTCCGCCACACGGCGTTCCGCGGTGCGGTCGCCCCACAGCACGGCGAAAAGGACCGCCGTGGCGAGCACCGCCAGCACCGCACCGGCGGCGAAAACGAACATCCGCCCGCCCAATCCGGCTCCCGTAGTGCCGGCTCCCGTAGTGCCGGCTTCCATGCTGCCGGATCCCACAATGCCCATCCTCATGCCGCCGCACTCCCCTCCGCCGCGGCGGCCGGCACGGTCCGGCGGTCCTGCAGGACGCGCCGCAGCGCCAGCGCGATGGGCGGCAGCAGGGCGACCGTCACCACCAGCCCGGCCGAGGCCGCGGCGACACCGGCAGTGCCGCCGAGCAGCAGCGGCAGCCCCATTCCGGCCAGAAGCGCCATCGCTCCGCGCAAGGCGACCAGACCGCCATTCTCGCCGCCCGCCGCCAGCGCGGCATGCCCGGCGCCGAGCGCCGCGGCGACGGCCAGCGCCGTGCCCGGCCCGGCCGCGACGGCCCCCAAGGCCAACGCGCCGGCCGCCAGGGCGGTGGCGGACAAGGACAGCAGCACGGCGGTCGCCGGCCGGGGCGAGAGCGCCACCACCGCAATCGCTGCCAGCCACGCGGCACCGCCGTGGAACCAGATGAACTCCGCGCCCTGGCGGACACCGGGGGTACCGGCCACCTGCGGCATGGCGGCATAGGCCAGGGCCAAGCCGGTGACCAGCCACAGCGCCCAGCCCTTCGGCGCCGGCCGTCCGCCGTTCCACCAGCGGTCGAGGGCGAAGATCTGGCGCAGGATCAGGGGAGCCCGGCGCGCCGACGCGATGCGCTCCACGCGCAAGGCGACCAGCAGGCCGATGGCTGCCGACACGGCGCCGATTCCCATCACCGGTCCGGTGCCGATGCTCGCGGTGCACAGGATGGAAATCCCCGCCCCGGCCACCAGTCCGCCGGTGGCCGATACCCCCAGATCTGCACCGAGCCCGTCGAGGATCGGGCGGACGGTCTGGACCGACAGGCCGGCGCCGATGCCGCCCAGGACCGCCGCGGCGAGCAGCAGGTCGCGGCCGGGGTCCGACAGGGTGGTCACGCCCCAGGCCGCCAGCGCGGCGAGCGTGACCGCCAGCCCGTAGCGCCCGACGATGCGGGCGAAGGGGGCCGCCAGGGCGATGCCCAGCGCCGTGGCGGCCAGGGCCGTGTCGAGGGGCAGGCGCTGGGCGGCGACGCCGGCGAGGATGGACAGCGCCACCGCGGCGAAGAAGACGACGGCATGCGGCAGCGGGTTGCCCGCGACCGGCGGCAGCGCCGCGAGCCGGTCGGGCGAGAAGCGGCCCAGCCGCTCGATGCGGGCGATCAGGGGCTCGACCTCCGCCGCCGCGTCCGGATTGAAGCTGAGGTCGCGCACTTCGGTCAGGTAGGCGTGCGCACGGGCGAAGCGGTCGTTGACGCCGATCACCAGCCGGTTCATCTCCGCCAGCAGGCCGCCGATCAGGCTTTGGTCCACCGGCGGAGCGATCCGGTCATAGACGCGCCGGGCCACCACCGCGTCGAGCCCGCTGGCATAGCCGAGCGGCGCGACCAGCTGCGTGTGCACGAGCATGCGGAGAAGCAGAGACCCGCCCGTCAGCGCGATGGTCAGCGCCACCGCGAAATCGATGAGGATGCGCCGGGTGTTCGCCGGCTGTGCCAGGGCCTTCCGGCCGAGGACCACCTCGCCGGCCTGCGTCGCCCCGGTCCGCAGGGGATAGCGCTGCACCGACAGGTGGAAGGCCGACCAGTCGGTCTCGGCCGCGGACAGGCGCGCCGACAGGTCCGGCCGCCCGGTGGTCGCCTTCTGGAACAGGGTCTTCCCATCGGCGTCGGCGATCAGCACCAGCTCGATCTCGGGAACGATGTCGGAGAGTTCCTCCAGATAATCGTCCATGCCGGCCAGACGGTTCAGCGGCAGCCCGAGGCCGAGCGCCTTTTCGAGGTCCTGCACCAGGGCCTGGCCGACGATGTCGGTGCGTGTGGCGGTGCCGCGGTCGGCCAGATTGGCGGCGCCGACCAGTGCCGCCGCCAGCGTGGCGATCCACGGGATGACGACGACCGCGACCAGCAGCGGGACGAAGCGGCGGACCGGGTGCTCGGATCCAAACAGCATTGGTTATGCTCCCGACGTGCCGCGGTTTGGCGCATCGTCGATGCGGGCGGCCTGTTCCTCGGCCTGCTCCAGACCGTGCAGGACCACGCCGAGCGCCTGCCCCGCGGGGCGCGTCCCGACATTGGCGGGCTCCGCCCCCATCAGCCTCTGGCACTGCGCCTCGTAAAATGCCTTTAGCTTCAAAACGGAACGATGGGTCTCCCCGACCAGCAGGCGGGTGCCCAGCGCCGCCAGCACGGCGACCAGCATCAGGAACACGAGGGTGACCGTCGCCGTCTCGCGCAGCGCCGTCAGCACCTCGACCCGCGCATCCTCCTGCGCCGCATGGCCGAGAATGGCGCCGCCCACCGCGCCAAGGGCATCGAGCACCGGCACGCCGATGACCATGCCGTCGCGCCCCTCGTGGCTCCACGGCTCCGCCGGAGCGGCTGCGACGATGCCGATCCACGAGGCCGGAACCGTCGCGCCGACCATTTCCCGCGCGGTGCTGAAAAGTACCGTGCCGCGCGCGTCAACGACATGCAGCGCGACGCCGCTGCCGACGCCGGTCGCCAGTTCGATGCGGCGCTGGAGGTCGGTCTGGTGGGCCAGAGGAATTCCGATGGTGGCGCGTTCCGCCGCAGCCGCGGCGACGCGGTTCGTCAACGCCGAAAGCCGCGCGGCGATCTCGCTGGTGTGAGCCTCGGCCACCGCGTTGTGGAAGGCGAACAGGGTGAAGACCTGACCGCCGACCGCGCAGAGCCACAGGACGAATGCAAGGCGCCCGAAACCGAAGAGCATGGCTGGCCTCCTGGTTCGGCTATAGCCGGATTCCAGCGCCGGAGCCCCTGAAGATTGGCCCATGTTGGTTCGATCTGCTTTTGCGGCGGCGTCGGGGGTGCGGTATGCCCTTTGTCACGGCATAGGCCGAATATCATTTTTTCTCGGAGGGGACCGCCATGGACGAAGCGTCCGCCGCAATGGCGCCCGCAATGGCGCCGCCAAGTGTCGCCGGAACACCCTCCCCCCGTCATGCCCCGTCGCCCCAAACCACCTCGTTCCAGGCCGGCGAGATCCCGGACGAAATCCGGGCGAAGGTGGAGGACGGCACGGCCCTGCTCCGCCAGGGGCGCTTCGCCGAGGCCGCCGATCTGTTCGGCGACGCCATCGCCGCGCAACCCGACTGGCCGATGCCCTACAACAACCTCGCGGTCGCGCTGCGCGGCATGGGCCGGTTGGAGGAGGCATTGCTCGCCTGCGCCGCCGCGCTGCGCCACCGACCCGACTATCCCGAGGCCTTCGCCAACCTGGCCCGCATCCTGCTGGCCCAGAACCGCTACCGCGACGCCGCCCTCGCCGCCGAGCAGGCCGCCAAGCTGCGCCCGGACCACTCGGCGATGCATGCCCTGCGCGCCATGGCCCTGTTCAAGGACAAGGCGCCGGAGGAGGCCCTGCCCGTGTGCCGCGCCGCACTGGCCCTGGATCCGGCGGGCACGGAAGTGCTGGCGGTCCAGGCCCAGGCGCTGGACGCCGTCGGCCGGTCGGCGGAGGCCCTGTCCGCCGCGCGCCGAGGGGCGGCGCTCGACCCGTCGCGGCGGGAATCGCTGATCGTGCTGGGATCGCTGCTGGTGAACCGCAATCATCGGGACGAAGCGCTGGAGGTGTATCGCCGGGCGATGGATCTCGATCCGAACGACACGGTCCTGGCCCATCTCGTCCACGCCATTGGCGGCACGACCTCGGCCAGGGCGCCGGAGGCCTATGTGGCCAACGTGTTCGATTCCTATGCCGACCGCTTCGACGAGCATCTGGTCAAGACGCTTCAGTACAAGGCGCATGAGATCGTCGCCCGCACCGCGGTCGCCGCGCTGCCGGCGGCCCAGGCGGCGGAGGGCAGTGCACGGATTCTCGACATCGGCTGCGGCACCGGCCTGTGCGGGCCGATCCTGCGCCCGGCGGCATCCCGGCTGGTCGGGGTCGATCTGTCGGCGCGCATGCTGGACAAGGCGCGCGACCGCGGCCTCTACGACCTGCTGGCGCAGGCCGAACTCGTCCAGTTCATGACCGGCACCGACGAACGCTTCGATGCCGTCGTCAGCGCCGACGTGCTTTGCTACATCGGCGACCTGACCGAAGTCTTCCGGGCGGCGGCGGACGTGCTCGATCCCGGCGGGCTGCTGGCATTCACGGTCGAGCGGCAGGAGGAGCTGGGATACCGGCTGACCCCGAGCGGCCGTTACGTCCATGGCCTCGACCATCTGCGAAGCAGCGCGCGCGGCCTGTTCCGCGCCAGGACCATCGACAACGTGATCCTGCGTACCGAGGCGTCGGTTCCGGTCCACGGCTATCTCTGCATGTTCCAGCGGCTCGGCCATGCCGTGCATTGACCGGTCGGCGCGTTGAGCCGGGACAAGCGGCTGCGGGCGGTGCTTCCGCGGCTGGGCAGCGAGGCGGCGGGCGAGCGGATTGCCGCACTGGCGGCGCTGGAGCGGCTGTTGCCGGCCGGCCAGACGCTGCAGCAGGTGATCGAGGTCGGGCTGTTCTACCTCGACCGCCGGGGGGTGGACGCATCGCCGATCGAGGAGGTCGGCCGCCTGCGCAGCGCCGCACAGGCCGCCGCCCGGCGCGACGACCAGCAACGCGGCCGGATCGCCGCGCTGGAGGCGGCGATCCGCGATGCGCTCGCCCAGCTCCGGCAGGCGCGGGATTGAGTCTTACAGGTCATTCATGGTTTCACTCACACTTCGGGGTCGCCCTTTGTCCTCCATCGTCGTGCCTTGCCAGCATTCCCTGAGGTCGGCCGTCGAAGCGGCGGCGGTCGCCCGCGGCATGACGACATCGCAGCTCATCCGGGCATTCCTGACGGTCATGAGTCCCGACGTGCTGGAAGCCCTGCCGGATCCGGGGGAACCCAACCCGGTGGACGTGTCGTACCGGCGGGTGACGCTGAAGAACGGACGCACCCGGCGGGTGCGCGTGGTGCCGAAGCTGAGGGTGCGCTACCCGGTCCGCCTGGACCATGCGACGGTCCGCAAGGCGGCGTGGGCGGCGGCGACCATCGGTGCGTCCGACGGCGCGCGCCTGGTCACGTCGGGCGAACTGGCGGCGGTGGAAACCGAGATGAGCCGCTGCCGCCTGCGCCTGGAGCAGCTGACGTCCGCACTGGAGACGCTGGCCTTCCGTCCGCTCCAGCAGCCGATCCTCAAGCCCTGGCAGGCGACCTACGTGCTGGGGTTCACGCATGAGTGGGGCCTCGATCCGCAGGCGGTCAACAGCCGCTTCCGCACATTGGCGCCGATCTACCATCCCGACACCGGCCTGCTGTCGAGCGCGGAACGGATGAGCCAGCTGGTGGAAGCGCGCAACTTCCTGCTGCGGCACCTGCGCCGGTAACTCCGTACCGGCGCGGGGCTTCCCGCCGGAATGGAACAGGCCGAAAGGCCGGCTGCGGGGTAATACCTCCGAAACGGAGGTGTTACCGGGGGATGCCAGCCAATTGGGGCCTATCTCGGCTGGCTAAGATTGATTGCACTCCGAATGATGGCGGGGCTAACGCGCGGCGCAGGGCGCGCATGGATTCATTGCGAGGTGGTGAGGTCATGACCGAGAGCATCCAGAAGAAATTGGAGCGCGTCCGTCCGCCGCGCGTCAAGCTGACGTACGAGGTTCACACCGGCGGCGCCACCGAGATGAAGGAGCTTCCGTTCCTCGTCGGCGTCCTGGCCGACCTGAGCGGCAAGCCGGAAAAGCCGCTGCCGAAGCTGAAGGAGCGGAAGTTCGTCGAGGTCGACCGCGACAATTTCAACGACGTTCTGGCCTCCGCCGCTCCGCGGCTGGCGTTCCAAGTCGACAACAAGCTCCAGCCCGACGGCGGCAAGCTCAACGTGCTGCTGAACTTCGACGACATGGGCGATTTCGAGCCGGTCCAGGTGCTGAACCAGGTGCCGGCGCTGGCCCGCCTGTTCGAGGCCCGGCAGAAGCTCTCCGACCTGCTGGCGAAGCTGGACGGCAACGACGAGCTGAGCGGCCTGCTCAACGACGTCATCTCCAACACCGAACAGCAGGACGAGCTGAAGAAGCTCCTCGGCCCCACGGAAACGGCCATGGCGCCGGTTCCGACGGAAGAGCCGCCGGCCGCCTGACGGCCGCCAATCCGCTGATACGGAACGCATTCACAGGAGTGCCCAAGTGACTACGGAAATGTCCGTCGAGAGCACCGCCAGCGCCAGCCTGCTCGACCGCATGATGGTCGAGGGCAAGATGGCGCGCGAAGAAGGCCAGCGCCCCTACGCCCGCGATCTGCTGTCCGAGTTCGTCGACCAGGTCGTCGCCGAGACCGGCGACGCCGTCGCCGTGGATGTCGTCGAGGCGATCAACCACCGCATCGCCCAGATCGACGAGCTGATCAGCCTTCAGCTCAACGAGGTGCTGCACCATGAGGACTTCCAGAAGCTGGAAGCCACCTGGCGCGGCCTGAACTACCTCGTCATGAACAGCGAGACCGGCAAGCAGCTCAAGATCCGCGTCCTGAACAGCTCGCGCAAGGACCTGCAGAAGGATCTCGACAGCGCGGTCGAGTTCGACCAGAGCGCGCTGTTCAAGATGGTCTACGAGGCCGAGTACGGTACGCTCGGCGGCACGCCCTACAGCGTGCTGATCGGCGACTACGAGTTCGGCCGCCATCCGCAGGACATGTCGCTGATCGAGAAGATCTCGAACGTCGCCGCTGCGGCCCATGCGCCCTTCATCGCCGCCGCCTCGCCCAAGATGTTCGACATGGACAGCTTCTCCGAGCTGTCGGGTCCGCGCGACCTTTCGAAGATCTTCGAAACCGCCGAGATGACGAAGTGGCGGTCCTTCCGCGCGTCGGAAGACTCGCGCTACGTCGCGCTCGTCATGCCGCACACGCTGCTGCGCCTGCCCTACGGCCCGAAGACGGTGCCGGTCGAAGGCGTGAACTTCGTGGAGGACGTGGACGGCCGCGATCACTCCAAGTACCTGTGGGGCAACGCCTCGTGGGCGCTCGGCGCGCGCATCACCGACGCCTTCGCCAAGTATGGCTGGACCGCGGCCATCCGCGGCGTCGAGGGCGGCGGCCGGGTCGGCGGCCTGCCCACCCACACCTTCAAGACGGACGAGGGCGACGTCGCGCTGAAGTGCCCGACCGAGATCGCCATCACCGACCGTCGTGAAAAGGAGCTGAACGACCTCGGCTTCATTTCGCTGGTGCACTGCAAGAACACCGACTATGCGGCGTTCTTCGGCGGCCAGACGGCCAACAAGCCGAAGGTGTACAACACCAACGAGGCCAACGCGAACGCGCGGCTCTCGGCGATGCTGCCCTACATGCTCGTGTCCTCGCGTTTCGCGCATTACCTCAAGGTCATGCTGCGCGACAAGATCGGCTCGTTCACGACCCGCGGCAACGTGCAGAGCTACCTGAACACCTGGATCGGCAACTACATCCTGCTGGATGACGACGCCTCCCAGGACATGAAGGCCCGCTTCCCGCTGCGCGAGGCCCGCGTGGACGTCTACGAGGTGCCGGGCCGTCCGGGCGTTTACCGCGCCAACGTGTTCCTGCGCCCGCACTTCCAGCTCGAAGAGCTGTCGGCTTCGATCCGGCTGGTGGCCGAGCTGCCGGCGCCGGAAGCCTGACCCCGGCCCCGACCGTCCAACGCCCATCTGTTTAGGAGTTCATCACCATGTCCATGGTCATCCTGGAGATCCCCGAGGTCAAGGGCGAGTGCCGGGTCAAGACGAAGCAGGTCGACTTCACCGACATGATCCTGTGCGAATCGCTCGCGCAGGACATGGAAGTCGAGATGGAAGTGACGACCAACGCGCGGCGCACCGTCCACACGCCGAAGGTCAACAACATCACGCTGGAGCGCAAGTGGGACATCGCGTCCCCCAAGCTCATCAGCCTGCTGCTGCGGGCCGGCGTGAAGGGCGAGACCTGGAAGATCCACTGCGTCAAGCCGCTGGGCGACGACGAGTTCCAGTGGGTCGAGTTCCTCACCCTGGAGCTGACCAACCCGCTCCTGTCGAAGCATTCGCTGAGCGTCAGCGAGGGCGACACCACGGAGAGCCTGGAGATCA
Source organism: Azospirillum sp. UENF 112521 (assembly GCF_058780665.1). Classification (NCBI taxonomy): domain Bacteria; kingdom Pseudomonadati; phylum Pseudomonadota; class Alphaproteobacteria; order Rhodospirillales; family Azospirillaceae; genus Azospirillum; species Azospirillum sp. UENF 112521. The sequence continues at coordinate 916,567 of NZ_JBSNCI010000003.1, forward strand.
ACGCCACGAAGATCACCTGGGTCTACAAGCAGTACGACGAGAAGCAGACCAGCCAGGGCGGCGGCGGCGTCTCGTTCGACCTGCTCACCGGTGCGGTCGGCGGCGCGAGCTGAGACTCTGCGGCATGAGCCCCCGGTTTCTGCCGGGGCCATGCCGTGGCGGAAACGGTTGCCCCCTCTCGCTCCGCAAGGGAGGGGCAAGCGTGGCAACGCCGCGGGCAAGCGGACGACAAGGGATCGGAAGGCCGGTAATGACACAGTCCAAGGCGATGAACGGCGGGCGCACGCTGCTCTTCGAGCGCCTGATCGATTTCGAGCCGGACAACCCGTCGACCGACGATCCGTCCATGATCGTCATGTCCCTGCCCGACCTGACCGCGTCCATCCAGCGGGAGATCCTGCGCCTGCTGGACAGCCGCACCGCGGGCGAACGCCGGACCGACACCGGCGGCACCGTGATGGAATACGGGCTGCCGGACTTCGGCGAGATCCACCCGCGCTCCTTCACCGACCGCCGCCGGGTGGAGACGGTGGTCCGCCATGCCATCCTCGATTTCGAGCCGCGCCTGCTGCGGCCGCGCGTCGTCGTGACGCCGGGCAAGGGCAACGGGACGCTGACGGTGGAAATCTCCGGCGAGGTGGCCGCCGGCACCGTCGTCGAGCCGCTGTTCTTCTCCGTCAATCTCGGCGCTGCCCCCCCGACGCCGACCGCCGGCCTCGCCGCCGGGACGGATTGACATGCGGCGCGAGGACCTCCTCGAACATTATGAGCGCGAACTGCTGTACGTCCGCCGGGCGGGCGAGGCGTTCGCACGCAGCTACCCGAAGATCGCCCGACGCTTGGCGCTCGGGCCCGACCAGGCGGCCGATCCCAACGTCGAGCGGCTGATCGAGTCCTTCGCGTTCCTGACCGGACGGCTGCAACTCAACCTCGACCGCGAGTTTCCGCGCTTCACCGAAGCGCTGCTGGGCATCCTCCACCCGCAGCTGGTGGCGCCGGTGCCGCCGATGGGCATCGCCCAGATGGAGCCGGCGGCCGGCAACGGCCAGCTCACCGGCGGCTTCACCGTGCCGCGGGGCACCGCCCTGCACGCCCTGGCCGAAGGATCGGCGCGCTGCCGCTTCCGCACCGCCTACGACGTGACCCTGTGGCCGCTGGCGCTGACCGAGGCCGCGGTGGAGCCGACCGAGCGCTACGACTTCATCGACGGCGGCGAAGCCGCCTCGGTCCTGCGCCTGCGGCTGGAGACCTGCAACCAGGTCTTCGAGAACCTCCCGGTCGAGAGCCTGAGGCTGTTCCTCAACGGCGAGCCGGTGCTGAACGCGGCGCTGCACGAACTGCTGCTGTGCGGCATGGTGGAGGTCGTCTACCTGATGCCCGGCAAGCCGCCGGTGCGGCTGCGCGGCGACGACCTGCTGCGCCCCGTCGGCTTCGAGCCCAACCAGACCGTGCTGCCCCACCCGCGGCACGCCCAGCCGGCCTACGGCCTGCTGCAGGAGTATTTCGAGTTCCCGCAGAAGTTCGACTTCTACGATCTGGCGCTGCCGCAGGGCCGGCTGTCGGGCACCGTGGTGGACGTGCTGATCCTGGTGTCGCGCCCGCTGCCCAACCGGCTGACGGTGCGCCGCGACTGTTTCCGGCTAGGCTGCACGCCGATCGTCAACCTGTTCACCCGCTCGGCCGAGCCGGTGCGGCTCAACCACAAGCGCACCTCCTACCGCGTCGTCGCCGACGCCATGCGCGAGCGGACCACCGAGATCCATTCGGTGCTGGAGGTCACGGGCATGCGCGACGCCGATGGCGCGCGACGCAGCTATGTGCCCCTGTTCTCCTTCCAGCATGCCAGCGCCGATGCCGATCCGCGCGGCTTCTGGCTCGCCGCGCGCGAACCGACCCAGCGCGAGGACATGCCGGGCACCGACGTTTATCTCAGCCTGCACCATCTCGACCTCGACCCGGCGGAGCCGGCGGACGAGACGCTGCTGGTCAGGGTCGCCTGCACCAACCGCGGTCTGGCGGAACAGGTGCCGGCCGGGGCGGTGCTGATGATCGAGGAGGCGGCCCCCATCGCCTCCATCCGCTGCCTGAACAAGCCGACCGCCGGGCGTCCCGCCCCGATCGGCGGCACGTCGGCGTGGAAGCTGGTCTCGCATCTGTCGGTCAACCATCTCAGCCTGACGGGCGATCCGGAGGGGCTGCGGGCGCTCCAGGCAATTCTCGGGCTCTATGCGCCGGACGACGTGATGGCGCAGAACCAGCTGCGCGGCCTGAACGCCCTGTCCTCGCGGCCGGTCCTGCACCGCATCGGCCAGGATGCCTGGCGCGGCTTCGTGCGCGGGCTGGAACTGACGCTCGACATCGACGAGCGCAACTTCGTGGGCACCAGCCCGCTGGTGTTCGGCGGGGTGCTGAGCCGCTTCCTCGGCCTCTACGTCAACGTCAACGCTTTCGCCCAGCTCCGGCTGCGCTCGGTGCAACGAGGGGGGATCTGGAAGACATGGCCACGCCTGGCAGGCAATCAGCCCGTCCTCTGATCGAGGCGCTGGAGGCCGAGCCCTGGGGGTTCGACCTGTTCCAGGCCATCGCCTTGCTGGAACGCGCCGCACCGGACCGCGAGCCGCTCGGGTCTGGCATCGATCCCGACCGCGAGGCCGTGCGCATCGAACATGAAGCCACCCTCGCCTTCCCGGCCAGCGACGTGGTGTCGGCACGGCAGGACGAGGACGGGCGTGGCGTCGTGCGCTCGCCGGTACTGGGGCTCGGCGGCACGGGCGGCCCCCTGCCCTATGTCGCGACCGAGATGATGCTGGAGCGCGTGGCCCGTCACGACACGGCGGGCGCCGCCTTCTACGACATCTTCAACCACCGCCTGATGTCGATCCTCTACCGGACGCGGCAGGGCAGCCTGCCGCTGCTGGAGCGCGATCCGGAGCGGTCGCTGCTGGCCCGGGCGCTGCGTTCCCTGGTGGGCATCGGCACCGATCACCTGGAAGAGCGGCTGCCCGGTACGCCCGACCGCATGCTGCTGGCCTTTTCCGGCATCCTGTCCTGCCGCGTGCGCTCCGCCGCCGGGCTGGAAACGATGATCGGCGCCATCTTCCAGGTGGAGGCACGGGTCAAGGGCTTCGTCGGCCGCTGGCTTCCTCTCGGCGAGGAGGCGACGACAGTCGTCAGCGGCGGACGGCGGGGACGCAACAACCGGCTGGGCCGGGACGTGGTGGTTGGACGGCGCGTCTGGGACCAGCAGACCTGCTACGCCATCGAACTGAAAATGGACTCGCTGGAGCGCTATCGCGACTTCCTGCCCAGCGGCCGCCACCACGCCACGCTGTGCGCCCTCGCCCGCTTCCACAGCGGCGAGGGCATGGATTTCCAGATCTCCCTGGTGCTGAGCCCGCCGATGGTGCCGCACACCCGCCTTTCCGCCCGCGACGGCAGCCTGCTCGGCTGGACGTCCTGGCTGCGCTTCCCCAACTCGCCGAGCCGGACACCCGGCCAGCTCACTCTTCAGCCCGCGACCGGAGGCAGCCCGTGACCGCCGACATCAAGACCCTGATCGGAAAGCTCGACCGCGACGGCCGCAAGGTGCTGGAACGCGCCGCCGCACTGTGCGTGTCGAACACCCATTACGACGTCGAGGTCGAACATCTGCTCCTCAGTGTCCTGCGCACCAACAGCGGCGTCGTGGCCGGCATCTTGCGCCATTACACCGTCGATGCCGCGCGGGTCGAGGCCGAGCTGAACGCGGCGCTGGAGAAGATCCGCCGCGGCAACACCCGCACCCCCGCCTTCTCGCCGCGGGTGCCGGAGTTGCTGGAGAACGCGCTGCTCACCTCGGTCACGCATCTGGACAGCCCGCAGATCCTGGTGCCGGCCATGCTGTGGGCGGCGGTCGCCTGCGATTCGGTGCGCGCGGTGATCGGCGAATCGGCACCGTCGCTGCTCGCCATCCCGCGTGACCGCACCGCCACCGACCTGCCGGAACTCGTGCGCATGCTGCGCAGCGACACCAAGCTCGGCGAGGCGTCCTCAGCCGCACCCGCACCGCTCGGCGAGGGACCCTCGACGCCGTCGCCGCTGGCCTCCGGCCAGTCCATGCTGGACCAGTACACCGTCGACCTGACGGCGCAGGCGCGGGCCGGCAAGATCGATCCGGTGATCGGCCGCGACCGCGAAATCCGCCAGGTCGTCGACGTGATGATGCGGCGGCGGCAGAACAACCCGATCCTGGTCGGCGACCCCGGCGTCGGCAAGACCGCCATCGTCGAGGGGCTGGCGCTGCGCATCGCCGAGGGCGACGTGCCGGAGCCGTTGCGCGGCACGGCGATCCGCACGCTGGACCTCGGCCTCCTCCAGGCGGGCGCCGGCGTCAAGGGCGAGTTCGAGAACCGGCTGAAGTCGATCATCAAGGAGGTGGCGGCCTCCGCCGTGCCGACGGTGGTCTTCATCGACGAGGCCCATGCGCTGATCGGGGCCGGCGGGGCGGCCGGACAGGGCGACGCCGCCAACCTGCTGAAGCCGGCGCTCGCCCGCGGCGAGTTCCGCACCATCGCCGCCACCACCTGGGCCGAATACAAGAAATACTTCGAGAAGGACCCGGCGCTCGCCCGCCGTTTCCAGCCGGTCTCCGTGCCTGAGCCGGACGAGGTCGCCGCTGCCGCCATGCTGCGCGGGCTGGTGCGCCGCTTCGAGGAACACCACGGCGTGCGCGTGCTGGACGACGGCATCGCCGCGGCGGTGAAGCTGTCGGCGCGCTACATCCCGGCGCGCCAGCTTCCCGACAAGGCGATCAGCGTGCTGGACACCGCCTGCGCCCGGGTGGCCGTCGCCCGCACCTCCAAACCCGAAGCCGTCGAGACCCTGGAGCGCGAGGACCAGATGCTGGCCCGCGAGGCCGAGCGGCTGGAGCGCGAGGCCGGCGCGGCGCACGAGGCCCGGCTGGCCGGCATCGCCACCCGCCGCCTTGCCGTCGCCGAGGAGCTTGCGGCGCTGACCGGGCGCTGGACCCGCGAGGCCGAACTGGTGAAGGCCATCGACGAGGCGCTGACCGCTGGGCGGCAGGCCGACGCGGTGGCGGCGGAGGAGCGGCTGGCCGCGCTGCGCGGCGACGACGCGCTGGTACCGCACCGGGTCGACGGCGGCGTGGTCGCCGCGGTGGTGTCGAACTGGACCGGCATTCCGGTCGGCTCGATGTCCAAGGACGATGTCGATGTCGTCGTCGGGCTGGAGGAGCGCATGGAGGCGCGCGTCGTCGGCCAGCCGCAGGCGCTGCGCGCCATCGCGCGGGCGGTGCGCGGCTACCGCGCCGGGCTGAACGAGCCGAACCGCCCCATCGGCGTCTTCCTGCTGAGCGGTCCCAGCGGCGTCGGCAAGACGGAAACCTCGCTGGCCCTGGCCGAACTCCTGAACGGCGGCGAACAGAGCCTCATCACCATCAACATGTCGGAGTACCAGGAGGCGCACGCGGTGGCGACCCTGCGCGGCGCCCCTCCGGGCTATGTCGGCTACGGCAGCGGCGGCGTGCTGACCGAGGCGGTGCGGCGCCGCCCGCACTCGGTCATCCTGATGGACGAGGTGGAGAAGGCCCACCCGGACGTGCTGGACATGTTCTATCAGGTCTTCGACAAGGGCGTGCTGGAGGATGGCGAGGGGGTGGAGGTCGACTTCCGCAACACGCTGATCCTGCTGACCAGCAATCTCGGCGACGTGGAGCTGACCGAACTCGGGCGGGCGCGGCTCGATGCCGGCGAAATCCGCGAGGCGCTGGAAGAGGGTGTCGAGGCCATCTCCGATCCCCTGCGGCGGCGCTTCCGGCCGTCGTTCCTCGGTCGCCTGACGGTGGTGCCCTACTATCCCCTCAGCGAGCAGCAGGTCCGCGCCATCGCCCTGATGAAGGTGGAGAAGCTGCGCAAGCGCACCGAGGGCAACCGTGCCGCAGCACTGACCGTAGCCCCGGCAGCGTTGGAGGCGCTGGTGCGGCGGGCCGTGCATTCGGACGCAGGCGCCCGTATGATCGACACCCTGCTGTCGGAGTTCGTGGTTCCCGAAGTGGCCATGCGGATCCTCGATCGGGTGGCTGCCGGACAGCCGGTGGGGGCGATCCGGGTCGATTGCGACAGCGACGGGCGTTTCACCGTGACCGTTGGAGCCGCGGAACCGGCGCTGGCCTGACCGGCGGCGGGACGGGGCGAAGCAGCACGAGGGAAGGCGGCACGAGGGAAGAATGAGCGAGCGTTTCTCACAGGCCCAACAGCACCTGTCGATCTCGACTCCGCTCGGACCCGACAAGCTGATCCTGCGCAACATCGTGGGCGAGGAGCGGCTGTCGGCGCTCTTCTCCTACCGGGTGGCCATGCTGTCGTCGGACGACGACATCGACTTCGACCAGATCGTCGGCAAGCCGGTGACGGTGACGCTGACTCTGGGCGACGGCACGTCCAAGCGCTACATCAACGCCATCGTCGGCCGCATCGAGCTGACGCACATCGACGACCGCGATTCCTCCGCCCATTACGAGGCCGAACTGCATCCCTGGCTGTGGATGCTGACCCATTCCGGCGATTGCCGCATCTTCCAGGAGAAGACGGTGCCGGAAATCGTCGAGGCGGTGATCGGCTCCACCGGCACCATCAAGACGGTGTTGAACGGCACCTACGCGACCCGCGAATATTGCGTGCAGTATCGCGAGACCGACTACAACTTCATCGCCCGCCTGCTGGAAGAGGAAGGCATCTTCTATTTCTTCGAGCATGCCGACGGCGAGCACAAGCTGGTTCTGGGCGACGGCGACAGCGCCTTCACCACGAGCGCGCTGGTCTCCACCTACGAGTATCGCGGGCACAAGGCCTACGACAACGAGGACAACGTCATCACCCAGCTCGGCGTCGAGCGGCGGGTGACGACCAAGAGCGTCGGGGTGGACAGCTATCACTTCGAGACGCCGGCGACCGACCTCTACGCCACGGCGGAGGGGACTGCCGGCACCGGCACGATGAACGACTATGCGGTGCGCCACACGGTGTCCGCCGACGGCGAGCAGATCGCCCTGGTGCGCCAGCAGGCGCTTGCCTTCGCCAGCCAGCGCATCCGCGGCGGCGGCAACTGCCGCGGGATGGAGGCCGGGACCAAGATCACCATCTCCGGCCACCGCAAGGACTCGCTCAACGCGGAAATGGTTCTGAATTCCGTCCGCATCGAAGGGGCGACCAACCGCTTCGTCGCGACCTTCACCGGCTTCCCGTCAGCCCACCCCTTCCGCCCGCTCAACACCGCGCAGAAGCCGCGGATCCATTCGACCCAGACCGCCAAGGTGGTCGGCAAGTCGGGCGAGGAGATCTGGCTCGACCAGTATGGGCGGATCAAGGTGCAGTTCCACTGGGACCGGCTCGGCACCAACGACGAGAAAAGCTCGTGCTGGGTCCGGGTGGCGCAGGGTTGGGCCGGCAAGAATTACGGCATCATGTTCTTCCCCCGCGTCGGGCAGGAGGTGGTGGTCACTTTCCTGGACGGCGACCCCGACCGGCCGCTGGTCACCGGCGCCGTCTACAACGCCGACCAGACCGTTCCCTACACGCTGCCCGACGATTCCACGAAGAGCACCATCAAGACGCAGACCTCCAAGAACGGCACCGGCAAGTTCAACGAGATCCGCTTCGAGGACAAGGCCGACAACGAGGAGATCTTCGTCCAGGCCCAGAAGGACATGAACATCAAGGTCCTCAACGACCTGACACGGCTGGTCAAGCACGACGAGATCGAGACGATCGAGAACGACAGCACCATCGACGTCAAGAACGACCGCAAGCTGACGGTCAAGAACAACCATACGATCACCGTCACCGAAGGCAACGAGACGCACGCGATCTCAAAGGGCACCCGCGACCTGTCGGTCAAAGGCAAGGAGACGCACCTCAACAATGACGACTTCGAGCACACCGTCGACAACAACTACACCCTTACGGTCAAGGGCAACCTGACCATCGACGTGACCGGCGACATCGTGATCAAGGGCAAGTCGATCAAGCTGACGGCGACATCGGCCGACATCGGGATCAAGGCGGCGACCGGCATCGAGATCAAGGCGGGCACCTCGCTCGACGTCAAATCCGGCACCGCGATGACCGTGAAGGCCGGGACCGGCATGGAGATCGACGCCGGCATGGGCCTGGACATGAAGGCCGGCATGGGCGCCACGCTCAAGGGCGGCACGACGCTGGACCTCAAGGCGGGGCTGGCCCTGACGGCCCAGGGCCTGACCAGCACGGTGAAGGGCTCGGCGACGGCCGAGGTGAGCGGCGGCGGCATGCTGACGCTCAAGGGCGGCGTGGTGATGGTGAACTGAGATGACGGACATGGACTCTCCAACCGACGCCCCCGAGGCCGCAGGCCCCACCGAGATCAGGGTCGAGGAACGCGACGCGCACGGACGCATCGTCCAGTCCGGACGGCTGGTGGACGGGGTGTTCGACGGCGATTTCATCCGTTATGGAGAGACCGGACGGCCGACGATGCGTGCCCGCATGCGCGGCGGCGCCATGCATGGCGAGACACGCCATTATGACGATGATGGCAACATCGTGCAGGTGGCCGAGTATGCAAATGGGGTGCAGCACGGCACCTCGACCTTCTACATGCAAGCGCGGCTGGTCTGCCGCCTGAACTACCGCGCCGGCGAACTGGAAGGGCCGTCCGTCTATTTCGCCACCAACGGCACGGTGGCAGCCGTGGTGCAGTACCGTGCCGGCAAGCGCGAGGGCGAGTCTGTCTTCTACAGCCCCCATGGCGCGGTTCTGCGCCGGGAGACCTACGCCGCGGACCGTCTGCACGGCCCGACGGCAGGCTTTTTCGAGGGCGGAGCGGTCAGCGAGCAGACGTTCTTCCAGGACGGGCTGCTGGAGGGAGAATTCCTGCGTTTCTTTCCGTCCGGCAAGGTGATGCAGCGCGGCGTCTATCACCAGGGCGTCCTGGTGGAGCCGCTGCGGACCTTCTCCGAGGGCGGGAAGGAAACCGGCGCGATCCCGCCGCCGAAACCGCCGGGACGATAGCGTCTGGCGGTTCGGTCCGGCAACCGATGCTCAGGGGACCATTTCGGTGAACTGGCCGGGCAGCGTGATCTGGATCACGCCCCCAAAGGCGCACATGCATTTCGAACTGTTGTTGAGCGCCGGCATCTTGCCCACCAGGACGGTCGGGCTGCCGGGCACCCAGGGGGCGGCGGTCATCGGCGTGCAGGGCATGGGCGTCAGCACACCGAAGGCCGCCGCGGTGGCAGCGGCCACCGCCGGGTTGGCCATGCTCATGCACACGCCGAACGGCAGGACATTGACGAACGGCTTGCTGTCCATGATGTTGGCGGCGGGCACCTTGGAACTCATCACCGCGCTGGCGGGAAGCACCATGAGGCTCGACGGTGCGGCGCCGAAGCTGCACATCGTCATCGCGCCCATGACGGCCTGCATTCCCATGATGCGTCTCCTCTTCCCGTTCCCTGCGGTCCGTCTCCGGAATAAAGCCTGGAGTCTGTCCAGCGCCTCTCCAGGCGCGGGACAGACTCCGTTGAGGCACAGGCGTCAGCCGCCGGCCAGCTTGACGATCTGAAGCGTCGTCGAGACGATGGTCTTCAGGGTCGAGCCGATGGTGACAATGGTCTCGAGCGTCTCCTTCGTCACGCCGATCTTCTCGAGCGGCTTGCCGCGCAGGTCCTTGTAGCAGACGAGGTGGCCGGTCATCTGGTCGTAGAAGACGTCCTTCGTCTTGATACGCGCCTGCAGCTCATGAATCTTGTCGAGCGTGAAGGTGACCTTCTCGCCGAGAATCTTGACCAGGGCATCGGCTTGCTTGGAGAGCTTCTCCTTCTCCAGCTTTTCGATCTGGGTCATCATCTTCTTGGCCTGATCGTAGAGCTTGTCGGACTGCTCCTCCATCTTGCCGGTCTTGGCATGGTATTCGAGCAGCAGCTTCTCCATGCCGCCGACGGACTTCACGAACGGTACGCCCAGGATCGCCGCCACCTCGCGCGCGCCGGCCTTGAAATTCAGGTCACCGCTGCTGTAGGCCGACGCCAGCGTGTCGTCGGTCTTGCGGATGTCGGTCTCCGCCTTCTCGATGTCGCGGGCGAAATTGTGAATGGCGAGCGCCATGGTGACGGCGGTCTTGCCGATGCTGGCGACGGTCGTGCAGATGCCGATGATCGCCATCGGGGTGGCGCCGCCCGCCGTCACCGCCGCGACGCCGACACTGACGCCGGCCGACACGGTGTTGGCAAGGACGCTGATCGACCCCAGCACCATGGTCTTGGCGAACTTCAGCTTGAACGACTTCAGGTCCGATTTCTTGCTGGCATAGGCGTCCCAGGCCTTTTCCACCGCCTTCAGCGCCAGACCCGCCTGCGCCTCGGTGAACTGCTTGCACATGACGTTGATCGTCTTCTCACGCTCGGCCAGTTCCTTTTCATTGGCCGGCGGCTTCTTGCCCAGATTGGCGTCGAAATCCTGAAGAGCCCCCTGGACTTCCTTCTTGGACTTGTTGAGTTGCTCATAGGCCGCTTCGATCAGCTTCTGGACAATGATCTTGTCCTTGTCGATGGCCTTCTGGAGATCCTTCGGAACCTCCTTCAGATCCACCTTCGCGACCATGGCAGGGACCTTGATGTGTTTGGTCTTGAGCCCTGCGGAAAAATCCATCTCGGCGATCTGAATGCCGGCCATCGGGTGCTCTCCAGTGTTGGACCATTTCTCCCGCTTCAGTATCCACACTGGCAGCGCCACTTCGACCTGGACTTGCTCCGAACTGGACTGTTGGATAATCCATTTCCGGAACAATCCACCGCTGCAAGGTAACGGTTCAAGGAAAATTCAGCCACAATTGAGGATTGCGCCTCCGGCTACTTTGAACATGAAGGACGGTTCTCCACGCCGATTGGGGCTGGCCGCCCCGTTACCAAGGTCCGTCTTCAGCCGCAAGTGCGACGGCCAATCAGGATTTCCTTCTTGCGTTCGCTTGGCCCCGCCGATCAGCGCGCCCGTGCGGAAAGAGCGATTCCGCCGCCGATCAGCGCCACGCTGAGCAGCACGCCCAAGCTCAGCGGCTCGCTGTCGAAGACCGCGCTCAACAGAAGCGCCGTGACCGGCACCAGACAGACGATCTGCCCGGCTTGGCTGGCCGGCATCACCGACAGCGCCTTGCTCCACCACCAATAGCAAAGCCCGGTGGCGATCAGGCAGTTGTAGGCGATGACCGCCAGCAGCGAGCCCGACCAGTTGATCGGGTGCGCCGTTTCGGCGAACAGCGCCAGCGGCACCATCACCGCCGCGCTGGCAGCGACCTGCCAGAAGATCTGGGTCCAGAACGGCGTACTCCATAGCCGCCGGCGGTAGAGCGTCGCCCCCAGCGCCCAACTGATCGCGCAGCCGATCAGGAAGCCGTTGCCGATCAGCGCGTTGGCGTCGTTCCAGTTCACCAGCGCCGGGTTGAAGAAGACAACTACCCCGGCGAAGGTCAGCAGCGCCGCCGCGGCTTGCCGCCTGGAGATGCGCTCGCCAAGCAGCAGCAGGCCGAGCGGCAGCGTCCACATCTGCATGGTGTAGGCAAGCACCGACGCCCGCCCCGGCGAGACGAACTGCAACCCGATGTTGCTCAGCCCCATCATGCCGCCGACCTGCAGCAGGCCGACGACCGCGATCATCAGCCGCTCACCGCGGTGGGGCAGCAAGGGAAAGCGCAACAGCGGCGCCAGCAGGGCCAAGCTCACCGTGGTGCCGACCAGCCGAACGGCGCAGAAGGCGAGCGGCCCAATGTCGATCAGCGCCAGCTTCATCAGCGGCCAGTTGGCGCCCCAGAACAGGACGACCCCGGCAAGCTGCAGGTAGATTGTCGGGCCGGGCTCCGTTCCGGCTGCCGTCTGGCGGGCCGGCCCGTTTCGCCCCCCGTCCACCGTTTCGTCCGTCATGACCGGCCGCTCTCTTTAGGTTGCAGAGCATGCTAATTCGACAGACTGACAATCAGCCCTGCATTCCTCTGGCGGCAGCCGTGCGCCGACGACCCATGTCTTCAGGCGGGGCCTGCTCCTGAGGGCAAGCGCGGCCCGAACAGCGAAACGCCCCGTCTCTTTCGAGGCGGGGCGTTCGTGATCTGGATGAAGATGCAAGCATTTGGCTTTCTTGTATTGAGCGTCTCATGTGCCTGAGCGACCTGGCGGCGACCTACTCTCCCACGTCTTAAGACGCAGTACCATTGGCGCGGAGGCTTTTCACGGCCGAGTTCGGGATGGGATCGGGTGTTTGACACCTCGCCATGACCACCAGGTCACCGAGGCACAAGACCGACGCTGTTACCGAAAGCGCTTAATGCTTGTTCAGTGCAAGTGAGTTGAGGATGTATCGAACGGCTGTGCGCTGGTCAAGCACTGCTTTGGAGCAGGCTTGCTGCTGCGCATGGCGCGGTTAGTGGTGTCGAGATCAAGCCGATCGAGCGATTAGTAAGGCTTAGCTTCAAGCATTGCTGCCCGTCCACATGCCTCCTATCGACGTGATGGTCTGTCACGGCTCTCAAGGGAGCTCTGGTTTAGAGGTGGGTTTCCCGCTTAGATGCTTTCAGCGGTTATCCCGTCCATACTTAGCTACCCGGCCATGCCACTGGCGTGACAACCGGTGCACCAGAGGTATGTCCATCCCGGTCCTCTCGTACTAGGGACAAATCCTCGCAAAACTCCGACACCCACGGCAGATAGGGACCGAACTGTCTCACGACGTTCTAAACCCAGCTCACGTACCACTTTAATCGGCGAACAGCCGAACCCTTGGGACCTGCTCCAGCCCCAGGATGTGATGAGCCGACATCGAGGTGCCAAACGACTCCGTCGATATGGACTCTTGGGAGTCATCAGCCTGTTATCCCCGGCGTACCTTTTATCCGTTGAGCGATGGCCCGTCCACGTGGAGCCACCGGATCACTATGGCCGACTTTCGTCTCTGCTCGACTTGTCAGTCTTGCAGTCAGGCGGGCTTATGCCATTGCACTCGACGAGCGATTTCCGACCGCTCTGAGCCCACCATCGCGCGCCTCCGTTACACTTTGGGAGGCGACCGCCCCAGTCAAACTACCCGCCATGCAGGGTCCCGGACCCGGATAACGGGCCACGGTTAGATGCCAGAGACTTCAAGGGTGGTATTTCAAGGTTGGCTCCACACGAGCTGGCGCCCATGTTTCCAAGCCTCCCACCTATCCTACACATGAAGTCCCTAGCACCACTGCAAAGCTGTAGTAAAGGTGCACGGGGTCTTTCCGTCTGACCGCGGGAACTCCGCATCTTCACGGAGAGTTCAATTTCGCTGAGTTGGTGTTGGAGACAGCGGGGAAGTCGTTACGCCATTCGTGCAGGTCGGAACTTACCCGACAAGGAATTTCGCTACCTTAGGACCGTTATAGTTACGGCCG
>NZ_JBSNCI010000003.1:935000-1117325 GCF_058780665.1 Azospirillum sp. UENF 112521
CAGCCGCGGAATGAACGGCGCCGCCAGCGTGTCGATACAGCCGATGCGCAGTTCCGGCATGAAGGCGCCATCCGTGCCGCCGATTGCCGCCGGCAATTGCCGCGCATCGGTCAGGATGCGGTTGCTCCAGTGCCAAAGCCGCTGCCCTGCCGCCGTCAGCGCCATCGGCCTGATGCTGCGGTCGAGCAGTTGGGTGGCGAAGGCGGTTTCCAGTTGGCGCACCACATGAGAGACGGCCGATTGGGTCAGCCCGAGCCGGCCGGCGGCGCGGGTCATGCTGCCCAGTTCGGCGACGGCGACGAAGACCTCCAGGGATCCCAGGTCAAAGTCTCGGTGATGCATGGGGCTCCGATCTGCGACGGTTCGGGATAATTGCATACTATCTTATGTTGGCTCCGGGCATGAATGCAGCTCATCCCGACCATGAAAGAAATTTTTCCAACTGACCGGAGCACAGGTTTCCGCGGCAGCCTCATCGCCTGTCTGCAATCACGCCGGGGCTCCTGCCATGACATCTCCCTTCGACGACCCCACTCCGCCAATCGCCGCAGCCCGGCGGATCGGCGATTGGGTGGCCGGATTGCGCCGCAGCGATGTGCCTGACGCGGTCGCCGCGGTGGCGCTGGACTGCATCGTCGACACGCTTGGGGTCGCGCTGGCCGGCACCGGCGAAGCGTCTGCCCGGCTGGCGGCCGACGAGGCGCTTGCGAGCTATGCCGCCGGGCCATCGCAGTTGCTGGCCGGAGGCCGCCTGTGCGCCGAGGGGGCCACCTTCGCCAATGTCGCAGCCGCCCATGCGCTGGATTTCGACGACAACAGCTATGCCGGCTTCGTCCACGGCTCCGCCGTCTTGGTGCCGACAGCGCTGGCGATGGTCGAGGAGGCCGGGGGAACGGGACGCGATCTGCTCACCGCCGTCGTCGCCGGTGCGGAAGCGCAATATGCGCTGGCGGAGGCGGTCGGCAACGGCGTGTACCATGACGGCTGGTGGACCACAGCACTATTCGGCACCATCGGCGCTGCGGCCGCCAGCGCCAAGGCGCTTGGACTGGACGGCCGGACGGCGGCGGACGCCATCGCTTTCGCCCTCTGCGGAACCGGCGGTCTGCGTGCCTGCTTCGGCACCGCAGCCAAGCCGCTGCTGGCGGCGCAGGCCGCAGCGAACGGCGTGCGCGCCGCCCGGCTGGCCGCGCGGGGCCTGACCGTGCCCCATGGGGTGGTGGAGGATCCGCGCGGCTTCGCAGCGCTGATGGCGGCGGGCCGCTTCGATCCGGCCGCCCTGGGTGGGCTCGGCCGGCGCTGGCGCCTGCTCGATCCCGGCATCGACACCAAGCTCTATCCGGTCTGCCTGTCCGCCCACGCCGCCATCGACGCCGTGCGGGACCTGATGGCGGAGCATCGCCTGAAACCGCAGGACATCCGGAGCGTCCATTGCCGCGTCCCGCCGGTGGTGGCCGCCAACCTGACCTATCAGTGTCCGGCGACACCGGGGGAGGCCCGCTTCAGCCTGCCCTTCGCCGTCGCCTGCGCGATGCTGTACGGAACGCTGACGCTGGAGCAGTTGGACGATGCGACGCTCACCGACCCGGATCTGCGCCACGCCATCGGATGCGTCTCCATGGCGGCCGATCCGGACTGGAACGCCGATCCCGACCGCGCCCGCACCGCCCCCGAGGGCGCGGAGGTGAGCGTCGAGACAAGGACGGGAGAGCGCCACACACGCTTCTGCGCCTCGGCACGCGGCACGATGGCCCGTCCGTTGTCGGTGACGGAGCGTGCGGCCAAATTCCGCACCTGCGCCGCCCGCGCCGTCGGGGCCGAAACAGCGGAGAGCCTCCATCGAAAATTGTACCGGCTCGAGGCCGAAGGCAGCCTGTCGCGCCTGTTCGACCCCACGCACCATGGCGCCTGCTCATGATGTCGATGAATATCGATCATGCTGCCCGGCCGCTCCGCTGGGAGCGGCCCGTATTTTCATCATGCTGATCCGACGAACCATCCCGGAAAAAACATAAGGAAACCAGGGATTTCTCCGGGAGTGCGCTGCACAAATTTTGCCCGCCCCGGCCCTTTGCCCAAATCTTAGCCCGTTCCTTGCCCGGTTCGTCGCCCTTCCGGCATCCTTTCCTCCGGCCGCGGCCCTGTGAGACCGTTTTGGCCAAGCAGGAACCAAGGTCCGCCGCAAGGGCCGGCAAACAGAGGGGCTTTCATGATGATGCGACGTTTGGTGGCACGGGCTGTGCTCTCGGCGATCCTCCTGTCCGGGACGGCGATGTCGGTCCAGGCCGCAGGCACGCTCAAGGTCTCGGTGGACTCCAACCTGAACACGCTGGATCCAGCCAAGATGAAGGGCGGCCAGGAGTATGTTGCCGCCTATCTGATCTTCAACGGCCTGACCGTCATCGGCCATGACATGACGGTGAAGCCCGATCTGGCCGAACGCTGGGAGCGCAGCGACGACCTGAAGACCTGGACCTTCCATCTGCGCAAGGGTGTGAAGTTCCACAACGGCCGCGAGCTGGAGGCCGAGGACGTCGTCGCCACCATCGCCCGCATCCAGGACAAGGCGACCGGCTCGACCGCCCGCGTCAATTTCGAGATCGTGGAGTCGATGAAGGCGCTGGACCCGCTGACCGTCCAGTTCCAGCTGAAAAGCCCCTATGCCGGCTTCGCCGAACTGTTCGGCGAGCGTCAGGCGCGCATCGTGCCGCGCGACGCCATCGACACGCTGGCTTCCAAGCCGGTCGGCACCGGCCCGTTCGAGTTCGTGTCCTTCGCCCCCGGCGACCGCATCGTCCTGAAGCGCAACGCCAACTACTTCGAGCCGGGCCTGCCGAAGCTGGACGAGGTGATCGTCCGCATCCTGCCGGAATCGGCGGCCCAGGTGGCGGCGCTGACCACCGGCGAACTGGATCTGGTGTGGAACCTTCCGCTGGAGGCCATCGAGAAGGTCAAGGGCGACCCGAAGCTGAAGATCGATTCCGTCCCGACCTCGACCTGGGACGGCGTCATCATGAACAACACGGTGAAGCCCTTCGATGACCCGCGCGTGCGCAAGGCGGTGGCGATGGCACTCGACAAGCAGGCCATCACCCAGATCGCGCTGTTCGGCAACGGCACGCCGACCCACTCGCCGATCCCGCCGAGCCATCCCTACTACAACAAGGACCTGAAGATCGCCAAGGGCGACCCGGCCGGCGCGAAGAAGCTGCTGGCCGAGGCCGGCTATCCCAACGGCTTCGAGGTCACGCTGCACACGCCGGCCGGCCGCGCCACCCGCGAACGTCTCGGCCTCGCCGTGCGCGAGCTGCTGAAGCCGGCCGGCATCACCGTCAATGTCCAGCGCGTCCCATTCGACGTCTTCCTGAAAGACATCGAGGGCAAGGCCGGCTTCTACATCGACGGCTTCTTCAGCCGCCCGACCATCGATACGTCGGTCTATCCCTGGTACCACTCGCGCGGATCGTGGAACACCGCGCTGTGGAGCTATTCCAACCCGAAGATGGACACGCTGCTGGACGGCGCCCGCCAGGCCAAGAGCGAGGATGAGGCCAAGGCGCTCTATACCCAGGTCCAGGCGCTGGCGGTGGAGGATTTGCCGGGCGTCATCCCCTACGTCATCAACCATATCAACGGTCTGAGCGCCAAGGTCCACGGGTTCCATTCGCACCCGATGATGTTCCTCGACCTGCGCGACGTGTCGGTCGACTGAGGTCGTTTTGGGGGTCGTTCGGGGGCCGGCTGCCTGAGGCCGGTCCCCTCCTCTTCCCGCAGGGGATGCTGCCATGTTCGCCTACACACTGACCCGTCTCGTCTATCTGGCGCTGGTCCTGGCCGTGATGTCGGTCCTGATCTTCCTGGTGACGCAGGCGATGCCGGGCGATGTCGCCTCGATGATCGCCGGCCAGTTCGCCTCGAAGGAGGTGGTGGACGCCATCGCGGTCAAGCTTGGCCTCGACCAGCCGCTGATCGTCCAGTACGGGCATTGGGCCGCCGGCATCCTGCGGGGCGACCTCGGCCGCTCGCTGGTGCTGGAACAGCCCATCGGCCCAATCCTGATGGAGGCGCTGGCCCGCTCGCTGGTGCTGGCCGTGGTGGCTCTGTTCGTGGTCGCGGTGGTCGGCATCGGGCTCGGCGTCCTGGCGGCGGTGCGGCGCGGCAAGCTGACCGACCAGCTGGTTTCCGGCGTCTCCTATCTCGGCATCGCCGTGCCGGACTTCTTCTGGGCCATCGTGCTGGTGCTGGTCTTCGGCAGCTACATGAAGCTGCTGCCCACCGGCGGCTACGCCCCGATCGCCGACGGCTTCCTGCCCTGGGCCTCGCATCTGGTGCTGCCGGTCGTGACGCTGGTGCTGATGCTGCTGGCCCGCATCGCCCGGCTGACCCGTTCCAGCATGATCGACGTGCTGCAGACCAACTACGTCAAGTTCGCCCGCGCCAAGGGCATGCCGGAATCGGTGGTGATCCTGCGCCACGCGCTGAAGAACGCGTTGTTGCCGACCATCACCGTGCTGGCCATCGATTTCGGCCTGATCCTGGGCGGCGTCGTGGTGATTGAGACGATCTTCTCCTATCCCGGCATGGGCCGGCTGCTGCTGTTCGCCATCCAGCGCCACGACCTGCCGCTGATCCAGGCGACGATCCTGATCGTGTCCGCCGCCTACTGCCTCGCCAACCTGACCGCCGACCTGCTCTACGCCTTCGTGAACCCGAAGATCCGCCACGGCATGAGGGCCTCCTGAGATGACCGACGCGACTCCCGTCCAATCGGTTCCACGCCGGCATCTGCCGTCCCTGCCCGTCTCTCTCCTCGTCGGCATCGTCCTGCTGGCCCCGCTGGTGGTGGCCGCCGTCGCCGGCTCCTGGATCGCCCCCTACCCTTATGATGAGATGAACATCATGAGCCGGCTGCAGCCGCCGGGAGCCGAATTCTGGTTCGGCACCGACGAGTTCGGCCGCGACGTGTTCAGCCGCACCCTGGTCGGCACCGGCAGCTCGCTGGTGATGGGCGTCGCCGCCACGGCGCTGAGCCTGCTGGCCGGCGTGCCGCTGGGGCTGATCGCCGGCTACAAGGGCGGGCGCACCGGCGAGGCGATCATGCGGGCCATGGACGTGCTGATGTCCTTCCCGCCGATCCTGCTGGGCATCCTGGTTCTGGCGGTCACCCCGCCGGCGCAGTGGAAGGCCATCGTCGCCATCGGCATCGTCTATGTGCCGCAGGTGGTCCGCCTGACCCGCGCCATCACGCTGGAGCTGATGCAGGAGGAGTTCATCACCGCCGCCCGCCTGCGCGGGGAAAGCGCCGCCTACATCCTGTTCCACGAGATCCTGCCGAACATCTGGCCGCCGCTGGTGGTGGAAGCCAGCCTGCGCGTGGTCTTCGCCATCCTGCTCGGCGCCTCGCTCAGTTTCATCGGCATGGGGGCGCAGCCGCCCTCCTCCGACTGGGGCCTGATGATCAGCGAGGCGCGCCCCTTCGTGGAACAGGCGCCGTGGATCGCACTCTGCCCCGGCTTCGCGCTGGCGACCGCGGTGATCGGCATCAACCTGCTGGGCGACGGGCTGCGTGCCCTCCTCGACCCGCGCAACACGGGAGCGCACTGAGATGATGACCGCTCCGCAAGCCCGTCCGGCGGTTCCGCCGGTGGTCAGCCCGGCGACCGCGCCAGAACCGGCGCCGCTGCTGGATGTCCGCGGCCTGACCATCAGCTACGGCAATGCCCGCGGCACGCTGCGCGCCGCCAGCGACGTCAGCTTCGCCATCCGCCCCGGCGAGGTGATGGGTCTGGTCGGCGAGTCCGGATCGGGCAAGAGCACCGTCGCCATGGCGATCCTCGACCTGCTGGGCGGCGGCGGCCGGGTGGACTCCGGCGAGATCCTGTTCGACGGCATCGATCTGCGCCGCCTGTCGCCGTCCGAACGCCGGGCCTTGCGCGGCGACCGCATCGCCGCCGTCTTCCAGGATCCCTTCACCTCGCTGAACCCGGCGCTGACCGTCGGCCACCAGATCGCCGAACCGCTGATCCAGCACAAGGGCCTCTCCCCCGGCAGGCCGCCGCACGGGTGCAGGATCTGCTGGCCGAAGTCGGCATCCGCGATCCGCGCCGGGTCGCCGCCGCCTACCCGCACGAGCTGTCGGGCGGCATGCAGCAGCGGGCGCTGATCGCCACCGCGCTCGGCTGCGAACCGAAGCTGCTGATCCTCGACGAGCCGACCACGGCGCTGGACGTGACGGTCGAGGCCCGCATCATCGACCTGCTGGCGAAGCTGTGCGACAGCCACCGGCTGAGCGCGCTGTTCGTCTCCCACAATCTCGGCATCGTCAACCGCATCTGCCAGACCGTCACCGTCCTCTATGGCGGCGTGGTGGTGGAGACGGGGGCGACCGGCCGCGTGCTGTCCCGCCCGGCCCATCCCTATGCCAAGGGTCTGGTCGCCGCCCTGCCGCGCATCACCGCCGAGCGCCGCCACCGGCTGCCGTCGATCCCCGGCACCGTCGCCAAGCTGTCCGGGGCGCCCGCCGCCTGCGTCTTCGCTCCGCGCTGCCCCTTCGCCGAGGAGATCTGCCGCAGCCAGCCGCAGGCGATGCTGACCGACGGTGGCGGGGACGGCGTGCGCTGCTGGAAGGCCGACGCGCTGGCCGGCACGCCCTGGCCGGACGAGGATGCCGGCAAAGCCCGCGGCCCGAAAGCGGCGCAGCCGCGCTCCGCCCCGCTGGTGGAGGTCGATCATCTGCGCAAGATCTATGGCGCCAGCCGGTCCATCCTGCCCTGGCTGCGCCGGGCCGGCACCGTGGCTGTGGAGGATGTGTCCTTCACCGTCAGCCGCGGCGAGGTTGTCGGGGTGGTCGGCGAGAGCGGCAGCGGCAAGAGCACCATCGGCCGCGCCCTGCTGGCGCTGACCGAACCCAGCGCCGGCACCGTGACGTTCGACGGCGCCGACCTGACGGAGCAGGTCAGGCGCGGCGACCAGACCCTGCGCCGGCGCGCCCAACTGGTCTTCCAGAACTCCGCCGCGTCGCTGAACCCGCGCAAGACGGTTGGGGCGGCGATGGATCGGCCCCTGGTTCTGGCCGGCCGGGCGGATGCGGAGGAGCGGCGCAAAACCGTCGCCAGTCTGCTGACCCGCGTCGGGCTGCCGGCCGCCTATGCCGACCGCTATCCGCACGAGCTGAGCGGCGGCGAGCGCCAGCGCGTCAACATCGCCCGCGCGCTCGCCACCGATCCGGACTTCGTCGTCTGCGACGAGGCGGTGTCGGCCCTCGACGTCTCGGTGCAGGCCAACATCCTGAATCTGCTGGCCGAGCTGCGCGACGAGATGGGCCTGTCCTATCTCTTCATCACCCACGACATCGCCGTTGTGTCGCACATCGCCGACCGCGTGCTGGTCGTCTATGGCGGCACCATTTGCGAGGAAGGGCCCATCGGCCGCGTGCTGCGCCCGCCCTACCATCCCTACACCGAGGCGCTGCTGTCCGCCGTGCCGCGGCTGGCGGAGGACGGGCAGGAGGCGCCGCGCATCCTGCTGGAGGATGCGGCCCCCGCCCCCGGCGGGCGGGGCTGTGTCTTCGCCGGACGCTGCCCGCGCAAGCTGGGAACGGTCTGCGACGAGCAGGCCCCGCCCGTCCACGAGACGGCCGACGGCCACCGCATCGCCTGCCACATCCCGCTGGCGACGCTGGCCGAACGTGCCGCGGTCTTCCCCGAACTGGCCGACGGCGACACCCGGCACTGACCGGGTTCCGTCCCACCGGCCACCCTGCCGGCGCTCCCGAATGGAGGCGCCGGACGCCGTCCCCTTGCCTTTCGATCACCCACCCTCAACCGAGCCGGGACTTTCCACCATGACCGTCCACACCCGCATCCGTCAGTTCAACACCAAGAAGACCTATCCCGAGCAGACGATCGACAACGACCTGTGCCAGACGGTGGTCGCCCGCGGCACCATGGTGTTCGTCCGCGGCCAGATCGGCCAGAATCTCGACACCAGCGAGAGCGTCGCCATCGGCGATGCCGCCGGCCAGACCGAACAGGCGATGGCCAACATCAAGATGCTGCTGGAAGAGGCCGGCTCGCAGTTGGAGCACATCTGCAAGATCACCGTCTACATCACCGACCCGCGCTATCGCGAGCCGGTCTACCGCACCATCGGCAAGTGGCTGAAAGGCGTCCACCCGGTGTCGACCGGCCTCGTGATCAGCGCGCTCGCCCGCCCGGAATGGGTGGTCGAGGTCGATGCGATCGCGGTGATCCCGGACGCCTGAGGCTCCGGACCCGCCGCCAACCGTCCAGCCAACCGACAAGAAGAACCGCCACCATGAGCACCAGCCTGACCAACCCGCCGCGCCGCGAGCTGCAGAGCTTCCTCGATTTCCCGGTCTGCACCGACCTCGACCAGCTCGACGGCCATATCGGCATTCTCGGCATCCCCTACGGCGATCCCTATTCCATCGACGAGGTGACCAACGACCAGACCAACGCCCCGACCTGGGTGCGCCGCTACACCGAGCGGGCGCTGCGCAAGCTGGAGCGCTGGGATTTCGACATCGGCGGCCCGCTGCTGGGCGGCAAGGACATCAAGGTGGTGGATTGCGGCGACGTGAAGGCCGATCCCCGCAACCTCGACCTGCATTACGCCAATGCCGAGGCGGTGGTGCGCCGGATGCTCGCCAAGGGCATGCTGCCCATCGTGATCGGCGGCGACCATGGCATCCCGATCCCGGTGCTGCGCGCCTATGACGACCAGGGGCCGATCACGCTGGTCCACATCGACGCCCATCTCGACTGGCGCGACGACGTGAACGGCGCCCGCAACGGCTATTCCAGCCCGATCCGCCGCGCCGCCGAGATGGACCACATCGGCCAGATCTTCCAGATCGGCCTGCGCTCCGCCGGCAGCGCCCGGCCGGAAGAGGTCGAGGCGGCGATTGCCTACGGCGCGGTGCTGGTGCCGGACGTGGAGTTGCAGGACATCGGGATGAAGGCGGTGCTCGACCGCATTCCCGACGGCGGCCGCTACTACCTGACCATCGATGCCGACGGCATGGACCCGACCATCATGCCGGCAGTCAACGGCCCGGCGCCGGGCGGCGTCACCTATCCGCAGATCCGCACGCTGATCCACGGGCTGGTTGCCAAGGGCCGCGTCGTCGGCATGGACATCGTCGAGATCACGCCGAAGAAGGATCTCAACGGCATCACCGCGATCACCGCCGGCCGCATCATCTGCAACCTGATCGGCAAGACCATCCAGGCCGGCTATTTCGACGCCAAGTGAAAACAATCGCGTGATGGAAATAGGGAGCATGGAGCGATGACCGCCGCCCGCCGGCTCGACTGGCTTTTCTGCGACCGGGCGCTGCTGGCCGGCGGCTGGGCGTCGGGGGTGCTGCTGCGCTTCGACGCCCAGGGGCTGATCGCCGCCATCGAAACCGGGCTGGACACGCCGCCCGCCGGGGTGGAGCGGGCCGCCGGGCCGGTCATCCCCGGCATGCCCAACCTGCACAGCCACGCCTTCCAGCGGGCGATGGCCGGGCTGACCGAGCGGGCCGGCCCGGCCGAGGACAGCTTCTGGACCTGGCGGGAGGTGATGTACGGTTTCGTCCGCCGCATCGATCCCGACGGGCTCCACGCGGTGGCGGCAATGGCCTATGCCGAGATGCTGGAGCGCGGCTACACGTCGGTGGCAGAGTTCCACTATCTCCACCACGATGCCGACGGCCGGCCCTATGCCGATGCCGCCGAGATGTCGATGCGCATCCTGGCGGCGGCGGATGTCGCCGGTATCGGGCTGACCCACCTGCCGGTGCTCTATGCCCAGGGCGGTTTCGGCGGACAGCAGGCGGGCGAGGGCCAGCGGCGCTTCCTCAACGATCCGGACCGTCTGCTCGCCATCGCCGAGGCCTGCCGCGCCGCGCCCGGCGGGCATCGCACCGGTCTGGCCCTGCATTCCCTGCGCGCGGTGTCGCCCGACGCGATGGCGGCGGCGCTGGACGGCATGGCGGCGCTCGATCCTACGGCGCCGATCCACATCCATGTTGCCGAGCAGACGGCGGAGGTGGAGTCCTGTCTCGCCTGGTCGGGGCGGCGGCCGGTGGAATGGCTGCTCGACCGCGGCTGGCTCGGGCCGTCCTGGTGCCTTGTCCATGCGACCCATGTCACCGCCGCCGAAGTGGCGGGCATCGCGGCATCGCAGGCAGTGGCGGGGCTTTGCCCGACGACCGAGGCCGATCTCGGCGACGGACTGTTCCCGGCGCGCGATTTCCTGGCGCAGGGCGGCCGGTTCGGCATCGGGTCCGACAGCCAGGTCATCATCGACGCCGCGGAGGAGTTGCGCCTGCTGGAATTCGGGCAACGGCTGGCCGCAAGGCGGCGCAATCTGCTGGCACCGCATCCGGACAGTTCGACCGGTGCGGCCCTCTACCGGGCGGCGGTGGCCGGCGGCGCGCAGGCTCTGGGGCAGCCGGAGCCGGCAGGCGGCTTCAAGGCCGGGCAGCGCGCCGATCTGGTCGTGCTCGACCCGGACGACCCGCGTCTCTACGGCCGCAGCGACGACACGCTGCTCGACTCCTATGTCTTTACCGGCGCCCGCAATCCCGTGCGCGATGTGGTGGCGGCCGGGCGGCTGGTGGTCCGAAACGGCCGGCATGTCGATGCCGATGCGATCCGCACCGGCTGGCGGCGTGCCGTCGACCGGTTGCAAGCCGCCTGAGCTACGCCCAGAACGAACAGGGACATTCCGATGACGGCGACCATTGACATTCTGGAACGGCTGGTGGCCTTCAACACCGTCAGCCGCGAAAGCAACCTCGACCTGATCCGCTGGGTGCAGGAGAGGCTGGAAGCCGCCGGCGTGGCGACCTGGCTGGTGCCGAGCGACGACGGGCGCAAGGCCAACCTGTTCGCGACGCTGGGGCCGGCGGACCGTCCGGGCGTCCTGCTCTCCGGTCACAGCGACGTCGTCCCGGTCGAAGGTCAGGCATGGACCAGCGATCCGTTCCGGCTGACCCGCCGGGACGGCAAGCTGTTCGGCCGCGGCACTGCCGACATGAAGGGGTTCATCGCCGCCGCCCTTGCTTTGTTCGACCGCGCCGCCAATCAGCAGGCCACCGGCCGGTCCCTGTCGCAGCCCCTGCATCTGGCCTTGTCCTATGACGAGGAGGTCGGCTGCCTCGGCGTCCGCCGGCTGATCGAGATGATGGCCGCACTGCCGGTCCGCCCGCGCTTCTGCATCGTCGGCGAGCCGACCGGCATGCAGGTGGTCACCGCCCACAAGGGCAAGACCGCCCTGCGTGCCGAATGCCACGGCGTCGAATGCCATTCCAGCTTGGCGCCGCAGGGCTTGAACGCCATCCACATGGCGAGCGACCTGCTGACCGGGCTGCGCCGCATCCAGGATCAGTTGAAAGACGATGGCGCGCAGGACGATGCCTACGACGTGCCCTGGACCACCATCCATGCCGGAATCATCCAGGGTGGGGAGGCGCTGAACATCGTGCCGAACCGCTGCCGCCTCGATTTCGAAATCCGCCACCTGCCGCAGGACCCGGTGGGTCCGCTGCTGGACAGCATCCAGGCGGAAGCCGATGCCATCGTCCGGCGCCTGCGTCCCGATTTCCCGGCCGCCGGGCTGAGCGTCGCCGAACTGTCGAGCTATCCGGCGCTCGACACCGACAGCACCGCCGAGGTCGTGGCCTTCGTCAAGGCGCTGACCGGCGGCAACAGCACCGGCAAGATTTCCTTCGGCACGGAAGGCGGACTGTTCCAGCAGCGGCTGTCGATGCCCACGGTGGTGTGCGGCCCCGGCAGCATCGGCGAGGCCCACAAACCCGACGAGTTCATCGCCGAGGACCAGCTTGCGGCCTGCGACCGCATGCTGGATGCCCTGCTGGTCCGCCTGACCTGACGGCATTCCCCCGGAAATAGGGCCACCGGTGGAGGTGGGGCCGCCCGGTTAGACGGCAACCATCTCCATCAACCGGGCACGGTCGGCGGACGAGGCCGCTTCGCCATGCAGCGTGATGCGGCCCCGCTCCACCGCATAGAAGCGGTCGGCGACGTCGAGCGCGCGGTGGATGTTCTGTTCCACCAGCAGGATGGTCAATCCCGCCCGCTTCAGCTCGGTGATGATCGCGAAGATCTCGTCGACGATCATCGGCGCCAGCCCTTCCGTCGGCTCGTCGATCAGCAGCAGCTTGGCGGTCCCCACCATCACGCGGGCCATCGCCAGCATCTGTTGCTCGCCACCGGACAGGGTGGTGCCGAGTTGCCGCCGCCGTTCGGCCAGACGGGGGAAGCGGGCGAAGGCCTGTCCGATTGCCTGCTCGTTCTCCCGGCGCGCCCGGCCAGGGCATTGGCGCAGGCCCAACCGCAAATTCTCCTCGACGCTGAGGCCGGGGAAGATGCGGCGGTCCTCCGGCACCAGACCGAGCCCGAGGCGGGCGATGGCGTCGGGCGTCTGCCCGGCCAGATCGACGCCGCCGAAACGGATCGTGCCGGAACTGGCCGGCACCCAGCCGGCGATGGATTTCAGGATGGTGGTCTTGCCGACGCCGTTGCGGCCGAACAGCCCGACCACCTCGCCCGGCCCGGCCTGGAGGGAAACGCCCTGAAGGACATGGCTGAGGCCGTAATGCGCGTGCAGGTTCTCAATGGAAAGCATGGCTGTCACCCGTGTCCGAAATAGGCGGCCTGCACCGCGGGATCGGCGCGCACCGCCGCGGGCGCCCCCTCGGCGATCTTGCGGCCCTGGGCCATCACCACGACATGGTCCGACAGGCTCATCACCAGCCCGATGTCGTGTTCGATCAGCAGCACGGTAAGCTCGCCGGCCAGCGAGCGGATCAGCGCGCCGGTGTCGGCGGTGTCGCCGTGGCTCATGCCCTGGGTCGGCTCGTCCAGCAGCAGCACCCGCGGTTCGGCGGCCAGCGCGACCGCGATCTCCAGCCGCCGCTGTTCGCCGTGGGACAGGTTGCCGGCAAGCTCGCGCGCCTTGGCCGACAGGCCGAAGCGGTCCAGCAGCGCCTCGGCCTTGGCGAGCGCCCGGCGGCTGTGGCCGACCGGACGCAGCGCGTGCCAGGGCCGTTCCAGCACCTGCGCGGCGATCCGCAGATTTTCCAGGACCGGCAGCTCGAAGAACAGGTTGGTGATCTGGAAGGAGCGGGCCAGCCCGGCGGCGAGCAGCCGGTCGGGCGAACGCCCGGTGACGTCGGCGCCGTCCAGGGTGACCCGGCCGCCGGTCGGGCGGATGGCGCCGCTGATCAGGTTGAACAGCGTGCTCTTGCCGGCCCCGTTGGGACCGATGACCGAGGTGATCCGCCCGGCGGCGGCCTCGAAGCCGACGCCCGCCACCGCCTGGAGCCCGCCGAAATTCACCGACAGGTCGCGGACACCCAATGCACAGGCGCTGCCCGCACCGGCCGCCGTCTTGAGGGAGGCTGCCGTCATGGCGTCGCCCTCCCCTGTTCGCTGCGACGGCCCAGCCGTGCCAGCAGGGCGCCGACCAGCCCCTTGCGCAGGAAGATGACGGACAGCATGAAGATGACCCCCACGACGATCAGGTGATGCTCGGTCCACGACCCGACGACCGAACGCAGGGCGGTCAGCAGCAGGCTGCCCACCACCGGCCCGACCAGCGTGCCGACGCCGCCGACGATGACGGTGATGACGGCGTTGCCGGAGGTCTCGAAGAACATCAGTTCGGGCGAGACGAAGCCGCGCA
This sequence comes from Azospirillum sp. UENF 112521, assembly GCF_058780665.1. Taxonomy (NCBI): domain Bacteria; kingdom Pseudomonadati; phylum Pseudomonadota; class Alphaproteobacteria; order Rhodospirillales; family Azospirillaceae; genus Azospirillum; species Azospirillum sp. UENF 112521. The sequence continues at coordinate 948,720 of NZ_JBSNCI010000003.1, forward strand.
GCATCGGGTAGAGCGCCCCGGCCAGCGCCGCGACGCAGGCGGCCAGCACATAGACCGCCAGCTTGTAGCGCCAAGCGTTGAAGCCCAGGAACGGCACGCGTTTCTCGTTGGCGCGGATGGCGGCCAGCGTCCGGCCGAACGGCGCGTCCATCAGATAGGCCAGCCCGGCATAGGCCGCGACGGTCAGGCCGAGCACCAGCAGGAAGAAGGACAGCGGGTCGGCGGTGTCGAGGCTGAAGGGGCCGAAACCGATGCTGACCTGCGGGATGCCGATCAGCCCGTCCGACGCGCCGAGCGCACGGGTGTTGTAGACCGACTTGGCCGCGACCTGGGCCAACCCAAAGGTGATCAGCGCGAAATAGACGCCCTTCACCCGGTTGGCGATGACGCCGCCGATCAGGCCCGCCACGCCGCCGGCCAGCAGGGCCGCCGCCATCGCCAGCCAGAAGCTGGGGGCGACATCGCGCAGGACGAGCGCCGAAACATAGGCGCCCAGCCCGAAATACAGCGCCTGCCCGAGCGACAGCAGGCCGGTGTAGCCCAGCAGCAGGTCGACGCTCATCGCCAGCCCGGCGAAGATCAACGCCTCGGTCGCCAGACGCAGGTAGAAGCCGTTGCCGGTCGCCCAGGCGACGGCGGCGAATCCCAGCGCCGCCACCAGGAAGGCCAGCGCCAGCCAATGGACCGGAGCCAGGCGGGACAATCGCGATGCCGGGCCGGCGCGGCCGGGATCGGAGAGGGAGCGCAGAGTGGCTTCAGGCATGTCCCAACCTCCCGAACAGGCCCTGCGGCCGGACCATCAGCACCAGCACCATGATCCCGAACACCAGCGGGTCGGACCAGACCGGCGAGATGTAGAGGCTGGACAGCGCCTGCACCTGGGTCAGCAGCAGGCCGGCGATCACCGCGCCCTGGATCGACCCCATGCCGCCGACGATCACCACGGTGAAGGCCATCAGGATGAAGTCGCGCCCCATGGTCGGGAACACCGAATAGATCGGCGCCAGCAGCACGCCGGACAGGCCGGCCAGCGCCACCCCGAAGGCGAAGGTGCCGGCATAGACCCGGCGCACCGGCACGCCCAGCGACGAGGCCATGTCCTTGTCGAAGGCCGCCGCCCGCACCATGGCGCCGAACCCGGTGCGGAAGACCACGACCCAGACCGCGGCGATCAGCGCAAGGCCGAAGCCGATCAGGAACAGCCGGTAGTTGGGCAGGAACATGCCGAGGATCTCGGTGCCGCCCTCGATGGGGTTCTCGGGCCGCTGGGTGTTGGGGCCGTAGACCAGCTTCAGCAGGTCTTCCATGATCATGCCCAGCCCGAAGGTCAGCAGCAGGGTCAGGATATGGCGGTCGCGGCTGTGGAAGACCCGGGCGATCAGCCAGCGCTCGGCCAGCCAGCCGATGGGCAGCATCAGCAGCGGCACCAGAACAAGCAGCGCCCAGAAGCCGACCCCAAGCCCGGCCAGGGTCAGGGCCAGGAAGGCGCCCATGGCGTAGAACTCGCCATGGGCCATGTTGATGACGTCCAGCAGTCCGAAGATGATGGTCAGGCCCAGCGCCATCAGGACGACGGCAACCCCGAGCGACAGACCGTTCAGCGCCTGCGGCGCCAGGACGAATTGCAGATAATCGATGAGATCGGCCATGGGCGTCGGCTCCCTGGAAACGGTCCTCAGAAGCGGGTGCACTGGTCGGGGCCGATGGCGGCGTCGCCCGGAACGGTGCCGACCACGTCGAAGCGGTTGCCGCCGCCGTCCGCCGCGATCCGCACGGCATACATGTCCTGGATCGCCTGATGGTCGCCGGCCCGCATGGTCTTGGTGCCCTGCGGCGTCGACCAGCTCAGCCCTTCCATCGCCTTGCGCAGCGTGTCGGTGTCGGTGCTTCCGGCCTTCTCGACCGCCGCCTTGAAGAAGCCGATCAGGCCGTAGCTGTCGGCGCCGTAAAGGTCGGGCGCGGTGTCGTAGGCCTTGCGGAAGGCGGCGACGAACGCCTTGTTCTCCGGCGTGTCGAGTTCGGCGGAATAGCCGACGCCGGTGACGAAGCCGTCGGCCGCCTTGCCGATGGCGCCGATGTTCTGGGCGGTGACGGTGCCCGACGCGCCGACGATGGTCAGGTTGCGCAACAGCCCGTATTCGCTCATCTGCGTCAGCAGGCGGACCGTGTCGTTTCCGGCGGTCGAGGTGTAGAGCACGCTCGGCCGCGCGGCCCGGAGTTGGCCGAAATACTGCGAGTAATCCTTGCTGCCGAGCGGCGCGAAGACCTCGCCGGTCGATTGCGCGCCGGTCTTCTCCGCCGCCTCCTTGAAGGCCGCGACGGTGGAGCGGCCCATCTCGTAGTCGGGGCCGAGATAATAGACCTTGGCCTTCGGCTTGTCCTTGGCCAGCCATTCCGCCAGCGCCGCCGACTGCTGCCCCGCCCGCGCGTTCACCCGGAAGACGTTGGGCGAGCATTTGTCGGTGGTGATGGCGTCGGAGAAGGAGACGGTGGTGGCGATCAGCCGGCCGTTGCGCTCGGCAAGCTGCCCGACCGCCAGGGTCGAGCCGGAATTGACGGTGCCGGTCAGGAAATCGACCTTGTTGACCTGGAACAGCTTCTCCGCCTTCTGGGTGGCGACGGCGGGATTGGCCTCCTCGTCCTCGAACAGCAACTCGACCTGCCGGCCGAGGATGCCGCCGGCGGCGTTGACCTCCTTCGTCGCCAGTTCCAGGCCCCAGCGGACCTGCTGGCCGATGGGGGCGTAGGTGCCCGACAGCGGGGTCACCACCCCGATGCGGATCGGCTCGGCGGCGGACGCGACCCCACCGAGCCCGAGCAGGACGAGCGCGGCGGTACCGAGAAGCGTGGTCTTGGTCATGATTTTTGGTTCCTCCCTGTTTTGCCCATGCTTGGAGGCGTCGGTCAGACGCCCGTGAAGACCGGCTTGCGCTTCTCGTGGAAGGAGGCGACGCCCTCCTTGAAGTCCTCGGAGCCGCGCAGGCGGCCGTAGGCCTGCCCCTCGATCTCGATGGCGCCGTTGACCGAAACGTTGTTGCCGCTGTTCAGCACGCCCTTGATGGTGCGCTGGGCGAGAGGCGAGAAGCCGCGCAGCTCGTCCACCAAGGCCGCGACCGTCGATTCCAGTTCGGCGTCGGCAACACACTCGGTGACGAAGCCCCAGTCGGCCGCCTGCCGGCCCGAAATGCGCTTGGCCCGCATCACCATGTCCTTGGTCCGGCAGATGCCGATCATGTGCAGCAGGCGGGCGGAACCGCCGGAACCGGGGATCATGCCGATGCGCATTTCCGGCAGGGCGAACTGCGCGGTCTCCGACGCGATGCGGAAATCGCAGGCCAGCGACAGCTCGAAGCCGACGCCGAAGCAATAGCCGCGGACCTGGGCGATCACCGGCTTGCGGCAGCGTTCCGGGGCGGCGATGTTGACCGCCAGTTCCGACACATGCTCCGCCGACTTCTCCATGAAGCCGGCGATGTTGCCGCCGGACGAGAAATTCTCGCCCTCGGCGCGCAGCACGATCACCCGCACCTTGGGGTCGCGGTCCAGCACCTTGAACACGGCGGCGAACTGGTCGCGCTGGAGCATGCTGACGATGTTGAAGGGCGGGCGGTGCAGCACGATGTCGGCGCGCTCCAGGGATTCGTCCAGTTCCACGCGGAAGCCGTCGAGGTCGGCGAGCAGGCGGTCGGTGCTGTCGAAACGGTAGGGGGTCACGGTCGGAAACTCCATGGATGAAGACTGGATTCAGGACAGGGTCTGGCTGTGTTCGGTTGGACTATGTTCGGCAGGGCCGCTCTCAAGGGCGAACTCGCCGGCCTGCAGCTTGCGGCGCAGGATCTTGCCGACCGGCGATTTCGGGATTTCGTCGAGGAAGACGTACTCGCGCGGGCGCTTGAAATTGGCGAGGCCGGAGGTGCGGCAATGGTCGTCGAGGTCGTTGGCCTCGACGCCGCGGGCGCGCTTGACGAAGGCGACGACCCGCTGGCCCCAGCGTTCGTCGGGCAGGCCGGCGACCGCCACCTCCAGCACGCCGTCATGCAGGGACAGCACGCTTTCGATCTCGACCGGCGAGACGTTCTCGCCGCCGGTGATGATCATGTCGTCGACCCGGCCGGTGACGAAGAGGTCGCCGTCGGTGTCGAGGAAGCCGATGTCGCCGGTGAAGTACCAGCCGGCGTGCAGCGCTTTGGCGTCGGCGTCCGGCCGCTTCCAATAGCCCTCGAAGGCCTCGTCGCCCGACAGGTCGGCGGCGATCTGGCCCTCCTCCCCGATGGCGGCACGCTCGCCGGGATCGAAGCTGCCGAGACGGACGATGCGGATGCGCTGGTTCAGCGCCGCCTTGCCGGCCGATCCCGGCTTGGCCGGGGCGTTCTGGTCGATGGTGAAGGTGTAGATCTCGGACGAGCCGTAATGGTTGACGAACAGCTCGGGCCGGAAGGCGATCTCCAACCGCTTCAGCAGGCCGTCGGTCATCGACGCCCCGGCGAAGCCCAGCTTTCGCACCGACGACACGTCGGTGCCCGAGAATTTCGGGTCGGCCAGCAGGTCGTGGTAGAGCGTCGGCACCAGATAGAGGCAGCTCAGCCGCTCCGCCGCGATCAGGTCGAGCGCTCGGGCCGTGTCGAAGCGGGGCAGGCAGACGAAACAGCCGTCCACCAGCGCCATCGCCAGCAGCGAGCGCACCCCCATGGTGTGGTAGAGCGGCATGACGCCCAGCGTCCGCTCGCCCCGGCGGTAGCAGTTCTGGGCGACATGGGCGACGGCGGCGGCACGCTCCGTCCGGTGGCGGCGCGGCACGCCCTTGGGCTTGCCGGTGGTGCCGGAGGTGTAGAGGAACAGCGAGACATGCTCGGCCGCGGCGCGCGGCTGAGCCGCAGCCGGATCGCCGTCCAGCAGATCGGCGAAGCGGCGGTCGCCGGGATCGACCGGATCGCCGACCGCGATGCGCGGCAGCGCCCGCGCCGCGGCGGAGGTCCGGACGGCATCGGCCGACACCTCCTGATAGAACAGGGCGCGCACCTCGGCATCGGGCAGGCAGTAATCCAGCTCGTCGGGCTTCACCCGCCAGTTCAGCGGCACCACGGCGATGCCGGCCAGCTGGCAGGCCCAATGGATGGTCGCCATTTCCCAATTGTTCTGCAACGCGGTGGCGATACGGTCGCCGGGGCGCAGGGCCAGCCGGTCGAAGGCGCCGACCAGCCGGCGGATGCGCTCCAGCCACTGCGCGTAAGTCAGCCTCAGGTCGCCGTCGACGATGGCGAGCGCGTCCGGGCTGCGTTCCGCGCTCGCCAGGATGCTGCGGCCGAGGTCAAACATGGGCGACCTCCCTCACCGTCCCACCGGCGACGTCCATCACGGCGCGGATGATGCCGGCATAGCCGGTGCAGCGGCAAAGATGGCCGCTCAGCATGTCGCGTAGCTCCTCTTCGGTTGGCTTGGGATTGCGGTCCAGGTAATCGGTCAGCGACATCAGGATGCCGGCGGTGCAGAAGCCGCATTGCAGGGCGTGATGCCGTCGGAAGGCCTCCTGGAGTGCCGTCATGCGCCCCTCGTTGGCCTGCGACAGTCCTTCGACGGTGTCGATGCGCCGGCCGTCGGCCTGCACCGCCAGCGTCAGGCAGGCGCGGACCGCCACGCCGTCGATGCGGACGGTGCAGGCGCCGCAGACGCCGTGCTCGCAGCCGACGCGGGTGCCGTGGGCGCCCAGCTCGTGGCGCAGGAAATCGCTCAGCAGCAGGCGCGGATGGGCATGGCCGGTGCGCGGCGTGCCGTTCAGGACGATGGAGACGGCGTGGCGCGCCTCCGCCGTCAGCGCGGATGTGGATTTCAGCGGCGGCATGACAGGGCCTCTTCAAGGACGGTGCGGCCGATCCGGCGGACGAGGTCGCGGCGGTAGCGGGCGGTGGCGTGCTGGTCGTCGTCGCCGCCGAGGTCCCAGGCGAAGGCGTTCAGCGCCTCGTCGAGATCCGGCGGCAGCCCGCCGCCGACCAGCGGCCAGGAGCGCATCGTCGGCCGGTCCGCCACCCCGCCGACGGCAAGGCCGGCGCGGTCGCGGTCCACCGTGGCGGCGCAGGCGGCGATGGCGAAATCGCCGTGCCGCATCGATTGCTCCCGGAAGGCATGGCCGCTGCCGGGGCGGGCCAGCGGAAAGCGGACGCATTCGACGATCTCGTCCGCCGCCTTCACCGTGGTCAGCGGCCCCACGAAGAAATCGGCGGCGGCGACGGTGCGGCGGCGCTTGGCATTGCGCAGCATCACCTCGCCGCCGGTGGCGACCAGACAGAGCGGCGTCTCGGCGCTGGGATCGGCATGGGCGACCGATCCGCAGAGTGTGCCGCGGTTACGGGTCTGGAAATGGCCGACCCACGGCAGGGCGGCGGCCAGCAGCGGCACTTCGCGCGCCAGGGCCGGGCGGGCCAACACCTCGGCCTGGGTCACGGCAGCGCCGACGGTCAGCCAACCGTCTTCGGCCCGCAGGCTGCGCAGCTCCTCCAGCCGGCCGAGATCGATCAGCAGGCGCGGCTGAACCAGCCGCATGTTCAGCATCGGCATCAGCGACTGGCCGCCGGCGATCACGCGGGCGTCGTCGCCCCCGTCCGCCAGCGCCGCCAGCGCCTCGGCGACCGTTTCCGGCCGCAGATAGTCGAAGGGTGCGGGCTTCATCGGTTAAACCCCAGAAGACGCAGCAGGCGCGTCAGAAGCGAGGGAGAGTCGGCGGGCACCTCGGCGCCACCGGCGCGGGCAACCAGCTTTTCAAAGAACTGGCCGATCAGCAGGCGCGATGCGCTGTCGAGCATCCGCCCGCCGACCGCGGCGACCTTGCCGCCGACCGACGCGCTGTAGCGGTAGGTGACGCGGGTTCCGGTGGCGGTGCGCTCCAGCGTCACGTGCCCGGCGCCGCTGCCCGAACCGAGTGCGCTGGTGCCGCTGCCGGTCAGGGTCAGTGACTTGGGCGGATCGAGGTCGGACAGCGCAACCTGCGCGGTATAGCGCCCTCTCACCGGTCCGATTCCGACCACCACCTCGGCCCGGTAGGCGTTGGGACCGACAAGGTCCAGCGCCTCGCAGCCGGGCAGCAGCGCCGCCAGTTCCCTGGGATCGAGCAGGATGGCCCAGACCTGTTCCGGCGTCGCCGGCACCTCGCGGCTGCCCTCCCCGGTCAGGCCGCGCCCACCCTTCGCGGCGGCTTTGCCGGCGGCCGGTGACGGAATTTCCATGGCACCGGCGGCGGAGGCCGGGCGCGGCGGTTCCGGCGGATGGATCAGCGCCGCCAGCTTGGCCGGGGTGATCGGCAGGGACGGCACCGGTCCGCCGAGCGCATCCGCCACCGCGTTGGCGAGGCAGACCGGGGTGCTCATGCAGTTCCCCTCCCCCACCCCCTTGGCGCCGAGCGGCGTCACCGGCGAGGGGCTTTCGCGATGGAGGATGACGGGAACCGGGACCTCGCAGGCGGTCGGCACCAGATAGTCGGCGAAGGTGCCGGACAGGAACCGGCCGTCGTCGCCATAGGCGTATTCCTCGTACAGCGCGGTGCCGACGGCATGGGCGAAGCCGCCCAGGATCTGGCCTTCCACCAGCAGCGGGTTCAGCAGCCGGCCGGCGTCGTGCATGGTGACGTAGCGGTCGATCCGCACTGCCCCGGTCGTCCGGTCGATCTCCACCCCGCAGAAATCGAAGATGAAGCCATAGCAGGCCGAACTGTTGATGTGGTCGGCGTCGGTCGGCGCCTTCAGCGGCTCCGGCGTCCAGAAGGCGGTCTCGCGCAGCGCCGCCTCCTGCCCGTCGGGCAGCGTGCCGGGCGACCAGTGGCCGGCGGCGGCGACACGGGAGAAGGACAGGCCGTTGTCCGGATTGGCGTCGGAGAAGACCCGGCCGCCGGCGAAGCGTACATCGTCGGCCCGGCAATTCAGCTGGCCGGCGACCAACGCCGCCATGCGGCCGCGCAGCCGGGTCGCCGCCACCTGGGCCGCCCCCGCCACTGCCCCGGCGAAGCGGCTGGAATAGTTGCCCGACGCGATCGACCAGGCATCCTTGCCGGTGTCGAGGTCGGTGTTGACGCGGATGTCCTCGAACCGCAGGCCGAAGACGTCGGCCACCACCTGGGCCAGCACGGTGCGGTGACCCTGCCCCTGGGGGGCGGAGGCCACCGTCACCGACACGCCGCCGGTCGGATCGACGGCGACGCTGGCGGTCGCCTGCGCGCCGTTCTTCGGCCCAGCCTTGCGCCGCTCCCCGGCGGTCAGGACCGTGGTGATGTAGCCCATGTTGGAGATCGACGGTTCCACCACCGCGGCGTAGCCGATGCCGTAGAGCCGCCCCTCCGCCCGCAGCGCGTCGCGCCGGGCCTTCAGCGCGTCGAGCGAGCCGTCCCGCACCGCCTGCTCCAGCGTCGCGCGGTAATCGCCGCTGTCGAGCGTCCCGCCCGACGCGGTGCGGTAGGGCATCGCCTCGGCCGCCACCAGATTGCGGCGGATGACGTCGAGCGGATCCAGCCCCAGCTCCGCCGCCACCCGGTTCATCAACCGCTCCAGCCCGTAATAGAGCTGCCCGCCGCCGAAGCCGCGGTTGAGGCCGGTCGGCGTCTTGTTGGTGACGACGATGCGGTTGGTCACCGTCAGGTTCGGGATGTCGTAGGCGCCGGTCAGGTTGCCGTGGTTGCGGTAGAGCGAGGCCGGTTCCGGCGCCCGCAGATAGGCGCCGCAATCCTCGGTCTGCTCCATCCGCAGCGCCAGCACCTGGCCGTCCGGCTCCACCGCCGCATCGATGCGCATGCGGCGCGCGGTGGCCGAGGTGGCGGCCATCAGATGCTCCAGCCGGTCCTCCACCCACTTCACCGGCCGGCCGGCGACGCGGGCGCACAGCCCCATCAGCACGACATAGGGGAACACCGCCTGCTTGTTGCCGAAGCTGCCGCCGGAATGGGGCGGCGTCTTCAGCCGCAACCGCGATCCCGGCACGTTCAGCGCGCGCGCCATCACCGGATGGACGGCAAAGGGGCCGGAGAAGTTCGACAGCACCTCGTACGCATCCTCGGCCGCGTCATAGTCGGCCAGGACAACGAAACACTCCATCGGAGTGCAGGAGTTGCGGGGATACTCGACCTCGACCGACATGGCGTGGGCGGCACGGGCGAAGGCGGCCTCGGGGTCGCCATAGCGGAAGCTGCGGCTGTTGACGAGGTTGGAGCCCACCGCCGGATGCAGCGGTTCCGATTCCTCTTCCAGCGCCTGGGCAATCGAGGTGACCGGCGGCAGCGGGCGATAGCGCACCTCGATCCGGTCGAGCGCGTCCTCCGCGATATAGCGGCTGTCGGCCAGCACCACCGCCACCGGTTCGCCGACATGGCGGACGCGGTCGATGGCAAGGCACCAATGCTCGATCGGCGCACGGATGCCGACCAGGAAGGCGCTGGCATGGCGCTTGGCATCGGCCCCGGTCACCACGGCGGCGACGCCGGGAACCGCCAGCGCGGCGGCGGTGTCGATGTCCAGCAGGTCGGCGTGGGCGTGCGGTGAGCGCAGGATCGCGGCGTGCAGGGTGCCGGGCTTCACCGGCAGATCGTCGGCGTAGCGGGCGACGCCGGTCAGCAGGGCGGCGTCCTCCACCCGCGGCATCGCGCGGCCGACGAACGGCGCCGCGGCCGGCTGCGGCTGCGGCGAAACGCCTTCGCTGTCAATGGTCTGGGCGGCGGTCTGCGTGGCCGTCATCGTCATCCTCCCGTTACCGGAGGAGACTAGACCGTTTGCCAAGCGAAGCTTTTACCGTGGAGTGTCGCGATTTACCCTAGCGTCTCATTTTTATGGGCGTCTCATTTTTACGCGTGTCCCATCGTCATGCATGCCCGGCTTCCGGCCGCCCTCCGCCGGGCCGGTCCACCAGATTGACGACGCGGCGGTATTCGGTGGGTGTCACGCCCTGGTGGTTGCGGAAGAAACGGCTGAAATGGCTGGGAGCGGAAAAGCCGAGCCGGCCGGACACCTCGGTGGCGCTCTCCAGCCCGGCGGCCATGGCATCGATGGCCGCCTCCATCCGCAGCACGTTGAAATAGAGCGCCGGGGTGATCGCCATCGTCTGCTGGAACAGCCGGAACATATGGGCGCGCGACAGGCCGGCGGCGGCGGCGACGCGGGCGGCGTCGAACTCATCGCCCAGGGTTCCCCGCATGAACAGGATGGCCTGGCGGATGCGGAAATCGCCGGCAACCGGTGCGGCGTAGCGTGTCCCGCCGAGCGTCCGCCATTCGGAGAAGCGGTCAATGATGGCGATCATCAGGTCGAACAGCGCCTCCTCCATCCGCTCGCCCGACGGGTCGTCATAGAGCAGCTCCGCCGCCATGCGGTCAGCCAGCCGGCGGATGTATGGCGTCAGCTCGCCGCAGGATTGCGCGAAGAAGCCGGGATTGCCGCTGGCGTTGAGTTCCCGCTGCATCGCACCGAGCCAGCGCGGCTCGATGTACAGCGCCAGGATCACGGTGCGCGGGGCGCCCGGCTGATGGGCATAGGAATGGGCCTCCCAGCTGTTGACCAGCACCGCGGTGTCGTCGCGCAGCGGATAGAGCTGCTCCCCGACGGCAAAGCGGGTGTCGGCGCCGGATGCCTTGATCAGCACATGGCAGTGGGGATGCGCGTGATGGATCAGCGCATTGTCCATGTCCAGCAGGGCGACGCGGCCGAAGCTTCCCTGATGGATGCGCATCGCTTTCGACATGGCTTCCGGTCCCTTCCTGCCCGTCGGCGGCAAAGGGCCGCCGGGATGCTCTTCAATGGTTTGCTTTACAAGCTAATCATCGGCGGTCCCCTTTACCAGTTCCATGCGGGCGCCCCCCTGCTTCTGTCGCTGGAGCCGCATCGCCCGGAGAATTGGCGGGCGGTCGTCCCCGGTGCCGGTCGATTTTGCAGCAAGACCGCTTCAGTATCCAAACTGTTACCTGGGCGTTTAGATTTTCTTCAGTGAATCGCTGTGTTATTGCGATTGCTACAAGCAAATGCAGCGCCGGCGAAAGGTCCCAGATGCCTGACACCCTGAAGGCCGACGCCCCGTCCGCCCCGCTCCTGACCATTCCGGACGCACTCGCTTCGGAAGCCGCCGCGGTGATGCTCAGCGGCGACCCGGGCGCGCTGAAAGCCGTTCAGGGGAAAATGGCCGCGGCCCTGGCCGGACAGGGCCTGCCGGAGGCGTCTGCGGGCACGCTCGTCGATGGTTGGATGCACGACTTCGCAGCCGGGCTCGGTGCGCAGGCGACGCCGGATGCGGCCATTGCCCAGGCGAACCGGATCGCCGCCGGTGCTGCCGCGCGGATGGCCCAGGCGACTCAGGAAGCGGCCTCGCTGACCGGCGAGCAGCGCGTGGCCAGCGCATTGGCGCAAGGGCAGGGACACGGAACGGACGCGCTGATTGCAAAGGGCACGGCATCCGACCTGTCCGCCGCCCTGTTCAACGGGGTGATGGACCCGCTCGCCCGGCCGGCGGGTGCGGCCGACCCGATTGCCGCCCTGTCGCAGGCCCTGAACGCACCGCTATCCCCCACGGTCACACCGGCGGCAGCGCCGCTTTCCCCGGCCGAGCAATTGAGCGCCGCCCTGGCCTCCGGCTCCGGCGTCCAGGAGGCGGTGAAGGCGGTGGGGGCCGGGCAGAACAGCCACTTCGCCGACACGCTGGAACGCGCGCTGTCCAGCGGCACCGACTCCACCGCCGCCGTGACCGCGGCGAAGGAAACGAGTGCCAACAGCGAGGCCTTGGCCAACTCCACCACGGTTGGGCAGTCAGACGGCGCCCGCATGCTCGCCGCCCTGTCCTCCGGCAGCGCCGAGGCGCACACCGCCGCGAACGGGGCTGCGAACGGGGCCGCCTTCGCCAGCGTCCTCAACGATGCCCTGACGCAGGGAGGATCGCCGGACGCCGCTCTCGCCGCGTCGGTCAGGGCACAGACGGAGATGACCGCCAGCCAGAACGCCGCCGTCGTGCCGCCGAAGCCGGCGGACGCGCTGGTCGCGTCGCTCGCCTCCGGCCGCAATGTCGGCGAAACCGTCAAGTCCTTCGCCTCGGCCGCCGGCATCGACCCGGCCGCGGCCGGTGGATTTGGACAGGCCCTGGGCAGCGCCCTGTCCACAGGCCATGAGCCGTCCGGCGCCCTGGGCACGGCGCGCCAGGACGTCGCCGCGGCATCGTCCCTGTCGGCCGAGACGGCGAAGGGCGTGAAGGCCGATCCGCTGGTCACGGCTCTCGCCAGCGGACAGAACGTCCAGCAGGCCGTCCAGGCCCTCGGCGGCTCGGGTGCCGCCTTCAGCGCGGCGCTCGGGCAGGCCCTGGCGGAGGGACGGCCCGCCGGGCAGGCGCTGGCGGCGGCCCGTCAGGCCGCAGACACGGTCCAGCAGAACACCCAGGCCAGCGAAGTCCCGGTGTCGGCGCAGGACAAGGCGATTGCCGACCTCGCCAACCCGGACAAGGCGGCAGCCGCCAAGGAGGCCGGCGAGACCAAGCAGGCCGCCAAGGATGGGGCCCAGCACAGCGACAGCGCCGACGGCAAGGCCGCCGAACAGGTGGCGGACGCCCAGGCGAAGGACGATGGCGGACAGGAAAAGGACGGGAAGGACGCCAAGGCGGACGATAAGGCGGGCGACAAGGGCGATGCGAAGACCGACGGCAAGGAGAACACCGGCGACAAGGCCGCGCCCGATGCGTCCGCCGATGGAAAGCCGGCGGCACCGGACGCCTCCTCCCCGCCGGCGACAAAGCAGGCGGCGATGAGCGATGCCGCGCCCAAGGCCATTAGCTTCGATCTGCCCGGCACGGTGGACAAGGGCACCGCCACGAGCGACGCTACAGCCCACTCCGCCGCATCGACGGACGCGCGGCCGGCCGTTTCCGCCCCTTCGGTGACGAAGGCACTGAGTACCGGCGATGCCTTCGCCGTCGCAGCACAGAGCCAGCAGCGGGCGGTGCAGTCGGTGGTCCGTGCCGTCGAAAACGCGACATCCGACACCGCTGGCACCACCACGCCGACCGTTACGCCGACGCTGCCCGCCACCCCCACCGTCCCGGCCGAGCACCACGCCGCGGCGCCGACGCTGTCGGCATCCTTCGACGCGGCGGCCATGGCAAAGGCGCTGGCGATTGCCGAGGGAACCGCCGCTCCCGCCGGCTTCACCGTCTTCCACCTCATCGAAGCGATGTTCCGTCCCGGCGAGACCGGCAGCAGCGTGGTCGGCGTCGCGGTGGTGGCGAACCAGGGGTCGCAACTCGGCATCTGGCAGTACAGCGTCGACGGCACCAACTGGAGCGCGGTCGGATCGGTCGCCGAAACGGCGGCACTGGTGCTGCCGGGCAATGCCCTGCTGCGCTTCCTGCCTGCGGCCGGTGCCTCCGGCCAGGCGCCCGCCCTTGAACTGCGGGCCGTCGGGAACGAGTGGACCGGCGGGTTCAGCGGTGCCGAGCACCGGCTGTTCACGCTCGACGGAACCGGCGGCACCACGCCCCTGTCCTCCGATGTGGCGAAGCTGTCCATCGACGTCACCTCCGTCAACGGCGCCCCGGTGGCGACCGGCGTGCAGGCCGTCCTGGACGCCGTGGCGGAGGACAGCGGCAATCCGGCCGGCGCCTCCGTCTCGACCCTGTTCGGCAAACTGTTCTCGGACCCGAGCGATGCGGTGTTCGGCGCCACCGGCGACGGTTTCGCCGGCATCGCCGTGGTCGCCAATCCCGGCAACTCCGCCCAGGGCGAATGGCAGTACTGGAACGGAAGCAGCTGGGTCGCCGTCGGTGCTGCGTCGGACGGCAACGCGCTGCTGCTGTCCGCCGAGACGATGCTGCGCTTCCTTCCCGTCGCAAACTGGAACGGGCAGCCCCCCAGCCTGATGGTGCGTCTGGTCGACGATTCGGCAGGCGCCATCGTCAGCGGCGACCGCGTCGATCTGAAGAGCCTCGGCGTCGGCGGCATCACCCCCTACAGCGTGTCGGCCATCCAGCTCGACACCCGCGTGACCGCCGTCAACGATGCTCCGATCGCCACCGGGACGACGGCGACGCTGGCACACATCGCGGAGGATGCCGTCAATCCGTCCGGAACGACCGTTTCCACCCTGTTCGGCGGCCTGTTCTCCGACCCCACCGATGCCGTGGCCGGCGGATCGACGGCGAACGCCTTCGCCGGGGTGCTGGTGGTCGGCAATGCCGCTACGGCGACGCAGGGGCTGTGGCAGTATTGGACCGGAAGCAGCTGGGCCGACATCGGCGCGGCAAGCGCCGGCAACGGCCTCCTGCTGGCCGCCGGCACCGCCCTGCGCTTCCTGCCCGCCGCCGACTGGAACGGCACCACCCCGGCCCTGACCGTGCGGCTGGCGGACAATTCGCTGGGCGCGATCACCAGCGGCGAGCGCGTCACCGTGACCGCGGGCGGCGGAACCAGCCGTTTCAGCGCCGGCACCGTCACGCTGACCGGCGGCGTCGATGCCGTCAACGACGCGCCGGTCGCCACCGGCACCGCGGCAACCCTGCCGGCCATCGCCGAGGACACCGCCGATCCGGCCGGCTCCACCGTCACCAGCCTGTTCGGTAGCCTGTTCTCCGACGCGGCCGACGCCGTGGTTGGAGGATCGTCGGCCAACGGCTTTGCCGGAATCGCCATCGTCGGCAATGCGGCGACCGCGACGGAAGGCGTCTGGCAATATTGGACCGGCACCGCCTGGGCGGCGGTGGGCGCGGTGTCGGAAGGGTCGGCCCTGGTGGTCGCCGCCGCCGACCGGCTGCGCTTCGTGCCATCGGCCGACTGGAACGGCACCGCCCCGGCCCTGACCGTCCGGCTGATCGAACAGGGCGCCGGCACCACCGCCACGGGCGGCCATGTCGACCTGACGCACGGCGTCGGCGGGAGCACGGTCTACAGTGCCGAGACCATCGCCCTGACCGGCAGCGTCACGCCGGTCAACGACGCCCCGCAGGTCACCGCCGGCACCACGGCGCTGTCGACGGTGAAGGGGGTGGCGGTCGCGGTCACTGGCCTGTCGGTGTCGGACATCGATGCCGGCTCGACCCCGCTGCTGGTGACCCTGTCCGCCGGGCACGGGACGCTGACGCTCGCCGATGGCGGAACGGACGCCGTCATCACCGGCAACGGCACGGACACCGTCACCATCCGGGCGACACTCGCCACCATCAACAGCCTGCTGGGCGCCACCAACGGGCTTCTCTACACCGCGACCTCCTACACCGGCGCCGACAGCATCCATGTCCTGGTCGACGACCAGGGCGGTGGCGGCGCCGGCGGGCCGCTGACCGCAAGCACGTCCGTTGCCGTGACGGTGGCGCCGCCGAACGCCTCCCCGGTCCTGGCCGACACCGATCTCTCCCTTTCCGTTGCAGGCGAGGCCCTCGCGGCGCCCACGGCGGGAACCGCGGGCATCGCCGTGTCGACGCTGGTCGGCCTGAACGGCAGCGGACCGGCGAACGTCACCGATGGCGACAGCGGTGCGGTCACCGGCATCGCGCTGGTGGGGACCAACGAAGTCTACGGGCATTGGTGGTTCTCGACCGACGGCGGTTCGACCTGGAGCCTCGTCGGCACCGTCAACGACAGCGATTCCGCCCTGTTGCTGCGATCGACCGACCGGCTCTATTTCCAGCCCAACGCCTCGGTTCCCGGCACCATCAGCGGCGCCCTGACCATCCATGCCTGGGATCAGACCAGCGGGACCGCCGGCACCAAGGTGACGATGGACACCAGCGCCGGCAGCGCCTTCTCCACCGCGACCGACAGCGTGACCCTGCACCCCGGCGTGCTGATTCCGAACGGCACCTTCGACGACGGGCTGACCGGCTGGACCTACACCGGTGGTGCCACCGTCGGCACGACCGGCGACGGCCATGAGGCCACCCTCACCTCGGCAAGCGGCCAGACACCGACCCAGCTGGAAGACTTCCTCGGCCTTGCACACGGCTCCATCGCCACGGCCACCGGGACGGTGCCGTCCGCCGGCCACGCGATGAAGCTCGGCACGACCGTGACGGTGACGCAGGACACGACGCTGACCTTCGACTGGTCCTTCACCTTCACCGACAACGCCTCGTACCACGACTTCGCCTTCGTCAGCGTCAACGGCGTGGTGACGCTGCTGGCCAAGGAGGCGAGCGCCAGCGGCAGCTTCAGCGTGGTCGTTTCGGCCAACAGCACCCTGTCGCTGGGATTCGGAACCTCCGACACCGGCGACAACAGCGTCAACCCGATCCTGCGCGTCGACAACATCAAGCTGACCACCGTCGCCAGCGACCCCATCGTGCTGGACATGACCGGCCACGGGCTGGCGCTGCGCCCGCTGTCCGACGGCGTCCATTTCGACGTGACCGGCGACGGCGTCGCCGACAGCACCGGCTGGATCGGGGCCGGCAATGCCCTGCTGGTGCAGGACAGCAACGGGAACGGGCGGATCGACGACGCGCACGAACTGGTTTCCGAACAGTTCGGCAGCGGCTTCAACAGCAGCCTGGAGGCGCTCGCCTCCCTCGACCGCAACCATGACGGCCGCCTGGACGCGACCGACGAGGCCTTCGCCACCCTGAAGGTCTGGCAGGACATCAATGGCGACGGCGTGAGCCAGGCGGCCGAGTTGCGCGGACTGGCGGAGGCCGGCATCCGTTCCATCGCCACCACCGCGAGCCCGAGCGACGCCACCCTGGCCGGCAGCCGCATCCTCGGCACCACCAGCATGACGATGGCCGACGGCAGCAGCCATGCGGTGGCCGGTGTGGCCTTCGATGTGAAGGCCGCCTCCGCCGCGCAGGTTCAGGTCCAGCCGCAGGCGGCAGCATCGGGCACCAATTTCGCAGCTCTGCTGACGTCAGGCCTGGGCTTGCCCGCGGACGGTACAGTTGTGCCGCAAGACACTTTCTCTCATTTGTCGGATTCGACTGCGGCACCTCACGTCTTTGATCAGCACCATTTGCAAAACACCGATACACAAAGCGTGCATCATATCACGACCCCCTAATGAAATTGTCAGATTTAGAGGATTTATTAGGAATTTGAACACTGTTTTGTCTTAAAGCCCTATAAGGGTTGTCGGCTATGTTCGCCAGTGTCGCAAGCCCATAAGCTTCGGTCGACGGCGAGCCCCAGGACCCCCATGCGTAAATCCTTCATTTCTGCTGCGGTCTTGCTTCCGCTGATCGGCTGGGGTGCGCAACCTGTGTTTGCGTCCCCACGCGATGACGTGATCTCCCTGATCGGCAAGGCGACCGAAACCCATGACCGGCTGAGGGGGGCGGAGGCTGCGGCCGAGTCCGCCCGCAACGCGCTGCGGATCAGCCATGGCGGCTGGTACCCGACGCTCAGCCTATCGGCCAATGGCGGGCGGGAGACCACCAACAAGCCGGCCGGCCTTCCCAACACCGACCTGAACGCCAAGCAGCTGTCGGTGCGCGCGACCCAGCTGATCTGGGATTTCGACGCGACCAACGCCGACATCCGGCGGGCGCAGGTCTCCGTGGTCCGCGCCGACATCGCCGTCGAGCGCACCCGCCAGGAATTGCTGGTGGAAGGATTGAGCGCCTACGCCACCCTCGTCCGCGCCCACCGGCTGCTCGTCTTCTCCCGCCAGTCGGAAGACAACATCCGCCGGCAGACCGGCCTGGAGGAGGTCCGGCTTCAGGAGGGCTACGGCTTCACCACCGACGTTCTCCAGGCCAAGAGCCAGCTTGCCGGCGCCCAGGCCCGCCGCGTCGCGGCGGAGGAGGCGATGCAGACGGCGCTCAGCCGCTTCCAGGCCTATTTCGGCCATGTGCCCTTCCAGCTGGACGGCGCCGAAGTGCTGGCCATGACCAAGGCCGCCCTGCCGCAGTCGATGGACGCGGCGGTGGACGAGGCGCGCCGCCACAACCCGCGCCTCCAGGAACTGGCCCTGACCACGGCCGCCGCCCAGGAGGCGGTGGCCTCGGTGCGCGGCCGCACCCTCTATCCGCGGGTGGAAGGCTATGTCGAGCGCAACATCAAGAGCGACGTCGCCGGCCAGCCGGGCCGGCAGGACGAGCTGCTGTTCAAGCTGCAGGTCACTTTCTCTCTGAACACCGGCCTGACTGCGATCAACAGCGTCCGCCTCGCCGAAGCCGACCTGCGCGCCGCCGACGCCAACTTCGCCGACCAGGAACGCACGGTTCTGGAAACCGTCCGCAACAGCTGGAACCGGCTGGAGAGTGCCCGCTCGCAGGTGCGGCTGCTGAACGATCAGGCCAGCCTCGCCGCCGGCTTCCTCGACGTGGCGCGGGCGGAGCGCGAATTGGGCTCGCGGTCGCTCATCGACATCCTGTCGGGCGAGACGACGCTGATCAACGCGCGCAGCGATGCCGCCGCGGCGGAGACCGAACTGGTTCTCGCCGGATACCGCCTGCTCGCCGCCATGGGGCGCCTGACTGCCGCCGACATCCAGACCAAGCCGATGCCGAAACTGGCGGCGATGGGGCGCGGCCTGTTCGACGGCTCCGGCAAGGCCGAGCCGGCACCTCCCGCCAACAGAGACACAAAGCGCAAGCGTGGGAAGGGAGACCAGCAATGACCGGCGGCGCTATCGGACTGCTGCTCCTGCGGCTGCGCTCCAACCTGCGGCTGACGACCCGCGTCTTCGCGGCGTCGCTCGCGGCGAACCTGCTCGGCCTCGCCTCCTCCTTCTACACCATGCTGGTGCTGAACCGGTATGTGACGCACGGCGTCGATTCCACGCTGGCGGCGCTGACCGTCGGGGTGGTGCTGTCCATCGCCTTCGAGCATCTGTTCCGCCATGTCCGCCTCGGCATCGCCGGCCGTATCGGCCGTGCCGAGCATGACCGTCTGGCGACCGGCGCCTTCGGCATCCTGCTGACCGCGCGCAGCGGCGCCGGCTCGGCGGAGGGCGACGCCGCCCGGCGCGAGGCGATGCGGGCGCCCGAACAGATCGACGCAGCACTCGGCTCCGCCAATCTGGCGACGCTGTTCGACCTGCCCTTCGCGCTGGGATTCATCCTCGTGGTGGCGCTGGTCTCCTGGCCGCTGGCGGCGATCTGCGTGCTGTTCACCCTGCTGTCGATCGCCGCCGGCCTGCTGGCTCAGGCCGACATGCGGGCGGTCGGCCGCGATCTGGCCCAGGCCGGCGCCGATGCGCAGGGGCTCGTCACCTCCGCCATCGTCGGCCGCGACGCGGTGGCGCTGTTCGGCGGCGCCAAGCCGCTGCTCGGCGACTGGCAGCGCGCGGCGAAGACGCTCCGGACCTTGCGCGAGCGCATGTCGATGCGCCAGGGCCGCGCCCAGTCGATGGCGCAGAGCCTCCAGGCCCTTCAGGGTGTCGCGGTGATCGCCACCGGTGCCGTGCTGGTGGTGCGCGGCGAGCTGGATGTCGGCTCGCTGATCGGCGTCAACCTGCTGGTCGGCCGGGCGCTGGCCCCCTTCACCCGGCTGGCGCAGATCGGGGAATCGCTGGCGATGGCCCGGCAGGCCCAGAGCCGGCTGGAGCAGTTCGCCCGCACGGCGGTGGAACCGCCGACCGGCACCAGCCTGCCCCGCTACGCCGGCACGCTGGAACTGCGCGACCTGACCTACACCCCGGCCGGCGCGGTCACGCCGCTGCTGCGCCGCCTCTCCCTGTCGGTGCCCGCCGGCAACATCCTGGTGCTGAAGGGGCGGAACGGCTCGGGCAAATCGACGCTGATCCGCCTGATCGCCGGGCTTGCCGACCCGCAGGAGGGGGCTGTCCTGGCCGACGGCGTCGACATCCGCAAATTCGCGCCCCTCTGGTGGCGCCAGCAGACCGGCTACCTGCCGCAGGAGCCCGTCTTCCTCAACCGGACCATCCGGGAGAATCTGCTGATCGCCAACCCGCGCCTGTCGGAGACGGAGTTGCAGGCCGTCCTGCACCGTGCCGGTGCCGAGCGCGCCGTGGCCGACTGTGCCCAGGGGCTCGACACGCCGCTGCGCAACTTCGGCCAGGAACTGCCGGTCGGGCACCGGCGCCGGTTGGCGCTCGCCCGTGCGCTGGCGGTCGGCGGACGGCTGATCCTGCTCGACGAGCCGACCGACGGTCTCGACGCCGAAGGCACCGCCGTCGTCTACCGCACGCTGATCGAACTGGCGCGCGCCGGCCACACGGTGGTCATCGCCTCGCACGATCCGCGCATCCTCCAGGGCGCCTCCCTGGTGCTCGACCTCGATCAGTCGCAGGATTTGGCCATGAGCCGTGACCCGGCCGGACTGGTGGCATCATGAAGCCGCTTCCCCTGCTGACCCGCAAGCGGGCCGCCAGCCCCACCCTGCCCTCCGCCCTGGCCTCCGGCATTCCCCCCGGCCTCAACCTGGGCGGTGCGGCAGCGGCACCGGCGCTGCCCTTCGCCGCCGCCACGGCGCCGGAGAGCGAAAGCCGCTTCGGCGACGGGCTGTTCGCCGTCAGCGTCGCCGCCTTCCTGGCCGCGGTTGGCTGGGCCTCCATCGCCGAACTGAACGTCTCCAGCAGCGCGCCCGGCGACGTGGTGCCGCTGGCCTACAACCAGTCGGTCCAGCATTTCGAAGGCGGCATCGTCCGCGACATCCTGGTGCAGGAAGGCGATTCGGTGAAGGCCGGGCAGGTGCTGGTCGAGCTGGACCAGACCAAGACCCGCGCCGATCTGGAAGAGCTGAGGCTGCGCCTCGGCTCGCTTTCCGCCGACATCGCCCGGCTGGAGGCCGAAGTGACGCGGCGCGACGGCATCGACTTTCCCGAGGCTCTGACCCGCGATCGGCCGGATCTGGTGGCGCAAACCCGCGACCTGTTCCGCGCCCGGCGCGACAGGCTGGCCTCCGACATCGACATCCAGCGCCAGGACATCGTCCAGCGCGAGCAGCAGATGGCCGCCGTCCGCGCCCGCATCTCCGGCTCTCAGGTTGCGCAGGGGCTGATCCGCGAACAGCTGTCGATCAGCGAGAGCCTGCTGAAGCGCGAGATCACCAACCGCATGAAGCATCTGGAGCTTCTGCGCGACGACGCCCGCATCACCGGCTCCATCGCCGAGGATCGCGCCACCCTGGCCCAGGCCGAAGCGGCCCTGGCGGAGGCGCGCAGCAAGCTGGTGTGGATCGGCCGCAAGTACGAGGAAGAGGGCCGCAACGCGCTGGACGAGGCGCGGCGCAACCACAATGAACTGTCGCAGCGGCTGACCCGCTACCAGGACGGCCTGGACCGCTCCAGCATGCGGGCGCCGATGGACGGCATCGTCAAGACGCTGGCCGTCTCCACCAAGGGCGCCGTCGTCAAGGCCGGCGAGACGGTGGTGGAGCTGGTGCCGCGCGACGGCAATCTGGTGGTGGACGCCCGCCTGCCGGTGCAGGACATCGGCTATGTCCGCACCGACCAGCCGGTGGTGGTGACGCTGGCCGGCAGCGACGGCTCGCGCTTCGGCCATATCGAGGGGCGGGTGCGGACGATCAGCCCCGACACGCTGCTCGATGCCAACAAACAGTCCTACTACAAGGTCCGCGTCGAGCTGCCGGTGACCCGCTTCGACTATGGCGGCAAGACCTACGAGCTGTTCCCCGGCGTGCGGGTGACCTGCAGCATCCTGACCGGGCGCCGCACGATCCTCGACTACGTCTTCTCGCCGGTCCTCAACGGCCTACAGCACGCGATGCAGGAGCGGTGAGGATGGCTGCGATCACTAGACTTCTCCCTCTCCCGAGGACCACCCGATGCTGAGTTCGCTCCAGCCCCGTTCCCGGCAGCCGCTGCGCTGGTCGCACATGACCAAGAAGGCGCGCTTCGCCCTGATCCTGGCGGCGGCGATGCTGGTCACCGTTCTGGTGTCGCTGGTGGTGCGCGCCGGCTTCCTCGGCGAGCGCGCCGGGGAGCCGCTCGCGCTCGCCGTGGTGGGACCGCTGAGCGGACCGGACTCGGCGCTCGGGCTGGCGCTGCGCAAGGGTGCGGCGCTGCGGGCCGACACCATCAACGCGGCCGGCGGCATCGGCGGACGCCCGGTCGAGGTCAGGCCCTTCGACGACGAGGGCGACAAGGGCAAGTCGCTGGAGATCGCCCGGCGCATCGCCAACGACCCGGCAATCGTCGCGGTGGTCGGCCACACGCCGGACGCCACCGACAGCGCCGCCGCCATCTATGCACAGAAGAAGATCCCGCTGATCGCGCCGCGCCCGCTGGTCCGCCCGGCGGACGGCGCACCCAGTCCATGGCTGTTCAGCATCGGCTTCGACCGCACCCACGAAATCCGCTTCCTCGCCAACTATGTCCGCAACGTGGTGGGCGAGCCGACCGTCGCCATCATCCGCGAGGACAGCGAGCAGGCGGCGTCGCTTGCCGGCCAGTTCGACAGCATCCTCCAGCGCTTCGGCACCAAGCTGGTCAACCAGTGGACCTACGCCCCCGGACGCGGTGGGGCCGGCGCCCTGCCGGCGCTCGCCCAGGCGGTGAAGGAGCGGATGCCGACCGGCGCCATCGTCGTCATCGGCTCGGCGGTGAACAGCGCGCGCGTGGTGGTCGCCCTGCGCGACGTCGGCGTGCGCAACCTGATCGCCGGCAGTTCGGAGATGGCGACCGCCGCCTTCCGCACCGAGATCGTCGCCCAGACGCAGGCGAACCCCAAGGCGCTGACGCCGGAGGCCTACGGCCATGGCCTGCTGGTCGCCTCGCCGGTGCTGTTCGACACGGCGAACGAGCGGGCACAGCGCTTCTACGGCCAGTATGTGAAGCGCTTCAACGCCGTGCCCGACTGGGCGGCGGCGCTGGGCGCCGACGGCGTCGACCTGATCGCCGGCGCCATCGCCGCGGCACCCGTGGGCGCCGGCAAGCCCGACGGCGACGCGCTCCGCCTCGCCATCGCCGGCCATGACCGTGCCGAGACCGCGGTGCAGTCGACTGCCGGAACCTGGACCTTCGACGCCCGCGGGCAGGCGACGCTGCCGGTGATGATGGCGACCTACAACGGCCTGAATCCGGTGGCGGCGCTGACCCAGCTGCAGCCGATCCGCGAGGCCGGCGTCTCCAACTTCCTGGAGGAGGTGCAGCGCGGGCGGGCGCTCTACGTCAACGACCGCTTCATGTACAAAACGGACGTCATCTACACCGGCGTCCAACTGCACGAGATCCGCGACCTCAATCCGGACGCCAACGAAGCGACGCTGAACCTGACCATCTGGTTCCGCTACCGCGGCGCCTTCAACCCGGCCGACGTCGTCTTCACCAACGCGGTCAAGCCGGTGGAGCTCGGCAAGCCCTACCGCGAGGAGCGCGGCGAGGTGACCACCTACGTCGCCTACCGGATCGAAGGGCGCTTCTCGCTGAACTTCTCCGACCAGCGGCCGCCTTACGGCAGCCATTCCGTCGGCGTCAGCTTCCGCCACCGGACGCAGAACCGCAACACGGTGATGTTCGTCACCGACGTGCTCGGCATGTCGCTGGTGAACACCAATGACTTCGTCGAGAAGCTGAAGGCGATGGCCGCGGCGGAAACCGCGTCGGCCGCCGACCTCAGCCTCGCCGACCGCTTCCGCCGGGCGCTGGAAGGGGAGAGCGAAAGCTCCACCCTGCTCGACCAGCTGCGCGCCAAGCGGGTGCTGGCCCCGTCGCCGGGCTGGCGGCTGTCGCGCGCCTGGATCTCCCAGGACGTCACCAGCGTCAGCAGCGAGGGTGATCCCAACTATGTCGGCTTCGGCCGGCCGCAGCCGGACTTCTCCCGCGTCGATTTCGGCGTGGTGGCGACGCCGGACGCACCTGCGGCGCGCGACTTCATCCACCGCGACTTCTTCGTCTACATCGCCATCTTCAGTGCGGTTCTAGCGGTCTTCGCCGCCTTCATGGACCGGCGCGACCGCGGCCAGTTCTGGAAGATCCAGACGCTGTTCATGCGCATCCTGTCCTGGCCGCTCCTGCTGATGTCAGCCGGCAACATCGTGCTGGACCAGGCGGTGGCCTCGCTGCCGGCGAGCGGCATCGCCATGGTGGTGAACGGCATCAACGTGCTGTGGTGGATCGTGCCGGCCATCCTGGCCGACCGCACGCTGGAACGCTTCGTCTGGACCCCGCTGGAGATCCGCACCCAGCGCCGCATCCCGGCCATCGTCCGCCGCTTCTCCACCCTGATCGTCTTCGGCTTCGCCGGCTGCGGCATCATCGCCTTCGTGCTGAAGCAGCCGATCACCAGCCTGCTGGCGGCCTCCGGCCTCGTCGGCATGGTCATCGGCCTCGCCATCCAGGCCAACATCGCCAACGTCTTCTCCGGCATCATCCTCAACATCGAGCGGCCGTTCCAGATCGGCGACAGCATCCAGATCACCGACGTCGTCCGTGGCGTCGTGGTCGACATGACATGGCGGACGGTACGGGTGCGCAATGTCGCCGGCTTCATCGTCGCGATGCCGAACGCCAAGGTGTCGGAAGCCACCGTCGTCAATTTCAGCTCGGTCGAGCGCGTTTCGATGAAGCTGGAATATTTCGCCGATGCGCGTCACGACCCCGGCCGGATGGGCGGCCTGCTGACAACGGCGCTGCGCGCCACCGACCGGGTGATGCCCAGCGACACCGGCGGGCTGCCCTTCGTCCGCTATGACGGCTTCCGCGCCGTCAACGGACAGTGGCTGTGCAAGTACAACCTGTTCTTCTGCGTCCAGGACCACGAGGCCAGCTTCGCCGTGCCGGAACTGGTCTGGCGCTCGGTCTACCGGACGCTGGCCGACGCCGGCATCGACCCGACCCCGCCCGACCTGCTGGAGGCGGGCGCCGCCGCCGCGGTCGTCACCGCCGCCATCCCGCACGCGACCGTTCCGGCATGAGCAGGAGCATCCCGATGACACGCCCCCTCCGCCGGCCCCTCCTCCGCCGCCCCTGCCGCCGCCTTTGCCAATGCATCACCGCGGCGACGCTGCTGCCGGTCCTGCTCGCCGGGTCGGCCTGCGCACCCTTCGGCAGCGAAAAGTCCGCCGCGATCCTGGAGCGGGTGGGCGACGGCGATTACGACGTCGGCATCCGCTACCCGTCCAAGCGCACCCGCTACGTCATGATCGTCGAGGAGGACGAGGAGTCCTTCGCCCTCGCTAACCGCCCCGTGACGGGCAGGGCTGCCGACGGCACCGCGCCGGCTCCGGCATCAGAACCGGCCGCCCCGCAGCAGAACGACCGGGTGCTGACCCCCTGCACCGGGGCGGCCGGCAACTGGTACCGCCACACGCCGGCCGGCTATGTCTGCGCCGGCGGGGCGGGCGGCTGACCATGAAGCGCACGGCTCTGACAATCGCCCTGCTGCTCGCCGGCTGCGCCGCCGGAGGGTCCAGGCAACCCGTCACGGATGGCGGGACGGATCCGGCCCCGGTGCTTCGCATCGTCGCCGATGCCGAGGCCAACGGACGGCGTCCGGTGGCCGTCGACGTGGTCCGGGTGGCCGACGGCGCCCTGGCGCGCCGGGTCGGCTCGCTCGACGCCGCAGGCTGGTTCCGCGAGCGGGCGGCACTGAACGGCGAGGCCGCCGGGCGGATCGCCATCGCGTCCTGGGAGCTGGTGCCCGGCCAGAGCGTGATCCTGCGCAGCCTTCCCCCCTTTGCCGCCGCCCCCACCGCAACCATCGTCTTCGCGCGCTACGGCATGCCGGGGGTTCACCGCCAGTCGCTGGACGGCGTGAGCGCGCTCGACATCCGGCTGGGACGCGACGGCTTCACCGTGGCTCCGCTGCCGAAGGACACCGCACCGTGACCGTCCGGCCCGCCCCCTCGCCCTCCGCATCTCCGGCCACCGCCGCAGTCGTCACCGCCGCAGTCACGACGAGTGCCGCCGGTCCGGGCGTCCTGGCCCTTTTCCGCGCCTTCCACGCCGACCTGCTGGCCGCCTGCGCGCAGGACCAGGCCCCGGCCGGTTCGGTGGCCGAGCGGCTGGTCGCAATGCTCCACGGCATGAGCGCCTCGGCGACCGCCCAGGGCCCGGCCGCCCATGGCACGGTGGTGAAGGCGGCCTTCGCGATGGCAATGCTGGCGGACCGGGCGCTTGCCCAGGTGAAGCCGGCGGACGCCGTCGTCGCCGGACGCCTGTTCGGTGCGAACGCCACCCTGCAAACCCTGTTCGTCCAGGCCGACGATTTGATCCGCCAGGGCGCCAAGGCCGACCGCGGGCTTGCCGCGGTTTATCTCGCGGCCCTGGCGCTGGGCTTCCCCGACGATGCCCAGGCGGCGGCGCGGCGCTCCCCGCTGCACCGGATCGTCACCGGCAGGGAGGGCGGAACCGAGCAGCCGCAGGCCGGCCTCGCCAGCCGGCGCGCCTACGATCCGCCGATGGGTGCGGTGGCCGGCGGCTTCCGGCCGTCGGCGCGGCGCTGGTGGGTGGCGGTCGGCGGCGTGGCGGCTCTGTTCCTGCTGGTGTCCCACCTGCTGTGGTCCACCGCCGTCAACGATCTCCAGCGTGACCTGCGCGGCGCCCGGTCCGCGGTCGAGGATATGGGGCAGTCATGGTCCTACTGATCCTGACGATTGAACTCGTGATCTCCAGCATCGGTTCGGTCATCGGCTGGATCCTGTCCTTCGTCTTCGCCTATCTGCCCTTCCTGCTGGCGGCATTGCCGCTCTACATCCTCTATCGGGTGGCGCGGTCGGTCTGGCCGACGCTGCGCAGCCGGCTGCGCCGCGGACGCAAGCCCGCCAAGGCCGCGGCCCGCACCAAGGCTCCGGCGCGCAAGCCCATGCCGTCCTCGGCGCTCCATGTGCGGGCGGAGGCGCCGCCGCCGTCGAAGGCAGCCGCCGGCAAGCCGCCGCTGGCCCGCACCTACAATGAAGGGCTGGATATCCTGGCCCGGCAGATGCGCGGTCCCCTGCGGCGCGGCGACATTCCCTGGTTCCTCGCCTTCGGCGTCGGCGGCCCGGCACTGCTCGCCACCGACTCGACCCATGTGCGCTGGCCGGAGGACGGCAACACCGAGAACGGCTGCTGGTGGTTCTGCGAAGGGGCGGCGATCCTGCATGCCGGCGCCGATTCCGCCGACGGCACGAAACTGGACGCCTCCTGGCCGTCGCTGGTCGCGGCGATCCGCAAACGGCCGATGCGCCGACCGCTGGACGGCATCCTGCTGCTGGTCGGCGCCGACGAGCTGCGCGCCGCGGCGGAGCGCGAGGCACCGCGCCGGGCGCTGGCCAAGCGGGCGGAAGCCCTACGCATGCGGCTGCGCGCGATCCGCGACGATCTCGGCATGGTCTGCCCGGTGCATGTGGCGGTGGTGCGCGCGGAGTCCCTCGACGGCTTCGGCGACCTCTGCGCGACGATCCCCACGGCCATGCTGGACAGCGTTCTGGGATGGACCAGCCCGCATGACTGGCTGGCGCCTTTCCAGCCCGCCCGCGTGGCGGAAGCCTTCGACTCCATCCAATCCGACCTCGCCCTCCTGGAGGCCGATGCGCTCGCCGGCGTGACCGCCGCCGGGGCCGCCTGCGTGCGCCTGCCGCTTCTCCCGGCCTCGCTGGAGACGCTGCGCCATCCGCTGGCGCTGTTCCTGGACGGCGCTCTGGGGGGCGACGAAGCGTCCGAACCCTTCCCGCTGCGCGGCATCGCCCTGACCGGCGCCTGTGCGACTGCGACGGGAGGACGCCGCCCGGCCTTCGCCCGCGACCTGCTGCCCGGCCGCGCCTTCGCCGAACCCGGCTATGGACGCCCGTCGGAAGCCGCCTTCCTGCAAGGCCGCCGGCATCGCCGGATCGCGCAGGCCGCGCTGGCCGCCTCCGTGACGGTCCTGTCGGTCGCCGCGTGGCAGGGCTTCGCAGGCGTGTCGGCCGGAAGTGCGGCGGTGGCTGCACCGGTTGCCGACTTGCGGCGGGCGCTGCTGTCACGCGACGCCCTCGCCGATGGACCGATGGTGGGCCCGATGGTTGGCCGCGTGATCGCCGCGACCGCGGTGATGGAGCGCGACCGGCTGGTGACGCCGCTGCTGCCGACCTCGCTGTTCAGCGGGGTCGACGAAGACAAACGGCGGCTCGCTTCGGTCACCCTGCGCCGGGCGGTGCTGCGGCCGATCCGCGACGCCCTGCTGCCCAGCTCCGCCCTGGCCGACCTGCCGCCGGTCACCAATCCCCGGCGCGTCGAGGATCTGCCGGCCTTCCGCCGGCTTGCCGCCCAGCTCGACCGCATCGGCGGCCGGCGCGGTGCGCTGGAGCGCTACGACCGTTTCCGCCGCAACAGCGGGTTCGACGAGTTGCTGGCGCTGGCGGAAAGCGTCTACGACGCCGTGCCGCGCCCGCCCATCGCGGCGACAGACGGCTTCATCACGCGCATCGCCGCCGGTGCCGATCTTCCCAACCTGGATGCCAGGACCATCGCGGTCGCCCTGCGGGCGGAATCGGTGCAGCTCGCCGCTCCCCTCGCCGAGGAGCTCTACACCCGCAATCCCCTGCGTCTGCGGGCGCAGGCCATGGCCGACCGGCTGCGCGCCCCCCCGGAAACGCCGACGGCAGAGGATGTCGCGGACCTCGGCCGGCTGGTCGATGCCGTCAGCGAGGCCGCCGGCTGGCCGATTGCCGCCGCCTTGCAGGACCCCGCACGCGGCCTGCCGGATGCCGTCAAGCTGGCGCTCCAGAAGGCGGCGATGGCCGACCTGCCTGGCCGCGACACCACCGACCGCATCACCGAGGCGCTGTCCACCGCGGCCACCGCGGCGCGTGCCGCCGTGCTGGCGCTCGACACCCCGTCGGCCGGACGCCTGCTGACCAGCGGCGAAGGCGGCGCACTGTCCCTGAACCCTGCGGTCGCCGCCCTGCCGGCGCAATTGGTCGCTGCCGTGGCGGTCAAGCCCGCCGACGAGCCGCTGCCGGCCAAAGCCGCCGCTTCCGAAAGCAAGCCCGCGGCTCCCGCTCCGGCGGCGGCGGTCGTCGAGCAGCGCCCCGCACTGCCTGCTCGTGTGGCCGCTCCTGTGCCGGCTCCCGAGCCCGTTGCCGCACCGCCCAAGCAGGTTGCGGTCGCCAGCCCGCCGCCTGCGCCCTACGAGGCTTCCCCGCCGGCCCGGCTGCCCCCGCTGCCGCCATTGCCGTCCCTTCCAATCCTTCCCGCGGAACCGGCGACGCCTGCGGCGCCTGCTCCCGAGGCGGCGGTGGCGAAGCTCGATGCCGTATTCTCCCAATCGCTGGCCGGACGCTTCCCCTTCGTCCGCCCCGACCTTGCCCGCGGCGCGCCGGATGCCGATCCCAAGGATGTCCGCCGCTTCTATGAGCAGCTCGACGAGAACCGGGCGGCCGTCATGAGGACGGCGACGCCCGAAGTCGCGGCCTTCCTGGAGAAGATGGAGGCGGTGCGCCCCCTGTTCGATGCGGTCTCCCGGTCCGCGCCGGTCAGTGTCCGCTTCAGCTACGGCACCAACCGGGCGCAGGAACTGGGGGCGGAGCACATCATCGACTGGTCGGTGCGGTCGGGGACCAGTGCGGTCGGCGCGTCCGCCGGTTCCGACCCGCTGGTCTGGAAAGCGGGGCAACCGCTGCTCCTCAGCTTCCGCTGGGCCGCCGGTTCGCCCTATCGCCCGAAGAACGCCATGGCGAGCGAAGCGGAAGCCGCGGCCGGCGATACGCTGACGCTGGTCGAGCGCGGCCCCTGGGCATTGCTGCGGCTGTTGAAGGGGCGCGCGTCGTCCGCGAACGGCGACGGCGCCCTGCTGCGCATCGTCCTGCCGACCCAGACCATCGGCGGCGAACCGGTGCGCGATACGGTCCTGTTCATGACGGCGTCAATTGCCGCCGGGTCGCGGTCGAACTTGCCGGTGAAGGCCTTGGACCTGCCGTCCCGTTTCCCTTCAAAGTAGAGCGAGGCGCTAATCACAGGAAAGGCTAATGATATCTTTGGTCACATATCGCGACAAGCCGATCCATGTCCCTCCAAAAATCTTAATAACCCCAACAGTGACTTAACATGTTTTTAATCAATAAAACTGTATCAACAAACTATCCTATATAGACCAACCGGCAGGTATTTCCTGCCAAGCTTACGATCTAATCATCATTAACTAATTTTATGGCTGCCGCGAGCAGCCAACGCCTTTCGTTTGTCAATCGCCGTGACTGCAATTGACGATCGGCCACCAGCTTCCACCGGAAGGCTCGGCCGGGCGGTGTCAACTGGACGGAAACGTGTGGTTGATGCCGTGACTTCCACCACAGATCAACTCTTTCCGACCCGAGAAAGGCTTCGGATCATGGTAGACCGTAAGAAGCGCGCCCAGGACCTGATCAAGTATCACAGCTACGCCTCGGGCGCCTTCGGGCTGATCCCCGTTCCGGGCGCCGACGTCGCCGCCGTCAGCGCGGCGCAGCTGAACCTCGTCCACAAGCTTGCCAAGCTCTATGGAGTCGAGTTTGCGCAGGAGCGGACCCGCGCCATCGTCGGCGCCCTGCTGGGCGGCGTCATGCCGGGGGCTCTCAGCTCCAGCGTCCTGGGCTCCGCCGTCAAGGCCGTCCCCTTCATCGGCACCGCGCTCGGCGTGGCGGTGATGCCGGCGCTGTCGCTGGCGGCGACCCGGGCCCTGGGCCAGGTGTTCGCCCAGCATTTCGAGACCGGCGGCACGCTGCTGGATTTCGACATCGATGCGATGCGCGAGTATTTCCGCAAGGAGTTCGAGGCCGCCAAGGGTGAGGCCGCCGCCGACGCTCCGGCCGCCGCACCGCAAATGGACGAGCAGCCGGTCCAGAAGGCCGGCTGACGCCTGAACGCCGGGCAAAGAAGGAAGCATCGCCGTGTTCGAGCTGATCTATATCGGTCTCTGCCTGCTGGTCGGGTTTCTGGGGATCGGCCGCCGCGGCGGCTTCCTGCTTTACGCCTTCCTGGCGGTGGTTCTGACGCCGCCCGGCGCCCTCCTCGTCATGATCCTGCTCACCGGCCGCCGCAAGAAGATGGCCAAGGCGTGACCGCAGCCATGACCATGCTCCCTCCCGTCGCGCCTCGGCGATTGCCGGCCCTGCTGCTGGCCCTGCTGGCGCTGCTCGTGCTGTGCTCTCCGGCCCGAGCCGAATATTGGACCGTCGCGTCGGAGGACCATTTCCCGCCCTACAATTACTCCTTCAACGGCAACCGCACCGGCATCGACACCGAGATCGTCAACGCGCTGCTGAAGGAACTCAACGTCACCCCGGTCCATCGCCCGCTGTCCTGGACGGAGGTGGTCCAGTCGATGGACGAGAACAGCGCGGACATCGGCTTCCAGTTCATCGCGTCGCCGACCCGCTTCGCGCAGTACAATATGATCGGCCCGTTCCGCACCGGAACGACCGTGTTCATGGTGCGCAAGGACTCCGCCATCACCTTCGACCGGCTGGAGGATTCTGACCTCCTACCGCATCGGCGTGGTCGACGGCTTCTCCTATGCCGCCGACTTCGATGCGGCGACATATCTGGAGAAGGTGGCGTCGAGCAGCAACGTGGTGAATTTCCGCCGTCTGATCCTCGGCCGGGTGGACGTGATCGTCGGCGACCTGCATGTGCTGAACTACATGGCCAAGCAGGACGGCCGGCTGAAGGACGTGCGCGTGCTGCCCAAGCCGGTCGGGCTGATCCCCCGCTACATCGCCCTGCCCAAGGCGCGCAAGGAAAAGGCGGAACGGCTGCAAGCCGCCTTCGTCAAGCTGCGCGACAACGGAACCATCGCCCGCATCCTCGACGGCTGGCTGGCGGAGTGACCGGACGATGGCCAAGCGCACTTCCTCTTCCAACCGGCCCCCTCCCAGCCGGCCGCCGTCCTCGCTGCTGCCGCTGATCGGCCTTGCCGACCGCAGCATCCTGACCCGGCTGGTCGTCACCGGCTGCGTCGCCGCCACCGCCAATCTCATCAGCCTGATGAGCCTCAGCGCGGAGCTGAGCGGCTGGATGCGCGGCGAGGTGCTGGACACCCCCTTCCTGATCTTCTGCCTGTCGCTGCTGGTCTCCTACGCGTTTGCCAAGCGCTTCGTCGCGCTGACGCTGACGACCGCCTTCAGCGCGCTGGCCGAGGTGCGGCGGCGCTTCCTCCGCCATGTCACGCTGGGCGGCCACGCCGACATCCTGGATTTGCAGGCCAAGCGGTCCTTCGATCTCGGCAACCACCATCTGGAGCGCATCGCAGCATTGCTGCCCAACCTGTCCATCGCCGCCAACATGATGCTGGTGGCGGCGGTCGCCTACCTCTACCTGTGGACCCTCTCCACCGTCGGCGCCACGCTGCTGCTGGTGGCCGCACTGCTGGTCGGCGGCTGGTACGTGCGCGAGGCGCAGCGGACCCGCTCGCTGCTTGGCGACGCCAAGGAGTCCGAGCTTCGGATGCTCCAGGGCTTCTCCGAGCTGGTCGGCGGCAATGCCGAGGTCAAGCTTGGCAAGGCGCGCCGCGACGAGCTGTCCCAGGCGGTGGAGGCCGACGTTGCCCGCTGGGAGGAGCTGAAGCGCCGCCACGGCCGCAATCTGGGCGAGCTGTTCTCCTGGATCGCGACGATCATC
This sequence comes from Azospirillum sp. UENF 112521, assembly GCF_058780665.1. Lineage (NCBI taxonomy): Bacteria > Pseudomonadati > Pseudomonadota > Alphaproteobacteria > Rhodospirillales > Azospirillaceae > Azospirillum > Azospirillum sp. UENF 112521. The sequence goes on from NZ_JBSNCI010000003.1 coordinate 981,119, forward strand.
ATCGGCTTCTCGGCGGTCTTCGTCTTCATCTTCCCGCGCATGGGCGCGATGTCGGTGTCCGAGCTGCCGCTGGTCACCTCGGTCATCCTGTTCCTGGCTCGCCCGCTGTCGAAGTTCCTCAACGCCGTTCCCGACTATGTCGCGGCGGAGGATGCGGCGGCGCAGCTGACGGCCCTGCTCGGCACCATGCCGGCCCTGGAATACGAGCCGTCGCGCACCGCCCGCGCCCCGCGCCGCTTCTCCAGCATCGAGCTGCGCGGCGTCAGCTTCGCCTATCGTGCCGGGCTGCGGCCGGAACCCTTCGTGATCGGTCCCATCGACCTGACCATCCCGGCGGGCAGCGTGGTCGGCATCGTCGGCTCCAACGGGTCGGGCAAGTCCACCCTGCTGCGCGTCATCCCGCTGCTGTTCCGCCCCGACGAGGGTCAGGTGCTGCTCGACGGGCAGCCGGTGGAGACCGACCGGCTGGAGGCCTACCGCGACCTGTTCTGCGCCGTGTTCCAGGACCATCACCTGTTCACCCGGCTGCCGCAGGGGCCCGGCTTCGATGCCGAGCTGTTCCGCGAGATGCTGGCCTATCTGAAGATCGACCATCTGGTTCCGGACACCGGCAACGGGCTGCTGAACCGCGACCTGTCGAAGGGGCAGCGCCGCCGCGTCGCCCTGGCGGTCGCGGTGGCGGAGGGCCGGCCGGTCGTCATCCTCGACGAATGGACATCCGACCAGGATGCCGAATTCCGCACCCGCTTCACCAACGAGATCATCGGCAAGCTGCGGGCTCTCGGCCGCACCGTGATCTTCGTGTCGCACGACGGCGATGTCTCGTCGGTCTGCGACGTCGTCATCCGGATGACCAATGGCCGGATGACCGGCGGCCAGACGACGAACACCGAAACAATCGACGGGTCAACGGACATGCCGGCCGCGACGGCCGCGTCCCGACCCGACATGGGGTCCGCTTCGGACCCCGCCATGGCTTGCTTGCAGGAGACCGCGTGATATGGCTGACCAGGCCTTCACCATCGACGATGCCGATGCGCTGCCGAAGCCGAAGTCGCGCCTGCGTGCGCTGCTGGCCCACTGGTACGACGAACACCGCCGCTCCCTGCTGTGCACGCTGCTGGTCGGCATCCTGATCTTCCTCTATTTCGCTCCGTCCATCGTCGTCTTCATCCCCGCCGGCCATGGCGGCGTGCTGTGGAAGCGGTTCCACGAAGGCACCCAGATGGGTCCGGCGCTCGCCGAAGGCGTGCATGTCATCTTCCCCTGGGACAAGATCGAGGTCTACGACCTGCGCCTGCAGGAGGACACCCGCTCCTATTCGGCCATCGCCAACGACGGCCTGAACGTCAGCATCGAGATCACGGTCCGCTACCGCCCCTATGCGGAAATGCTGGCCGCCCTGCACAAGAACGTCGGCCCGCGGTATCTGGAAGTCCTGCTGGTGCCGGAGGTCGGGTCCGTCTCGCGCGAGATCGTGTCGCGCTTCAAGGCGGACGAACTCTATGCCCACCGCCGCCTGCGGGTGCAGACGGAGACCTACGAGCAGGTCGCCGACCGCGTGATGTACGCCCAGCTGATCGGCGCCGAGAATGTGCCGAAGCCGGACGGGCGGACCAAGACCGGTTATCTGCTGATCCAGGACATCCTGATCCGCAACGTCGCCCTGCCCGAAGCGATCATGGCGTCGATCGAACGCAAGATTCAGCAGGATCAGGCGGCGCAGGAATACCAGTTCCGCCTCCAGCGCGAGCTGTTCGAGAGCCAGCGCAAGCAGCTGGAAGGTCAGGGCATCCGCGCCTTCCAGGAAACCGTGCAGGCCAACCTGACCGAGAATTACCTGCGCTGGCGCGGCATCGAGGCGACGCTGGAGCTGGCCCATTCGCCCAACGCGAAGATCGTCGTGATCGGCAACGCCGCCAGCGGCGGGCTCCCGCTGATCCTCGACGCCGCCTCCAACCAGAACCCCCTGCCGGCACCGGGCGCAACCGCCGCCGCGCCGGGCGCGCCGCCGGCATCGCCGAACGCCAAGCTGACCTCGGTGCCCACCAGCACCGCCGTGCCGCCGGTCTCGCAGCTGCCGTCGCTGAGCGGAGAGGGAACGCCGGGCCAGACCCCCATCGGTCAGATGCCCAGCCTGAACACCGGCGGCGAGTCCGCGCCGGCAACCGCGCATCCGGCGGCCCCTGCCCCCGCCGCCAAGCCGGAACCGGCGAAGGACGGCTCCAAGACCGCGGCCTCGGCGCCGATCCTGTCGAAGGTGTCGCCGTCCAAGCTCCTCGACATGATCCAGTCGAAGTGAGGCGGCGATGGATCTCTGGCGCATTCTGAGACGCGAGGCGCTGCGCAACATGCAGCCGCTGCTTCTGCTGGCGGTGCTGGCGGCGGCGCTCAACCTCGCCCTGCTGACCTCGCTGAACGACGCGCTGCTGGCGCTGGACGATCCGGAGGGGCTGCAACGTCTGCTGATCGTCTTCCTGCTGTCGGCCTTCCTGTGGCGGATCGCCCAGGGCTGGATGATGAACGCGGCGTCCAAGCGCATGCAGGCAGCACTCGCCACCCTGCGCGTCGACCTGCTGCGCCGGGCCGTGGCCGCCGACCTGCCGGACGCGATGGCGGTCGGCTCCTCCCGCCTCGCCCAGGTGGCGGGTGGGGAGTTGCAGATGCTGGCCCAGGCGGTTCCGACACTGGTCATCAGCTTCCAGTCGGTCGCCGCCATCCTGCTGTGCCTGCTGTATCTCTCCACCCTGTCGGGTGCGGCGGTGCTGATCGTGCTCTGCTTCCTGGTGGTCGGCGGCATCCTGATCGGACGTTCCGTCATCCGGCTGGAACTGATGTCGGAGACGATCCACGAGGCCGAAGGCGCCCTGTCGGAGCGGTCGGACCACATCCTGCAGACCTTGCGCGAATGCAAGCTGAACCGCCGCCGCGCCGCCAACGCGCTGGCCGACGCGACCTCCTGCGCCGAAGCCCTGCGCAAGGAACGCCACCGCTTCGGCGCGGAGTACAGCCACTATTTCACCATCAGCGAGCTGACCTATTACGCCGCACTGGCCGGGATCATCTTCCTGCTGCCGGCGGTCACCAACACCGACATCGCCACGGTCATCCTGGCCGGCCATGCCGCCGCCTTCATCGCCTATCCGGTCATCACCATCGTCGCCTCCTACCCCTCCTACATCAGTGCCGAGACCGCCGCCCGATCCTATCTGGCGGTGGAGGCGGAACTGAAGGCGGCGCCTCAGGCGATCGCTCCGGGCCGCGGCAGCGGCATGGAGGATCCCTTCTCCACCATCGCGCTGGAGGGCGCCACCTTCCGCCATGCCGGGAGGGACGGCACGGGCTCCTTCACCGTCGGCCCGGTTGACATGACGGTCGAGCGCGGCAGCGTCGTCTTCATCACCGGCCACAACGGTGCCGGCAAGAGCACGCTGATCCACATGCTGCTGGGCCTCTATCCGATCCAGCGCGGCAGCCTGTCGGTCGACGGCGTGACGGTCGGGCCGGACGGCCTTGCCGCCCACCGCGACCGCTTCGCGGTGGTCTTCTCCGACAGCCATGTGACCCGCCAGCTCTATGGTGCAACGACGCTCGACGACGGCTTCGCCGAAGAGCTTCTCGACCTGCTGGAGATGTCCGACAAAGTTGCCATCGACGGCCGCGCCTTCACCACCGTCGATCTGTCGCAGGGCCAGAAGAAGCGGCTCGCCCTGATCGCCGCCCTGCTGGAGCGCAAGCCGGTGCTGGTGCTGGACGAATGGGCGGCCGACCAGTCGCCCTATTTCCGGCGCAAGTTCTACCGCGAGATCATTCCCTGGATGAAGGCGCGCGGCATCACCGTGGTCGCGGTGACCCACGACGACGCCTATTTCGACGCGGCCGACGTGCAGTTGCAGGTCGACCGCGGCGGCATCCGCCAGCTCATCGCCACGGTTCCCGCGGGCGGCATTCCCGCCCCCGACCTTCTTCCCGTCTCTTCCTGAGACAGGTCCATCCCTTTCCCCCTCCCTATCCCCCTCCCCTGCCCCCATCACCCAGACGCGAGACAGAGGCACACCATGATCCTTCTCACCGGCGGCACAGGCTTTCTCGGCGGTTCCTTCTACCTCGACGCCGTGCAGAACGGGTCCGCGGCGGACTGCCTTCTGCTGATCCGCGGCGCCGACGAGGCCGCCTGCCGCGCCCGCCTCGCCTCCAACCTCGCGCGCTGCGTCGACCGCGCCACGGCCGAGGCCTATGCCGGCCTGTGCCAGATTCTGCCGGGCGACCTGCAATCGCTGGCGACCAGCACCGACCCGCGGCTGGACGCGGTGACCCACATCGTCCATGTCGCCGCCGACACCTCCTTCGACAGCCGCCATTCGGTCTGGCAGATCAATGTCGACGGCACGCTGGCGCTCGCCGCCCGCGCCCGCCGGATGAAGCATCTCCAGCGCTTCCTGCACATCGGCACCGCCTTCTGCTGCGGCGAGACGCCGTGGCTGGAGATGGTGAGCGAGGCCCCGGCCCCCGGCCACGACACGCCCCACATCGTCGAGTACACCCGCAGCAAGGCCGCCGCCGAGCGCGCCCTGGCCGCCGGCTTCCCCGACCTGCCGATCGTCGTCTGCCGCCCGTCCATCGTCGTCGGCCACACCCAGCTGGGCGTGCGTCCCAGCGCCAGCATCTTCTGGTTCTTCCGTCTGGTCGACCGCACCGGCATCCTGCCCTGCTCGCCCGACGGTTTCATCGACATCGTCCCCGTCGACTGGGCGTCGGCCCGCCTGCACGACCTGCTGCGCAAGCCCGACCTGAAGCACAACCTCTACCACATCTCCGCCGGCCTCGGCAGCCGGACCACCTGGGTCGATTTCGAGGAAGCCTTCGCCAACCACGGCCATGAGGGCACCCGCCCCTACAGCTTCTTCGACCCGAAGGGTCCGGAAGGCTGGAAGCCCTTCGACCGGGCCTATCGCCTGGCATTCCCGCAGCGCGACATCCTGCACCGGACGATGGCCGCCGGTGGCCGCAAGTACCACCGCTTCACCGCCCAGGACATCGCCTTCGACAACAGCCGCCTGCTGGCCGAAGGCTTCGCCCCGCCGCCGCGCTTCGCCGACTACATCGGCGTCTGCCTGCAGCAGCCGCGCACGACCGTCGAGGAGCAGTTCGTCGACGACGCCGCCAGCTTCGAGTTCGACGAATCGCTGGCTCCCGCCAACGCCGCCGCCTGACGCACCAACGGGTCCGCCGGAACGAAACGCCATGCCGCTCCTCATCCCCACCCGCCTTGCATCCAGCCCGATCCACGGGCTGGGTCTCTTCGCCGAGGAGCCGGTCGCGGCCGGCGTGCCGGTGTGGCGGTTCGATGCCCGCATCGACCGCCTCTTCGCCTCCGACGACGCGCTGCTGGACGAGTTCCCCCAGCTTTCCCGGCTGGTGGATTTCCACGGCTGCGTGATCGACGGGGTCGGCGTCCTGCTACCCGGCGACGACGCCCGCTTCCTCAACCATGACGACGAGCCGTCCATCGGCCGGGCCGACCCCGCCGACTGGCGGGTCTTCGTCACCCGCCGCGCCATCGCCGCCGGCGAGGAGATCACCTGCAACTACGAGGACATTTGCGCCGATGTCCGCGACGCCGGTGCAGCCAGCTATCTGTCCGCCAGCGATCTGCCCTCCAGCGATTTTCCTGGGGCGCCGGCATGACGCCGCGCGCGTCGCATCACCCCTTACGGACCAGCATCGTCGAACCCGCCGCCCTGACGCCTGAGCGGCGGGCGGTGATGTTCGCCCTGCTCAGCGTCTGGTTCGAGGGGTACGGCGAGGAGTATTTCAACGAGGAGCTAGGCGACCTCGACCACTGCGTCCTGCAGGAGGATCCGGAGACCGGCGAGTTGGTCGGCTTCGCGACGGTCTACCGCCAGGAGGCGGAGATCGCCGGCACCGCCGTCGGCGCCTTCCACACCGCCCACTGCATCCTGGAACGGCGCTTCTGGGGCTCGAACGGGCTGGTGCGTTCCATGGTCGCCGAAATGGTCGGGCGGGCGCGCGCCGACCGGTCGAGGCGGCTCTGGTATTGGAGCTACAGCGCCGTCGGCTACCGCTCCTACCGCTACATGCCGATGCTGTTCCTCCGCCACACGCCCAATGCGGACCGGACGCTCGACGACCTCGACCGCGCCTTGCGCGACCATATCGGCCGCGAATGCTTCGCCCAGTATTATGACGCGGAAACCGGCACCGTCGACTGGAAATGGCAGGGCTACGGCCTGACGGAGGAGGCCCGCGCCATCAGCGAGGCCAAGCTCGACAGCCCGGCGGTCGCCCAGTTCCGCGACATCAACCCGCGCTGGGCCGACAGCGTCGAAATCCTCTGCCTTGCCCGCCTGACCGACGACAACCTCACCCCGTTCGGCCGCCGCTGGTTCCCCATTGCCCAGACGGCCTGACGCCTGCCGCCCTTTCCCGGAATGACCATCCCGATGCGCCCGATGTCCCAGATCTCCATTCTCCGCACCGCATCCCTGGCCGGCACCGCCGCCGCGGCCGTTGTCGTCGCGCTTCAGGCCGCCCCGGCCCTGGCCGAGGCCGAGTTCAGCCTGACCATCGGCGGCGACGCCTATTTCCAGGGCGCCTATGTCAGCCAGAAGCAGGACGACGGGCTGCGCTCGACCGAATTCTCCAACCGCCTGCGCCTGACCGTCACCCCGTCGGCCACCACCGACAACGGGCTGACCTATGGCGCCCGGCTGCGTCTGGTCTCCGGCAACGGCGACCCCTCGGTGTCGAGCCGGACGGTGGAGAACGACCGTGCCTTCCTCTTCGCCAACGGGTCCTTCGGCACCATCCAGGCCGGCGTCATCAACGGGCTGTCCGACGAATACGGCATGATCGGCCCCAACACCGAGGGCATCGCCGGCAGCCCGGACAGCAACGGCATCCTGTTCCTCCACGGCTCGTCGACCTACGCCGCCCTGCCCCTGGCGGCGACCAGCCTGCGCACGCTGGTGTCCTACGACACCGGGACCAAGTTCATCTACATCAGCCCCAGCTTCGGCGGTTTGCAGGCCGCGGTGTCCTACACCCCGCGCACCGGCGATTCCAACACGTCGATCAACCGCCGCAAGGTGGATGCGCTGGGCGATGCGCTCGCCTTCCGCGACGTGGTCGAAGCGGGTGCCGCCTTCCAGAACGCCTTCGGCGACGTGACGGTGGAGGCCAGCGCCTTCTACCAGACCGGCAAGGCGGTGCGGCAGAGCGACGGCATCGCCAGCCAGTCCTTCGAGGATCTGAACTCGTTCCATGTCGGCGTCAATGTCGGCTATGGGCCGGCGAAGGTCGGCGTCAGCTACGCCTACAGCGGCGACAGCGGCTATGCCAAGGGGACCGCGCAGTCGCGCGACCAGCAGAACCTGATCGTCGGCGCCCAATACACCAGCGGCCCGCTGCTGTTCGCCGCCAACTACATGCGCGCGCTGGGCAACGACATGGCGACCATGACGACGCCGGCCAAGGCCGACGTCTGGCAGGGCGGCGTCACCTGGACCGTCGCCCCCGGCCTGACCACCGGGCTGGAGTATGATTATGTCCGCTCGACCCTGTCGGGCGCTGCGGCCAGCGGCGGCGACCTGACCGACCGCGCGCACATCCTGATGCTGGACACCCGTCTGGCATTCTGAGGCTCCGGACGAGCACTCCCTGGCAGCCGGCCCGCCGAAGTCTCCGGACCGTTGCATGAACACGCATCGGTCCGCGGGCCTCGCGATTGCAGGAACCAGTGAAGTCTGGTCTTTCCATTTCGCATCATCAAAGTGGATTTAACAGCTTCCTGTACCGTCTCAAATTCAGGCTTGTCACATCCCGCCCCAGGCGCTTCCTGGCGTGACGCCTCGGTCTCCCGTCGACCGGGCCGACTAGCCGAACGGGGGATCGACAGACCGCCTCGGCACGGGTTCAGTAGGGGGAGCGCACAGCTCCCGCCGGGGGCGGTGCCCATAAAGGACCGCCGGTCCATAAGACCATGGTCCACTGATCATCCGGGGAAGGAAAGCAGCCTTGAGTACGGACACCACGTCGCTGACCCAGAGCTATGTTCACGGTGTAAGCAACACCCCGTTGCTGGGCGAGACCATCGGCGCGCATCTCGACCGCATGGCGGCGCTGTCCCCCGACCGGCCCGCCCTGATCGTCCGGCACCAGGACGTCCGCTGGACCTATGCGGATTTCAAGCGCACCGTCGACCGGACGGCGGCGGGGCTGGTGGCGCTGGGGCTGAAGCCGGGCGAGCGCATCGGCATCTGGTCGCAGAACAACGCCGAATGGGTGGTGACCCAGTTCGCCACCGCCAAGGCCGGGCTCATCCTGGTCAACATCAACCCGGCCTACCGCCTGCACGAGCTGGAATACGCCATCAACAAGGTCGGCTGCGCCGCCCTGATCCTGTCGCCATCCTTCAAGTCCAGCGACTATCTCGGCATGATGGCCAAGCTGGCGCCGGAACTGGCGCAGGCGGCCGCCGACAAGCCCCTGTCGCTGCAACGGCTGCCGACCTTGCGCCACCTGATCCGCCTGGGGGCGGAGAAGACGCCGGGCATGCTGAATTTCGACGACCTGCCGGCGCTGGCCCGCCCGGCCGACGTGGCGGAGCTGGGACGGCTGGCCGGCATCCTGCAATTCGACGATCCGGTGAACATCCAGTTCACCAGCGGCACCACCGGCAGCCCGAAGGGCGCAACGCTGACCCACCACAACATCCTGAACAACGGCTTTTCCGTCGGCGAGGCGATGCGCCTGACCGAACAGGACCGGCTGTGCATCCCGGTCCCCTTCTATCATTGCTTCGGCATGGTGCTGGGCAACCTCGCCTGCGTCACCCACCGGGCCTGCATGGTGATTCCGGGCGAGGGCTTCGACCCCGTCGCCGTGCTGAGCGCGGTGCAGGAAGAGCGCTGCACCGGGCTGCACGGCGTGCCGACCATGTTCATCGCCCTGCTCGACCATCCCGACTTCGCGCGCTACGACCTGTCGAGCCTGCGCACCGGCATCATGGCCGGCTCGCCCTGCCCGATCGAGGTGATGAAGCGCGTGGTCTCCGAAATGAACCAGCGCGAGATCACCATCGCCTACGGCATGACCGAGACCAGTCCGGTCAGCTTCCAAAGCTCCACCGACGATCCGCTCGAACGGCGCGTCTCCACCGTCGGGCGCATCCAGCCGCATCTGGAGGTGAAGATCGTCGATGCGGAGGGGCGCATCGTCCCGCCGGGCACGCCAGGGGAACTGCTGACCCGCGGCTATTCGGTGATGCGCGGCTATTGGGGCGACGCCGAGCAGACCGCCAGGGCCATCGACGAAGCCGGCTGGATGCACACCGGCGACCTCGCCACCATCGACGGGGAGGGCTACTGCAACATCGTCGGCCGGCTGAAGGATCTGGTGATCCGCGGCGGCGAGAACATCTATCCCCGCGAGGTGGAGGAGTTCCTCTACACCCACCCCGACATCGCCGACGTGCAGGTGTTCGGCGTTCCCGACCAGCAATACGGCGAACAGCTCTGCGCCTGGATCCGGCCGAAGCCGGGAACGGCGCTTACCGAACAGCAGGTGACCGCCTTCTGCCAGGGCAACATCGCCCATTACAAGATCCCGAAATACATCCGCTTCGTCGAAGAATTCCCGATGACCGTCACCGGCAAGATCCAGAAATTCGTCATGCGCCAGACCATGATCGGGGAGCTGAACCTGTCCCAGGACCGCACCGCCTGACGCACACTGCCCCGGCCGGCGGCCTGCCGGCCGGGGGAGTCCCTGCTTCATGCGCCTGCCGGCAACGCCGGGGCGACAGGTGTCATGACGCCCGCCCGCCCCATGGCAACCAGGCGCCGATCCAGCCATAAACGGCCCCGGTGGCGGTCGAGAACCATCCCTTCGCCTCCTCCGCCAGCGGCGGGGCCTTGTCCTTCCACTGCTTGACCCACTCGACGGCCGGCTGCATGTCCTCTTCGACCGACTTCAGACGGTCGCTGAATTTTCCGAACTCCTCACGCTCCGCGCTCAGCCGGGTCGATGCCTGTTCCTGCAATGCGGACAGGGTCTCCATCATTCCCTTCGCCATCTCGATGGTGGCGTTCAGCGTCTCCATCCGAGACGCATCTCCGCTACCGCGTTCCGCGAGGGCCTGGAGGTCGGGCATCGCCGCCAGCTTCCGCTCGATCTCGTCGAGCCGGGCCTGGAGTTTGTCAAGCCGCTCCAGCAGGGCCGGATCGGCGGGTGCCGGCGCGGGAGTGGACGCCGCGGCAGCGGCAACCGGCGTGGAGACCGGAACCGGGGCGTTTGCCGGGCCGGAGGCGCCGCCGGCCGCCGGAGCAGCCGCGCGCAGCAGGTCGGCCGAGACGAAACCGGTCCGGCCGCTCTGCGTCACCACGCTGTACCAGGGGGCGTCGGCCACCTTGCCGGTCACCCGCAGGCGGCTTCCGCCATCGACCAGCTCGATGCGCGCCGCCTTCGCCGAGGGCTGCTCGCGCACATTGATCCGCGCGGTCGCCACGAAGTCCCCGTCCAGCGGCGTCACCTGCGCCGGCGGCGTGTCACGCGCGCTCTGCGCCCCGGCCGTCGGCGGCGAGGCCAGGAGGAACAGGGCCAAGGCGGCCAGGGCCAAGGCGTCCTGGGGAAGCGGACGAAGAGCCGGACGGGTCGAATTCATGGTTTCGCGCTTTCCTCGTTCACAAAGTCACTGGCCCTGATCAGCCGGTCGATCTCCGCCTCTTCGCGGGCGAGCTGGGCCTCCAGCTCCGGGCTGACCTTCCGGCTGCTCCAGAAGGCGTCCTGATAAAAGGTGTCGTACCAGTTCTGGAGCGTGTTCATGCCCACGTCCATGGCGACGCCGCCAAGCAGCGACGCGGTGACGACCAGGACGGTCAGGGAGGTCGGCTCCATGATGCTGTCTCCTCGCGGGTCAGAAGGTCTCGGGTCAGAAGGTCTCGCTGGCGAGGTCGCCCTCGGCCACCACCCGCAACCGTTCCAGCGCCTCCTGGCCGAAGCACTGGAACAGCACCGGGGTGGTCAGGGTGTCCAGCAGGGTGGAGCTGATCAGCCCGCCGAAGATGGCGACCGCCACCGGATGCAGGATTTCCGTCCCCGGCATGTCGGACGAGAACAGCAGCGGGATCAGTGCCAGCCCGGCGGACAGCGCCGTCATCAGCACCGGCGTCAGCCGCTCCTCGCAGCCGCGCATGATCAGCACCCGGCCGGTCGGAACCCCCTCATGCAGGGCGAGATTGATGAAATGGCTGATCTTGAGCACGCCGTTGCGCACCGCGACGCCGGTCACCGCGATGAAGCCGATCATGGCGGCAAGGCTCAGATCCTGGCCGAAAACGACCAGGGCGGCGACACAGCCGATCAGGGCGAGCGGAATGTTCGCCATCACGATCAGGCTCAGCACCACCGAGCGGTAGCGCTGGTACAGGACCAGGAACACCAGGGCGATGGAAACCGCACACAGCCCGGCCATCACCGGACGGCTTTCCTCCTCCTGGCGGAAGCTGCCCTCCAGCAGCGTGTTGTAGCCGGACGGCAAGGGTGTGGCGGCGATCGTCGCCCGCATCTGCGCGACGATGGCCGACATGTCGGACCCGTCGGTGTTGGCGGTCAGCACGATCCGGCGCATGCCCGCTTCGCGCATGATCTGGTTGGGTCCGGCGGCGTTCACGATGGTGGCGACGGAGGACAGCGGCACATAGCCGGCCGGGGTTTCCATCCGCATCTGGGCCAGGGTTTCCGGCGTGCGGTCGGCATCCGACAGGCGCAGCACCACGTCGAAGCGCTTGCCGCCGTCGATCACCTGCGACACCGTCCGGCCGTTCGACAGGCTTTCCAGCGCCTGCGCCAGCTGTGCCGGCGTCACGCCGAACAGCTTGGCCCGCTCGTAATCCAGCGTGATGCGGATCTGGGGAACCTGGACCTGCTGCTCGACCAGCAGGTCGCGCAGCCCCGGAATCCCGTCGAACTTCTCCCGGAAGCGGCCCGCCAGCATGCGCAGCGTGGCCAGATCCTCGCCGAAGATCTTCATGACGATGGCGCCGCGCACGCCGTTCTGCGCCACCTCCATGCGCGAGGTCAGGAACTGTGTCACGGTCAGATCGACCGGCAGCACCGACAGGCGGTCGCGCAGATCCTCGATCACCTCAGCGCGGCTGCGGCCATCCAGCCGGACGCGGATCGGGAACTCGCTGCTGTTCACGGGATCGGCGTCCTCGTCATCCTCGTTGCGGCCGGTGCGGCGGGCGACGCTCACCACCTCGGGCACCTGCAGGATGATCTGTTCCGCCATCGCCCCGACCCGGCTCGATTCGGCAAGCGAGATGCCGGGCCGGTTCAACAGCTGGACATACAGCGTTCCCTCGTTGAAGGGAGGAAGGAAGGAGCGCGGCAGCAGCGGCAGGACCAGCGCCGACAGCACCACCAGCCCGGCGGCGGCGGCCAGCAGCGCCCGGGGATTGTCGAGCGCCCAGCCGAGCGCCCGGCCGTTCAGCCGCTTCAGCCAGCGGATCAGCCGGCCGTCATGCGACTCCTCCAGATGCTTCATGTTGGGCAGCAGATAGGCGCAGAGCGCCGGCGTCACCGTCAGCGACACCAGGAGGCTGGCGAAGATGGACACGATGTAGGCGATGCCGAGCGGGCCGAACAGCCGCCCCTGCTCCCCCGGCAGGGCGAACAGCGGCAGGAAGACCAGCAGGATAATCGCGGTGGCGTAGATGATGCCCGACCGCACCTCCTGCGAGGCGCGCATGATGACCTCGATCACCTCCAGCGGCCGGTGGCGCCGCCGGTTGTCGCCCAGCCGCCGCAGCGTGTTCTCGACATAGACCACCGAATCGTCCACCAGCTGGCCGATGCCGATGGCGATGCCGCCCAGCGTCATCGTGTTGATGGTGGACCCCATCAGCTTCAGCGTGATGATGGTGAGAATCAGCGACACCGGAATCGCCAGCAGCGAGATGGCGGTGGTGCGCGCGCTCCACAGGAAGGCGGCCAGCACGACGGCGACGATGACGATGGCGTCGCGCAGCACATCCTCGACATTGTCGACGGAGGCGCTGATCAGGTCGGCCTGGCTGTAGGAGATGCGGTCGGCCTGCACACCACGGGGCAACGAGGGCGTCAGCTCCGCCAGCATGTTCTCCACCCGCTCCGCCAGCGCCACGCTGTTGGCGCTCGGGTGCTTGAGGATCGCCATCAGCACGGCCGGCTCGCCGTTGAAGCTGCCCTCGCCGCGCTTCACCTTAGCGGCGAAATTCACCTCGCCGATCTGGCTCAGCAGCACCGGGCGGCCGTCGCGGAAGGCAACCACGAGGCTGCGCAGATCGTCCAGGCTGCGGCTGCGGGCGACGTTGCGGATGATGAATTCGGTGTTGTAGAGGTCGTTGAAGCCGCCGCTGCTGTTGCCGCCGAAGGCGGTCAGCGCCTGTTCCACCTGGGTCAGCGTGATCCCCAGCATGTTCATGGCGACCGGATTCGGGGTGAAGCGGAACTGCCGGACGTCGCCGCCGACGACATAGACCTGCGACACCCCCTCCACCGCCATCAGCCGGGGCCGGACGGTCCAGTCGGCCACCTCGCGCAGGGCCATCGGATCCATGCCGGGAGCCTGCACCACCAGCTGCATCGCCAGCCCCATCACCGACGACATCGGCGCCAGATGCGGGACGACGCCGGCCGGCAGCCGCTCGCGCACCATGCCGATCCGTTCCGTCACCTGCTGCCGGTTGCGGTTGGGGTCGGTGCCCCAGACGAACTCGACATAGATCAGCGAGAAGCCGGGGCTCGACGAACTGCGGATGCGCGACACCCCCGGCATGCCGTTCAGCACCAGCTCCATCGGATAGGTGATGAGCTGTTCGACCTCCTCGGGCGCATAGCCGCCGGCCTCGGTGACGATCGTCACCATCGGCGGATGCAGGTCGGGAAGCAGGTCGATCGGCATGTCCCGCGCGATCAGAACGCCCCAGCCGGTGATCAGCAGCGCCGCGATCAGGACGAGGGGGCGTTGGCGCAGGCTGAGTCCGACGAGAAAGGTGAACATGACGACGGGCGTCTCCGAAGGCGGCCGGAAGGCTGGAGGTTGCGAAGGGTCAGGCTGCCTTGCCGGGCCAGCGGCGGCGGATGGCCACCGGATGCTGCCACATCCACAGGAGGGCCACGATCAGGGCGACCGCCACTCCCGCCCAGACGATCGGCCGGTGGGCGGATGCGGCGCCGGGGACGGTGTCCGCCAGTCGCGGCAACAGCAGGTCGGCGGCCCCGGTCGCGGTCGCCCCGGCCAGCGCCATCCTCACCGTCAGCGGCGTGACGCTGGCCGGCGGCAGGTAGGGTTCGGAGCGGTAGATGCCGGGAGAAACCTCGCTCAGCTCCAGCGTTTGCCGCGGGGTGTCGATCCGCAGGTCGGCTCCGCTCAAAGCCTCGCTGCTGTCATAGCGGTCGACGAAGGCGAACAGCCGCTTCTGGTTGGCGATCACCACGACGCTGACCGGTTCCGCGGCTGCCCCCCTCACCGTCGTCCGGGCCAGATCCATGACCATCGCGACGCGCGGAGACGCGGCGATCCCGGCCGCCCCCGCTTCGTCGGCCAGCGCCCGCCCGGCGGAACCGGCAGTCATCCCCGCCGCAAGGCACACCGCCAGCACGGCGGACACCGCGCCGGCGGCGGCGCAACGGAGCCAGTCTGCCGTCCTGCTGCGAAACTCCATGGCGTCCTCCACTGTATCTGCTTTCATTGTTTTGGCCGGGCATCGTCTTGGCCAGGCGGCTTTCGCCGGGCGGACGCGGAAAGGCGGCGCTACTGGAACTGCGACAGCAGCCGGGCGCCATGGGTGACGATCCGGGCGCCCGGCTCCAATCCCGCGGAGATCAGCACGCTGCGGCCATCGATCATCTCGGTCTTGACCGTGTGCGGCATGAAGACCTCCGGCTCGACCAGTTCCCAGACCTGCTCGGCCCCGCCCGAATCGTTGACCACCGCCTCGCGGGCGATGGGGATACCGTCACGCATCTTCGACTCGTTGCGAATCGTGACGGTCACCGGACGGCCGACCCGAAGACCCTCCATCGGATTCTCGATCCGGAACATCAGGGGCACCGACTGCTGCTGCAACGCCAGCCCGCTGCCGATGAAGGTCAGGTCGAGCGCGTCGCCCTCCGGCGTCACCGCGCTGGCATTGCGGACCAGCTGCGTGCCGCGGGCGACCTCCGGGTCGGCGGCGACCGCCTCGATCCACAGGCGCTGCGGGTTGACGATCTCAAAAATCTTTTCGCCGGGATGGACGATGCGGCCGTTGATGGCGGTCGACGCGCTGATCACGCCGTCGATGGCCGCCCGCAGCACCTCCTGGGTCTGAAGCATCGGCAGCAGGGCCTCCCGCTCGCGGCGCAGACCTTCCAGCCGGACCTCCGCCTGCATCACCTTGCCGTCGCGGAAGGGCACGAACCAGAACTGCTTCAGGATCTCGACGCTTTCGGCGGTGATCCGGATCTCGTTGGTCAGCCGTGCCACCTCGCGCCGGACCTGGCTGCGGTCGACGACGCCGATGGCCGGCGCGACATAGCCGAGGATCTGCCCCTTGCGCACCGTTTCCCCCAGGACCGGCATGCCGGTCTTCGGCGGTTCGATGCGGCCGAGCAGGCTTGCCTCGACATCACCATGGGCGTTCGGGTCCGGAACGATCCGGCCGGGCAGCTTGACCGTCAGCGGCGTGCGCACGCTGTCGGCCCTGTGCGTGCGGATGTCGAACATCCGTTGCAGCGGCTTCGGCACGAAGTAGGAGCCGTCCGGCCTGCGCTGAGGCTTGTCGACCGCCAGCGACGCCAGCAGCTTCGCGTCCGTCGCGCGAGGTTGCGGCGCGGTGGGCACCGCGTCGGCCACGGCGGCCACCGGCGGCGTTGCCGGTTCGGATGTTGCGGCCGGGGGCTTCGGCGGGACAGCGTCCGGCACCGGTTCAGACGACAGCGGTTGCGATGGGGGCGGAGCAACGGTGCCGGCCGGAAACGCGGCATTCAGGACGGATGGCGACGCGGCGGGAGCGGTCTGGCCAGCCTCCCGTGCCGAAGGATCCTGCGCCGATGCCGCCGGCATCGCGGCGTCCGCGACATGGACCTGGCTGACCGGGGTGCGGTTGACCCCGAACATATACGCTACTTCCCAGCTGAATTGGCCGAGAGCGGTCGATCCGCTGGAAATATAGCTGCCGACCGCCGCGACCGGTGCGGTTGCCGTGTTCACCACCGCGCTTGCCGCCGAGCAGGCGGTCGAGCCGATCCATTGGCCGGTGCCGGAAAGCCAAGCCCCATCAGCGGATGGAGCGGCGGACGAGGCGGCGGTCGGAGCGGCGGACGGGCGCCGCACCCTGACGGCAGCCTCGTCCTCCGCTTCCGTTCCGTGACGGCTCCAGGCCGCGGCGGATGCCGCCGACATCGATGCCAGAAGAATTGCGGCGGAAACCGCAGAGGACACCGCGCGGGACAGCCCCACGCTCCGCAAGAGCGCTACCGGCTGGCCGAGCCGCTTCCGGCCCCGCTGCCGGGGTCCCTTCGCCAGCCTTGCGGAGCCGACGACATGAGGCTGGTCTTGGCCCGCCATGGTGCGATCCACCGTTCCAAACACATTCGGCATGTAGATTCCGGCGTTCGATGATGCCCGTTCCGGTCGACGAAGCAGCGAACGCACGACCGTCCCGGATATGGACCCAGCTTCCCCCGGCCGGCGCGCAAACCTCGCCTGCCGTCATTGGACCCGAGGAAGCCTAACGAATTATGAATGACCATGTTGGGATACGACGTTCTGAAATATAAGCAATGATTCTGCGCAATCTTTGAGAAGGGCTTTCCCTGCGAAGACTGTTAAGAGCCGTAACTTTCCAAGGAATCAGTCGCAAAAATCCTTGTTATCACCGCTGATTACATTTTCAACCTAACATGTTGCCACTGATAAGCCAGCGCATCCTTTGATGAAAATTTCTCGGATAGACAACAATAAGACTCTGACTCAGAACGAAAAGTTTCAACACTGATCAAGTCTGCAAATTTCCCGTGAACGCTTTTCCGTTTACCCTGATTGAGGTAGCCTGTCCGATATGAGATATGCGGACTACTGGACACTCGAATCAAGAACCGCCTTTTCACATGCCGACGCTGCAGGAAGACGATGCCCCCGGCACCGTCGGCGCCGCCCCTGTCGCCGGCTTGGAAACCGGTCGTCGACAGTGACTTGTGGACCGCAGCAGCCCATGCCAAACCCGAGCGGAGCGTGACCGTATGCAAGACGTCCAATCCACCGAAGAAACCGGCAGCCGATCCGGCATCGACCGGCAGGCGTCCGAAACGGCCACGCCCGGCCCCCAGACCGCGCCCGCCATCGTGCAGCCCGGCCGCAGCAACGGTCCGGTCGTCCTGACCATCCTGCTGGCGGCGGCAGCGGTGTGCGGCACCGTTCTCTATTCCGACGACCTGCGCTCGTCCTTCCTGTCTCCGAGCCGCAGCCAGCTGAAACTCGATACGCTGGAGCGGACCGTCGCGGGGCTGACGGCGATGCCGGAGAAGCTGACGGCGCTGGAACAGGCGGTCGCGGCGGCCGGCAAGCGAACCGACCAGCAGGCCGTCACCGGCCGTGCGGTTTCGGTGATCGCGGCACGCCTGCTGAAGGAGTCGCTCGGCAAGTCCGACCCCTTCGCCGACGACCTCGCGCTGATGCGCCTCTCCGCCGCGACGGACGCCGAACTGTCGAAGGCTCTCGATTCGGTGTCGGGCTACGCGGCCAAGGGCGTGCCGACCCGGACCCAGCTCTATGCGTCCTTCGGGCTGCTTGTGCCGTCCGCTCTCCAGGCGGAGGTGCAGGACGGTGCGGGCGGACTGCGCGAAACCGTCTGGGGCTGGATGACCGGCCTCTCGACCGTCATCCTGGCATCGGCGTCCGACTCGCCGCCGCAGGCCGCCGATCCGACAGCCCCGCAACCGGCGGCTCCGCAAGCGGCGGAAAGCAGGACTCCGGCGCTGCTGGCGGCCACGGCGGCCCGGCTCGAAGCCGGAGAACTCGCGGCGGCCATCGATGTCATGGCGTCGCTCGACGGCGTTGCCGCACCGGTGGCGGCACCCTGGCTGGCCGACGCCCGCGCCCGGCTGGCCGCGGAGCGGACCGGCGCCCTCCTGGAAACCAGGATCCGCAGCTGGAGCGCCGCCGGCACCCAATAAGGAAGTCGGCCCGCTGCCGGGATGCGCGTCCGGCCGCTTGGCGGCCTGCGGCCCCGGACCGGTGGGCCGGACACCGATCATTTTCCGATTCCACCGCCAGACTGCGAGGCTACCGGTGACAGAGCTAAAGAAAAAGGTATCGGCGGTGATGGTTGCCGCCGGGCTTGCGCTTTTCGCCGGGACGGCGGCGCAGGCGGCAACGGTGCTGAACCGCGGCAACGGTGGCGAGCCGTCGACGCTGGACCCGCACCGCACGGACGGACGCATCGAATCGAACATCCTGCGCGACCTGTTCGAGGGGCTGGTGGTGTATGGCCCTGACGGCCGCATCCTGCCGGGCGTCGCCGAAAGCTGGCAGGTGTCGGAGGACGGCAAGCTCTACAGCTTCCAGCTCCGTGCCGACGCCCGCTGGTCCAACGGCGACGCGGTGACGGCCGAGGATTTCGTCTACAGCCTGCGCCGCGCCCTGACGCCCAAGGACGGCATCCAGCCCTCCTCCAACATGCGCGTCATCAAGGGTGCCGCCGCCGTCATCGACGGCACCAAGCCGGCCGACACGCTGGGCGTCGCGGCGCCGAACCCGCGCACCGTGACCATCGCGCTGGAAGCGGCCACTCCCTATTTCCTCGACCTGATCGCCGCCGACAACAGCGCCCTGCCCGTGCATCGCGGCACCGTCGAGTTGCAGCGCGAGCGCTGGACCGATCCCGGCAAGATGGTGACCAACGGCGCCTATGTGCTTGAGGAATGGCGGGCCCGCCAGCAGATCGGCCTGGGCAGGAACGCCAATTTCCACGGCCGCAGCGGCGTCTCGATCGACAAGGTCAACTTCTTCCCCATCGACGACGCCGCCGAGGAGGTCGACCGCTTCAAGGCCGGCACCCTCCACCTCACCTACGAGGTGCCGCAGGACCGGGTGAAGTGGATCTCTCTGACCGAACCGAAGGTGTTCTGGAACAGGCCCTTCCTGGCCACCTACTATTACGCCTTCAACCTGACGGTCGAGCCGTTCAAGAGCAACCGCGACCTGCGCCGCGCGCTGTCGCTTGCGGTCAACCGCGAGAACATCGTCGACAAGGTCACCCGCGCCGGCGAGACGCCCGCCTATGGGCTGGTGCCGCCGATCGTCCCCAACTATCGCCGCCAGACCGCCGACTTCATCGCCGAGCCGATGGACAACCGCCTGCGCGAGGCGCGCCGCCTGTTCTCGGCCGCGGGCTTCAGCCCGATGCAGCCGCTGGCGGTCGAGATCCTCTACAACCAGTCGGAAAACAACCGCGTCATCGCCGACGCCGTCATTTCCATGTGGCAGGACGCATTCGGCAAGGGCATCCAGGTCAAGCCGGTCAGCGTCGAACGCACCGATTACCTGAAGCGCCGCGCGCGGCGCGATTTCCAGATCGTCCGCGCCGCCTGGATCGGCGATTACGCCGACCCCACCGTCTTCCTGAACCTGATGCTGTCCACCGCCCTGCCGCCGCGCAACGATCCCGGATACCGCAGCCGCAAGTATGACGATCTGCTCGCCAAGGCGGCGGCCAGCGAGGATGCGGCCCAGCGTTCCTCCCTGCTCGGCCAGGCCGAGAAGGCGATGATCGACGACGACCCGGTCATCCCGATCTACCACTTCTCCACCAAATCGCTGGTCAGCCAGCAGATCAAGGGCTGGGTCTACAACGTGCGCGACGTCCATCCCAGCCGCTTCCTGTCCTTCGCCGAAAAGGCCGCCTCGTGACCGCCGCCACGGCGACCACGGCAGCCTGACAGCAGACAGACGACACAGCGAAAGCAAAGCGACAGGGGGAAACACATGGATTTCGGCCTTCTCACCATTCCGCTGGTGACACTGGCGATGGCCTTCGGCTTCGCCGTGTTCACCGATACCCAGACCATCCATTTCGACTATGTCGACGTGCCCGACTCGATCTCCCAGGAAACCGGGCTGACGCCGGCGGTGGTGATCACCAAGCTGGCCGACGACATGCAGGAGATCGAGCGGCAGGCCTTCACCAAGGCCGAAGCCCGTCAGGTCGAACTGCATGCCGACCAGAGCGCCACCTCGGTGCTGGGCGAATATCTCGGCGTCACCCCGCTGATCCGCGTGGTGCAGGAATCGGCGCACATGATCCCCTTCACCTTCTCCGGGGAAATCGTGCGCCACGACCAGCAGGTCGAATTCATCCTGCGCAGCTACGACAGCCACCACAACAAGACGCGGATCTCGCGCAACGGCTCGGTCGACGACATGAAGGGCCTGATCCACGGCGCCGCCTATGAGGCGATGCGCGTGGTGAACCCCTACATTCTGGCCGCCTACCAGTTCAAGCGCGACCGGCTGTCGCGCGACTTCACCCCGACCCTGGAAATCCTGCGCCGGGAGCTGGAAGGGCACGACTCGCGCTACGCCCCCTGGCTGCACAATCTGTGGGGCATGGTTCTGTACCAGCAGAACGACCGCCACGGCGCCATCCACCAGTTCGAGGAGGCGGTGCATCTCGACCCGAACTTCCTGTCGCCGCGCCTGAACCTGGGCGTCGTCAATGCCCGGCTCGGCGAATACGAGTTGGCGGTGCGGAACTTCACCGCGGTGGTGCAGCACCCCAACGTGGCGCAGAGCCCGGCGGTGAAGGCGGCGGCGCTGAGCGAATGGGGCTTCACCCTGGCCCTGACCGGCCGGATCGACGAGGCCTATGCCAAGTTCGACGAGGCCAGCCGGGCCGATCAGAATTTCTCCGACGTCTATTCGAGCTGGGCGGAGGTGCTGAGCGCCCAGGGACGCCGCGAGGAGGCGGAGCGGATGACCGCCAAGGCGCTGAAGCTGGCGCCCAAGGAAGTCGTCTACACCGAAAACCTGATCGGCACCGTCCAGAACGTGCCGGCCACCGCCAGCATGAACTGACGACATGACGGAGGGGGGCCGAAGCATGAGGCGGAGCGCACACTCCACAACCATGGCCGCGGCGGCCGCGGCTATGGCCATCCTGGTCGCGGCGGCTCCGGCCGTGGCCGCGGGTGGGCATGGCGGCGGCAGCGGGCACGGTGGCCGTCAGGTCCGCCATGCGGTGCCGGTCCATGCCGAGGTCAAGCATGCGTCGGCGCACCGCAGCAAGGGCAAGGGCCATGGCGAAAGCCACGATGACGACCATGGCGGCGGCCACAGCACCAGCGTCCTGCTGCTGGTGATCTACGGCCTGCTTGGCGTCAGCAACGACCATGGCGGGGATCACGGCGGCGGGCATTCCAGCCCGATCGCCTCGATCTTCGGAGGCGGCCATGGCGGTGGGCATGGGGCAGGTCATGGTGCCGACCATGGAACGGGACACGGCCCCGACCCGGCCGGAGCCCATGGCCCGGCCGACGCCGGGATCATCCCGGCAGCGGCCCATTGATGGCGAGCGATTGAGTGTGGTTGGTCCGGGGCCCGCGGGTTCCGGTCGGATTTCCAGAGCGGAGACGATGCAAGCAACCGAAAACAGCGGTACGGGCCGGTCGTCATGACCGTTGATGTCGCAGGCTGCCACACCGTCCTTCATATCGACCGGCTGACGTCCAATCTCGCGATGGCCAGATCGATGCTGGACCGTGGCGCCCGCATCCTGGGCGTGGTCAAGGCCAACGCCTATGGTCATGGCGCCCTTGCCGTGTCCCGGGCGCTCGAACGTGCAGGCATCGACGGTTTCGCCGTCGACAGCCCGGATGAAGGAATCGAGCTGCGGCAGGCGGGGGTCGCATCGCCGATCCTGGTGATGAACCCGCTTTGCCCCGGCGACGCGTCCGCCATGATCGGGTTCGGCCTGACGGCGACCGTCAGCGATGTCGAAGCGGCCGAAGCGCTGCAAGCCGCCGCCCGCCGGGCCGGACGCCCGGCGGACATTCATGTCAGGGCCAGATCCGACTGCGCCGGGCTGGGCGCGGACGGGGACGCGGTGGTCTCCCTCCTGCGCGCGTTGCGCAGCCTTGCCAATCTGCGGGTGGAGGGGTTGTTCACCCACATGATCGGTCCCTACCGGGACGATACCGCCCAGATCGGGCGGGAGGTCGCGGGCTTCCGCACTCTGATCGACCGGCTGCCGGCCGACTTGCCGAGGCCACCGCTCGTCCATGCCGTCACCAGCCCCGGCCTGTTCAACGCCCCCGACGCCCGCTTCGACATGGTCCGGCTGGGTGCCGTGCTCTACGGCATCCGCATGGTCGAGGCCGGCGGCGCGCCCTTCCCGTTCCGGCCGGTGATGGAGCTGGTCTCCCGCGTCGCGCATCTCTGCCGGCTGGAGCCGGGCGACGACATCGGATACGGCCCGGCCGCCCGGCGACGGAGCGATGGACGACGTGGGGGGCCGGCCGGAACCGGAGGACGGGCCGCGATGATCCCGGTGGGCTATGCCGACCTCCCCTATCTGCTGCGCTTCCGCGACAGCGCCGTGCTGATCCGCGGGCGGCGGGCTCCGCTGATCGGTGAAGCCTTCATGGGCAAGGTCCTGGCGGATGTCACCGACATCCCGGACGCCGCACTGGGCGACGAGGCGGTGTTCGTCGGGGCGCAGGGCATCGAGACGATCACGGTGGAGGACATCGGCAAGGCCAACGGCATCCGCCCGTCGGCCGTTCTGATGCTGGGACCGCGCGTGGCGCGCCGCTTCGCCGGCGAGGTTGGGGAACTGGTGGGGGGCGTGGAATGAGCCGATGCGGACAGATGCCGAACCGGCGCCAAGTGATCGCCGGTGCCGGCACAGCGGTCATGAGCGCCCTTCTTCCGCGTGGCGCGCATGCAGGCCGCGCGACCGACAACGCATTGCTGCCGAAGCTGACCGACGGGCGGCACTGGCGCATCGGCTATGCCGAAACGATGCCCTACGGCAATTATGCGGGCACCCTGGCCAGCATCGTGAAGGGGCTAGACGCCCTGTCCTGGCTGAACGGAGCGGCACGCATGCCCTATGACGCCGGCCAGAGCGACAGCGAGGCGCTGTGGCGCTGGCTGTCGGCGCGCGATCTGGGGCCGCGCATCCGCTTCGTCCCCGACGGCTGGTACGGCGGGCTGGATCAGGCGTCGGCGGAACCGATCCTCCAGCGGCTGGAAAGCGGCAGCGACATCGACCTGATGATCGTCATGGGCACCATCGCCGGGCGGAAGCTGGCGCTGGACCGCCACGCCGTTCCGACGCTGGTGTTCTCCACGACCAATGCGGTCGCCGCCGGCATCGTCACCGCCGCGGAGCGCTCCGGCCGCAATCATGTCTGGGCCCATGTCGATCCCGAGCGCTATCACCGCCAGATCCGCATCTTCCACGAGACCTTCGGCTTCCGCCGGCTGGGGATCGCCTACGAGAACAGCCCGGCCGGCCGTGCCATCGCCTCCATCGCCGACATCGAGGCGATGGCGGGACAGCTGGGGTTCGAGCTTGTGGCGCGCCATGTCCAGGCGCCCGCCGGGCCCGACGATCAGGAACGCTATTACGCCGACCTCGCCGCGGCCTGGGGCGACCTCTCCCGGCAGGTCGACGCGATGTACATCACCTTCGGCCGCTGGAGCCTGGAACGCTTTCCGGCCCTGGTCCGCATCTTCCAGGAGCGCGGCATCCCAACCTTCTCGCAGCTTGGGCCGGAGGAGGTGGCGCAGGGCGCCCTGATGAGCGTCGCCCGTAGCGATTTCGACGGAATCGGCCAGTTCGGCGCGTCGGTGATCGCCCGGCTGGCCAATGGCGAGAGGCTGGCGGAGATGCGCCAGATCTATTTCGACACCCCGACCATCGCCTGGAACCTGGCGGTTGCGAACCGGATGGGCTACCGCCCGGCGATGTCGGCGCTGCTGGCCGCCGACAACATCTACACCAGCCTCGGCGCCATGCCTTGAGCGGCCCGCCATCAGCCGAGAGGACCCGCACCGTGCAACGCAAGACCGGCCGTTTCCTGGCGACCTTCCTGCCATCCGTGCTGCTGATCGTGGCGGCGCTGGTCTTCAGCGCCGGCGTCAATCTCGGCACCTTCCGGCGGGATTGCGGCGATGCGCTGTTCTCCACCTTCAGCGTTGCCGGCCGAAAGGTGGTCACCAGCATCGAATATGCGGTGAAGTACGGCAAGACCATCGACAATTTCTTCGGCATGGAGCGGGCGCTCAACCAGTTGAGGACCTATCTGCCGCAGGCGGACGGGGTCGCGGTGGCACTGCCGAGCGGACAGGTCGCCTACGCCATCGGCACCTACGGCTTCAAGGATCGCGTCGGCGACCGGCTGACCGGCTATGAACAGCGCCGGTCAGCGGAGGAATTCAAGCGCAACACCTCATTCAATTATCACGATACCGACAACCGGTCGTACGAACTGTATCTGGCGATCCGCGATCCCAGCGATGGGCGCTGGATCGGCACCCTGATGATCGCGGCCAGCGATTCGGTGATCGACGATTACGTCCGCGCCTTTGAACGGCACACGCTGATCCTCGTCGGCGCGCTGGGTGGGGTCGCGATCCTCCTGCTGGGCGGCCTTGCCCTGCTGCCGGAACGCAGGCGCGGCGGGCTCGGACGGCCCCGCTCCGGGCGAGCGGCGCTCACAGTGGCGGCGCTGGTGCAGATCGCGGTCGGCGTGACCGGCTACGGCGCCTTCAGCGAGGCCTATCTGCGCACCGTGGAGAACACCACCGGGATCGTCGAGAACATCGTGGCGACCGACATCGGCTCCGTCATCGGGCGCGGGGCGACCTACCGCTCCTTCTCAGGCATCGACGATTACTTCCGCGAGATCGTCGCCATCGTTCCCCACTTCAAGGGCATGTCGCTGGCTGTCCCCGAGGGGGCGGATTGTCGGGCTCGCTCGGCTTCGGCCAACCGGCGGCCAAGGGGGATCTGGTGACAGGACGGGCGCTGGCGACCGACGCGGACTTCCTGACGCCGACCCTGCGCATCGTCATCGACAGCGACTTCATCCAGCGCAACATGCTGGAGGTCGTCGCCAACAACGTGACGATCCTGATCATCTCGCTGATGTTCATCTATGAACTGCACGCCTTCGTCAGCCGGCGGATGCGGCCGACGGTGGAGACGGTAGCCGAGACAGAGGCAGTGGTAGAGGGCGCCGCTGCCGCCGCCGCGACCGGCCGGTCCCTGGCCGGACTCCGCTTCCTCACCTTCATGCTCTATTTCGGCATGTTCCTGTCGGCCTCCTTCGTGCCGGTCATCATGCAGACCTTCGACCGCGGCCTGTTCGGATTGGCCCCGCCCCAGGCGGCGGCGATTCCGGTGTCGGTGGAGATGCTGTGCGGCGCGCTGGCGATCCTGCTGGCGGGACGGATCGGCGCGCGGCTGCCCTGGCGGACGATGACCGCCGCCGGTCTGGCAGTCGCCGTGCTGGGCGCCCTGATCTCCGGGGTGACCGGCGACCCGGTCCTGTTCATCGTGGCGCGCGGTCTGGTGGGTGCCGGAACGATGACGGCACTGATGGGGCTGTATCGCCTGATCGACCGCATCCGCCGGATCGATCCGGCGACGGGAGCCTATTCCGACCTGTTCTCCGGCATGTATGTCGGCGTCAATTGCGGCGCGGTCGTCGGCAGCCTGCTGGCGGACGCGATCGGCCCCCACGCGGTTTTCCTGATCGCCGCCGTCGTGCTGACGCTGGGCATCGCGCAGTTGCTGCTGCTGACGCCCGAACCGGCGGGAGCGGCCGCCATCGCTGCCGCCGCCCCCGCCGTGGCGAAGCCGGACGGCGACACGGCTCCCGCACGGCGGGTGTGGAGCGACGGGTCCTTCCTCGCCTTCCTGCTGCTGGTGTCGGTTCCGACCTCCGCCTGCAGCATGTTCCTGATCTATTATTTCCCCCTGTTCGCCAGCGGGTTGGGACAGCCGGCCTCCACGGTCGGGCAGGCCTTCCTGCTCTACGGCCTGTGCATCGTCTATCTCGGTCCGCTGCTGTCGCGCCTGATGCGGTCGAGCAACGTCGCACCCGGCCTGCCGGTCCTCGCCTCCGGCCTCATCATGGCGGCGGGGCTGACGACCTTCGCGCTGACCGGAAGCCTGGTCGGGGCGTTCCTGGCGATCCTGCTTCTCGGCCTCAGCGACAGTTTCGGTCTGACCGCGCAGCAGCGCTATCTCGAGCGGCTGCCTGTCGTGGGCACCCATGGGCTCGCGGTTCCGCAATCCTATCATCTGAACGCCCGGAAGATCGGTCAGGTCATCGGCCCGATGCTGTTCAGTGCCGCCGCGGTCGCCGGCGGGGCGGGCGCGACTCTGATCGGCCTGGGGCTGGCGGCGGCGCTGCTGCTTCATCTGGGACTGTCCGTCCTGGCCCTGCGCCGGCGCCCGTTCATGGCCAAGACGGCATGAGGGAGATGGCGGCACAGGCACGGACAGAGGGCAGTCCGCTGCGCCTGGCGGTTCTCGACGGCAGCTGGGCGCCGGCCATCGCCGCGTTGCAGGATGCGGCTATCGGCGACCGCATGTATCCGGTCAACGGCGGCCAGATCGCCGAGATGCTCGGCCCCCGCGGCCTGACGGTGGGGGCGTTGGCCGGCGACCGGCTGGTCGGCTTCTTCTCGCTGCTGTTTCCCGGCCGGCAGCCCGAGTTGATGGGCCTTCCCTTCGGGCTTGTGGAGGAGGAGCTGGACGCGGTGGTCCACTGGACCGCGGTGATCGTCGATCCCGCCTTCCGGGGGCAGCGGTTGCAGCAGCGGTTGGTCGCGGCGGTCGACTGGCGGCTGTTCCCTCAGTCCCCGCACGACTACGGCTTCGTCACCGTGCGCGCCGACAATCCGCCCAGCCTGCGCAGCATGCTGGCCTGCGGCTTCGCCATGGTCTGGGCCGCTCCCAAATTTGACGGCCACTTGCGCCATACCCTGTTCCGCATCACGCCGGGCGACGGCGAGATTCCCGATGGCGGAGAGATGGTGGCGCTGATGGACCTGCCGCGTCAGCTGGAGTTGATGGCGCGGGGATGGATCGGCTGGCCGCAAGGTGCCGCGGCCGGCCATGTCCACTTCGCCCCCCCGGTTCCCGGCTGCCTCGTCGACCGCATCAGGGCGCGGACGCGGTCGGGATAGACTTCTCGGTCACATCGTCACGCGTTGACATCGCTGAAGCCGAAGGCGTCGCGCAGCCGGGCGAGCATGCCGGTCCCCTGCCCGCGCTGACGGTCGTCCTCGTCCGGGCGGCCGCCGTTGTGCCCGTCCGCCGAGCGGGTGGATGCGATGCGGCCCAGCAGGTCGCGCAGCGACGGCTGGCCGTCCAGCGCCTGTGCCAGCACCGTCTCGTCGATCTCGTACAGCAGCGCCGGGCCCAGGGTCCGCGCCGAACTCGTCCTCGCGGCCCCGTCCAGCAGGGCGCCCTCCCCAAACAAGGCACCCGGTCCAAGCCGGGACAGCTCGATCTCGGTGCCGTCCAGGCCGGTGGTGCTGAGCGCCACGATGCCCTCCGCCACCAGGAACAGCGACCGCCCGGCATCGCCCTGGCGGTACAGCGGCGTGCCGATGGCGACCCGCTGCGGCCGGGCGCCGGCAGCCAGCCGCTCGCGGGCCAGATTGTCCAGCGGCTGGAACAGGGGAGCGGCGGCAATCAGCGATGCCGCGTCCGGATGGGCGTCGGCCGCGTCGGTTCCTCCCTCCACCAGCCGGATGTTGGCGTGGCGCTGCGCCAGCGTCACCCCGGCATGGCGGAAAACGGAATGGATGCTGATCAGAACCGCATGTTCCTGCGATTGCAGCAGCGAGCGGTCCGTCAGGTCGAACGAAACCAGGAAGCGCATCCCGAATTCGTCGATGCCGTTGAACTTCACCCAGACCAGGCCGAGATGCTTGCGCCCGTCGACGCTCTTCACCAGCCGCAGCGCGTCGGTCAGCAGGTTGACGATCCGGTCGGGATCGTGGCCCAGCGTCACATGCAGCAGCATCTGGGCGATGAAGCGGTTGTTGGGGTGCGAGCAGTTTTCGATCCGCGTCCCCGCCGCGACCGCATTCGGAATGCTGACCACCGTGTTGTTGAAGGTTTGGATCTTGGTCGAACGCCAGGAGATGTCGATCACCTGACCGATGGGCGCGTCCCCCACCTTGATCCAGTCGCCGCGGCGGAACGGCCGCTCCAGGTTCAGCACCATGCCGGAGAAGATGTTGGACAGGTTGCTCTGCAGCGACAGGCCGATGATCATCGCCAGCACGCCGGAGGTGGCGAGCAGGCTGGTCAGGTCCTTCTGGAAGACCTGCGCGATCACGCCGAAGACCGCCAGGATCAGGATCAGCAGCGACACCGTGCTCTTGACCACCTGCGGGATCGCCCGCTCGCTGGACGCCTCCAGCGGGTCCCAGGCGAAGCGGTGAAGGGCCAGATTGATGAACAGGGCGGGGACAAGCCACCATGCCACGTCGAACACGGTGACGGTGGCGGCCATCGCCCGTTCGGCATCGATCCGCGCGAAGCCGTCGATCAGTGCCGATTCGGCGGCAAGCAGGCCGACCCCGGTCGCCGCCGACTCGGCCAGCAGGAACAGGCGGGGGAAGCGGCGGTCGGACTGCCATGCCTCGGCCCCGCGCAAGGCCAGCAGCAGCAGACAGGCGCCCCACACCCCGATGAGCGCCGGAAGCCCGCCGATCTGCCGGCGCAACCCGCGATCCTGCGGTTCGATCGACAATTCAAAGCGGACCGTCGGGGCATCGCGCCCGGCGCGCCGCTCCTCGGGCCGGAGCTGGGCTCCGGGCACCGCCGCCGGGATGTCGGCGGTGAGAACCGCGTCCGTCACCGCCCAGCCGGCCCCGGCCACCTTGCGCCCGGCGAGCACACGCGCGAGGTCGCGGTGGGCGGAGCCGTCGCCTTCGTCGGCGGCGAAGATCATCCGCTCATGATTGAGGTCGCGGCTGCGGAACCGCAGGCCGACCCGATGTCCGCCCAGCGGCGGACGGGCGTCCTGCCACGCATCCATCAGGAAACGGCCGGTGACATGGTAGAGCCGGTAGTCCTCGTCACCATTGCGCACCTGTTCGACGGGAACGCCCAGGATCACCGGCTCCACGGTGTCGAGGAACTGGATGTCGGTGACCGCTTCCGGCGGCGGACTGCCGGGAACGTTGCGGTAGCGGAACCACAGGTCGAACTCGATCCGCGCCGAACGGTTGACGGGATCGATGTCGGAGATGCGGCTGACCGACATGCCGACATGAACCACCGACAGCGGCCTCATCGCGCCGCGGTTGCCGTTTCCGTCCGCATCGGCCGCATAGCGCAGCTGGGTCAGCGCCGTGGTCAGCCCGTCCTCCGGCCCGGCGCCGGTGGTGAACTGGCCGATGCCGAGCGCCCGTTCCGGCGTTCCGTCCTCGCCGAAATACAGCGGCCCGGTGACGCCGGGCACGGCATGCAGCACCGAACGGATGGCGGCGAGCTGGTCGCGCACCATGCGCCGCGCCGATGCGCGCGTGCTCCAGCTGCCCGCCAGCCCCGCCCGCCGCACGGCGGCGATCAGAAGCTGCCCGGCGTCGTAGGCGTAGAGCGCCGCCCAGTTGCCGAGCGGTCCGAACCGCGCATCGTAAGCCGCGAGCAGGCGGTTCGCCTGCTGGTTGGCGATGTCCGGCAGGAAGGAGCTGATGACGAAGAGCTTGCCGGTGTAGAGGCCGGGATGAGACGATTCGCGCGGCAGACGCGACAGCTGCTTGCCGAATGAGGGCGCTCCCAGCCAGTTGGGACCGAGAATGCGATTGGTCACACCCGCGTCGCGCAGCGCCTGGATCAGCATGACCGCCGGTTCCTCCGTCGCCAGAAGGACGACGACGGTCTCGGGAGGCAGCCCGCGCAGAGTGCCGACGAAATCGGCGATGTCGCGGGCGAAGCCGCTCGCCGCCGGACTGATCGCCGCATCCAGCCGCAACCCGACACCACGCTGCGGCATGACGTCGCGCAGGGGGCCCGCGAGCCGCTCCGTGACCGTCTGCGGCGTGCGCAGCAGCGCCACAGAGTCGGCAAGCAATCCCAGCCGGACGTAATCGGCCATGAAGGCGGCCTCCCGCTCGTCCGAATGCCCGATGCGGAAATACCACGCATTGTTCCGCGTCAGGCTGGTCTCGCTTGCCATCGGTGACAGGGCGGGAATGCCGGCGGCGGCATAGATCGGGGCGGCCGCAAGGGAGGTGGCGGAGCTGTCGTGGCCGATCACCGCCAGAATGCTGTCGTCCTCCACGATCTCCGCCGCGACCTTGCGGGCGCTGGGGGAAACGCCGTGATCGTCGAACGGCACGAACTGAAGCTGCAACCCGTCGATTCCGCCGGCGGCGTTGATGCCGTCCGCCAGAAGCCCCAACGCTTTTACGATGTCCTGGCCGCCTTCCGACAGGTTTCCGGCATAGGCGATGCGGACCGTGCCGGCAGTTTCCCGAATTGCGGATCGCGACGTCAGCGATGGCACCGCCAATCCTCCGGCAAGCAATGCCGCCAAAAACAGGAGAATGGCGATCAAGCGCATCGGTAGGGCAACCCCAGGACTCCACTTCGGCGGGAAGGCGGCAGGAAGGCGGCGCTCAGGCGCCGGACGACGGCGATCTACGCAGGTCCAGTAGGCCCGACGGCCCGGCAAGGATCAAGCCTTACGCGCGGCGCGCGCGGTCAAGTCCGGGAAATCTCTGATTATGCCTACCTTCTCAGCTTTAAGTGTTAGATTCTTAATGAATGCCGCAACCTCTCTTTGAAACAAATCAAAAAGTCTGGAATCTAAACATTTCTCCGATTCGGTAATTTGTTATTGGCAGGGATAACATAAACCAACCCTTTTTCCAGTCAAGGCGCGGCTGAAACCAGTAGGAGTGTTCCCGATGGATATAGCGTGTCTATTGTGGAAAGAATCAGACGGTGAGACTATGTTGCACGCGCTTTCCTGAAGAGGTACGCAAAAATTGCCGCTCGATGCGCTCTCTGCGCATGGCGGGAAGGCCGGATGGGACCGTGGGGACAGGCGGACGCGCTGTTCGTTCGCAGGGTGCGATGTAGACTTGGCAACGCAATGGGTTGGATTTCAAATGACCGAAGCAGTCGAGGATTGCCGCCGTAAATTCGCCGATCTGGTCAAGCTGAATGGGATTTCAAGCAAGTATATCGAGCGCGACACCGAGCGGCGGATCCTGGAGGATGGGGTTGTCCGTTGCGGCCTGACGCTGGAGGAAGCACGCGGTGTCATGCGTTGCATTGCCGACGATTACGATCTCGTTTTCGAAAGCGAAACCGATCGTCGGATCCGGCAGGTGCTGGACAAGCACGCCGGGAAGAAGGGAAAGATCGGCAAGAAGCAGTTCAACCAGACTGCATCGATCCTGCGCGATTTCTCCAACGACAGCATCAGCGAGGAAGAGGCGCGGCGCCACATCAAGCGCATCATGACCGACAACGGATGGCAGCCGAAGCGGGCCGGCCTGATCCCGACCAAGCGCTGGTATCGCAAGATCGAAACCTGACACCTGCCCTGACACCTGCAAGGCCGAGGCCCGCGACGGGGAGCGACGCCCATGGATATCCTAGAGCTGTTCGCGTCGGGAACCGTCATCCTCATCGGGACACTTCTGATCGCGGCACCGCTGATCGTCTACCGGGCGCTGTTCGACACCGCGCGGCATTGGCATGCGTACGGCGCCGGCCGCGCCGGCATCGTCGAACTGTGCGGGTTCCTGATCGGCATCTGCTTCATCCTGACCACGCCGCTTCCGGGCGGGGGCCTGAATGCCGATCTGCTGTTCGGCGTCGGCGGCCCCTGGGATCTCGATCCTCCGGCGTTCGAGGCCCTGGTCCTCGACACGCTGGCCGAGGCTCCGGACCGGCTGGCGGCGTGGCTGGCCGAGCGGGACGACCGCCTCAACCTGACCCTGGTCGTCGGTTTCGCCTTTGCCTTGCTGGCCGGGCGGGGGGCCTGGGGCTTCTACCGGACCTATTGGCGCGTGGCCCTGCTGACCCTGGCGATGGATCTGACGCTGGCGGCGCTGGCGTCGGTCGCGACGCTCTACGCCATGCTTCTCGGACTCTGGCTGCTCAACCGCCTGAATTTCTGGGCCCTGGCGGTCGCGGTGCTGGTCATGCAGGAGTACCGCTACAACACGCTGGGCCTCTTCCAGAAGCAGCGCCATTTCCGCGCGCCCAAATCGATGCTGCCGCTGGGCGCGCCGGTCAGCGGCGAGACCGGCAACAGCCGGCGGAAACGGGTCAGGGCGGAGGGGTCAGGACGTGCGACTGGCCGGAAATTCGGCGTTTGAAATGCGACCAGCACACACCGGACGCCAGCACCAGCCCCGCCAGCACCAGCGCCAGATAGCTGCTCCACAACGGTGCGTCGACATCGACGACGCCGAGGTGCCGCAGCGACAGGTAGCCGCTGTAGAGGATCGTCACCGCGGTGAGGACCCCCGGCAGGCGCAGCGCGACCCAGGCGATCCGCAGATAGGCGGCATAGAGGGCGAGGAGCAGCAGGCCGACGGCGATCTTCACCGACAGGCGGCTGCCGTCGTCGGTGCCGAGCCAGGCGGCATAGGAATAGCCGGTCGGGTTCCAGGTGGCGAACAGCAGGAGGAAGCAGGTTACGGTGCGGATCAGATAACCGAAGCTCTTCATGGCGTCATCCGGCCGATCAGGCGATCAGGCGATCAGGTTCTGGGAATCGACCTGACCGCTCAGGCGATAGCGCACGAGCGACCAGGATTGCCCGGCCCCCAGCACGATGGCGACGGTGCCAAGCAGGCCAAGCGAACGGGTGGTGGGATCGGCCAGATCGATCACGCCGAAATCCCACAGGACCCAGCCGAACGACGACACGACCGAAAGCACCAGCAGAATGCCGATCAGCTTCATCGAACGCCACGTGGCCTGCGCATGGATGAACAGCAGGAAAGCCAGCACCGACGCGCCGAACAGCTTGACCGTCCAGTGCCCCTGATCGCCGACGAGCCAGTCGTAATAGGAATAGCCGGACGGGTTGTAGATGCCGAAGACCAGCAGGACCGCGAAGATGATCCGGACGATGAAACCCGCTGTCGTCATCATGGCGGCGGCTCTGCACAAATTTTCGGTTTTTCCCGTCCGGAAACCGTACGCCGCCCCCCTTGCCCGGTCAATGTCGGGAAGATCCCGCAATTGCCGCACCGTTTCCCCATCCCGCTCCCTGTGCCGGAATGACGCATCGCGATGGATCGGCTGAGATGACGCCCGTGAACGCCCTTTTCGGCAAGCCCGCCGCCGTCGCCGCAAGCCTGGCTCTCGGCGCCCTCTTCCTGTCGGCGGGCTGGGCGACGCTGCCGACCCGCCATGCCGCCGCCACCGTCAGCTATCAGCTCGCCGCACCGATGGACGGAACGCCGGCGGCCTCCGCTGCGGCGCCTGCCGCAACGCCCATTCCGGTGCCGGTCTTCCTGATGCAGCCCGACCACGCGACCATGCGCAGCGGCACCGGCCTGCTGCGGCCGGACGGGCGGGTCGACATCACGCTGTTCGATCCGTCCGACCCGCGGCTGATCCACGGCAGCGAGGCCCTGTTGTTCAACACCGAGTTCCGCGTCCTCTGGCTGCTCGCCACCGACGAGGAGCGGGCCCGGCTGTGGCGCGGCATCGAGGAGGTCGGGCGCGGGCTGCGCACCGCCATGGACGGCATCCTCGAATCCCCGGAATTCACCGGGGAATACCGCGACGCCCTGCAGGAGATCGGCCGGATGGCGATCGAGGAGGCCTGGCGGGCTCCGTCGACCCGCGCCACCTACGAGGAGTTCCTGCGCAGCGCCGAACCGATGCTGCACGACACCGTCGGCCGCGACCTGAAGGCCATCGCGATGAAGCAGGTCGAGCCGCTGGTGTGGAACCTGATCGGTGCCAATGTCGGCATGGCGCTCGACCCGTTCCGCAGCCAGTCCTGGGATCTAGGCCCCGTCGATCAGGCCGTCGACGCCATCCTGCGCGAAGCGCGGGAGGCCGGGCTGGTCAACCGCGCGGCACGGCAGCTTGCCGACAGCTGGCAGGCGAAGGCCTTCCTGAAGACCTTCGCCGGAAATGTCGTCGATGCGCTGGCCCATCAGCAGCGCCTGCGCGACGTCGCCGGCCGGATGGTGAACGATCCCCGGCTGGGCGCCTATCTGAAGCCGGTTTCCGGCCCGGCCGGCGATCTGGCCCGGCTCGCTCCAGACCTGCTGTTCGGCGTCCAGGCCGGCGCCGATCTCAACGCGCTTGCCGCCCACACCTTCCAAGGCTTCCTGACCGGCCGCGGCGGCCCGCTCATCGTCATGATGAGCGCCCGCCAGCGCGAGGACATCCTCACGCTCGACCGCTACTCGCCCCGCATCCTCCTGCATGCCGTGCCGCAATGACCCAGACATCCCATGCCCTCGTCATCGATGGCTTGACCATCGACCGGCCGAACGGCCAGCCGCTGCTGCGCCACACCAGCTTTGCCATCGACCCGGCGGAGGTCGTCCTGCTGGTCGGGCCGAGCGGGTCCGGCAAATCCACCATCGTCAAG
This sequence comes from Azospirillum sp. UENF 112521, assembly GCF_058780665.1. Classification (NCBI taxonomy): domain Bacteria; kingdom Pseudomonadati; phylum Pseudomonadota; class Alphaproteobacteria; order Rhodospirillales; family Azospirillaceae; genus Azospirillum; species Azospirillum sp. UENF 112521. The sequence continues at coordinate 1,015,784 of NZ_JBSNCI010000003.1, forward strand.
CTGCTCGGCGGTCTTCTGGAGAACGGCCCGGGGGAGTGGCGGGTGTCCGGACGCCTGCATTGCGGCGGACAGCCGATGGATCTGGCGACGGAGCGCAGTCCGGTCGGCGGCATCGTCTTCCAGGACCATGCGCTGTTCAACGATCTGAGCGCCGTCGAGAATCTGCGGATCGCCGCCGACCATGCGGCGCACCCGCCGGATGCCGTGCTGATCGACGGCGCCACCGCCCTGCTGGACGGCATCGACCCGACCCAGACCGTCAGTTCCTGCAGCGGCGGGCAGCGCCAGCGCCTGGCCATCGCCCGGACCCTGCTGGCCGACCGGCCGGTCCTGCTGTTCGACGAGCCGAACTCGGGTCTGGACGTCGCGATGGCGCGGCGGCTGGGCGAGCTGATCCGCGACCTGTGCCGGTCGATGAACAAGCCGGCGCTGGTGGTGGCCCACCACGTCAAGGATTTGCTTCCGGTGGCCGACCGTGTGCTGCTGTTCGATACGCGCAACCACCGGCTGGTCGAGGTGCCGCGCGACGCCGATGCCATCGAGGCGGCCCTGCTGGCCTTGGACGACAGCGCCCTTCCAGGCGGGCGGGCTGCCGGGCTTACAGAAACCGGCTTGGCCGAAACCGGAATTCTTCCAGGCGCCGGCAAGGGTCGGGACTGGCGGCAGGAGATCGGCCACCGCTCCCGCTTCCACTGGTTCCTGCGCTATCTCGCCGAATATTTCTGGGAACTGTGCGTCTCGCCGCTGATGCTGATCTATATGGGAGCCGGCGCCCTGATCATGGGCTTCGTGTCGATGTGGTTCGGCTTCCACTACAACTCCTTCGGCGGCTACCTGAAATCCCTTTTGCACGACGAGACGCTGGTCGGGCTGGGGCTGGTCCAGGGCACCGTGGCGGTTCCGCTGATCAGCAGCATCCTGTTCGTGGCGCGCAACAACGCCATCATCGCCGCCGACATCGGCAACAGGGTCCTGTCGTCGCAGTTCAGCGCCATGCAGAACCTGCGCATCACCGCGCGCGGCTACATCTTTTCGGCCATCCTCATCAACATGGTGGTCGGGTCGCTGATCCTGCTGGTCATCTCGCTGGGAATGGCGAGCTGGGCGTCGATGCAGACCTGGCATATCCAGTTTCCGATGCAGAGCTTCGAGCTGTGGCGCAGCCATTTCTTCCGCAAGCTGCTGCCCGACGGCCTGCATCCCGCCTTCAGCATGGTCTGGGTTCTTTTGAAGGTGGCGCTCAGTTCACTGCTTGCCGGCGGCGCAGCGATCGTTATCGGCTGTGGAAAGAAAGAATCGGTTCTTGAAATAAACGCAGCGATTGCGCGTTCGATCATTGTCGGGGTGACTCTGACCCTGCTGGTCCACGCCGTCATTTCAATTCTGACACTCTGACACATCTCCCCTTCGGATATTTCCCGATAGCGCGGGAACTCTTTTGGGGTAACATTGCGGTGAATGGACGCCGTGAAACGGGGAAGCGGATCATGATCACGGATGCGGACATCGAACAGCGGGCCGCGGCACAGGATGCCAAGGCCGCGGGAAGCCAACCGGAACCCTGGCAATCCTCCGGCCAGGCGATTCCGCCGGCGCCCCCGCCCGACCTGCCGCCCTTGAAGGCGCCGGCTTCGGACGGGCGGAACTCGTCGCTGCCGCTGATCCTGTCCGTCGCAGCGCTCGTCGCCACGGTGTCGGCCCCCTACTGGTCGCCGCCGCTCTACCGGCTTCTCCGGCTTCAGCCGGCCGGACTGGAATGGCAGGCGCGGCAGGAGGTCGAAACCGGCCGCCTCGCCCGGTCCGTCGCGGAGCTGGACCGCAAGGTCAGCGATCTGTCGGCGACACTGGTCAGGACGACCGAACAGGGCATGTCGGCCAATGCGGTGCTTGCCAACGCCGATGCCAGGCTCCGGATGGTGGCGCTTCTGCAGCTGCGCGCGACCTTGCGCCGGCCGGTTCCCTTCGATGCGGAGCTGAAGGCAGTCCGTGCCCTGGGTGGCAAGATGGAGGAGTTGGAGCCGCTGCTGGCCGCGGTGGAGGCCTATGCCGCAAACGGCATTCCGGTGGAAAGCCAGCTCCGGCAGGATTTCGCGGCGGTCACCGAGGCTGCGGGCCGCACCGACCCCCGGCCGACGCCGATCAAATGGCTGTCCAACGTCACCGGCTGGACGCCGGTCGCGGTCGAACCGGAGGCGATCCGGCCGGTGACGATTGCCGAACAGGCCCAGGCGCTGCTGGCCGAAGGCAATCTGCCGGCCGCCATGGCGCAGTTGAGCGCCATCGACCTCGGCTCCACCTCTCCGGCCCGGGCCTGGATGGAGGATGCACGGGCGCGGATCGCGGCGAACCAGGCGGTCGACCGCATCGCCGAGATGGTGGTGACGGCGGCCGGGCGGATGTCTCCGAAATCCTGACAGGACTGCATCGGGATCCGTGCGGGGCCCATGCTCGGGCGGTGGTTTCACGCTCCGGGCGTCAGGGTCCAACTGGCAAAATATGGCTGGCAAGGTATGGCTGGATGAGTTGCGACCTTCTCGTGTCTCGCCTGCTCGGCTCGGTGATCGCCGCGTCGCTCTGGACCGCTTCGGCCGCCTGCGCCAGCCCCCCGACGGCGGCGTCGCCCCAGGGCACCGCCGCGCCGGCCACCGCGGCTCCGGCGGGTCCGGCAAAGGATGCTGCTGAACAAGGTGGCTGGCTCGACAGCTACAGCCGCGCCGTCTTCGATTTCAATCGGCATCTTTACGACGGCATCGATGCGGTCGGCGGCTGGATGCGGGGCGGGGCGCCCGCCGCACCGCCGGATCCGGCGGCCGGAAGCGTTCAGAACGTCGTCACCAACCTGGTGAACGAGCCGCTGACCGCCGTCACCAGCACGATGATCGGCGAGTTCGGCAACGCATGGCGGTCGGTGGAACGCTTCGGCATCAACAGCACGGTGGGCGTTCTCGGCTATTACGACACCGCGAGCCAATGGGGATTCACCCCGACCCACACCGACCTCGGCCTCAGCCTGTGCCGCTCCGGCGTGGGTGAGATGGGGTATGTGGTCCTGCCCTTCATCGGTCCGCGCACCGGTCGCGACGCAATCGCCGACATCGTCCTGATGAACGCCGTGCTTTGGACCTTCGCCGGGGTGGCGGCCGGCACCGGCGCCAGCTTGCAGACCATCGTCATCGCCGAATCGGTCGAGGTGGTGGCGGACATCACCGCGACCCGGCAATTCGACATCGAAGCGAAGAACATCCGCCTGCCGGACTACGATGCCACCCGCACGGCCTATTTGAAGCAACGGCGGGAACGCTGCGCCCAGCCGATCGAGACACCGCCCGCCAAGGGGCCGGTTTCCGCTCCCCCCGCGCTCGACCGGACGCCACCGGGCCGGGGCCGCTCGTCGCCAGAGATGGCCTTCCCGGAAGACGACCGCCCAGGTCCTCGCAAAGGACTTTCCGTGCAGCGGGCGTACGCGGTCGCCGCCCAATAAGCGGTTGCGCGCGTCGAAGAGCAACCGTCCCACCGCTCTTCCGCCTCCCTCCCGACAGGTTGCTCCGCTTTCCAAGGCGGCAAGGTCGATCAAATCCTGAAAGACTTCCCCATCAGCCATAGAAGTTTTCCTAAATACTTCACAAAACTATACTCAACGATCGTTGCCCGTATCGGCAAATACCCGCATCATTATTTGAAATAACCTGTGATTCTGCACCTTTTCAAAAAGATCAATTCAAAAATTGTGCTTTTTATGTTATTTAAAACTGAAGATTGGAAGCCTGATAGGGGTTGTCCGAATTGACTTAACCTCTCCTTTATAAATAAAATTCTACCAATAGTGATTTAATCACTTAAGCATTTTTACAGCAGAAGAATGAATACCGCCGAAGATCTTCGTTTGGACTGAATATTATCTCTTTCAGATCGCAATTTGTTATCGGCGATCTCATTCAAAAATTTCCCCGCACGCTGAAAAGATGTCCTGAGGGAGAGGAAGCGCTGTGACAGACCCAACAATGACGGAACCGGGTCGGAACGGTCGATGCCGCGACCGCAGACGCGGTCAGACATGCGGCCGGCGGAACGGACTGGCCGGTGCGATTCTGACCGTGCTGCTGATCGTCGCCCTCGCCCAATTCGCCATGCCGTCCTGGGCGGCAACCGAAGCAGCTCCCGCCGGCACAGCCACCCCACCCGGCACCGCCTCGCCGCCGCCGGCCTCCGATGGCACAACGCCGCCCGCCGCCGCACCGGCACGACCGGACGGGCCGACGGAGGTTAAGGTGGGCATGTACCTGACCCAGCTGCTCGATTTCGACATGTCGAAGCGGTCCTACTACGCCTCGTTCTGGCTTTGGTACCTGCACGACAACCCCGATTACGATCCGCATGCGACGGTCGAAGTCGCGAACGCGAAGTCGGACAGCGTGAAATTCGCCTCGTTCGACACCAGCAAGGGAATCCGCTGGCATCAGGAAAAGCACGGCGCGGTGCTGGCGGAGGATTGGGAAATCACCCGCTTCCCGTTCGACCGGCAGAAACTGGTCATCATGGTCGAGGACGGCCAGTCCGACACCGGCCGCATCCGCTTCGTCGCAGACAGCAAGAACAGCCGCATCGATCCGGCCGCAACCGTGCCGGGCTGGACAATCGAGGGCTTCGACCTCTCGGCCCAGGACGTGACCTACAACACCTCCTACGGCGACCCCACCCTGTCGGAGGACAGCGTCTATTCGCGGGTGGTGGCAACCATCACGGTGAAGCGCCAGGGCATCCGCCTGCTGTGCAGCCTGTTCGTCGGCTTCGGCGTCGCGTTCCTGCTGGCCCTGCTCACCTTCTTCCTCGATTTCGACTCGATGGCGGGATCGCGGATCGGCCTGTGCGCCGCAGCGGTTTTCGCGGCGGTCGGCAACAAATACGCGCTGGACGGCTATCTGCCGCCCGCCTCCACCTTCACGCTCGCCGATGTGATCGTCAGCACGACCTTCGCCTCCATCCTGCTGGCGGCGCTTGCCGTCGTCCTGATGCAGTTGACACACAAGCGTGCTCCGCGCTTCGCCCGCATCGCCAACCTGTTGCTGTGTCTGGCGACCTTCGCCGGATACATCGGCGTCAACGGCTACGCCGTCGCCTCGGCTGCCTGATGGAACGGTGGAGACGACCATGACCGCCCCGCTCCCGATTGCCGGCCCGACGGCGCTGCCGCCGGTCGCCCGCCCGGCGACGGTGACCGTTCTCGTCGCCGGGCGGCATGTCGCAGTGCCGGCAAGCCAGGTGGCGGCCGTCGATCTGGCGGTCCCCGCCGCACCGGTGGCGTTCGCTCCGCCCGGCTATGAAGGCGTGGTCTTCGGCCACGGGGTGGCCGCGGCGCAGATCGATCTGGGGGTCCGGAACGGCGGGCAACCGGGTGCCGGGCGATGGAGCCTGCAACTGGACCACGCGGCGGGGCCGCTGTCGCTGCGGGTCGAGGAGGTGAAGACCGCCGACGCGAACATGGCGGAACCGGCCCCCGGCCCGGCCCTGCCCATCGATCCGGACGCTCTGCTCGACGGGCTCGCCCCCTGCGGGCCGCAGCCGGCACAACCGGCACCGGATCATATGGACCGGGCGACCGAAGAGCTGGACGTACTGCTGGTCGCCGGTGGCGGACACCGTGTCGCCATCCCTGCGACGCTGGTCGACAGCGTCGGCCGTCCGGATGGCTTTCTGACCGCACATGGCAGCGTGCCCCGTCAGATGGTGATGCTGGACGGCGACCTGCTGCCGGCCCGCTCCCTTGCCTCCTGGGTCGGGGGCGGGTCGCCGGAAGATGACAGCTGGGCATTGCGACTGCATACGGCCGACGGGACCATCGCCCTGACGGTCGCCGAACTGTTCGGTCTGCACAGCCTGCCACGCCGGGATCTGGTCGCCGTCGATGCCGACGGCGAAACCTCCCTGTGGTGGCGGGACGATGCGGGCAACCGCCCGATCCAGGTCCTGCATCCGGGGGCGGGCGGGCTCCTGCCGATAGACCGGCCGGCGGCGCGCGACGCGGCCTGCACGGCAGTCCGGCCCCTGCCCGCGCCTTCGGCGGGCCATACCCATGTCGCCATGGCGGCGGGCCCCGTGATCCTGGCCGCACCGGCCGCCATGGTGCAGGAGGTGAGGGGGACGCCCAGCCCCGGCGACCTCCACCGGGCGCGCCGCGTCGGATCGATCCCCGCCTTCGACATCGACGCGGCGTTCGGCGGCACGGCCGGTCCGGCCGGCTGCGTTGTGCTGAAGCGCAACGGCCGGCGCCCCATCGCCCTGCTGACGGGACGGATCGAAGCGGCGGATGGCGGCTTCGGCTGGTATGCGCCGCCGCCGCTGCCGCATGCGATGGCCGTGCTGGCCGGGGCGGTCCGTCCGGCGACCGGAAAGTTGGGTAACGACAGGCCGGTCCTGGAATGTCTGGTGCGGCCCGACGCCTTCCGCCGTCCGTGGCGGGCGGACCCCGGAGATGTCGTGCGGACGGCCATGCGGGCGTCATTCGCCGGCTGGCTTTCAAATTGGTGAGCGGACCCTGCAGGAGTGCCCTGGCGCAATGTTCAAGAACCTGAAAATCGGCAAGAAGCTGGCGGTCCTGGTGGTCGTCCTCAATGCCTTCACCGCCATCATCGGCCTCATCGCCCTGCATGGCATGAAGATGGGAAACGACGCGCTCGACACGGTTTACAATGACCGGGTGGTGCCGCTGCGCGATCTGAAGGTGATCGCCGACCTCTATGCGGTCAACATCGTCGATATGGCGCACAAGGCCCGCAACGGCAATGTGCAAACCGATGCCGCGCTCGCCGCCATCGACGCCGCCCGCACCGGGATCCGCGAAAAATGGCGCGCCTATCTGGCCACATATCTTGTCGACGAGGAAAAGACGCTGGTGGCGAAGGCCGAACCGCTGATGGCCGACGCCGACCGCGCCGCCGACCGGCTGCGCGGGATCCTCGCCGCCGGCCGTTCCGAACGGCTCGACCGCTTCGTCATCGACGAGCTGTATCCGGCAATCGAGCCGGTCTCCGACGCGATGTCGGCCCTGATCGAGTTGCAGCTGACGGTCGCCAAGTCGGTTTACCAGCAGAACGACGCCCTGTACGACCTCACGGTCCACCGGACCATCGGGCTGCTGATCGGTGCGGTGCTGGTCGGGGTGGCGCTCGGGGTGGCGATCATCCGCTCGATCACCGTGCCGCTCGGCCAGGCCCGCGATGTGATCGACCGCATGGCGCGGGGCGATCTGACCGTCACCGTCGCCGACGACGGCCGCCGGGACGAGATCGGCCATATGCTGCGCGCCACCGCCGGCATCGCCGCGACGCTGAAGGCGGTGGCCGGCGACCTGCGCGACCTGATCGAGGCGGCCCGCGGCGGTGCTTTGTCCGTGCGGGTGGAGCCGGAACGCCATGCCGGTGAATTCGCCGTTCTGGTGCGCGGCGCCAACGAACTGGTGGAGGTGCTGACCACCCCGCTGTTCGAGGTGGCGTCGGTGATGGCGCGGCTGTCCTCCGGCGACATCCGCGGCCGCATGACCGGCTCCTATGAAGGCGACCTGCGGGCGCTGAAGGGCAACGTCAACCGCAGCATCGACGCGCTGGCCCTGCTGCTCGACGAGATCTCGGGCTTCGCCGGGGCGCTGGCCCAGGGCGATGTGACCCGGACCGTCGACGGTGCGCACCAGGGCGACTTCGCGGCCATCAAGAACAACCTGAACCGCGCGGTCGAGCAGCTCGCCGCCGTGCTGCGCGCGGTGAACGGCTCCACCGAGCAGGTTGCCACGTCGGCGACGGAGACGGCGGCGGCGGCCATCGACGTGTCGCGCCAGGCGGCCGGCCAGATGATGACGCTGGCGGACGTATCGGGCGCCATCGAGCAGACCGCCGGTGCCATCGGCGAGATCGCCCGCAACGCCGAACGCGGCAGCACCCTGGCGCGCGGCACGGCCGACCTTGCCGAGGATGGGCAGCGGACGCTGATCTCGCTCAGCCGGGCGGTCGACGGAATCGCCGAACGGACGGCGGGGATCGAACGGATCAGCGCGCTCATCGCCGGGATCGCCGACAAGACCTATGTGCTGGCGCTCAACGCCGGGCTGGAAGCGGTCCGGGCGGGAGAGAGCGGCCGCGGCTTCGGCCTGATCGCCGCCAAGATCTCGTCGCTGGCCGAGGACGTCACCGCCGCCACCCGCGACATCGGCACGCTGGTGCGCGAGGCGTCGGCGGGGGTGGAAACCGGTGTGCGGGCCGCCGGCGAAGCGGCGGACGCGATCGGACGCATCGTCGAGGCGTCGCGCGACAGCGGTTTCACCGCCCAGTCCATCGCCGCCGCCATCGACGAGCAGAACGCCATGGCCAGCCTGCTGAAGGACCGGGTCGAGCAGCTCTCCATGACCGGGCAGGCAACGGCCGGCGCTGCGGAGGAGATCTCCGCGACCATGGCCGCGCTGACCGACATGGCGCAGCGCCTGAAGGCGGAAACCGCCCGCATCCGCACCGCCTGACCACAGCCGCACCGGAGAGGAGGCAACAGGAACGCCATGAAGGAAGGGTTGCGCCGTGCGGCCGGCAAACTGACCGCGCCGTTCGTCATCACGCTGGTGGTGTTGTTCGGCTTCTATCTCGGCGGCGACAGCTTCCAGGGGTTCGGGCTGGCCGCGATGGACAGCACGCGCCGCGTGCTGAAATACGTGCTCGGCGTTGCCGCCTTCCTGTCGCTGGCCGTGCTGGTGCAGCGGATCGTCCAGTATGTGATCTTCGACGGCATCGTCGCGTCCGCCACCGGGTCGCCGGTGCCGAAGCTGCTGAGCCAGATGTCCGGTCTGGTGATCTTCGGCATCGCCGTGTCCGCCTGCGCCGGCATCGTGTTCGAACAGGATCTGACGGTGCTGTGGGCCGCGTCCGGCGTGGCCGGCCTCGTGCTCGGCATGGCCCTGCGCGAGCTGCTGCAGGACGTGTTCGCCGGCATCGCGCTCAACATCGACCGTGCGATCCGCATCGGCGAATACATCCAGATCCACCGGTCGGGCGACAGCAAGATCAGCGGCCAGGTGCTGGAGATCAGCTGGCGCACCACCCGCGTGCGCGATTTCATGGGCGATCTGGTGATCTTCCCCAACAGCAAGTTCAGCGCCTTCACCATCACCAACTTCAGCCAGCCGGAGGCCAACAGCTTCCGCTTCGTGACCCTGACTCTCGACGCGCGCGTCCCGCTCGCCCGCGCCACCCGCATCCTCCAGGCGGCGGCGCTGGAGGCGATGACCGGACTTGCCGGCCCCGACACACCGGTCCCCTGGGTCGAGGTCAAGGCGATCCGGCTGGAAGGCGTCGAGTACGCCATCTTCTACAAGGCGGAATGGCGTCATCTGGGCAACGCATCGCCGACGATCCTGCAGACGGTGCTGACCCATCTCGCCTTCGCCGGGCTGGAGACCGCGACCGTCCTGACGGACGGCCCATCCGCTGCGGACGGCACGCTCCGGCAGGCGGGGGGCGCCGGCCCCGATACGGCGGCCTTGACCGCCCTGCTGCGCGCCACCGCCCTCTTCCGCGGGGTGGGGGATGCGCCGCTGCGCCTGCTGGCCTCCCACGCGGCGATGCGGGAACTGCCGGCCGGTCAGGTGGCGATCCAGGCGGGAGAGGCCGGGACCTCGCTCTATCTCGTGCTGGAGGGGCTGTTGTCGGCGGATGCCGGGCGCCGGTCGGTCCGCGATCCGCTGCCGGCGACGCTGCGCCCCGGCGACCTGTTCGATCCCGCCATCCTGCGCGGCGAAGCCCATGGCAGCACCGTGCGCTGCCGCACGGCGGTCCTGCTGTGCGAATTCGGCCCCGACGCCCTGCAATCCCTGTTCGGCGCCGGTGCCGGCGGAATGGAGTTCGGCGCCGGTGCCGGCGCGATGGAGCGCGTGGCCCGCAACCTCGTCGCCGGTTCCGCCAACCGCTCCACCGAGGATGAGGAACGGGTCGCCGACACCCTGCGGCAGATGCGGCACCTGTTTCCCGCCCCTGTCGGACGGCAGGGCTCAACCATCGGCCCGGTCGCGAACACCGGCTGACGAACACCGGCCGACACCACCGACACCCGGCACCGCCGGACAATTTCAACGAAAACGCCAAGGAAGAGGTGACACCATGGATCCCATTTCGCTCGCGGTCGCCTTCATGGCCGCCTTCGGCATCATCTCGACCGATGCCGTCCTGCATGCCGACAGCGTCTCCGTCAGCCTGTACATGCCCGACGAGTTGTCCAAGGGAACCGCCAAGGGCGACGTGATGGAGGACATGTTCATCGCCAAGATGCAGGAGATCGGCGACACCAAGTCCTATTTCGGCAGCCCGAGCGTGCGCTCGACCAAGGCCAAGACCATGGGGGCGGTCCTGGCCAAGACGCTGAAGCTGGAGGATATGACCGCCGCCGTTCAGCACACCTTCGGCATGAAGACGGCGACGGTGAACGGCAGCTTTGCCAAGGACGAGAAGGAGGGCAAGCTCCAGCTCGTCGCCATGGTGCGCGACCCGGACGAGCCGCCCTTCCCGGTGATCGTCAAGCGCAAGGACGGCGAGTCGCTGCCCGACATGATGGGCCGCGCGGCACAGGAGGTGATGGAGCATCTCGCCCCCTATGTGACGGTGGTCTACGCGCTCCAGAGCGCCGACCGCCAGCACGACTACACCGAGGTCGACGAGCTGATCGCCCGCGAGCTGAAGACCTACGCCTCGAAGACCTACTACAGGGAGCGGGCCAGCATTCTGAACATGGCGGGCATCGTCGCCCTTCACAAACAGAAGCCCGACGAGGCCGCCCGCCTGTTCGAGGAAGCCGACCAGACCGACCCGGCCCTGCTGTTCCCCCGCGTGAACCGCGCCTTCGTCATGCTGGTGAAGGACGATGAGAAGTCGGTGGAAACCTATCTGAAGCCGGCGATGGAGTCCGCCCGCTATCAGCGCGCCTACACGCTGCTCGCCGCCGGGGATCTGGTGCGGGCCGGCGCCTTCATGGCAACGGGCCGCTACGATCAGGCGATCACGGCGCTCGACGATGCCGAATATTGGGATCCGACCAGCGCCCTGGTGCCGTCGCTGCGTGCCGAACTGTGCACGGAGCGGGGGGACGTGGTGTGCGCCCAGCGCAACCAGACGAAGGCCCGCGCAAACCTCGACAATTTCGAAACCTACCCGGAGGTCGCGAGCCTTTACTACCACATTTCCTGGCGCAAGGGCGAACCGCTGAAGCCCAGCGATCTGCGCCAGGATCTGGCCAAGCCTTCGGCGGCACAGCCGACAGCGGTCAAGGTGTCCAACACCACCGTCAAATAAGGGAACGGAGCACCGGTCAGGCAAGACGGGAGCCTCGGAGACCCGAGGCTCCCGTTGCTTCTAGAGTATGGCGCCGGCGACCAACTCCTCCATTGTTTTTCCGGTGAAGTGGGAGAATCATATATAAAACGAAGCCGCACCGGCAAAAGAGGGCACGCCACCATGACCGGAACCGACGCCGACCCGACCGACCTGTCCGCCGATCTGCCGGACACACCGGACCGCGAGCGGCGATACTCCGCCCCGGCGCTGGAAAAGGGGTTGGACATCCTGGAATTCCTGTCCGAGTGCCGCGATCCCCAGTCGTTGCAGCAGATCGGCGACGGGGTGGGACGGACCAAGGGCGAGATCTTCCGCATGGTTTCGGTGCTGGCACAGCGCGGCTACATCGAGCGGCTGGAGGGCGACGACCGTTTCCGCGTCACCGACCGGCTGTTCCGCCTGGGGATGAACCGGCCGGTCAACCGCTCCCTGATCGAAATCGCCCTGCCCTTCATGAACGCCTTCGCCGAGAAGACCGGCTATTCCTGCCATCTCGCCGTGATGTCGGGCACGCAGATCGCGGTGGTGGCGCGGGTGGAAAGCACCAGCCACATCGGCTTCACCGTCCGCATCGGCTACCGCCAGCCCCTGGTGCTGACCGGGTCCGGCCACTGCCTGATGGCCTTCATCGGCGCCCGCCGCCGCCATGGCCTGTATGAGGAGTTGCGGCGGGAGGATCCGTGGATCGACCTGGATGCGCTGGACCGCAACCTGGATGCCGTCCGCGCCGCCGGCCATGTCGCCCGCCCCAGCGGCATCACCGAAGCGGTTGTGGATCTCTCCTGTCCCGTGATCGACCGGCGGGAAGGCGGCGCCGTCGCCGCCCTGACCTGTCCCTATCTGCGCACCCGGCAGGTTCCCAAGGAACCGGCGGAAATCCTGGCCGCGCTCGACGAAGCCAGCCGGCGTATATCGGAAATCTTTTCGTTGGACTGACGGATCGATTTACAGGCGCAATGGCGATGTGTATATAAAATATACGATCCGCGCTGCGGATTGTGGCAACGGCGATGCAACCGGCGGATCGGCAACCGCACCGGACATCGCGCCTGGGGAACAACGCCTGGGGAGAACACACCGCCATGACCGGCAGATTGCAGGGCAAGACCGCCATCGTCACCGCTGCGGCACAGGGAATGGGCCGTGCCGCCGCCCTCGCCTTCGCGGAGGAAGGCGCCAGCGTGGTGGCGACGGACATCAATGACGGGCTGCTGGCGGAGCTGTCGGGGATACCCGGCATCGTCACCCGCCGCCTGGACGTCTGCGATCCGGCGGCGATCCGCGCCTTTGCCGCCGAGGTGCCGGCTCCGTCGGTTCTGTTCAACTGCGCCGGCTTCGTTCATGCCGGCACGGTGCTGGAGTGCGACGAAGACGCCTTCGACTTCGCCGTTACGCTGAATGTCCGGTCGATGTACCGGATGATCCGCGCCTTGCTGCCAGGAATGCTGGAGGCCGGCGGCGGCTCCATCGTCAATATGTCGTCCGTCGCCTCGTCGATCATCGGGGCGCCGAACCGCTTCATCTACGGCACCACCAAGGCCGCGGTGATCGGCCTGACCAAGTCGGTCGCAGCCGACTACGTCACCCGCGGCATCCGCGTCAACGCCATCTGCCCCGGCACGGTGGACAGCCCATCGCTGCACGACCGCATGCGGGCGCTCGGCGATTACGACACCGCGCGCGCCGCCTTCATCGCGCGCCAGCCAATGGGCCGGCTGGGCACGGCGGAGGAGGTGGCGAAGCTCGCCGTCTACCTCGCGTCGGACGAGTCCTCCTTCATGACCGGACAGGCGATCGCCATCGACGGCGGCTGGACGAATACCTGACCGCCAAGGCTCCGACCGGCAACGGCCCCTTTGGCCGGGCCGCGGAAACGACAAGAAACGCCTAGATCTGGGGAAACGCTCGATGAAGCTTCTGCGCCATGGCCCGCGAGGGGCCGAGAAGCCGGGATTGCTGGATGCCCAAGGGCGTATCCGCGACCTGTCCGCCCATGTCGACGACATCGCCGGCCGCTGGCTGCTGCCGGAAGGGCTGGCGGAGATCGCGGCCTTGCCGGTGGACAGCCTGTCGCAGGTCGACGCCTCGACCCGGCTGGGTCCTTGCGTGGCCGGCACCGGCAAGTTCGTCTGCATCGGCCTCAACTATTCCGACCATGCGGCGGAAACCGGGGCGGTCGTCCCGTCGGAGCCGGTGATCTTCATGAAGGCGACCTCCACCATCCAAGGGCCGGACGACCCGGTGGAAATCCCGCGCGGCTCGACCAAGACCGACTGGGAGGTCGAACTGGGCGTCGTCATAGGCAAGACGGCGAAATATGTGTCGGAGGCCGAGGCGCTGGACCATGTCGCCGGCTATTGCGTCGTCAACGACCTGTCGGAACGCGAATTCCAGATCGAACGCCAGGGCCAGTGGACCAAGGGCAAGAGCTGCGACACCTTCGGACCCATCGGCCCCTGGCTGGTGACCAAGGACGAGGTTCCCGACCCGCAGGCGCTCGACATGTGGCTGGAGGTCAACGGCCACCGTTACCAGAACGGCTCGACCCGGACGATGGTCTATGGCGTCGCCCACATCGTCTCCTACCTGTCGCAGTTCATGAGCCTGCATCCCGGCGACGTCATCTCCACCGGCACGCCGCCGGGCGTCGGGCTGGGGCTGAAGCCGCCGACCTATCTGAAGCCCGGCGACCGGATCGAGCTGGAGATCCAGGGCCTCGGCCGCCAGCGCCAGCAGGTGTACGCGGCAGAGTAACGCCTTCCCCGGTCGTGCCCCGAACAACGGCACGGCCGGGATAGGCAGCGGTTTGCTCGACAAAGCAGCCAAACGGCGCGCCCTGGAACGAGGGACCGCACCGGATGGGGAGGCGCCATGCAGCAAGCGTCGCTCGACACGGCCCCCGGCCGGTTCCCCGCAGCGGTGGCGGGGGCCGAGCTGCTGCGGCTGGACGGCATCACCAAGCGGTTCCCCGGCGTGCTGGCGCTGGACGGCGTCGGCTTCGACCTGCGCCGCGGCGAGGTCCATGCGCTGTGCGGCGAGAACGGGGCCGGCAAATCGACCCTGATGAAGATCATCAGCGGCCAGTACAAGCCCGACGAGGGCAGCATCGCCTACAAGGGCGAGATGCGGCGCTTCGCCTCCTCGCTCGACGCCGAACGGGCCGGCATCGCCATCATCCACCAGGAACTGAACCTCGTCCCACATCTGAGCGTGGCCGAGAACATCTTCCTGGCGCGGGAGCCGAAGCGCGCCTGGTTCATCGACCGCAGCGCATTGCGCCGGCAGGCCCAGGCCTGCCTTGATCGTCTCGGCGTCGACATCCGCCCCGACGCGCAGGTCAAATCCCTGTCGGTTGCCCAGTGCCAGATGGTGGAGATCGCCAAGGCGCTGTCGCTGAACGCCGAGATCGTCATCATGGACGAGCCGACCTCGTCCCTCACCGAATCCGAAACCGCCCTTCTGTTCCAGGTGATCCGGGAGTTGAAGGAGCAGGGGGTGGGGATCGTCTACATCTCCCACCGGCTGGACGAGATGGCGCTGATCGTCGACCGGGTGACGGTGCTGCGCGACGGGCGTTACGTCGACACCCGCGCCTTCGCCGACACCTGCGTGGACGAGATCGTCGCGCTGATGGTCGGCCGCTCGCTGGACGACAAATTCCCGGAGCGCACCTCCGTTCCCACCGCCGACGTGCTGATGGAGGTGCGCGGCCTGACCCGCCGCGGCGTCTTCCACGATGTCGGCTTCGAACTGCGGCGCGGCGAGATCCTGGGCTTCGCCGGACTGATGGGCGCCGGCCGCACCGAGGTGGCGCGGGCGATCTTCGGCGCCGACCCGCTGGATGCCGGAACCATCCGGCTCGGCGACGGCGAGATCGCGGTGAAGACCCCGCGCGACGCCATCGCCCACGGCATCGCCTATCTGTCGGAGGACCGCAAGAGCCACGGGCTGGCGGTCAAGATGTCGGTCAGCCAGAACCTGACGCTCGCCAACATGGGGGCGGTGTCCAGCGCGCTGGGCTTCATCGACCGCAAGGCGGAGGAGCAGGCGGCCTGGCGCTACATCCAGATGCTGTCGATCCGCACGCCGTCGCCGCATCAGGTGGCGCGCCTGCTGTCGGGCGGCAACCAGCAGAAGATCGTCATCGCCAAGTGGCTGTTCCGCCAGTCGCGCATCCTGTTCTTCGACGAGCCGACGCGCGGCATCGACGTCGGCGCCAAGTTCGCGATCTACCAGCTTCTCGACCGGCTGGCCGCCGAGGGGATCGGAGTGGTGCTGATCAGCTCCGAACTGCCGGAGATCCTCGGCCTGACCGACCGCGTCGCCGTCTTCCATGAAGGCCGGATCACCGCCGTTCTGAACACGCGCGCGACCAGCCAGGAAGAGATCATGCATTTCGCCTCGGGCCATGGCCGCCCGGCGGCGCCGGGAGCCGGAACGCCATGAGCAATCCCACCACCAAGACCCTCGACGCCGCGCCGTCCGCCGCACCGCGCCAGCTGGTGAGCGACGGTCCACAAACCATGAACAACCGGGTGATGAACGACCGGCGCAAAGATCTGATCCAGAAATTCGCGGCACTCGCCGGGCTGCTGGTGTTGGTCGCCGTCTTCTCCGCGACCAGCGACGCCTTCCTCAGCGTCGGCAACGGCATGACCATCGCCTTGCAGGTGACCTCCATCGCCTATCTCGGCATCGCCGCGACCTGCGTCATCATCACCGGCGGCATCGACCTGTCGGTCGGCTCCGTCCTGGCGCTGTCCGGCGTGGTGGCGGCGCTGGCGGTCAAGGCCGGCGCGCCGGTGCCGCTCGGCATGGGGCTGGGCATCCTGGTCGGCGCCTTCTGCGGCCTGCTGAACGGGCTGTGCGTGACGCGGCTGAAGCTGCCGCCCTTCATCGCCACGCTGGGCATGATGATGGTGGCGCGCGGCGTCGCCTTGCAGATCACCGGCGCGCGCGCCGTGTCGGGCCTGGGCGACTCCTTCGGCGAGCTTGGCAACGGCGCGATGTTCCGCATCGTGCGCATCGGCGAGGACGGTTTCCCCGACGTGGTCTTCCCCGGCATTCCCTATCCGGTGGTGCTGATGGTGGTGATCGCCATCGCCGTGGCGATCATGCTGAGCCGCACCACGCTGGGCCGCCACATCTATGCCGTGGGATCGAACGCGGAAGCGGCACGGCTATCCGGCGTCAATGTCGCCGGCGTCACCCTGTTCACCTATGTCCTGTCCGGCACGCTGGCCGGGCTGACCGGCTGCGTCCTGATGTCCCGCCTCGTCACTGCCCAGCCCAACGAAGGCGTGATGTACGAGTTGGACGCCATCGCCAGCGCCGTCATCGGCGGCACCTCGCTGATCGGCGGGGTGGGGACGATCTCCGGCACCGCCATCGGCGCCTTCGTGATCGGCATCCTGCGCAACGGGCTGAACATGAACGGCGTGTCGGCCTTCACCCAGCAGATCATCATCGGCTTGGTCATCCTGCTGACCGTCTGGATCGACCAGATCCGCAACCGGCGCTGACCGGCGTTTTCCGAAAAGCAAACAAACCAACCCCAATAATCCAACAGGGAGTGAAACCATGAAGCGCTTCGTTTCGGCCTGTCTGGCGTCCGCCATCGCTCTCGCAGCCGGTTCGGCACTCGCCGCGGATAAGGAAATCGCCGTGGTGGTGAAGACGGTGAACTCCACCTTCTGGCAGAATGTGCAGAAGGGAGCCGCCACCGCTCAGAAGGAGGCGGACGGCTACACCATGACCTTCCAGGGTCCGGCGGCGGAATCGGCCATCGCCGATCAGGTCAACATGGTGGAGAACGCGGTGAACCGGAAGGTCGCCGGCATCGTGCTGGCTCCCTCCGACCCCGACGCGCTGGTCCCGGTGCTGAAAAAGGCGTGGGAGGCCAAGATCCCGGTGGTGCTGATCGACTCACCCGTCTCGGACGCCGGCAAGCAGTATTACCAGGCCATGCTGTCCACCGACAACGTCAAGGCGGGCGAACTGTGCGCCAAGGCGCTGATCGACAAGGTCGGCACCAGCGGCAAGATCGCCGTCATGTCCTATGTCGCCGGTGCGGGTTCGGAGATCGGCCGGGTCGGCGGCTTCACCAAATACATCAAGGACCATTCCAAGCTGGAGATCGTCGGTCCCTTCTATTCCCAGTCGCAGATGGCGACCGCGCTGAACCAGACCACCGACGTGCTGGCCGCCAATCCCGATTTGAAGGGCATCTTCGGCGCCAACGAGCCGACCGCCATCGGCATGGGCCGCGCGCTGGCCCAGAGCGGCAAGGCTGGCCACATCGCCGCGGTCGGCTTCGACGGCAACCAGGATCTGCAGGGCTTCGTCAAGGACGGCACGCTGGAGGCCATCGCCGTCCAGGGCTCCTACCAGATGGGCTATCTGGGGGTGCAGACGGCGGTCAAGCTGACCAAGCGCGAGAAGGTCGAAAAGGCGCTCGACACCGGCGTGGTGCTGGTGACCAAGGCCAATCTGGCGACGCCGGAGGCGCAGAACGTTCTGTACTGAGCAGCGCCCCCTTCTCCTGACCTTGGGCGTGCACGGCGCCCGGTCCCTCGCCGCGCGCGCCATTTTCTTCGCCATCGAGTTTTCACAGTTGGTTTCCGCAGTCGAGGCGTCCCGCATGAACCTGACCGACCGCCGCACCCTGCCACGCTCCGGCCTGTCGCTTCCGATGATCGGGCTGGGCTGCGCGCAGCTTGGCGGGCTCTACCGCCCGACCGATCCGGCCGAGGCCAACCGCCTCGTCGCCGCCCTGCAATTCCCGCTCGCCCATCCGGCGGTGGCCTCCTGCGTCACCGGGGTGCGCAACGCTGGCGAACTGGCGACCAACCTCGTTTTGCTGCAGGCACCGATCCCCGCCGCCTTCCGGCAGGCATTGAAGGCGCGCGGACTGCTGAATGAAGTGGCGCCTGTTCCGGTGGAGGGGTAAGCGATGCGCATCGACGCCCACCAGCATTTCTGGCTGATGGCCGCCCGCCAGGGCGAATGGCCGCCGCCGGAGCTCGGTCCCATTTACTGCGACTTCCTGCCGCCCGACCTGCTGCCGCTGCTGCTGGAAAACGGCATCGACGGCACCGTCCTGGTGCAGACCCTGTCCAGCGAGGCCGACACCCTGTTCATGCTCGACCTCGCCGCAAAGCACAGCTTCATCCGCGGCGTCGTCGGCTGGACCGACCTGAAGGCACCGGACGCCCCGCAGCGGGTGCAGGCGCTGGCCGCCCATCCCAAGCTGAAGGGCCTGCGGCCGATGGTGCAGACCGAGGCCGCCGACTGGCTGGACAATCCGGCCATCGATCCGGCCGCCACCGCGATGGCCGAAGGGGGACTGAGCTTCGACGCGCTGGTCCTGCCGCCTCACCTGCCGTCGCTGCTGCGCTTCGCCCGTCGGCATCCGGCCCTGTCCATCGTCATCGATCACGCCGCCAAGCCGGAGATTGCCCACGGCGGCACTCCCGGCTGGGCGGAGGACATGGCCGCCCTCGCCGCCTTGCCCAATGTCCGGTGCAAGCTGTCCGGCCTGCTGACCGAAGCGGGCGAGCGCACCGGGATCGACGACATCCGGCCCTATGTGGACCGCCTGATCGCCCTGTTCGGCACCGACCGGCTGCTCTGGGGCAGCGACTGGCCGGTCCTGCGGCTGGCCGGCGACTATCCCGGCTGGCTGGAGATGTGCCGCCAGCTGGTCCCCGCAGCGGCGCATGACGCGGTGTTCGGCGGCAATGCCGCAACCTTCTACCGGCTGGGCTGATCCCACGTCCGCCGTCCCATTCTATCCTCAAGGACCAGACCGATGCCGTCTTCCGTTCCCGAACTTCTCCTGCTGAACCCGTCGGACAGCGTCGCGGTCGCCACCCGTGAAATCCCGGCGGGCAGCCCGGTCGCCGTCGGCGGCTTCGCCGGCACCGCCGCCGCCACCATCCCCAGCGGCCACAAGATCGCCATCCGCGCCGTGGCGCTGGGCGAGCCGGTGGTCAAGTACGGGCAGGTGATCGGCACAGCCACCCAGCCCATCGAACCCGGCCAGCATGTCCACGTCCACAATCTCGGCATGGGCGAGGCCCGGTTGGACCACGGCGCCACCCGCATCGTCGAGGCCGACCGCGGCGCGGAGGAGGCGACCTTCCTCGGCATCCGCCGGCCGTCGGGGCAGGTCGCCACCCGCAACTACATCGGCGTCATCGCCAGCGTGAACTGCTCCGCCACCGTCTGCAAACGCATCGCCGATGCCTTCACTGGCAACGCGCTGGCCGACTATCCGAACGTCGACGGGGTGGTCGCCATCGTCCACGGCAGCGGCTGCGGCATGAACGGCACCGGCGAGGGCATGGCGATCCTGCGCCGCACGCTGCGCGGCTATGCCGACCACGCCAATTTCGCCGGGCTTCTGCTGGTCGGGCTGGGCTGCGAGATGAACCAGATCGCACCGCTGGCCCAGACCCTGGCGCCGCGCCCGAACGGGCTGATCGCCACCCTGACCATCCAGGAGGAAGGCGGCACCCGCGAGACCATCGACCGCGGCGTCGCCCTGGTCCGCGCCATGCTTCCCATCGCCAACGATGTCCGGCGCGAGCCGGTGCCGGCCAGTTATTTGACGGTCGGTCTGCAATGCGGCGGCTCCGACGGCTATTCCGGCATCACCGCGAACCCGGTGCTGGGTGCCGCGGTCGATCTGCTGGTCGCCCATGGCGGCACCGCCATCCTGTCCGAGACGCCGGAGATCTACGGCGCCGAGCATCTGCTCACCGCCCGCGCCGCCTCCCCGGCCGTCGCCGACAGGCTGATGGACCGCATCCGCTGGTGGGAGGACTACACCCGCCTGCACAAGGGCGACATGAACAACAACCCGTCGCCCGGCAACAAGGCCGGCGGCATCACCACCATCCTGGAGAAATCGCTGGGTGCGGTCGCCAAGGGCGGCGGCACCCGTCTGAACGCGGTGGTCGATTACGCCGAGCCGGTGACCGACCACGGCCTCGTCTTCATGGACACACCCGGCTACGACCCGGTGTCGGCGACCGGACAGGTGGCGGGCGGCGCCAACCTGATCGCCTTCACCACCGGCCGCGGATCGACCTACGGCTGCAAGCCGACGCCGTCGCTGAAGATCGCCACCAACAGCGCGCTCTATGCCCGCATGGGCGACGACATGGACTTCAACGGCGGCGCCGTGCTGGACGGCGGCACCAGCGTGGCGGAGGCGGGGGCTGCCCTGTTCCGCCTGATGCTGGACACCGCGTCGGGCCACCGCACCCGCAGCGAGGAGAACGGCATCGGCGACAACGAGTTCGTGCCCTGGCAGATCGGCGCCGTCATGTGACGGCGCTCGACCGGGGGCGCTGCTCAGCCTTTCAGCGCCCCCCGCCGTGCCAGCGAACGCATCAGGTCGGCGATGCCGATGGTCCAGGGTTCGCAGGCGTCGCTCGGCCGCATGCGGTTGACCAGCGCGCCAAGCTTGGGGGCGGCGATGGTGACGATGTCGCCCTCCTTGTGGGTGAAACCGCCGCCGGGGTTGTCGCGGTCCTGGGTCGGCGCGAACATGGTGCCGAGGAAGAGGGCGAAGCCGTCGGGATACTGATGGACCGGCCCGACCGTCTGGGCGACGAGATCCTCCGGATCGCGGCTGATCCGCGAGATCGAGGACAGGCCGGCCAGTTGGAAGCCCTCCGGCCCCTCGACCGTCAGGGCGACGTCGGTGCTCCGCACATCGTCCAGCGTGAAGGTTTGGTCAAAGAAGCGGATGAAGGGACCGATGGCGCAGGATGCGTTGTTGTCCTTCGCCTTCGACAGCAGCAGGGCCGACCGGCCTTCGAAATCGCGCAGATTGACGTCGTTGCCCAGCGTCGCCCCGGTGATGCGGCCATCGGGGGCGACGATCAGCACCACCTCCGGCTCCGGGTTGTTCCAGGTCGATTTGGGGTGCAGCCCGGCGTCCATCAGCGTGCCGACCGACGACAGGACGGGCGCCTTGGTGAAGACCTCCGCATCCGGGCCGATGCCGACCTCCAGATACTGGCTCCAGGCGCCCTGGGCGATCAGCACCTCCTTCAGGCTCATCGCCGCCTCGGAACCGGGCTTCAGCGCCGCCAGATCGTCGCCGACCAGCCGCTGCACCTCGGCGCGGATCGCCTCGGCGGCGTCGGGGTTGCCGCGGGCGCGCTCCTCGATCACCCGCTCCAGCATCGACACGGCGAAGGTGACGCCGGCCGCCTTCAAGACCTGCAGGTCGGTCGGCGCCAGCAGCCAGGGAGCGTCGGTGTTACGGCTGTCCGGCGGCGTGTTGGCGAGGATGTCGGCCAGCGCGCCGATGCGCTCCCCCGCCGCCGCGGCAAGCTCCGCCGCCGGATCGGGCCGGGCGGCCAGTTCGCTCATGGTCGGGAAGGTCGCGGTCACGTCGTACACGCCGTCGGCGCGCACCGCCACCACCGACGGGCCGGTGCCCGGCCGCCAGACCCGCCCGGCCAGGGTGCCGGCATAGCCGTCGTTGGGAAGGGAGCGGGTCACATCCACGGGGAACTGGGTCATGTCGGAGTCCGAATCTTGAAATTGGGTCGGGTTACGGCACGTCGCCGGCGATGACGCCCTTGCGCAGCAGGAAACAGCCATAGGGCCGTGGATCGCCGACCTGCACGACGGCGAAGGCACGGCGGGCGGCGTCGTAGAAGGCGAACCGCTCGATCCCCCGCAAGGGCTGCGGACGGCCCTCGGCGCGGTCGATCTCCGCCTGCACCTCTTCTTGCACGATGGGGATTGCGGAGGGATCGCCCACCACCTCCATCCGGCGCACCGGGTCGGGCACGAAGCCGTCGAGCGGGAAGACGCTGAGGATGCCGCGGGCGGCGCGCGCCATCGTCACCCCCGGCAGCACGATCAGCCGGCCCGAGATGGTGGCGCGGGCGATGGTCTCCGCCGGGTGGTTGGCATCGACCAGCGCCAGATCGTCGCCGTGACCCATGGCGGCCAGCACCCACAGCAGGTCGGGGGACAGAAGCGGGTCGAGTCCTTTCAGCATGGCTCTTATCCTTATCGGTTCAGGCCGGCACCGGCACGTCCGCCGCCAGCAGCCCTTCGCCCTTCAGATCAGACCACAGCGCAGCCGGCACAACCGCCGCCATGGCGGCGAGGTTGCGGCTCACCTCCCCGGCCGTCACCGCCCCCAGCACCACCGACGACACCGCCGGATGCCCCAGGGCAAAATGCAGCGCCGCGGTGGCGAGCGGCACGCCATGGACCCGGCAGACCGCCTCGATCCGCTCCACCCGCTCCAGAATATGGACCGGCGCCGGACCGTAATTGTACTTGGCGCCAGGAACCGCACCGCTGGCGAGGATGCCGGAATTGAAGACGCCGCCGAGCATCACGCCGATGCCCCTGGCCTCGGCCAGCGGCAGGAACTCGTCCAACGCCGGCTGCTCCAACAGCGAATAGCGTCCGGCCAGCAGCATGGCGTCGAAATCGCCGGCGTGAGCGAAGCGGACGCACATCTCCGCCTCGTTGACGCCGACGCCGATGGCCTTGACCGTGCCGTCGGCCCGCAGCCGGTCGAGCGCGCGATAGGCGCCGTTCATCGCCTCGGCGAAGCGGGCCTCGATGCGGTCGGCGCCGTGCGTCCAGACATCGACGTCATGGATCAGAAGCACGTCGATGCGGTCGGTGCCCAGCCGCAGCAGCGACTGCTCCACCGACCGCATCGTGCCGTCATGGGAATAGTCGATCACCGCCCGGTGCGGCAGTCCGCCGGCATAGCCCGACCCGTCGCCCCGGCCCTGCCGCGGGTCCATCCAGCGCCCGACCTTGGTGCAGAGCACGACGCCGTCGCGCCCGGCCTGACGCAAGGCGGCACCGCAACGCGCCTCCGCCAGCCCGTGGCCGTAGAGCGGCGAGGTGTCGAGCAGCGTGACGCCCGCCGACAGCGCGGCGACCGCGGTGCCGACCGCGACGGCCTCGTCGAGACGGCCGTACAGGTCGCCCAGCGGCGCGGCGCCGAAGCCGATCTCCGAGACGGCGATGCCGGTGCGGCCCAGGGCTCTGGTTGGCAAGGATTCTGCTATCGGTGTCATCACAGGCGCAGCCCGGTGTCGGGGTTGAACAGATGGGCCAGCGCCGGATCGGGGGCGATGCGCACCACCTCGCCGGGCTTGGCGCCGGTGCGCTCGCGCAGGACCCAGGTCAGCTCGCGCTTGCGATCCTCCCGGCCTACTCCCACCTGACCGGCCTTCCCTCCCAGCGGGCGCAGCACCATCTGGGTTTCCGACCCGGTCGGCTCGACCACCACCACCTCGGCGGCCATCCCTTCGTCGGCGAGGCGGAAATGCTCCGGCCGCACGCCATAGACCGCAGGTCGCCCGTCCGACGCCGCCGGCACGCGGCCCGCAAGCGGCAGGCGGTCGCCGCCGTCGGTGGTGAAGCCGTCGCCGCCGATGCTGCCGGGGATGAAGTTCATCGCCGGCGAACCGATGAAGCCGGCGACGAACATGTTGGCCGGATTGTCGTAGAGGTCGAGGGGTGCGCCGATCTGTTCGATGATGCCGTCATGCATCACCACGATCTTGTCGGCCATGGTCATGGCTTCGATCTGGTCGTGGGTGACATAGACGGTGGTGGTCTTCAGCCGCTGGTGCATCTCCTTGATCTCGGTGCGCATCTGCACGCGCAGCTTGGCGTCGAGGTTGGACAGCGGCTCGTCGAACAGGAAGACCTTGGGGTCGCGGACAATGGCGCGCCCCATCGCCACGCGCTGGCGCTGGCCGCCGGAGAGCTGGCGCGGGAAGCGGCCGAGCAGCGGCCCGAGGCCGAGGATGCCGGCCGCCCGCTCAACCTTGGCCGCGATCTCGCTCTTGGCGGTGTTCTTCAGCCGCAGCGCGAAGCTCATGTTGTCGGCGATGGTCATGTGCGGGTAGAGCGCATAGTTCTGGAACACCATCGCGATGTCGCGGTCCTTCGGCGGCACGTCGTTGACGACGCGGTCGTCGATGGCGACGGTGCCGCCGCTGATCTCCTCCAGCCCGGCGATCATGCGCAGCAGGGTGGATTTGCCGCAGCCCGACGGGCCGACGAGGATGACGAACTCGCCGTCCTGGATGTCGATGGATACGCCCTTGATGATCTCGACCGGACCGTAGGATTTGCGGACGTTCCGAATGCTGACGGAGGCCATGGGGTCGTCTCTTTCTTGGGATGGATCAGCCGCCCTTGACGGCGCCGGCGGTCAGGCCCGCCACGATCTGGCGCTGGGCGGCCACGGTCAGGATCAGCACCGGCAGCGTCACCACCAGGGCTGCGGCGGCCAGCGGGCCCCAGCTCACCTGCTCGAAGGACAGCATGTTGTAGACGGCGACCGGCAGGGTCCGCGTCTCGCGGCTGGCCAGCACGATGCCGAAGACGAAGTTGTTCCAGGAGAAGATCACCGACAGGATGAAGGCGACGACGATGCCGGGCTTGGCGATCGGCAGCGCCACCTTGGCGAAGATCTGCCAGCGCGTCGCACCGTCGACCATCGCCGCCTCCTCCAGCTCC
Source organism: Azospirillum sp. UENF 112521 (assembly GCF_058780665.1). NCBI lineage: Bacteria > Pseudomonadati > Pseudomonadota > Alphaproteobacteria > Rhodospirillales > Azospirillaceae > Azospirillum > Azospirillum sp. UENF 112521. Next base: position 1,040,674 of record NZ_JBSNCI010000003.1, read on the forward strand.
ATCGGCGTCGTCTCGAAATAGCCGATCATGATCCAGATCACGATGGGCACGGTGACGACCAGATGGATGATGATCTGCGGCCACAGCGTGCCGAGCAAGCCCAGCCACTGGAACAGCAGGAACAGCGGGATCAGGAAGGACAGGCCGGGCGTCATGCGGGCGATCATGATGACCACCGCCGACTTGTGCGCGCGCATCCGGGCGATGCCGTAGCCGGCCGGCACGCCGACCAGCAACGCGAACAGGGTGGCCGCCCCGGTGACGATCAGGCTGTTCCAGAAATAGAGCAGGAAGCTGTTGCCCTCGAAGATCGTTGCGTAGTTCTTCCAGGCGAAGCGCTCCGGGATTAGGATCGGCGGGTAGGCGCCGTTGTCGATCTCGAACTTCAGCGACAGCGACAGCATCCAGATGAAGAACAGCAGCGCCGGCGACACCAGCAGCAGGACGCAGACGGCCATGCCGGCCTTGTCCAGAAGCTTCCTCAGCGGCCGGCTCATTGCCCGTCTCCCGTATTCCAGGCGCTGCGCTGGCGCAGGTACAGCAGGATCAGCGACAGCAGGATGATCAGCACGAAGAACACCACCGCGATGGCCGAGCCGTAGCCGATGTCGTAATAGGTGAAGGCGACGCTGTAGAGATACAGGTTGATCGTCTCCGACGCCGTGCCCGGCCCGCCCTGGGTGATGGTGTAGAGGATGTCGAAGCTCTTCAGCGCGTCGATGGTGCGGATGATGACCGCCACCATCAGGAAGGGCTTGATCATCGGCAGGGTCAGATAGCGGAAGCGCTGCCAGGCGGTGGCGCCGTCGATCTGCGCGCTCTCGTACGGCTCGGTCGGCAGCGCCGCCAGACCGCCCAGCACGATCAGCATCACCAGCGGCGTCCATTGCCAGGTTTCCACCAGCACCAGCGACAGGATCACCGTGCTGGGGTGGTAGACCCATTGCAGCGGTCCGATTCCGACCAGAGACAGCAGGTAGTTCAGCACGCCCAGCTGCGGGTGGAACATCATCGTCCACACCAGCGCGATGGCGACCGGGGTCGCCATCATCGGCATGACGAAGATGCCGCGCAGCAGGCCTCTCGCCGGCAGCTTGGTGTTGAAGGCCAGCGCCGCCGCGGTGCCGAGCACCAGCGGGGCCAGGACCGACAGCGCGGTGTAGACCAGCGTGTGGAGCATCGCCTCCAGGAAGCGCACGTCGGTGAACAGCCGGGCATAGTTCTGTAAACCGACGAAGCGCTGTTCCTCGCCGATGCGCCATTCCATGGCGCTCATCCACAGGGTGAAGACCCAGGGAAAGACGATGACCCCGATGACGACGATCAGCGCCGGCACCACGAAGGGCCAGTAGGAAGGCCGGAGCCGCTTCGTCCTGCCGACGGAAGCGGCGCCGACCACACGGTCAGACGAGGTCAGGATGCTCACGTCTTCTCGCTACGCTCGAGGATCGGCTTGAAGTCGGCGGTGGCGCGCTTCAATTCCGCCGCCGGGTCGCTGCCGGAGATCATGTTGGTCAGCGCCCCGCCCAGCACGTCGCGGAATTCAGTGACCGGGATGATGACCGGCAAGGCGAGGCGGCTGATCTTGGCCAATTCGACCACGGCATCGACCCAGGCCGCCGGCATCTTGACGCCCTTGCGCACCTCGGCGTCCGACAGGACGGAGGTGCGGAACGGCACGCCGGCCCCGGCCTGCAACAGGCGGGCGCCCATCAGCTTGCCGGTCGCCCACTGGCAATAGAGATAGGCGGCTTCCTTGTTCTTCGACGCCGCGGTGACGCCGATGCCGTCGCCGGTGGTGGCGGCGGCATGCGCCTTCGGCCCCTTGGGCATCAGGCCGTAACCGACCTTGCCGACGACGCGCGACTTCTCCGGATCCTCCAGCGGCGGGGCGAAGCCGACGCCGTCGAACCACATGCCGACGCGGCCCTGGAGGAAGGCCGACTGGCATTCCGCCCAGTTGAAGCCGGTGACGCCCGGCGGCGCCGACTTGGTCATCAGCGTCTGGTAGAGCTTCGCCGCCTCGATGGCCTCCGGCGTGTCGGTCAGCAGGTTGCGGTTGGCGTCGACGCTGTACTGGTCGTAACCCAGCAGCAGGCTGGTCCACACCGGCGTGTTGGCGTTCTTCATGCCGCGGGCGACGAAGCCGTAGGTCTGGCTCGACGGGTCGGTCAGTGCCGCGGCGGCGGCCACCATCTCGTCGAAGGTCTTGGGGAAGGACAGGTTCTTCTTGGCGAAGAGGTCCTTGTTCCAATAGACGATCCAGTAATCGACCGAGAAGGGCAAGGCACCGATCCCGCCTTCCGGATTGCGGGCGAAGGTCACGCCGGCTTCGGAGAAGTCGTCGAGGAAGCCGGCGTCGGTCAGCGCCGGGTCCTTGATGAAGGGCGTCAGGTCGGCAAGCCACTTGCCCTTCTCGAACTGGCGCTTCTGGACATGGTAGCTGATGTGCACGACGTCGAAGCTCGGCCGTCCGGAGGTCAGCTCGATCACCGCCTTTTGGCGCTGCTGCTGCTCCGGGGTCTGTTCCGACACCACAGTGATGCCGGTCAGCTCCTCGAATTCCTTCTGGTACTTGGTCAGCGTGTCGCCGCGCGGGCTCTTGATCAGGTTCACCTCGATCTTGGTGCCGGCATATTTGCGCCAGTTGACCCCGCCGGTCTGGGCGAAGGCGGGCAAGCCGATACCGCTGAGGCCCAGCGCACCGGCCGCGGCGCCCGACGCCAGAAGCCGGCGGCGCGACAAAGACATTCCGTTCGACATCGACATGCACTCCTCCCCGTTATCGCCCGGGCCTTTGATGCCCGGCCTTGTCCTGACCGGCGGATACTGTGAGCGACACGGATCCGCGCCGCCACCGATTTGATTGCTTGGTCAACGTATAAATCCAGGGCAGCCCCCTTGCAAACGAAAAACATCCTAGTAACATGTTAGTCGTAACGCGGTGGCCGTTCGGCCGTCCGTCCAGCCGCCCCTGGGAGAAATGCAAAGTGAATCAATCCACTGGCCGCTTCGGTCTGTCCTGCGCGCTGACCACGCCCTACCATGAGGACGGCAGCGTGGATCTGGCCCGCCTGACCCGGCATGTCGCCTGGTGCCTCGCCAGCGGCTGCGACTCGGTGACCCTGTTCGGCACCACGGGAGAGGGTCCGCTGCTCGGCCATGTGGCGCGCGAGCAGATGATCGGCGCGCTGAAAGGCGCCGGCATAGATTTCCGCAGCCATGTGGTCGGCGGCGTCATCGCCGCGTCGCTGCACGACGCGCTGGCCCAGGCCAACCAGCTGCTCGATGCGGACGCGCGGGCGCTGCTGGTCGCCCCACCCTTCTACTTCAAGGGCGTGTCGGACGACGGGCTGTTCGCGTGGTTCTCCAGCTTCATCGCCAAGCTGGGCGACCGGGCGCGCGACATCATCCTCTACCACATCCCGTCGGTCACCGCGGTTCCGCTGTCGATCGAGTTGATCGGCCGGCTGAAGGCCGCCTTCCCCGAGGCGATCACCGGGGTGAAGGATTCGGCCGGCGACTGGGGTTACAGCCAGCAGCTTCTCGCCGCCCACCGCGACGATCTCGCCGTGCTGATCGGCGACGAGCGGGTGCTGGCCCAGGCGGTGCGCGACGGCGGCCAGGGCGCCATTTCCGGCATGGCCAATCTGGTGCCGGGACGGCTGCGGACGGTGGTCCATCAGGGCCGCGACGACGCCGCATTGGTCGAGCTGGTGGACGCCGTGCTGCGCTACCCAGTCACCCCGGCGGTCAAGGCGCTGGTGTCGCACGCCACCGGCGACAGCGCATGGTTGACGGTGAGGGCGCCTTTGCTGCCTATGTCGGTGGCGGACATCGCGACGCTCGGGCATCTCTTCGACCGGGTGTTCGCGGATAGGGCCGCCTGATGGGGCCCTCCTGACGGGACAGCACACGGATGACGACCTCCGCCAACAGCGACCGGGCCAAACCGGATCTGGCCAAGCGAGACCGGGACTCGGTCAACCTGCGCAGCCGGGCTTACGAGAGCTTCACGCAGCGGCTGCTGGCGGACGAGATCCGCCCCGGGCAGTTCATCTCGCAGCGCGAGCTGGTCGAGTTGACCGAACTGCCGCTGGGGGCGATCCGCGAACTGATCCCCCGGCTTGAGGCCGAAGGGCTGGTGAAGACCGTGCCGCAGCGGGGGATGCAGGTCGCCCATGTCGACCTGAACCTCATCCGCGACGCCTTCCAGTTCCGCCTGTTCCTGGAACGCGAAGCGGTGGCGGTCTTCGCCCGGGAGGCGCCGGAGGCGACGGTCCGCGCGCTGCTGGACGATCACGAGCGCATCATCGCCGCCTGCGCCGAAGCGGAAGCCGACTTGGGCGCCGGCGGCATCCGGCCGGCCCTGTTGCAGGAGGCGCAGGACATCGACTGGGCGCTGCACCTGACGATCATCGACGCGCTGGGCAACGCCATCATTTCCGACGCCTACCGGGTCAACCAGATCAAGATCCGGCTGATCAAGCAGTCGAAGACCAGGCTGAACACCGCCGTGCTGGTGCCGACCATGCGCGAGCATCTGGCCATCATCCACGCCATCCAGGCCCGCGACCCGGAGCGGGCCAAGGATGCCATCGGCACCCACATCCTCAGCGCCCGCGACCGCGCCATCGGCCTGCGCTGAGGCCATACCGGTTACGGGACGCCGCCGGCCGGCTGCGTCAGGCGGCGCAGCGCCTCCACCGCCGCCGCGGGCGTGGTGAGCACCGGGACGGACAGCAGGGGCTGAAGCCTCGGCTGCGCCCGCGCCATCGAGAACTGGCCGAGAATGACGACATCGCAGCCGCGCAGCTGCTCCACGGTCCCTGCGACGCGCTCGTCGTGGCCCTCGCCGTCCCCGCTCTTGAGCGCCGCCAGCGCGCCGTCGGCAACCGCGACGGTCACCTCGATCCGGCGGCCGGCAGCGGCGGCCATCGCCAGCAGCTCGGTGCGCAGGGACAAGGCGGACGGGCCGAAGCTGACGACGATGCCGATCCGGTCGCCGACCGCCATCGCCGCCTCGAAGGCGGATTCGTTGGGCCGCAGCACCGGGATCGGCAGCTGCCGCTTGACCGCGTCGATGGCCGGCGCGAAGGCGGAACAGGTGAACAGGATGCCCGCCGTGCGTCCACTCGCGCCCACCGTGCCGGCGGCATAGTCGGCCAGCGTCCGGAACCGCCCCATCATCGCCTCGTCGAGCCGGCCGGCCTCCGCCAGATCGACGGCCAGCGAGGTGTCGAGCAGGTCGAAAATCCGCGCCTCCGGCCAATGCGCCCGGAAAGCGGCCCGCGCCGGCGCCACCAATTCCTCCAGCGCATGAATGAGCGCGATGCGCGGCCCCGGCATGACGGCACCCGTTTCGGCGATCATGCATCCTCTCCCTGCTTTGCGGTCTGTCGGGCGGCCAGGGCCAGCATCAGCCCGCGGTCCCGTTCGGCCTCCAGCGCGGCGATGGAGCGGCCGGCGGCTTCCTCTGCGATTCCATCGACCAGCAATTGGCGGACCTCCGGCGTCAGGCTGGGGCTGCCGAGCGTCGCCCAGCGCCGCTCCTGGCTCGGTCCGAGATGGTCGAGGTAATGGGCGATGCCGCCGGGGCCGCCGCCCAGATGATAGGCCATATGGGCGCCGATCACCGACCAGCGCAATCCCGGACCATGGACCAGCGCCGCATCGACGTCGGCGACATCGGCAATGCCCTCCGCCACGATGTTGACCGCCTCGCGCCACAGGGCGGACGCCAGCCGGTTGGCGATGTGGCCGACCGCATCCTTCTTCAACGCCACCGTCTCGCGACCGAGACCGCGATAGAAGGCCTCGGCCCGCGCCAGAACCTGCGCATCGGCGGCGAACAGCTCGACCAGCGGCATCAGGTGCGGCGGATTGAAGGGGTGGGCGGTGATGAGGCGCTCGCGCCGCACCACGCCCGCCGCCAGATCGCTCCAGGTCAGCGAGGAGGTGCTGCTGGCGATCACCGCATCCGGCCTTGCCGCCGCCTCCACCTCGGCATAGAGGCTGTGCTTGACCGCGGTCTTTTCCGGCGCGTTCTCCTGAATCCAGCCGGCATCGCCGACCGCCGCCGCAACCGACGGCGCGACGGACAGGCGGCCGGATTGAGCGGCGGCGGCCCCCAGCGCCTGTAACTGGCCGAGCAGCCGCTCCACGCGCTGCGGCAAGGCGGCCAGCACGGACCCGTCGGGGTCCCAGGCGACCACGTCCAGCCCGTGGGCCAGGAACAGAGCCGACCAGCTTTCGCCGATCAACCCGCAGCCAAGCACGGCAACGGGCGTGGCGGACGGCGGAGGTGGCGGCATTGCGAGAGCACTCCTGTGCAAAAGGATCGAAAAGACGGCCGGGCACGGAGGCGCGCGGCAGGGACAGCTTGACCTTCCTCCGCGACCGGGTCAATATGATGCATCATACAGCAACACAAGATGGCCGGGTGGCGGGCAGACGATGAGCGGGTTCGACCTCAGCCTTCTTGAACACGACAATCTCGGCAGCACAATTTACCAGAAATTGTGCGAGGCGCTGATGCGGGGCGTGTTCAAGCCGAACGACCGGCTGAAGATCCGCGATCTGGCCGAACGGCTGGGGACCAGCGTCACCCCGGTGCGCGACGCCATCCTGCGGCTGGTGCAGGATCAGGCGCTGGTGCTGCGCTCGCCGCGCGACATCCGCGTCCCGATGCTGACCCGCGCCGCCTATCTGGAAATCCGGGACATCCGCGTCAATCTGGAAGGGCTGGCCGCCGCCCGCGCCGCCGAGCGGGCTACACCCGCCGAGATCGAGCAGTTGGAAGCGCTGCTGACGCACAACGAGGAGGCGATGGCCGCCGGCAACACCGCGCTGGCGACCGAACTCAACCAGATCTTCCATTTCAAGCTGGCGGAAATCGCCGACATGCCGGTGCTGGGCGACATTCTGCGGCGGCTCTGGCTCCAGATGGGGCCGTTGATCGCCGACGTCTATGGCGGAGCCGGCCGCACGATGATCGACCATCACTACCCGCTGATGGATGCCATCCGCCGTCATGACGGCCCGGCCGCCGCCCGCGCCATCCAGGACGACATCCAACTGGCCAGCGGACCGATCCTGGAAAGGATCGATGCCGAGCGCCGGGACGCCCAACCGCAAGCCCAACCGGGACCCCTGGTTTCCTGATACATTCCACCGGCACCCGAAGCCGGGCCCCCGCATGACGATGATGCATCAAACATTGACGTTTCGACTGACGAGGAGAGCGCGGCCATGACACAGGGTAACGTACTGACCACGGTCGCGCCGCCGATCTCCGGGAACGAGGCAGGCGCCATGATGCTGCGGCATTTCGGGCTGACCGGCGACGTCCGTGAACTGAGCAGCGAGCGCGACCGCAACTTCCACATCACCACGCCCGACGGGCGGGGCTATGTGCTGAAGTTCACCAACCCGGCCGAACCGCAACCGGTCACCGCCTTCCAGACCGGCGCCATGCAGCATGTGGCCTCCCGCGACCCGTCCCTGCCGGTGCCGCGCGTCGTGCCGACCCGGGAGGGCGAGGCGCAGACGACGGTCCTGATCGACGGCCATCCGATGATCCTGCGGCTGCTGACCTATCTCGACGGCACGCCGCTCCATGCGGCACCGGCCTCACCGGGACTGATGCGGGCGCTGGGAACGACGCTGGCCCGGCTCGACCTCGCGCTGGCCGACTGCGAGCATCCGGGCTCGCAGCGCGACCTGCTGTGGGACATCACGCGCACCGCCAGCGTCGCCGACAAGCTGTATTATCTGGCCGACGGTCCGCGCCGCCGGATGGTGGAGCGCTTCATCGCCCGTTTCGCCGACCGGGTCGCCCCGCGCCTGCCCGCCCTGCGCCATCAGGTGATCCACAACGACCTCAACCCGCACAATGCGGTGGTCGATCCGGCCGGGCATCAGGCGGTCACCGGCATCATCGATTTCGGCGACGCGCTGAAGGCGCCGCTGATCAACGATCTGGCGACGGCGCTCGCCTACCACGTCACCAGCGGCGAGACGCCCTTCGGCTCCATCGTCGAGATGACCCGCGCCTACAACGCCGTGCTGCCGCTGACGGCGGATGAGACGGAGTTGCTGCCCGACCTGATCGCCGCCCGCCTCGCCCTGACCATCTCCATCACCGGCTGGCGGGCGGCCGAATATCCCGAAAACGCCGCCTACATCCTGCGGAATGCCGAACGTGCCTTCGCCGGGCTGGAAAAGCTGACCGGCGAGGAGGCCGCCACCGCACGCACTCTGCTCCACCTCGCCTGCCAGGAAGTGTGACCCGCCATGACCATGATCAACGCCTACGCCCCCGACGCCGCCGGTTCCCTGCCGGAGCGCGAGCGCGCCCTGATCGCCCGCCGCGAAAGGCTGCTCGGCCCGGCCTACCGCCTGTTCTACGCCGATCCGATCCATGTCGTGCGCGGCGAGGGCTCCTCCCTCTATGACGCCGACGGCAACCGCTATCTCGACGCCTACAACAACGTCGCCTCGGTCGGCCACTCGCGGCCCGAGGTGGTGGAGGCGATGGCCAAGCAGGCGGCGGTGCTGAACACCCACACGCGCTACCTGACGGACGGCATCGTCGAGTTCGCCGAAGCCTTCCTGGCGGAATTCCCGGCCGAGCTGTCGCACTTGATGATGACCTGCACCGGCAGCGAGGCGAACGATCTGGCGCTGCGCGTCGCCCGCGTCCACACCGGCGGCACCGGCGTCGTCATCGCCCACAACGCCTATCACGGCGTCACCTCGGCGCTGGCGGAGATGTCGCCCTCGCTGGGCGCCGCGGTGAAGCTGGGCGACCATGTCCGCGTCGTGCCGTCGCCCGACAGCTACCGCATTCCGGCCGCGGAGGTCGGCGCCGCCTTCGCCCGGTCCGTCGAGGAGGCCATCGCCGACCTGCGCGAGAAGGGCATCGCCCCGGCGGCGCTGCTGGTCGACACCATCTTCTCCAGCAGCGGCGTCTTCACCGATCCGGCCGGCTTCCTGGCCCCGGCGGTCGAGGTCATGCGCAAGGCCGGCGGCATCTTCATCGCCGACGAGGTACAGCCCGGCTTCGGCCGGCTCGGCACCCACATGTGGGGCTTCGCGCGCCACGGGCTGGTGCCCGACATCGTGACGGTGGGCAAGCCGATGGGCAACGGCCACCCGGTGGCCGGCGCCATCTTCCGCCCGGAGGTGATCGAGGCGTTCGGCCGCAGCCAGCGCTATTTCAACACCTTCGGCGGCAACCCGGTGTCCTGCGCCGTGGCGCATGCCGTGCTGCGCGTCATCAAGACGGAGCGCCTGCAGGAGAACGCCCTGACCGTCGGCACGCAGATGATCGACGGCATCCAGGCACTCGCCGCCAAGCATGACCTGATCGGCGACGTGCGCGGCAGCGGCCTGTTCATCGGCGTCGAGATGGTGCGCGACCGCAAGGCGAAGACCCCGGCCCCGGAGGAGACCGCCCGCGTGGTCAACGACATGCGCCGGCGCCGGGTGCTGATCAGCGCCACCGGCCAGGAAGGGCACATCCTGAAGATCCGCCCGCCGCTGGTCTTCTCCGCCGACGACGCCACCCTGTTCCTGAGCACGCTCGACGAGGTGCTGGCGGCCCTGTGACGGACGCGGCCGGAACGTCGTCGTTCCGGCCGCACCCCATCCGTCAGCTGCGGCGGGAGAGCTTCACCCCGGGAAAGTCGACCGGCACATCGAGGGCGACGTTCACGTAGTTCGTAAACAGGTTCAGGGCGACATGCGCCAGGATTTCGACGATGGCCTCATCGTCGAATCCGACCGCGCGCAGGGCGGCGACATCGGCGGCATCGACCGCAGCGCGGTTCTCCACCAGCTTCACCGCGAAGGCGAGTGCAGCCGCCGTCCGGGGATCGGCCGAGCGGCCATGCTGCGCCTCGGCCATCTCCGCTCCGCTCGCCCCCGCCTTCTGGCCGAGCAGGGTGTGGGCGGCGAGGCAATAGTTGCAGTCGTTGCGGTCGGCAACCGCCACCGCGATCTGTTCGCCCAGCTTGGCCCCGAGCTTGCCCTGGCCGAGCGCACCGAACGATCCCCACATGCTGGCGAGTGCGGCCGGCGAATTCGCAACGGCCTTGAACATGTTGGGGACGACGCCAAAGGCGCCCTTGATCCGGTCGAGCGTCGGCTTGACCGCCGCGGCAGACGAGGCTGGATCGACGAGATTGACGTGTGCCATGATGTTTTATCCTTCTCTGATGCTTGGAGGGGGGTATTCGGGCGGTCCGGCGATGGCAGTCGCCGGGCCGCTTTCACTTTTGCACGCTGTTTGGCCAGCGTTACTTGGCCGGCGCGACCTTGCCCGGCAGCGACAGGGTGCCGGAGGCGACCTTGTGGATGTTGGTGACGCACAGCAGCGGCGCATGCAGGTTGGCATTGACCCGCAACCCGGCGGTCACGCCGTCGAAGGACGCGGTGGCGATCGCCCCGATCTTTTCGAGCGGGATGTGGACCTCGACCAGATCGGCCTTGAGGTCGGTTCGGTAGTCCGGGCTGTCGATCAGGATCGGCGCACCGGGCCAGGTTTCCGGCAGCCTGGGCTTCGTGCCCTCCGGGATGTCCTTGACCTTCAATCCTCCCGGACAGGCCTTGTCCTCGTTGAGGACGACCCAGTGGGAATGCCAGCGGTCGCGGTTCTTCCCGCCATAGGCGGCATCGTCGAAATCGGGGTGGAAGGTCACCGCGAGCGCGACGATGCCCTGGTCCTTCTCGAAGCCGACATCGGCGGAGTTGAGGGAGGTCGGCCAGACATAGGCGTAGACCTCCGATCCCGCGAACTTGCCGGTGGCGGACGGCGTCGCCTTGCCGGCATCGGCGCGGACGCGGGTGCTGAAGACGGCATGGCCGTGATCGGTGACGATGCGCGTCTCGACGATGTCGAACGAGGCCATCACCGCCTGATCGGGGGCGGTCTTTATTCCATGCGCGGCAGCCGTAGACGGGCCGGACACGAGACCGGACGCAAGGCAGCAGAGCGCCGTTGCCACGAGGCCGAGGCCCCGTGGAGTGCAGACGATCATGATGGTGCTTTCCTTTCTGAAGACGTGCTTGGAGGGGTGGCTATCCTTCGGCAAAGGCCGTCCAGGTGGCAGCCTGGACGGCAGGATCAGCCTCTTCATGCTCGCCGCAATCGAGCCGGAGATCCCGGTCGCCGATGGCGGCGTTCACAAAAGCGCAGTGATGGGAGGCGGCCTCGCCCGGATGGGCGTTCGGCCGGAAATGGCGGCAGCTGACGCACAGGCGCTGGACCGGAATGGCGCCTGCCTGTTGCAGCGACCGGATGATCTTGATCTGCGCCCGCAGCAGCCCGGCCTGCTCGGCGGCGGTCAGCTGTGCAAGCGCCGCCGCGATCTGGGAGGCGGATGACGCAAGGCTGCGGCCCAGTTCCAGCCCTTCTTCCGTCAGGCGGGCGATCTGCGCCCGCGCATCGCTGGGATCGGGCGTGCGTCGCAGCAGCGACTTGCGCTCCAGCGCCGCCAGCGTGTCGGCCATGCTGGCGGCGGAAACCGCCAGATGGGCGGCAATCTCCTTGGGGCGAAGGCCGGCGGGCCGGGCCGCCAGCAGGGCCAGCACCTGCGCCTGGGTGGGATTGAGCCCCGCCGTGCCGGCAGCCGACCAGAGATCGGCGCGCAGCACCAGCGCGATGCGCTCGAAGCCCTCCCGAAGGCGGTGCGGAACAGGGTCGGGGTGCGATGCGTGGTCCATGGATTTAACTTAGGACTCCTATTTAAATCTGTCAAGCGACCGATTTCCGACCGCGCTGCGGGCGTCCTCCTTCGTCCCAAAGAGCGCGGAGGCCTTCATGAGAATTCAGTCAATTAGACTTCACGAGCCAAGTGAGTCCGCACATTCGGACTATCGGACAGAGGGGGGCACATCCCAATTTGCACCATTTCCGCAAATGAAGACATGAACGCCCCCGCTCAACCCCTGTTCATTTGCGGATATTTCTCGGGATGGTTCTTTAATACCTAGGGATAGCTTTGAAAGACGGTTCATTCCGGTGCTCAATGCAGGCATCGGCGTTCCGCGGCGCCAAGCGACCGGATCCAGGCCGGCCGACCACCAACGCATTGACAGCCAACGCATTGACAGGGAGCATCACGATGCCATCCGAAGAAGTCCTGGCGCCGGGGGCCACCCGCCGCAGCCTGATCGTCGGCGCGGCTGCCGCCGGTGCTGCGGTCGCCGGCGCAACCGTGATCGGGGCCGCCGATGCCACCGCGGCCGAACGTCGCCATGCCGGAGAGGCTGCGGGCCACAAGAGCGAAGGGAAACGGACGATGACCAGCGGCAAGACCGAGGACGGGTTCGTCACCGCCAAGGACGGCGCGTCGATCTACTACAAGGATTGGGGACCGCGCGACGGCCAGACCGTCATGTTCCACCATGGCTGGCCGCTCAGCGCCGACGACTGGGACGCCCAGATGCTGTTCTTCCTGAACCACGGCTACCGCGTCGTCGCCCATGACCGGCGCGGCCATGGCCGCTCGACCCAGACGGCGACCGGCAACGAGATGAACACTTATGCCGACGACGTGCTGGCCGTCGTTGCCGGGCTGGGGCTGAAGAACGTCTTCCATGTCGGCCATTCGACCGGCGGCGGCGAGGTTGCGCGTTATCTGGGCCGCCACGGCACCTCGCGGGCCGGCAAGGCGGCGCTGCTGGGCGCCGTTCCGCCGATCATGGTCAAGACGGAGGCCAATCCCGGCGGCCTGCCGCTGGAGGTGTTCGACGGCTTCCGCGCGGCGCTCGCCGCCAACCGTGCCCAGTTCTTCCGCGACATCCCCTCCGGCCCCTTCTACGGCTTCAACCGCGACGGTGCCAAGGTCTCGCAGGGCGTTATCGACAACTGGTGGCGGCAGGGCATGATGGGCGGGACCAAGGCCCATTACGACTGCATCAAGGCCTTCTCCGAGACCGACTTCACCGAGGATCTGAAGAAGATCGACATTCCGGTCCTGGTGATGCACGGCGACGACGACCAGATCGTGCCGATCGCCAATTCCGCGCTGCTGTCGTCCAAGCTGCTGCCGAAGGGCACCCTGAAGGTCTACAAGGGCTTCCCGCACGGCATGGCGACCACCCATGCCGAAACGATCAACGCCGACCTGCTGGCCTTCTTCAAAACCTGATCCAGCCCCCGCCCCCGCAGGACCGGGACCGGGACGGCACTGCGGGGGCAACCCTTGGGCAGGTAGGAATTGCGCAGTTCACCACCGATACCTGCATCGCCTCGTATCCGCAACGATCACCCCAACGGACCAGGCCGCCGGACGAAAGCCCGGCGGCCTGGTCTGCTTCGTGTCCGACCGGACAGGGCCAATCAAACCGGAATGGGATTCTCGGCGATGTAGCTGTTGAATCCCATGACCAGCGCATGCTCGTTCGGGCCGGCATTGTCGCGCATCGGCCGGGCGCTCTCGACGATGGCCTCCTCGGCGTCGGTGCCCAGTGCCGCCATCGTCTGTTCGATGAAGGCGTCCAGCGGCATGGCGCGCGGATCGTCGCCCTTCTTGATCAGGTCGGTGTTGACCCAGGGCGGCGCGATCTCCTGCACGGTGACGCTGGTGTCGCGCAGCATGAAGCGCTGGGACAGCGTGTAGCTGTGCAGCGCCGCCTTGGTGGCGGAATAGACCGCGGTGGTGGCCAGCGGCGTGTAGGCGAGCACCGAGGTGTTGTTGACGATCGTCGAGCGCGGCTGCGCCTTCAGATGCTCGATCAGCGCCGAGGTCATGCGGATGGGGCCAAGCAGGTTGGTGGCGATGATCGACTGAGCCTGCGCATCGTCGATGGGACCGGAAGCGTCGTCGAACGGCATGATGCCGGCATTGTTGATCAGGACGTTCAGCGTCGGATTCTCGGCAACCAACCGCTCGGCCGCGGCCTGGATGCTGACCGGGTCGGCGATGTCCAGCTCGATGCCCGTCATGCCGGGGTTGGCGGCGGTCACCTCGTCCAGCAGGGCCTTGCGCCGGCCGGCGATGATGACCTGGTTGCCCAGCTTGTGGAACGCCTCGGCCAGACCGCGGCCGATGCCGGAGGTCGAGCCCGTGATGAAGATGGTGTTTCCGGTGAGCTGCATGGCCTGATGTCCGTCCTTGTTTGAAAGTGGGCAAGTGAAGGCGTTCGGGGAATGGAAGCATTCCCCGGGGAATCTCGGTGCCGGACGATGTGGAAATCCACCGCACCCGCCGTGCCGATGGAGCCGTATCCAGGTGTTAATGGCCCCGACAGAGGGGCAGATCGCGGCCGCTGACTAATCCGGTGCCGAAGCGCGGCCGGTTTCGACGGCGCGGCGGACCATTTGCGGCGGCTGGCCGTAGGCGCGCAGGAAGGCGCGGCGCATGCGCTCGCGGTCGGCGAAGCCGGTCTCGCGGGCGATGACATCCATCGGATGGCGCCCTTCCTCCATCATCACACGTGCCGCCTCCAGCCGCAGATGCTCGACCGCCTTGGCCGGGGTCTGGCCGGTTTCCTGGCGGAACAGCCGGCTGAACTGGCGCGGGCTGAGATTGGCCGTTTCCGCCAACTCTTCCACCGACAGCTCGTTCCTCAGATTTTCCTTGGCATGGACCAGCGCCCGCCGGACACGGTCGGAGCGCGGCTCCAGCTCCAGCAGGGCGGAGAATTGCGACTGGCCGCCGGGCCGGCGCAGATAGACCACCAGCTTGCGCGCCACCGCCTTGGCGACCTCCGCCCCGAAATCGTCCTCGACCAGCGCCATGGCGAGGTCGATGCCCGCGGTCATCCCGGCGGAGGTCCAGACATTGCCGTCGACGCTGAAGATGCGGTCCTCCTCCACCTTCACCGCCGGGTAGAGCCGCTGGAGATTGCGGGCGTGGTTCCAATGGGTGGTGGCGCGGCGGCCGTCGAGTAGCCCGGCCTCCGCCAGCACATAGGCGCCGGTGCAGATGCCGGCGACCCGGCGCGACGCGGCGGCGGCATCGCGCAGATAGGTCAGCAGCCCCGGCGTGCTCGGCTTGACCCGCAGCGATCCGATGGTGACGGTCGTGTCGAAGAAATCCTCGCCGAACGGGGCGGTGTCGATGGCGAAGCCCAGCGAGTTGCGCACCGGTCCACCCTGCTCCGACAGGACATGGACCCGGTAGGCAGGACGGCCGAGCACGAGATTCGCCATCTCGAAGGCCGACAGCGCGGCCATCCCCATCACCTGGAAATCGTCGAACACCACGAACCCGATGGTGAGCATCTTCTTCTCCGGCTCGACCTTTATCCCGTCCGCAGCCGTCAGGCCCGATGGCCGGTGGCTGGAACCAGACTATGCGGCGGCCGGCTTGTCTGGAATGTCAAAGATCCAACGATTCCGGACATCGTTTTGGCCGGACACCCGCCCTGAGCCCCCGATCCGCACCGGAGAACCGCTGACCGGACGTCGTCCCCGTCAGTGACGGGCCGGCAGTCCCCCCGCGGCCCCCCGGCGGTCCATCACCGCATTCCCGCCATGCGGGCCGGCATCCAAATGGCCGAATTCGCGGCGGTCGGCAGGAGGGGCGCCAGCGCCGCACACACGATGACGGCCAGAAAGGCGGTAGAGGCGGTCGGATGAGCCGGGATCAGGTCCAGCGCCGTGTTGCCGAACTGTCCGACAATCGACAGCAGATGGCTGGCCAGCCAGCCGAGAAGGCGTTGGTAGCCCGAAGGCAGCATCAGCAGGTCCAGCACGCCGCGGACGACGGAGCAGCCGGCGCTTTGCAGCTTGCAGGCCAAGGTCGACAGGGTATCGCCGGAGGCGGCGCAGAGGGAGATGGATCGGTTCATGACCCGCGTCCTTTGATCCGGGGGAGAGATTGGGATCAGGCCGGACGCGAACGTAATGCCGTGCCGGTCAATGCAGGGACGCTAACCGTTCCTCCGGTCGCGATAAATAGAGCACATCAAAGAAGACTGTTGCGAATACTGGAACGACGACACAGGTCGTTCAGCCCTCCGCCGCACTCCAATGGTCGGCACCGTTCCCGAGATCGATGCGTTCCGCCAGGAAATCCAGGAAGGACCGCACCTTCGGCGGCTGGATACGCCCGCCGGGGAAAACCGCATGCAGATCGACATCCGACCCTTTCCAGCCGTCGAGCACCCGCTGCACCTGGCCGACCGCCCGGTAGGATCGCATGGCGAAGTCGGTGGCGAGCACCAGCCCGCCGCCGGCCAGCAGCGTCGGGACCAGCATCTCCGGATCGTCGGCCGACATCACCGGGTCGATGACCGCATCCACCTCCCCCGGCTGGCCCCCGTCGGTGCGGAACAGCCGCCAGCCGAAGCCCGACGGACGGCGGGCGGTCATGTTCGCCAGCGTCGAATGGCGGATCAACTCGTCGGGATGGCCCGGCAGCCCATGGGCGGCACAATAGGACGGTGCGGCATAGACATGGCGGTGCAGGACGCCCAGCTTGCGCGCCGCCATGCTGGAGTCCTGCAACGTTCCCATGCGGATCGCCAGATCGATGTCCCGCGCTACCAGATCAAGGTTCTCGTGGCTCAGCACCAGATCGATGCGGACATCGGGATAGCGGCTGCGGAAGCCGGGCAGCAGCGGTGCGATGACTTTCATTCCGAAGGATGGCGGGGTGGTGATCCGCAGCCAGCCGCGCGGCGCGTCGCGAAGCTGGGCAACGGCGCTTTCCGCCTGCTCCAGCTCTTCGGCGATCCGGCGGCAGCGGTCGAAATACACCGTCCCCGCCTCCGTAAGCCCGATGCGGCGGGTGGTCCGGTGCAGAAGCTGGATGCCGAGCCGCTGTTCGAGATCGCGCACCTTGCGGCTCAGCGTCGTCTTGGGCAGCCGCAGCCGCCGGGCGGCCTTGGTGAAGCTGCCCTCCTCCACGACCTTGACGAAGGCGATGGTGTCGTTCAGGTCCTGCATCCGCAACCCGGCGATTGGATCGGTTTCCGGGACAATGTTGCCCGAGCTTGCCGGGTAATCAAGCCCGTCGCCCAGTGCTAACTGGTGGGCATGCACCGCGGCGGAAAACCTCCACCGCCGCGGCACCCGATACCCGAACCGTTCCAAGGACAGGCAGAATGAAACCGCACACGCTCCTGCTGGCCGCCGGCCTGCTGTTCGCGGCCATCCCGACGGGCCATACCGCCGACAAATCCCCCGGCCAGCCCGCCGGCCACGCTACCGCCCAGGCCATTCCCCAACCGGCAGCCCAACCGTCGGAAGCCGGGCTCTACCGCTTCACCGTCGGCGACCTCCGCATCACCGCACTCAGCGACGGCACACTGCCGCTCGGCATCAAGCCGCTGGTGAAGGGACTGCCACCGGACCGGATCGACGCGCTGCTGGCCGAGCGGTTCGAGCGCGACCCGCTGGAAACCTCCATCAACGCCTTCCTGATCGACACCGGGTCACGCGTGCTGCTGGTCGATACCGGCGCCGGCCAGCTGTTCGGCCCCTATGGCGGCAAGCTTCCGCTCAGCCTCGCCGCCGCCGGCTACCGGCCCGATCAGGTGACCGACATCCTCCTCACCCACATCCACACCGATCATTCCGGCGGGCTGGCGCTGGACGGGCAGATGGTGTTCACCAACGCCACCGTCCATGTCGGCCAGCCCGACCTCGATTTCTTCCTCAACCGCGACAACATCGCCAACGGATTGCAGCCCCGCCTCCATGACGAGGCCGTCGCCACCGTCGGCCCCTATCTCAAGGCCGGCAAGGTGAAGCCCTTCAGCGAAAGGTCGGAAATCCTGGCGGGTGTCACGGCGATCCCCACCCCCGGCCACACTCCCGGACATGCCTTTTACCGGGTGACGAGCCGGGGCGAGACCATCGAGTTCTGGGGCGACATCATCCATGTCGGGCCGGTGCAGTTCCGGCACCCGGAGGCCACCGTCGCCTTCGACATCGACCAGGATGCCGCCCGCGCCCAGCGCCGGGACCGCTTCGCCGAGGAGGCCGACAGCGGTCAGTTGACCGCCGCCGCCCATCTCAGCTTCCCGGGCCTCGGCCGCCTGCGGCGCGACGGTGACGGCTACCGCTGGGTGCCGGTGGAATACCGCAACCGGCAGTAAGACATCGGCCCCGCCCCGGCGAAGCGGTGGCTCAGGCCTCCAGCGTCAGCGCGGCCCCCTCGACCGTGCCGGGCCGCAGCTGCGGCCCGCCCACGCTGCGCAGGCGCAGGCTGCGCCATGCCGGCTGGTAACCGCCGGTCGCCTTGGCGGAGACCGCCACGGCATCCCCCGCCCGCACCGCGGTGAGGCGGGTCACCAGCCCGGCACCGTCGCGCCAGCCGGTGGTGTCGCCGTTGTCGTCATAGAGCAGGACCGTGGCGCCCTCCACATCGCCGTAAGCGACCAGTTCGCGCTCGGTGTCGGTCGCCGGATCGACGCGCAGTCCGGCGGCAGCCAGCGTCAGCAGGGCGCCGGACCGCACGAACAGCGGCACCCGGCCGAGCGGCGCCGCCACCGTCGCGACCGCTCCGCCCGGATGGTGCGTGCCGTCATGGAACAGGTACCAGCCGCCGGGGTTATCCGGCAGCCGGACCGACCGGCTGTCCGCCCCCGGCTCCAGCACCGGCGCCACCAGCAGGTCGGGGCCGAGCATGAAGGCGTCCTCGGTCGCAGCGGCACCGGGATCGTCAGGGAAATCGTAGAACAGCGGACGCACCACCGGCTCGTCCGCTTCCGCCGCCCGCCACATTCGGGTGTAGAGATAGGGCATCAGGCGGTAGCGCAGGCGGATCGCCTCGCGGATCGGGTCGATGACTTCCGGATGCATCCAGGGCAGCGTGGTGATGCCGTCGCTGTTCCAGCTGTTCATCACGAAGCGCGGCCAGAAGGAACAGAACTCGACGAAGCGGCAAAGCAGCTCCGGCCCGGGGCTCGGCCCGTGGAAGCCGCCGACGTCATGCCCGATGTCGAACATGCCGGACAGGCTCATGTTGAGCCCCTGCGTCAGGTTGAAGCGCAGCGTCTTCCAGGCGGTGGCGTTGTCGCCCGACCAGGTCTGGCCGTAGCGCCACAGGCCGGCCGGGCCGCCGCGGGTGATGGTGTAGGGCCGCTTGTCCGGCGCCCAGGCCGCCTGCGTGTCGTAGGCCAGCTTGGTCATCAGCAGCGCCTGGGCGGGGCGCGCCAGCGTCTGCGGGAAGGGACGGCCATCGCCGGCCGCCATGGCGTCCTCGTCCCAGATCTCATACTCGTTGTTGTCGTTCCAGACCGACACCATGCCGGGGGTCAGCAGCGCCGTCTCGATCCCGTTGCGCCACCAGTCGCGCGCCTTCGCGTTGGTGAAGTCGAGATGGTAGCCGAGCCCGTCCCAGAACTGTGCCACCGCCGGCTTGCCGGTCTCGCCGTCCGTCACCAGCCCGCCGACCCCGGTCACCTCCGACAGGCGTGGATGGTCGTCGAGCAGGCAAGGCTTCAGGTTGGCGACCGGATGCAGCCCGGCGGCGTTCAGCTTGGCCAGCGTCGCCGCCGGATCGGGGAACTTGTCGTGGTTCCAGTGGAAGGCATAGCGCCGGCCGCCGATCATGGTGTAGCCGGAGCCGAAATGGAAACTGTCGCAGGGGATCGCATGCTCGGCGCAGCGGTCGACGAAGTTGGCGATGCGGGCATCGGCATCGGCGGCGTCGGCGATCGCCATCGAGGTGGTGGCGAAGCCCAACGTCCATTTCGGCCCGAAGGCATGGCCGCCGGTCAGGCGCGAGAAGGCGCGCACCACATCCGGAACGCCGGGACCGACGAAGACATAGGCGTCGAGGTCGCCGTCGTCGGCGCGGTAGGAGCGGAACAGCCCGTGGTAATTGTCGATGGTGGCGCCGACGTCGATCTCGGCGGTGGCGAGATTGTCGTAATAGACCCCGTGCGCCCCCGCCGGCCCGGCGACCAGCAGGAACGGAATCATCTTGTAGAGCGGGTCGCTCAGCTCGGCGTCGAAGCCGCAGGGATCGACCGCATCGACGCGGAAACGGCGGCCGGTGCGGTCCAGCGGACCGGCCTTGTCGCCCAGCCCGTAATGCCGCTCGTCCCCGCCGCGCTCGACGAAATGCGAGAAGGCGTGGGTCTTGCGCGAGACGAAATAGGCCTGGGTGCGGCGGTCCTGCAGGAAGGGCACCTCCTCCCCCGCCCGGTACCAGGCGACGCCGAAGGGCTCCAGCGTCACGACGGCGCGGAGCTTTGCCCCCCGCAGCGTGACCGTGCCCTCGCCCTCCTCGACATCGGCTGCCGGACAGGCGAAGCCGCTCAGATCGTCGCGGTCACGGCCCTCATAGGACGGATCGCCGCCGCCGGGCGCCACCGACCAGCCGCGGTCGAGGCGGTAGCCCCCGTCGCGCCGCATCAGGATGCGGCCGACATCGTCCTCGACGAAACCGATGCGCAGATCGACGCCATGGTCGAGTTCGAACACGGCATAGATGCCGTCGCGCCCACTGAAACGGGCTCGGGTCAGGGCCTTCATGAATGGCTCCGGGCGAGAAGGGGTTCGGGACGGCAGGCGAGGCCCGCGGCGTCGAAGCGGTGGAGATGGTCGCGGCGCAGCCGCACCGGCAGCAGGTCGCCGCGGGCAAGGCGGCTCTGGCCGTCGCAACGGATGGTGAGCGGCAAACCGTTGGGGCCGCCCGTGTTGGCGGACGTGTAGAGAAAGGTTTCGCCGCCCAACTGCTCGACGAGATCGACGCGGACGGTCAGGTCGGCGTCGGCCTCACCGCAGGGCTCGACATGTTCGGGCCGGATGCCCAACGTGGTCGCCCGGCCCGTCTCACCGCCGGCCGCCTCGTCCCGCACCAGTTCCGTCGGCAGCAGGTTCATCCGCGGCGAGCCGATGAAGCCGGCGACGAACAGGTTGGCCGGGCGGTTGTAAAGCTCCAGCGGCGTGCCGATCTGCTCGATCCGCCCGCCGTTCAGCACGACGATGCGGTCGGCCAGCGTCATCGCCTCGACCTGATCGTGGGTGACGTAGATCATCGTCCCGCCGATCTCGGCATGGAGCGCGGCCAGCTCCTTGCGCGTCGCCACCCGCAGTTCGGCGTCGAGATTGGACAGCGGTTCGTCGAACAGGAAGATCTTGGGATCGCGCACGATGGCGCGGCCGATGGCGACGCGCTGGCGCTGGCCGCCCGACAAGGCGGCTGGCCTGCGCTGGAGATAGTCGGTCAGCCGCAGCATACGGGCGGCGCGGTCCACCCGCGACGATATCTCCGCCTTGGCGATCCCCATATTCTCCAGCGCGAAGCTCATGTTCTGGTGGACGGTCATGTGCGGATAGAGCGCGTAGGACTGGAACACCATCGCCAGCCCGCGGTCCGACGCGGCGGTCCGCGTCACCTCCGCCCCGTCGATGCGGATGTCGCCCGCCGTGACCGTCTCCAGCCCGGCGATGACGCGCAGCAGCGTCGATTTCCCGCAGCCCGACGGGCCGACGAAGACCACGAACTCGCCGTCGGCGATGCTGAGGTCGATGCCCTTCAGGACGGCGGTGCTGCCATAGTCCTTGCGGATGCCGCGAAGCTCCAATCCGGCCATTTATTTCATCCCCCTCATTTCATGCCGGTATTCGCGATGCCGCTGGTGATGAAGCGCTGCAGGAAGGCGAAGACGAGCGCCACCGGCAGCAGGGTCACCACGGTCATGGCGAGCAGATAATGCCATTGCGTCTGCAACTCGCCCTGGAAGGCGTTGAGAGCGATGGGCAGCGTGTGGACTTCGGTCTTGGTCAGGACGGCCAGCGGCCACAGGAACTCGTTCCAGCGCCACATGACCGAGAAGATCGCCAGAACCGCCAGCGCCGGCATCGACAGCGGCATGACGATGCGGGCGTAGATGCGCCATTCCGACGCCTTGTCCATCCGCGCCGCCTCGATCAGGTCGCGCGGGATGGTCAGCATGTACTGGCGCAGCAGGAAGACGCCGGTCGGGGTGGCGGCACCCGGCAGGATCACCGCCCACAGCGAGTCGACGAAGCCCAGCTTGGTGACCACCAGATAGACCGGCGCCAGGATGATGGTGATGGGGATCATCAGCGTGCCGATCACCCCCAGCATCGCCACCGACTTGCCGCGGAACTCGTAGACGGACAGCGCGTAGGCGGCCATCGAGTTGATGATCAGCGTGATGATGGTCGCCACCACCGTCACCACCAGCGAGTTGCGCAGGAAGCGCAGGAAGTCGAACTGGGTCAGCGGGTCGGTGTAGTTCTCGACCGCCAGCGCCATGTGGCGCACCGGCGTCCGGCGGTCGGCCGGAACCCGGATGGTCTGGCCGGGCGCTGCCGGATCGACCATCTGGGCGACGATGCCGACGCGGCGGACCTGGGCCAGCTCGCGGACCGAACCGTCCTCCATCGTCACTTGGAACAGCGGCAGCGGCTGCGGATAGCCCGGAACCGACACTTCGCTCTGCGCCATCGGCAGCAGCGACGGCGGGAATTCCAGCAGGGCCGCCGGCGTCTTGAAGGACGACAGCGCCAGCCAGAGCACCGGCCCGAACATCAGCAGCACGCCCAGCGCCAGATAGGCATAGCTGGCGACATCGGTCCAATGCCAGGAGGCGCCGCCACGCCGCGCCAGGAGCAGGCGCCCAAGTTTTCCGGTGCGGAGTTTTCCGGTCATGATGCCCTCCGCCGGGTCAGGAAAAGCTGGATCAGGGTCAGGACGAACAGCACGGCCCCCAGCAGCACCGACGCCGCACCGGCCAGACCGAAATTCTGCACCTGATTGGCGAAGGCGGTGGTGTAGATGTACTGGACGACCATCATCGTCGCCGTCCCGGGACCGCCGCCGGTCAGCACGAACACCTCGTCGAACACCTGCACCGAGCGGATCAGCACCAGCACCAGCACGACCAGCAGGTTGGGCCACAGCAGCGGCAGCGTGATGCGGTGGAAGACGCGCCAGGGGCGGGTGCCGTCCATCTCCGCCGCTTCGTAGACGTCGCGCGGGATGGCCTGGAGGCCGGCCAGCAGGATCAGCGTGTAGAAGCCCATATGGGCCCACACCGAAACGAAGACCGCCCAGAACATCGCCCAGCCGGGATCGACGAAGAACAGGATCTTCTCGCCGCCCGCCGTGGTCAGCACGGCGTTCAGCAGGCCGTCACGCTGCAAAATCCATTTCCAGATCAGGGCGACGACGACCGGCGACAGCAGGACGGGGAAGAAATAGACCGCCCGGAAGAAGCCGCGGCCGCGGATGGGGCGGTTCAGCACCAGTGCTGTGACCAGCGAGAACAGCACCATCGCCACCATCTGGAAGACGGTGAAGGTCAGTGTGTTCCCCACACCGCGCCAGAACAGAATCCTCCCGGCAGCTCCCGGCCTCCAGATAGGAGCCGCAGTCGAGCAGGCGGGCGTAATGCTCCGCCCCGACATAGGGCCGCTCCGACGGGAACAGCCCCGTCCCGCCCGTCACCGAGAAGACGATGTTGATCCCGATGGGCAGGAAGACGAACAGCCCGAAGAAGAGAAGGTTCGGCAGCAGGAAGACATAGGGCATGCGCGCAGCACCGATCAGGCGCTGGACCGCCCGCATCGGCGGGTCGGTCAGCCGCATCAAGGCGTTGGCGCTGCCCGTGGTGACGGCAGCCGCGGCGGCGGACGGACCGCGCGCGGGGGCGCCGTGCGATCTCATGGTATCGGTCATGTTCCACCGCCCAAGGTTGGGGCCCAGGTTTGAGGGCCCAGGGTTGGGAGCGAAAGCCGGGAGTTACTGCTTCTTCTTGCGCTCGGCGATCTGCTGGGCGACGTCGGCGGAAATCCGCTGATAGGCGTCGTCGAGGCTCGTTTCGCCGACCACCACCTGGCCCAGGCGGCTGATGGCAGCGTTGAAGACGATGCGGCTGCTGGGGTCGCCCTGGATGCGGTAGGCGACCGGATCGAGCTTGCCGACCGCATCGCCGAACACCTTCAGCGCGGATGCTGCCTGCGGCGAGGCCGACTTGTAGGCGATGCCCTTCTTGGCGAGGCCGATATGGCCCGGCACGAACAGCGTGCGCGCATAGAACTCGCTGGCGACCTCCTCGCTGGCAAGATAGTCGAGCAGGCGCCCGACCTCGGCCGGATGGCTGCTGGTCTTCAGGGCCACCAGCGCGGCGCCGCCGGGCATGCCGGAGCAGTTGGCCGGGCCGCAGGGCGTCGGCACCGCGATCCAGTCGAAGGCATCACCGATGGTCTTGTCGAACTGCGCGGTCTGCCAGGATCCCGATTCGTAGAAGACGACCTGCGCGTTCTTGAATTCCTCGTTGGCGCCGCGATAGGCGGTGCCGGACACCGCCCCCCACAGCTCCTTCGACATCACGCCGGACTTGTGCCAGTCGACGACCAGCTTGGCGGCGCGCTTGAACCCGTCATCGACCGGATTCAGCGCGCCGCCGGTCTCGGCCATCTGCGCCCCTTGCGAGACGGCAAGGCCAAAGAAGCGGTGGCCGGAGCGGTCGAAGGCGACCGGGAACGGCGCCTGCACCTTGTCAGCGACCGCCTTCGCCGCCTTGGCCCAATCCTCCCAGGTCGCGTTGGCGCCCGGCATGGCGACGCCCGCCTGCTCGAACAGCGTCTTGTTGACGAAGGGGCCGGTCACCGTCAGCTGCGTCATGTAGCCGGGAATCGCGGTGGTGTTGCCCGGAACCCGCATCCATTGCAGGAAAGGCCCGTAATTCTGTTCCCAATAGGCGGCGTCCTTCACATGGGCGCGGACGTCCAGCAGATAGGGGGCCAGCCCGCCCATGTCGGTGATGCGGGCCAGATCCGGCCCCTGGCCGGAGGCCAGCTGCACCGGCAGGGTCTCGTTGATCGCCTTGAAGGGCACCTGGTCGAGGACGACCTTGACGTCCTTGTTCTTCTCCTCGAACCGGCGGAGCAGGTCGTTCATGACCTCGCCCTCGTTGCCGTCCGAGTACCACATGATGCGGAGCGTGGTTTCGGCCTGGGCGCCAGCGGCCCCGAGGATCGACAACGCCAGCGCACAGCCGGCCATCCATGCTGCCTTCTTCATTGCGTTTCCTCCTATGGGGTCGCTTGCGGACCCTCGGTCGGTCCCTGTCCGGACCTGTTTCCTGCCAAAGCCGGCAGATCGGCGCAGGCCGGAATTTCCCGGCTCCGCTCTTCTTCCTTGAACATGGCAAACGTTTGCCTAAACTGTCAACGGCAATGTTCGATGCACAAATGGAGGGGGCCATGAACGATCAGCGCCGGGAACCGGGACAGGCCTCCGGCCAGACGTCCGGACAGATTTCCGGACAGACTTCCCTGGCCGACATCGCGGCCGAGGCGGGGGTGTCCGTCTCCACCGTCTCGCGCATCGCCAACGGCGATCTGGGACGGGCATCGGCGGCGACGGTGGCGAAGGTGCAGCGTCTGATCGCGGAGCGCGGCTATCGGCCGAACCCCGTCGGGCGCAGCCTGCGCGGGGGCGACAGCCGTCTGGTCGCCATGCTGGCGCCCAATCTCGACAACCCGGCCATGGCCGCCATCGCCGCGTCGACGGAGGCGGCCCTGCGCGCCGCCGGCTATGTGATGATCCTGTGCGACACCCACGACCGTCCCGACCTGCAGGACGAGTATCTGCGCGCGATGCGGTCACGCTTCGCCGAAGGGTTCATCGTGGTGAGCGCGGTCGCCAGCCCCGAACTGGAGGCATCGCTGGACCGGCGCGAGCCGATCGTCTTCGTGAACCGGCGCAATCCCTATGGCGGCGGTCCCTTCATCGGGATCGACAACAGGCAGGCGGGCGCCGACGCCGCCGACCATCTGCTGGCCTGCGGCGTGCACGCCCCGGCGGTCATCCACCCGGCGGACCTGTCCTCGACCATCCGGGAACGGGTGGAGGGATTTCTCGACCGGCTGGAGGAGCGGCGGCCCGGCATGGCGGTCCGCCGCTGCGACGGGCCGGGCGGCAACCATCTCGATTGCGGCTACGCCGCCGCGAAGCGGCTGACCGCCGACGGCGGCTGGCCCGACGGCATCCTCTGCCCCAGCGACCTGATGGCCTACGGCCTGTTCCGCGCCGCCGGCGAGCAGGGCGTGCGCATCCCGGACGACTGCCGCCCGGTCGGCATCGACGACAACGACCTCAACGACTGGATCGCTCCCTGGCTCAGCTCGGTCAAGATCCCCTACCAGCGGTTCGGTGACGCCATCGTGACCAGCCTGCGCGATCTGCGGGGGGAAACAGCGTCGGGGAGGTGCTTCTTCCCCACCGGCTGGTCCGCCGGCAGAGCGGACCGGCGATGGCCGGAGACCCGGCATAACCGGCCCGGCCATCGCCGTCACTGGGTGTAGTCCGGCTTCCCCACCGCGGTCGGGTCCAGACGCTGGCTGACCAGCGCGGTGAACTGCGACAGCTCGCAGGTGCCGGGCCCGAGCCTGTCGGTGCAGCCGGGAAGCTCCAGCGCCGCCACCCTCGGCCCGGCATCGCCGGTCAGCGGCGTCAGGCCGCGGACCTGATCGGCGGTGGGGGCGGCAAAGGACAGCCGGACATAGCGCTTGCCGCTGGCCCCGTCCTTAAGGCGCTCGAACAGCATCGCTCCGGTCGGCGAGGAGTCGTTGGGCTGCGATCCCTCCAGCGCCCAGCCCACCTGCATGACCGCGCGCATATGGCCGATGTTGGTGTCATGCCCCACCAGCAGGGTCAGCTTGGCCGGCGGGGGGCCGGCGCTCTCCGCTCCGGGGCTTTGCGGGCCGGCGCCCTCGTTCATCGCCGCGACGATCTGCTGCAACAGGAAGGAGGCGCCGCGGCGGGCGATGTAGGGCACATGCTCGATCACGTCGTACTTCGCCATGCGCAGGGCCATCAGGTCGCGGACCTCGTCCGCCCCCACCCTGCCCCAGCCGACCTGATCGGCGGCCATGCCCTCCATATATTCCAGCCGGAAGGTCTCGGCGATGGTGGAGGCGAGATCGAGCGGGCCGTCCAGCCCGATGTTCCGACCCTTGTCCTTCCCCTGGTCGATGGCCCAGGGCAGGTCGATCAGGTGGCAGCCTTCGGGCAGTCCCGCCTTCCGGCAGGTCTCCGGACGCGGCCCCGGCAGCACGGGGTCGAGCCGTGCGAACAGCGGCGCCAGCTTTGCCTTGTAGGCGTCGATGCTGCCGTCCATCGCCTCCAGCACACCGGCCTTGGCGCTGGCGGGGTCGAGCGGCGACAGTCCCTGCGCAATCGGCGCGAACAGCACGTCGCGCCCGCCCTGCGGTGGTTTCGACGCCGCTTTCAGGCCGCAGCCGGGAAACAACCCCTCCAGAATGCCGTTGCCGGTCTCGCGGGTGCGCTGGTCGGTGTTGGCCCAGGCGAAGACATCGCCGGCCGCCGGGCAGCCGCCGGCCGGCAATAGCCCGTTTCCGACGAAGCGCAACCGGTAGAACTGGCCCATCAGCACCGCCCCCTCACGGCCATGCGGCGTCAGATGCCCATCCGGCACCGGCCAGGACGGCCAGTCCTTGGTCGAAAGCGGAACGATCTTGTGTGTTTCGGTCGGAGGCCGAACGCCGTGACGGCTGAAGATTACCACCTTCTCGACACTCTCGCGGGTCTCCGCGGCCCTTGCCGGCACCGGTGCCGGCAGCAGTCCACCCACGACGAGAGCGGCACCCAGCAGGGCGGATGTCCGGACCCTAGCTCGCTTCATTGTTTCCTCCACCGATTTTTTTGGATGTTCGAAGTCCCGTGGCGCGTCAGGCGACGCCCCGCAGCGGTCCCAGCGCCTGCAATCGCCCGGTCAGTTCGGCCGTGCAGGCGACGACGACGTTGCCCAGCCGCAGCCCGTCGCCGGCAAGGAAGTCGTTGGTCCAGCCGCCCGCCTCGCGCACCAGAAGCAGGCCGGCCAGAGCGTCCCAGGCATTGATGTGCAGCTCGACATAGCCGTCGCTGATGCCGGCCGCGACATTGGCGAGGCCCATCGCGCCCGATCCGCAGCGGCGGAATTCGATGTCGTCGGCGATCATCTGAGTGATCAGGTCGAGGCTGAGCGCCAGCGGGCGCCGCGCCGACCAGCCGACCTCGACCACCGCCCCGCCGCCGTGGCGCAGGCCGCTGGTGCGCAGCGGGCGGCCGTTCAGGGTCGCTCCCTGGCCGCGGCGGGCGACGAACAGCTGGTCGAGGTCGGGGGCATGGATCACGCCGATCTCGACAGCGCCCCGATGGACCAGGGCCAGCGAGACGCACCAGTTGGCCGTGCCGTGGATGTAGTTGGTCGTGCCGTCGATGGGGTCGACCACCCAGACCAGTTCGGCCGGGTCGCCGCCGGCCTCCTCGCCGATCACCGGGTCGCCGAAAGCCTCGTCGAGGCGCCGGCGCACCAGCGCTTCCACCGCAAGGTCGGCCGCGGTGCAGAAATCGATGCTGCTCTTGGTATCAACCGTGCCCAGCCCTTGGCGCATGGACCGCGCCAGGGCTCCTGCCTCGGTGGCAAGGTCGATGGCGAAACGCAGGCGGTCGTCGAAATCGGTCATGACAGGAAAGCTCCGCCGGCAGCCGGCAGCGCCGGCCCGGGATGTCTTGGGTAAAAGGGATTGGGGCAGAAAGATCGGGGCGGACGGATCAGGGGGGAACGACGGTGACGCCGCGCGGCGCGAAGCCGACACAGACGGCATCGCCGACGGACAGCGGCGCATCGACATCCGGGGTGCGCGCGAACAGCATGACCTCGCGTCCGCCCAGCGCCACGGCCACCTCATACTCCATGTGATCGCCGAGATAGGCCACAAAATGCACCCGGCCCAGCAGGCCACCGGCCGCCTCGGCGTCCGCATCGTGGCCCGCGTCATGACTCGGCGTGAGGCGGATCGCGTTGGGTCGCACCGCCAGCTCGACCGGCCCATCGGCCAGATCGCGGTGCGGCAATGTCAGTGTGGCCATCCCAATTCTCACCCGGCCCAGCGCACCGTCCCGCCCCTCCAGCAGTGCCGGAACGATGTTGGCGTCGCCGATGAAATCGGCGATGAACCGGCTGGCCGGCCGCTGGTAGAGGTCGCGCGGCGTGCCGTCCTGGGCGATCCTCCCGCCGGCCATTACGATGATGCGGTCGGACACCGCCAGCGCCTCCTCCTGGTCGTGCGTGACGTAGACCACGGTCAGCTTCAGCGACTGCTGGAGTTGCCGGATGTCCTCCCGCACCTGCCGGCGCATCTTGGCATCCAGGTTCGACAGCGGCTCGTCGAACAGCAGGACGCGCGGTTCCAGCACGATGGCGCGGGCCACGGCCACGCGCTGCTGCTGGCCGCCCGACAGCTCGCTGGGCAGGCGGCCCTCAAGCCCGGCGAGACCGACCAGGGCCAGCTTGTCGCGTGCCGCCTCCAGCGCCGCGCGCTTGGCCATGCCGCCGACCGTCAGCCCATAGGCCACATTGTCGAGGATGGTCATGTGCGGGAACAGGGCGTAGCTCTGGAACACCATGCTGACGTCGCGTTCCGCCGCGGAGCGGGCGGTGACGTTTTCGCCGCCGATCAGGATGGTGCCGGACGACGCCTGCTCCAGCCCGGCGATCATGCGCAGGGTGGTGGTCTTGCCGCAGCCCGAGGGCCCGAGCAGCGTGACCAGCGTCCCGGATTCGATGGAGAAATTCAGCTCATGCACGGCGGTGAAGGCGCCATAGCGCTTGACGACGGAACGGAACTCCACCGCCGGCCGGGCTCTGGCAGCGGCCGGCGCCGGCTCAAGGGTCGTCGTCCCGGGGGACGGGGTCCGGATATGGGTCATGCGTTGACCTTCGAGGCTGAAGTGCTGACGGGCAGGGCGGCGGTGCGGCGGCCCAGGCGGCGTTCGCCGACCAGCAACTGGATCGTCAGCAGCGCCACCACCATGATCACGATGAGGGCGGAGGAGTAGGCGATGGCGAGGCCGTATTCGCCGACCTCGGCCCGGCCGACGATGTAGGCGGTAGCGAGGTTGTATTTGGCCGTCACCAGGAAGATGACCGCGCTGACGCTGGTGATGGCGCGGACGAAGCTGTAGACCATGGCGGTGACGATTGCCGGGCGCAGCAGCGGCAGGATCACCCGGCGCAGCGTGGTGAAGGACCGCGCCCCCAGCGTCAGCGACGCCTCGTCCAGGCTCTTGTCGATCTGGCTCAGCGTGGCGATGCCGGCGCGGATGCCGACGGGCATGTTGCGGAAGACGAAGGCGATGATCAGGATCAGCCCGGTCCCCGTCAGTTCCAGCGGCGGCGTGTTGAAGGCGAGGATGTAGCTGACGCCGATCACCGTGCCGGGGATGGCGAAGCTCAGCATCGTCAGGAACTCGAACGCCCCGCGGCCGAGGAAGGACTGGCGCACCAGCAGATAGGCGGTCAGCAGCCCGAGCGCCGCCGTCAGCGGCATGGCGACCAGCGACACGCCCAGCGTCGTGAACAGCGAATCCCAGGCCGACCCGCTGAACCACCAGCCGTTCGGCCCGGTTTCGATGCCGAAGGCGGTCTGGTAATGAATCAGAGTCAGCGTGTTGTCGCGCCCCAGGCTCTTCAGGAAGCCGCCGACCAGGATGGTGCCGTAGACCAGCACGGTCAGGAGCGTCCAGGCTGCCGCGACGGCCGATGCGGCGATCCGCACCCCCGACGGCAGCGGGCTGGGCAGGCCGGCATCGCCCTTGCCGGCCACGGTGGCGTAGGACCGGCGGCCGAGCCACCGTCGCTGCGCCAGGAAGGCCGACAGGGTGAAGGACAACAGGATGATCGCCAGCACGGCGGCCCGCCCCTGGTCGTGGGCGGCACCGACCACCGCGTAGAAGATCTTGGTCGACAGCACGTCGAAATTGCCGCCGAGCACAAGCGGGTTGCCGAAGTCCGCCAGGCTTTCGATGAAGGAGATCAGGAAGGCGTTGGCGAGGCCGGGACGGATCAGCGGCAGCGTCACCGTGCGGAAGGTGATCCACGGGGTGGCGCGCAAGGTCTGCGACGCCTCCTCCAGCGTCGGGCTCACCCCTTGCAGCACGCCGACCAGCACCAGGAAGGAAATCGGCGTGAAGGCGAGGATCTGCGCCATCGCCACCCCCGGCATGCCGTAGATCCAGCGCGACCGCGGAATGTCGAACAGGGTGGACAGCAGATCGGTCACCACGCCGGCGCGGCCGAACAGCAGGATGATGGCAAGCCCGATGACGAAGGGCGGCGTGATCACCGGCAGGATCGAGGCCAGCCGCAGGGCCGCCTTGAAGCGGAAGCCGGTGCGCACCGCGATCAGCGCGAAGGCCAGCCCCGTGCCGGTGGTCAGCACCCCGACCACGCCCGCCAGGGCCAGCGTGTTCCAGGCCACCCCGCAGGTGCTGCCGGTGCCCAGCACGCAGCCGAGGCCCCAGATGCCGCTGTCGGTCAGCTTGTCGAACAGGCCGGCGACCGTCAGCCGGCCATCGTTGTCCTGGACCGCCGACAGCAGGATGGTGACCACCGGGAAGCCGACGAAGACCAGGATCGAGCCCAGCACCAGCCCGATGGAGGCGACGATGAACACGTCGCCCTTGCACCAGCCGCGCAGCGCCAAGCCATAAGCGCCCAGCACGAGGCAGACCACCGCATAGGCGGCGGCGCCCAGCCCCAGGCCCGGCTGGGTGACGGCGAGGCTTTCCAACAGCAGCCAGCCGAGACCGCCGGCCCCGGTGGCGGTCAGCCACGCCGACCGCGCCCGTTCGTCCGCCCCGCCCTTCGCCCGCAAGCCGGCCAACGCCGCCAGCAGCGGCAGGACCGACGCCAGCAGCCACGGCCGTCCCAGCAGCAGCCCCTGGATCAGCGCAGGCATTCCGTCACCGGCGGAGGGGCCGTTCTGCGGACCGGCCGGCCAAAAGACCGGCCAGACGCCGCCGATATGCCAGGGCAGGACAAGCACAGCCGCCCAGCCCGCGGCCAGCCAGAAACCGAGATGTCGTTTCATGATCGCGGGACCTATCTGGACAGGGACTTGACCTCGTGATCCCACTTGGCGAGCAGGCGGGTGCGTTCCGCGCTCGAGCCGTAGCGCGCGAAGTCGTAGGAGATCAGCTTCATCCGGTCGACGCGCGGCGATTCCGGCGGGATCTGGGCGCCGCTGTTGCTGGGAATCTGGAAATTCCTGGCCTTGGCGCCCAGCGCCTGCACCTCGGGCGTCAGCGCCCAATCGTAGAAGATTTTGGCGGTGTCGGGGTTGCGCGCACCCTTGACGAGGCTCATCGAGCCGATCTCGTAGCCTGTGCCCTCGCAGGGGGCGACGATGGCGACCGGGGCGCCGGCAATCGCCTCCACCAGCAGATCGTGCTGGAACGCGATGCCCAGCATGGTTTCGCCCTGTGCCGCCGACTTCGCCGGAGCGGCGCCGGATTTGGTGTACTGGTTGACGTTGCGGTGCAGCTTCTTCAGGTAATCGAAGGCAGCATCCTCGCCCATCAACTGCACCATCGTCGCCAGCATGGTGTAGGCGGTGCCGGACGAATTGGGATCGGCGATCTGGATTTCGTCCCGGAAATCGGGCTTGACCAGATCGGACCAGCAGGCGGGGGCCGCGATCTTGCGCTTGGCCAGCAAGTCCTTGTTATAGCCGAAGCCGAGCGCGCCCATGTAGATGCCGACCGTCCGGTAACCGGAGATTTCCGCCTGGCGGATCGCCCAGCCATACAGCCCGTCGAGTTCCGGCGACTTGTACGGCTCCGTCAGCCCCTCTTCCGCCGCCTGCAGGTGGGGATCGCCCGAGCCGCCGAACCAGATGTCGGCCTTCGGATTGGATTTCTCGGCCCGAAGCTGTGCATAGACCTCGCCCGCGCTCTTGCGGGTCATCAGCGCCTTGATGCCGGTCTTGCGCTCGAAGGAGGTCACCACCTCGCGGCACCAGTCCTCGTTGACCGAGCAGTAGACGACCACCTCCGCCGCGGCGGCCGGCGACGGTCCGGCCAGGACGGCTAGCCCCGCCGCCGCAGCGACCGCCAGCAGCATCGAGCGCAGGCGCTTCCGGCCCGCGGCCTTGGCCGGGCGTCGTGTTTTGCAATGCATGAAGTTCCTCCCTTCAAGGAAACGGACGGCTTCTTTCGGCGATGCCGGCATGGCCCGCCGCTTTGAATTGTTTATGCACGCGCGTTCATTCGTAGGTCACGCTATTTTAGATGCGAACAACTGTCAATCCCCAGACAGGCGCACCCCTCCGGAATCATGCCGAAGGCTGGAGGTGGGTGCATCAACCAGGAAATGGCTAAAAATAGCGATGTTGGCGCCATTGCTCCAGCGGGGCCGATCAAACAGCCCCCACATATGGACCAAGCCCCCGCCCCAGCCGCCATCGCCTCGAACATTTTCAGCACTGCACGCGCGTGCAATAGAATGTCGCATTCAGTGGAATTTCCGCGCGACGCATAGCGCTTGCGATCAAACGGCTTCGCCCTCAGTATCCCTTGGCAAGGATCCGGATGCGGGCAAGGGACGGGACCCCAGTGTCGTCAATGAAATCGCGGGTGACCGCCCAGCAGGTGGCCGATATGGCGGGCGTTTCACGCTCGGCGGTTTCACGCTGCTTCGGCGATGGGCTGGTGTCCGAGGAGACGCGCAAGCGCATCGTGGCGGCGTCGGAAGCGCTGGGATACCGCCCCAACGTCATCGCCCGCTCGCTGACCGGCCAGAACACCGGCCTCGTCGCCCTGCTGCTGGCCGAACTGGAGAATCCGCACACCGATCTGGTGCTGAAGAAGCTGCTGGTGGCCATCGCGGAGGCCGACAGGCGCGCCCTGGTCATCCCGGAAACGCGGCAGCACGATCTGACCAGCTCGACCATGCATGCGCTCGATTATCAGGTGGATGCCATCGTGGTGATGGGCGGGACCGTATCGGACCATGTCGTCGACCGGCTCCGCGCGCTCGACACCCCGGTGTTCCAGTTCGGCCGTCAGATCGAAGGGCTTGGCGGGGTGGCCTGCGACAACCGGCTCGGCGGGCTGATGGGGGGCCGCTTTCTGGTGCAGTCCGGCCGGCGCCGCATCGCCTACGTCACCAAGACGGCGCAGACCGACGCCAACCGGCGGCGACGGGCCGGGCTTGCCGCCGCGCTGGAGGATGCCGGCCTGCCCTTCATGGAGGAGGAGTCCGAGGACAACAGCTTCGAGGGCGGCTACAACGCGGCAACGCGGCTGTTCGCCCGCTCGGACCGCCCCGACGCGCTGTTCTGCTTCAACGACATCATCGCGCTGGGCGCCCTCCAGGCTGCCGCCACCTTCCGTTTGCGGGTGCCGGACGATGTGGCGATCCTCGGCTTCGACGACATTCCCATGGCCTCCTGGCCGGCCTTCGGCCTGAGCAGCCTGCGCCCGAACCTGGACAGCCAGGTCGGCCGGCTGATGGCGATGATCGAGGGCATCGGCAAGGGGAGCCCGCCGAACCGCGAGGTCGATCTCGTCCTGCCCGAACTGGTGGTCCGCCGAACCGCGGTTTGACGGCGGCGGCATCGGGGGGTGAACCACCGCGGCTTTGCTGGAGGCCCCGCTTCTTGAGCGGCTGGGCTCAACATGACGAAGCAGGCATCACCCGAATACGCCCCTGAAATAGCGGCCTGACTCGACACGAATGGCTTCCGGGAAACCCGGGGCGGTTCATGCGCGCTGAGCAAGCCGTCCTGCCTTCAGTCGAAGGCGTCCGCCCCGGTGGACGAGAAGGCCATCAATTCCTCGATGCAGTCGGCGACGATGCGGGACGGACGGCGGTTCGGCGGCAGCAGGAGCAGGGTGCGCGACCGGATCACCGGCTCGAACGCGCAGGTGACCAGACCGCGGCCGAGATAGGGTTCCGTGGTCAGCGGACTGACCAAGCCGCAGCCGATGCCGGCCTGCACCATGGCGCAGACCGTCGTCGAATAGGGAGTCTCCAGCACGATCTTCGGCATCACGCCGTGGGCGGCCAGCACCCCGTCCAGCCGGCGGCGCGCGGTGTCCTCCGGCGCGAGGGCGATGAAGGGCGTGCCGTGAAGGTCGGCGGGATGCAGGACCCGGCGTTGCGCCAGCGGATGGCCGGCCGGGACCGCGATCACCAGGCGCTGCTGCATGAACAGCGTCGCATCCACCCCGGTCACGTCGATCTCGTCGGCCGCCAGCCCGACGTCGAACTGGCCGGAGGCGATCAGGTCCTTCACCACCGACGACATGCGCGCCTGCACCGTGATCGACACATCGGGGTGCCGGAGTTGGAACGCGCGCAGTGCCTTGGGAAGGACGGTGGTGCTGATCGCCGACTGGCAGGCGACCCGGATTTCGCCCGAGCCGAAATCGCGGATGCGGGCGGCGGCGGCACGCAGATGGATCAGACCGGAGAAGGACGAGGACACCTCCTGGAAGAACAGGCGCGCCTCCTCCGTCGCGATCATGCGCCCCTTGGCGCGGTGGAACAGCGGAAAGCCGATTTCCCGCTCCAGCTCCTGGATCGCCTTGCTGACGGCCGGCTGCGAAATCCGCAGCACCTCGGCCGCACGCGATGCGGTGCCGTTGGTCATCACCGCGTGGAACACCTCGACCTGCCGCAGATTCATGGCACCCCCCTATAACCCAGGAGAATAGAGTAGCTGGAAATCAATATTGGACGAAATAGGCCCATTGCCATCAAATCGGGGGCGTCAGTCAAAGGACGCCTCCCATGAAAGATCTCACCCAATGCGTGGTGAATCCCTCGGTCGCCGCCGAAGGATTCGATAGCCTCAGCGTGCCCGTTCACCGTGGATCGACAATCGTCTTCGCCAATGCCGAAGGCTATGCGACGCGCGGGGACCGCGGGCACACCGGCTATACCTATGGCCTTTACGGCACCCCGACGACCCGGACGCTGGAAGCCAAGCTGACGGCGCTCGAGAACGGTGCCTGGACTTTCCTTCTCCCGTCGGGGCAGGCTGCCAACAGCTTTGCCGTCCTGCCCTTCCTGCAGGCGGGCGACAGGATGCTGATCGCCGACACCTCCTATCCGCCGGTGCGCGACTTCGCCAACCGTGATCTGGTCAGGTTCGGCATCGCGGTCGACTATTACGATCCGACCTCCGTCGCCGATCTGGAGCGGCGGATCGACGGACGCACCAAGGTCGTGTGGTGCGAATCCCCCGGCTCCACCACCATGGAGGTCCAGGACCTGCCGGCCATCGCGGCGGTGGCGCACCGCCACGGCGCGCTGGTCGGCTGCGACAACACCTGGGCCACCCCGCTGAACTTCAAGCCGCTGGACCATGGCGCCGATCTGGTGACCGAAGCGCTGACGAAATATGTCGGCGGCCATTCCGATCTGCTGATGGGGTCGCTCACCGTTCGGAGCGAGGCCCTGATCGCGCCGATCCGCAGCGCTCTCGGCCGCTACGGGATCGGCGTTTCGCCCGATGACGCCTCGCTGGTGCTGCGGGGAATGGAGACGCTCGGCGTGCGGATGCGGCAGGCGTCCGATGGGGCCATGGCCCTGGTCGAACGGCTTGCCGGCCATCCGCTGGTGGAAGAGGTGCTGTATCCGGCACTCCCCGGCTCACCCGGCCATGCGGTGTGGAAGCGCGACTTCCTCGGAGCCAGCGGCGTCTTCAGCGTCGTGTTCACGCCCGCGGCGACGCCGCATGTCTCACCGGCGCTGGACGTGCTGCGGACTTTCGCCATCGGCGCCTCCTGGGGCGGCACCCGCAGCCTGATGGCGCCGATGCCGGTCAGGCGCAACCGCACCGCCCGGCCATGGACCGGCGAGGATCTGATCCTGCGCATCAGCATCGGGCTGGAGGATCCGTCCGACCTGCACGACGACCTCACCGCCTTCCTCGACGACATCGCCGCACGGACGGCCGGGGCGCAGGCCGCCTAACGGCGACAGGATCTCAATGGCCGTCTGAAGGCGGCCGGACAACAAGCAAGACGACGAACAGGGGTTTCCCGCATGACCGAACAGACATCCGGCCGGCGCCGCGCCGCCCGCCTTGCCATTGCGACAACCACGGCAATCCTGGCCCTCGCCGCGGCGCTGCGTCCCGCAATAGCCGGCACCACGCTGGACGCCGTGAAGGCGCGCGGCAAGGTGATCTGCGCCGCCAGCTCCGGCACCATCGGCTTCAGCGCCCCGGACGACAAGGGCTATTGGCGCGGGCTGGACGTCGAGACCTGCCGCGCGGTGGCGGTCGCCGTGTTCAACGACAAGGAGAAGGCGGAATTCGTGCCGCTCAGCGGCCAGCAGCGGATTCCGGCCCTGCAGAGCGGCGAGATCGACATCCTGCCGCGCACCCTGACCTGGACGATCCAGCGCGACGGCAACGGCATCAATTTCACCACCCCCAACTATTACGAGTTCACCGGATTCCTGATGCCGAAAAACCTCGGCGTCACCAAGGTTCAGGACATGAAGGGCGCGTCGGTGTGCGTCCAGACCGGCTCGACCACCGAGGTGGTGGTGAACGACGTGTCGCGCGAGCACCAGCTCGGGCTGACGACCGTGGTCTTCGACAGCGTGTCGGCGTTGCGGCAGGCCTTCTTCTCCGGCCGCTGCGACGCGCTGATCACCGACGCGGCGGCGCTGGCCTCCATCCGCGCCACCCAGGCGAAGAACCCGGCCGACTACGTCATCTTCCCGGCCACCCCCTACATGGATGCGCTGACCCCGGCAGTGCGGCATGGCGACGACCAGTGGATGGACATCGTCACCTGGTCGTTCCAGGCGCTGACCGCGGCGGAGATGTTCGGCATCACCCAGGCCAACATCGACCAGAAGCTCGGCTCCGGCGATCCGCGCATCCGCCGCTTCCTGGGGGTGGAGCCCGGCAACGGCACGGCGATCGGGCTGGACGACAAGTTCGCCTACAACATCGTCAAGCAGATCGGGAACTATGGCGAGGTCTTCGACCGCAACCTCGGTTCCGGCAGCCCGCTGAAGATCGACCGCGGCTACAACCGCCTCTTCCGCGACGGCGGGCTGATGTTCCCGCTGGCCTTCCAGTAAGCCCCCCGCATCCGCACGGCAACCGGGAGATCGGCCCATGCTCGCCGCCCAGATCACTGCCCTTTGGGACAGCCCGCGCCTCCGGGCCTGGGCCGGCCAGGCACTTCTGCTGCTCCTCTTCGTCGGGACCCTGGTCTGGCTCGCCGCCAACACGGTGGAGAATCTGGCCGTCCGCAGCATCCGCGTCGGCTTCGACTTCCTCGCCCGCCCGGCCAACTTTCCGATCTCGGAAAGCGTGGTTCCCTACAGCCCGATGGACAGCTTCGCCTGGGCCTATGTGGTCGGGATCGGCAACACCCTGATGATCTCGGCGATGGCGATCCTGGCCGCCACCCTGCTCGGCCTGTTCGTCGGGCTGGCCCGGCGGGCCAGGCACCCGATGCTGTCGGGCGTGGCCGGGGTCTTCGTCACGGCGGTCCGCAACACGCCGCTGATCGTGCAGCTGCTGTTCTGGTACGCGCTCGCCACCACGGCCCTGCCGGCGCCGCGCAACGCGCTGCACCCCCTGCCCTACGTCTATCTGTCGCAGCGCGGCCTCTATCTGCCGGGCATCGACTGGAGCGGCAACGGCTGGGGCTTCGCGGCGGGGACGGCTGCCATCCTCGTGGCCGCGGCGGTGCTGGTCCGGCGGCTGCGCCGGCAAGGCCGGACGGCCCCTGCCCTGCCCGCCATCGCAGCGGCGGCGGCCGCTATCCTGCTCCTCGCCTGGACGACCGGCATTGGCGCCGCTGCTAGCCTGCCGGAACTGCGCGGGTTCAACTTCGCCGGCGGGATGCGGCTGTCGCCGGAATTCGCGGCGCTGATGGTCGGGCTGGTGCTCTACACCGCGGCCTTCATCGGCGAGATCATCCGCGGCGGCATCGACGCCGTCGGCCGCGGCCAGTGGGAGGCCGGGCGGGCGCTCGGCCTCAGCGAGCGGCAGACGCTGATGCGGATCGTCATGCCGCAGGCCTTGCGGGTCATCATCCCGCCGCTGACCACGCAATATCTCTCGACGGTCAAGAATTCCACCCTGGCGCTTGCCGTCGGCTTCCCGGAGCTGGGGCTGGTGATCGGCACTGTCATCAACCAGACCGGCCAGGCGCTGGAAAGCATCGCCATCCTGCTCGCCGTCTACCTGACCATCGGCGCCGCCGTCTCGCTGCTGATGAACTGGTGCAACGCCAGAACCGCGCTGGTCACGCGATGATTGTCACGCGATGAGTCGGCCGATGGGAGAGTTTCCGATCATGACCATGACCACCGCCATTCCCGCCGCGGCGGCGGACGCACCGCCGAAGCGCCGCCGCACCCCGATCCTGCAAATCCTGTTCGGCGACCTGCTCGCGGCCGGCTTGACCGTGATGACCGGCGCCCTCGTCCTGGCGCTCTTGCCGGCGCTGCGCTGGGGCGTGCTGGATGCCGTGTGGAGCACGGCCGATCCCGGCCGCTGCGGTGCCGGCGGTGCCTGCTGGGCCTTCGTCGCCGCCAAGATCCGCTTCATCCTGTTCGGCGTCTATCCCGCCGACGAGCAGTGGCGGCCGCTGGCCGTGATCGGTCTGGTTTTGGCGATGGTGCTGGTGTCGCTGCCGCCCCGCCATTGGGGGCGCCGCCTGCTGACGGCCTGGGGGGTGGCAATCGGCGCGATGCTGGCGCTGATGTGGGGCGGCTTCGCCGGCCTGCCCTTCGTCTCCACCGCCAACTGGGGCGGCCTGCCGGTCACGCTGCTGCTGGCGATCCTCTCGCTGGGGATGGGCTTTCCCATCGCCGTCACGCTGGCGCTCGGCCGCCGCTCCAAGGTGCCGGTCCCGCGCTTCCTGTCGGTGCTGGTGATCGAGACCATCCGCGGCATGCCGCTGGTCGGGCTGCTCTTCATCTCCTCGATCATGATGCCGCTGCTGCTGCCGGCCGGCTGGTCGGTCGACAAGCTGGGCCGCACGCTGGCCGCCCTGACCATCTTCGCCGCCGCCTATCTGGCGGAGGTGATCCGCGGCGGCCTGCAGGGCGTCCCCGGCGGACAGATGGAGGCCGCCCGCGCGCTCGGCATCCCGGTGTGGAAGGCGGTGTGGCATGTGGTGCTGCCCCAGGCGATCCAGAAGGTCATCCCGCCGCTGACCAACACCGCCATCGTCATGGTCAAGAACACCAGCCTGGTGCTGATCGTCGGCGTCTTCGACATGCTGAGCGCCGCGCGCACCGCCGCATCCGACCCCGTCTGGCCGGCTCCCTATTCGGAAAGCTACCTGTTCGTGGGGGCGGTCTATTTCCTCATCTGCTTCGCCATCTCTCTCTACGCCCGCTGGCTGGAAGGCCGCGTCCAGGACAAGGATCTGCGCTGATGACCTCCCCCATGCCCGTCCACTCCCCTGCCCCTGCCCCTGCCGCCGCAAGCCCCGCCATCCTTATCGAGGCGGTCGACAAATGGTACGGCACCTTCCAGGTTCTCTCGAAGGTCGACCTGACCGTGGCGGCGGGAGAACGCATCGTCGTCTGCGGCCCGTCCGGGTCCGGCAAATCGACGCTGATCCGCTGCATCAACCGGTTGGAGGAGCATCAGGCCGGCCGCATCGCCGTCAACGGGGTGGAGCTGACCGACAGCGTGCGCAACATCGACGCCGTCCGCCGCGGCGTCGGCATGGTGTTCCAGCACTTCAACCTGTTCCCCCATCTGTCGATCCTCGACAACTGCGCCCTGCCGCAGATGCTGGCGCGCGGCACTCCGCGCCGGGAGGCCGAGGACAGGGCGATGCATCTGCTGCAGCGCGTCCGCATCGCCGAGCAGGCGGCGAAATTCCCCGGCCAGCTTTCCGGGGGGCAACAGCAGCGGGTGGCCATCGCCCGCGCCCTGTGCATGGAGCCGCAGGTGATGCTGTTCGACGAGCCGACCTCGGCGCTCGATCCGGAGATGGTGAAGGAGGTGCTGGAGACCATGGTGTCGCTGGCCGAGGACGGCATGACCATGATCGTGGTGACGCACGAGATGGGCTTCGCCCGCCGCGTCGCCGACCGGGTGGTCTTCATGGATGCGGGACGGATCGTCGAATGCGCCGGGCCCGACGAGTTTTTCGACGCCCCGCGTCACGAACGGACCCGCAGTTTCCTGCACCAGATCCTCCATTGATCGGCCTTCTATCGGGCATCGACGGAGGTGTGGACAGGCCGCCCGGCCACTGCCGAAGGGCGTGACCGGACGGAGCGGCGCGGGTGCCGGGCGGTATGCCGGCTTCCCTCAAGGAAACCCCCTGCTTCGCTTTCACCCCACCGGTTTCATCCCACCAATTTCACCAGACGAAGCGCAGGCCGGCATAGACGGCGCGGCCGTAGCCGGGATTGAACAGGGCCGACCCGGCACTGGCCGTTTCCGCCGTGATCGTGGACGAGATGTAGCGCTTGTCCAGCAGGTTCCGTCCCTCCAGATAGCCGGACAGACCCGAACCCTGGTCGAAGCCGATCTTGGCGTTCATCAACCCATACGGATCGACCTTGAGGGTGTTGGCATTGTCGGCATAGAAGCTCTTCGGCATCCAGTCGACGCTGGGGCCCGCATAGAAGCCGCTCGGGTGCTTGTAGAGCAGTTCGGCGCGGACGGACTGCGGCGGCACGCCGGGCAGACTGTTGCCGTGATAGGTCGCACCGTCGAAGAAGAAGTCGTTGTAGCTGTAGGTCAGGTTGAGCCAGGTGCGGTCCTCCTGGGCGGCGAGCGCCTTCAGGATGGCGACGCCGAACCCCAACTCCACCCCCTGATGCACCGTCTTGTCGGCATTGCGGACGGTGCAGGTGCTGTAGGGCGAGGTGGTGACGCATTGCAGCTCGTTGCGGAGTTCTGACCGGTAGAGCGCCAAATCCCAGGTGACGTCGGCCCTGCGGCCTCGCGTGCCGATCTCGTAGGTGGTTGCCGTCTGGGCATTGAGGGTCGAACTGGCCGGGGTCGCGAAACTGTTGGCGTCGAAGGTCGGAACCTCCGCGCTGCGCGAGATGTTGCCGAACACCTGCCAATCCGGATCGACCTCCCACAGAACCCCGACCTTGGGGCTCCAGAGATTGTAGCTGCGGCGGCCCGACTGGTCGCCGTCGGTCAGGAACCGGTCTTTCCGATCACGCACGGCATGCAGGAACTGGACGCCGGCAACCAGGGCGACTTTCGGCAGGACATAGAAGGAGTTCTCCGCATAGGCCGAATAATTCTCGGCCTTGTCCCGCGTCGAGAAGGCCAGCGCGCCCTTGACCGCTCCGCTCAGATTATTGAATTCCTTGTAGTCGATCGTGCCGTTGAGGGCGTTCGCCCCGACGGCGAGGCGGTTCCGGAAGCCGCCGACGGTCCGGTCGTCGGTGGCGCTGACGAAGCCGCCATAGTCGTTCACGGTGTAATCGAGATAGCGGTAGATCGGATGATCGACATGGCGGCGGTGGTTGAAGACGCCGAACTCCACCTCGGTGCCGTCGAAATGCAGCGTGGTCTTGTTGGCGATCCTGATCGAATCGATGTTGCGCTGCTGGTCCTGGCGCACGAATTCCGGATCCGCCGACTTCGGTGCGTTCAACGCCGCGCTCTTGGTCAGCTCTCCGGGAAGGCGTTGCCTCCAGCTGTTTGCGTTCAGATAGAAGCGGGTCTCGGCATCCGGCGACAGCCGATAGCCCAGATTGACGCTGCCGCGCCCCATATGGCCCTCGCTGTGGTCGCGATAGCCGTCCTCGCGCTGGACCGACAGGTTGGCGAAGTAATCGAAGGCCCCGGAGGCGCCGCCCGTGCTGGACTGCCCCTTCAGGAAACCGAAGCTCCCCGTATCGATGCGGCCGTCGAACAGCGAGGCGTCGCGGCCGGTCGGGGTGACGAAATTGACGGCGCCGCCAAGCGCGTTGCCGCCGTAGCGCAGGGCGTTGGCGCCCTTGTAGACCTCGACATAGCGGTAGGCGCTCGGATCGATCTCGAACACATCGAACAGGCCGTCGGACGTGTTGATCGGGATGCCGTCCATAA
Source organism: Azospirillum sp. UENF 112521 (assembly GCF_058780665.1). Classification (NCBI taxonomy): domain Bacteria; kingdom Pseudomonadati; phylum Pseudomonadota; class Alphaproteobacteria; order Rhodospirillales; family Azospirillaceae; genus Azospirillum; species Azospirillum sp. UENF 112521. Next base: position 1,083,473 of record NZ_JBSNCI010000003.1, read on the forward strand.
AGAGGTTGACGCCACGATTGCCGTAGTTGCGCGTCAGCCCCGAACCGCGGATCGACACCCGGTTGTCGATGTTGGACTTGGGCTGCGTCACCACACCCGGCACCCAGCCGAGAACGTCCCTGATCGTGTTCGCCGTACCGTTCTTGAAAGCCGTGTCGGGCACCAGTTCGACAGCGCCGGGAGTCAGCCGGATCCGCTGGTCCGCATCTTCCGTTGTCGGCACGGTGAGAGAGCTGGCGGAGGTTCCCGTCACGGTGACCGGCGGCAGCAGCGTCGGAGACACGGCATCCTGCGCGAACGCCGCCGGCGCCGCGCTCACCATCAGCGCGGCCAGCAGGGCCGGATGGCAGGTACGCCGCGGGCATGGTCTTGACATCGAGGTTCTCCAGGGTGGCGCAGAGGAGCCGCCGGCTCCGCTCTGCGGTGTCGGTGCGATTGGGATTTTCAGTGGAAGCCGCCGGCAAACCGGCGGATCGGCGCAATGCGATCAGCGCAATGCGGGCGCCGGGCCGAGGTGGCGGGCCAGCGCCTTCGCCGGATCCAGCCGCTCGCGGCCGGTCAGGAAGGCACCGACCGTTTCCGACCGGCCATGGCTGGTCAGGCGCAGGCATGGGCCGCCGGGTTGACCGTGTTCGACGGTCAGCCGCAGCCAGCCGGTCTGCCATTCGCTGGATGTGCGCCGCCCTGCCCCGTCGATGCGTTCGACCAGGGTGCGGTCCGGCCAGACGCGGATACGCTTGGACTGCCGCCGGCGCCGTGCATCGCCGATCACCGACCAGATGGCGAAGGCAAGGACGATCAGGGAATAGAGCGCCATCGGCCACGCCCCGAGGCACAGCCAGGCGAACAGGGTGATTGCGGAATAGGCGGTCAGAACGGCAACGAAGATGAGGCGGCCATTGCGGGTGCCGCCGTCATTGGAGGTGGCAACGGCGTCGAACAGCGGTTCGTCCGTCTTCGCCGCGCGAGCAGGCGGGACGACGGATGCGAACACGGGTACGACGGCCGCGTCCCCGAAACAGGCGTCGGGCATGCGGAGGCTCCGGTCAATCGGTCATGGTGCGGCAACGGCGGGTCTGAAAACCCACCGATGCCGAAGACGGATCAACCGTTGGCCGGCGGCGCCCGGGCTTGAAGGGAGGACAGGAACCATCCGGCGGCGATGCGGCGTCCGGGCAGGAACTCGGGCCCATGCCGGACATATCCGACGGTCACCGGAAGCAGGCCGAGCGGCGGCATCGCCAGACCGCCGACCAGGGGGCACAAGGGGCAGGAGCCATCGGCAACGGCCGCATCGGAAGGGGCGCCGTCCGGGTCGGCCGGTACGCTGTGATCGTCCAGAGCAACGGTCTTGAAGCCGTCCGCCGTACAGATCACGATCCGGCTGGCTTCGGCCGCGTTGGCGGATGCGATCATGGCCGGCATCCAGGCCCAGGCGACGATCTGCAACAGCAGCGCGATCGCACCGGCCGCAAGGCCGGCCCGTCGCGCGGGTCGCAGTCTCTCCTGGGTCGCGCTCATGCCGGTCCGTGAGTCCGTCCGTTGCGGGTGCGGCACAATAGCCGAAGAGCCGCATCGAGGATAAGCGTCATTTTCCCAAAGGTTGCATGTCAGGGACGGGAACCCGTGCGACGAAGCGGCCCTTGACGCCATCCGGCCAGTCCCGATACGCGACGACACCGCTGTCGGTCCCACGATAGGCCAGCAGATAGCCGACGAGCGCCTCGACGGCCGACCGCTCGGGAGCCAAGTCGCCGAGGACATATCCCATGCGCCCCGGCGAGCGGATGTGGACGGCGCAGGGCCGGCGGCAGCTCATCAGGCAGCGCATGGTGCCGACACGGACATCGTCGGCCCCGGCGGATGCGAGAACCCCTTCGAGCAGGGCCGCGAACATCGCTCCGGTCCACCCGGCCTCCGGGTCCACCCCCGGTCCTGTGCCGGGCTGGCGGCAGGTTTCACAGACGATCACGTCGACGGTCATGGTTGGTCAGTCTCCGGATTGAATCATGGTTGGGCATTGGGGAAGCACCACCGGGGTGCCGGCGGCCTGTGTCACGGCGAAGGGCACGCCATAGGCCTCGCGCAGCAGGAAGGGCGTCAGAACGGTCGCCACGTCTCCCGCGATCACGCGAAGGTCCGGCATCAGCAGGACGAGATCGTCGCAGCAGCGGGCGGCCAGCGACAGGTCGTGGAGCACGACGACGGCGGCACGGTGCCGCTCGACCGCTTCGACCCGCAGCAGCATCATGAGGCGGAATTGGTGGCCGGGATCGAGGGCTGCCGTCGGCTCGTCGGCGAGGAGCACCGGGGCGTCCGTCGCCAGGACCCGCGCCGCGTTCGGGATGGCCCAGAGCCTCGGCGACCGTCGCCGTCACCGTCTCGATGTCCTCGAACCGCTCGACCAGCGGGATGCGCACCACCCGCACACCGAACCGCTCCAGCAGTTCCACGGTCTTGTGGGCGCTCCAGCCATTGGCGAGGACCACCCCGACGCCGAGCGACAGGTAGGCCTCGGCACTCGGCCGGATCTGCCGGAAGGGACCCGCCTCGCCGGCCAGCAGCGACAGCCAGGGGTCGGCGGCCTGCGGCGCCGGGGCAGCGATCTGGCCGGGATCGGCAAGCACCAGAAGATACTGGTCGCCGTACACGGCGGCCGACGCCGCCCGCGGACCGGTGGCAACGGCAATCCCAACCGGGGTGGCCGCGCTCAGAAGGCAGGCCGCTGTCAGGCGGAGGGTCAGCCGCCGCACCGGAACCCCCTTCCGCTGCGGTCGAGCGGATCGGGCATCAGCCCGAGATAGCGCTCACGGAACCGGTCCCACATCGACAGGCGGCTCCAGTCCGGCTCCTTCAGGATGCGGTCGTTCTCGCCAAGGAAGGGGTTGGGAAAGAACAGCGTCATCTGCTGGTCTCCCGTGCCGTTGAACAGCCGCAGGCCCCAGCTCCGCGGTGCGCCGTCGGCCCCCAGGACACGGTACATCTCGGCCCGCGCGGTCCGGCGGATGCGGGCAAGCTCCGGATCGACCGGGTTGCGCGGCGTGCCTTGCTATCGAAGCCGCCATATTCTCCCCCGACCTGTCCAGCGAGCGGACCGGACGGACGGCGGGTGACGATGTCGACGCCGTCGATGAAGACGCGGGTGTTGCGCGGCCCCGGTCCGCGCAGCCTCACGGTCTGGACACCGCCCGGCGCCTGCCGGCCCGACAGGCTGGGGCCGGGAACAAGCCCCAGCGCATCGTCGAGACGGCGGATCTGCTGACGTTCGATCTCCTCGCCGCCGATCACCCTGGTGGCGATGGTCGCCGGCTCTTGCGGCACGGCCACATCCTTCGGCGCCATGATCTCCAGAGGGGCAAGGTGAAGGTTGTCCGCCGAAACGATGGGCGCTCCAGCCACAACCCCGAGACCGGCCCCCAAACAGGCCGGGGCGAACCGAAGGTGGAAATACTTGATGGAACGGCTTGTCTGCATGCTCTGCCACGTCCTGCCACAGGCATGGAGGCGCGTTCGGACAAGCGATGCGGCCGCAAAGCCGCCCGTCCGGGACCACACATCCATGCCGGCCCCGGAGACCGGAGCCGTTGAACGGGCGTTGCCGAACGGACGCCACGACGCGAAGCCCCGCGCCTGGAGAACCATTCAGCTGCGACTTGCTTCAGGGAGGATCGATCTTCCCGGACTCCGGCCGCGGCAACGCCAATGGACGCGTCACCACGACGGGTTTCCGCACCTTCGACACACCCCGATCGAAGGCAGAGTGACGCTGTCGGAGGCAGGTCTCCTGGCTCGCGGGTCGTCATCCGGCACCGCCTTCCCGACCGGGATCCTGGGATCTCCGATCAGTGGCTTTTCGGCGCCGACTCGCCGCTCACAGTTGCGGGGACAGCCACGGCTTGCATCAGGCTTTGACACCTGTCGCTTCCGTCGTTCCCTTTTAATCTCCCGGCTTGCGCCTGGGAGAACCACCGACAATGCCTCCGGTGATAGAGGCAGGCCATACGCCTGTCAATGGCGTCGAGCCGTTCCGGCCTTCGCGATGCTGCGGCATTTCCGATCGGCGTGCGCTCCGAGGCTCCCGGGAGAAAGCCTGAAGCAGCAAAGCCCGCAGCAGCGTCTTCGCTGCGTTCATCCGTGCCCCCATCGCCCTCTTTTCGGCCGCCTCCTTCGCCAAGTGGGAGAATCATGACCAGCCGCCATGACACAGCGCGTTCTCCGCGTCCTGCTAACGCATGGTGTAGGACCACGGCTCCGGCAAAAGATGATAGCCATCACGCCGCTGTACGACATGCGCAAACCCGGGGAAGTCAATGTGGGAACCGGCGATGAGAGTTCTCCTCGAAGAAACCTCCTGGAAGAGGTTTTTTCTAGTCTCCGCGGCGAGCGCCTGATCACAGTCGAATGTGAGCGTCACATCCGGTCTGGAAATCTGTATTTCGGGAATATGAATTGTGTCGCCCCAAATCAGGAGCTCTTCCCCCTTCGATGAGATCGTGAAGCCGGAATGCCCGGGTGTGTGCCCCAGCAAGGGCTTCGACAGGACACCTGGGAATACTTCGGTCCGACCTTCGAAAGCTTGAACGACGTCTTTATAAGGGGTGACCTGCTCGCGAGCGGTGTCGAAGAAGAAGCGGCGGTCCTGGTCGCTTGCCTTGGCCATCTCGACATCATCGAACCAGTGAACCAACTCGTTCCGGTGGACCGCAAGTCTGGCATTCGCGAAGATGCGACGCCCGTCTGCCACGTCCGTCAGGCCCGCTGAATGATCTGGATGGATGTGCGTCAGAAGTATTGCATCGATTTCATCGCTCCTGATGCCGATGGCGCTGAGGTTTCGCTGAAGCTGTCCGGCGGTCGGGCCGAAATAGGGGCCGCAGCCGGTGTCGATCAAGGCGATCTGTCCTTCCGAGTGCACGAGGTAGCAATTGATCGATGCCCGTCTGACCGGACGAAGCTTTTCCTCGAACAAAAGCAAAGCTTCAGAAGGATCGATATTCCTCAAAGGTTCAATACCTGCATCGGCATATCCGTCGGAAATCGCGGTTACGACGATATCACCGATTGCGCGATGATAGATTCCAGGAACCTGACCAAGCGGCTTTCGCGACATCATTTCCTCCTGCCATAATTTGAATTGCTCAGAACATGTTTTTGCTGTGCAAAGCGGGATTCCAGGGTCAGCAATCCCGCCAACCCTGGATTGTTACAGAGCTTCAAGCGCTGATGCTTTCCGTTGACTGCCCATTTCGGTGGAGGAGCGTGCCGCAAACCGTCTGACGCTCCGTTCCGCCGGCAAAAACGCGGGGTTGCCGTACCAAACCAACCAGCCCCAACACCAAGTGACAGATTGCGACCTATCCGGCCTTCCCATCGCCTTTTCCGTGCTGTCCGAGCCATCGACCGCCGGGTTGGATGAATCGGTCCCGGTACATTGCTTCATAACTCTGTGCGGCGCTGAGAACGGACCTGTCGTCTCCTCTGGCCCCTATGATCTGAAGACCGATTGGAAGCCCTTGATGACTGAAACCGCAAGGCAGCGAGCAGGCGGGCTGTTGACTTAGGTTGATCGGGAAACTGAAGGACGACCACTCGACCCAGCTCCGCTTGTCGCCGTCTGGCGTGTTCCTCCCTGCTTCGAAAGGCAGGATCGGCACGGTCGGCGAAATGATGAGATCGTATTCGCAGAGCAAAGCGTCCATGGCACTGCCGAAACGGCTACGGCCGACTTCAGCACTCATTCTCTGAGCACCGCTATATTTCTGGCCGACCTGCGCTGCGGCGACGAAGCCCGGATCGAGTTCCGAAATTCGTCCAACGTCGATTGTCGAAAGGCGGTTCGCCGCACCGACGCACCAATGCCGCGTATAGATTTCCAACAGATCGTCTTGATCGGGAAGACGCAATTCCTCGACGTGCGCGCCCTCCCTCCGCAGATCGGAAATGACGCCGTCTACGGCGTTCAGCACCTCGACATCCACATCTCCCACGCACGGTGTCCGCCAATAGCCAATCCGCTTTCCTTTCCAACCGTATTCGAAGACATCGAGATCGGGAAAAGGCATGGAAGGCTGGGTCCAGTCGCGCAAATCCCTGCCTGACATGATTTGCAGCATCACCGTGGCATCCGCGACCCTGCGCGCCATTGGCCCGATGTGGGCAACGGTGCCAAATGAACTCGGAGGAGCGAATGCCACCCTGCCATAGGAAGGCTTATGTCCGACGATACCGGTGAAGGATGCAGGGATTCGCACCGATCCCCCACCGTCCGTGCCGACATGGAGCACGCCTGCGCCGCAGGCCGCCGCAACCGCGGCGCCACCAGACGAGCCGCCCGGCGTCAGCTTCGGGTTCCAGGGGCTTCTCGTGACGCCAAACGCAGGACTGTCGGTGACAGCTTTCCAGCCATATTCCGGGGTGGTGGTTTGCCCGATGAAAACCGCTCCCGCTTGCCGCAACCTTTCAACTGCCGGAGCGTCTTTTTCAAAGGGGGCGGGATCCGTCACACGGCTGCCATAACGAACCGACCAGCCCTCGACATGCAGGATGTCCTTGACCGTCGCCGGCACGCCATCGATCGGCGAGCGCGCTTCGCCTTTGCACCAACGTCGCTCCGACGCTTCGGCGGCTCGCATTGCGCTGTCGAAATCGAGAAAGGTGAAGGCATTCAAATGGGAGATTTCCTCCGCGCGCTCCAACGCTGAGCAGACGACCTCCACGGGGGACAGCTCGCGCTTCCGATAGGCCGCGGAAAGCGTTGCGACATCCATCGCGTATAATTCAGCGGATCGGGAAGACGAATGATTTGGATTCGAGCGCATGGGCCGCTTCCTCTATTTTGCTGGACGTCAGGATGTTCGGATTGAACGGGCCGGGTCTTACGGGACTGTGGATCTCGGCATCACTGCGAACGAGGTTACCGTTCGGCCAGCTCGGTTGCGTGCAAGTTGGAACCGCCAATTTCGGTACTATCGGCCCGTGTATGGGAGGTGCCGATTTCCGCGAGATCCACTCCGGCCGTTTCGCGGATGATCAATCCGGCGGCAATCGCCACCAAGCCTAAGAACATAACGTAGTAGTGATAGAGATTCTGTTGCCCGATGTCGGAAAGGTAAGCATTGAGATAGGGAGCTGTTCCCCCGAAAATTGCCACGGAAACCGAGGACACGAAGCCAACGCCCTGCGCCCGTGCCTGGGTGGGGACCTGTTCAGACAATACCGCGGGGAATATCGATGCAATCAACCCCCATGCCCCCAGCGCCATCAGCTGGGCGAAGAACAGAGTGTGCGGTTCCGTCGTGACCATTGTGGCAATGGGGTAAGTAAGCGCGACGACCGACAGTCCCCAGGCGATCATCACGGGTTTCCGCCCGAAGCGATCCGAAATCATCCCGCAGACCGGCAGCCAGACTACGCAGAGGGCCATGGCGATCAAGCTGGCGCGATAGGCTCCGCCAGGATCCATGCCGTTGGAAATTGCGGTCGCGGGTGCGAACGTCACCCAGGTGTAGTAGGCGACGTTCGTCGTGCAATTCAGCATGACGAGGTTGCGGGCGATGCGAAACATGTCGCCTCGCGACAATTTCTTCTCGGCAACCTTCTCCTGCTGCTCGAAGACGTGCGACTCTTCCACCGATTTCCGCATGAAGAAGGCGTAGATGCCGAGAACGCCGCCGATCGCAAAGCCGATGCGCCAACCGTAGCTGTTCATCGCGCCCGCATCCAGAAGCGCGGTCAGGGCGGCCGCAACGAGCGTGGCGGCGATCACACCGACGATGACACCGGCATAGACGGAACTCGACCACAAGCCGCGGTGTCTTCTGGGCGCGATTTCAGCCACGTAGGTATAGGATACGCCCGTTTCTCCGCCGTGGGCCAAGCCTTGGAACATGCGGAAGACCAGCAGGGCAAAGGACGCGAACAATCCGCTGCTTTCGTAAGTTGGAATTAGCGCAATTCCAAGGCTGCTGAAAGCCAACAGCAGCATCGTGGCGACCAGAACGCCCTTGCGACCCAATCGATCACCCAACCGCCCGAAGACGAGGCCGCCGACCGGCCGCGCGAAGAAGCCGGCTGCGAAGACTGCGAGCGTGGATAGCATCGCTGATCGCGAATCGGTTTTGTCGAACAGGTTGTTGGCCAGGTATACGGAAAAAGTCGCATACAGGGTCCAGTCGAACCACTCCAGCGCATTCCCGACAGAGATTGCGCTCAGCGACCTACAGCTCGTCTTATTTTTTGTCTGTTTCATTGTTGTCTCCCCTTCCCGTCCGCAAGCCGATGCGTTCGATCCGCTGGTTGTCCGAGCGAATTCGAACGGCATCCACCGTCTCCGGCTCCCGCTGGGCAACCTCAGGTGGGCGCGAACAAATGTGATGAACGACTCAGTGGATATTCATGCGTACCGACCTCGGCCGGCACGCATGAGGGTGGCGATCTGCCCTATCGTCTTCCCGAAATCAGAAGACGCAGCTGTTCCGCCAGGACGGCCAGAACAAGAAGTCCACCCAAGATGATCATCTGATAGTAGGAAGAAATATTTTCCAGATTCATGCCGTTGCTCAGTACGGCGATGAAGAGGGCGCCGAGGGCCGCGCCGAAAAGCGTACCCTCTCCTCCACGAAGCGAAATTCCACCGAGCACGCCCGCGGTGATGGATTGAAGGACGAAATTTCCGCCCAGATTGGTGTCGCCGGTCGATACGCGTGCGCTCAGGAGGATGCCGGCAAGCGAGGCCAGCATGCCGCTGGTCATGAAGACGAAAACGATATGGCGCCTGACATTGATGCCGGACAGTCGCGCAGCGACAGGATTGCCGCCCACGGCGTAAATATAGCGTCCCGCCCTCGTTCGCGTCATCGTGAGATGCAGGGCGACGGCGAAGAGCACCGCAATGTAGACCGATGTGGAAATGCTGCGAAGATCGGGCGTGCCAAAGACTGCTATGAAATTCTCCGGAAGACCGGTGACCGGAGCACCCCCGGAAATTTGGTATCCTGCGCCGGCCGCTATTCCTGCAATGCCCAAAGTCACGATGAACGATGGAACATTCAGGTAGGCGACGGCGACGCCGTTTACCATGCCGAGTATCAGTCCGACCGACAAGCCGCATGCGACCGAGATCGCGATGGCAAGCGGGAGGTCGACCCCATTGGCCGCCAGAGCGATCATCAGCGTGGCCGATACCACACTCGTGAGGCCGAGCAGAGCGGCCACCGCCAGGTCGAAACCTCCGCTGATCAGAACCAGACCCTGCCCGAGTGAGACGATCATCAGGTATGAGGACTGATTCAGGATGTTGATGAGGTTATTGCTGTTCGTGAACCGGGAGTTCGCCACGGCGAAGAAAGCAAACACCACAAGAACGAGCGCGCTGATGATGCCGGTCGTTTTGAGGCGCGAAAGCATCCGGTCAGCAACGCGGCGCAGAGCAAACGGTTGCGCCGGTCGGGAGATTTGCTGCAAAGGCGTCATGCCGCCGCTCCTGTCTTTATGCCGCCTTCTTTCGGACCGGCCGCGAAGAATGACGATAGGATCGCCGCTTCGCTGATCTCTTCCCGCTGGAACTCCGCGGTCTGTCGGCCGAAGGCCAGCACGTATGTCCGGTGCGTGAGGTGAAGGATTTCCGGAAGGTCCGATGATATGAGAAGGATGGCGGCCCCGGCCTCGCACAGCTGCTTGAGGATCCCGTAAAACTCGAGCCTGGCTCCCACATCCACACCGACTGTCGGCTCGTCGACGATGAGAACCTTCGTTTCACGCAGGAATGCCCTGGCGAAAACGACTTTCTGCTGATTGCCTCCGGAATATGCCGAAACGTTCCGATCGAGAAGCGGGGGGGTGAGGTTCAGGCGGTTCAGAACCCGCTGCACCGCGTCGTCTTCGGATTTCTTCCTCAGCCATTGCCCGAAGGCAAAAGACCGCAGCTTGAGGCAAGAGAGTGTCGCATTCTCCCGTACCGACCTGTTGAGAACGAGTCCTTGCCTGCGTCTGTCGGGCGGCAGGTAGACGACCCCGGCTTCGAGCATCGATTGAGGCGATGGGGATCGCAGAGTTTTTCCAAACAGCTTTACCTGGCCGGCCGCCAGCCGCTCCTCGCCGAACAGACTGCGACCGACCGCCGACTTGCCGCAACCGACCAACCCGGCTATGCCGACAATCTCACCGGCGCGGACGCTGATCGACACATTCTGGAAACGCCCCGACGCGGCGCTTGCCCCGTCCAGTGCTATGGCTTCATCCGCCGGTTTGAAAGCGATTGTCGGGTAGACATTCAGCGTCTCACGGCCGGTCATGAGCTGGATGAGTTCATCTTCATCCGTTTCCGACACGAGCTTGGTGGCGATGCGGCGACCGTCGCGCAATATGCTGATGCGGTCTCCAATTGCCTGGATTTCCGCCATGCGGTGGGTGATGTAGATGATTCCGACACCGAGGCGCCTGAGTTCCGCCACGATCGAGAACAGTCTTTGGGTTTCGACATCGGTGAAGGCCGTGGTCGGTTCATCGAGGATCAGAAGCCGGGGACCGTTCTGCAGCGCCTTGGCGATCTCGACCATCTGCTGTTCGGCGCGCGAGAGGCCGGCAACCGGAGCATGCGGATCGAGTGCAATGCCGAGCCGAGCAAAAATCGCCGCGGCTTCCCTCGACATGGCGCCTTCGTCGAGCAACGCCGACCGTCGCTTTTCCCGTCCAAGAAAGATATTGGCGCAAGCGGAAAGGGTCGGAATCAGACTCAATTCCTGGAAAACCACGCTGATTCCAGCATCACGCGCCGCGCGCGGCGATCCCGACGGCAGGACCTTTCCGTCGAAACGGACCGTGCCACCCTCAGGCGCGTAGTTTCCGAGGATGACGTTCACCAGCGTGGATTTTCCCGCGCCGTTTTCGCCGAACAGGACATGCACCTCTCCCGCCCGCACATCCAATGAAACGCCGTCAAGCACGCGTACGCCGGGAAAGCTTTTCTCGATGCCGAACGCTTCGAGGAGAGCACCAAGGCCAGGGTCAGGGATGGGCGCCGAGTGCTGAAGTCCGCCCGCCATCACGGCCGCACCGAAAACACCGGCTTGAAGCCGTTTGGAGCGAAACCGGCCATTGCTGCGTCGGAAGCGGCGTTGTCCTTCGTCAGCTTCTGCGGAACCGGCCACACCTCGGTGCCCTGCTCCAAGGAGCCGTCGACCGCCTTGACCGCCATATCAAGCCCGATCGACGCCATCAGCGCAACGTTGTCGCTGAGCGCCCACTCGATATCGCCTTTCTCGATGCCGTCTCTGACCGGTCCCGTCTGATAGGTCGATCCGATCTTGACCTTGCCCGAGAGGCCGGCCGCTTTCACGGCACCGCTTGCGGCGTCCGCAGCGACGGCGTTGCCGATGACCCAATTCAGGTCCGGGAAGGCGTTCAGGGTATCTGCGACGAGATTGTATTGCGTGTTCTTGTCGGTATCGCCGTACTTGATTGCGACGATTTCGATTTTTGAATCGGCGATCCCGACTTTGAATCCTTCGAGGGTGCGCGCCGCCCAGTCTGCGCCGGCGGGACCGGGAAGGAGCGCCACTTTGACAGCTGCGTCGCCGATGCTTTCCTTGAGATATTTCGCACTCGCGATTCCGACCTGGTAATAGTCCAAAGTCGAACGCCCCATGAGATTGTCGGCGGCGGCGATCCGAGGAATGATGTTGATGACGGGAATACCGCTCTTCTTAAGAGAAGACACCGCCGAAGACACGCCCTCTGCGCTGATCGGGGCCACCAGCACGGCATCGGCACCCTTGGCTGCGCAGTCGTTCAACTGGTTGACCTGGGCGCTCAGATTGCTGAACGAGCCGGCGTTCAGGATGTCCACATGCACGCCGAGACGTTTTGCTTCAGTGACGATCCCGTAATTGGCTGCAATCCAGTAAGGGTCCTGCATCGTCGGGAAGCTGACGCACACATAGCCTTTCTTTTCAGCTTTTGCCGGAGGGTGCCAGACCGACTCCGACACCGTCTTGACGTCGCTCTTGTCGGGGATGAATATTTTGATCGGCTTCGAAAAGATGGCGGATTGTTCTTCCGCGAAGGCGACACCGGCTGAGATGCCTTGATGGCATATCGCCGTTGCTCCGAGAAAAATCGCCGCGTGCAGAATGTTTGTCATTGCTCCCTCTCCGGTCGTTGAAGCCCTGTTTCCAGCATTTTTTATTGTGACGCTCCTTTCCGGCCGCACCGGCCTGGGCGAGCGAAGTCCCTTTGCCTCTTGCGGACCAGGCGGCCCGCTGCTCATGCATCAACCAGAGGCAAGGATTGAGCATGCCGCCGATCAAGGATTCCGGCGGGCCCCGCGCATCACTCTGCGGCCTGCCTGGCTTCGCCGCTCCAGTATTCCTGGATGAATGCCAGGGCTTCCCGATTGACCTCTTCGGGATTCGTCGCACTCAGGAAGTGATGTCCGCCCTCGATGGCCTTGAACGACACGTTTTTCGCACGGGGGAACAGCTTGGCTTCTCTCTGCGCATGCGAGACGGAATACACGACGTCTTCGGTTCCATGCAGCCACAGCACCGGGCTCACGACACCGTCAAGCCGCCCGCGCAGACCGTCCCGGTCGCGAAGGTTTATGGTGCACATGCGCAGACGGCTGCGGCCGTCGTCGCCTTTGTAGTTTTCCTTCAGTCGAGACGTCCAGAAGGCACGCGTTTCCTGGTCGATGTTGACACCGAAGGCTGGATCGATCAGGTCGTTGCAATATTGATCCGACGGCGCCCACGCTGAATCCACCTCCGTCGCCAGGTCGGCGATCCACGGATCGCAGAACGCGGGGGCGTCCCAGCATCCGAGGTCCCGGCTCGCCGCACTTTCGTAGTCCATCGACGTGCCAAGGGGGATGATACCATCGATTTTCGATGGAGCGAGAAGCGCCATCCTCATGGCGATCCAACCGCCCTGCGACGTGCCCAGGACGAACGCAGACTTGATTCCAAGGCGATCGAGAACCTGGATATTTGCGATCGCACTGTCCCAATAGGTGAATTGCTCGCTTGCCGTTCGCGTCGCTCCATGCCCGTACGGCTCAAGTGCGAGGAGATTGACCTTGCCGGTCAGAGACGCGTCGGAGAATTGACGCCGGTACAGTTCCGATGACGTCGTGAATGAATTGATCATCACCAGCGTCGGAAGCCGGGGATCGTAGTCTGTGGCGGTTCTGCAGCCGATCTTCGAACCGCCCAAGTGTGGGACGTCGATAGTCTGGAACTTTGTCATTGGTGCCTCGGGATATTCGGTCTGGTTCAGATGAACTCCGAGATTAAATAACACCGATCGCGCCGCCGGCCCTTTCGAGGATTGCGGAGTGTGGCAGCACAAATTGCGGTTCGTTGCGTCTCTTGTGCGGGATCAATGACGCCCCGCAAAGTGGTCGAGGATCTTGCCTCACTTGGCACTCCCCAGTCACAAGCTCGCTATTATATCGTCAATTCAATAAGTTAGCAGCTCTAAGCCGTGCGCTATTCCACCAGACCTCCCCCGTTCAAAACATGCTTATAGCGAAATTCTTACAATACAAAACAATCTTAGAGGGTTTTCTGGCCTTGGTTGACATTTCAGTTACAACCGTGATTGGGTCGCTTCGAGATCGATACTCTCGCCGGTTTTGCTGAAAGAAGGAGGAGTGAGGGTGCACGATTTCCTTTTTGAAAAGTCAGCCCTGGAGCTGCAAAAATTGCTGGCTGCAGGAGCAGTGACACCGTCCCATCTGCTGCATCAAACGCTGCGCCGCATTGCATCGAGTGACCCGGCTGTATTCACTCGACAAACTGTTGCAAGAGCGGAAGTTGAAGCTGCCGCAGCGTCGAGGCGCTACCTGGAGGGCCGGCCGCTCAGCATATTGGACGGCGTTCCCGTGGCCTGGAAGGACCTCTTCGATATTCAAGGAGAGGTTACCCGGGCAGGCTCTTTGGTGTTGGACAATGGCCCTGCCCCTCGTGATGCGGAACTGGTGCGTCGTATCGCGGCCTGTGGTGCGGTCACCACCGGAAAGCTGAATATGACGGAATTCGCATTTTCGGGACTGGGATTGAACCCGCATTTCGGCACACCCAGGAACCCATGGGGTCGCGGCGAGAATCGCATTCCCGGCGGATCATCGTCAGGCTCGGCGGTCGCGGTGGCGCTTGGACTGGTTCCCATCGCGATTGGGACGGACACGAGCGGTTCGGTCAGAATTCCCGCTGCATTCAATGGCGTCGTCGGCTTCAAGCCGTCAGGGGGGCGATGGCCGTTGGAAGGGGCATTTCCATTGTCCGGCACACTGGATACCGCGGGTGTGTTGACACGCACAGTCGCCGACGCAATCGTCGTCGATGCGGCCGCATGTGGTCTTCCCCCGTCCGAGATTCTGCCCGATATCGACGGCGAAATCCGTTTGGTCGTGCCGACCAATGCGGTCTGGGAAAGCGCCGACGCCGAGGTAATCAGAAACTTTAAAGAAGCCGTCCAAAGACTGGAGAGTTGCGGTATCAGAATTGAGCACCGCCACTTGCCGGTCCTCGATGAGGTGCTTTCGGTCGCGTCACAGCATGGCGCTCTCGTGGGGAAAGAAGCCTTCGAGCTGCACAAAAGCCGGCTCGCTTCACCCGCAGCCAAGCGCATGGACCCACGGGTGCGGACGCGGATGCTCCTCGGCAACCATATGAGCGCGGTGTCGGAGAAAATCGTCAGGCAGGCACGGCTGCACCTGATTGACGAGATGGCGGATCTGTTCGATGGCACAACATTCATCGGTTACCCCACCGTTGCGATCGCCGCGCCTCTCCTTCGACCCCTGGAATTCGACGATCATCTATTCGCCGCCACCAATATGCTTGTATTGCGAAATACCATGCTCGGCAGCTTCCTCGACTGGTGCGGAATTTCCATCCCAAATGGATTCGACGATAACGGTATCCCAACCGGTTTCCTTTTGTCTGGCGGACCTGGAAGCGATCATGCGCTGCTGGCTCTGGCCACCCGGATTGAAACCGCAGTCAAAGGAGGGCAATCCTTCGGCTTCGCTCACCACAATCACAGCTGAGTGGACGTTCGTAGAAAAATATCGCACGATCTTCCCAATATTCTTCCATGCTGCATCCAGCTACTTGGGCCGATGATCGGCTGGCGCGGCAAAGCCATCTGTCCGGGAGAGCGGAGACCGTGGGCACATACGGGCTGTTGCCGGGAAATATGAAATCACTGGAGTCCTGTATGTGAGCAAACAGCAGGCTCGCACCGGTTTCCAGCGTGGTAACGTCAGGAGGAATGAATGTCCGCAGCGAATTCAACCGCAGCTTCACGTCCGAGTTATCCGCTGAAATTTGGTGTGCCGCCGCAGGACGATCAAAGCATCGGTTCAATCGTTGGCGGAAAATACACCAAGGGAGGCAGCGAACTCATCAGAGCGTCACCCAAGACTGGGGATGTCAATTCGGTATGCGCCGAGATTTATCAACACAACCGCCTAAATTGCAATTCTTTCGTGCAGCCTGTTACGGAGATTGTGGTCAACGTTTCCGGGAGCGCAAACTTTCGCAGGCGCGCCGACGGTGCGGAACAGAAATATCTTTCTCAGGTCGGCTCTGCAAGCATTTGCCCCGCTGGTGTGGAGGTACGCTATCTCCACATCGAGGCCGGCCCCCTCAAGCTGCTTCATTTCTACCTGCCGACGGACCTGTTCGGTGCCTTGCAAACCACCAGCGATGGAACACATATCGCGTGCCTGTTGTACAAAGGCGGGATCAACGATCCCCTTATCCAGAGCATCGGCTTTGCGGTCGCAGAAGAACTGATGCAGGAGGAGAGAAGTGAAAGAGTAACTCAAATGCTCTTGGAGTCATTCGGGGTTGGCTTGGCAGCCCGCCTTATGCAGCGTTACACGCGCGATGATCAGCGCGGTTTGTCGGAATCGTATTTCGATGCTTATTCAGGCAGGGGATTGGATCGATTCCGCCTCCGCCGGGTGGTGGAATTTATCCAGGAAAACTTGGAAACTGATTTTTCCCTGGACGATCTGGCCAAGATCGCCTGTCTCAGCGTATTTCATTTTTGCCGGGCCTTTAAGACAGCGACTGGTGCGTCGCCTTTCCGATACATATCGGAGGTTCGGATCGGTAAGGCGAAAACTCTCTTAAAAGACCCATATATGACTATTGACGAAATAGCACTATCGACTGGCTTCTCTTCCGGCGCAAATCTCGCGCGGTCTTTCAAAAAATTTGTCGGCGTCTCTCCTACCCAATATAGGTCGAAATTCTGCGGTTAATATGCGAATTCGATGATTTGGAGTCTGCCTGATGCTTATCGAAGCACCAGACAGACTCTAAGATTTTGGTTTTCCGTCTGGGGCCCGGCCCCATAAAGAGCCTTTCCTGAAGAGAATCGTTGTTATTCAACGTCCTGGAAAGGGGCATTGTGATGGAACAAGGCCTGTTCCGGTTGACGGTGGAGCAGTTCGGACGGCTTGAGCCGCACCGTCGGCGCGCCACCCGAGGCAAGCCGCGTGTGGATGATCGCCATGCGATCAGCGGGGTCGTCATGTTGAAGCAAACGGGCGCTGGTGAAACCGCTTTTCTCCCTGCCTCCACCGGAGCCCTGACGTCATCGAGCGCCTGTCCTCAAGGATTTCCGCCGTATCGCCACCCGCCATGACCGCTCGGCCAACAGCGTCATGGCGGCGATAAACGTCGCCGCCACTGTCGCCTACTGGTTATGAGTCCGGACCCTTTGCACTGGAAACCGCCTCAACGGGTTACGTCGACAACAACGCGGCCACGGATCTGTCCGGCGAGGATCCGGGTTGCCAGATCGGGCAGCGCGTCGAAGGGCTGCACGTCGTACATTGCCTTCAATGCCGTCCTGTCAAGGTCGCGGGCCAGACGTTTCCAGGCGGCGTCGCGGAGATGCTGCGGAGCCATCACCGAATCGACACCGAGAAGTGCGACGCTGCGCAGGATATGCGGCAGGACCGTGCCGGGCAGGTCGGACGAACCGGCCAAGCCGCAGGCGGCAATTGCCCCACCCCACATGGTTTGCGACAGCGCGCTGACCAGCGTCTGCCCGCCCACCGAGTCGATGCCGCCGGCCCAACGCTCCTTCTGCAAAGGCGCGCCTTTTTCCAGAAGCACCGCACGGTCGATGAAGCCGGTGGCGCCGAGTTCCCGCAGATAGTCGTGCGTCTCGGGCCGACCGGTGGAGGCCACCACCGGGTAACCGCTCTTGGCGAGCAGCGCCACCGCGACGGAGCCGACCCCGCCGGCCGCTCCGGTGACCAGCACCTCCTTGCCGCCAGGACGAACGGCGCCCCACCGCTCCAACGCGTCCACGCACAACGCGGCGGTGTAGCCGGCGGTGCCGATGCCCATGGCCTCTTCGAACGAGAAAACGTCCGGCAGGCGGGTCAGCCACTCCGCCTTCAGGCGCTGGAAGCGGGTGTAGCCACCCCACTGCGTTTCCGACATGCCCCAGCCGTTGGCGACCACCCTGTCGCCGGCTTTCCAGTCGGGAGACCGGGACTCGATCACGGTGCCGGCCAGATCGATGCCGGCGACCATCGGCAGCTTGCGGGCGATCCTGCCCTTTCCGGAGACGGCAAGCCCGTCCTTGTAGTTGAGGGTGGAGTAAGCGACCTCCACCAGCACATCGTTGTCCGGCAGGTCGGCGAGCGTCAGCGTCGTGAAGCCGCCCTTGGGCTTGCCGTCGACATCTTCGATCACGAAGGCTTTGAAGTTCTCGGCCATGGTTGGGACCCTCCCCGCGATAAAGAGAATTTTGGATCAGCACGGCGCCGTTGAACGGCAGGCAGCCGATGCCGGGACGGCGGATCATGGTGAACATAGGCGCCATCCGGCGGCTTGACCATGAGGTGCACCCGCTGTCGGCGCCGGCAGCCGCGGCTTGCCGCCACCCCGGCCTATCGTTGCTTGCCGCCGCCGAACACCGGCGGGCGCTTTTCCAGGAAGGCGCTGACGCCTTCCTGGGCGTCCGCCTCCTTCTCCAGGCGACGGGCGACGGTCTCCTCATAGGCGGTGGCGGCCTCGATCCCCTCGACCTCCCCCAGGATCACCCCGGCCTTGATCGCGGCGACCACCGACGGGGAATTCCTGGCGATGTCGCCGGCCAGGGCGAGGGCTTCGCTCAAGGCCTCGCCCTTTTCGGCCAGCCGGTTGATGAAGCCGGTCCGGTAAGCCTCGTCGGCCGACAACGGGTTCGCCGTCAACATCAGTTCCAGCGCGCGGGCCGACGTCATCAGACGCGGCAGACGGCCGATCTGGCCGCCCTCCGGCAGCATGCCGAGACGCGCCCCCGGCGACCCGAAGGACGCATTCCTGCTCGCCACCCGCAGGTCGCAGTTCACCGCGAAGATCAGGGCGGCGGCATAGCAATGGCCGTTGACCGCCGCGATCACCGGCTTGTGCATGCTGCGCGGGCGCAGGAAGGGCTCTTCCCCCAGGTTGCTTTCGGCGTGGGCGCCGGACGCGATCTCGTTCAGGTCATGGCCGCTGGAGAAGGCGATGTCCCCGGCCCCGGTGACCACGATCACACGCACCGCGTCATCGCTTTCCGCTTCGTTCAGGAGCCGGAGGAAGTCCGCCGCCATCGACCCTTCGAACGCATTCCGCTTGCGTTCGTTGGAGATGGTCAGGATGCGGATGGCGCCCTCGGTCCGCGTGGAAATTTCGGGCATGGCAATGGTCCTCATTCAAGGCCGGCTGGCCTTTTCGGATTGGATCGATTGGGATGGGACGGGGATGGCGTCAGCGCCAGATCTTGTCCTGCCGGTCATAGGAGCCGGCGCGGAGGTCGGGCTTCTCGGCGATCAGGTGTTTCTTCTGGACCCGCTGCGAGTCGGTCAGGGGCAAGCTGTCGCGGTACTCGTAGTAGCGGGGGACCTTGAACCCGGCGAGATGGCGGGAGCAGTGATCGGCGATGAACTCCGGCGTGCAGCTGTCCGGGGATGCGCCGGGGGCCAGCAGGATATAGGCCTTGATCTCCTCGCCGCGGTAATCGTCGGGCACCGGCACGATGGCGGCGTCCTGGATGTCGTCGAGCGTGCGCAACACCACCTCGACCTCGCGCGCGGCGATGTTCTCGCCCATGCGGCGGACCATGTCCTTGGTGCGGCCGAGGATGTAGTGATAGCCCCCGGAATCCACCCGGCAAAGATCGCCGGTGCGGAACCACCCGTCGGTGAACGCGTCCGCCGTCGCGTCCTCGTTGCCGAAATAGCCCTTGAGGATGCCGCGGCCGCGGACCCATAGCTCACCCGTCTCGCCGGTCGGAACCGGCTTGCCATCCTCGCCCGCGACCATCAACTCGCGGAAGGGCGCGGCCACGCCGCAGCTTCCCGAACCGGTCATCTCCGGCAGGCGATGGGCGGGGACGTAGCTGCCGCCGCCGATCTCCGTCATGCCGTAGAATTCCTGGCCATACACGTCGAAGCGGCGCTGGAAGTCGGCGTGGCTTTCGGGGCCGAAGGCGAAGATCGTGGCGATCTTCAGCCTGTTGTCCGCGTCGCCGGCGCGCGGCGGCTGCTTGTAGACCATCTCGAACAGGGCGCAGTAATCGCAGTCCAGCGCCGACACGTCGGGCATGAAGCGCTTGGCGCCCGGCTTGCGCGGGAAGAAGGCGCAGCCGCCGCTGGCCATGGCGTTCAGCAGGATGCGCTGCCCCACCATGTAGAAGAAGCTGGAGCCGACATAGAAGCGGCGCAGGTCGGTGGCGAAGAACTCGGTCGAGCTGATGCCGAGGCACAGCCAGTACTCGTTGCTCAGCATGCAGGCCTTCGAGAAGCCCGTCGTGCCCGAGGTGTATTGGAGGTTCAGCGTGGCGTCCATCGACCGCGGGATCGCCGGAGCCTGACGGCCGCGGGCCTCGTCCATCAGGACCCGCCAGTTGCGGTGACGGTCCGACACCGCATCGCCGATCACGACGACGTGCGAGGGATCGAGCCTCACCGCTTCCAGCCTGTCCAGATGCGGCAGGAATTCCGCCTCCAACACCATGTGGGTGGCGAGCGAGGTCTTCAGGACATACTCGACCTCGCGCGCGGTGTAGGTGGCGTTGACCGGCACCATCACCGCCTGGAGACGCGACAGCGCCAGCCAGGTGATCGGGAACTCCTCGCGGTTCCACGCCATCACCGCGACATGGACGCCCGGTCCGATGCCGACCGCGGACAGCGCCGCGGCGGCATTGTCGACGCTGGCCAGAACCTCGCCCCAGCTCCGTTCCACCCCATCGTCGAGGAAGCGCCAGGCGGGCGCCGCCGGGACACGGGTAGCGGTGGCCAGCAGCAGGTCGTACACCGAGTCCGGAAGCGTCATCGCCTCCAGGCGGCGGGTGAGAGCATCGGGTTCTTCCCTGCGGAAATCTGAGAACATCACACTTTCCTTGGGTGATGGGGCCGTCGGGTGCGGTGGCCCATGTGAGGTGCGGCGCTGGCGCGCGGTGCCGGGCGACCCGTCACCCCGCGCGCCGTTGGGCGCGGCGTTGGATCAGATCGCTCATGAAGACGGCGGCGAAGGTGACGACGATCAGCAGCGTGGCGACGGCGGCCACGACCGGCGTCAGGTCGTGGCGCATGTCCGCCCAGATGCGCATGGGCAGGGTTTCATTCTGCCCCATGACGAACAGGGCGATGACCAGCTCATCGAAGGAGATGAAGAAGGCGAACACGCCGGCCGAGATCACCGCCGGACGGATCGTCGGCAAGGTGACGTGCCAGAAGGCCTCGTGCGGCCGGGCCCCCAGCACGCGGGCGGCGCGTGCCAGCGTGTCGCCGGTCTGGCGCAGCGCCCCGGACACCGTGGTGGTGACGAAGGGCAGAGCCAGAACGGCATGGACCAGGGCCACGCCCCACAGCGAGCCGTAAAGGCCGAAGCGGCTGAAGACCAGCAGGGTGCCCAGCGCCAGGATGATGACCGGCACCACCTGCGGTCCCAGGAAGACCGGTCCGGCCGCCCGCGCGGCCTTGCTGCCCTCCCGGCTCAGCACCAGGGCGGCCGCGGTGCCGATGGCGGTGGCCAGCACGGCGCTCGCCGCGGCGATCAGCAGGCTGCGCAGGGTGGCGTCGATCCAGCCGGCGGACGCGAAGAACTCCTGATACCAGCGGAACGTGAAGCCCTGCGGCGGGAATTTCAGATAGCGCGTTTCGCTGATCGACATCGGGATGACCAGCAGCAACGGCAGCAGCAGGTAAAGCAGGATGCCGACGAAATAGATCGGAAGCAGGTAGCGCCCGGATTTTTCCCAAAGCGATCGTTTCATCGCGAGCCTCCATGGCCGCTCAGCCCCGTCACCCGCCGGAAGAGCAGAGCGATGGCACCCACCACGGCAAAGCCCGCGACCACCAGCACCATGCCCAGCGCGGAACCCAGGCCCCAATCGAGGGTCAGCGTGATCTGCGTCGCGATCAGGTTCGCGATCATCGTCTCCTTGGGACCGCCGACCAGCGCCGGGGTGATGAAGAAGCCGAGAGCCAGCACGAAGGTGAGCATCCAGGCGTTGACCGCTCCCCCCGCGCTCAGCGGAAGGAAGATGTGGACGAAGCCGCGCCACGGCGATGCACCCAGAATCCGGGACGCCATCAGCAGGGAGCGGTTGATGGTGGTCATGGTCGAGAACATGACCAGAATGGCGACCGGCAGCAGGACCTGGACCATCGCGATGTAGACGGCTCCGCGCGTGTACAGCATCTGGAGCGGCCCATCGACGGCGCCGATCCCGATCAGCATGGAGTTGACCAGCCCTTCCCGGCCGAGAACGACGATCCAGCCGAAGGTGCGCACCAGCACGCTGACCCACAGCGGGGTCAGGATGAGCAGGAGCAGCAGGGTCCGGTTGCGCGGCGGACGGGATGCAAGGAAATAGGCGGCCGGATAGCCGACCAGGATGCAGGCGCAGGCCACGCCGAAGGAAAGCTGCAAGGTTCCGAACAGGATCGTCCGGTACGGCCCCGCGCCGAGTGCCGCCTCGTAATTCTCCGCCGACAGCCCGGCTTCCCCCTGCACGCTCCACAACGCGACCTCGCCCACCGGGAGGATGAACACGAAGAGGAGCAGCACGGCCGCCGGGGCAAGCAGCCAGAGGGAGGAGAGAGGCGCGCGCCTGCCGCGCGCCGCCCCTTTCCCATCGCGCGGCATGGCGACGCCGTCGCTCATTGCAGGCGCCAAGCTTCCCACCGCTTCTGGATGCGCGGCAGGTTTTCAGCCCAATATTCGGAATCCAGCGCGAACTGAACGTCGAGGTTCGCCGGGCTGGTCGGCAGCTCCTTGGCCTCGTCCGCCGAGAGGATCTTGTAGATGTCGGGATTGAAGGAGGAATAGGGCATGGCGCGGGCGATCTCGGCCAGGCGCGTAGGCGTGTTCCAGCAGTAGTTCATGAATTTCTGGGCGTCGGCCATGTTGCGGGCGCCCTTCACGATGGAATAGTAGCTGACGTCCAGCGACCCGCCGTCCCAGATGATTTTGACCGGCAGCTTGTCCTTCTGCAGCTGCTGGATGCGGCCGTTGAAGGCGGTCGCGTAGAAGACCTCGCCGCTGGCGAGAAGCTGGACCGGCTGCTGGCCGCTGGTCCACCAGACGGTGATCGCCGGCTTGATCTCGTCCAGCTTCCTGAACGCGCGGTCGACGCCGTCCGGCGACCGCAGAACGGTGTACACATCGGACGGCTTCACGCCGTCGGCGATCAGGGCGAATTCGAGGTTTTCCGCCGGGGAGTTGCGCAGCGTGCGCGGGCCGGGGAAGGTCTTGACGTCCCAGAAGTCCTTCCAGCCGCTAAAGCTCTTGCCTTCCGGCAGCTTGTCGGTGCGCACGCCGATCGTGGTGGAATAGGCGATCGCGCCGATGGCGTACTGTTTGCGGGCAACCGGCGGGAGCTTGTTCTCCGGGTCGACCACCGACCAGTCGATCGGCTCCAGCCAGCCATTCTTGGACGAGACCGGCAGGCCCGAACGCTCGGTGGGCGCAATGTCCCACAGGATGTTCCGGGTGGTCTGCTGGACGCGGATCTGGGCAAGGGAGTCCTCGGTCGCCGCCTGGGTGACGGTGATGCCAGTCTCCTTGGTGAACGGCTCGATGCAGATGCGGTTCAGGGTTTCCGCCCATGCACCGCCGTAATTGGCAATCGTGATCGACTTGTTGCCGGACTGGGCCAGGGCGGCGTCGCCGGCACCGCCGACAATCGCCGCTCCAACGGAGAGGCTCCACAGCAGCTTCTTCATAACGGCACTCCCAATCAGTTCTTTAGCGACCGGTCTTGGCGAGATCCGGAACGAGGACGACGTCGGAGGGGCGTAGGACGAGACCGATGGTCTCGCCGCGCTCCGGGATCCGGTCCCTGTCGCGTCTCTGTTCCCGGAAGTGGATGAGCGCACCATGGGCGGTGCGGGCGCTGTATTCGATCACGTCGCCGAGGAACACCGCCTCTTGAACGGTCACGTCCACGGCGATGTCCGACCCTTCGGCCGGACGGCGCTGAAGCTTTTCGGGACGGATGCTGGCGTACCAGGACCCCTGGTGGGCCCGGGAGTCCGCGTCCCGGTAAACGGCGCCCAATTCGGAAATGGATACCGATCCGGCCGTCGACAGATCGGCGGCCAGCAGGTTGGTCTGCCCGATGAAATCGGCGACGAAGCGGCTTTTCGGCGCGTCGTACATTTCGGACGGCGTGCCGACCTGCTCGATCCGGCCGTCGCGCAGCACGACGATGCGCGACGACATAGCGAGCGCCTCGCGCTGATCGTGGGTCACATAGACCACGGTGCAGCCGAGCTGATGCTGGATTTCCTTGATCTCGAACTGCAACGCTTCGCGCAGCTTGAGATCGAGCGCGCCGAGCGGTTCGTCCATCAGCAGGACGGGCGGCTCGAACACGATGGCGCGGGCGAAGGCCACACGCTGCTGCTGCCCGCCGGAGAGATCGCGGGGCATCCGCCTGGCGAGCGCGCCGAGCCGGACGATCTCCAGGACCCGCTCCACCCGTTCGTTGATCTCGCGCCGCGGGGCGCGGCGCATCCGCAGCGGGAAGGCGATATTGTCGAACACCGTCATGTGCGGGAACAGGGAATAGTTCTGGAACACCATCCCCAGATTCCGGCGCTCCGGCGGTTCGTCGATCACCGACTTGCCGTCGATGAGGATGTCGCCCGAGTCCGCCCCGGAGAAGCCCGCAAGTGCATTCAGAGCCGTTGTTTTCCCCGATCCGCTCGACCCGAGGATCGTCAGGAACTCGCCGGGATGAATGGTCAGGGAAAAATCGTGCAGTGCTGTTACCGATCCATAGGCCTTGCGGACGGATTGGAACTCGATCGTCGCACCGGTCGCCTTCGCTTTTGAAAAAGCTTCCCTGTTCAAGGTGCCGCTGGAGGGTTTATTGACGTCCACCATCGTAGGTACCATCGGCCTGTCCAGTGATGACGCATTGTATAAATATGACGCTATGTATAAAAATGGCCTTCGTCAAGCTGTGAACGTCAGTTCGCAGAACATTTTTGCCGGGGCCATGGTGGTTGGGGAGCGAGGGCATAAAAATGCAGCAGGATGAGAAAATTCAGGGCAGCGGGCCTGAGGGGGATGAAGCCGTTCCCCCTCTCTTCTTCGAGGAGGTTCTGGCGATCAAGAGCCGGGAGCGGACGCGGCCGAAGCGGGAGCGGACGCGCTACATGCTGCTTTCCCTTGTCGCCCGCCATCTGCGCACCACGCGGGGAAAGCTGATGACGGTGGAAGCCCTGCTGGACGAAGCCGGGCTCTCACGCGGAACCTTCTATAATCATTTCAAAGACATGGACGAATGCGCCGTCGTCCTCGTCAATCTCTTCTTCGAATATGTCACCCACCGCCGCACCGCATCGAAGGGACCACGAAGCAGCTACGAGGCGATCTTGACCGCCAACACCGACTATTGCCGCGCCTATGAGGCGAACGCAGGCTTCTACAGCCTGTTCTCGGAACTGGCCACGCGGGATCCCGAGATGTTGCGCATGCGTGAGCGGATGAATTCCGAATGGGTCGACCGCATCATCCTGGCCGTCGCCCGCCGTCGCGGACAGCCCTTCGGCCTGGAGGAACGCGGCAGGTTCGAGGGCGTCCTGCGCCTTCTGATCGCGATGACGATCGAGAGCCTGCGCGAACGGTTCGTCCATGGCGACGCGCTGCTGTGCCGGTCCTTCCCCACTGCCGACAGCCTCGCAAAAGCCTTGTCCGACCAGTGGTATCTTGCGATGTCGGCGTTCGAGGGCCCGGCCCGGCCGAACAGTGCCGCCAACGGCGGAAGCTGACCGGCGGACGGCGACACCTTCTAGGTCGGCCCGTTGCTTTGCCGGACCAGCGGTGCCCAGGGCAACCGCCGCCACCGAGCCGACACAGCGGGACCGCCACATCCAGGGCATCGCCGAGCACGGCTGCCTGGCCGGCAAGCCGAGGCCATCAGCGGCGTCACCATCCCGAAACGGATGACCGATCAAGCGCGCCCGAACTCCGCCCGCCCACCTGAATCAAGGTCGCGACGAGGCTCAGTGCGCCCTCGCCGCCATCCGTGCACCGAAGCCGCTCTCTAGGACAGTCCGCCGTCGAGGCCTTCGACAGCCCCCATGTCGCCGTCGAAGGCGCGTGCGAGGCGCTCGGCGGTCACCGGGCCGAGGGTGAAGCCCTGATGCCCGTGGCCGAAGTGGAACCACAGCCCGGAATGCCGCGGTGCCTTGCAGACCAGCGGCAGCATGCCGGGAAGGCAAGGCCGCGTCCCTGACCAGGCGGAGTCCTCCACCGCCTTGCCGAACCGGAACAGCGCTCTCGCGGCCACCTCTCCCCGCGCCAGCTGCCCGGGATAGGCCACCGCCGCCCCTGCGGACAGTTCCGCCGCCGTGGCGATCCGCAACCCGGCGCGCATGGGGGAGAGGACGACCGAATGGTCGGCCAGAAGCATCGGCCGGCTGGGGCCGTCGTCACAGGCATAATGGAGATGGTAGCCGCGCTTGCGCACCATCGGCACCCGATACCCCAGCCCCTTCAGCAGCTCCGGCGACCAGGGGCCGAGCGCGACGACGGCGTGCTCCACCGCTTCACCGCCGACGCGCCAGCCTCGGCCGGACTGCGCCAGCGGGGCTGCGTCGGCCTGGACGATCCTGCCGCCCCGCATCCGGAAGAGGTCGGCATAGGCGGTGACCAGTTCCCCGGGCGCCACGCAGGACCAGGGCGCTGTCCAGTGGATGGCGCCGGGCAATGCGGCGCGCAGGCTGGGCTCCGCGCGCGCAAGCATGCCCGAATCCGCCGCCTCGAAGTCGATGCCGTACCGGCGCTTGCGCCGCTCCGCGTCGAGCAGGGCCGCGGCCAGTCCGGCCCCGGTCGCGTGAACCTCCCAATAGCCGCGCGTCCGGATGAGGTCACCGGCTCCTGCCGCCTTGATCAGGGCGTTGTGCCGCGGCACCGCTTCCAGGATCAGCCGGTGCCACACCGGAACGACCTTGCCCAGCGGGCTTCCCGACGACGACCGCCAATAGGAATACAGCGCCGGAAGCTGGCGCGGCAGCGAAGGCCAGTGAAGCGCGACAGCGTTCTTCCAGCCGAGCGCCATCCGGAGCATCACCAGCGGATTAGCCGGCAGGGCGTAGGGTTCGACCGCCTCGGCCTGGATGATGCCGGCGTTGCCGTAACTGGTCTCCGATCCCGGCGGCCGCCGGTCGAAGACCACGCAATCATGTCCCCGTTCCTGCAGGGCAAGGGCCGTGCAGATGCCGACCATGCCCGCTCCCAATATCGCAACCTGCGCCATTCCGCGCCTTCCGTTCCGTGTTTCCGTTGTCGCCGCGCTCCCTGCTCAGGCGACCCTGATCGCGTCGAGGGCCGCCTTCGCCCGCCCGATGTCGAACTGCTCCTCCCTGCCGATGAAGACCAGCTGGGCGCCGGGGCCCGGTTGCGGCGGCATTGACGGCGACAGGCTCGCCCGTGTGCCGACGAGTTGGAACAGGAACCGCTCGCCCGGCCGTTCGCGGAACGACAGGAAGCCCTTGCCGCGAGCCAACTGCGCGGCGAATGTCTGGACCGCGCCCTGGAAAGCGGGGAAGGAGACCGGGGTTTCCGACGACCATTCGAGATGCGCGAACCGGTCGTCGGAGAAGCGTGGAGGGGGGCTGCCCTCCGGTCCGTCCGTCCGCTCCGGTGGACTGCCGAAAAGAATGTCGATCGGGATGTCGGCATCCTCCCGGATGACGAACACGGTCTTCTCCCCCATGGCGCGCAACAGAGCCCTGAGGCCGAGAACCTCCTTGTCGGCGATGCGGTCCGCCTTGGACAGGACGACGAAGTCGGCGGCATCCAGCTGGGCTCGCCACAGGCCGTCGGAGACGTCATGTTCTTCCGCATCGACGACCGTCACCACGGAGTCGAGCCTGACCGCGCCCCGGAGGATCGGGTCGTACAACGCCTCGGCGATGCCGCGCGGATCGGATACCCCGCTCGCCTCGATCACGATCCCGTCGATGCGGGCCTTGTGGGACAGGACGGTCCGCAGCGTCCGCAGCAGATCCCCCTGGAGCGAGCAGCAGATGCAGCCGTTCTTCAGGCCGATGACCGGACGGCCCGAGGCCGACAGGATCGCCTCGTCGATGTTGACCGCCCCGAAGTCGTTCACGATCGCGGCGAAGCTCCGCCCGCCGCTGACATGCAGGATGCGGTTGATCAGCGTGGTCTTCCCCGACCCCAGCACGCCGGTGACGAGCATCACCGGCACGGGACCGGCGACAGCGTCATGAGTCATCGTTCCGCCTCCCTCCTCTCACCGCGCGGCCCGGCCGCGCCTGCGTGTCCAGCATCCCGTCGAGGATGACGGGTGTACCTCCCACCAGCACGGCATGCATCCCGGCCGCATGCGCTGTCATGTCGGTGAAGCTGGCGCGCTCGGCGACGGTCTCGGGATCGAAGACGGCGATGTCGGCATCGCAGCCCTCCTGCAGCCTGGCCTTCCGGCGCATCTGCGGAACGCATCCTTCGATGATCCGCGACGGGATGAGGGTGCATTTCCCGATCGCCTCCGCCAGGCCGATCTTCCCGCGCTTGCGGTGGTAGTCGCCAAGGAACCTGCTGAAGGTGCCGGCCGATCTGGGATGGGACGACAGCCGCCGCGGCAGCGGCCATTCCGCGCCGCGGTAGAGCGACCCGTCCGGTTCGACCCAGGGCATCGCGTCGGATGCGATCGCGCCGCCTGGATACAGGACGGACAGGTCGAGCAGATCCCGATGGGCGTCGTCACGCTCCAGATCCAGGAAATGCCAGGCGACCAGCGCCCCCGGATCGGCCCGCCGGGCGCCGAGCAGGTCGTCCCGGTCGCGCATCTGGTGCCGGTTGTGGATCAGCTCGATACTGCCATAGGAGGTGCCGGTCCGTTTCGGGAATGCCGGATCGGCGAAGAAGGCGGCGGAAACGACTGTCGAGCCGGTGCCGTAGGGATAGGCTTCGACCGTGATCGGCAAGCCCCTGTCCTGCGCGTTCAGCAGCAGCTCCCGGCACCGGCCGATGTCGTGCAGCGAGGTGGAGTTCAGATGGCAGACATGCATGTGGGCGCCGGTCGCGGCGGCATAGCCGATCAGCCGGACATAGGCCTCTTCCGAACTCTGCGGATCGGTGTTCGACATGAAGGGGATGTGGGTGAAGGTCGGGACGGCGGCCTGTGCCGCGGTTCCGCAGACCGCCGTCATCTCCTTGACGCCCGCTCCCGGCGCATAGCCGTGCGGGATGCCGATGCCGATGCCGCCCTCGCGCAGGCCGGCCGACAGGATGTCCTGGATTTGGGCGATCTCGCCGGCGGACGCCACCGCGCTCGACCATCCGCCTTCGTCGCCGGCGCCCTGGCCCATCATCTCCATCGGATGCAGCTCCGGATCGGGGGCGATGCCGGCCTTGACGGCCTTGCGCGCGAAGATCCAGCCGACCGACACCCCGTGGTTCAGGACACGCCCGTCGGCCCGCTGCCGGTCGTACCAGGCCGCCACCGGCAGGACCCCGACCTCCAGTTCCAGCGCGGTGGTCACGCCGTCGAACGCCTGCATCCAATCCGCGGCGACCGACTGGCCATGCGCATGGATGTCCACGAAGCCGGGGCACACGACCTTCCCCGACGCATCGAGGGTCTTCTCGCCGGACGCCGCCGGGATCGCACCGACCGAGGCGATGGTCCCCGACCTGACGGCGACATCGGCGATCTCGTCCCGGCCGCTTTCGGGATCGATGACACGGCCCCCGCGGATCACCAGATCATATGTGTCGTTCGACAAGGCCCCGTCACTCCCCGATCCATGTGCCGGCGGCCTGCACGCCGCCGGCTCCCGCGACGCCCCGTCCATCGCAGGACCGGGGCGAATATTTTAAAATTGCAAGACCCCGTATCATCAGCTGCGCACCATCCGCTCTTTCAGGGAGTTTCCATAAAGACTGAACAGCTCGTGTATCGTTCCAACCCCCAGCTTCGAGTACAGGTTCTTGCGGTGGGTTTTCACCGTCGTTCCGGAAATATCCAGTCGGAGACTGATTGACAGCGTCGAGTGGCCGCCGATCAGCAGACCGACGATTTCCTTTTCGCGCGGGCTCAGACGCTCGATCCTTTGCAGCAGCCTGTGGTCGATGGTGTCGCCCCGGCCGTCGGCCGGCAGTCCGGCACGGTGCCAATGGCGGCGGAACACCGAGGTCAGGAACGGGAGGACGCTCCTCACCCGCCCGGCCTCTTCGTCCGTGAACCGGCGTCCGCTGCGCCTGCGTGTCATCACCATCAAGGTACAGGCGTCGCCGGACATCGGCAGGGCGATGCACAGCTCTTCGCCGCCCTCATGCATCCCGTCAGCCCGGCAGTCCCTGGCCGGATATCCCAACGCCCCGGCCGGATCGCGCAAGGTCTCGCGCAGCAGGTGGACACCCGATCTCACGCCGGCGCGGTACATCCGGTCGAATGGATGGCGCGCCGTACCGCCGTTCCGGTGTTCCAATCCGGTCCCCGAACGGTCGCGGCCGACCAGACCCTGCCGCCGGTTGCCGTCGTACAGGAGCTGGGTGCATTCCTCGAAGGAGATCAATGTGGCGAGGGAGCGGGAGAAGATGCTCGGGAACACCGGATCTTCGATCGCGTCGACAAGGTCCGCCGACGTCTCCGCCCAGGAGGCCAGAAGGCCATGGTGGGAAACGGTGCAGCCTTGCGCATCTCCATGACACAGCATTTCGCCCTCGTTTCGTAGAGGTCGGGGTCGTGTTTTCCCAAGCGGCCGCGGCGGTTCCGCCGGCGGGGGGCCGGCGGGGAGGGTCCGTCAGCGTGATGGCCGTGCGGGGATCAGGACATCCGCGCTGCGGCCTGCCTGACCGCGTCCATCCGGCGCGCCCGGAACGGTGCGATCCTTTCGCTCATCGCTGCGAGAACCTCCGCCGGCGCGGTGTCCGGCGAGCCGGCGTCGAACGGCGGGGCGGGATTGTATTCCAGGCGCAACTGCACCATCTCCGCGGTCGCACGGTCGACGAGGGTCGCCACCAGGGTCAGCGCGAAATCGATCCCGGCGGTGACGCCGCCGCCGGTGATGCGGTTGCGGTCGATGCAGACCCGTTCGCGCGACAGCGTAGCCCCGAACAGCGGAAGTGCCTCGACCGCGCTCCAATGGGTGGTCGCGCGATAGCCCTTCAACAGGCCGGCCGCCCCGAGCACCAGCGATCCGGTGCAGACCGAGGTGATGTACCGGGCGCCCACAGCCTGCTTGCGGAGGAAGCCGAGCACCTCGTCGTCGCCGAGAAGGCCGTCGGTGCCGTATCCGCCCGGCACGCAGATGACGTCGAGTTGCGGGCAGTCGGCGAATGTCACGGTCGGCGTAATCGCAAGGACGGAATCGCTCGGCACCGGCTCCATGTTTTTCCAGACCAAGTGGACTTCGGCGCCCGGCACACTGGAAAAGACCTGTAATGGCCCCGTGAGGTCGAGTTGCGTGACCTGGGGGAAGACCATTAGTCCGATTTGCAACGGTGTTGCCATCGCTTGGCTCCAAATATTCGGCTTGACGACAGAAATCTGCCATGATGGCATCGGGTCAGAAACGGCGTAATTCCCTCCTTTTCGGACGGACGCATGATCGGAGTGCTGATCTATCCGGACTTCCAGCTGCTGGACGCCGCCGGGCCCATTTCCGTGTTCGAGATCGCCGGACGCTTCGCCGGCAAGGCGCCGGCGATCCGGATGTATGCCGTTGAGGCGGGGCCGGTGCGGAGTTCCTCGGGCGTCGAGACATTCGCATACGGGCTGCGGTCGGCCAAACCCGTCACGACCCTGATCGTCGCCGGAGGAGAGGGCGTCACCGCGGCGGCGTCGTGCAGGACGACGGTCGCCTTTGTGCGGCGGCTCGCAAGCCGGGGGGTGCGGATCGCCAGCGTCTGTTCCGGCGCCTATGTCCTGGCCGAGGCCGGGCTGCTCAAAGGCCGCCGCGCCACCACCCATTGGTGCCGCACGCAGGACTTCATGGCACGCTATCCCGACGTGAAGCTCGAGCCGGACAAGATATTCACCTGCGACGGCGGGGTGTGGACCTCCGCCGGCATCACCGCCGGAATCGACCTCGCGCTTGCGCTGGTCGCCGAGGATCATGGCGACGCGGTCGCGCAGAAAACCGCACGCCAGCTCGTGCTCTACCATCGCCGCAGCGGCAGACAGACACAGTTCTCGCCTCTTCTCGAATTGAAGTCTCCGAACGGACGCTTCGACGCGTTGCTGTCCTGGGCGCGCGAGCATCTCGACCAAACTCTGACCGTGGAGGATCTTGCCGAACGCGTCGGCATGAGTTCCCGGCATTTCGCCCGCACCTTCATTGCCGAGACCGGCATGACCCCGTCGAAGGCAATCGAGAAGCTGCGGATCGAAGTCGCACGGGCATGGATCGAGTCATCCAGCGAGATGATCGAGCGTGTGGCCCTGATCACCGGCTTCGGCGATCCCGAGCGGATGCGCCGCGCCTTCATCCGTGCGTTCGGCCAAGCACCGCAATCCCTGCGCCGCGCCGCCCGCGAAGCCAAGGCCCCCTCGCCGACCCGCTGACGGTGCCCGCTACCGGGCGAGGCACGAATCCACCCGCCATCCTCCCTTGGGAGGATGGCGGGCTGCTGCACGCCCAGCCAAAGTAAGAAAGTTAACATAATCTGGCAGGCATTCCGCCGGACCTCCATGGTCGGCGGCGGTGCTGTAACCAGAACAGGGAGCTTGCACGGATTCTTCGCCATTGAAGGCCGAATACCGGGCCGGGCACCGGGTTGAGCCATGCCGTCTTTTCGGTGAGTGTCGGAATACCCGGCTCGCGAGGGGATCGGAGGCACGGACGTGGCCGGGCGGAAAAATCCATCGCGTCACAGCAATCGCAATGACCGACTAGAGCAGGGACGACGAGAAACATGCACCATCATCGAAGCCGGTTCATCAAGCCCTGGTACCGGTCCGCCATCCGGAAATCGAAGACGGCCGCTGCCGCGCTGTCGGCCATGGCGATCATGACGACCGTTTCGGCGGCGACCGTTTCGGCGGCTGAAATCTCGGACGGCGTGGTGAGGATCGGCATCATCAACGATCAATCGGGAGCCTTGTCAGACATAACGGGGCCCGGCTCGGTCGTCGCTGCCAAGCTGGCGATCGAAGATTTTAAAAAACTGAAGCCTGACCTGAAGGTCGAACTTGTCACGGCCGATCATCAGAACAAGGCCGACATCGGGTCCCAGATCGTGCGCCGGTGGATCGACGTCGACGGCGTCGACATGGTCGCCGATGTCGGAAACTCCGCCGTCGCACTGGCGATCCAGTCGGTCGCCCGGGACAAGAACAAGATCGTCATCTATTCGGCGGTCGGAACGACCGAGATCAGCGGCAAGCAATGTTCGCCGACCGGCATCGCCTGGCTCCACGACAATTACAACCTTGTCGCCGCCCCGATCCGCAGGCTCGTTTCCGAAGGCCAGGACAGCTGGTTTTTCGTGGCGGCCGACTACGCCTTCGGCCGGAACATGGTGTCGGAGTCCCAGCGGATCTTGTCCGAGGTCGGCGGCAGATCGGCCGGTGCGATCTTCCATCCGCTCGGTACCGTCGAATACAGCTCCTTCATTCTTCAGGCAGGCAGTTCGCAGGCAAAAGTCGTTGCCTTCGCGAACGCCGGCGACCAGCTCGTCGCCGCGATGAAGCAGTGGAACGAGTTCGGAATGGATAAGAGCTCGCAGAAGGTGGTTGCGGAACTCATGTTCCTGACTGACGTGCACAGCATGGGGCCGGAGATCGCAAAGGGCCTGACGACGGTAACCGCCTGGTACTGGGACCTGAACGACGAGACCAGGGCGTTCGGCCGGCGGTTCTACCAAGCCCGCAACAGGATGCCGACAGCCCCCCAGGCGGCGGTCTATTCCGGCGTGCTGCATTACCTGAAGTCCGTCGCGGCGGCCGGCACGGATTCGACCGATGCCGTCATGGAAAAAATGAGGTCGACGCCGGTGGACGATTTCTTTGCGCGTGGGGCAAAGCTGCGTGCGGACAACAAGCTCATTCATGATTTTTATCTCGTCCAGGTCAAGGAGCCGGCCGAGGTGAAGGGCCCTTGGGAATATTACAAGGTGGTCGCAACGATCCCCGCGAGCGAGGCTTACCTGCCGCTGAGCCAGAGCGATTGCCCGCTGGTCAGCACCGCGGGCAGCCAGAAATAAGCGGAACGACGGTCACCGGCGGCGGATACCGCACGGCCGTCAAAGCACAGCTCACGCAACACAGTTCATCGCGTGTCGCCATCGGGGTTCCCATGGCCCGATTGCCATGGCCCACCGCCAGCAACAGAAGGACGCCAGAACGCGACTATGAATGACAC
>NZ_JBSNCI010000004.1:0-2500 GCF_058780665.1 Azospirillum sp. UENF 112521
CTTTGTGTATTGAGCGTCTCATGTGCCTGAGCGACCTGGCGGCGACCTACTCTCCCACGTCTTAAGACGCAGTACCATTGGCGCGGAGGCTTTTCACGGCCGAGTTCGGGATGGGATCGGGTGTTTGACACCTCGCCATGACCACCAGGTCACCGAGGCACAAGACCGACGCTGTTACCGAAAGCGCTTGATGCTTGTTCAGTGCAAGTGAGTTGAGGATGTATCGAACGGCGATGCGCTGGTCAAGCACTGCTTTGGAGCAGGCTTGCTGCTGCGCATGGCGCGGTTAGTGGTGTCGAGATCAAGCCGATCGAGCGATTAGTAAGGCTTAGCTTCAAGCATTGCTGCCCGTCCACATGCCTCCTATCGACGTGATGGTCTGTCACGGCTCTCAAGGGAGCTCTGGTTTAGAGGTGGGTTTCCCGCTTAGATGCTTTCAGCGGTTATCCCGTCCATACTTAGCTACCCGGCCATGCCACTGGCGTGACAACCGGTGCACCAGAGGTATGTCCATCCCGGTCCTCTCGTACTAGGGACAAATCCTCGCAAAACTCCGACACCCACGGCAGATAGGGACCGAACTGTCTCACGACGTTCTAAACCCAGCTCACGTACCACTTTAATCGGCGAACAGCCGAACCCTTGGGACCTGCTCCAGCCCCAGGATGTGATGAGCCGACATCGAGGTGCCAAACGACTCCGTCGATATGGACTCTTGGGAGTCATCAGCCTGTTATCCCCGGCGTACCTTTTATCCGTTGAGCGATGGCCCGTCCACGTGGAGCCACCGGATCACTATGGCCGACTTTCGTCTCTGCTCGACTTGTCAGTCTTGCAGTCAGGCGGGCTTATGCCATTGCACTCGACGAGCGATTTCCGACCGCTCTGAGCCCACCATCGCGCGCCTCCGTTACACTTTGGGAGGCGACCGCCCCAGTCAAACTACCCGCCATGCAGGGTCCCGGACCCGGATAACGGGCCACGGTTAGATGCCAGAGACTTCAAGGGTGGTATTTCAAGGTTGGCTCCACACGAGCTGGCGCCCATGTTTCCAAGCCTCCCACCTATCCTACACATGAAGTCCCTAGCACCACTGCAAAGCTGTAGTAAAGGTGCACGGGGTCTTTCCGTCTGACCGCGGGAACTCCGCATCTTCACGGAGAGTTCAATTTCGCTGAGTTGGTGTTGGAGACAGCGGGGAAGTCGTTACGCCATTCGTGCAGGTCGGAACTTACCCGACAAGGAATTTCGCTACCTTAGGACCGTTATAGTTACGGCCGCCGTTTACCGGGGCTTCAATTCAGAGCTTGCACTCCTCCTCTTAACCTTCCGGCACCGGGCAGGCGTCAGACCCTATACGTCGCCTTGTGTGGCTTCGCAGAGCCCTGTGTTTTTAGTAAACAGTCGCTACCCCCTGGTCTGTGCCCCCCGCCATGGCTTGCGCCACAACGGGGCCCTCTTCTTCCGAAGTTACGAGGGCAATTTGCCGAGTTCCTTCAACACCATTCTCTCAAGCGCCTGGGTATACTCTACCAGTCCACCTGTGTCGGTTTGGGGTACGGTCTGTAAGGCGGGGCTATTTCCTGGAACCGGTCCACAGCACGATCAATCCGATAAGATCGTACACGCTTTCCAATCCGTCACCTCCGCCAGGCCCACGAATATTAACGTGGTTCCCATCGACTACGCCTTTCGGCCTCGCCTTAGGGGCCGGCTCACCCTGCGTGGATTAACCTTGCGCAGGAACCCTTGGACTTTCGGCGACAGTGTTTCTCACACTGTTTGTCGCTACTCATGTCAGCATTCTCACTTCCGATACCTCCAGGCGGCCTCACGGACACCCTTCGCAGGCTTACGGAACGCTCCGCTACCACGTGATCCGAAGATCACATCCGCAGCTTCGGTACACGGCTTGAGCCCCGATACATTTTCGGCGCAGGCCGGCTTAACTAGACCAGTGAGCTATTACGCTTTCTTTAAAGGATGGCTGCTTCTAAGCCAACCTCCTGGTTGTCATGGCCTTCCCACATCCTTTCCCACTTAGCCGTGATTTGGGGACCTTAGCTGGCGGTCTGGGCTGTTTCCCTCTCGACGATGGACCTTAGCACCCACCGTCTGTCTGCCGCGCTCTGCTCGCGGGTATTCGGAGTTTGGTTAGGTTTGGTAAGGCTCGCGCCCCCCTAGCCCATCCAGTGCTCTACCCCCCGCGGCAATACGCGACGCGCTACCTAAATAGCTTTCGCGGAGAACCAGCTATTTCCTGATTTGATTGGCCTTTCACCCCTAGCCACAGGTCATCTCCGACTTTTTCAACAGGCGTGAGTTCGGTCCTCCAG
Organism: Azospirillum sp. UENF 112521; assembly: GCF_058780665.1. Classification (NCBI taxonomy): domain Bacteria; kingdom Pseudomonadati; phylum Pseudomonadota; class Alphaproteobacteria; order Rhodospirillales; family Azospirillaceae; genus Azospirillum; species Azospirillum sp. UENF 112521. The sequence continues at coordinate 2,337 of NZ_JBSNCI010000004.1, forward strand.
TGCGTGTTACCGCACCTTCAACCTGCCCATGGCTAGATCATCAGGTTTCGGGTCTAAAGCATGCAACTCGGTCGCCCTATTCAGACTCGCTTTCGCTGCGCCTCCACCTACCGGCTTAAGCTCGCTGCATACTCTAAGTCGCTGACCCATTATACAAAAGGTAC
>NZ_JBSNCI010000004.1:7500-860000 GCF_058780665.1 Azospirillum sp. UENF 112521
GCGCCTGTCGATTGCGGCGCATGAGCGGACGACTGCGGAGAAGCAGGCGCTCGACAGGCTGGTGGCGCAGGGCGGCGGCATCGGGGTGCTGAGCGATGACGACCGGACCGCCCTGCAAGCCGAGGCCGGCGAGGCGGCGGAGGCGGTGCGGAGCGGCGAGCAGGCGTTGGCGCTCGCCCAGGCGGCGCTGGCCTGGCATGAGCGCGACCGCCAGCTCGCGGCGGCGGAAAGCAAGGCGGTCGAGGCCGCAGACGCGGCGGAGCGCGCGTGGAGCGGCGCGGAGGAGCGGCGCGACGCCGCTCTCGCGCTGCGCGGGTTGCAGCCGCTGCGGCCGGTGCTGGCGGACGCCGACCGCGCGCGCGACGAGGCGGCGGAGGCCGCGGCGGCGGTCGAGCGGGCGGAGACGGGCCTGGCCGCGGCACGGCTGGCGGTGGATGAGGCGACCGGCCGCCATGGCGAGGCCCGGCGGCGCTTCGAGGCGGCCTGTGCCGAGCAGGCCAGGGCCGAGCCCGAGCTTGACCGCGCGGCCGACCTTGATGGACGGATCGCAACCCTGACCGGCGAGCAGGGGACCGCCGACGCGGCGGCGAAAATCGCGGTCCAGCGCAGCATCGCGCTGCGGAAGGCCATGCAGGACATCGACGCCACCCTGTCCTCGGCCCGCAGCGATGCCGCAAGGCTGGAGATCTGGCTGCGCGAGCAGGCTGGCTTCGCGGCGGTGGCCGGGCAGTGGGAGCGGTGGGACCGGCTGCTGGCGCGCATCGTCGCCGACGGACGGAGCGGAAAGGCTGCCGCGCAGGAGCGACAACGGCTGGAGCGGGAGCTTGCGGCGACCGAAGCCGCGGCACGCACCGTGGAAGGGCGGCTGGCCGAGGCGCGCGAGCGGTGCCGCTCGTCCGAACAGGCGCTGGACAGCTTGCGCGGCACGGCGGTGCCGTCGCTGGAAGAGGCGCGACAGGCGCGGTCGGAGGCCGGACGCCGCCGTGACGGGCTGCTGGCCCTGTTGGCTACCGGAGAGGCGCGGCAACGGCTGGAAGCCGAGCGCACCGCCGCGGACGGAGAGCGGCTGCGGCTGCTGGGCGAGGCGGAGCGCGACGGAACGGCGGCGCGGGAGCTTGCCGAAAGCCGGGCCGGACGGCAGGCCGCGGTGATGGAGGCGGAGCGTACCCTGCAACGGCTGTTGCTGGCCCAGCGCGAGGATGTCGAAAGCCTGCGCGGCCGGCTGGTCGACGGTGAGCCCTGCCCGGTCTGCGGATCGGCGGATCATCCCTGGGCGGGCGACGGGGCGACTCCGCTGGGCCGGGTGACGCGGGATCAGGAAGCGCATCTCGCCGGATTGCGCGAGGCCCTGGCCGCGACGGTGGCCCGGCATGCGGCACTGGAAGCGGCGGAACTGGCGGCGCGCAAGGGGGCCGAGGCGCTGACCGCGCGGCTGGCGGCAATGGCGCAGGAGGCCGACGGGCTTGAAGCGCGCTGGACAGCACAGGCGTCGGCCATCGATTGGGACACCGGAGGCGGAGCGCTCACCGAAACACACACGGACATCCACACGGACATCCGCGGGCAAGTTGAGGCGGTGGACCGCCGGATGGCCGCCATCGCGCAGGATGAGGAGCGGGCGCTCGACCATCGCCGGCGGCTGGATGCGGCGCAGCTGGAGCATCGGCGGCTGGAAACCGCGGCGGCCGGTCTGGCAAGCGAGTGCGAGGCGACCCGGCAGCGGCTGGCCGACGGCCGGCAGGCCCTGGCCCTGGCGGCGGCGGCGCTGGAGCGGGCGGAGGCCGACCGGGACTCCGCGCTGGCCGAGCTGGCTGACGGCCTGGCGGGAGAGGCCGGGTGGCAGGCACTGCTGGAGCAGGCCCCGGAGGACTACCGGGCCGCTTTGGCAAGGCGGGTGAGCGACCATCGCGAGAAGAGCGACGGGCTGGCCCGTGCCGCCCGCGAGGTCGAGCGCGCGAGCGGCGAACGGGCGGTGCAGAGCGCCGAACTCGAGGCTGCGCAGCGGGCAGAGGATGAGGCGCGCAATCGCGCAGGTGATCTCGCCGGGCGGCTGGCCGAGGCCCGGACGGCGCGCGGCGCGGTGCTGGGCGGACGGCCGGTGTCGGAGGTGCGGACGGCACTGGCCGCACGGAAGCATGAAGCCGAAGCCCTGGTCGAGAAGGCCACGTTCGCCCGGCAGGACGCCATCGCCCGACTGTCGGCCGCGGAGCAGGAGCGGGAAACCCGCGGCGAGGCGGCGAGACGCTGCGCCGACAAGGCCCGGACCGCCGGCGAGCGGCTGGGCCGCGCGGTCGCCGAGCGCAGGGTCGGGCTGGACGAGGTCCGCCGGCTGCTGGCTGCGCCCGAAAGCGAGCTGGAGGCGGAAGAGCTGGCGCTGGCGGTGCTGGAACGGGCGCGCGGCGATGCCGCTCTGGTGGTCGCCGAGCGGCGGCGTCAGCGCGGCGACCACCATGCCGCGGGTCGTCCGGCACAGAGCGTCGAGGAATCCGGGGCTGCGGCGGAGAGCATCCATGCGGTGCTGGAGCGCGACCGCGACCGGCTGGGCTCGGCCCGCGGCCGGCTGGAGGCGGACGATGCCAATCGGCAGCGGCTGACCGGGCTGATGGCGGCTATCGAGGCGCAGCAGGCGCGTTCCGCACTGTGGGGCAAGATGGCGCAGCTGATCGGTTCGTCGACCGGACAGAAGATGCGCAACTTCGCCCAGAGCCTGAGCCTGGACCTGCTGCTGACCCATGCCAATCGGCATCTGGAGGATCTCGCCCGCCGCTATCGGCTGGAACGGGTGACCGGGGCCGATCTGGAAATCCAGGTGGTCGACCGCGAGATGGGCGACGAGCGGCGCGGCGTCCACAGCCTGTCGGGCGGCGAGCTGTTCCTGGTGTCGCTGGCCCTGGCGCTCGGGCTTTCGGCGATGGCGGCGGGCACTGCCGGCGGGATCGGCACGCTGTTCATCGACGAGGGGTTCGGCACGCTGGATCCCGACAGCCTGGACGTGGCGCTGTCCTGCCTGGAAGCCTTGCAGGCCGGCGGGCGTCAGGTCGGCGTCATCAGCCACGTGCCGGCGATGGTCGAGCGCATCGGCACGCAGATCCGCGTGGTGCCGCTGGGCGGCGGGCGCAGCCGGGTGACGGTGCAGTCGGTGGCGGGAGTGGCGCTGGGATTGGCGATTGAGGAGGTGGAGGGGGTTTAAGGCGGAGTGGTCGCAGCGTCGTCCCTCCCTTCGGCGTCCCCTTCCCCTCGACGCGGTGATTTGAAGCGCTTCATCCGTCGCCCAGTGGGCGGGTCGGTTCGCGCGAGGCTTCAGCCCGGTTGTCGAGATAACGGCTTTGCCGATGCCGTCGTCATCCATGCACAGGCGGTGCATGGAAATGTGCGCGCGGCGAGATTCCGTTATTCTTGGCATGGACCGCTCCTCGGCCCGCGTCCGCTCTCGGGGTGCGGACGGGGTCTGTGGACAAGACATCTGTCCCACCCCGTTCTGTGGCGATTGGCGGCTGAGCAGCTCCAATTCGGCTATCGGCACCTGGGTTTCCCGCCGATGCGCGATGAGTTGAAGCTCAATGCCGGGAATGCGGATCCCAGCCTTCGGAATCACAGTCTTTGCGTGCAAAGGTCAGCCCGATGGCGAAGCGGTTCGATTGTGTAAAAATTTGCATTAAAATGTCTTTTTACCACCATCGCGATACATGATAAGATAAGTCCATAAAATAAGGATCGTTTGATCGTATTTTACCCTTGTACCGATATCCAGAACAACCCAGCCATCGGGGGCTCCTTATGCGCAAGACTCTCCTCTACGCCGCCTTTGCGATGACAAGCGGAATGGCACTGTTCAGCACGCCCGCCGCCGCCTGCAACGACGAGTCATACATCGGCACGATCTGCACCTTTGCATTCGACTGGTGCCCTCGCAACTACATCCCTGCCGATGGCCGGACATTGGCGATCCGTGAGTATCAGGCGCTGTTCGCGCTGGTCGGCTTCCGCTACGGCGGCGACAACGCCAATACCTTCGGTATTCCGGACCTGCGCGGCCGCGCCGCAATCGGTTCCGGCACCGGCCCCGGCTTGGTGAACGTTCCCATCGGCGCCAAGATCGGCCAGCAGGAGCTACTGCTGTCGGCGGCGCAGGTCCCGCTGCAACCGCACACCCACACCGCAACCTTCACCGGCACCGGCGGCGGGTCGGGGGGCTCGACCACCGTTCCCTTCACCGGCACCGTCAGCCTGCCCATCACAACCGGCGGCACCCCGGTGTCGGCCCCGACCTCGGGCACCGTCTATCTCGGCGGCACCGTCTTGGACGATGGCGGCAGTGGCATCACGCTGACGGGGCCGTACAACACCACCGGACCTGGCACCGGCGCCAAAGTGGCGGGCACGGCCAGCGGCTCCATCACGGTTCCCAACACCGGCATCACCGGCGGCACGGTGACGGTCGCCCCCGCCGCAGCCGGTGCGACCCAGAAGGTCAGCACCCAATCGCCGGCGATCGGACAAACCGTCTGCATCGTCGCCAACGGCCTGTACCCGAACCGCCCGTAACGGATCCCCGACATGCCCTGCCCGAAGGAATGGGCAGGGCATCGTCCCAGGGATTGCGGGATTCGATCATTGACTTGCGGCCGAAGTCTTCCTTGAGGGCGACGGGATCCGGCATTTCCTGCGGTGCGTCGGCGATCGGGAAGGGCAGTCGAATTTCGAAGGTCCCGGTCAGCGCCCTCGCTTCGCCAGGAATGCAAGCCGCTCCAGCGTGTGAACGTCCTGCTCGTTCTTCAGCAGTGCGCCGCACAGCGGCGGGATCAGCGTGCGGGCGTCCTTGGCGCGCAGGGTATCCGGATCGACATCCTCGACCATCAGCAGCTTGATCCAGTCCAGCAGCTCCGAGGTGGAAGGCTTTTTCTTCAACCCTGGAACCTCGCGCAGGTCATAGAAGAGATTCAGCGCCTCGCGCAGCAGGGCCGCCTTCAGGCCGGGATAATGGACCTCGACGATGCGCTCCATCGTCTCGCGCTCGGGGAAGCGGATATAGTGGAAGAAGCAGCGGCGCAGGAAGGCGTCCGGCAGCTCCTTCTCGTTGTTGGAGGTGACGATGACGATGGGGCGCTTGGCCGCCTTGATCGTCTGCCGGGTCTCGTAGACGTGGAACTCCATGCGGTCGAGTTCCAGCAGCAGGTCGTTGGGGAACTCGATGTCGGCCTTGTCGATCTCGTCGATCAGCAGGACCGGAGGCTCCGGCGCCTCGAAGGCTTCCCACAGCTTGCCGCGGACGATGTAGTTGGCGATGTCATGAACCTTCGCCTCGCCCAGCTGGCTGTCGCGCAGGCGGCTGACCGCGTCGTATTCATAGAGGCCCTGCTGCGCCTTGGTCGTCGACTTGACGTGCCAGGACAGCAGCGGCTTGTTCAGTGCGCGGGCGATCTCCACCGCCAGCACCGTCTTGCCGGTGCCCGGCTCGCCCTTCACCAGAAGCGGCCGCTCCAGTGTTATGGCGGCGTTGACCGCCACCATCAGATCGTCGGTGGCGACATAGCGGTCGGTACCGGTGAAGCGCATGGATTAGGCTCCCTCAAGCGAAGACGTTTCAGTCCACGATAAACAGGGTGGCGCCGATTTCGGTCGAGGAGCGGTGCGGATGGTCGCCGAAATCGGACACCTGATAGCTCATGCCCGCGGTCAGGACGAAGCGGCGGCCATCCTTCAGCTCGGTGATCAGCTCACCGCTGACCACGAACAGCACATGGCCGCGGTCGCACCAATGGTCGGCCAGATAGCCCGGCGTGTATTCGACCAGCCGAACCCGCAGATCCCCGGAATGGAAGCTGCGCCAGCGGGCAAGCCCGGTCTCGCCCGGATGTTCGGTGACGGGAACGGCTGACCAGTCGGTCACGGTGAAGGGAAGAGTCGGAAGTTCCATCGCCGGACCTTTGAAGACGGCACCAACAGAAAAACGGCCCCCGGAGCGAACCGGGGGCCGGGTGTCGATGGGATCAGGAAGCTTTCCTGGCCGCAATCGCCTTTTCGATGGCTTCGATGGCCGCCGGGGCCAGCGAGGCATCGGGGCCACCGGCCTGCGCCATGTCCGGCCGGCCGCCGCCACCCTTGCCGCCCAGCGCCTCGGCACCGACACGGACCAGATCGACGGCGCTGAGCGTCGCGGTCAGGTCGTCGGTCACGCCGATGACGATGGAGGCCTTGCCCTCGTTGGACGCGATCAGCACGACGACGCCCGAGCCGACCTGCTTCTTCAACTCGTCGGCCATCGGCTTGAGGTCCTTGGCCGGCAGGCCTTCGACCACGCGGGCGGCAACCTTGACGCCGGCCACATCCTTGGCCTCGTTGCCGCCGTCGGCCTTGGCGCCGCCTCCCATGGCAACCTGGCGGCGCAGGTCGGCCAGTTCGCGCTCCATCTTGCGGCGTTCCTCGACCAGGGCCGCCACGCGTGTCGGGACCTCGTCGGGCTTGACCTTGAGGACGCTCGCCGCCTCGGTCAGCAGATGGTCGCGCTCGGACAGCCACGCCTTGGCGCCGGTGCCGGTCAGCGCCTCGATGCGGCGGACGCCGGCGGCGACGGCGCCTTCGGAGACGATCTTGAACACGCCGATGTCGCCGGTGCGGCGGACATGGGTGCCACCGCACAGCTCAATGGAGTAGTCGCGGTCCTGCTCGCCATGCGGCCCGCCCATCGAGACGACGCGGACCTCATCGCCGTACTTCTCGCCGAACAGCGCCATGGCGCCCTGGGCGCGGGCCTCGTCCGGGGACATCAGGCGGGTGATGACCTCGCTGTTGGCGAGCACGCGGCGGTTCACCTCGTCCTCGATGGCGGCGATGTCGGCACCGCTCAGGCCGGTCGGCTGGCTGATGTCGAAGCGCAGACGCTCGGGTGCCACCAGCGAGCCCTTCTGGGTGACATGGTCGCCCAGGCGATGGCGCAGCGCCTCGTGCAGCAGGTGGGTGGCGGAGTGGTTGGCGCGGATGGCGGAGCGGCGCTCGGTGTCCACGCGCAGTTCGACCACATCGCCGACCTTGAGCGTGCCCTTGGTGACCGTGCCGATATGGGCCCACACGGCGCCCAGCTTCTTCAGCGTGTCGGACACCGCGACCTCGGCCCCGCCGGCGGAGAAAATCACGCCGGCATCGCCGACCTGACCGCCCGATTCGCCGTAGAAGGGAGTTCTGGTTGACGACGACCAGCACCTGATCGCCGAGATTGGCGGCCTCGACGCGGGCGTCGCCCTTGATAAGGGCGGTCACCTTGCCTTCGGCGACTTCGGTGTCGTAGCCGAAGAACTCGGTGGCGCCCAGCTCGTCCTTGATCTCGTACCACAGCTTCTCGGTGCCGACCTCGCCCGAGCCGGCCCAGGACTCGCGGGCCTTGCGGCGCTGCTCGTCCATCGCCGCCTTGAAGCCGGCCTCGTCGACGCCGCGGCCCTGGCCGCGCAGCACGTCCTGGGTCAGGTCGAGCGGGAAGCCATAGGTGTCGTACAGCTTGAAGGCGACGTCACCGGCCAGCGGCTGGCCTTCGCCCAGATGGCCGACCTCATCCTCCAGCAGGCGCAGGCCGCGTTCCAGCGTCTGCTTGAAGCGGGTCTCTTCCAGCTTCAGCGTCTCGACGATCAGCGCGCGGGCGCGGTTCAGCTCCGGATAGGCATCGCCCATCTGCTGGATCAGCGCCGGGACCAGACGGTGCATCAGCGGCTCGCGCGCGCCGATCATGTGGGCGTGGCGCATGGCGCGGCGCATGATGCGGCGCAGCACATAGCCGCGGCCTTCGTTCGACGGCAGCACGCCGTCGGCGATCAGGAAGGAGGTCGAGCGCAGATGGTCGGCGATGACGCGGTGCGACACGGCATGCGCGCCGTCCGGCGAAGTCTTGGTCGCTTCCGCCGACGCCATGATCAGCGCCCGCATCAGGTCGATGTCGTAATTGTCGTGCTTGCCCTGCAGGACGGCGGCCAGACGCTCCAGCCCCATGCCGGTGTCGATGGACGGCTTGGGCAGCGCCACCAGATTGTCCGGACCCAGCTGTTCATACTGCATGAACACGAGGTTCCAGATCTCGATGAAGCGGTCGCCGTCCTGATCCGGGCTGCCCGGCGGGCCACCGGCAATCGACGGGCCATGGTCGAAGAAGATCTCCGAGCAGGGACCGCAGGGGCCGGTGTCGCCCATGCGCCAGAAATTGTCGTCGGTCGGGATGCGGATGATGCGGTCGTCCGACAGGCCGGCGACCTTGCGCCAGATGCCCGCCGCATCCTCGTCGGAGGTGTGGACCGTCACCAGCAGCTTGTCGGCCGGCAGCCCGTATTCCTTGGTGATCAGGTTCCAGGCGAACGCGATGGCGTCGTCCTTGAAATAATCGCCGAAGGAGAAGTTGCCCAGCATCTCGAAGAAGGTATGGTGCCGCGCGGTGTAGCCGACGTTGTCGAGGTCGTTGTGCTTGCCGCCGGCGCGCACGCATTTCTGCGAGGTGGCCGCGCGCCGGTAAGGCCGCGTCTCGGCACCGGTGAAGACGTTCTTGAACTGGACCATGCCGGCGTTGGTGAACATCAGCGTCGGGTCGTTGCGCGGCACGAGCGGCGACGAATCGACCTTCTGATGGCCCTGCTTGGCGAAGAAATCCAGGAACGTGCGACGGATGTCGTTGGCGGTCTGCATACGGTCAAGGCTCCGGGTGCGCGGCTGAGGCCCTTTTGTTGGCCGAACCGTGCTTTTAGCGCGAGAATGGCGGCATGTCCATGACGGACGGATTATTACCCTAGGTCAAGGCAGGTAATTTGCCAGTGGCGAATCGCCACTGCATGCAGCCACTGGCAAAATGCTGCGGGCGCGTTGCCGCCGGTCACTCGGCTTCCGCGGCGGCCCGTACCTTTTCGATCCGGCGCCCGATGATGATCGCGATCTCGTAGAGCGCGATCAGCGGCAGCGCCAGGCTGACCTGGCTGATGACGTCGGGCGGGGTCAGCACGGCGGCGGCGATGAAGGCGCCGACGATGGCGTAGCGCCGCTTGGACGCCAGGGCGTCGGTGCTGATGATGCCGACGCGGACCAGCAGGGTCAGCAGCACCGGCAGTTGGAAGGCGATGCCGAAGGCGAAGATCAGCGACATCACCAGATGCAGGTATTCGCCGACGCGCGCCTCGAACTCGATGGGCAGGGCGTTGCTGCCGTCCGGGTGGAACTCGAAGCCCAGGAAGAAGCGCCAGGCCATCGGGAAGATGAAGTAATAGACGATGCCGGCGCCGGTCAGAAACATCACCGGGGTGGCGATCAGGAAGGGCAGGAACGCCTTGCGCTCATGCTTGTAGAGGCCGGGCGCCACGAACATCCAGATCTGGCTGGCGATCACCGGGAAGGAGATGAAGCAGCCGGCCCAGAACGCCACCTTCACATAGGTGAAGAAGGCTTCGGTCAGGCCGGTGTAGATCATCCGGCGCCCCTGCCCCGCCAGGATGTCGGCCAGCGGCTGGACCAGGAAATTGTAGATCTTGTCCGACACCGCATAGCACAGCAGGAAGGCGATCAGGATTGCGCCGATTGCCCACATCAGCCGGTTCCGCAGCTCGATCAGATGATCGATCAGCGGCATCTTGCTGTCTTCGAGTTCGTCCTGCTGCGTATCGCCGGTCATGGGCCGTCTTTGTCTTCAGGTCTGCTTGTCGGTCGGCTGGGCTGCGGCCACGGCGTCCGGCCGCGGGGCCGGAGCGGGCTGCGGCACCGGGGCCGGCGGAGCGGATTCGGTGGCGATCGGAGCGATCGTGATCGGCGACGTTGTGATCGGGGATGGCGCGCCGGCCGGCCCCACGCTGTCCGTCACGGCCGGAGCAGCCGGGGATGGAACCGGGGTCGGCGCCTGCGGCAGGTCCGGTTCCGGCGTGCTGCCGGCATGGCCGTTCAGACCCGTGTCGAATTCCTTGGCGTCGAAGGCCTTGCCCACCTCCCCCTTCGGGTCGATGGTGTCCTCCATCATCTTCTTGATGTTCAGGTCGCGGGTCTTCAGCGCTTCCTTGCGAAGCTCGTCCAACTCGGTTTCCCGCATCATGTCGTCGATGTGGGTCTGGAATTCGCGGGCGACGACCCGCGCCTTGCGCACCCATTTGCCGAGCGTGAAGATCGCCTTGGGCAGATCCTTGGGTCCAATGACCACAAGGGCGATGACGGCGATCACCATCAGTTCGGACCAAGCGATGTCGAACATGTTCTTCCGGCTTCACGAATGCGGTGGGCAGGATGGCGTGCGGCGCTCGGGAAGAGACGGCCGCGCGCCTGCCGGTCAGCTGCGGACCGCCTCGTCCTTCTTGGCCACGGCTTCGGCCGTGTTGGCCGGCTGGTTCGGGGCGGGCTGGTTCGGGATGGTCTTGGCGTTGGTGCCCGGAGTTGCATCGTCGCTGTCGTCCTGCAGCCCCGCCTTGAAGGACTTCACGCCCTTGGCGAGATCGCCCATCACCTTCGGCAACTTACCGGCGCCGAACAGCAGAAGAACGATCAGAAGAACGATGATCCAGTGCCAGATGCTGAAAGAACCCATGGCGCGCCTATCACGTTTGAACGGCCTTTGCGGCGGGCCGGCACTATGGCAGAAAGGCCGGGGTGCCGCAACGTTGCCCCCACCATCCTTAACCGGTTGTCATTGAGGTTTCACGGGAATTCGCTCAGGTGCCGGAGAAAAACCAAGCGGTCGCCTGCGGCTTACGTCTCGTCGCCCGTGTCCAGGGCACTGTCGTCGGCCGTCGCCCCCAGACCCAGCAGCACCGGACGGCTGTCGAGCAGGCCGGCGGCGCGCAACTCGTCGACGCTGGGCAGGTCACGCAAGCTCTCCAGCCCGAAATGATCGAGGAAATGGTCGGTGGTGATCCAGGTCAGCGGCCGGCCCGGCGTCTCCCGCCGCTTGCCCGGCCGGATCCAGCCATGCTCCATCAGCAGGTCCAGCGTGCCCTTGCTGGTCGCGACACCGCGGATGGATTCGATCTCGCCGCGGGTCACCGGCTGGTGGTAGGCAATGATCGCCAGCGTCTCGATGGCGGCGCGGGACAGCTTGCGCGACACCTCCTCCTCGCGCCGCAGCTCCGGCGCCAGATCGACCGCGGTGCGGAAGGCCCAGCCGCCGCCGGTGCACACCAGGGTGACGCCGCGCGGGGCGTAATGGGCGCGCAGTTCCTCCAGCAGCAGGCCGACCTCCGGCCCGATGCGGCCGGCCAGCGTCTCCTCGTCCAGCGGCTCGCTTGAGGCGAACAGCAGGGCTTCCAACAGGCGCAGCTTGCCGATGTGGGCCTCCGCCTCCTGGGCGTCGGTGACTTCCTTAATCATGCGATTGCGCTTCTTCCGAAATGTCGCCGTCCTGGGAACCGGCCGCCCGCCCGCGGACATAGAGCGGGGCGAAGGCGCCCTCCTGGCGCAGTTCGACCCGGCCGGCCTTGGCCAGCTCCAGCGTGGCGGCGAAATGTGCGGCGAGCGCCGAACGGGTCAGCAGCCCGCCGCCGCCCTCGCCGCCCGGCAGGAAGCTTGCCAGCGTCGCCCAGTCCGGCATGCGGCCGAGCAGGGATGACAGGCGCCGCACCGCCTCCTCCATCGAATAGAGGCGGACCGGGGCGATGTGCAGGACGCCGGATTCCTTGCGGGCGCGCTGCTGGCCATAGGCGCGCAGCAGGTCGAACAGCGTGACCTCGTAGACCGACTTGCGGCGCAGATCCAAATCCTCCGGCGCGCCTCGCGGATGGATTTCGATGCCCAGCCGTGGACGGGCAAACAGCTTTTCGGCGACGCCCTTCATCGCCTCCAGCCGCTGGAGCTGGAAGGCGAGTGCGGCGGCCATGTCCTCGCCGGACGGTTCCTCCCCCTCCGGCTCGGGCAGCAGCAGCCGCGACTTCAGGTAGGCCAGCCATGCCGCCATCACCAGATAGTCGGCGGCCAGCTCCAGCCTCACCTTCCGCGCCTCCGCCACGAAGCGGAGATACTGGTCGGCCAGTTCCAGGATCGAGATGCGCGTCAGGTCGACCTTCTGGTCGCGCCCCAGCGCCAGCAGCATGTCGAGCGGCCCCTCGAAGCCGTCCAGAACCAGCAACAGCTGTTCGGATGCCGACCCCTCCGCGATTGCTGAGGTGTCGGCCTCACGCCCGGCCAGCAGATCGGCCATCGATTACCCTATCAGTCGTTGCCGGTCAGGACGCGGATGAAATCGATCACCGCATCGACGGGCGGACCCAGCACCCAATGCATGACGCTGAGGTCCATGCCGATCTGGCGCCCCAGCATCGGCAGCAGGAAGAAGGCCGCCATCAGGATCAGCAGACCGACGCGCTCCAGCTTCGCCAGCGGCACCGCCAGGAAATCGGGCAGGATGCCGACCGCGACGCGCCCGCCGTCCAGCGGCGGCAGCGGGATCAGGTTGAACACCATCAGGATGACGTTGACCAGCACCGAGACCTCGGCGGCGGAGCGGATCCACAGCTCGATATAGCTGTTCTCGGGATTGACCAGCCGCCAGATCACCGCCGACGCCACCGCCAGCAGGAAGTTGGTCCCCGGACCGGCCAGCGCCACCCACACCATGTCGCGGCGCGGATGGTCCAGCCGGGCGAAATTGACCGGCACCGGCTTGGCCCAGCCGAAGACGAAGCCGGTGGTGAAATACATCAGCGCCGGCAGCAGCACGGTGCCGAACGGGTCGATGTGGCGGATCGGGTTGAAGGTGACGCGCCCCAGCCGATAGGCGGTGTCGTCACCCAGCCGCCAGGCGACGAAGCCGTGCGCCGCCTCGTGCAGTGTGATGGCGAGGATGGCCGGCAGGGCCACGGCCGTCACCTGGAAGATCCATTCCTCCATCGTCCGCTCCCGTCCGTCAGGTCTCAGCCGTGCCGAGAAGCTCGGCCAGCCGGTTGGTCAATGCAGCGATGTCCGCCGCCTCCGGCGCATGGCGCATCGCGTCCGCCCGCGCCCAGCGCTCCGCCGCCACCCCGCTCAAGAGCGGAACGGCGCCGAGGATCGACCGCATCTCGGCCAGATCGCCGTTGCAGTGGAGCACGACATCCATGCCGGCCGCCAGCACCGCTTCGGCCCGCGTCCTCGGGTCGCCCCGCAACGCGTTCATCGACAAATCGTCGCTGAACAGCAGGCCGGCGAAACCGATGGACGGCCCGCGCACCACTTCGCGCACCACGATGGCCGAGGTGCTGGCCGGGGCGGTCGGGTCGATGGCCTTCAGCACCACATGGGCCACCATCGCCAGCGGCAGGTCGGCCAGCGCGCGGAAGGGGGCGAAGTCGGTGGCCTCCAGCGCCGCGCGGCCGGCCTCGACCACCGGCAGCTCGGCATGGCTGTCGGTGAAGGCGCGGCCATGGCCGGGGATGTGCTTGATCACCGGCAGCACGCCGCCGGCCAGCAGCCCATTGGCGGTGGCGCGGGCGAGGTCGATCACCAAGGCCGGGTCGCGCGAGAAGGCACGGTCGCCGATGATGTCGTGTGCGCCCTCCACCGGAACGTCGCAGACCGGCGCGCAATCCACCGTGATGCCGACCTCCGTCAGCATATGGGCGAGCAGCCGGCCGTTGATCCAGGCTGCTTCATGCCCGGCGGCGGCATCGCGTTCGCCAAGCGCGCCGATCACGCCCATCGGCGGATGGGCCGGCCAGTGCGGCGGGCGCATGCGGGCGACCCGGCCACCCTCCTGGTCGATCAGGACCGGGGCGTCCGCCCGGCCGACGCTGGCGCGCAGATCGTCGACCAGCCGGCGCATCTGGTGGCGGCTGTCGCAATTGCGGCGGAACAGGATGAAGCCGAGCGGATCGGCATCGCGGAAGAAGGCGGCCTCGTCGGCCGTCACCTCCAGCCCGGCGCAGCCGAAGACGACCGCGCGCGGGTGGGAGACCTGGATGGAACTCACCGAATCGGAACCCAAAGAATCAGGGCCGGAAAAATCAGGGACGGACAACCACACACCCCACATTTTGCGCGCGCAGCTGGGCGCAGGCCGACTTGGCCCGCGCCTCGTCGGCGCCGGCGCCCTGCACCCGATAGAAGATGCCCTTCTCGCCCAGATCGACCTTGGCGACCTGCATCGACAACCCGCCGAGCGCGTCGGGGTGACGGCCGGCAAGGCGGCGCCATTCGGCCGCGGCCTCGCCCTCGCTGCGCACCGACGCCAGCTGGACACGCCAGCCGCTGCCGCCGCCGGCCGCAGGAGCGGAGGCGGTTGCGGGAGCGGGCTTCGCCGGCTGGGGAGCGGCCTTGGCCGGAGCGGCCGGCAGGGACGCGGCTTCCAGCTTGGCGATCAGCTGCCCCATCGACGGAGCGGCGTTCTGCTGGGCCGGCGCTGCTGCCGGCGGCGCCGGAGGCTTGGCGACCGACGCGACCTGCTGCTGCGGAGCGGGGGCCGGCTTGGCCGGGGCCTGTTGCGGCTTGGCGGCGACGCTGGGCGGAGTCTGGGCAGCCGGGGCCTGCACCGCCAGGGCCGGAACGGCCGCCGTCGGCGTGGCGGCGGGCAGAGCCGGCACCGGTTCCGGCGCTGCCAGCGGAGCAGCCGCCGCGACAGCCGCGGCGACGCTGTCGCGCGGGACGGTGGCGGTGGAGCCCGGCGGCAGCTGGGCCACCGACGGCACCGAGGGCAGCGGCACCACGGCCGGCATCTGCGGCGTCACCACCGGACGCGGCAGCGGCACCTCCGGCGGCGGCAGCAGCCGCTCCACCTGATTGCCGCGGCCGCCGTCATGGTCGCGCAGCCGCTCATAGGCCAGGATGTCCTGGTGCGGCACCTCCATCCCGCCCGGCTGGTCGGGACGGGCCTTGGACGGGACGGCTTCCGCGGTCAGCAGCGGCGGCCCGTCGCCGGACAGCCGCGACGGGCCGCGCAGCCCGACCACCGCCGCACCGGCGAACGTCACGACGCCGACCACGGCGAAGCCGAGCGCCAGCAGCCCGCGCCTGTTCGCGGACTGTCGGGGCGGCATCCCATAGGGATTGGCCGCGTAGTTGACGTCGCCGTCGTACTTCATGAACGCAATTCCTCCACCGGTTCCACGCCCATCACCGACAGGCCCGAGGCGATGACCGTCGCCACCGCGGCGATCAGCGCCAGACGGGCCGTCGTCAGCTCCGCATCGCCCTCGATCAGGAAGCGCAGCGAGGCATCGTCGCGGCCCCGGTTCCACAGAGCGTGGAAGTCGCTGGCGAGGTCGTAGAGGAAGAAGGCGATGCGGTGCGGCTCATGCGCTTCGGCCGCCGCCTCGACCACGCGCGGCCAGGTGGCCATACGCTTGGCGAGGGCCATCTCCTCTTCGCTGTCCAGCCGGGCGAGGTTGGCCGCGGCGGCGAGCGAGGCCGGCGTCTGGTCCAGCTGCGGCAGGGCGGTCGCGGCATGGCGCAGCACCGAGCGGCAGCGGGCGTGGGCGTACTGCACGTAGAAGACCGGGTTGTCCTTCGACTGCTCCGTCACCTTGGCGAAGTCGAAGTCCAGCGTCTGGTCGTTGCGGCGGGTCAGCATGATGAAGCGGACGACATCCCGGCCGACCTGATCAATGACGTCGCGCAGCGTCACGAAGGTGCCGGCGCGCTTGGACATCTTCACCGGCTGGCCGTTCTGCATCAGATGCACCAGCTGGCACAGCTTCACGTCCAGTGCGGCCTCGCCGCCGGAAATCGCCCGCGTCGCCGCCTGCATGCGCTTGACGTAGCCGCCATGGTCGGCGCCCAGCACGTCGATCAGCGACGCGGCACCGCGCCGGTACTTGTCGTAGTGATAGGCGATGTCGTTGGCGAAATAGGTGAAGGAGCCGTCGGACTTCTTCAGCGGCCGGTCGACGTCGTCGCCGAAGTCGCTGGACTTGAACAGGGTCTGCGGGCGCGGCTCCCAATCGTCGGGCTTCTTGCCCTTCGGCGGCTCCAGCACGCCGGTGTAGATCAGACCGCGTTCCTCCAGCGCCGCCAGCGCCGTCTGGACGGCCCCCGCCGTCACCAGGGCGCGCTCGCTGCTGTAGACGTCCATCGTGACGCCAAGGGCGCCCAGATCCTCGCGGATCCAGCCCATGATCATGCCGATGGCGAAGTCGCGGCAGGCCGGCAGCCATTCGGACTCGTCGGTGCCGACCCAGCGGTTGCCGTCGCGCTCGGCCAGCGCCTGGCCGACCTCCTTCAGGTACTCGCCGGGATAGAGGCCGGCCGGGATCTCGCCGACCTGCTCGCCCAGCACCTCGCGGTAGCGGATGAAGGTGGAGCGGCCCAGCACGTCGACCTGCGCGCCGGCATCGTTGATGTAGTATTCGCGGGTGACGGCATAGCCGGCCTTCTGCAGCAGTGCTGCCAGCGCGTCGCCGAACACGGCGCCGCGGCCATGGGCGGCATGCAGCGGGCCGGTCGGGTTGGCCGACACATACTCCACATTGACCGGAGTCCCGGCTCCCAGCTCGCTGTCGCCATAGGCGGTGCCGGCGGTCAGCACGTCGCGGATGCGGTCACGCCAGACGTCCGGCGTCAGGCGCAGGTTGACGAAGCCCGGACCGGCGATCTCGACCGACGCCACGTCGGCGCGGCCCTTCAGCTTGGCGACCAGCAGCTCCGCCAGGGCGCGCGGCGCCATCTTCGCCGGCTTCGCCAGGATCATCGCGGCGTTGGTGGACAGGTCGCCATGCGAGGCCTCGCGCGGCGGCTCGACCGTCAGACGGCTGCTGTCCAGCCCGGCGGGGATCGCACCCTCGGCGGCCAGCTCTTCCAGCAGCTTGCGAATATCGGTCTCGAAGGCCTTGAAAATATTCATCGTCTCAGGTCGTCTTTTCAGGAGGTCACAGGAGCCTGACGGCTCAGGTCTTCACGGTTCAGGTCTTTACATGCAGGTCGAACAGCCGGTCATGCTCGGCCAACGCGTAGCGGTCGGTCATGCCGGCGATATAGTCGGCCACATGACGGGCGCGCACCGCAAGATCGGCGTCACCCCCATTCTTGGCGATGTCGCGCTGCCATTCGGTCGGCAGGGTGTTGGGCTCGTCCATGAACAGCTGGAACAGGGCGCGCACCACGCGCTTGCACTTGCTCATCTCGCGGTTCACGCGATAGTGCCGGTACATGCGCTGGCGCAGGAAGGCGCGCAAGGGTCGCTGTGCCTCCAGCATCCCGTCGGAGAAGCTGACCATCGCCACCGGCAGGGCGCGCAGTTCGGCCGCACTGCCCGGCCGATGCTCCGCCAGCCGCCGCCGCGTTTCCGTCACCAGATCGACGACCATGGCGTTGATCATCCGCCGGATCGTCTCGTGGATCAGGCGCGAGCGTTCCAGCCCCGGATAGCGGTCGCAGACCTCGCGAACCAGCGGACCGACCAGCGGCAGCTCCGCCACCTCGTCCACCGTGAACAGGCCTGCGCGCAAGCCATCGTCGATGTCGTGGTTGTTGTAGGCGATGTCGTCGGCCAGCGCCGCCACCTGGGCTTCTGCCCCCGGATTGGTGTGCAGTTCCAGATCCCACTCGCCCTGGAAGGCCGCAATCGTCGTCGGCAGGCGGTGACCGGGCAGCAGCGGCAGCAGCGGGCCGTTGTGCTTGACCACGCCCTCCAGCGCTTCCCAGGTCAGGTTCAGCCCGTCGAACTCGGCATAGCGCCGCTCCAGCCGCGTCAGGATGCGCAGGGTCTGGTCGTTGTGGGCGAAACCGCCGAACGGCTCCATGCAGGCGTTCAGCGCCTCTTCCCCGGCATGGCCGAAGGGGGTGTGGCCAAGGTCGTGGGCCAGCGCCACCGCCTCCGCCAGATCCTCGTTCAGCCCCAGCGTCCGGCCGATCGAGCGGGCAATCTGCGCCACCTCCAGGCTGTGGGTCAGCCGGGTGCGGTAATAGTCGCCCTCGTGATAGACGAAGACCTGCGTCTTGTGCTTCAGCCGGCGGAAGGCCCCGGAATGCACGATG
Organism: Azospirillum sp. UENF 112521; assembly: GCF_058780665.1. Lineage (NCBI taxonomy): Bacteria > Pseudomonadati > Pseudomonadota > Alphaproteobacteria > Rhodospirillales > Azospirillaceae > Azospirillum > Azospirillum sp. UENF 112521. Next base: position 25,381 of record NZ_JBSNCI010000004.1, read on the forward strand.
CGGTCGCGGTCGCGCTGGAAGCACGAGCGCGTCGGGCTTTCCGGCTCCGCCACCAGCCGCCCGCGCGTGTCCGCCGGGTTGCAGCCATAGGGAGCCAGCCGATCGTGGGAACAGTCCGCCGTCATGGGGCGGACACTACCGGCGGGGAAACGCAGGTGCAACGGCGAAGGCGTGCTATGCCCAGGCGCCCGGCCAGCCGGCGGCGGAGCGTGCCAGATGCGCAACGCTTTGGCGCAAACGTGCCCACACTTTGACGAAGCCGGCGATCCCCCTTACATTTGTGGCAACTCCCGCACCGCACCAGAGGGGCCACCCCATGCCCGACACCGCACTCCCCACCGACACCCGAATCCTCGGCGTCAGCGAAAGTGCTGCCAAGCGCGTCGCCTTCCTGATCGAGCAGGAGGGCAATCCCAACCTGATGCTGCGCCTGACCGTGTCCGGCGGCGGCTGCTCCGGCTTCCAGTACGGCTTCACCTTCGACGAGACCGCGACCGACGAGGACCATGTCTTCGAGAAGGACGGCACCAAGGTGGTCACCGACGACGCCTCGCTCGACCTGCTGGCCGGCGCGACGCTGGATTATGTCGAGGACCTGATGGGCGCCGCCTTCCAGATCAAGAACCCGAACGCCACCGCCTCCTGCGGCTGCGGCAACTCCTTCGCGGTTTAGGGCCGCGGTCTGAGGCCGCCGTCCGACCTCACAGAACCAAGAAAAGAAGGCAGGCCTTTTTCGTGAAGATCGCCACCTGGAACGTCAACTCGGCGAAAGCCCGCCTTCCGCTGATCACCGACTGGCTGCGCACGGCGTCCCCGGACGTCGTGCTCTTCCAGGAAATCAAATGCGAGACCGCCGCCTTCCCGACCGCGGCCTTCGAGGAGCTCGGCTACCACGTCAATGCCGTCGGGCAGAAGGCCTACAACGGCGTCGCTTTGCTGTCGAAGACCCCGGCGGAAGACGTGCTGACCCGCCTGCCGGGCGAGCCGGAGGACGAGCAGGCCCGCTATGTCGAGGCCACCGTGTCCGGCGTGCGCATCGCCTCGCTCTATTTGCCCAACGGCAACCCGGTGCCGGGCGAGAAGTTCGCCTACAAGCTGCGCTGGATGGACCGTCTGTACGACCATGCCAGCACGCTGCTGGCGCAGGAAATCCCGGTGGTGCTGGGCGGCGACTACAACATCATCCCTGAGGCGCGCGACGTCTACTCGCCGCAGGCCTTCGCCGGCGACGCGCTGTTCCGCCCGGAATCCAAGGCCAAGTTCCGCGCCCTGCTGAATCTCGGCCTGACCGAGGCCTACCGCGCCCTGCATGACGACGACCGCGCCTACACCTTCTGGGATTATCAGGCCGGCAGCTGGCCGCGCGACAACGGCCTTCGCATCGACCACTTCCTGCTGTCGCCGCAGGCCGCCGACCGTCTGGCCGGCTGCACCATCGACCGCGGCCCGCGCGGGCTGGAAAAGGCGTCCGACCACACCCCGGTGATCCTGGACCTGCGTGACGCCTGAGCGGCGCGGGTGTGCCGCCTGTATAAAGTCCGTGACAAAAGCATTTTGTTAAAAGTTTCGCTTCTACGATGAACGCGCCGCCCCGTCGAAAGCCGGGCTGGCGCAGTCATCAAGGAGTGTGGAGCGGGCATGGCGTGGAGGCGCGACAACGGTCGGGAGCGGGTGAAGTCTCTGCTGGCGGCATTGGAGCGTCAGGCGACCGAAGCTTCCCAGCTTGCCGAGCGGGCCCAGCGCGACATGGGCGACGACCGCTTCGCCTCCTTCCTCGACTTCCGCCGCAAACTGGAGGAGATCCGCGCCCTGTTCACCCTGACCGAGGAGCATCTCCAGGGGGTGGACGAGTCGCGCCTGACCGACCTGCGCGCCGAGTTCGAGCGGATGGATCTTCTGCTGACCCGCATGCTGGCCCGCGCGATGCGCAATTACTTTTCCAGCATGCGCGAGGACCAGGTCCTGCCCATCGGCGCCCGCGAGCTGTTCGAGCCCGAACTGCGCAGCATCGACCAGACCCGCACCCGCCTGCTGAGCCCCCGCTATGCCGACCGCGTGGCGCCGGAGATTCTCGACGATCTGGACGCCACGGCAGAGCTGATCCGCAAGACGATAGCCCGCGCGCCTGCCCTGCCCGACTTCTCCGACAGTCCCAGCCCGCCGAAACCGACCCGCCGCCTGCGCACGCTGGGCCGCCCGATCCGGAACTGAGGGGCAAAACGCAACAGCTTGCGCGCGACACTTGACCCACCGCGACGCATTCGCTACTCCCGTGGGCCGAGGGAAGAGTGGCCGAGTGGTTTAAGGCAACGGTCTTGAAAACCGTCGTAGGTGTGAGCCTACCGTGGGTTCGAATCCCACCTCTTCCGCCATTGCGCCGGAAAATGAGTATCCAAGAACACCGCACTGCATTCAAAGCAGACTCATTTGCTGTATATCACTTAAACGAATTACACCGTTAATGAGCCAGCGATCTGGATAAACAGAATGCGTCCCCATTGCTAAGAGCATTCCGTCCCGAGGATATATTTCACCAAATGTTTTCTGTATCTTCTCTAGAGTAGATTTTTCCCCGTACTTCCGAGACCAGTTATAATAAGTCGCCTCGAGTTCCCAATCTTGGCATGTTCCGTCACGACTCCCATCATCTGTTCTATATCGATATTTGAAGCGATACGGACAAGGTTCGTACGGGATCAGATCTTTACTATTAAACATATCTTTTTGCGCGCGAAGTTTGTCAAATTTCCCTTTTTCGATAGCTAGTTCCTCGGCAGTCTTTTTCTCATAACGAAAATCTCGAATTTCAGCTTTTAAAAGAGCAAGACTCCTTCCCGCTTCACGTTCACGGTCTAAGCTAGTTATTATCACGCGAGATAGAAATTTTTGACGCTCGGATGGCTTTAAACATCCAACAATAGACAAAGTATCTTGGTCAATCCTGCGTGATTCCAAGCGCCGATCATCATCCGGTAGACGCCAGCGAAAGCGAATTGTATCCCAGCGCGAAAACTTTTTCCCATCCTCTAAGTAACGAAATGAGACTGGATAGAGTCTTAGCCATCGCCCATAAATGTCTAATGCTGCACAGCAGACGGTCTCGCCATGCTTTTGACCGACTTGAGGTGAGGCTTTGATTAAAATAACGGCCTCTGCTTCCCCTGATTTTAAATCACTTTCCATCGTCAGCCTTCCCTAAATAGGACTCGGCTGTTACCTGCCCTCTGGCACTCCAATGTGCTTCAAGGTAAACGCTCCGAGCCTTTTCATCTCACCCGCCACAATGTTCCGGTGGCAGAAGCGGTGGTCCCGCTCGTAGCATAGTAGGCAGGAGATGCTATCGCTCGCAATCTTGATCGCTTCACCCAATGCATTCTGCGCGCTAAGCGTGCCAAGATGTGTTGAGAAGATTGAATGGAACTGTTCATATCGGCCTGCTCTCGCCGCCTCTCGCCCCTCTTTTGGATCTCCGAGAGGGCGTAGGTGAACATATGTCAGCCCTTGATCCACACAGTGTTGTGATAATGCAGACTTCGAGAATCCGCGACGACGGGATACGGGGATATCGCGAATATCAATGACAGTTTGAACGCCAACCTTAAGCAAGGTAGCTATGAAATCATCTACAACCGCACCCTCATAGCCGATCGTAAATAGTGTATTAGCTGTCACTTGCCCCACCATAATGGCCCTACACACTTCGCCGTCGTTACTGCGCGAACGCGCATGATCAAGAAACAGGAAATTTGCCGATATACGTTTTTAGACCAGATTGGGAGTTGGGGGGAATCGTTTTCCATCCATGGATCAACTGCAATACAAACCTGAGGAAATTAACGGTATATGAGCTTCAAAAGCGATATCAGAGCGGACGCGTCAAGCACGCTCCAATCACCAGCCGCTTCCAAACTTCGCTACGCACGCTGCCAGCCAGCCACCCCCATTCCCACCACCTTTCCTACGGAAGACAGCCCGCCCCCGCCTTGCTACAGTCCTTGTCCCTCGGACCTGTCCCGACCGGCTTGATCCGCAAGACAGACACTGACCAGAGACAAGGCACATGGACAAAGGCACGCCGAAGGCCATCCGGCTTCAGGACTATCGCCCGCCGGCGCATCTGATCGACACGGTCGACCTGTTCGTCGACCTGGGCGAGGATGTCACCACCGTCCGCGCGGTGCTCGCGATCCGCCGCAACCCCGACCGGCCGGAGGCGGCGACCGAGCCGCTGTCGCTCGACGGGCAGAGGCTGGATCTGGTGTCGGTGGCGCTGGACGGCCGCATTCTGGGGCCGGACGACTACACCGTCACCCCCGATCACCTGATCGTGCCGGAGGTGCCGGCCAGCTATACGCTGGAAACCATCGTCCGCATCAAGCCGCAGGAGAACACCGCGCTGGAAGGGCTCTACAAGTCCTCCGGCAACTTCTGCACCCAGTGCGAGGCGGAAGGCTTCCGCAAGATCACCTATTTCGCCGACCGGCCGGACGTGATGGCGCGCTACAGCACCACCATCACCGCCGACAAGGCGCGCTATCCGGTGCTGCTGTCCAACGGCAACCTCGCCGAATCCGGCGATCTGGAGGGCGGGCGCCACTGGGCGCGCTGGGAGGATCCCTTCCCCAAGCCCTGCTACCTGTTCGCGCTGGTCGCCGGCAGCCTCGTCCATGGCGAGGACCATTTCCGCACCGCGTCGGGCCGCGATGTGACGCTGCGCATCTATGTCGAGCCGGGGAACGAGGACAAGATCGACCACGCCATGCGCTCGCTGGTCAAGTCGATGCGCTGGGATGAGGAGGTCTATGGGCTGGAATACGACCTCGACATCTTCAACATCGTCGCGGTCGGCGACTTCAACATGGGGGCGATGGAAAACAAGTCGCTCAACGTCTTCAACACCAAATACATCCTGGCCAAGCCGGAAACCGCGACCGACACCGATTTCCTCAACATCGAGGCGGTGGTCGCGCACGAGTATTTCCACAACTGGACCGGCAACCGCGTCACCTGCCGCGACTGGTTCCAGCTGTCGCTGAAGGAAGGGCTGACCGTCTTCCGCGACCAGGAATTCTCGTCCGACATGCATTCGCGCGCGGTGAAGCGCATCGCCGACGTCCAGGGGCTGCGCACCGTGCAGTTCCAGGAGGATGCTGGCGCCATGGCCCATCCGGTGCGCCCGGACAGCTATGTCGAGATCAACAACTTCTACACCCCGACCGTCTACAACAAGGGTGCGGAAGTCATCCGCATGATCCACACCCTGCTGGGGCCGGAAAAGTACCGCAAGGGCACCGACCTCTACTTCCAGCGCCATGACGGGCAGGCGGTCACCTGCGACGATTTCGTCGCCGCCATGGCCGATGCCAGCGGCGTCGACCTGACCCAGTTCCAGCTGTGGTACCGGCAGGCCGGCACGCCGGAACTCGACATCGCCGGCAGCCATGATGCGGCGGCGAAGACCTTCACCCTGACGGTGAAACAGACGGTGCCGCCGACGCCGGGCCAGCCGACCAAGCAGCCGATGCACATCCCGCTGGTCGTCGGCCTGCTCGGGCCCGATGGCCAGGACCTGCCGCTGCGCCTGGACGGCGAGGAGGAGGCCGCCGGCACCAGCCGCATCCTGCACGTCACGGCGGAAAGCCAGAGCTTCACCTTCCGCGACATCGCGGCCCGGCCGGTGCCGTCGCTGCTGCGCGGCTTCTCCGCCCCGGTGAAGCTGAAGACCGACCTGACCGACGCCGACCTCACCTTCCTGATGGCGCACGACAGCGACGCCTTCAACCGGTGGGAGGCCGGGCAGATTCTCGGCACCCGCATCCTGCTCGGCCTCGTCGCCGACCAGCAGGCCGGACGCGAGCTGGTGCTGCCGGAGGGCTATGCCGACGCCTTCGCCAAGATCCTGGACGATGCCGAGCGCGATCCCGCCTTCGCCGCCCAGGCGCTGGTGCTGCCGACGGAGGCCTATCTCGGCACCCAGATGCCGGTGGTCGATCCCGACGCCATCCATGCGGTGCGGGAGTTCGCGCGCAAAACGATGGCCGGCCGCCTGCGGGCACGCTTCCTCGACCTCTACCGCCGTAACAGCAGCCAGGAGCCCTTCTCCGTCGATGCCGACGCCATCGGCAAGCGGGCGCTGAAGAACCTCTGCCTCGCCTATCTGATGGCGCTGGAGGACGACGAGGCGCTCGACCTCTGCCTGACGCAGTACCGCAGCGCCCAGGGCATGACCGACGAGATCGCCGCCCTGCAGTTCCTGTCCAACGCCGCCTCGCCGGAGGGGGAGACGGCGCTGGCCGATTTCTACGCCCGCTGGAAGGGCGAGGCGCTGGTGGTCGACAAGTGGTTCGGCGTGCAGGCGATGTCCAACCGCGCCGACACGCTGGCCCGCGTCACCGCCCTGCTCGGCCATCCGGCCTTCGAGATCCGGAACCCGAACAAGGTCTATGCGCTGATCGGCGGCTTCGCCAACGGCAACCCGGTCCGCTTCCATGACGCGAGCGGTGCCGGCTACCGCTTCCTCGCCGATCAGGTGCTGCGCCTGGACCCGATGAACCCGCAGGTTGCGGCCCGTCTGATGGGTCCCTTCTCCCGTCTGCGGCGCTATGACGCGGCCCGCCAGGGGCTGATGAAGGCCGAATTGCAGCGGATCGTCGCAACCTCGGGCCTGTCGCCGGACGTTTACGAGGTTGCGAGCAAGAGCTTGGCCGCCGCCGGCTGAGACTCGGAACCAAAGGACTATTCCCAAACGCAGGGGCGCTAAAGCAAAGGGCCGGTGGCAATGCCACCGGCCCTTTCGCCGTCCGGACCGTTCCCCGGCCGCCGGACCGGGGACCAGCCGTCTGGGGACAGCGGTCTTACTTCTGCTCGGACAGGAAGGCGATCAGGTCGGCGCGCTTGGCGTCGTCCTTCAGGCCGGCGAAGGCCATCGTGCCGCCCGGGACGATTTCCTTCGGCGCCTTGATGTAGGCGTCGAGGTTCTCCGCAGTCCAGACCAGACCGCCGGCGCCCTTTTCCTTCATCGGGGCGGAATACTTGAAGCCCTCGATCGAGGCGGCCGGACGACCGACGACGCCGAACAGCGACGGGCCGACCTTGTTCTTGCCCTGCTCGGCGGTGTGGCAGGCCATGCAGACCTTGAAGACATCCTTGCCGGCGGCGGCATCGGCCGCCTGGGCGGCACCGGCACCCATCACGACCGCGGCGATGGCGGCAACGCCCATCAACAGCTTCTTCATTCTTCGGCTTCCCTTCCGATGGATCCACCGGCCGACGGCGCCGACCGGAATCGCGCGGCAGCATACACATTCCGAAAGGGTGTCAAACCCCTTTGATGCAGCCGTACGACCAATGAACAATCTGCCACGTCAACTCATCCAGGCAAGCGATGCGAGCAGAACCACAACCACAAGAAGTGCAGCCCACGGCACGTAGAAATTGCCGCCGCCCACACCGATCCCGCGCCCGACCGGCAGCGGCAGCGGGATTTCCGGCGGCACCTCCGCCATGCGGGCGGCGGGCTTCGGCGTGGCGGAGGCCGGTGCGGGATCGGAATAGACCGCCGGACGGACAGCCGGCTGGGGCGTCGCTTCTGTCGGAGCCGTTTCGGCGGGGACAGTCTCGGCCGGGGCGGGGCCGACGATCTGGGTAAAGCGGGCGAAGAACTCCTCCGCCATCTTGCGGGCGGTGGCGTCGACCAACCGCGAGCCGATCTGCGCCAGCTTGCCGCCGACCTGGGCCTTGGCGGTGTAGCTCAGCAGCGTGGCGCCGTCCTCCTCGGCCAGCGTCACCGTGGCGCCGCCCTTGCCGAAGCCGGCGGCACCGCCGGACCCTTCGCCGGTGATGGTGTAGCCGTTGGGCGGGTCGAGGTCCGACAGGGTGACCTTGCCGGCGAATTTGGCGCTGACCGGGCCGACCTTGGCGACGACCTTGGCCGTCATCTCGGTGTCGGACTGCCGGACCACCTCCTCGCAGCCGGGAATGCACTGGCGCAGGATGTCCGGATCGTTCAGCGCCGCCCACACCGCGTCGCGGCTGGCCTCGATCCGGTGGCTTCCGCTCATGTCCATGGTTCGTGGTTCCTCCAACCCTGTTGGCAACCCTGATGCGGCCCTTTGCGGCCGTCTGTTCCCCGGCTTGCGGCCGGGGTTACGGTCGAGGATATGGCATAACCGGGCGCCGTGACAGCCCCGGCCGCCTCATCTCAAAGTCTTACTTGCCGGCATCCTCAGCCGCGCGGCGCCATGCAGTTGCTGACGATTGGCGTGCAGGACGACAGCGAGGCGCCGGCCGGATAGCTGACCTGCTCCACCGTGCCGCGCGGGCCGATGACCATCGTCGCCTCGCATCCCGGAGCGGTGCCGCCGCCGACCGGCACCCCGAAGCCGAGGCCGAGCCCGACGCCGCCGCTGCCGCCGAAGCTGCCGGCTCCGATGCCGATGCTGCTGCCGGGGCTGTAGGCCACCGCCGGATGGGCGACATAGGTGTAGTATTCGCGCCCCGACGCCGTTGCCTGCCGGTCCGGCACGCCGGCGCAGGCCAGCAGGTCGGCCTTCGGCATGCCGACCATGGCGGTCTGGGCGCGGCGCGCGATCTCCGGGTCGGGGCCGGTGGCGCAGCCGGCAAGGAGGACGGCGGTGCCGCCGAGAAGGATCATCGCAGCGCCAACCGTCCTTGCCATACCCCTGTCTCGGCCCATCTCTCGTCCTCCGCCAGAATATCGTGTCATCGCCGGGTTCTTCTCAACCGGTTGATACAGTGCTGAAACCCCGCCGCTGCCCGTCCGTTCCCGGACGGCGCCGGTCGATGCGGACTTGCGGGCCGGAAGTGACGGGCGGGCCCGGATTTGCTAGGAGTTCCGTCCCCAGCCCATACCAGCATATCGGGACCGCCGACGCCATGGCCGAGCTTACGCCCCCCTCCCCGCCCTCACCGACCTCCGCCGCGACGGTGTATCTGGCACTCGGCGGCAACATGGGCGACCGCGCCGCCAACCTCGCCGAGGCGATCCGGCGGCTGGGCGAAGCGGTGCGGATCGATGCGCAGTCCGCCCTCTACGAGACGGCGCCGATGTATGTGACCGACCAGCCGGCCTTCCTGAACATGGCGGTGCGCGGCACCACCAGCCTGGAGCCGGCGGCCCTGCTGCGCTTCCTGAAGGAGATCGAGGCGTCGCTGGGCCGCGACCTGGGCGGCCTGCGCTTCGGCCCGCGGCCCATCGACGTCGACATCCTGCTCTATGCCGACCGGGTGGTCGCGGAGCCGGAACTGGAGATCCCCCATCCCCGCATGGCGGAGCGCGCCTTCGTTCTCTGCCCGCTGGCCGACATCGCCGCCGGCATCCTCCACCCGCTGCTGAACCGGCGGATCGGCGACCTCTGCGACGAGGTGCCCGGCCGAGAGACCGTCGTCCGCATCGCCGAAGCGCTGTGACCGGGCTCGCCATGGCAAGCGGCGGCCGCACCGCCTATAGTGCCGGCCGGACTGCAATGCCGGCGTCCGCTCGCCGGCCGGGAGAGTGTGTTGTCGGACGATAGCGTGAAACGGACCATGCTGGTCCAGCCGGGCGGTGCGCCGCTCACCTACACCATCCTGGTGCGCGGCTTCGCCGCCGTGGTGGCGCTCGCCGGCCGCACCGACCGGCCGGAGGCCAGTTTCGACCTGACGTTGACCGTCACCCATCCCGGCCCCGGCTTTCCCGACGACATCGCCGCGGTGATGTCTTACGAGGATATTGTCGAAGACTTGCGTCGTCTTTGCGGCGAATCCAATGTACCCGGTGCCGATTATTTGGCGGACCGCGCCGCGGATTTGTGCCTGTCCCATGCCAAGGTGCGGCGGGTGCAGGTCGATGTCGCCATTCCTGCGGCCGACTCGGGCGGCCCGACCGCCGGCGCCAGCCTGACACGGGCAAGGCCTGGACAGGGCTGAGCGGGCGACCCCCTGCCGCGGGCCCTAATACTGGAATACACAAAGATATAGCGGCCGTTGACAAAAGGACGGGTGACAATACCACTCCGTCTGAGTTATGGTCGCCATATTGTATTTCAGACCCACAATCCGGACCGAAGGGGGTATATCCCCAGAGGCAATCCGGACACCGAAAGCCGAGACGAGCGCGCAGCAGGGATTAGGCCAATCGCCATTGCCGGCTTCGTCCGTCCGCCGATCCCCCTTCAGGGACGGCTACGGCACCCGGAGGCCGGACACAAAGGGAGGGACGCATGGACCGCAACACGACGCCGACCCTTTCCGAACTGCTCGAAGATCCGATCGTGATCGCCGTCATGGTGCGCGATGGGATCAGCCCCGACAGTGTCCAGCAGCTTTTCGAGCGCCTCCGCCGGAGCCGTCGAGTACAGGAAGAACGGTTAGCCGCCTGACTTGCGGGAATCCTGACCCGGGCGTCACAGACGCCCAGACATAGGCGCCGGATAAGGCCCGGTCAGGCAAATCGGCTGGAACCCCCGACAGCGAAGCGCCGCCCTCCTCCCCGGAGAGCGGCGCTTCGCATTTCGCGGGACAGGCACATCACCCCTCCAGAACCGCGCGCACGACATCCATCACCTCGGTCGGGGTGAAAGGCTTGCGCAGGGTGCGGTGCGCGCCCAGCGCCTCCGCCACCGGCAGCACGTCCAGCGACGCGCGGGCGCCGCCGCCGGAAATCGCGATGATCTTCAGCGACGGCGCCCCGCGCCGCAGTTCCATGATCGTCGCCAGACCTTCCTGGTTCGGCATGAAGATGTCGGTGATGACGAGGTCGAGCGGGCTGTCGGCCGGACGGCCGCGAAACCGCTCCATCCCCTCCAGCCCGTCGCTGGCACCGACAGCCTCATGGCCGGCCATCGTCAGCGTGCGCAGCAGAACCGCACGCGCAACGTCGTCGTCATCGATGATCAGAACATTCGCCACCACGCCGCTCCCTGTCACTCGGCCGGATGGGGCGTGCCGTGCCCGCCGCCCTGCCCGCCACCATGTCCCCCGCCAAACCCATTGCCCGCCTGCTCCGCCCCGGCAGCGTCATCCTGCATCGGCTTCTTGCGGGCAAGATAGCTGTAAACGGTCGGCACGACGAACAGGGTCAGCAGCGTGCCGAGAGTCATGCCGCCGACGATGACGGCGCCGATGGCCTGCCGGCTTTCGGCACCGGCCCCCTTGGCATAGGCCAGCGGCACCGCCCCCAGCACCATGGCGCCGGTGGTCATCAGGATCGGGCGCAGGCGCAGCACGGCCGCCTCCTCCACCGCCTTGCGGATGTCGGTCCCGGCGCGTTGGAGCTGGTTGGCAAACTCGACGATCAGGATGCCGTGCTTGGTGATCAGCCCGACCAGGGTGACGAGGCCGATCTGGCTGTAGACGTTCATCGTCCCGCCGCTCATCTGCAAGGCCGCCAGCGCGCCGGTCATCGACAGCGGCACGGTCAGCATGATGACGAAGGGATCGACGAAGCTCTCGAACTGCGCCGCCAGCACCAGATAGATGAAGGCCAGCGCCAGGATGAAGACGAAGTAGAGCCCGGTCGCCGATTCGCGGAACTCGCGGCTCTGCCCGGCATAGTCGGTCTGCGCGGTTGCGGGCAGCACCTTGTTCGCCGCCGCCTGCATCACCGCCAGCGCCTCGCCCAGCGAGGTTCCCGGTGCCAGCGTCGCGGTGATGGTGGCGGAGCGCAACTTGTTGAAGTGGTTCAGCTCCTTCGGCGCCACCCGCTCCTCGACCTTCACCAGATTGGCGAGCGAGATCATCTGACCCGCTCCCCCGGTTACACTGGTGCCGCCGCGCACATAGATGCCGGCGATGTCGTCCGGGTTGCGGCGGTCGACATTCGCCACCTGCACGATCACGTCATACTGCTTGCCGTCCTTCTTGAAGCGCGTCACCTGCCGGCCGCCCAGCAAGGTTTCCAGCGTGCGGCCGACCGTGTCGACATCCACCCCCAGGTCGGCTGCCTTGTCGCGGTCCAGCGACACCCGCAGCTCCGGCTTGTTCAGCTTCAGATCGGTGTCAAGGTTGGTCAGGCCGGGGAAGTTGCGCGCCTCCGCCATCATGGCGTTGACCATCGCCTGCAACTCCTCGAAGGGCAGCGAGGTCTGGATGACGAAGTTGACCGGCTTGTCGATCGGGCTCTGGCCCAGCGACGGCGGGTTGGTGACGAATCCGAGGATTCCGGGGATGCCGAACATCTTGGGGAACAGCTGGGCGGTGATCGCCTGCTGCTTCACCTCGCGCTCGTCCCAGTCGATCAGGCGGACGAAGGCGATGCCCTGGTTCACCACCGGGAAACCGACGACGACGAAGAACTTCTCCAGCACCGGGATCTGGCGGAACAGCGCCTCCATCCGCTGGGCATAGCCCATGGTGTAGTCCAGCGTGGAGCCTTCCGGCGCGATGGCGATGCCGACGATGGTGCCACGGTCCTCGACCGGCGACAGCTCGGACTTCAGGCCGGTGAACAGAAAATAGCTGGCGGCGGCGACGCCCAACCCGATCAGCAGCACCAGCGGCCGCGCCCGCAGCGACAGGCGCAGCAACCGGCGGTAGCCGTTGGTCATCCCCTCCAGGAAGCGCTCGATGGCGCGGTAGAGCAGCCCGTGCCTGGTCTCGTGCTTCAACAGCTTGGAGCACATCATCGGCGACAGGGTCAGCGCCACGAAGCCCGACACGATCACCGCCCCGGCCAGCGTCAGGGCGAATTCGGTGAACAGCCGGCCGGTGCGCCCGGTCATGAAGCCGATGGGGGCATACACCGCCGCCAGCGTGATGGTCATGGCGATGACGGCGAAGCCGATCTCGCGCGACCCTTTCAACGCCGCCTGGAAGGGGTTCATCCCCTCCTCCACGTAGCGGAAGATGTTCTCCAGCATGACGATGGCGTCATCGACGACGAGGCCGATGGCCAGCACCATCGACAGCAGGGTCAGCGTGTTGATCGAGAAGCCCAGCGCGTACATCAGGGCGAAGCCGCCGATCAGCGACACCGGGATGGTCACCAGCGGCACCAGCGTTGCCCGCAGCGAGCGCAGGAAGAAGAAGATGACCAGAACGACCAGGATGATCGCTTCGAAGATGGTGTGGAACACCGCGTCGATCGACTTGGCGATGAAGACGGAGCTGTCATACCCGACATCCACCCCCATGCCGTCCGGCACCGCCGCGCGGATCTTGGGCAGCGCGTCGTTGACCGCCTTCGACACGTCCAGCGGGTTGGCGGTGGATTGCTTCACCACGCCGATGGCGACGGCGCCGCGGCCGTTGAAACGGGCGCTGACCCGCTCGTCGAGCGCCCCCAGCTCCGCCCGGCCGACGTCGCGCAGACGGACCAGATATCCCGAATCGTCGCGCAGGATGATGGCTTCGAACTCGGCCGGGCTGCGCAGGTCGGTCTCCGAGACCACGGTGAACTCGCGCGCCACGCTTTCGACGCGGCCGGCCGGGATCTCGACATTCTGCCGGCGCAGCGCGGTCTCGACATCCTGCGGCGTCACCCGGTAGGCGGCCATCCGCTGCGGGTCGAGCCACAGCCGCATGGCGAAGCGGCGTTCGCCGAAGATGCGCACCTGCGCCACGCCGGGCAGGTTCTGCAGCCGGTCCTTGACGTAGCGGTCGGCGAAATCGGTCACCTCCAGCGGCGAATGCCGGTCGGAGGAGAAGGCGAGATAGATGATCGGCTGGGCGTCGGCCTCGACCTTGGCGATCACCGGTTCGTCGATCTCAGACGGCAGCGCGGCGCGGACGCGGCCCACCCGGTCGCGCACGTCGCTGGCGGCGACATCGACGTTGCGGTCCAGCCGGAAGCGCAGGGTGATCTGCGACTTTTCCGCCCGGCTGATCGAGGACATCACGTCGATGCCCTCGATGCCGGCGAGGCTGTCCTCCAGCGTCTGGGTGACCTGGCTTTCGATGATCTGGGCCGAGGCGCCCTTGTAGGTCGTCTCCACCGTGACGACCGGCTCGTCGATCTTGGGATATTCGCGCACCGACAGGCGCTGGTACGACACGATGCCGATCAGCATCAAAGCGAGGCTCATCACCGTCGCCAGGACGGGACGGCGGATGGAAATGTCGGAGAGGACCATGGCGTGTCAGCTCCCGGCTTTGGCCGGCAGCACCGTCACCGGCACGCCGTCGCGGATCTTCAGCTGGCCGGCGGTGACCACCATGTCGCCGGGGGCGAGGCCCTTGGCGATCTCCACCTCCGCATTGCGGCGTTCGCCCAGCACGACGCGGGTCTGGATCACCTTGCCGTCCACCAGCTTGAAGACGAACTGGTCCTTGCCGAAGGCGACGATGGCCTGCTCGGGGATCAGCACCGCGTCCGGCACCGTGGTCAGCGTCAGCGACACGCGGGCGAAAAGGCCGGGGCGCAGCGAGCCGTCGGGATTCGGCACGCGGGCGCGGATCGCCAGGGCGCGGCCGTTCACATCGACCAGCGGATCGATGGCATAGACGGTTCCGTCGAAGCTGCGCCCGCCGAAGGCATCCACCGCCACCTTCACCGTCTGGCCGACCTTCACCGCCGGCAGGAACATCTCCGGCACGCGGAAATCGAGCTTGAGGGTGTCGATGTCCTCCAGATTGACAATGTCCTTGCCGGCCTGGACGAAGTCGCCGACCGACGCCTTGCGCAGGCCCAGCACCCCGTCGAAGGGGGCGGCGATCACCTGCTTGTCGAGCTGCGCCTTGGCCAGTTGCACCGCCGCCTCGTCGGCCAGCAGCTTGGCCGAGGCCTGCTCCCGGTTGCGCAGCGGGCCGGTGTTCTGGCGCACCAGCTGGTCGGCACGCGACAGCTCGGCACGGGAGAAGGCGATGCTCGCCTGCGCCTGGGCCAGGGTGGCGCGGGCGATGGCGTCGTCCAGCCGGACCAGCACCGTGCCCTTGGCGACGCGCTGGCCTTCCTTGAAGGCGATCTCGCTGATGCGGCCGGCGATTTCCGGCCGGACGACCACCGATTCGTTGGACAGCAGCGAGCCGACGGCGGTCACCGTCCGCTCGACCGTGCCGACACGGACCTGGGCGGCCTCCACCGGCATCGGCGGGGCGCCGCCCGGCGGCTTGGCGGCCCCGGCGGCTCCACCGGAGGCGCCGCCCTGGGCAGGCGCGCCGCCAGACAGGACGCCGTTCACCATCGCGGTCAGACCGGCAACGGTCCCGCCCTGCTTCACGAAATACCAGTAGGCCCCGCCGGCGAGCGCCGCCAGGACGAGGAGTGCAGCAATGCGAAGCGTGTGGCGCATGGGGCCGGGATCCGGACGGGTTTCGCTTTGCCGCAGTGCAACCGACAGAGGCACCGGGCAAACTGAACTATATCGTTCAGTTCACATCCGGAGTCGAGAAGGTTCAGCGATCCGAACCGTCCCTATGCACCGCATCTCTATGACCGCCCGCATCCCTATGCCCGCCAGCTTCTTCGGGCTTTGCGGTTTCAAGCTTTCCCGCCCGCATCGCTACTGTCCGGCCGCCGCACAGCGTCACCCACAGATCGGCCGGGTCGCCCGCCATGAGGGGAGAATCTGCGTCCATCCGCCGCACCCCGCCACCGTCGAGGTCGAGTCCCGGCGCACAGCATGGCGACTCGCCCGCCGGCACCAGGGCGCGGACCCGGCCATGCTCGATCCGGATATCGCGCAAACCGTCGTGAACGCGCGCGTTCTTCAGCCAGAATTTTCCATTGGCGGGGATGCGGGCGAGGCAGCAGGTCGGGGCATTCATGGGGCTTTACCCGTGTCCGGTCCGGCGATGTGCGACGCAACAAAGCTGACACAGAATGGTAAAGCAAAACCAGCGGGAGCTTGGCCGCCCAGGTTTTTACCCCCACTCCAGCACCAGGAATTCCTGGAAATTGGCGCAGCGGCCGGCCTTGAAGGCAGCCTCATAGGCGGCGTTGCGGGCGCGCTTGGCGGCGATGGCCTGGGTGAAGCGCCGGCGAAGCCCGTCGTCCCGGATGCCCAGCCCGTCGCCGTCCAGCCGGTCCAGCACATGGCGGTAGCAGCGCTCCGCCCGCTCGCCGCTGTCGGCGGAGAAGGTGATGGAGCCGGCGCGCTGCCGGTATTCATAGAAGGGCGTCGCCACCAGCGGCACCGGGCCGGTGGCGTCGAGAACCCGGACGTTGAAGACCACGTCGTCGCAGAAATTCACATCGTCGTCCCAGCCCGGCACCAGATCGCGCCGCACCAGCGGGAACATCGGCACCGAGGTCGCCAGGAAGCCGGCGCCATCCAGCCGGGCCGGCGCCTGCCCATCCTCATAGAGGTGCTGCAACGGCGAGTCGTCCTCGTCGCGGACCACGGCGACATTGTCGAAGGCGGCGCCGTTGCCGAGCGCCAGCGGCACCAGGGCGGACAGCCGGCCGGGGCGGAAGCGGTCGTCGGCATCAAGCGGCGCCACCAGTTCCAGCCGCGCCGCCGCCAGCCCGGCATTGCGCGCCGCGGGCGCCCCGGCGCCCACCCGGCCGGTCCCGGTGAAGACCAGCCGCGGATCGTCGATCCCGGCGGCCCGCAGGGTCGGACGGTAATCGGTGCCGTCGTCGCTGACGATCACCGCCTCCCATGCCGTCCAGTCCTGCTCCAGCAGGCTCCGCACCGCGCGGGCGATGGTGTCGTGGGCGCGGTGGGCCGCGACGATGACGGAAACGCCGAAGGAGGGGTCCTGCCCTGTTCCAGTCCCGTCCATAGCACTGCACTCCAGGCCCGTTCTCGGCAGAATCTGGCGTTGCTAATCAAAGGTCGTCAATGGCCTGAACCGGATTTTGACCCTCCCCTTACCCGTGCCGCCGCCGCATGGTAGAAAGGACCGTCGTGCCTGCGATGTCGGAGGACAGCCTCGTGTTCGAGGGGTGGAACGGTGGAACATCGCCGGAAAACTGTTGCACCGCGTTGCAAACGTGCCATCCGGCCGCGGCCCGACCCATCGATTTTGACCCGCCGGACGTTGAACATGAAGCCCGGACGGGCTATGTGGTGAAGCAGGCAAGGCGCATGCGGTAGCGGGACAGCGGTCGGGGCATTCCTCCGGCGGCGAATCCCGGTCCCGATACCCCGCTTCCGATACCAGGGAGAAGAACATCAATGGCGCAGGTCGGATACACCCGGTTCGACGATGAACCCGAAAAGGAACCGGACGAGAAGTCGAAGGAAAGCGCCCAGCCGCAGTTCGCCGCCGTGCAGCAGAGCCTGTTCAAGGCGCGCACGGTCCTGATCTTCGGTCAGATCGACATGAAGCTGGCGCAGGTCGTGTCGGCCCAGCTGCTGGCGCTCGCGCATGAGAGCGACGACGACATCACCGTCGTGGTCAACTCGCCGGGCGGCCATGTCGAGGCGGGCGACACCATCCACGACATGATCCGCTTCATCAAGCCGCGGGTGAAGATGCTGGGCACGGGCTGGGTCGCCAGCGCCGGCTGCCACATCTATCTGGCGGCGAAGAAGGAAGACCGCTTCTGCCTGCCGAACACCCGCTTCCTGATCCACCAGCCGCTGGGCGGAACGGGCGGCCGGGCGACGGACATCGCCATCGAGGCGAAGGAAATCATCCGCATGCGCGAGCGTCTGAACAAGATCATCGCGCGTGAGACCGGGCAGACATTCGAGAAGGTCGCCAAGGATACGGACCGCAACTATTGGATGATGGCCGACGAGGCCAAGGAATACGGCATCGTCAGCCATGTCATCGACACGATGGACGAGCTGAAGTAAAAGTTCCGCTTTCTCCGGAAGAAAAAGGGCCTTTCTCCAAATGGGAGGAAGGCCCTTTTTCTTTTGGAAAATGGGAAACCTATCGGTCGGCAAGGGTGTTGATCCGCCACAACATCCACGAAAGATGGAGCCAACCGATGAAACGCTATCTCGTTCTGGGCTGCACCGCCGCGCTGCTCGCCGCCACGCCCGCGCTGGCCGCCTCGGACCACAGCGTGACCAAGTCGAACAACCCGTCGGTTGCGGCAATCGACGACAGCGTCGACCCGGCTCTGATGAAGCTGCATGTCGACCAGTTGAAGGGCAAGGACATCTACGGCGCCAAGGGCGAGAACATGGCGGAGATCGAAGACATCGTCCGCTACGACAACAAGCTCTACGCCGTGATCGACGTCGACCACACCATCGACGTCAGCGACAAGGACGTGGTCCTGCCGCTGAACAAGCTGCACATGAAGGGCGTCAAGCTCACCCTCGACATGACCGAACAGCAGCTCCAGGGCTTGGAGAAGTGGCAGAAGGGCCGTTACGAGACCGTCAAGGGCAAGGGTCCGCTGAGCGAACTGTCGCACTGAGTTTTCCAACAAGGAAAAGGCGGCGGAGGGAAAGCCCTCCGCCGCCTTTTCCTTGTTGGAGCGATCTTGGCTTAGACCGACAGGTTCAGCAGAGCCCCGCGCGGCTGGTAGCCCTGCGCATTCACCCGGGCGGCGAGCGTGCCGGCAGTGGTGTCGACCGCCTGATTGCCCTGGGTGGCGGTGCGGGCGTCGCGGGTCTGGTCGGACTTGCCGGCCGCCTGGGGAGCCGAGACGGTCTGCGTCCGCACCGCGGGGGCGGTCTGCTGCGCCGCCTGGACCGCCGGAGACATGGCGACCTGCGCCGCGGGCGTCAGCTGCGGGGTTGGCTTCAGCGTCTGGTAGGACGGTATGGCCGGGTTGACTTGCATGGTCGAATTATGCGCTCAGCGGGCGCAGGATTCAAGACGCCCGGCCGTAGCTGGCTCCCGCGGACTTTAAGGCGTTTCGGGCACCGCGGACGGCACCGCCGGCTTCGACGGCTGATGGCGGGTCCGCCGCCGCTCCAGCACCAGTGCCAGCGCCAGCAGCGCGGCGACCCCGACCAGATTGACCGCCAGCACCATCAGGGCACCATCCTCCGCCACCAGCAGGGCGGAGCCGGCGATAGACAGCACCACGCCGACGCAGAAGACCGGCAGCGAATGCCGGCCGCAGGCGACCAGCAGGCGGGCGGGGGCGGAGCGCAGCCATCCCGCATCCCGCGGCACCAGCAGGGCCGCCGCACAGGCAAGCGCCAGGAAATGCAGCAGCCGCATCGGCCCCAGCGTGTCCTTGTCGGCCCAGGGGATCGACTCCTCCGGCAGCCAGCCCCGGAACGCCGCCGGCGTCACGGCATGGCCGATGTCGGAGGCGGCGAACTTCCACACCGCCATGCCGCCGAGCAACGCCAGCACGGCCGTCAGCAGCCAGCGCGACTGCGGCAGCCGGACCCGCCCGCTGCGCACCACCAGCGCCAGGGCGGTGCCGAGGAAGAACACGCATTGCCAGGCCAGCGGGCTGAAGTTCCAGTCCTCGTCCCACAGGTTGGGCGGCACCAGCCCGGGGGCCGCCTGCGCCACCAGATAGAGGAGGACCGACAGCGCGACCGCCGCATAGCCGAAGCGGGCATAGCTCCACAGGAACAGCGGCGCCACCGCCACCAGCAGGATGTAGAGCGCCAGGATGTCGAAGGCGAAGGGCAGATACATCAGCACCAGGGTCCACGCCATCGCCGTGACGGGGGTGTCGAACAGCGGTGCGAAGCTTTCCAGCCGATTGGACGCCTCCATCGGCAGATCGCCGATATATACGGCGAAGGCCACCACCAGCGCGCTGACCAGCATGGTCAGGATGTTGGCGACCCAAAGCTGACGGCAACGGTCGAGGGCCTTGCGCTGGCAGGCCGCGAACCCGCGCTCCGCCAGCACCGGGCCATAGGCGAGCGCGATGGCATAGCCGGAGATGAAGACGAAGATCTCGGCCGAATCCGACGGTCCGAAACGGGCGGGCATCAGCTTCGCCAGCGGATTCCCGCCGACATGGTTGATGAAGATGATCAGAAGGGCCACGCCCTTGAAAAGATCGAGCCGGGCGTCGCGTGTCTGACGTTGCTGCATGCAGCCCTCGCCTCTCCTGCTGTCGCGGGCTCCAGCGCCCGTGTGGAAGCGGCCCCGGTGGGGGTCAGCAGACGAATCGCTACGGTGCCTGACTACCTTGGGTCCGGCACCGCCACGACGGATGTAGCCCAACCATGGTCAATTTCGCCGGCCGGGTGTCCAACGCGATGGGGGAATGCTTCCAACGCGGCGTCGGAGGGGAAAAGCGTTAAACCCTTCTCGGGAGGGGTGTGGAAACCAACCCGTTATCGGGGAGGCCGAATTGCGGGCGGATGAAGAGGACGACACACCTCGCCGCACCTCTTTCATCGTCATCGCGCCGGAAAGCCTGTCGCTGCAACGTCCAGAGCGATTCCCCGGCGCATGTCGGGCGAGCGGCCCCAGGCAGTGGCGGAGTATTACTCCGGCCGAGCCTCCGTTTGCGCCATGGTAAACGGCGTATGCGGAAAATCGTGACGCGACATCAGGGAACAAGAAGGCCCGCTGTTGATTGTTCTTCACATGACCCAGCTGTCGCTTGCCGTGCGGCAGGACAGTACAGGCCGCACCGGGCGGCGGGTCGCCAACATCGAATCGTAATCGAGAAGGATGGCAACCATGCGTGGGATTTCGAAGATCGTCATGACCGCCACTGCGGCCGGCGCCCTGTTCGCGCTCAGCGCCTGCGGCAGCACCGAAACCTCGCGGACGGCCACCGGCGCCGGCACGGGTGCCGTGGCCGGTGCCGTCGTCGGCGGTCCGGTCGGTGCGGTGGTCGGCGGCGTCGGCGGCGCGGTGGCCGGCAACACCATGGACGAGAGCCTGAGCAAGAAGACCGACCGCGTGACCGACCGCGCCACGGCCGAAGTGAAGGACGAGACCTCGGGCAGCTCCACGCGCCGGTCGTCGGCCCACCATTCCGGCAGCATGGCCTCCAGCACCCGGCTGAGCCACGATCAGGTCCGTGAACTCCAGCAGGCGCTGAACGACCGCAACGACGGCCGCGACATCGCCGTCGACGGAGTTCTGGGGCGCCGGCACCCGCAGCGCCCTGATGAAGTTCCAGCGTGACAACGGCCTGCGCGTCACCGGCCGTGCCGACCAGCAGACGATGTCCGCCCTGAACATGGGCAGCACCGGTCAGGCCACCTCGGGCAGCACGACCGGCACCACCACTGGCAACACCACGGGGACGACCGGCACGACGAACAACACGATGCCGGGTGCCACCACCACGCCGGGCGCCACCGGCACGACCGGCACCCAGCAGTAACCTCGTCTCCAGTACGGTACCCGCATCGCCGGTTCCGGGGCATCGCGACGGCAGGCAGCCGCCGCGGCGTCACAGGGCCGGCGATGTCGTTTTAGCGTTGCTGTCTTTTTCCGGTCAGTCCCGGCCCCAGAGCCCCCGCTCGCCCAGATCCTCGCCGCGCTGGCGTTCCAGCGCCTGGGAATAGCGGCGCAGCGCGAAGGACTCCGTCACATAGCCGATGATCCGCCGGTCGGTGGGGGAGGACAGCACCGGAAGGGCCTCCACCTCCTCGCTGCCGAAGCGGTTCAGCACGGTGCGGGCGTCATCGCCGGGCATCAGGACGGCGTCGGCCTTGTTGGCGAGCGACTCGACCCGGGTTTCGGTGGCGGCGGTGTCCTGTTCCGGATCGTGGACGACCGACATGTCGACCATCCCGGCATAGCGGCCCATCTCGTCCACGGCGAAGACCGCCTTGGTCGAGCCCAGCGGATAAAGGCGGCGCAGCGCCTCCACCGTCAGGGTGGCCGGCACCGTCTTGGCGTCCCGCCGCATCAGCCGGAAGGCCGTCAGCTCCGACAGCCAGCCGACATCATAAGCCCCGCGGATCGGCACGCCGCGCAGGTGGAAACGCCAGGTGGCGAAGGAGTAGCCGAAGGCCTGCCGCACCACGGTGGTCGACAGCACGACCCCGATCAGCACGCCCGACGCCGCCCACAGAATCCTGGGTCGTCTCCAGCACCAGCAGCACCATGGTGACCGGCGCGCCGACGACGCCGGCGGCGACCGACCCCATGCCGACCAGCAGCAGCAGGCCGCCGTCGATCCCCAGCCCCGGCAGAAAAGTTTCGATGGCCTGACCCAGCAGGCCGCCGAACAAACCGCCGATGAACAGCGAGGCGCTGAACAAGCCGCCGCGGAAGCCCGAGCCCAGCGACACCGCCGATGCCAGGATCTTCGCCGCGAGCGTCAGGGCCAGCGCCAGCGCGCCGCCCGCCAGTTCCGGCGGGACGGCACCGGGGCCGCTTCCCATCACCGCCGGAACCGCCAGCGCCAGCGCGCCCACCATCAGTCCGCCGATGGCCGGGCGCATCCAGCGCGGGACCGGCAGGCGGTTGAAGCCGCGTTCGGCCACCGTCACCGCCTGCATGGCGAGGATGCTGAGCCAGCCGGCCAGGAAGCCGACGACACCGCAGGCGGCGTAATCCCAGCCGGCGATCACCACCGGCCGGCCGAGCGCCAGCGGCACCTCGCCGCCGGTCAGCAGGGCCGACGCCGCCACCCCCAGCGCCGCCGCCGCTCCGACCGGGGCCAGCACGGCCAGGGTGTAGCCGCCCAACACCAGTTCAAAAGCGTAGAAGGCCCCAGCCAGCGGCGCATGGTAGGCCGCGGCGATGGCCGCCGCCGCCCCGCAGCCGACCATGGTGCGCAGATCGGCCCGGCGCAGCCGCAACCGCTGGCCCAGCGATGAGGCCAGCCCGGCGCCGGCCTGGGTATAGGCCGCCTCCATGCCGACCGATGCGCCCGACGCGTTGGACAGGGCGGTGGTCACCGTCAGGCGCAGGCTGTCGATCAGGGACATCTTGCCGCCGTAGAGCGCGTTCGCCTCCACCGCGTCGACGATGGCGTTGGGGCGCCAGCGCCGCACCAGCAGTGACAGGATGCCCAGCAGCAAACCGCCCACCACCGGCACGCCGAGTGTGCGCAGCAGGTCCGGCGCGCCCTGCCCCAGCCGCTCGCCATCGGGCAGGTCGAAGGCCAGTGTCTGCATCAACAGCACCGCTTCATGCAGCAGGCCGACCGCCAGCCCGACTACGCCGCCGACCAGTGCGGCCAGCACGACCACGGCGAGCGCGCTGTTGCGCACGCTCCAGCGCTCGGACACGGTGGTGGCGGCTGAGGCATCGAGCGCCGCATAGGGATCGCTTCCGGCGCGGGCGTTGTCGCCCACGCCGTCGGTGGACGCGGAGTTGTCAGGCATGGTCACGCTGATCGATGGCCCTTCCGTATAGGGTCAATGGGCCGGAAGGGCGTGAGTTCCGTCAGGGCTTCGACGGTTGCGGTTTCGATTGCGGCTTCACCGTCGGCGGAACGGGGGCCGCAGGGGTGGCCGCAGGGGTGGCCGCAGGGGCAGCGGGAGCCGGTGCGGGAGCTTGCACCGCCGGTGCCGGCGCAGTCTGGGCCGGTGCAGTCTGGGCCGGTGCGGGTTGGGCCGGTGCGGGTTGGGCCGGTGCACCCTGAGTGGGCGCAGGTTGGGCAGGCGTCGCGTCGGTGACGGCGGGAGCCGGGGCGAGGCCGGCACGGCGCAGCACTTGGGCGAGGTTGTCGCGCACCTTGTCGGCCAGTTGCACGTCGGGCTCGCCGGCCTCGTGGAAGATGACGGTGAACAGGCGGCGCTGCGACAGCAGGAAGTTCAACGTGACGTGCAGCTTGCCCTGCGGCATCGCGCAGTCGACCGATCCGGTGCGCAGCCAGACGGCCCCCGCCTGCTCGGACTGGTTCAGGACGACGGTCGGCGTGCCCTCGCAACGCTGCTTCATAGCCTCGGCGAAGCTGTCGGACAGCTCGTCGATCCTGGCGCCTTCGCCCACCGCGCGTTCGCGGATGCCGCCAACGATGGGGCCGAAGCGCCAGGCGACGTCGGCCGGGCGGCGGTCCTGCGGGACCTTGTCCATCGGCACCAGCTCGGCGTCATGGACGCCGGCGGCGGTCAGCAGGCTGTCCAGCCCTTCCGGCAGGCGGTTCTTGCGGTCCTTGTCCGCCGGGCGGCCGGCGGCGACCTTGATCGGCGGAACGTTGCCGCCCTTGTCGACGCAGGTCTTCAGGTCGCCCAGCACCTTCTTGGTGCCGGCCAGCTTGAAGACGATGCGGTCGCTGGCCGACGACACCACCAGCTCGTTGCCGCCCATCAGGGCGTTGATCAGCTCTTCGTCCTTGCCGTTGGAGACCACCAGCATGTCCGGCTGGGACGCGACGGCGGTCCGCTCCCGCTTCAGCTTCTTGTCGACCTCGATGGTCACCGGCCACTCGCCGCCCTTGGGCAGGTCGGCGCCGGGGATGCCGATGCCGATGTTGGTCTCGCCCTTCGGGCTGCGCGCGAACATCAGCACATGGCCGGTGGTGAATTCCCCCTCCGCCACGCAATAGGCGAAGCTGCCGTCCTTCTTCTTGGCGGCCCCGCCGTCCCAGCTCTCGATCAGCTCGCCCGGCCCGTCGGGCTTGGCCGGGGCCGGAGCGGACGGGTTGGCGGCCGGCT
The DNA here is from genome assembly GCF_058780665.1 of Azospirillum sp. UENF 112521. Lineage (NCBI taxonomy): Bacteria > Pseudomonadati > Pseudomonadota > Alphaproteobacteria > Rhodospirillales > Azospirillaceae > Azospirillum > Azospirillum sp. UENF 112521. Next base: position 49,719 of record NZ_JBSNCI010000004.1, read on the forward strand.
TGCCCGCTGCAGTGTTCGGGGCAGAGTTCGGCGCGCTGCCCGGCTTGGCGTCCTGCACCGGGCCGCCGGGAACGACGATCTCGGCCTCCGGCTCGGGCAGTCCGTAATAGGCGGCGGGAGGAATTGTCGGCTGCACCGGCACCAGTTCGGCCATCGCCGGAGCCGACGCCACCCCCAGCAGGAGAAGCGCGGACAGCGATGCGGCGAAGCGGGCGGTCATGACGAGGTAATCCATAGATGGTTGTGGCGGCGAAGCTATCCGCGCCTGCCCCCGTCCGCAAGTCCAACCGCCCGTCCTGTGGCACGAAACAGACACCTGTTGCACAGGACACGCATAGGCAGGCGCCTAGCCGCCGAAGAAGGTCTCGCGCAGCCTCTCGTCCGACAGCGCCGCCACCGGCCCGTCGCCGACGACGCGCCCCAGCCGCAGCAGCACGGCGCGCGGTGCGACCGCCAGAGCGCGGGCAGCACTCTGCTCGGCCAGCAGCACGGCCGTGCCGGTGTCGGCGATGCGGCGGACGGCGGCAAACAGCTCGTCGGCCAGCTTGGGCGACAGGCCGAGCGACGGCTCGTCCAGCAGAAGCAGGCGCGGCCGGCGCATCAGCGCGCGCCCCAGGCTCAGCATCTGCTGCTGGCCGCCGGACAGGCGCCAGGCGCTCTCACGGCTCTTCAGGGCAAGGTCGGGGAACAGGGCGAAGACGCGCTCGACATCCCGTGCGCGGTCGCGTCCGGCGGGCAGGCCGGCGACCTCCAGATTGTCGCGCACGCTCATTCCCGCAAAGACCCGCCGCCCTTCCGGCACATAGCCGATGCCGCGCCGGACCCGCGCCTCGGTGGCGAGGCCGCCGATGTCCGCCCCATCGAAGCGAAGCTCCCCCCGCGCCGGCACAAGGCCGAGCAGGGCCTTCAGCAGGGTCGACTTGCCCGCCCCGTTGGCGCCGAGCAGCGCCACCGTCTCCCCCGCCGCAAGGCTCAGCGACACCTCGTCGAGCGCGCTTGCCCCGCCATAGCCGGCGCTCAGGCCGCGGATGGACAGCAGCGCGCTCATGCCGGTACCGCCCGGCCGAGATAGGCAGCGGCCACCGCCGGATCCCGGCGTACGCCGCCGGCCGGCCCGTCATAGATGACCCGGCCGCGGTCGAGGCACAGCACCCGGCCGGCAAGCGGCAACAGGAAGCCCATGTCATGCTCCACCAGCAGGATCGCCACGCCCTCCTGCGCCAGTTCGCGCAGCAGGGCCGCCAGTTCCGCCTTCTCGCCGTCGGTCAGGCCGGCGGCGGGTTCGTCCAGCAGCAGCACCGCCGGCCGGCGGACCAGCGACCGGGCCAGTTCCACCCGCCGCCGCAGCGCCGCCGGCAGCCCGTCGCAGCCCTGGCCGGCGAGGCTGCCGACGCCCAGCCGGTCGAGCGCCCAGCGGGCATGCGCCGCCGCCGTACGGGCGTCGGGATCGATGGCAAGCCGCGCGGCGGCGACCGCCTCCAGCACGCCGGCACCAGTCGGCAAAGCCGCCGCCTGGAAGCTTCGGGCCAGTCCGGCGCGGGCCAGCCGGTCGGCACGCTGCCCGGTGACGTCGCGCCCGCCGAGCCGCACCCGCCCGGCATCCGGCCGTTCCAGTCCCGACAGCAGGTTAATCACCGTGGATTTCCCGGAGCCGTTCGGCCCGATCAGCCCGGTGATGCTGCCCGGCCGCAGCTCCAGCGACACGCCGTCCACCGCCCGCACACCGCCGAAGGACTTGCGCAGATCGTCGACTGCCAGCCCGTCCGGCGAGTTTTGCGGACGCGGCGGCTCCTTCGACTCGACCGAAGCCCGCGTCCGGCGGCTGAACAGGCGGGCCGCGATGCGGTCGAGCAGGCCGGTGAGACCGTCCGGCGCCAGCACCACGGTCGCCAGCAGCGCCACGCCGTAGACGACCAGATAGCCGCGCTCCAGGAAGCGGAACCATTCCGGCAGATGCAGCAACAGCACGGCGCCCAGCACCGCCCCGGCCATCCGTCCCCGCCCGCCGACGATGGCGATGGTGAGGATGGAGACCATGACCGGGAATTCCAGCACCTCCGGCGAGACGACGCGCTGGGTGTGGACGGCGAGCGCCCCGGCAGCCCCGGCGAACAGCGCACTGATGCCGAGGGCGATCAGCCGCAGCCGCCCGACATCGAGCCCCAGCGTTGCCGCCGCCAGCGGGTCGTCGCGCAGCATCGTCAACGACCGGCCAAGCCGACCCCGCGCCAGCCGCCAGCCGATCAGCCCGCCGAGAGCGACCAGCCCCCACACAAGCCCGGCCATCGGCAGCCCGCGCGGCACCGCCCAGCCGAACAGCACCGCGGCCGGCACCCCGGCCAGCCCATTGGAGCCGCCGGTCAGCTCCGGCAGGTTGACGGCCAGCAGATGAAGGACCTGGGCGATGCCGAGCGTCGCCAGGGCGAAGTAATGCGATTCCAGCCGCAGCACCGCCAGACCGACCGGCAGGGCCAGCAGCAGCGGCACCAGCATCGACAGCGGGAAGGTCACCTCGAAACGGAGCCCAAAGCGGCTGCCGAGGATACCAGTCACATAGGCGCCGACGCCGAAGAAGGCGCCCTGCGCCAGCGACAGCGCCCCGCCGAGCCCGAAGACGATCTGGAATCCGAAGGTCGCCAGCGCATAGACCCCGGCGACGGTCAGGACGCGCAGGCCATAGGGGGACGCGAAGGCCAGCGCATAGACCAGCAGGGCAAGCGCGCCAGCGATCAGCGCGACAGTCTCGGCCGGAGAGTGCCGTTCACCCACGGCGCCGCACCGCTTCGCCGAACAGCCCTTGCGGACGCAGCACCAGAATCGCCAGCAAGGTCAGATACAGCGCGCCCAACGCCGCCGGATATGAGAGCACCAACGATACTCCCACCTCGAACAGCGCGATCAACAGCGCCCCCACCACCGCGCCCGGCACGGAGCCCCAGCCCCCCACCGTCACCGCGATGTAGGCCTTGAGGATCAGGTCGCTGCCCGAGGTCGGCGTGACGAAATAGCGGTTGGCCAGCAGCAGCCCGGCCGCGCCGGCACAGGCCGCCCCGATGGCGAAGGTCACCAGGATCATCGTGGTGACCGGCACGCCGCAGGCGCGCGCCATCTCCGGATCCTGCGCCGTGGCGCGCAACCGGCGGCCCAACTGCGTGCGGGCAAACACCCATTGCTGCGCCCCGATCAGCAGCCCCGCCACCGCGACGATGGCAAGCGACTGCTCGGGCACCGCCAACCCGGCGATGTGCAGCGTATCGTCGCCGAACAGCGGCGGTGCGGCGCGCGGCTCCGGCCCGAACAGGATGGCGGCTCCGTTCTGCAGGATGATGCCGACCGCGATGGTGCTGATGAAGACCGAGACCGGCGGCCGGCGGCGCAGCGGCAGATAGGCCGCCAGCGCCAGCAGCAGCCCCAGCGCCGCCATCAGCACCAGAACGACCGGCAGCAGGACGATGCCCGGCAGCGGGATCAGCGGCGCCGCCGCCACCGCCAGCAGCCCGCCGGCCATCACCAGATCGCCCTGGGCGAAATTCACCGCCGAGGTGGCGTTCAGCACCAGAACGAAGCCCAGCGCCACCAGGGCGTAGGCCGCCCCCAGCGCCACCCCGTTGACCAGCAGTTGAAGCGCCGCCATCCGTTCACTTCGCCGCAAGCGTCGGGTCGTCGTACCGCTTCGCCAGCACCGGCACCCGGCTGGCCCCGTCATAGCAGACGATGACGGCGGAATGGGCCATGTTGCCCTTGCCGTCGGACTTGTAAGTCATGGCGAGACCCTGGAACGTCTCGGCGGACAGCGCCTTGCGGATGGCGTCCGGCGACCGGGCGCCGGCCTTCACCGCCTCCAGCACCATGGTCATGCCGTCATACTGGCCGAGCGCGAAAGCGTCCGGCTCTTTGCCAAAGGCGGCACGGTAGGCGTCGGTGAAGGCCTTGACCTCCGGCGTGCCGCCGGAAATCGGCGAGGCCGCGGTCTCTGCACAGACGCCCTTGAGTTCCGCCGGTTCCAGCAGGGCCGCGGTGCTCGGCTGGTGCATGGCGGAGCCGGCGACGATGGGCAGGGTCACGCCGCTGGACGCCGCCTGCCGCAGCAGCAGCGCGGTCGGTCCGGAATGCAGGTGCAGGACCAGCACGTCCGGTTTGGCGGCGAGCGCCTTGGTCAGCACCGGCAGCAGATCCTTGGCCGCCGGATCCACCCCCTCCTCGAAGACGGGCGTGACGCCCAGCGCCTTGAAGGCGGCGTCGAGATGGGCCTTGCCGCTCTGGCCGTAGGCGGTGGTCTGGTAGATGACGGCCGGCTGCCGCTTGCCCAGCTCCTCCACCACATAACGGGCATGGGCGGCCTTGGTGACCGCGTCGCCGGGGAAGAAGCGGAAGACCCAGGGATTGCCCTGCTCGGTGATCGAGGCGGTGCCCGACACGGTGACCAGAGGCAGCTTCAGCTCGCCCGCCAGCGGCAGCATCGCCAGCATCTGGGTGCCGAGCATGCTGGCGGCGACCGCCCCGACCGTGCCGCGGCCGGCCGCGCGTTCCAGCGCCGTCACCGCCGCCTCGGGCGAGGTGCCGGTATCGACGACCTCCGAGGCGATGGCGATTCCGGCCGGCGTCTGCTTCAGCGCTAGGACGGCGCCATTGCGCTGGCTGGTGCCCTCCAGCGACAGGAAGCCGGTCAGCGGCACCAGCACCGGGAAGGACAGCGTGTCGTCGGCACGGGCAGCGGACGACAGGCAGACGGACGACAGGCAGGAGGATGCGGCCAGCAGGCCGATCAGGAGGGGAAGCGCGCGCCGCATGACCGATACTCCTCAACACGCGCCGGCGGTTGGGGCGACGCGGAGGAGACGGGGCGCTTCGCAGCAGCTTTCAGCGGGTCCGTCGGGTTCCGGTCGGCTCCCTTCGCCGGCATGACCCGGATCAGGTTCGATGGGTGTTGTCTCAGCCCCTGCGATTGCCGAACCGGCATCCGCACGGGCACCCCAGCCGTGAACAGGCGGCGAGAGTGTCGCCGCCGGCCCCGTCCTGTCAAGAACCCAACCGGCGGCGCGCCACTATGGTTTCACGATGCAGGATGTAGAGCCCGCTGCCGATGATGACCATGGCGCCGGCCAGGACCGGCACGGTCGGCAGGTCGCCGAACGCCAGCCAGCCGAACAGGCTGGCCCAGACCATGCCGGTATATTCGAAGGGCGCCACCACCGCCGGCGGCGCGCGGCGGAAGGCCTGGGTCAGCAGCACCTGCGCCCCGGCGCCGATGGCCCCGACCAGCGCCATCAACCCCAGCGCGAAGGCGGTCGGCGCCGTCCAGACCGGCACGGCCAGAGCCCCGCTGACCACTGTCGTCGTCAGCAGCAGGTAGAGCACGATGGAGGCACTGGTTTCCGTCCGCGACAGGCCGCGCACGGCCAGGGCCGCCAGCGCATAGAACAGGGCGGCGCACAGCCCGACCAGCACCGGCACCAGCGGCGCCCCGGCCGACGGCTGCGCCATCACCACCACGCCGCCGAACCCGACAACCACGGCGGCCCAGCGGCGCCAGCCCACCGGTTCGCCCAGCAGCGGCGCCGACAGTGCAGTGATGAACAGCGGACCGGCGAAGCTCAGCACATAGACGTCGGCCAGCGGCAATTCGCGGAAGGCATAGAAGAAGCATCCCATGGAGATCAGCCCGGCGAAGGCGCGCCAGACATGCCCCAGGGGCCGCCGCGTCCGCATCGCCGCGATCCCGCCGCCGCAGGTCAGGGTGTAGCCGCCCACCAGCAGGAAGGCGACCAGCGAGCGCACGAACATCAGCTGCGGCACCGGGTAATCGGCGGTCAGGAACTTGATCAGCGTGTCCATCGCCGCGAACAGCAGGATCGCGCCCAGGAAGCAGCCGACGGCATAGGGAACCGAATCGGCCTCGGCAGGCAGCAGGTCGGCGGTTTCGGCGTCGGTCATGAAATCGGTTCGGAACGGCAATGGCGGGAGATGCCCACATTATGGGCAAATGCGCCTGTGTCCCAATGCCGCAACCGCAGGTCTGGTAGGCGCCGGCACTTTCAGGGAGTGGCGTGAAGCGCCCGCTCGCCTCACCGCGTCAGAACCATCACCAGCCGCTCGACCGGCTTATCCTTCACCAGATGCGAGTTGACGATCTCGTCGATGTCCTCAGGGGTTTCCGGCCGGTACCAGATGCCTTCCGGATACACCACCATCAGCGGCCCGGCGGAGCAAAAGCCGAGGCAGCCGGTCATCGCCATGCCGACGTCGGCCAGCCCCTTGCCCTGGATTTTCTGATCCAGCCGCTGCCACAGCGGATGCGCGCCCTTGGCGGCGCAGCTGCCGCGCGGATGGCCGGGCGGGCGCTGCTGGGCGCAGCAGAAGACGTGGTGGCGGAAGGTCTGCGGAATGTCGAGCGGCATCGGTCATGCTCCATAGCCATAAAAATTTTATGGGTAAGAAGCATGCCAGAATGCTGCGTTGCGGCAAGACTTTTGTGACGCTTCCAAGTCCCGGTGCCCATTGGCTTTCTCACATCACGAAACGCTTGGTCGGCAGAGCATTGGCGGTTAAGAATCCCCGGCAAGGGGCAATCCAGGAGATGCCGGTGCTGCTGAGCGGATCGGGGAAGGGCCAGCCGGGCGCGGTGCCGGGCTGGGTCGGGTATGCGCTGCTGCCGGTTCTCAACCTCGTCGCCGCCTTCGTGCTGTCGGGGCTGGTGATCCTGGTGATCGGCGAGAACCCGGTGGACGTGCTGTCGCTGCTGGTGTCGGAGGCCCTGGGATATCCCGAGGCCATCGGCTACACCCTCTATTACACCACCGACTACATCTTCACCGGACTGGCGGTCGCCATCGCCTTCCATTGCGGGCTGTTCAACATCGGCGGCGAGGGGCAGGCCTATCTGGGTGGGCTCGGCGCCGGGCTGGTGGCGCTGGCGCTGACCGGCTGGCCCTGGCCGGTGGTGGCCGTGCTGGCGGTGCTGGCTTCGGCCCTGTTCGGCGCCGCCTGGGCCTTCATCCCGGCGTGGCTCCAGGCCAAGCGCGGCAGCCACATCGTCATCACGACGATCATGTTCAACTTCATCGCCGCGTCGATCATGACCTGGCTGCTGGTGGACGTGCTGATCCGCCCCGGCAGCCAGTCGCCGGAAACCCGCGAGTTCGACCCCGGCGTCTGGCTGCCGTCGATGGACCGGGCGCTCGGCTGGTTCGGCATCGCGATTCCCGCCTCGCCGCTGAACCTGTCCTTCCTCTGGGCGCTGGCCTGCTGTCTGCTGTTCCACATCTTCCTGCGCCGGACCCGCTGGGGGTACGAGCTGCGGACGGTGGGCCGGAACGAACGGGCGGCGGTCTATGCCGGCATCTCGCCGGCGCGCAACATCGTCATCGCCATGCTGATCTCCGGCGCGCTCGCCGGCTTCGTCGGCGTGAACGAGATCCTGGGCGTGCAGCACCGGGTGATCCTGAACTTCACCGGCGGCGTCGGCTTTGTCGGCATCGCCGTGGCGCTGATGGGGCGCAACCATCCGGTCGGGATCATTCTGGCGGCCCTGCTGTTCGGGGTTCTGGCGCAGGGCGGCGGCCAGCTGTCCTTTGAATACCCCACGATCAACCGCGAGCTGGTGATGGTCATCCAGGGTCTGGTCATCCTGTTCGCCGGTGCGATGGAGAACCTGTTCAAGCCGCAGGTGGAGGCGCTGTTCCGCCGCCGCGGCACCGCCGCCGCCGAAACGGGGAGGAGCTGAGCGATGGAAGACGCGCTGCTTCTGGCGCTGCAGCTTCTGGGCGCCACCATCCGCGTGGCGACCCCGCTGGTGCTGGCCGCCTTCGCCGGCATGTATTGCGAGCGGGCCGGCGTGGTCGACATCGGGCTGGAAGGCAAGATGCTGGCCGGCGCCTTCTTCTCCGCCGCCGTCGCCTCAGCCACGCTGAACCCGTGGCTGGGGCTGCTGGCCGGCATCGCCGCCGGGGTGGCGCTGGCGATGGTCCACGGCTTCGCCTGCATCACCCACAACGGCAATCAGGTGGTGTCGGGCATGGCGATCAACATCCTGGTCGCCGGGCTGGCGCCGACGCTGGCCTATGCCTGGTTCAAGCAGGGCGGCCAGACTCCGCTGCTGCCCAACCAGGCGCGCATCCCCGCGGTGGAACTGCCGGGAGTGGAGGCGCTGTCCGGCATCCCGGTGCTGGGGCCGGTCTACCGCGAGCTGTTCAACGGCAACAACATCCTGATCTGGGTGACGCTGGTTCTGGTGATCGCCACCCATTGGGTGCTCTACCGCTCCCGCTTCGGGCTGCGGCTGCGGGCGGTGGGCGAGAACCCGGCGGCGGTCGACACCGCCGGCCTGTCGGTGGCGACGCTGCGCTATCAGGCGCTGCTGGTCACCGGCGTGTTGACCGGCATGGCCGGCTCCTATCTCTCCACCGGCCATGGCGCCGGTTTCGTCCGCGACATGACCGCCGGCAAGGGCTATCTGGCGCTGGCGGCTCTGATCTTCGGCAAATGGCGGCCGGGGCCGACCCTGTTCGCCTGCCTTCTGTTCGCCTTCACCGACGCGGTGCAGGTCCGCCTCCAGGGCGTGGTCCTGCCGGGCATCGGCGTCATCCCGGTTCAGTTCATCCAGATGCTGCCCTATGTGCTGACCGTCCTGCTGCTGGCCGGCTTCGTCGGCAAGGCCATCGCCCCCAAGGCGAGCGGCATCCCCTATGTGAAGGAACGCTGAGCCGATGGCCGACACCGCAGAGCTGCCGCAGCTGATCGAAGCGGCCCGCGCCGCGCGCGAGAACGCCCATGCCCCCTATTCCAAATTCAAGGTCGGTGCGGCGATCCTCGGCAACTCGGGCCGCATCTTCGCCGGCTGCAATGTGGAGAACGCGGCCTATCCGCAAGGACAATGCGCGGAATCGAGCGCCATCGGCGCCATGGTCACCGCCGGCGACCGCCGCATCCGCGCCATCGTCGTGATGGGTGGCGAGGCGGGGGCGGAGGAGATCTGCACCCCCTGCGGCGGCTGCCGCCAGCGCATCCGCGAATTTGCATCCCCGGACACGCCGATCCACATCTGCGACCCGGCCGGCCTGCGGCGGAGCTTTCCGCTGGAAACCCTGTTGCCCGAATCCTTCGGCCCCACCAATTTAGCCTTCTGAGCGGAGTTTCCCGACATGACCGCAGCCCGCGCCGCCGCGGACATCCTCCACCGTGCCTCCGGCCATCGGCCGCGGGTCGGCATCGTGCTGGGCTCCGGCCTGGGCGGCATCGCCGACCGCATCGCCAACGCGGTTGCCATTCCCTACACCGACATCGCCGGTTTCCCGATCCCCAGCGTGTCCGGCCATGCCGGTCGGCTGGTGGTGGGACAGCTCGGCGGGGTCGAGGTCGCCTGCATGCAGGGCCGCGTCCACGCCTATGAGGGCAACGGCTTCGATGCGCTGAAGACCGCGGTGCGGGCGCTGAAGCTGACGGGTTGCGACACACTGGTGCTGACCGCCGCCGTCGGCTCCCTGCGGCTGGAGGTCGGACCCGGCCGGCTGATGGCGATCAGCGACCATCTGAACCTGCTGGGCAGCAACCCGCTGACCGGTCCGAACGACGAGGCCTTCGGCGAACGCTTCCCCAGCATGACCGATGCCTGGAATCCGGAACTGCGCGGCCTGCTCAAGGATGTCGCCGCCGGCCTGTCCATCGATCTGGCGGAAGGCGTCTATGCCGCCTATCCCGGCCCGTCCTTCGAGACGCCGGCCGAGGTGCGGATGATGAAGCTGCTGGGCGCCGACGCGGTCGGCATGTCCACCGTTCCCGAATGCATCGTCGCGCGCCATTGCGGCCTGCGGGTCGTCGGCTGTGCCGTCGTCACCAATCTGGGCGTCGGGCTCGGCGACGGGCCGGTCGACCATCACCAGACCCTGACCGCCGCCTCGGCGGCAGCCGCCGACCTGGAGCGCCTGCTGGTCGGCTTCCTCGAACGCCTGCATGAGAAGGACGGGTCCCGGTCATGAAACTGTCTGCCGACCTGCAAAGCGCGCTGGACGCCAGCGCCAACGCCCCGTCCGACGCCGATCTGGCGCGCCGTGCCGTGGGCATGCTCGACCTCACCAGCCTGAACGGCGACGACAGCGACCGCGTGGTGCAGGATCTCTGCGCCCGCGCCGTCACGCCCGTGGGGCCGGTCGCCGCCGTCTGCGTCTGGCCGCGCTTCGTCCCCACCGCCCGCAAGGCGCTGGAGGGCACACCGGTGAAGATCGCCACCGTGGTCAATTTCCCGACCGGCGAGGCCGACGCCGCCTCGGTGGCAGCGGAGACCCGGCGGGCCATCGCCGACGGGGCCGACGAGATCGACGTGGTTCTGCCCTACAAGGCCTTCATCGACGGCGCCCGCACCCAGCCGATCAATGTCGTGAAGGCCTGCCGCGAGGCCTGCGGCGACAAGGTGCTGCTGAAGGTGATCCTGGAATCGGGCGCCTTCCCCGACGCCGACCTGCTGGCCTGGGCCTCGCGCGACGCCATCGCCGCCGGCGCCGACTTCCTGAAGACCTCCACCGGCAAGACTCAGCCGGCCGCGACCCTGCCGGCCGCGGCGGTGATGCTCGACAGCATCTATGAATCGGGAAAGAAGGTCGGTTTCAAGGCGTCCGGCGGCATCCGCGACGCGGCGGAGGCGGCGCGCTATCTGGCGTTGGCCGACCATATCCTGGGGGATGGCTGGGCGACGCCGCAGACCTTCCGCTTCGGAGCCTCCAGCCTGCTCGACGCGCTGCTGTCGGCCGCCGGTCATGGCGAGCAGGACGGCGAACGGGAGGGCGAACGCGAGCCTGCCCCGGCGGGAGGGTACTGAGGCATGCTTCCGCAGGAAATCGTCCGCGCCAAGCGCGACGGCCAGCCGCTGGACGCCGCCACCATCCAGGACTTCGTCCGCGGCCTCACCGACGGCCGCGTGTCGGAGGCCCAGGCATCGGCCTTCGCCATGGCCGTCTTCTTCCGCGGCATGAGCCTGGACGAACGGGTGGCGCTGACCCGCGCCATGCGCGATTCGGGCACGGTGATGGAGTGGAGGTCGCTCGACCTGCCCGGTCCGGTGATCGACAAGCATTCCACGGGGGGCGTCGGCGACAAGGTCAGCCTGATCCTGGCGCCGATGCTGGCCGCCTGCGGCGGTTTCGTGCCGATGGTGTCGGGCCGCGGCCTCGGCCACACCGGAGGCACGCTCGACAAGTTCGAGAGCATCCCCGGTTACCGCGCCAAGCCCGACAACGAGCTGCTGCGCCGGGTGGTGAAGGAGGTGGGCTGCGCCGTGATCGGCGCCACCGACGACATTGCCCCTGCCGACAAGCGGCTCTACGCCATCCGCGACGTGACGGCGACGGTCGAATCGCTCGACCTCATCACCGCCTCGATCCTGTCGAAGAAGCTGGCGGCCGGGCTGGACGCGCTGGTGATGGACGTGAAGTTCGGCAGCGGCGCCTTCATGCAGCGCTTCTCGGATGCCGAGGCGCTGGCCGATAGCATCGTCACGGTGTCGAAGGGAGCCGGCCTGCCGGCGGTGGCCCTGCTGACCGACATGAACGAGGTGCTGGGCCGCAGCGCCGGCAATGCGCTGGAGATGCTGGAATGCCTCGCCATCCTGCGCGGCGAACCGGCGGACCCGCGGCTCTACGAAGTGACGGCGGCGCTGGCCGCCGAACTGCTGGCGCTGGCCGGGCTGGCGCCGGACGCCGCGGCGGGCCGCGCGATGGCCGACCGCTCCATCGCCAGCGGTGAAGCGGCGGAGCGCTTCGCCCGCATGGTGGCGGCGCTGGGCGGGCCGGCCGACCTGCTGGAGCAGCCCGACCGCCATCTGGAACGCGCGCCCATCGTCCGCCCGCTGTTCGCCGAACAAGCTGGCTTCGTCGGCGCCATCGACACCCGCGGGGTCGGCATGGCGGTGGTTGCGCTGGGTGGCGGCCGGACCAAAACGACCGATGCCATCGACTTCGCCGTCGGCTTCGACGCGGTGGCCGGGCTGGGCGACGCGGTCGGACCGGGCGACCGTCCGCTGGCGATCCTGCACGCCCGCAGCGAGGCCCAGGCCGACGAGGCGGAACGCCGCCTGCGCGCGTCGGTCACGGTGACGGACACGGCGCCCGCGCGCGGGCCGCTGATCGCGAAGCGTCTGGGGTGAGGTGCACTTAACTCCTTCTCCCCCCTGGAGAGAAGGTCGGGATGAGGGGGGTCGGCGTAGCCGAAGAGAGCCACGAAGCGGATCCCCCTCACCCTAACCCTCTCCCCGGGGGGGAGAGGGGATCCGGGATGTGAGACAGGACCCTACCGCCGGAACAGGAACTCGCGGCCGACCTTCACGCGGCGCTCGCCGTCATACTCGATGATGTCGGCGGTCGCGTAGGTCTCGGTCCAGCGTTCGGGCAGGTAGCTGCCAGTGCCGATGATGTCCACCGGCGCGTTGGCTTCCGCCATCAGCCGGCACTTGGCCGGGCCGAAGCCGCTGCTGGCGACGATCTTCACCGCCGGGAAGCCGGCATCGTCCAGCCGTTCGCGAACGTAATGGATCGCCGCCGCCGACACGCCGGTGCCGATCAGGTAGCGCAGCTGCGTCTCGTCGCGATAGCCGCGGATGGCGTGCGGCGCATGTCGCTCCAGCACGGCGTAGGAGCCGGGCGGGTCCAGCCCCTCGACGAAGCGGCCGCCGGGGGTGTCGAGCCGCAGCGACAGCTTGCCCTGGGCGGCCAGTTGCGGGAAGCGGCGGCAGACCTCCAGCCCGTCGGTGATCTCGCGGCCGAAATAATCGACCAGCACGGTCAGGCCCAGGTCGGGGAAGGTCTCGTGGAACATCTCCGCCGCGCGCACGGTCGATCCGGCATAGCCGATCAGGGCGTGCGGCATGGTGCCCATGCCCTTCTCCTGACCGAAATAGGGGGCGGTGGCGTCGGTGGCGTTGCCGATGAAGCCCTTGGCGCCGACCTTGCGCTTCGCCCGGTCGGATCCGACGGAAGCGGCATAGGCCATCATCTCCGCCATCTCCGTCCCGGCACAGTGACGGGCGTCCATGGCGAGGAAGGCGACCTTCGGCAGGTCGGCGCACATGGTGAAGGCATTGTAGGCGGCGACGCTGGCCGGACCCAGCTTCTGCAACAGGATCGTCTCGCAATCGACCAGATGGTAGAAGGAGCCGGTGATGTACATGATCGGCTCGCCGGCGCCGACCCATTTGCCCTCGGGGTAGTTCAGCTCGATCTGGAAGCCGGTGTTGCGTTCGCGCGCCACCGCCTCCAGCCACTCCACCGCAAGGCGCGGGGCGCAGACCACGGGACGCCGCATGAAGATGGCGTAGGTCACGGTCTTGTCGCCGAACTTGCCCACCGCTTCCTTCGTGCGGCGGAAATAGGTGTCCGTCCAGTCGGGAACCGAGGCGGAGGGCGGGAGAAGAGCCGTCGGCCCATGTCCGGCCTTCCGGCTGCCGGCCGCTTGGTTGCCAGCTGAACGGTTGTCGGTGTCGCTCATACCCGTCACCCTCGCCTTTCGCCCCTGTCTGCACATGGCTCTGCACATGGTTCCACGCATCGGTCTGCGCATGGCGTTGCAGTGCTTCGTCGTCATGGTCCGGCCCCCGGACAGGGCAGCCGGCCGGTTGTGTTGGTATCCCAGCATTATACGTCCCGGCCGGACGGGGGAAGAGGCTTCCCATCCGGCCAACCCGTGGTGGATGGCTGCGTTGCATTTTCTGCGGGAAGCAGGATTGCGGCCGTCATTGAATACATCGACTGCCGCCGAAGGCTACACCGCAAGTCCGCAGTCGAAATCCGGCCGTCCTTCGACAATCAAAGGAAAAATCCACTAAAATACCTTTATTTGACCTACCACTTCCGCGCTTTTAAGGTTTCACGCACCGGTTCGTCGGCAACATCCAGGCAGAGCGGAATGAGCAAGGCAGCAATGTCCGCGGAATTGGAATTCGCCGAATCCAACCGGAGCGGCCTGCCCTCCTTCGATGGCACCGGGAACCGGATCGTCCTGGCCTTGCTGGGTCTGATGCTCGCCTTTGCCGGCGCCGGGGTCGGCGGTGTGCTGCTGCTGCGTCCGGCCCCCGCCCAGGGCGCCCATCCTCCGGCGCGGGTCGAGCTTTCGCCAGCCGTCTATGCCGCCCTGCCCACTTTGACCATCACGCTGAACGACGGCCGCCGCCTGCAGGAATTGCGGCTGCGTGCCGTGCTGGAATTCGATCCGGCAACCCCGATGGAGGCGGTGACGCCCCACCTGCCGCGCATCGCCGATGCCATGGGCCGGCGCCTGCTGGAGGTCGATCCGGCCGAACTGCGCGGGGCCGACGGGCAGGTCTACATCAAGGACGCGCTGCGCTACGTCGCCAACAAGACCATGCGCCCACTGAAGCTTCGACAAGTCCTGATCCAGGACATGCTGCTGCGCTGAGGGCGCGCTTCCCAACACCCCGCACCTCCCCATATGCTGCCGGTCCACAGTGAACAGGCCCCCGACCGTTCGCAGGAACCGTCCGGGGGAATTGTTTGCAGGATCAGGGTCCAGTTGCGGAAGGAGACGGCCGTGGCCGAGTTCGATTTCGACCTCTTCACCATCGGGGCGGGGTCCGGCGGCGTCGCCGCCAGCCGGCGCGCTGCGTCCTATGGCGCCAAGGTGGCGATCTGCGAAGGCAGCCGCGTCGGCGGCACCTGCGTGATCCGTGGCTGCGTGCCGAAGAAGCTGCTGGTCTACGCCGCCCAGTTCCGCGACGGCTTCGAGGACTCCGCCGGCTATGGCTGGAGCGCGCCCATGCCGTCCTTCGACTGGGAAACGCTGATCGCGCGCAAGGACAGCGAGATCGACCGGTTGAACGGCATCTACATCAATATGCTGAAGAATTCCGGCGTCACCCTGTATGAGGGGTTCGGCCGGATCGTCGACCGCCATACGGTGGAGGTCGACGGCAAGCGCTACACCGCCCGCAACATCCTGATCGCCACCGGCGGCTGGCCGACGCTGCCGCAGGTGGAGGGGATGGAGCATGCCGTGACCTCCAACGAGGCGCTGCATCTGGAAACGCTTCCCCACTCCGTCCTGATCGTCGGGGGCGGCTACATCGCGGTGGAGTTCGCCAGCATCTTCCGCGGTCTGGGTGCGGAAGTGACTTTGATGATCCGCGGCGACGATCTGCTGAACGGTTTCGACGACGACATCCGCGTCGCCCTGGCGCAGGAAATGAGCAAGCGCGGCATCAACATCATCTCGCGCTGCAAGCCGGCGAAGCTGGAAAAGGGCCCCGGCGGCTATACCCTGACCGACCATATGGGCCGTGAACATTCCGCCGGTCTGGTGATGGCCGCCACCGGCCGCCGGCCGAACACGAAGAATCTGGGCCTGGAAGAGGTCGGCATCGCCCTGGACGAGGCCGGTGCGATCCCGGTCGACGAGTGGTCGCGCACCTCCGTCGACAACATCTATGCCATCGGCGACGTCACCGACCGCATGGCGCTGACCCCCATCGCCATCGCCGAGGGCCGCGCCCTGGCCGAGACGCTGTTCAACGACAACCCGATGCACATCGGTTACGACAATGTGCCGACCGGCGTGTTCTCGCTGCCGCCGCTGGGCACCGTCGGCCTGACCGAGATGCAGGCACGGGAGAAGTACGCGAAGGTCGACATCTACAAGGCCGGCTTCCGTCCGATGAAGCACACCCTGTCCGGCCGCGACGAGCGGGTGCTGATGAAGTTGGTGGTGGACGGCGAAAGCCAGCGCGTGCTGGGCTGCCACATGATGGGCATGGACGCGCCCGAGATGATGCAGGCACTGGCGATCGCGCTGAACTGCGGTGCCACCAAGCGCGATTTCGACCGCACCATCGCGCTTCATCCCTCCACCGCGGAGGAATTCGTGCTGATGCGCGAGAAGGCGGAGCCGGAAAAGAAAATCTGAGCGGACAGCCCTGCCGCAAGGCATCGGCAAACCTTCCGCAACGGGGCCATGAGTGGAGTCTTCCGCTCATGGCACCCGGTGTATGCCAATAAGGACCGGAAATCCCTGGACCTTGGCCGATTGTGGTACCTACCATGGCGGCACGAACAATTTTTCCAGGGAATGGCTCCAAACATGCGTGGAATTTTTGCAGCGGCTGCCTGCGTTGCGGCGTTCGCCTCGGTCGGTGCGGCTCAGGCCCAGACCAAGATCGGCGTGTGGGACGTCAAGATCGACAAGGACTGCGCCATCACGCAGGAGTGGAAGACGGACTCGAAGGACACCGCGACCATCGCCCTGGCCTATACCAACAAGGGCCAGGCGATGGTTCTGATCTTCGGCGATTCGGCCTGGAAGCTGAAGGAGAAGGAAGATCTCTCGATCTCCCTGTCGGTCGACAAGAAGTGGAGCGACAAGGTTCCGGGTGCCGCCATCGACAAGACGATGGCCGTCGTCGGCATCCCGGCGACCTCCAAGGCGATCGACGCCCTGATGAACGGCCGCGAGCTTTACATGGAGATCGACGGCAAGGGCGACGATTACGCCTACACCTATTACCTCGACGACACCCGCAAGGCTATTTCTGCCCTGGAAGCCTGCCGCGCCCAGGCGCAGTAAGGTCTCCGCCGACACAGGCCGGTGTCTTCAGACACCGGTCGGCAAGGACGCCCACCCGGATGTGAAATCCGGCGTGGGCGTTTTGCTTCACGATCATGGCCTATACGGGCTTCCTCTATACGGAAGGCAATCGTTCCCGCCGCCATTGTGATCCATCCGGCATAGCACTCCGAAACAGGCATTCTTCCTGGAACGCTTCTAAAAATCCTGGGTTGAGGACATGAAGCGATCCGGTCCGGACCCGGTCGCCCCGATCCGCGGCCCCTGCAAGGCGGGCCATCTGACCCAGGAGGAATTCCTCGCATGTTCATGCACAACAAAAAGCTCATGTACACGGTCCGCGTGTCCGAGCCGAATCCGGTGCTCGCCAGCCTGATGCTTGAACAGTTCGGCGGCCCGCAGGGAGAGCTGGCTGCGGCCATGCGCTATTTCACGCAGGGTCTGGCCGATGAGGATCCGGGCCGCAAGGACCTGCTGATCGACATCGCGACCGAGGAATTGAGCCACCTTGAAATCATCGGGTCCATCGTGGCGATGCTGACCAAGGGCGCCAAGGGCAAGCTGGCCGAGGGTGCGGAGGCGACCGCCGACCTGTACGCCAACATCACCCAGGGCAATGGCAGCCACACCCTGTCGCTGCTGTATGGCGGCGGTCCGGCCCTGGTGAATTCGGCCGGGCATCTGTGGACCGGCGGCTATATCGACAGCATCGGCGAACCGACGGCCGATCTGCGCTCCAACGTCGCGGCGGAAGCGCGCGCGAAGATCATCTACGAGCGCCTGATCAACGTCACCGACGATCCCGGCGTGAAGGATGCACTGGGCTTCCTGATGACCCGCGAGATCGCCCATCAGAAGAGCTTCGAAAAAGCGCTCTACGCCATCGACAACAACTTCCCGCCGGGCAAACTGCCGGGCAAACCGGAATACACCGACAAGTATTACAACACCAGCCAGGGCGAGGGCGACATGCGCGGCCCCTGGAACCAGGGCGCCCAGTGGGAGTTCGTGGACGTCAAGATGGGCGACGCCCCGGTCAACGGCGGCGACGGCAACCCGACGGTCAAGCTCGCCGCGTCGGAACTGGCGGCAGTCAATGCCGTGGCCGCCCGCACCATGTCGAAGCCGGACTCCGATCCGCTGACCGGCGCCGACCTGGGCGCCGGGCCGGGCGCCGGCAAGACCAAGAGCACCACCTGAGGCTAATGGCGGAGGCTGATAACAGGCTCCTCCGGCATCGCCGTCCCCGTCACTGTGCGGGGACGGCGGCCTCTTCCTCGCGCCTGTGCAGGCCCATCAGCCAGGTCAGCAGGCACAGGGCCGGAATGGCGCCGGCCATCGACAGCAGGAAGAAGCTGACCCAGTCCATCCGCTCCGCCAGCCAGCCCGACGAGGCGCCGAACAGGTCCCCGCCCAGCTTGTACAGGCTGGACAGCAGCGCATACTGGGTCGCCGTGTAGGCAACGTTGCACAGGCTGGACAGGTAGGCGACGAAGGCCGAGGTGGCGATGCCGCCGCAGACATTCTCCACCGCCACGGTGACCGCCAGCATCGACACGTCGTTGCCGCTCCAGGCCAGCAGGACATAGCCGAAGTTCGACACCATCTGCAGGATGCCGCCGATCATCAGGCCGCGCAGTACGCCGACCTTCCCCACCAGCAAGCCGCCCAGCAGGCCGCCGGCGATGGTCGCCCACAGGCCGAACAGCTTGCTGACGTTGGCGATTTCCACCTTGGTGAAGCCCAGGCTGATGTAGAAGGTCGAGGACATCTGGCCGGCCAGAACCTCCCCCAGCTTGTAGCTGGCGATGAAGGCCAGGATCACCACCCAGCCGCGCCGCTCCGTGAACTGGGCGAAGGGCGCCACCACCGCACCGTAAATCCAGGCGAGAAGCACGGCGTTGCGGCCCGACAGATGCGGCCGGCGGCCCAGCCATTCGGCGATCAGTTTTTCGCGGGCGTTCGGCGGCGGCTCCTTCGGTTCGCGGCACAGCAGGACGGTCGCCATACCGACCAGGACCAGCCCGGCCATCACCTCGTAGGCCGTGCGCCAGCCGTGGAATTGCGCGATGTAGAGGGCGCCCGCCCCCGCCGCCATCATGCCGAAGCGATAGCCCAGCACCAGAACCGCCGCACCGGCGGCCTGCTGGTTCTCCTCCAGCACCTCGACGCGATAGGCATCGACCACGATGTCCTGGCTGGCCGAGCAGAAGGCGACCAGCACCGCGCACATGGCGGTCCACCACAGAATCCTGCCCCGGATCGGTGGTCCCAAGCCCCAGCAATGCCGCGATCAGCGCCGCCTGCGCCGTCAGCGCCCAGCCGCGACGACGCCCGAACAGCCGCGTCATCACCGGCAGGCGCAGCCGGTCGATCAGCGGCGCCCACAGGAATTTCAGCGCATAGGGCATGGTGACCAGCGCGAACAGCCCGATGTTGGTCCGGCTGACGCCCTGCTCGGTCAGCCAGACATTCAGCGTGGCGCCGGTCAGCGCCAGCGGCAGCCCTTCGGAGAAACCGAGGAACAGGATCGCCAGCACGCGCGGGTCGCGGTAGACCGCCAGGGCCTGCCCCCAGGAGGACAGGCGCGTTGTCCGCCAGGATGTCGGTTTCACCGGGAAGGCTCCTCTCGGGGGATGGTCCATTGCCCCCGATGTATAAAGGCCGCGGGCATCCGCCGCCAGCGGCCCCTGCCGATCCGGTCCCTGCCCATCGGGCAGGAGCGCAAGGGTCCGACGCGAATTTCCTTTCATCTGAAATCACCCCCGGTGGCAGGCGGCCTATGCCCGCGGCACAGCATTGCCGGCAAGGGAGCCGAAACTATGGAAAAGTTTCCTCGAGTCGCGCTATAGAGTACCTCCCACGGGTTCAGCCGCCGGTCGTTCGCCGCCCGCCCGGCCCCCGTTCCGCAATCGTCAAGGAAGAGCAGGCGCGTCATGGTCGAGCGTTGGACACCCGCCAGTTGGAGGACGAAACCGGCGAAGCAGTTGCCGACTTATCCCGACCTGTCCAAGGTCGAGGCGGTCGAACAGCGCCTGTCCTCCTATCCGCCGCTCGTCTTTGCCGGCGAGGCCCGCCGTCTGAAGGCCAAGCTGGCCGAGGCCGCCGCCGGCCAGGCCTTCCTGCTGCAGGGCGGCGATTGCGCCGAGAGCTTCGCTGAGTTCCACCCCAACAACATCCGCGACACCTTCCGCGTCCTGCTGCAGATGGCCGTGGTGCTGACCTTCGGCGCCTCGATCCCGGTCATCAAGGTGGGCCGCATGGCCGGCCAGTTCGCCAAGCCGCGCTCGGCCGACATGGAGACCATCGACGGGGTGGACCTGCCGTCCTACCGCGGCGACATCGTCAACGGCTTCGACTTCACCAGCGACGCCCGCGTTCCCGATCCGGAGCGCATGATGCAGGCCTACACCCAGGCCGCCGCGACGCTGAACCTGCTGCGCGCCTTCGCCCAGGGCGGCTATGCCGACCTGCACAAGGTCCATCAGTGGACGCTGAGCTTCGTCGAGAAGTCGCCGGCCGGCGAGCATTTCCAGGAGCTGGCCACCCGGCTCGACGAGACGCTGGCCTTCATGGCCGCGTGCGGCATCACCGCGGAGACCACCCCGCAGATCCGCGAGACCGACTTCTTCACCAGCCATGAGGCGCTGCTGCTGCCGTTCGAGCAGGCGCTGACCCGCGTCGACAGCACCACCGGCGACTGGTACGACGTGTCGGCCCACATGCTGTGGATCGGCGACCGCACCCGCCAGCCCGACGGCGCCCATGTCGAGTTCCTGCGCGGGGTGAAGAACCCCATCGGCCTGAAGTGCGGCCCGACCACCGACCCGGACGAGTTGATCCGCCTGATCGACATCCTGAACCCGACCAACGAGGCCGGGCGCCTGACGCTGATCGTGCGCATGGGCTCCGACAAGGTGGCGGAGAAGTTCCCGCCGCTGCTGCGCAAGGTCCAGCGCGAAGGCCGCACGGTGGTGTGGTCCTGCGACCCGATGCACGGCAACACGATCAAGTCGACCACCGGCTACAAGACCCGCCCCGTCGAGCGGGTTCTGGCCGAGGCGCGCGGCTTCTTCGAGGTGCATCAGGCCGAAGGCACCCATGCCGGCGGCGTGCATTTCGAGCTGACCGGCCAGGACGTGACGGAGTGCACGGGCGGCGCCCAGGCGATCACCGATCACAATCTGGCTCTGCGCTACCACACCGCCTGCGATCCGCGCCTAAACGCCAGCCAGTCGCTGGAACTGGCGTTCCTGCTGTCGGAGAAGCTGAAGGAAGGCCGCCAGTCCCGCGAGGCCCGGCGCCGCGCCGCGGTGGCGGCTGAGTAAGCATTGTTTCGGCAAAAAGAAAAGGGGGCGTTTCCGCCCCCTTTTTTCATGTCCCGATTACCGTTCGATTTCCTTGTTCCAGCGTTGGTTCCAATCCGGGCGCTTCTCGTTGATGACGTCCCAGTCCACCGTGACGGCGTTCTTCATGTAGCCCTGGAACTTGTTCATCTCGTCGGCGACGTCGGCCGGCGCGGTGACCTTGGTGTTGGACGGGATCTGCGCGCCGTACTGCAGGGCGGCGAGCTGCGCCTCCGGCCCGAGCAGGTAGGCGGCCAGCTTCTGCGCGGCCTCGTTGTCCGGGTTCTTGGCGACGACGCACTCGCCGACCATCAGGACGACCGAGCCTTCCTTGGGCTGGGCGTATTCCACCGGGATGCCCTTGGCC
Source organism: Azospirillum sp. UENF 112521 (assembly GCF_058780665.1). Taxonomy (NCBI): domain Bacteria; kingdom Pseudomonadati; phylum Pseudomonadota; class Alphaproteobacteria; order Rhodospirillales; family Azospirillaceae; genus Azospirillum; species Azospirillum sp. UENF 112521. Next base: position 70,986 of record NZ_JBSNCI010000004.1, read on the forward strand.
TTCAGGCTGCCGACGCCGGTCGGGGTCAGCGGGAAGATGGCCGCCTCGTTGGTCTGCACCATCTCGGCGATCTTGGCCGAGCTGGGGATGTATTCCAGCACGTTCGGGCCGATGGTCTTGCGCCAGGTGGTGAAGCCCGGATCGACATTGCCCTCGGTGCCGCCCTTGATGCGGTTGTACATCAGGAAGGCGTGCAGGCCGAAGGAGCTGCTGGCGGCCGACTGGACGACGATCTTGCCCTTGTACTTGGGATCAGCCAGATCCATCCAGCTGGTCGGCGGCGCCCAGCCCTTCTCGTCGAACATCGCCTTGTTATAGGCGAGACCGGTCATGCCCATGTTGACGCCGACCGCCATGTCGCCCTTCAGGCGCGCGGACTGGTAGACGTCGTTCAGCACCGGCGAGCTGTCCATCTTCTGGCACAGGCCCATGCCGATGGCGCGGTACATCAGCCCGTCGTCCAGGAAAACGACGTGCATCTGCGGATTGTCCTTCTGGGCCTGCAGCTTGGCCAGGATGTCGGACGAGGTGCCGGGAACCACCACCACCTTGATGCCGGTCGCCTTCTCGAAGGCGGGGAAGACGTTCTCGGTGTAGGTCTTCTCCATCGTGCCGCCATTCATGCCGATGTAGACCGTCTTGGTCTGGGCGGCAGCGGGGGTGGAGAGGGCGGCGGCGGCCGTGATGGCAACCGTGGCGAGACCGGTGAGCGACAGGGAACGCAAGGTGGGCATGCACGTCCTCCAATAGGCCAAGGGGAGAAGACTGGGGATGGGATCTTAGGCGGTCGGTTTGAAGCGGTCGATGCGGAAGGGCTCCAGCGGCATCGGCGTCCCGCCGGTCGTGACCAGTTCGGCCAGCGTCTGGCCGACGCCGGGGCCGATTTGGAACCCGGCGCCGGAGAAGCCGAAGGCGTGGAACAGGCCGGGCGTGGTTCGGCTGGGGCCGACGATCGGGTTGCGGTCGGGCGTATAGCCCTCCACCCCGGTCCAGCAGCGGATGACGTGGGCGTGGCGCAGCTGCGGGAACAGCTCCGCCGCGTCGCGCATCAGGGTCAGCACGGCGTCGCGCTGCGGCCGGGCGCGGTCGGCATCCAGCGCGAAGCCGCGCCCGCCGCCGACCACCATGTTGCCGCGCGGCACCTGCCGGCCATAGACGCCGCCGCCCTCCACCCCGATGTTGACGTCGAGGAAACGGGGCAGCGGCTCTGTCACCGCCATGTTGGGATGGAGCGATTCCAGCGGCACCGGCTCGCCGAAGGCTTCCGCCACCCGCCGGGACCAGGCTCCGGCGGTGTTCAGCAGGAAGCGGGCGCGCACCTCCAGAACGTCGCCGCTGAGCAGGACGAAGCGGTCGCCGTCCTTCTCGACCCGGTCGACCGGCGTCTGTTCGCGCACCACCGCACCCAGCCTGGCAGCGGCACGGGCGAAGGCGGGGGAGACGAGGCGCGGGTTGGCGTGACCGTCCTCCGGACAGAGCGAGCCGCCGATGGCCCGGTCGCCCAGCGCCGGCCAACGGCGGCGGAACTCCTCGCCCGTGACGATCTCCAGCCCGAGACCGAAACCCTGGCTGCGCTCGCGGTAGTCGATCAGGGAGGCAAGATCGGGTTCGCTGCGCGCCAGCTTCAGATGGCCGGAGCGGATATATTCGGCGTCGGTGCCCAGCAGCTCCGGCAGGCGGCCCCAGATGGCGTGGGCGCGCTGGGACAGCGGCAGTTGCTCCAGTGGGCGGCCCTGCCGGCGCACGCCGCCGAAATTGACGCCGCTGGCCTTGGCGCCGCACCAGTCGCGTTCCAGCAGCGTCACCGACAGGCCGGCCTGCCGCAGGAACAGCGCCGCCGACCCGCCGACGATCCCACCGCCGACGATGGCGACATCGCACTCGATCCGTTCCCGCATCACGCGACCTCCCGCCGCTCGGCACCGGCGGAGACCGGCAGCGGCTTGATCGGCGGCTGCGCCCGCAGGCGCCCCACCCCATCCGGCCCGGTGCCGAGCGTGCGGGACAGCAGCTCCACCGTGGTGGCGCTGCACATGCGGCCCTGGCAGCGGCCCATGCCGGCACGGGTCAGCGCCTTGGCGCGGTTCATCTCGCGGGCCTGTCCGCTGCGGGCGACCTCGCGCACCGCACCGGCGGTAATGCCTTCGCAGCGGCAGATCATCGTGTCGTCGGCAATAGCGTCCGCCCAGTCCGCCGGGAAGGGGAAGGCGGCCGACAGGCTGCGGCGGAAGGCGGCGATGCGGGCGAGACGACCGTCCAGCTCCTTGACCCTTGCGGCTTCGACCGGCAGCCCGCGATCCTCCAGCAGGGCCAGCGCCGCGCGCTCGCCCGCCAGTTCCGCCGCGTCGGCACCGGCAATGCCGCTGCCATCGCCGGCCAGATAGACGCCAGCAACCGAGCTGCGCCCTGCCCCGTCCCGCTCCGGCAGCCAGGCCCGGTCGGCCTCGTCGAAGCGGAAGCGGCAGCCGGCGAGGTCGGCCAGCTGGGTTTCCGACCGCAGACCAAGCCCGAAGGCGACGGCGTCGCAGGAGGTGCGCCGTTCCTGCCCACGGGCATCGCGCCAGACCAGCGCATCGACCCGCTCCGCACCCTCGGCACGCACCGGACGGACGCCGTTGTGGATCGGCACGCCGTGGGCGCGCAACCAGCCGACGAACAGCAGCCCCTTCGCCAGCGTCGCCGGGTCGCGCAGCATGCCGGCGGTGGCGCGGGCCTGGGCGGCGAAGGGCGTGGTGTCGAACACCCCCGCCACCTCGACGCCTGCCTTCAGATACTGGTAAGCGACCAGATAGAGCAGCGGCCCGGTGCCGAGGAAGGCCACCCGCCGGCCGACGGCGCAGCCCTGGAACTTCAGCGCGACCTGCGACCCGCCGAGCGTGAAGACGCCGGGCAGGGTCCAGCCGGGGAAGGGCAGCACGCGGTCGGTGGCGCCCGTCGCCAGGATCAGATGGCTGAAGGGCAGAGTCTCGCTCGCCCCATCGCTCAGCAGGTCGAGCGCGCCTGCCTCGCAGTTCCACACCAGCGTGCGTGGACGGTAGTCGACCCGGTCGCGGATCGCCGCCATGGCACGGTGAACCGCGTCGGCCTTACCGGCCTCGAACCCATACAGCGCGCTTTTCGGCCGGGTGAAGCCGCCATCCGGAGGCTGGCGGTAGATCTGGCCGCCCCAGCGCGCCGCCTCGTCGACCACCACCGGGCGCAGGCCGGCGGCGACCAGCCGTTCCGCCGCGCGGATGCCGGCCGGGCCGGCGCCGACGATGACGGGAGGGAGAAGAGATTCGCTCACTGCGTCCACTCCCCGCCGCTCAACAGGCGCATGCCGTCGGCGATGAAGGTGCCGCAGGCGCGCAGCCGCTCGCCCTCCTCCGTCCGCACCCAGCAATCCTGGCAGGCGCCCATCATGCAGAAGCCGGCGCGCGGGGTGTCGGCGAATTCCGTCCGGCGCAGCCGGTCGCCGTTGGTGAGCATGGCCGTCAGGATGGTGTCGCCCTCGAGCGCCTCCACCGGACGCCCGTCGAGGGTGAAGCGGACCACGCGCCGGCCCTGTTCGGCCACACGCTGCAGCAAAGCCATGATGACTGGTCTCCGAGGAGAGGACGGCCGGAGCGGACGCTCAGTGCTGGCCGACCAAGATGCGGTCCAACCCATAGACACGGTCGAGCAGAAGCACGGCGACCGCGGTGATGCCGATGATCAGCGCCGAAACCGCCGCCATCATCGGGTCGATGGATTCGGTGGCGTACATGTACATCCGCACCGGCAGCGTCACCGTGGACGGCGAGGTGATGAAGATGGACATGGTCAGCTCGTCGAAGCTGTTGATGAAGGCGATCAGCCAGCCGCCGGTGACGCCGGGCAGGATCATCGGCAGAGTGACGCGGCGGAACACGGTGGCCTCGCTGGCGCCGAGCGAGAAGGCGGCCTGTTCCACGCTACGGTCGAAGCCGGAGATGGCGGCGATCAGCAGGCGCATCACATAGGGGGTGACGATCACCATATGCGCCGCCACCAGCCAGCCGAAGCTGCCCGCGGCGCCGACGACGGCGAACAGCCGCAGCATGGCGACGCCCAGCACCAGATGCGGGATGATCAGCGGCGACAGGAACAGCGCATTGAGGAAGCCGCGGCCAGGAAACTCCCAGCGCGTGATGGCGAGCGAGGCCGGCACCGCCAGCGCCACCGCCAGCGTCGCCGACAGCACGGCGAGCCACAGGCTGTTCCAGAAGGACTGGACGAAGTCCGGATGGTGGAACACCGCCTCGAACCAGCGCAGCGAAAAGCCCCTGGTCGGCAGCGACAGGGTGTTTTCCGGCGTGAAGGCGACGAGGCAGACGATCACCAGCGGCGCCAGCATGAAAATGACGACGAGAGTGTGAAAGAACAGGGCGGCGGGTCCGTTGCGGGTCATGGCGTCACCCCAGCCGGCGGCGGTAGTGGCCTTCCACCATGCGGTGGTAGGTCAGCATGATGATCAGGTTGGCGGCGAGCAGGATGACGGCGACCGCCGCCCCCATCGGCCAGTTGAGGTCGCTCAGATACTGGTCGTAGACCACGGTCGCGACCATCTTCAGCCGCCGCCCGCCGAGCAACCCTGGGATGGCGAAGGCGCTGGCGCTGAGGCCGAAGACGATCAGGCTTCCAGACAGGATGCCAGGCAGGACCTGCGGCGCCACCACGCGGACGATGGCCGTGGCGCGCGAGGCGCCGAAGGACAGCGCCGCCTGCTCCACCGCCGGGTCCAGTTTCTGCAAGGAGGTCCAGACCGGGATGACCATGAAGGGCAGCATGACGTGGACCAGGGCCACCACCACCGTGCCCTCGCTGTAGAGCAGCTTCATCCGGCCGATGCCGAGCGCGATCAGCGCCCCGTTGACCGGCCCCTCCGGCCCCAGCAGCATGCTCCAGCCGAAGGCGCGGACGACGACCGACACCAGCAGCGGCGCCAGGATCACCAGCAGGAAGATGGAGCGCCAGGGGTTGCTCATCCGGCTGAGGATGTAGGCTTCCGGCACGCCGATCACCACGCAGATGGCGGTCGCCAGCGCCGAGATCCGGAAGGTGCGCAGGAAGATTTCCAGGTAATACTCGTCGGTCACCACCGCCAGATAATGCTCCAGCGTAAAGCCGCCGGTGCGCCCGGTCGCATAGTCGAACTGGTTGAAGGACAGCAGCGCCGTCAGGAACAGCGGGGTCAGCACCAGTGCTGCGAACAGCAGCGCCGCCGGGCCCGACAGGAACAGCGGGGCGGTCGGGAACCGACGTTCCGGCGTCTCCTCACCCGGCGAGGCCGGGGCGGCATCGGGAAGGGTTGCGCTCATCCCGTCACCTCAAGGGCAACATCCGGCGCCTCCGCCATGGCGCCGCGATGGACGCGGACGACCGACGGCGACCAGTCCAGCCCGACCGGGGCACCCTGCTCCGCCGGGGTGGAGCCATCGTTCGGCGTCACCACCATCAGCGTGCCGAGCGGCCCGTCGATGTGATAGAGCCACTGGCTGCCCAGGAAGTAGCGGTCGGCGACGCGGCCGGTCAGCAGCCCGCCCGCCGGTGCTGCCAGATGCAGCTTTTCCGGACGGATGCACAGCGTCACCGTCTCGCCCACCGACAGGCCGGGGGTTTCCACCGGCACGGCGATGCCGGCCAGCGACACCGTGGCGCCGGCGCCGGTCGCGGTGACGACCTTGCCCGGCAGCAGGTTGGTCTTGCCGACGAAACGGGAGATGAACTCCGTCTCCGGGTGCTCGTAGATGCGGTAGGGCTGGTCGATCTGGGTGATGCGCCCGGCCTCCATCACCACGACGCGGTCGCTGATCGAGAAGGCTTCCGCCTGATCGTGGGTGACCATGACCGTGGTGGTGCCGACCTTGCGCTGAATCTCGCGCAGTTCGAATTGCATCGCCTCGCGCAGCTTGGCGTCCAGGTTCGACAGCGGCTCGTCCAGCAGCAGGACCGGCGGGCGGATGACGAGCGCGCGGGCCAGCGCCACGCGCTGCCGCTGGCCGCCCGACAGCTCGCGCGGGTAACGCTTGGCGTAGGGGGAGAGGTGGACCAGCGACAGCGCCTCTTCCACCCGCGGCTTGCGCTCGCCCTTGGGCACGCGCTGCATCTCCAGGCCGAAGCTGACATTGTCGAACACGGTCATGTGCGGGAACAGCGCGTAGCTCTGGAACACGATGCCCAGCCCGCGGCTGTTCGCCTTGGCCCGCGTGATGTCGCGCCCGTCCAGCCGGATGGTGCCGGCCGACGGTTCGACGAAACCGGCGATCATCTGAAGGGTCGTGGTCTTGCCGCAGCCCGAAGGCCCGAGCAGCGAGACGAATTCGCCCTTCTCCACCGACAGCGACACGTCGCCGACCGCGGTCAGCGGGCCGTAACGCTTGGTGATGTTTTTCAATTCGAGGAACGACACGGGGGGAATTCTCCCTCTTGCGACAATTGGCCTCGGTCTCCGGGCCTCACCTGTTGCCCGAATGGTTCCGCCGCACCCCCTGTCGCGTCAATCCGCTTTTTCCACCAACAGAAAAGATTTTGCAAAAGCTTCCGATATCCGGAATAGATGGGGCGGCCAACATCACCGATTTTCAGAACGGAGCCAAACATGACCGCCGACCTCCGCCGCAGGGCAAAAGGGAGTGCGGGTGTCGAGAGCGCCGGCGCCGAAACTGCCGGCAGCGACGAGGCGGGCAGTAAGTCCAGCCTGCAACGCGGGCTGGCGATCCTGCGCCTGCTGGCCTCCTCCAACGAGGCGGGGGCGCGGCTGACCGACATCTCCCGCGCGCTCGACCTCACCCCGCCGACCGTCCACCGCCTGCTGAAGATCCTGGTGGAAGAGGGGATGGCGGAGGCGGACAAGGCGACCAAGCGCTACCGGCTGGGCATCGACCTGTTCGGGCTGGCGGCGCAGGCCGGCAACCCGAACAACCTGCGCGACATCTGCCGGCCGATCCTGCTGCGCCTGTCGGCGACCCTGCGCGACACCATCTTCCTGCTGGTGCGCAGCGGCTTCGATGCGGTGTGCCTGGACCGCAGCGAGGGGCCCTTCCCCATCCGCTCCTTCACCGGCGACATCGGCGGCCGGGTGACGCTGGGCGTCGGTCAGGGCAGCCTCGCCATCATGGCGTTCCTGCATGCGGAGGAGCGGGAGGAGGTCATCCGCTTCAACCTGCCGCGCATGCAGGGCGTCGGCATCATCGACGAGGTCTATCTGCGCACGGAAATCGCGCGGGTGCGCGATCTCGGCTATGCCAGCCGGTCCACCGGCCTGCTCCCCGGCATGTCGGGCGTGGCGGTTCCGGTGCTGGACCGCGACGGCTACGCGGTGGCGGCGCTCAGCGTCGGCACGATCAGCGAGCGTCTGAACGAGGAACGGCTGCCGGTGGTGGTCGACATCCTGAAACGCGAATCCGCTGCGATCAGCCGCCAGTTGAACCCCTTCGACCCCGTCCTGCGCCGTCCCGCCGCGATCCTGGGCGGCGGCCCGGCATGAAGGGCGTGAAGAAGGCCGATTTGCCGACCAAGACCTGCCCGGTCTGCAACCGTCCTTTCACCTGGCGGAAAAAATGGGAGCGGGTGTGGGACGAGGTGAAATATTGCTCCGACCGCTGCCGCGGCGACGCCCGCAAGCGCGACGGGACACGGCAGGACGACGCGCCGCGATCCTGACCGGATCGTCAGGAAGATTTGCCCTTTATTCAATCACATGCCAGCATTCTGACCATCCGGAGGCATCTGCCGGCGAGATGGGCGGCGCTCCCAGCAGATGGCATTTCCGTTGCATTCGAAATTGCGGCCGCACGGGTCCATGGATTTACGGGCACATTCCCGAGTATTCATGAGCTTGGCGGCTCGGCCATACTGCCGCCGGTGACGGCGGCCAACGATACGCGACCAACGATACTCAGCGACGAAGGGGACTCATGATGTCGGTTCGGGGGATGGGGGATCGGGCGATGAACGTCTTTGGCAAGGCGGCCGGGGGTATGACGCGCCGTGCGGTGCTGTGCGGTGTGGCCGCGGTTGCCTTCGCAGCGGCGGCCGGCGGCTCCCTGCCGGCATTTGCGCAAAGCAAGGTGAAGGTCGCCGGCATCTATACCGTGCCGATCGAGCAGCAGTGGGTCAGCCGCATCCATGTCGCGCTGAAGGCCGCCGCCGACCGCGGCGACATCGAGTATGTCTGGGCCGAGTCGGTCGCCAACACCGATTATGAGCGCGTGATGCGCCAGTATGCCGAAGCCGGCCAGCAGCTGGTCTTCGGCGAGGTGTTCGGGGTGGAGCGCGCCGCCCGCGCCGTCGCCAAGGACTATCCGAAGACCGCCTTCGTCATGGGCTCCAGCTTCAAGCCGCAGGAGCCGAACTTCTCGGTCTTCGACAACTACATCCAGGAGCCGGCCTACCTGTCCGGCATGGTCGCCGGCGGCATGACCAAGTCGAACGTCATCGGCATGGTCGGCGGCTATCCGATCCCCGAGGTGAACCGCCTGATGAACGCCTTCATGGAAGGCGCCAAGGAGGTCAACCCGCAGGTCAAGTTCTCGGTCAGCTTCATCGGCTCCTGGTTCGACCCGCCCAAGGCCAAGGAAGCCGCCTTCGCCATGATCGACCGCGGCGCCGACGTGATGTACGCCGAGCGCTTCGGCGTGTCCGACGCGGCCAAGGAGCGCAAGGTGCTCGCCATCGGCAACGTCATCGACACCCAGCCGCAATATCCCGACACCGTCGTCGCCAGCGCGCTCTGGCACATGGAGCCGTCGGTCGAACGCGCCATCGCCGCAGTGAAGGCCGGCAGCTACAAGGCCGAGGATTACGGCCCCTACAGCATGATGGCGCACAAGGGCTCCAGCCTGGCGCCGCTCGGCACCTTCGAGTCGAAGGTTCCCGACGCCATCAAGGCGAAGGTGAAGGAGCGCGAGCAGCAGATCCGCGACGGCAAGTTCACCGTGAAAGTCAACGATGCCGAGCCGAAGTCGACGATGTGACGCCCGGCGCATCCCGATGTCATCCCCTATGAAAGGTGGGCCGGAGGTCGTCCTCCGGCTCGCCGGCATCTCCAAGCGGTTCGGCCCGCTGCTCGCCAACGACGACATCTCGCTGACGCTCCGCGCCGGCGAGGTGCTGGCGCTCTTGGGCGAGAACGGCGCCGGCAAGACCACCCTGATGAACATCCTCTTCGGCCATTACGTCGCCGACGAGGGCACCATCGAGGCGTTCGGCCGCCCGCTGCCGCCGGGCTCCCCCCGCGCGGCGCTGGAGGCCGGCATCGGCATGGTCCACCAGCATTTCACGCTGGCGGACAATCTGTCGGTGCTGGACAACATCGCCGTCGGCACCGAATCGCTGTGGCGCTGGCGCTCCGACCGGGGTGCTGCCCGCCGCCGGCTGCTCGACCTGTCGCAGCGCTTCGGGCTGGAGGTGCGGCCGGACGCGCCGGTCGGCGAGCTGTCGGTCGGCGAGCGCCAGCGGGCGGAGATCCTGAAGGCGCTCTACCGCGACGCCCGCATCCTGATCCTGGACGAGCCGACCGCGGTGCTGACGCCGCAGGAATCGGCCGGGCTGTTCGAGACCCTGCGCAAGCTGACCGCCGACGGGCTCGCCGTCGTCTTCATCAGCCACAAGATGAACGAGGTTTTCGCCGCCAGCGACACCGTCGCCGTTCTGCGCGCCGGCAAGCTGGTCGCCACCCACGCCACCGCCTCCACCGACCGTGCGAAGCTGGCCGAGCTGATGGTCGGCCGCAGCGTCAAGCCGCCGGCCCCCGCCCCGCTCAGCCCCGGCGAGCCGGTGCTGGAGTTGGCGGGCGTCACGGTGGCTTCCGGCCATGGTCGTCCGCTGCTGGATCGGGTCGATCTGACGGTGCACCGTCGTCAGGTGGTCGGCATCGCCGGAGTGTCCGGCAACGGCCAGACGGCGCTGGCCGAACTGGTCAGCGGCCTGACCCGCCCCGACTCCGGCCGGCTGTCCCTGAAGGGCAGCGTGGTGGAACATGGCGACCCCGCCGACATGGTCCGGCGCGGCGTTGCCCGCATCCCGGAGGACCGGCACAGCGCCGGTCTGGTCGGCGCCATGGCGGTGTGGGAGAATTTGATCGCCGAACGCTACCACAACTCCGCCTTCTCACGCTTCGGCCTGCTGCGGCGCGGGGCGGCGCGGGCCTACGCCCGCGAGGTGATCGAGGAGTTCGACGTCCGCTGCCCCGGTCCCGATGCACGGACGCAGCTGCTGTCGGGCGGCAACATGCAGAAGCTGATCCTGGGCCGCACGCTGGCCCATGGGCCGGACCTGATCCTGGCGAGCCAGCCGACGCGCGGCCTCGACATCGGTGCGGTGTCCTACGTCCACAGCCGGCTGCTCGACGCCCGCACCGCCGGAGCCGGGGTCCTGCTGATCTCCGAGGATCTGGACGAGATCCTGGCGCTGGCCGACTGCGTCACTGTCGCCTATCACGGGCGGCTCACCCCGCTGCTGCCGCATGACCGGGTGTCGGTCAGCCAGCTCGGCCTGCTGATGGCCGGGCATTGGGACGTTTTGCGCGACATCTTGCCGGAGACTGTTGATGCGGCTTGAACCGCGCACCGATACCCCGCTCGCCCTGCGGCTGCTGGCGCCGGTGGGCGCCGTCGTGGCGGCGCTGGCGCTCTGCGCCTTGCTGGTCGCCTGGACCGGCGCGCCGGTACTGCGTGCCTACGGCCTGCTGTTCGAGGGCGCCGTCGGCTCCCGCTTCGCCCTGACCGAGACGCTGACCCGCGCCACCCCGCTGATCCTGACCGGGCTGGCCGCCGCCGTCGCCTTCCGCGCCAAGCTGTGGAACATCGGGGCGGAGGGCCAGCTCTACATGGGCGCGCTGGCCGCCGTGGTGGTCGGCGGCGGCATGCTCGACCTGCCGGCCTGGGCACTGATCCCGGTGGTGATGATCGCCGGCATGGCGGCGGGCGGCGTCACCCTGCTCGGTCCGGCGGTGCTGAAGGTCCGCTTCGGCGTCGATGAGGTGGTGACCACCCTGCTGCTGAACTTCGTCGTGCTACTGCTGGTGTCGCTGCTGCTGGAAGGGGCCTTGAAGGACCCGATGGGGATGGGCTGGCCGCAGTCGGCCCCTGTCACCGAAGCGGCGGAACTGCCCAAGCTGGTGGCGCGCACCCGCCTGCATGCCGGGCTCGCCATCGCGCTCGGCCTGTCGGTGCTGCTGTGGCTGATCGACACCCGCACCATCTGGGGCTACGAGAACCGCGCGGTCGGCGCCAACCCGCGCGCGGCCGCCTTCGCCGGCATGCCGGTGACGCGGGTCATGCTGCGCACCGCCCTGCTGTCGGGCGGGTTGGCCGGGCTGGCCGGCGCGGCGGAGGTCTGCGGGCTGAAAGGCTACTTGACGCTCGACCTGTCGCCGGGCTTCGGCTACAGCGGCATCGTCGTCGCCATGCTGGCCCAGTTGCACCCCATCGGGGTGGTCGGGGCCGCGCTGTTCATCGCCGGCATCTTCGTCGGCGCCGACGCCATGAGCCGGGCCATGCCGGTTCCCAACTACATCGCCGACGTCCTGGTCGCAACCAGCCTGCTCTGCATGCTGGTCGCCGGGCTGCTGGCGCGCTACCGGCTGCGGCGGGGGTAAGGGGTTATGGATTTCCTGTCGACCATCCTCGACATCCTGCTGTCGGCCGCCTTCTGGACCGCGGTGCTGCGCATCGCCACCCCCTATGTGCTGGGCACGCTGGGCGAGCTGGTGTGCGAGCGGGCCGGCGTGCTCAATCTCGGCATCGAAGGCATCATGACGCTGGGCGCCATGGCCGGCTGGATGGCGGTCTATCAGGGCGCAGACCTGTGGACCGGCGTGCTGGCCGCAGCTGCCTGCGGCGCGCTGCTCGGCCTGCTGCATGCGGCGCTGACCGTGCCGCTCGGCCTGTCGCAGCATGTGACCGGCATCGGCGTCACCCTGCTCGGCACCAGCCTGTCCTACTTCGTCTACCGCCTCGTCCTGCCGCAGGCCAGCACCCCGCCGACCGTCGAGCCGTTCCAGCCGCTGGCCCTGCCGGGCGCGCTCGCCCAGACGCCGCTGACCTACCTCGCCTTCCTGCTGGTCGCGGTGGTCGCCTATGTCCTCTACCGCACGCCGGTCGGGCTGGCGGTGCGGATGGTCGGCGAGAATCCGGCAGCCGCCGAGGCGCAGGGGCTGAACGTCACCGCCATCCGCATCGGCGCGGTGGTGGCGGGCAGCGCGCTGATGGCGCTGGCCGGCGCCTTCCTGACCCTGTCGGCCTTCAACGCCTTCTTCTTCAACATGGTCAACGGGCGCGGCTGGATCTGCATCGCGCTGGTGGTCTTCGCCTCCTGGCGGCCGGGCAAGGCTCTGCTCGGCGCCCTGCTGTTCGCGGTGTTCGACGCGCTGCAATTGCGGCTGCAGCAGGCGAGCGGCGGCGTCCTGCCCTACCAGCTGTTCCTGATGATGCCCTATTTGCTGAGCATCCTGGCGCTGGTGCTGGTGGCCCGCCGGGCCTCCTACCCGCGCGCCCTGATGATCCCGTACCGCAAAGGAGAACGCTGATGTTCGACCTGATCCTGCGCCGCGCCACCCTGCCGGATGGCCGCAGCGGCATCGACATCGGCATCAAGGACGGTCGCATCGCCGCAGTCGAAGCGAACTTGGCGGGCGAGGCAGCTGGTGAGATCGACGCCACCGGCCGGCTGGTCAGCCCGCCCTTCGTCGATGCCCACTTCCATATGGACAGCACGCTCAGCTACGGCCTGCCGCGGGTGAACCAAAGCGGCACCCTGCTGGAAGGCATCGCGCTGTGGGGCGAGCTGAAGCCGCAGCTGACCCAGGACGCCATCGTCGAGCGAGCGCTCGCCTACTGCGACTGGGCGGTCGGGCGCGGGCTGCTGGCGATCCGCAGCCATGTCGACATCTGCGATCCGCGCCTGCTGGCGACCGAAGCCCTGCTCGACGTCAAGAAGCGCGTCGCGCCCTACCTCGACCTTCAGCTGGTCGCCTTCCCGCAGGACGGTGTTCTCCGAGCGCCGGGTGCGAAGGAGCTGCTGGTCCGGGCGCTCGACATGGGCGTCGACGTGGTCGGCGGCATCCCGCATTTCGAGCGCACCATGGCCGACGGCGCCGCCTCGGTCCGGCTGCTCTGCGAGATCGCGGCGGAGCGCGGGCTGCTGGTCGACATGCATTGCGACGAGAGCGACGACCCGCTGTCCCGCCATGTCGAGACGCTGGCCTACGAGACGCAGCGGCTGGGGCTGCACGGCCGGGTGACGGGGTCGCACCTGACCTCGATGCATTCGATGGACAACTACTATGTTTCCAAGCTGATCCCGCTGATGGCGGAGGCGCGGCTGGGGGTGATCGCCAACCCGCTGATCAACATCGTTCTCCAGGGCCGCCACGACACCTACCCCAAGCGCCGGGGCATGACCCGCGTGCCGGAGCTGATGGCGGCAGGGCTGACCGTCGCCTTCGGGCATGACTGCGTGATGGACCCCTGGTATCCGCTGGGCTCCGGCGACATGCTGGAGGTGGCGCAGATGGGGCTGCATGTCGGGCAGATGACCGGCCAGGACGGCATCAAGGCCGCCTTCGACGCGGTGACGGTCAACCCGGCCAGGCTGCTGCATCTGGACGGCTACGGGCTGGAGCCGGGCTGCAACGCCGATCTGGTGGTGCTCCAGGCCGGCAACCCGGTGGAGGCGATCCGCACCCGCGCCGCCCGCCTGTTCGTGCTGCGCCGCGGCCGGATCGTCAGCCGCTGCGAACCGGTGCAGGCCAGGCTCGACCTGCCGGGGCGGCCGGAGATGGTCGATTTCCTGCTGAACCGGGGATAAGACCAGCACAAAAAAGCCCGCCGGAACAGCTGTTCCGGCGGGCTTTTCTTTGTTCGGAAAACCTTTACGCCTTCAGGAAGTCCCGCAGCGCGTCGGCAACCGCGTGCATCTCCTGCTCGGTGCCGATGGTGACGCGCAGGCAGCTCGGCAGGCCGTAGGACGGCATCTGGCGGACCAGGATGCCGCGGGCCTTCAGGAACTGGCGGGCGGCCTCGGCGTCGTCCTTGCCGGCGGGCTGGCCCTTGAAATCGACCAGCACGAAGTTGGTCACGCTGGGGTGCACCGTCAGCCCCAGCTCCCGCACGGTGGCGGAGAACCACTCGCGCCACTGCTCGTTGTGGCGGCGGGAGCGGTCGAGGAACTCGGCATCCTCAACCGCGGCGACGCCGGCGACATGGGCGGCGTTCGACACGTTGAAGGGGCCGCGCACCCGGTTCAGCACGTCAACGATCCCGGCCGGCCCATAGCACCAGCCGATGCGCAGCGAGCCCAGCGCGAAGATCTTCGAGAAGGTGCGGGTCATCACCACGTTGGGGAACCGCTCCACCAGCTCCTCGCCGGCGGTGTAGTCGTCCTTGTTCATGTACTCGGCATAGGCCGCGTCGATGACCAGGATGACGTCCGGCGGCAGGCCGGCATGCAGCCGCGCCACCTCCGACGCCGGCAGATAGGTGCCGGTCGGGTTGTTCGGGTTGGCGAGGAAGACCAGACGGGTGCGCGGGGTGACGCGGGCCAGCAAATTGTCGACGCTGGCGGTCAGCCCGTCCTCGGGTGCGGTCACCGGGGTGGCGCCGACCGACTTGGCGCCGATCGGGTACATCAGGAAGCCGTATTGCGAATACAGCACCTCGTCGCCCGGCCCGGCATAGGAGCGGATCAGCAGGCTGATGATCTCGTCCGACCCGGCGCCGCAGACGATGCGGTCGGCATCCAGGTTGAAGCGCTTGGCGATGGCGCCGCGCAGCGCCGCCGAGCCGCCGTCCGGATAGCGGTGCAGAGTCCCGGCCGCCGCCGCATAGGCCTCCATCGCCTTCGGGCTCGGCCCCAGCGCCCCTTCGTTGGAGGCGAGGCGGATATGACCCTGATGCTCGCCGCCGACATAGGCAGCGATGTCGAGAATCCCCGGACGCGGCTGCGGGCCGTTCGGCTGGGTCATGGTCTGCTTACCTTCCGACGCTGGTGGATGGGCGGTTCAAGGATGGGGTGGAACAGGATGGAACAGTTCCGGCGGCCCTGTTCCAACGTTCCACGGAGGGCCGGCAGGATAAGGCAGGAGCAGCCCCGGCGGCTCGCCTCATTCGCGCACATCAGCCCAGAGCGAGCGGCACGGCATAGCCGCCGACGACGTTGACCCGCACCGGGATGTCGCCCGAGCGTTCCAGCAGCTTGGCGAGGCGGGGGTCGCCCTGGCCGACGAAGTCGGCGATCTCGACCAGATGGACCGACGGGCCGCCGCCGCTCATCCCGGTGGCGTGGCCGGCCGGATGCCAGGTGCAGAAGCCGACCGGCGGCAGGCCGCAGGCCTCCAGCGAATCCTTCAGGCGGCCGCGGCTGAGGTCGCCGCCGATCTCGATGCTCAGCAGGGTGCGGTCGTCGCCGGTCGGCTCGTGCGGGACGGCGGCGATGGCGAGCGCGTCGCGGTTCTCGCCGCGGGCATTGCCGCGCCCGCCGAAGGGCAGACGCGCCACCACCTGCGGCCGGCCGGCGTCGGCCGACACCAGGAAGCGCCACCAGGGATCCGAATCGTCCTCGGCCGGATAGGGCACCACGGCGACCGTCGCCGTCCCCTCCGACACGGCGCGGAGCGCTGCGGCGGGAGTGTTGACGGCGGTCATCGGCACGAAGCCGCCGAAATGGTCGCGGGCGACGTCCCAGAAGCCGCGGCGGTCCTCCGGCGCATAGACGGCGACGGCGAAGGGGCCCTGCATGCGGGTGAAGGCGGTGATCATCTCCCGCCAGATGCGGACGACGACCTGGGCGGGGAAGGTGCCGGCATGGCGGGCCATCAGGCGGCGCAGGATCGTCGCCTCCCGCGCCGGGCGGAGGAAGATGGGCTGGGCGCCGGTTTCGGCCGCGCCATTGCCCTTGGCCGCCCCGATGCGTTCCACCACGGCGGCGCGTCGCATCAGCAGGTCATGGATCGCGTCGTCGATCTGGTCGATTTCGCGGCGCAAATCGTCGAGCGGGGTCCGGGCGGAAGCCATGGGTCAAAAAACCATCGAATGCAGAGCCGGTTAGTAGTAGTCCGCATGCGCCCTGAAATCAAAGAAAACATTGACACTCCGAAGGCCGGCTTCGTAGCTATACGCTCCCGTTCCGCCACAGCTCCCTGACGGTTCCCATCAAGGCGCCACAAGGCTTCCGACAAGGCACGAAACGAGATGTCCGCGGCCCTCGACAGCTCCGCCCCCAATGCCCCCGCCCCCGCTTCCAACGAACAGGTCATGCCGGGCAAGCGCGTGCGTCTGGCGGTGGACCGGCCGATGCGGCTGGACAGCGGGGTGGAGATCGGCGGCTTCCAGATCGCCTACCAGACCTACGGCACGCTGAACGCCGACAAGTCCAACGCGATCTTCATCTGCCACGCCCTGACCGGCGACCATTTCGTGGTGGAGAGGCATCCGGTCACCGGCAAGCCCGGCTGGTGGGAGATGCTGGTCGGCCCCGGCAAGCCGGTGGACACCGACCGCTATTTCGTCATCTGCTCCAACGTGCTGGGCGGCTGCCTGGGCAGCACCGGGCCGAAGGATCTCGATCCCGCCACCGGCCAGCCCTATGGCCTGTCCTTCCCCGTCGTGACCATCGGCGACATGGTGCGGGCGCAGAAGCTGCTGGTCGAGCATCTCGGCATCGAAAAGCTGTTCTGCGTCATCGGCGGCTCGATGGGCGGCATGCAGGTGCTGCAATGGGCGGTCGCCTACCCCGAATCGGTGTTCGCCGCGGTGCCCATCGCCACCGCCGCCCGCCATTCGGCGCAGAACATCGCCTTCCACGAGGTCGGACGCCAGGCGATCATGGCCGACCCGGAATGGCGCGGCGGCAATTACCTGCTGGAAGGCACCAAGCCGGAGGCCGGCCTGGCCGTCGCCCGCATGGCGGCGCACATCACCTACCTGTCGGAAACGGCCCTGCACCGCAAGTTCGGCCGCAATCTGCAGGACCGCAAGGCGATCACCTACGGCTTCGACGCCGATTTCCAGGTGGAAAGCTACCTGCGCTACCAGGGGGCGGCCTTCGTCGAACGCTTCGACGCCAACTCCTACCTCTACATCACCCGCGCGATGGATTACTTCGACCTCGCCGCCGATGCCGGGGGCACGCTGGCCAACGCCTTCCGGCCGGGGGGCAAGACCACGCCGGTGCGCTTCTGCCTTGCCAGCTTCTCCAGCGACTGGCTGTTCCCGACCTCGGAATCGCGGGCCATCGTGCATGCGCTGAACGCCGTCGCCGGGAATGTCAGCTTCGTCGAGATCGAGACCGACAAGGGCCACGACGCCTTCCTGCTGGACGAGCCGGAGTTCCATCAGGTCATCCACGGCTTCCTGGAGGGCTGCGCCGAGCATCGCGGCCTGTCCGTCCGCCGCCGCGCGCGCTGAGTGAGACAAGACAACCGACCATGGTGGACATTCGCGACGATTTGAAGCTGATCGCCGAGATGGTGGAGCCGAACAGCCGCGTGCTGGACGTCGGCTGCGGCGACGGCGCCCTGCTGGATTACCTGGCCCACACCAAGAATGTCGACGGGCGCGGCATCGAACTCAGCATGGACGGAGTGCGCCAGTGCGTGGCGCACGGCCTGTCGGTGATCCAGGGCGATGCCGAGACCGACCTGAAGGACTATCCGGCGGAAGCCTTCGACTATGTCATTCTGGGCCAGACGCTTCAGGCGATGAAGCAGCCGCGCGACGTGCTGGAGATGCTGTGCCGCATCGGCCGGCGCGCCATCGTCTCGGTGCCGAATTTCGGCTATTGGCGCGTCCGCATGCAGCTGATGCTGACCGGCCGCATGCCGGTGACGGAAAAGCTGGGCTACCAGTGGTGGGAAACGCCCAACATCCATTTCTGCACGCTGCGCGACTTCGTCGTGCTGACGGAGGAGATGAGCATCACCATCGAGCAGACGCGGATCATCGACCGCGCCGGCCGGGTGACCAGCCACGCCCATTCCGGCTTCGCCAACCTGCTGGGCGAACAGGGCGTCTTCCTGCTGCGGCGCAACGGCTGAGGGGGCCGGGCCAGGGGGCGGGAACCTTCCGCCTTCAGGTTTGTTCATGATGCGTTCCCTTTCGAGAGGCACGCATCATGACGACCAAGCACACCGCCGATACCCATGACCATGCCGGCCACGAGAATCCGAAGACCGGCGAAGACACGTCCAATCGCGACAAGAACCCCGACGACTGGACCACCGGCGACGAGCCGATGACCGGCGCCCAGGCCTCCTATCTGAAGACGCTGAGCGAGGAGGCCGGCGAATCCTTCGATGACGGCCTGACCAAGGCCGAGGCGTCGAAGCGCATCGACGCGTTGCAGGACAAGACCGGCCGCGGGAAGTGAGTGGGGAGGCAGCGGAAGATCCCCTCTCCCCCGGGGAAAGGGTTAGGGTGAGGGGGGCGCGCGGCGGCCCTCCAGCAAGAATCCAACATGTGCATCCACCTCACCCCGCCCCCCTCCCCGGGGGGAGAGGGAGACGAGCGCGGATTCATGTCGGCAACCCAACCCCACCTTCCGCTGTTAACCAGGGCGATACCTGAATCCGAACGGAAGGGTCGCCCTCATGCTCCGCCCCCTCATGCTTGTTCCGGCCGCGGCGCTGCTGCTGACCGGCACCGCCTTTGCCCAGACCGCGCCGGGCGTCGCCGCCTCGCCGCCGCTGATGACCGCGCCGCGGCCGGACGACCAACCGGCGACCGGGCAGATCGCCTCCCCGCCGGGGGTCAGCGGCGAAGCGCCGTCGCGTGAGGTGCAGAACCCCGCAGCGCCGGTGACGGGGCCGGTGACGGGATCGGTGACGGGCGCGCAGGGTTCCTCGCCGCCGGTGGCGGCATTGCCCTCCGCAGCGCTCAATCCCGAGCAGGCGCGGGCGATGGTGGGGACGGAGCTGCGCACCCGCGACGGGCAGATGGCCGGCCGCATCCTCGACTTCACCATGGACAGCAGCGGCGACCGGGTCGACCGCATCGTGATGGCGCCGAACGAGGTGCTGGGGCTGGGCGAGAAGCTGGTGGCGCTACCGGCCGGCGCGCTCGCCAACGGTCCCGACGGGCCGATGCTGGACATCGGGCAGGCCGACCTCGACAAGGCGCCGACCTTCGCCTATGGCGACGAGCCGACGCTGACCCGGCCGGAAAGCCAGCAGCCCAAGCCGTAACCGGTCAGGCGGCCGGGCGGCGGCGGAAGATGCCGGTCAGGCAGGCGAAGAGGCACAGCCCGGCGCCAAGCCACAGCACGACGACGCTGCCGTCCGCCTTGCCGATGGCGGTGAAGACCAGTCCGACCGTGGCGGCGCCCAGCGTCTGGCCCAGCAGCCGGCCGGTGGCCTGGATGCCGCTGGCGCCGCCGCTGCGCTCCTTCGGCGCGCTGCTGACCAGCACCTTGTTGTTCGGGGTCTGGAACAAGCCGAAGCCGAAGCCGGCCAGCGCCATCCGCCAGACCACATCCAGCGTCGACGGGTCGGACGGCAGCAGCGCCATCAGGGCGAGGCCGGCAGCGAAGGCCAGCAGGCCCGCCGCCGCCAGCCGCGTCGGCTCGTAGCGGTCGGCCAGCCGGCCGGAGATCGGGGCGACCAGCGCCACCACCAGCGGCCAGGGCGTCATCAGCAGGCCGGATTCCGTCAGCGACCGGTTCAGCACATCCTCGAAGAAGAAGGGCATCGCGACGAAGACGATGTTCTGCGCGGCGAAGGAACAGACCGAGGTGACGACCGTCAGGGCGAAGACCGGGCGGCGCAGCGAGATCCACCGGCAGCAGGGGGGCTGCCTGCGCCAGTTCGCGCCGCACCAGCGTCGCGCCGAGCGCCAGGGCCGCCAGCAGTTCCGCCGCGACAAGCCAATAAGGCTGGCTGCCATCCACCCCCTTGAAGCCGACGATCAGCAGGCCGAGCATGCCGGCGTTCAGCGCGGCGCTCAGCCAGTCGAAGCGGTGACCGGCCGGGTTGGACGCCGGCATCGCCCGCGCCGCCACCGCCAGCGCCGCCAGCCCCAGCGGCACATTGACGGCGAACAGCCAGGGCCAGGAGGCCACCGACAGGATCAGCGCCGCGAGGCTGGGGCCCGCCGCGGAGGACACCGCGACGATCATCGCGTTGTAGCCGACGCCGCGGCCGAGATGGGTGGAGGGGTAGATGTGGCGGACCAGCGCCAGATTGACGCTCATGATCCCGGCGCCGCCGATGCCCTGCACGACGCGGGCGGCGGTCAGCACCGGCAGGTTCGGCGACAGCGCGCAGGCCAGAGAGGCCACGGTGAAGAGCGCGAGCCCGAACCAGTAGACCTTGCGGTAGCCGATGATGTCGCCCAGCGACGCGAACGGGAACAGCGAGACGGTGACCGCCAGCTGATAGGCGTTGACCACCCAGATGGCGCTGGCGGCATCGACCGCGAACTCGCGCTGGATGGTCGGCAGGGCGATGTTGGCGACCACGCCGTCCAGCACCGCCATGATCAGCGCGACGGTCATCGCCGTCATCGCCCAATAGCGCTGCGGGATCGGCAGTCCGTCGGACGCCGTCACGGGCGGCTTGCGGGGTGCGGATTGGGCGGGGGCGAGAGGCTGGACGGGAAGATCTGGCATGGTGGGGATCAGCATAGAGTCCGATCCACTCTGCGCGGTCGCAGCAATTTCGCATGAAAGCATTGCGGAGGCCGGGCGCAGGGCTGGGTCTCTGTCCGGCCGGAACCCGTCCCACGCCCCTCTGTTGGAAGAGAACGCGAGCCAACAATAGGAGCGCCACCATGACCAAGCACATCCCGCCCGTCCCGCCCGAAGGCCGCAGCGACAAGGGTCCCGGCGAGCCGGCGACCAGCGCCTCGCCCGACGACGGCACCGGCAACCGCGCCGCGCCCAACACCAAGGAGCAGGGCCAGCAGGGCAACAGCCGGCAGAACACAACCCATCAAGGCTACCAGCAGGATCGGTGAGGCATGAGCAAGCGCATTGACGCGACCGACCGTCACTACACGCATGATCCGAAGACGAAGCGGTAGGCAACGCCCTTTCACCATGGGGATTTCCCCCTCTCCCTCCGGGGAGAGGGTCGGGGTGAGGGGGAGGCATGGGGTGGATATACTGGGGACCGGGACTGCGCGACCTTTGAAAATCCTTGCCGCGCATCCCCCTCACCCTAACCCTCTCCCCAGGGGGGAGAGGGGACAACGCGCGTGGGGAGTTTCTTTCACGACGCCAGATCCTTCAGGATCGGGCAGTCCGGCCGCTCGTCGCCGTGGCAGGCGTCGGCCAGCTCGTGCAGCGTGTCGCGCATCGCCTGCAATTCGGCGATCTTCGCCTCCAGCTCGTCGATGTGCTGGAGTGCGATCCGCTTGACCTCGGAACTGCAGCGCGAGCGGTCCTGCCACAGCCCGACCAGCTTCTGGATGCGCTCGATCCCGAAGCCCAGCGTCCGCGCCCGCTTGACGAAGCGCAGCACATTCACGTCACGGTCGCTGTAGACGCGATAGCCCGACGCCGTCCGCCCGGCCTCCGGGATCAGGCCGATGGATTCGTAATAGCGGATCAGCTTGGCGTTGACGCCCGATGCCTTGGCGGCGTCGCCGATGGTCATGCCGTCTTTCATCACGCATCCTCGCTTTTTGGCGGCGTCCAGCCGCGCAGGGTCAAGGCGTTCACCACCACGCTGACCGAACTGAGCGCCATCGCCGCACCCGCCAGCACCGGGCTGAGGTTGCCGGACGCCGCCAGCGGGATGCCGATCACATTGTAGGCGAAGGCCCAGAACAGCCCCTGGCGGATCTTCGCATAGGTCCGGCGCGACACGTCGATGGCGCCGGCGACCAGGCGCGGGTCGCCGCGCATCAGGGTGACGCCTGCGCTGTGCATCGCCACGTCGGTGCCGGTCGCCATGGCGATGCCGACATCGGCGGCGGCCAGCGCCGGCGCATCGTTGATGCCGTCCCCGACCATGCCGACAGTTTTGCCCTCCCCTTTCAGGGTCGCGACCACGGCAGCCTTGTCGCCGGGCAGCACCTCGGCGAACACCCGCTTGATGCCCAACGCCGCCGCGACGGAGCGGGCGGCCCCCTGGCCGTCGCCGGTCACCATCACCGGCTCCACCCCCTGTGCCTTCAGCGAGGCGATGGCCGTGACGGCACTGTCCTTCACCGTGTCGCCGAAGGCGACGAGGCCGAGCAGGCGCGGCGCCTCGCCGACCTCGAACAGCCAGGACAGGGTGCGGCCGGATGCGGCCAGCGCGTCGGCCGGTCCGGCCAGGGCGCCCGGCTGCAAGCCGGCCTCCGCCACCGCGCGGGCATTGCCGAGGTGCAGGCGCCGTCCCGCCACCGTGCCGCTGACGCCGCGGCCGGCCAGCGCGCGGAAATCGGTTGCGGCCCCCGGCGCCATGCCGGCGGCGGCAGCGCGATCGCGCAGAGCGTGGGCGAGCGGGTGCTCGCTGCCGGCCTGGAGGGCGGCGGCAAGGCGCAGCAGGGTTTCGCCACCGGTGCCGTCTGCCGGGATCAGGTCGGTGACGCGCGGCTTGCCTTCGGTCAGCGTGCCGGTCTTGTCGAAGGCGACGGCGGTCAGGGCATGGGCGCGCTCCAGCGCCTCGGCGTCCTTGATGAGGATGCCGTGGCGGGCGGCAACGCCGGTGCCGACCATGATCGCGGTCGGCGTCGCCAGACCCAGCGCGCAGGGGCAGGCGATGACCAGCACCGAGACGGCGGTGACGATGGCGGTTTCCAGATCGCCGCCGACGATCCACCAGCCGGCCAGCGTCAGCGCCGCCACCGCCAGCACCGCCGGGACGAACACGGCGCTGACCCGGTCGACCAGCCGCTGGATCGGCGCCTTTGATGCCTGGGCGCCCTCCACCATGCGGACGATCTGCGCCAGCATGGTCTCGGTGCCGACCGCCGTGGTCTCCACCACCAGCAGGCCGTCGCCGTTGATCGAGCCGCCGGTGACGCGCGCACCCGGCTCCTTGTCGACCGGCAGGCTCTCGCCGGTCAGCATCGATTCGTCGACACCGCCGCTGCCCTCGACCACCCGCCCGTCGACCGGCACCCGCTCGCCGGGGCGGACCGCCACATGGTCGCCGACACGGACGCGCTCCACCGGCACCTCGGTCTCGACGCCGTCGCGGCGCAGCCGGGCGGTCGCCGGGCGCAAATCCATCAGGGCTCGGATCGCCGCCGCCGTCTGGCCCTTGGCCCGCGCCTCCAGCCATTTGCCGAACAGCACGAAAGTGATGAGGACGGAAGAGGCTTCAAAATAGAGATGCGGCTCGTGCCCCGGATGCGCGGTCAGCATCAAATAGAGGCTGAGCCCCCAGGCCGCCGAGGTGCCGAGCGCCACCAGCAGGTCCATGTTGCCGGCTCCCGCCCGCAGCGCATTCCAGCCGGCGCGGTAGAAACGCGCGCCGAGCCAGAATTGCACGACGCTGGCCAGCACCAGCTGGACCGGACCGGGCAGCATCCAGTCCGCCCCGAACAGGTCGCCGGCCATGCCGGCCAGCAGCGGCAGCGACAGCGCCGCCGCGATCAGCACATGGTGCAGCTCGCGCCGGCTGCGGTCGGCCCGCAGCTCCTCTTCCGCCTGCTCGCCGCCTTGCGCGACCGGGGCGGCGCCATAGCCGGCCTTCTCCACCGCCGCGACCAGATCGGCGGTATCGAGGCTTCCGGCGAAGGCGACGACATGGGCGCGCTCGGTCGCCAGATTGACCGATGCCGAGTCGACGCCGGGCAAGCGGGTCAGCGCCTTTTCCACCCGGCCGGAACAGGAGGCGCAGGTCATCCCGGTGACCGACAGGTCGAACTCCCGCCGTTCGGCATGGAAACCGGCAGCCTCGACGGCGTCCGCCGCGGCCCTGGCGTCGGGCGTTCCGGCAAAGCTCAGCCGCGCCCGCTCCGTCGCCAGATTGACCGACACCGCGGTGACGCCCGGCACCCGGCCCAGCGCCTTCTCCACCCGGCGGACGCAGGAGGCGCAGGTCATGCCAGACACGCCGAGGTCGAGATCGGCGGTCGTCGCAGGGCTGCTGTCGTGCTGGGTCGTGGTCATGCCGGTTCTCCTTCGATTCCGCTCGGCATGACGGGATATGGGGCTTCCAGCAATTGGAAGGTCAAGGGGCGGATCGACGCAGATTGGCCGGTCCCTGAACAAAAGTCCGACCGGGGCGTTCGTCTCCTGACCGCTTTGCAACTTGCCCGAAGGGACCAGCCCCTTGACCCGCCTGACCATCGCCGAGGCGCAGAGCCGCGTTTCCCACATGCTGACCCATGACGTGGTCGAGGATCTGCGGGCCGTCGAGTATGAGACGCCGCCGCTGGCCGATGCCCCGTCCGCCACGCCGTTGAGCGAGTTGCGGCGGGCCGAGGTGACCTTCAGCCATGCCCCCGGCTCGCCCGACTGCCTCTATCGCATCGGCGCCTTTGGCGATTCGCTGCTGATGCGGCTTCAACTGAATGTCCGGCGCTTCGTCGCGCTCTATCAGGTGCCGGTGAAGGACCCCATCGACAGCAACACCATCGCCCCGCATTTCGAACGCTGGGCCATCGGCGCCGGCCATGCCGGCTGGACCATCGGCTGGCGCGACGGCGTCGATCCCTGGAAACAGGACATCAGGGTGGTGGAGACCTATTGCTACGCCATGCTGCCGGAAGACTTCCTGGACGAGCCGCTGACCCAGCTCTACTGGCGCACCGACCTGTTGCAGATGACCCGCGCCTTCATGCTGGAGGCGCGGCGGATGGGCATCCGGTTGTCGGTGCCCGACACGGTGTAGCGGAGGTTTCGCTTGGCGTGGCGGGCGCGGCTGTGCTCAATCGCTGGGCACACGACTTTGCCAGAGCCCGCCCATGCCGCCGCTTCCCATTCCGATGCCGACCGACCTCTCCGCCCTGCTGACGGTGATGGATTTCATCGGCGTGTTCGTCTTCGGCCTCAGCGGCGGCACGCTGGCGGTGCGCAAGCGGCTGGACCTGTTCGGGGTGATGGTGTTGTCGCTGGCGGCGGCGCTGGCCGGCGGCGTGGTGCGCGACCTGCTGATCGGCGCGCTGCCGCCGGCCAGCCTGCGCGACGACAGCTATCTGATGGTGGCGCTGGCCGCCGGGCTGACCGCCTTCCTGTTCCATGGCCCGATCAACCGGCTGGGCAAGCCGGTGATGGTGCTGGACGCCGCCGGCCTCGGGCTGTTCACCGTCGCCGGCTGCGGCAAGGCGCTGGCCTATGGGCTGAGCCCGCTGCCGGCCGCCCTTCTGGGAGTGATGACGGCCTGCGGCGGCGGGGCGATGCGCGACCTGCTGGTCGCTGAGGTGCCACGGGTGCTGCGCGAGGAGATCTATGCCATGGCCTCGCTGCTGGGGGCCGCGGTGGTGATCGCCGGCAACCGCCTGGACCTGCCGCCGGTGCCGGTCGCGGTGGTCGGTGCGCTCGCCGTGTTCACGCTGCGCGTTGTCAGCGTGCTGCGCAACTGGAGCGCACCGCGGGCGCCGGGGAGTTGAAAGACGCAGCAGGTTTCTTGTTGAAATCCTGCTGCGCATCCCCCTCACCCTAGGTCGGATCGACAATCACCTCAGCCAAATTGAGATGCTTGCGAGGCTGAGAAAGCCATTGAAGTGTATTTTCCTGCGGTCGTAGCGAGTGGCGAATCGCCTGAAGTGCTTGAGGCGGTTGAAACATCGCTCGATGCGGTTTCGATGTCTGTAGGCTTCGGCATCATGAGGAATGATGAGCTTGCGAGAGCGGTTGGAGGGGATGACGGCTTTGGCATTCATGGCGGCAATCGTCTCCCGCAAGGCATTGCTGTCATAGGCTTTGTCGGCGAGGACAGCGGCGCCGGACTGCCCTTCCAACAAGGCTTCGGCCTGAGTGATGTCGCCGACCTGTCCGGCGGTGACAATCAAGCGCAGAGGTCGGCCGAGCGCATCGGCCAGCATGTGGATCTTGGTGGTCAATCCTCCTCGGGAACGCCCCAGCGCCTGATCCTTGGCCCCCCTTTTCCGCTCGCCGCCTGCTGATGCGCACGCACGATCGTGCTATCGATCATCAGGTACTGGTTATCCCGGTCGGCAGTCAGCGCCTCGAACACCCGCTCCCAGACCCCGGCGTGGCACCAGCGGCTGAAACGGCGGTGGACCGTCTTCCACTTGCCATATCGTTCAGGCAGATCGCACCAGTGGGCGCCGGAACGGAGAACCCACAGGCAGCCATTGACGAACAGACGATTATCGCCACCCGAGCGGCCGGGATCGCCAACCTTGCCGGGCAGCAATCCTGAAATCCGTGCCCATTGGGAATCCGTCAGTTCGTAGCGTTTGATCCCCATCGACAGCTCCGCCTCAAAATAGCGGAAACCCATGAATCACAACTCAGTCCCGATGGGAACCATGAATGTCGATTGGGCCTAGCCCTCTCCCCGCTTTCGGCGGACCACAGGTCCGCCTGTCGCGTCAGCGCAAACGAAGTTTGCGCGTGAGCAGGGGGAGAGGGGATGGTCACATGAGGTCAAATCAAGCCCGCTTGCCCCAGCCCGGCATCGGGAACACCGGCTCTGCTTCGGCCGAGGCCTTCGGCAGCACCACGGTCGGGCGCAGCTTGTGGTTCTGGATGCAGGCGGAGATCAGGTTGGTGTTCTGGCCCTTGTCGTCGAAGGTGATCGCCGGGCCGACCATCAGCTTGTCAGACAGGTTGGTCTGGCGCAGGGCCGCCAGCATCGCCGACGCTTCCGCCGTGCCGGCGCGCTTGAAGGCGTCGGCGGCGATCAGGATCGCCTCGAAGGTGAAGGCGACGTTGAAGGCGTAGCCCTCGAAGCGGTCGTTCGGGAACTGCTTCTTGAAGGCCGCCTCGACCCGCTTGGTCATCGCCGCCTTGGGATCGTACCAGGGCAGGTTGGTGATGGCGAAGTCGGCGTATTTGCCCAGCACCTTGTAGAACTGCTCGTCATAGAGGCCGGGCGAGCCGGGGGAGACGATGCCCTTGGGCTCCCAGCGCTGCTTCACCATCTCGCGCACCATCATGATGGCGTCGTTGGCGCGGGTGGTGACGATGGCAAGCTCGGCCCCGGTGCCCTTGGCCTTCGCCACCTCGACCGCCAGATCCTGCGCCTTGGGATCGTAGGAGATCGACTCCACGATCTGGAACGGCATGTCCAGCTTGGGGAACAGCGCGTCGATGGCAGCCTTGTTCGCCATGCCGAAGGTGTCGTTGGCGTGCAGGAACACCGCCGTCTTCGGCGTGGTGCCGGTGGCGGCGAACAGATCCTTCATCAGCGACATCCCGTTCGTCACCAGCATGGTGGAGGTCGGGAAGTTGCGGAAGACGGTCTTGTAGCCCTGCTCGGTCAGCTTGTCGGCGGCGGCGATGTTCATCACCAGCGGCACGCCGCGCTGTTCGCAGACCTGGGCGGCGGCCGCGGTCTGGCCGCTGTCGAAGGCGCCGACGATGACATGGGCGCCGTCGTTGATCAGCTTTTCCGTGCGCGACCGGGCGACGTCGGCGTTCGATTCGGTATCGGCCGACATCACCTCGACCTTGTAGCCGAGTTCGGACAGCACCGCCGGCGCGATGTCGGCGCCGCGCTGGCAGGCCTGGCCCGCCTGGGCCAGCAGGCCGGAACGCGGCAGCAGCACGCCGACCTTGAGCGTGGTGTCCTGCGCGAAGACCGGCGCACGGCCGAAGCCGGCCAGCACGCCGCCGGCAATGGCGGCCTGCCCCAGCGTGCGGCGGGAAAGGGCGAATCCTCCGGTGGAGCGGTTCTTATGGTCGTTGGTCATGATGCTGCGGGGGCCTTTTTTGGCTGGACGCACTGCGGATCGGGTCCGCTCTGATCGACCGAAGAGTTCACCGCGTCCCCCCTCCATGTCAAAGTGGAATCGCCGAAGCCCTTCGTTTCGCAATGGCCCTACGTTTCGCAATGGATTGAAACCACATGCCCGTTACAGCGGCCGGACCGTCACCCTCGCCGAAGTGCTCGCCATCGCCTCGAATGGCGTGAATGCGGTGCAACAGAAGAAGCCCCGTCGCCCCCTTGAAGAGCCGGCGGCCCGGACACAGCTGAGTGGGTGCACTGTGACAAAAACGAGAACTGCCGCGTGTTGAGCTTGGCACGGAAACTGTGGGCTGATGCCACGTCGGGCGTTTCCTCGGCCGGGCGGACCGGACCGGCGACGGTGCCGCGCGGCATGCGCGTCTATGCGGTCGGCGACATCCATGGCCGGCTCGACCTCTTGGACCAGATGCTGGGCCAGATCGCCCGCGATGCCGACCAGGCGCCGAACCTGCTGAAATACCTCGTCTTCCTCGGCGATTACGTCGACCGCGGCCCGGATTCGCGGCTGGTGATCGAACGGCTGGCCTGCGGGCTGCCGCCGGCCTTCGGCGCCGTGTTCCTGCGCGGCAACCATGAGGACACGATGCTGGGCTTCCTGTCGGACCTGCGCGTCGCCCCCGGCTGGCTGACCTACGGCGGCGACGCGACCCTGGAGAGCTACGGCATCCCGGCCCCCGACCCCGATGCGCCGGTTGAACATCTGCAACAAGCGCAGCTGATGCTGAACAGCCTGCTGCCCGCCCATCACCGTGCCTTCCTGACGGGCCTGCGCAACCATCTGACCATCGGCGACTACCACTTCGTCCATGCCGGCGTCCGTCCCGGCGTCCCGCTCGACCGGCAGGAGGACCAGGACCGGCTGTGGATCCGCGAGGCCTTCCTGGCGTCGCGTGCCGACCATGGCAAAATGGTCGTCCATGGCCACACCATCGCGCCGGAACCGGAACTGCTGCCCAACCGCATCGGCATCGACACCGGCGCCTACGCCACCAACCGCCTGACCGCCCTGGTGCTGGAAGGGACGGAGCGGCGTTTCCTGTGCACGGTGTGAGGGTCTGGCGCGGCCCTGAAACGATGGCCCCAAGATGATGGCCCGAAATGACGAAGGGCTCCCGGATTTCTCCGGAAGCCCTTGTCCTTATGGTCGGAGAGAGAGGATTCGAACCTCCGGCCCCTGCCTCCCGAAAGCAGTGCTCTACCAGGCTGAGCTACTCTCCGGTCCTGTCACCGCCGGTCTGTCACTGTGGAGTGCGCCGTCCGTCGGTGGAGCGGGTGTATAAACGGTTCCGGCCGGCGACGCAATGCAAAGTCACAGCCTGCGCGCTGCATTTTTGCCATGCTGTTTTGTAGGGGCATTTTTTCCGGCTGTTCCGCCCCACCGGACCGCAGCCCTGAAACAATGGCCCTGAAACGACGAAGGGCTCCCGGATTTCTCCGGAAGCCCTTGTCCTTATGGTCGGAGAGAGAGGATTCGAACCTCCGGCCCCTGCCTCCCGAAAGCAGTGCTCTACCAGGCTGAGCTACTCTCCGGTCCTGTCACCGCCGGCCTGTCACTGTGGAGTGCGCCGTCCGTCGGTGGAGCGGGTGTATAAACGGTCCGGACCGGGTGCGCAACGCAAAAAATGCATCATCGTCAAAAAGATCAGGACCGTCGATCCACCCTCGCCGCAGCCTTGTCAGAAATCGCGATCGATCACGAAATCAATGACTTCCATCAGCGCCTGCTTGACCGGCCCGTCGGCGAACAGCCCCAGGCTGTCGCGGGCGATGGAGCCGTAATGGCGCGCACGCTCCACCGTGTCCTTCAGGGCATTGTGGCGGGCCATCAGCGCCTGGGCATGTTCGAGGTCGCCGTCCTTCTGGTCCAGCTCCTCCATCACCCGGCGCCAGAAGGCGCGTTCCTCGTCATTGCCGCGACGGAAGGCCAGCACCACCGGCAGGGTGATCTTGCCCTCGCGGAAATCGTCGCCGACCGTCTTGCCGAGCTTCGCCTGCAGGGCCGAATAATCCAGCACGTCGTCGACCAGCTGGAAGGCGATGCCGAGATTCATGCCGTAATCGTAGAGCGCCAGCTCCTCCGCCTGCGGGCGGTTGGCGACGACGGCGCCGACGCGGCAGGCGGCGGCGAACAGCTCCGCCGTCTTGCCCTTGATGACCTCGAGATAGGCCTGCTCGCTGGTCTCGGTGTCGTTGGTGGTGCGCAGCTGCAGCACCTCGCCCTCGGCGATGATGGCGGAGGCACCGGACAGGATGCGCAGCACGTCGAGCGACTGCACCTCCACCATCATCTCGAAGGCGCGGGAGAACAGGAAATCGCCGACCAGCACGCTGGCCTTGTTGCCGAACACCGCGTTGGCCGAGGCCATGCCGCGGCGCAGGTCGCTCTCGTCGACCACGTCGTCGTGCAGCAGGGTCGCGCTGTGGATGAACTCCACCACCGCGGCCAACAGCCGGTGATGCTCGCCCTGGTAGCCGCACAGGTTGGCGGCCGCCAGCGTCAGCACCGGACGCAGGCGCTTGCCGCCGGCGGCGATCAGATAGCCGGCCAGCTGGGGAATCATCTCGACCTGCGACTGCATGCGGTCGAGGATGATCTGGTTGACGGCGCTGAGGTCCTCGGCCACCAAAGCGGTCAGGTCGTCGAGCGGGGTAGACTTGCGCCGTTTCGGCTCGAAGTTGGTCACGACCGCCAAGGTCGACTCCACGGATGATTGACGCCAGAATTTGCGCTAGGGAGCATAACGGCCTAGGCTCTTCGGTCAAGTCCGCAGGGGGCCGTTATTTCGAGACGCCCGTCCTTTCGAGAAACCATGACCGAACTGCTGCGCACCACCGATCCCGTCCGCCTGTCCTGGCTGGTCGCCCTGCTTGCCGATGCCGGGATCGAGGCCATCGTGCTGGACAGCTACACCAGCATCCTCGAGGGGTCCATCGGTGCCATTCCGCGGCGGCTGATGGTCGATACGGACGACGCCGCACAGGCCGTCCGCATCCTGCGCGAGGCCGGCGAAGCGTGAACGGCACGATCCTTCCGGTTCCGGAACAAAGCATCGAAGCGCCAGTGGCTTTACCCGTGGATTTCCTGCTGAACGGCCGGGTCAGGCTGCTCCAGCCCGACGGCGGCTATCGCGCCGCCATCGATCCGGTCTTCCTCGCCGCCATCACCGCCGCCGGCGACGGCGAGCGGGTGCTGGATGTCGGCACCGGCACCGGGGCTGCGGCACTCTGCCTCGCCGTCCGGGTGCCGGGTGTGTCTGTTGTGGGGCTGGAACAGCGGGCCGATGCCTGCGCCTTCGCCCGCCGCAATGCCGCGCTCAGCGGTGTCGCGGAGCGGGTGACGGTGGTGGAAGGCGACCTGCTGGCACCGCCGGACGCGCTCGGCAGCGCCGGATTCGACCGGGTGATGATGAACCCGCCCTATCTGAAGGCCGGTGCCGCCAGCGTCCCGCCCGACGGCTGGAAGGCCGCCGCGAATGTCGAAGGGACGGCGCAACTGGCCGACTGGGTGCGCTTCGCCAACCGCATGCTGAAGCCGCGCGGCACCCTGACCATGGTCCACCGCGCCGACCGGATCGACGACATCCTGCAGGCACTGCGCGGCCGCTTCGGCAGCCTGGTCCTGGTGCCCCTGTGGCCCAAGCCGGGGGTGGAGGCCAAGCGGCTGCTGCTGGTCGCGCGCAAGGGCGGCAGGGCGCCGGCCCGCCTGACCGCCGGCCTGACGGTGCACAGGGCCGAAGGCGGCTATAGCCCGGAGGCGGAGCGGGTGCTGCGAGACGCGGAAGCGCTCACCATTTAGCGGGGCCAATTTAACGGGACCTGCGCCTTTCAATCGGGAGACTTCAATCCCATCTCTGCCGGCATGAGCCTGAAATCCCTCCTCGCCAAACTCCCCTTCGGCCCCTGGCGCAAGGCCGGGCCGCTGGTGTCCGTCGTCCGCCTGACCGGGGTCATCGGCCAGGGCGGCCCCTTGCGCTCCGGCCTGACGCTGGCCGGCGTCGCCCCGCTGCTGGAACGCGCCTTCGCGCCCAAGGACCAGAAGGCGGTGGCGCTGGTCGTCAACTCGCCGGGCGGGTCGCCGGTGCAGTCGGCGCTGATCGCCAAGCGGATCCGCGATCTGGCCGAGGAGAAGAAGGTGCCGGTCTTCGCCTTCTGCGAGGATGCCGCCGCCTCGGGCGGCTACTGGCTGGCCTGCGCGGCGGACGAGATCTGGGCCGACGAAAGCTCCATCGTCGGCTCCATCGGCGTGGTGTCGTCCGGCTTCGGGCTGCATGGGCTGATCGAGCGCCACGGCATCGAACGGCGCCTCTACACCGCCGGCGACAAGAAGGTGCTGCTCGACCCCTTCTCGCCGGAACGGGAGGACGGGGTCGCCCATCTGAAGGCCCTCCAGGCCGACGTGCACGAGGCGTTCAAGGCGATGGTGCGGGCCCGTCGCGGCACCCGCCTGACCGGGCCGGAGGAGGAGTTGTTCTCCGGTGCCTTCTGGGCCGGGCGCCGGGCGCTGGCGCTCGGGCTGATCGACGGGCTGGGCGACCTCCGCTCCGTCATGCGCGGCCGCTTCGGCGAGAAGGTCCGGCTGCGCGTGGTGCAGCAGGAGGGCGGCATGCTGCGGCGGCTGCGACTGCGCGCCGGATATGGCGACGCCCCGGCCTTGGAGGCCGGGGCGCAGGAAGCCTTTGCCGATGCCCTGGTCGCGGCCGCCCGCACCTCTCTCGACGATTGGGCGGCCTGGGCGAAGCTGGGGCGTTGAGGAGAACCCGCCCTCAGCGCTCGGCGGTGGCCGGTGCCGCCTGAAGCCCGTAGTCGTCGGCCTGGATGAAGGCCGCGCGCAGTGGCTTTAGGACGAACAGCGCCAGCACCGCGGCGACCAGATTGAAGCTGGCGGCGATGTAGAACACGGCGTGCCACCCGAAATGGCTGGCGATGATGCTGCTGAGCGGGACCAGCAGCGCCGCCGTGCCCTTGGCGGTGTAGAGCATGCCAGCGTTGGTCGCCGCGAACTTCGAGCCGAAGGTGTCGCCGGCGGTGGCCGGGAACAGGCTGTAGATCTCGCCGAAGACGCAGAAGAACATCGCCGTGAAGATCACGAACATCACCGGGTTGCGGCCGAGCTGCGTCACCAGGATGATGGCGAGTGCGGCGATGCCGAAGGCGATGAACA
This sequence comes from Azospirillum sp. UENF 112521, assembly GCF_058780665.1. Taxonomy (NCBI): domain Bacteria; kingdom Pseudomonadati; phylum Pseudomonadota; class Alphaproteobacteria; order Rhodospirillales; family Azospirillaceae; genus Azospirillum; species Azospirillum sp. UENF 112521. The sequence goes on from NZ_JBSNCI010000004.1 coordinate 103,955, forward strand.
TGGTGTTCTCGCGGCCGATGCGGTCGGACACCCAGCCGAAGAAGGGCCGGCCAGCGCCGTCGAGGATGCGGTCGATGGAGATCGCCAGCGTCAGCGCCGGCAGGACGAGGCCGAACATGTTGATCGGCGAATTGGCGACGTGGAAGTCATGGGCGATCGGCGCGATCTGGGCCGCCGCCATCAGTCCGCCGGAGGCCACCATCACGAACATGACGTAGAGCAGCCAGAAGACCGGGGTGCGGATGACGCGGGACGGCGGATGGTCGATCTTGGTCTGGGCAAGCCCGCTCTTGCGCACCGGGCCGCTCGACTTCGGCGCCTTGCGCAGGAAGAAGGACAGCACGAAGATCACCACGCCCTGCCCGATGCCGAAGACCAGGAAGGCCTGCTCGTAGCCTTGGCTGGCGATCATGTTGGCGATGGGAATGACCGTGGCGCCGGCACCGGCGCCGAAGCCGGCGGCGGTGACGCCGGCGGCGAGGCCGCGCTGTTGCGGGAACCATTTCAGCGCATTGCCGACGCAGGTGCCATAGACGCAGCCGGCGCCGATGCCGGAGATCACCGCCGCGGTGTAGAGCATCGGCAGCGACGTGGCCTGGCTGTCGATCACCCAGGAGCCGCCGACCAGCAGGCTGCCGACCAGAACCACCACCTGCGGGCCGTAGCGGTCGACGAACCAGCCCTCGACCGGGACCAGCCAGGTTTCGGTGAAGACGAAGATGGAAAAGGCGATCTGGATGGCCGCGCGTCCCCAGCCATGCTTGGCATCGATGGGATCGACGAACAGCGTCCAGCCATATTGCAGGTTCGCGATCATCGCCATGCACAGCAGGCCGACGCTGAGCTGGAACCATTTGTTGTGCAGAAGACCGCGGTCTTCGGTCGTCTCTGTGGTCATGCCCCAAAGTCCCATTGAGCGTGGGGGCGCAGGACCGGCGGGGTGTGGCTGTCCGCTGTGGCGGGCCACCCGCATCGCACCGCGTCCTGCGCCGTTCGGACATGACTGTGCGCCTCAACAATCCGTATTCCAAATACCGGATACCGAATGCGTTATTCTTTTCCACATCGTGGAATGCGTTGAAAAGTCTCGCTTTTTCACGGCAGCAGACATGCACCGATTGCTTGCCTTGCGAACAGAACTGTCAAGGCAGAGCCATGCGGCGCACACATATTTGAAATACGGTATCTGGTATACATAATATCTTGTTGCGGTGCAGAGAGAGGCGCATCATCGGTCCATGTTCACCGGCGCTGACGAGCTGAGCCGCAGCCAGGGGAAATCGCACGATGTCCAGCATCCTGACCCGCCTGTTCGCCGGTTCCGCCGCTCTGGCTCCCGCCGGCTTCGCCCCTGCGGGAGTTTATTGTCCCGCGGCATTCCCGCAGATCGCCCTGCCGGATCTGTTCGCCGGTTTCCGCACCCGCCATGGCGGCGGCAAGCGCAAGCCGGAGTCGCCGGACGTCGCGATGTCTTGGGCCGAGTTCGGCCGGGGGTTCTGAACGGAGATTTCTCGACGCGGCCGGACTCAGGCCGGAGAAATCTGGCCGCAGAGTACTGGCCGCAGAAATCAGGCAGCAGGAATCAGGCTGCGGAGTTCTGGGTCAGCAGGGTAGTGAGCCAGCGGAAATTGGCCCCATTGCCGGTCTGGATGGCGCTTTCCACCACCTGCATCGCGGTCGCGGGGTCCTGCGGGTCGGGCACCGGGGATGAGGCGGCCATGCCGGCCCCGCCCTGCCCGTCCTCCTGCGCGAACAGGGTGACAGCACCGACGCCGAGGCGGACGGAGGGCTGGGCGTTCGCCACCACTCCCGTGCCACCGGCACCGGAGGCGTCGCCCTCCCCGACCCCGTTCAGGGTTTCCAGCATCGCCGCGAACTGGCCGGCCAGCGCACCCGCCTGCCGGGACGCGGACGTCCCTTTGCGCTCCAGGACGTCTTCCGCCCTGATGCGCATGGCTTGCGTGGCCTCGCTGTTGGCCATCATCGACATGGGACCATCCCCGGCGGTTTGTGGCGAACCGCAGGGACACACGCAAAAATCACGCCATCACCACAACCGGCGATTCACAAGGGCCGGCGCCGCCCCTGCGACGATTTGACCGGCAAAAATTTCCCAGCCACCCGGCAGAAGATTCCCAGCCGCCCGGCAAGGCTTGCCTCGCCTTGCCGGGTCGGGCCGAACCGGGCCGGGACCAAGCCGGCTGGAGGTCAGTCGCGGAAGTTCTGGTACTGCAAGGGCTGCTCGATGCCCATCCGCTTGACCACGGCGATGGCGTCCTGCAGGTCGTCGCGCTTCTTGCCCGTCACCCGCAGCTCGTCGCCCTGGATCGAGACCTGGACCTTCATCTTGCTGTCCTTGATCCCTTTGACGATGGTCTTCGCCAGATCCTGCGCGATCCCCTGCTTGATCGTCACGGTGTGGCGCAGGGCATCACCCGCGGCGCGCTGCGGCTGCGCGGTGAAGTCCAGCGCCGCGGCGTCGAGCTTGCGGCGGGTCACATAGACGCGCAGCAGTTCCTGCATCTGCGCCAGCTTCGGCGCGTCGTCGGCCAGCAGAACGATCTCGTTCTCGGTCCGCTCCACCGTGCATTTGGAGCCCTTGAAGTCGAACCGGGTTTCGATCTCGCGGCGGACGCCGGCGAGAGCGTTGTCGATCTCGTGGACGTCCGTCTCGGACACGATGTCGAACGACGGCATGGCGGCACTCTCCCTGATAGGACTGCTGAGAAACGAATCGGGCCAACCGTAAAGAAGACGGCCGCCGCACTCAACAGCCGCTTTGCCCCCTCTGTTTCAGTGATGGGCATTTCACCGGACGGGCAGATGGAACGGCAGGGCGATTTCCCGCAACTCCTTGCCCGGCAGCAACAGGGTCGCCACCGCCCGGTCCGGCTCGAACCGCCAGCTGCGCGGATCCGTCAGGTCGGGGCCGTCGCACTCCGCCGCCAGATCGGGGCCGAGCGCCGCCCGGCAGGCGGAAATCGCAGTCGCCGGCCAGGAGGCGGTGCCGAACATCTGCGCCGGTGTCGGCACCTGCTCGCGCACAAGATCGACCGTCAGCGCCGCCGCGTAGCGGAAGCCGTTGCCCTGCACCCCTTCACCCAGGAACTGGACCGACAGCAGACCGGGGGCGACGACGTGGACATCGGCGGTCAGGACCAGCTCCGCCTCGATCCCCTCCGGCAGATCGGCCGAGCTTTCGCGGAACGAGCGGACTTCGCCCTCGACGAAACGGCGCACCGTCTCATTGAAGAACGCGGCTCCGGGCGTGGCCGGATCGGCGATCTCCGGCCGCTCGGCCCAGATATGGAGGCGGCTGCCCGGCTGCCCTTCGGTCTGCGGAACCATGCGCAGCCGTGCGCCGAGCGCCGGTGTCGAACAGATCGGCTTTCCCTCCGCCGCCCCTGTTCCGGCGCGGGCCCGGGCACAGTCGACGCTGGCCGCAGCGGCTGGATCGGCAAGGGCAAGGAGGAGCGGCAGGCAGAAGGCGGCAAGGCGGCGAAGGGCCATGATGCGGACTCCATCGCAGGGAGGCCGCTTCAGTGGAGCAAAGATAGCCCGGCCGCCGCAAGGGGGGCCGGGCTCATCGTCAGGGCAGACCGAAAGGGCACGTGTCCTGCCGCCGGTCAGTCCATCTTTTCGGCGTAGTGACAGGCCACCAGCCGCTCATCGACGGGGCGCAGCGGCGGAACCTCCGCCGAACAGCGCTCGGTGGCGAAGGGGCAGCGCTTGTGGAAGGCGCAGCCCGGCGGCGGGTTCAGCGGCGACGGCAGTTCGCCCTTCGGCACCACCCGGTCGAGGCGGAGATCCGGGTTCACCCGCGGCGTCGCCGCCAGCAGGATGCGGGTGTAGGGATGGCGCGGACGGGTGAACACCACGTCCTTGGCGCCATGCTCCACCGGCTTGCCCAGATACATCACCATCAGCGAGTTGGCGATGTGCCGCACCACGCTGAGATCGTGGGAGATGAACAGGTAGGCGAGGTTCAGCTCTTCCTGCAAATCCATCATCAGGTTCAGCACCTGCGCCTGGATCGACACGTCGAGCGCCGACACCGGCTCGTCGGCGACGACGACGCGCGGATTCAGCATCAGGGCGCGGGCGATGGCGATGCGCTGGCGCTGGCCGCCGGAGAACATGTGCGGATAGCGGTCGACCTGATCGGGGCGCAGGCCCACCTTCCCCATCATGGCCACCGCGCGGTCGCGCCGCTCGTGCTTGTCCATGGCGGTGTTGATGACCAGCGGCTCGGTCAGGATGGAGCCGACCGTCTTGCGCGGGTTCAGCGAGCCGTAGGGATTCTGGAAGACCATCTGCACCGTGCGGCGCAGCTCCTTCATCTCCGCGGCACTGCGCCCGACCACGTCGCGGCCGTCATAATGTAGTTCGCCGGAGGTCGGCGGCTCGATCATGGTGACGGAGCGGGCCAGCGTCGACTTGCCGCAGCCCGATTCGCCGACCACCGCCAGCGTCTTGCCGGCCTGGAGGCGGAAGGACACGCCGTCCAGAGCCTTCACCGTCGCCATCGGCTTGAAGGCGCCGCGCTTGACCGCATAGTGCTTGCGAAGGTCGCGGGCCTCCAGCACGACCGAATTGCCGGCCGAGGCCTCGAAGATATGGGGTTCGTTCTGGGTTTCGGTCCGGATGGTCATCACAGCGCCTCCCCGGCGGCGGGATGGCCGTCCGGCAGCGGGTAGAAACAGCGCGCGCGCCCGTCGTCCACATCGAACAGCGCCGGGCGCTCGGCCCGGCAGCGCGCGTCGGCGAAGCGGCAGCGCGGGCTGAACAGGCAGCCGGCCGGCCGGTCGGCGATGCCCGGCACCATGCCGGGAATCGTCGGCAGACGGCGCTTGCCGAGCGCCCGCTCCGGCAGCGCGTCCAGCAGGGCGCCGGTGTAGGGATGGCGCGGCCGCTCGAACAGGGACTGGACGGGCCTCGTCTCCGCCACCTGGCCGGCATACATGACGACGACGCGCTGGGCCGTCTCCGCCACCACGCCCATGTCATGGGTGATCAGGATCAGCGCCATGCCGCGTTCGCGCTGCAGCTGGACCAGCAGGTCGAGGATCTGCTTCTGGATGGTGACGTCCAGCGCCGTCGTCGGCTCGTCCGCCACCAGCAGGCGCGGGTTGCAGGCGATGGCGATGGCGATCATCACGCGCTGGTTCATGCCGCCCGACAGCTGGTGCGGGAAGGCCGACAGGCGTGTCTCCGGCGCGGGGATGCCGACCTGCTCCAGCAGCGCGATGGCGCGGTTGCGCAGCGCCTTGCCGGACAGCCCCTCATGCACCCGCAGGGTCTCCATGATCTGGAAACCGACGGTGAAGCAGGGGTTCAGGCTGGTCATCGGCTCCTGGAAGACCATGGCGACGTCCTTGCCGGTGATCTTCCGGCGCTGGGCGGCGGGCATGGTCAGCAGGTCGCGGCCGCCGAACATCATCCGGTCGGCGACGACGCGGCCGTTGGAGCCGAGCAGCCCCATCACCGCGAGAGAGGTGACGGACTTGCCGGAGCCGGATTCGCCGACGATGCCGACGACCTCGCCTTCGTCCACGGTCAGGTCGATGCCATCCACCGCGCGGAAGGTGCCGGCGCGGGTGGTGAACTCGACCGACAGGTTCTTGATGTCGAGAAGAGGCATGAGGTCAACGCTTCAGCTTGGGGTCGAGCGCGTCGCGAAGACCGTCGCCCAACAGATTGAAGGCCAGCACCGTCACCAGGATGGCGATGCCGGGCCAGGTCACGACCCAGGGGGCGCGCTGGAGGAACTGCAGCGAGGAGGCCAGCATGGTGCCCCATTCCGGCGTCGGCGGCTGCGCGCCGAGGCCGAGGAAGCCCAGCGCCGCGGCGTCCAGGATGGCGGTGGAGAAGCCCAGCGTCGCCTGCACGATCAGCGGAGCGACGCAGTTGGGCAGAACCACGATCAGCATCAGGCGCAGCGGCCCGGCCCCGGCGACGCGTGAGGCGACGACATAGTCCTTGTTCACCTCGGCCAGCACGGCGGCGCGGGTCAGGCGGGCATAGTGCGGGATCACCACCACCGACACCGCCAGCATGGCGTTCACCAGCCCCGGCCCGAGGATGGCGGCCACCACCACTGCCAGCAGCAGCGACGGCAGCGCCAACAGGATGTCCATGGCGCGCATGATCAGCACGTCGGCCATGCCGCCGAAGAAGCCGGCGACCAGCCCCAGCCCCAGCCCCAGCCCGACGGCCAGCGACAGGGTGACGACGATCAGGCCGATCATCATCGACAGCCGCGCGCCGTACATCAGGCGGGACATCATGTCGCGGCCGATGTCGTCGGTGCCCAGGATGTAGCTCCAGCTCCCGCCCTCCTGCCAGACCGGCGGGGTCAGGATGGCGTCGCGGTACTGGATGTCGGGGTGGTGCGGGGCGATGACGCCGGCGAAGATGGCGATCAGCGCGATCAGCGCGATCACCACCAGGCCGCCGAGCGCGCCCTTGTTCTGCTTGAAGTGATACCAGAACTCGGTCAGCGGGTGCGGCGGGCGCGACACTGTGACTGCGGATTCTGCGTTGGTCGAGGTTTCAGCGGACATGGATTGGCCTCACCGCGCGTGACGGATGCGGGGGTTGAGGACGCCGTACAGCACGTCCACCAGCAGATTGACCAGGATCACCGAGGTGGCGATCAGCAGGACGCCGCCCTGCAGGGCCGGATAGTCGCGGCGGTTGATCGACTCGATCAGCCATTTGCCGACGCCCGGCCAGGAGAAGATGGTCTCGGTCAGGATTGCGCCGCCCAGCAGCGTGCCGACCTGCAGGCCGATCACGGTCACGACCGGGATCAGCGCGTTGCGCAGCGCATGCATGCCGATGACCCGGCCGCTGTCCAGGCCCTTGGCACGGGCGGTGCGGATGTAATCCTCGCCCAGCACCTCCAGCATGGCCGAGCGCGTCATGCGCGCCACCACGGCCAGCGGCACGGTGCCCAGCACGATGGTCGGCAGGATCAGATGCGACAACGCCGAGCGGAACGCCTCGTAATCGCCGGCCATCAGCGTGTCGATCAGCATGAAGCCGGTCACCGGCTCCACGTAATAAACCAGATCCAGGCGCCCCGAGACCGGGGTCCAGCCCAGCGCGACCGAGAAGAACAGGATCAGCAGCAGGCCCCACCAGAAGATCGGCATGGAATAGCCGGTCAGGCTGGCGCCCATCACGCCATGGTCGAACAGCGACCCGCGCTTGACCGCCGCCAGGATGCCGGCCGGCAAGCCCACCAGCGTCGCGAACAGCATGGCGCAGAGCGCCAGTTCGAGCGTCGCCGGGAACAGGGTGATGAATTCGCTCAGCACCGAATTGTGGGTGACCAGCGACAGGCCGAAATCGCCGGACAGCACGTTGCCGACATAATCGAGGAACTGTTGCCAGAGCGATTGGTCGAGACCCAGTTCATGGCGGAGGGCGGCCAGCCGTTCGGGCGCGATACCCCGTTCGCCGACGCGCACCTCGATGGGGTCGCCGGGAACCAGCCGGATCAGGATGAAGGTCAGAAAGGTGATGCCGAGAAAAGTCGGAATCACCAAGCTTACCCGCGTCAGGATGAAGCGAAGCATCGACGGGTACTCGTTTTTTAAAACTACGGTGAAAACTGGAACGGAGCGCTGACTTGGCAACGCCCCGTTCCATCAGGGGCACCTGCCCCCACTCCGGCCCTTCCCCGCTTGCGCAGGGTTGGGAATGCCACTCTGTTCAAAGGGTTGGAGGCGCGGAACCCCAAGGCCTCCAACCCGGTACACCCGGCGCCGCACCCCCTTTTTGCAGGGGCGCGTCACGCATCACTTCAGGTCGACGCCTTCGAAGCGATGGATGCCGAACGGGTCCATCTTGTAGCCGACGACATTCTTGGCGAGGCCCATGTAAACCACCGAATGGGCGATGGTGTACCACGGGGCCTCTTCCTTGAAGATGACCTGCGCCTGCTCGTACAGCTTGGTGCGCGCGGCGATGTCGGTGGTGCGCTTGGCCTGGACGACGAGGTCGTCGAACTCCTTGTTGCACCACTTCGACAGGTTGTTGCCGCCCGGACGCGCAGCCTCGCAACCCAGAAGGGTGTAGAGGAAGTTGTCCGGATCGCCGTTGTCGCCGGTCCAGCCGAGCATGCCCATCTGGTGCTCGCCCTGCTGCATCCGCTTGCGGTACTCACCCCACTCGTACTGCACGATCTTCGCCTTGATGCCGACCTTGGCCAGATCGGCCTGCATCATCTCGGCGACGCGCTTGGCGTTGGGGTTGTACGGGCGCTGCACCGGCATCGCCCACAGGTCGGTCTCGAAGCCGTTGGGATAGCCCGCGTCGGCGAGCAGCTTCTTGGCGCGCTCGACGTCGTAGGGATAATCCTCGATGGCGTTGTTGTACGACCACATGGTCGGCGGGATCGGGTTCTTGGCCGGGACGCCGGCAGCCTGATAAACCGCGGCGACCGTCGCCTTCTTGTCGAGCGCCATGCTGACGGCGCGGCGGACCCGCACGTCGTCGAACGGCTTCTTCGTCACGTTGAAGGAGACGTAACCGACGTTCAGGCCTTCCTGCTCCTGGACGACGATGGAGGTGTCCTTCTTCATGCCGTCGATGTCGGCCGGATTCGGATACGGCATGATCTGGCATTCGTTGGCCTTCAGCTTGGCCAGACGAACCGCCGCATCGGGCGTGATCGCGAAGACGAGGTTGTCGAGCGGCTGCTTGCCGCCCCAATACTGCTCGAACGCCTTGTACCGGATGACGGCGTCCTTCTGGTAGGCGACGAACTGGAAGGGACCGGTGCCGACCGGAACCTGGTCCAGCTTCTCCGGCGTGCCCTTCTTCAGCAGCATCGCGCCATATTCGGCCGACATGATCGGGGCGAACGGCATGGCGAGGTTGGCCAGGAACGGCGCCTCGACCGCGTTCAGCGTGAACTTGACCGTCAGGTCGTCGACCTTCTCGATCGACTTCAACAACTTGGGCATCGCCATGTCGTTGAAGTAATCGTAGGCGCCGCCGGAGATCTTGTGGAAGGGATGATCCGGCTTCCACTGGCGCTCGAACGAGAAGATCACGTCTTCGGCGTTGGCATCGCGGGTCGGCTTGAAATCGCCGACGCTGTGCCACTTGGCACCGGCGCGCAGCTTGAAGGTGTAGACCAGCCCGTCGTCGGAGATGGTCCAGGATTCCGCCAGGCCGGGAACGACCTTGGTGCCGCCATGCTCGAACTGGACGAGATTGTTGTAGACCGGAAGAGCAACGTCGAAGCTGGTGCCGGTCGTGTTCAACATGGGGTTGAAGTTTTCGGGGCTACCCTCGGAGCAATAAACAAGGGTCTTCGCCGCCTGGGCCGGCGCCGACAGCGCCAGCGCCGCGGCCATACCAAGCCCGGCACCCAGCAGGATGCGCTTCATTCGTCTTGCCTCCCGATTCCGATTGGAGCGTATGGAAATTTGCCAGAACGCCTATGAAATAGCGCCGCCATTTGGCGCGTGCCCAAGGCGCCTGTCAACGCCTACATGCATACGTGGCTATACCGTGGCGCAGAGCACAATTCGTGGCGCCAATACGTCCGTATGGATACATTTTCGCCCCCGAAAACGAAACAGTTGCAAAGCCAACCATCCGGTTGACCGAACCGGCAGCCTCATGCCCCTGCGAATCAGGCCATGCGGGTGGGTCGCCGGGGAAATGCGCGCAGCCGATGGAGGCGGTCGGCTGCCATGCGCACCCGCCGTGAAGTCCGGCGGCAAGCCCCATGCTAGGCTGGGTTGCACCTGTGATGGAACCATTTTTCGGATACCGGTCCGGCATGCCCTTTCCGCTTCTGCCGTCCTCCCTGCGGTCCGGACCGCTGGCCGCCTACAGCCTCTACATCGTCGGGTCGGCACTGCTGGCCTCCAACCCGGTGGTCGGGCGGGCGGCGGCGCATGTGGTGCCGCCGATCGGGCTGGCCTTCTGGCGCTGGCTGATCGCCTTCCTGATCGTGCTGCCCTTCGCCCTGCCGGGCCTGCTGGCCCACCGCCACCGATTGAGGGCGCAATGGCGGCGCTATCTGCTGCTGGGCGTGCTGGGCCAGGGGATTTCGGGCGCCATCGTCTATTACGGGCTGGAGCGGACCAGCGCCACCAACGCCAGCCTGATCTATACCACCAGCCCGGCGATGATCCTGGCGCTGGCCGCGGTCTGGCTGGGCGACGCCATCCGGCTGCGGCAGATCCTCGGCATCCTGCTGGCGATGGCCGGCGTGCTGGTGATCCTGACCCGCGGCGATCTGGAGGCCTTGCGGCACCTGTCCTTCAACGGCGGCGACCTGCTGGTGCTGACCGGGGCGGTGTCCTGGTCGGTCTACACCATCCTGCTGCGGCAATCGGGCACACCCCTGCCGGTGGTCACCGCCTTCGCCGCCAATGCGCTGGCCGGCGTGCTGGTGCTGGCGCCCTTCTATGCGTGGGAGACGGTGGCGGTGCGGCCGGTCCCCGTCACCGTCTCCACCGTCCTGTCGATCGTCGCGGTGGCACTGTTCGCCTCGGTTCTGGCTCTGCTGGCCTATCAGAAGACCATCGTGATGATGGGGGCGGCGCGCGCCTCCACCGCGCTGTACGTGTCGCCGCTGTGGGCGGCGCTGGCCTCCTGGCTGATGCTGTCCGAGCCGTTGCAGGGCTTCCATCTGATGGGCGTGCTTCTGGTGCTGCCCGGCGTGATGCTCGCCACCCTGCAGGCCCGCAAGCCGGCGGCGGAACCAGCCGGCAAAGCGGCCTGAGCGGCATCGCCGGACCGGTATTGCTTGATCGCCACGGGCCGCCCTCCCATCTTGGCCGGACCTTCGCCACCCGCACCCGTCCGGCCATGACCGATACCGCCCCCACCCACTTGTTGCTCTGCGCCGACGATTACGGGCTGGCTCCCGGCGTCAACGCCTCCATCCGCGACCTGATCGCCCGGGGACGGCTGACCGCCACCTCGGTCATGAGCCTCTGCCCGCACTGGCGCAGCGGGGCGGATGCGTTGCGCGAGTTGAAGGGCAAGGCGGATGTCGGGCTGCATTTCACCCTGACCGACCAGCCGCCGCTGGGACCGATGCCGACGCTGGCGCCGGACGGGCGGCTGCCGCCGCTGGGGCGGCTGATGGGCTGGGCCTATCGCGGGAGGCTGAACGCGCCGGCGGCACGGGCGGAGATCCGTGACGAACTGTCGCGCCAGATCGCCGCCTTCACCGACGCCTGGGGCGGGCCGCCCGACTATATCGACGGCCACCAGCACATCCACCAGTTGCCGGTCGTCCGCGATGCGGTGGCGGAGGCGCTGGCCGCCTTGCCCGGCGCTTATGTCCGCCTGTGCGGCGAGCCGGTGGCGGCGGTATTGCGCCGGGGCGTGGCGGTGCCGAAGACGCTGCTGATCGGCGGGCTGGGCGGCGGGCTGAGGCGCATGGTGCGGGACCGCGGCATCCCGGCCAACGACCGCTTCGCCGGAGTCTACGACTTTGCCGGCAGCCACCCCTTCGCCGAGCTGATGTCCCGTTTTCTGGACGGGATCGGCGGCCGGACGCTGGTGATGGTGCACCCCGGCCTGCCCGACGATGAGCTGCGCCGCGTCGACACGCTGGTCGAACCGCGGCGCGCCGAATATGACTATCTGCGCGGGCCGGAGTTCGCCGCCCTGCTGGAGGCGCGCAACATCCGGCTGACCCGCTTCGCCGGCTTCTCCCGCTAGGAGCGCTACTCCGCCTCGTCCGGCTGCCAGGCGCGGCGGCGCAGCTTGAAGCGCTGGACCTTGCCGGTCTCCGTCCGCGGCAGGGCGTCGAGGAACTCCACCGCGCGGGGGTACTTGTAGGGCGCGATGTGGTCCTTGACGAAGCTTTGCAGCTCCTCCGCCAGACGCTCGTCGGGGCGGACATCGTCGCGCAGCACGACGAAGGCCTTGGGGATGGTGCCGCGCACCGGATCGGGCGCGGCGATCACCGCGCATTCCTGCACCGCGTCGTGGCTCAGCAGGATGTTCTCGACCTCCAGCCCGGAGATCTTGTAGCCGGCCGAGACGATCAGGTCGTCGGTGCGGGCGTGGTACCAGAAGAAGCCGTCCTCATCGACGTGGAAGGCGTCGCCGGTCAGGTTCCAGCCCTGCTGGACATAGCTTTCCTGGCGCGGGTCGTCGAGATAGAGGCAGCCGGTCGCCCCGCGCACCGCCAGCCGGCCGACCTGACCGGGGGAAGCCGGCGGAACTGGTCGTCCACCACCATCGCCTCATAGCCCGGCACCGGCTTGCCGGTGGAGCCCGGGCGCACATTGCCGGGCACGGCATGCAGCACGGCGTTCAGCAGCTCGGTGGTGCCCAGGCTGTCGAGGATTTCAAGCCCGGTGGCGTCGCGCCAGCCCTCGAAGGTCTGCTGCGGCAGCGGCTCTCCGGCCGAGATGCAGAGGCGCAGGCCGGACAGCCCCTTCGCCAGCGCCGGGTCGGCGGCCATGCGGCCGATCATGCCGCGATAGACGGTCGGCACGGTGAACATCACCGTCGCCTTGTGGCGGGTGGCAGCCTCGATCAGCCGGTCGGCGGTCCCGCGCTCCAGCAGGATCACCGAGGCGCCGATGCGCAGCGGGAACAGCAGCAGCCCGCCCAGCCCGTAGGCGAAGGCCAGCGTCGGCGAGCCGCAGAACACATCCTCGGCCGTCGTCCCCAGCACGGAGCGCGGCGACAGGTCGGAAATCGCCAGCAGATGGCGGTGCAGATGGGCGGCGGCCTTCGGCGTGCCGGTGGTGCCGGAGGTGAAGGCGATCAGCGCCACGTCGTCCTGCGCCGTGTCGGCGGCCTCGAAGCCGGGCGGCTTGGTGGCGATGCGGTGTTCCAGCTCGCCGTCGCGGAAGCCGACGATGCGCAGCGAGGGCAGCGCCGCCTCTTCCAGATCGTCGAGGAAATGCGTGTCGCACAGCGCCATGTCGATGGAGGCGCGCTTCAGCACGTCGGCCAGCTCGGGCGCGCGCAGCAGCGGCATGGTCGGCACCAGCACCCCGCCGGCCTTGATCACCGCCAGCCAGCAGGCGGCCAGCATCGGCGTGTTGGGGCCGCGCAGCAGGACGCGGTTGCCGGTGACCAGCCCGTAATCCTCGGTCAGCACGCGGGCGATGCGGTCGACGGTGTCGCGCATCCGGCCATAGCTCCAGACCTCGCCGTCGCCGCCGATCAGGCAGGGGCGGCCGTCCCAGCCGCGCTCGCGCCAGCCGTCGATCAGGACGGAGACCGCGTTGAGGCGCTGCGGATACTGGAGTTCCGGACGGTCGAGAATCAGGTCGGGGCGCTGTGACGGTGCCGGCAGCCGGTCACGGGTGAAGCTGTCCAAATGTCCGGATGGCGTCATGCGCTGCGTCATCTCCCCCCGTTGCAGGACGGGAAGAATGGGGCCGGCGTGATCGGTGGGCGGACCCGGCCGCCACACGCGCGGTTCAGACACGGCCATGCCATCGGCCGGCGCGAATGCGCATCCCTTCATGGGCAATGCTCCATCTCCCCCCGCAGAGGACGCATGAACACGCCTCCGTCTTATCTTTTATGATCCGACTATAGTGCCAGGGGGAGCAAGTGAGCCATGCAACGAACGAATGGTGGGTGCACCATCAATCGCCATTCGTGCCGGGGCAAGTGACTGAAAAGGCCAGTTTTTCGTTGGTAAGACGCATGATTTGGAACGAAAGTACGGGTCGGCGTACCGATCGTCAGCCGTTCTGCAGGTAAAGATCGATCTCGCCCTGCTCCATCACATGGGCGGTGCCGTGGATGATGCCGTTGGCGATCTGGATGATGCGGTGGATCATCGCGACGGAGGTCTGGCAGTCCACCCGCAGCTTGTCGGGATCGCCGCTGTCGATGTCGGTGCCGATCCGCTCCAGCGTGTGGGCGATCACCTGATGGGCCTGGGCGATGGTGTCCTCGAAAGGGCGGAGGAACTTGGACGGCACATGGCCGTAGGCCTCGATCGCCAGCTCCTTGTCGGAGAAGCCGCTGTCGCGGAAATGCTCGGCATAGCTCTTGGGCTGCCAGATGCGGCATTCCTCCAGCATGTCCGGCATGTCCGGGATCATCTCGATCAGCATCACGATTTCGTTGAAGTGATTGAGATAGTCGGTCGCCAGCAGCGTCTTTTCGGAAATGTTCGTGCCGCGCACGCGCTCCCGCCACCGGGCGAAGTCGGCCAGCTCATCCGGCGGAATGCCGTCCATCAGGGACCGATCCAACTCTTGGTCTTCCATGCACAAACCCGGACCCGATGCGGCAGCCCACGCGATACCCCGGCCGGCACAGGTCCGCCGGCCTTGAAACGGAGGGCGCGCCCAAAGACGCCATGCCCCAACCGTGTGCCGATGTCCTTAACGTTGGATTAAACGCGTTGCAAGCGCCGGCTTGTGAAAGTCCCCGATTGACAGAAGCGAGGCGGCGACATGGCCGTTATCTTGGCAGATAAAAATTCGCCGCCGGCGCCACCCGCGTGATGTCGCGGCGGCGCCCGGCGGCGACTAGGATTGGCGGTTCAGGGAGGAATCACACCATGCCGATCCCAACACCGCCGCTGACGGTTGGTTCCCAAGGGGGACGGTCGGCGGTTTGAATCGCTGCCTTGGCGAACAAGAAAAACGCGCCGGCCTGGGGGTTGGCCGGCGCGCACGAGGATCGGGAACACTCGCCTCGCCCTCGCACGGCAGCGGAAAGACCGATGCCGGAGGGCAAAGACAGAGTGGGCTTGTAAGCCTTTCCGAACGGTTAAGTCCGCCCCTCCGGCATCCCTAATGCCATGCCGGTCATAGGCCGCCCGCAAGGCCGGGCGGGCGACATCCGGCCTTGCTTCATATTATGCATACTGAGTAACCCGTTGTCGGTATCTCGAATAAATCTTTCGGGTTCACTCCCGTTAGGCCGCGGACTGCGCCATATGAACTCCACCGCTGCAGCTCGGGATGAGTCAGTCTGCTGATCGAAGCAGCGGCGATGGCGTCGTGATCCCCGGCAGGGCCGCCCAGGCGGTCCGGTCGCCGGATTTCAGCGCCGGACATGCGGACCGGGAACAGGCGCCCGGAAGAGATCGAGTTGCACCGGCCGTATCCGGGATCCCGGAAACGGCATATCGGGTGGATGCCAGGAACACGCGCCGCAGAAAGGCACGGGGAGAGAGATGGAGCAGTACACCGGTCACTTCATGCAGCATTTGCCCTACCTGCGCCGTTACGCCCGCGCGCTGACCGGGACGAACGGGCGGGGGGACGCCTTGGTGACCCGCACCCTGGAATGGTATCTGGAGGCGGACGAGGCTGAGAACGGCCGTGGCGACGACACGTCGCGCGGCCCGCTCTATCGCCATCTGCACAAACTGCAGGACGAAGACGGCTCGCCCCCCGCGGTCGCGCCCTATCATCCGGTGGAATCGGCGCTGATGACGCTGGCGGAGACCGACCGCCGGCTCTACCTGCTGGTCAATCTGGAGGATCTGCCGGTCGGCGAGGCCGCCGCCGTTCTGGGCATCGCCCCGGAAGATGCGATGGAGCGGCTGACCCACGCCCGCGAGCGTGTCCGTGCCCGGCTGACCGCCACCATCCTGATCGTCGAGGACGACGCCATCATCGCCTACGATCTGGCGGAAACGGTGCGCGGCATGGGCCACATCGTCTGCGGCAACGCGGCGACGATGGACGAGGCGCTGTCGCTGGCGGCGGAACACCGGCCGACGCTGGCCCTGATGGACATCCGGCTGGCCGACGGCGACAACGGGCTGGAAGTGGCGCGCGAGCTGCGGGCCCGCCGCTTCCTGCCGGTGATCTTCGTCACCGCCTTCCCGGACGATCTGGCCAAGCACGGGCTGGAGCATCTGGGCCCGGTGATTCCGAAGCCCTTCACCCGCGACCAGATCGAACAGGCGATCACGCGGGCCGTGTTCATGCCGCAGCCGGAAGATGCCCGCGAGGCGGCGCAGCCCCATTGAGGGGCGGCACCGCTTCACTCGGGAGGCTTTAGCGGAAGACCACCGTCTTGTTGCCGTTCAGCAGCACACGATGCTCCACGTGGTAGCGGACGGCACGGGCCAGCACGATGTTCTCGATATCACGCCCGATGGCCACCAGGTCGTCGGGCGTCATCGTATGGTCGACACGCTCCGCCTCCTGCTCGATGATCGGGCCTTCGTCGAGGTTGGACGTGACATAGTGCGCGGTGGCGCCGATCAGCTTCACGCCACGGGCATGGGCCTGGTGGTAGGGCTTGGCGCCCTTGAAGCTGGGCAGGAAGCTGTGGTGAATGTTGATCACCCGGCCGGCCATCCGCTCGCACAGCGCGCCGGACAGCACCTGCATGTAGCGGGCGAGCACCACGAGGTCGATTTTCTCCTCGTCGACGATCTCCAGCAGGCGGGCTTCCTGCTGCGCCTTGTTGTCGGACGCGACCGGCAGATGGTGGAACGGGATGTTGTGCCACGCCGCCAGCTGATAGAAATCGCGGTGGTTGGAGACGATGGCTGGGATCTCGATCGGCAGATAGCCGGTGCGGTAGCGGTACAGAAGGTCGTTCAGGCAGTGGCCGAACTTCGACACCATGATCAGCACGCGCGGGCGGCGCCGGGCGTCGTGGATCTTCCAGGTCATGCCGAAGCGCTCGGCCACCTGCGCCGCAAAGTCTGCTTCCAGCTGCGCCTTGGTCTGCCCGGCCGGGTTGCCGTTGAAGCTGACGCGCATGAAGAACAGGCCGGAAATGCGGTCGCCGAACTGCGCGCTGTCGATGATGTTGCAGCTCCGCTCCGCCAGGAAGCCGGACACCGCGAAGACGATGCCGACGGTGTCGGGGCAGGAAACGGTGAGGATATAGTCGGAGCCGGTCTCAGACATCGCGCGTCCACCATGGCGTACAGCAAGAAAAGGGGGAGGCTTCCCTAGCACGAACGCCGCGATGTTGCACCCGCTTCATGAGCGACTGTGCACATGGCTGTACCGTCAAGCGCGTGTGCCGCCGATGCCGGGCGGTCCACACCGCTCTGGAATCGCCGGACCGGCGGTGCGACAATCGGCGACGGCGGCCGGGCCAGGCCGGCGGAGGAAGACGGGGTCGACCATGGCATCCGGCGGCAAGATCATCGGTGAATACACCAAGGGCAAGGTCGACAAGCTGATGACGGCGGATGCCGCCGACAGCAGCCGCAGCCAGCGCATCCGCCATTTTCTGGAAAACATGGATGCCGCGATCCTGGAAGCCAACTGCGAGGTCATCGGCCGCGAATTGCCGAACCTCAACCGCGACTCCTTCCTGCGGATGGCGGTGCGGGTGGCGGAACTGCGCGCCGACTATATCCGTGCCGGCCTGAAGATGACGGAGTCCCGCCACCCGGACGCTGCCGCCGTCGCGGACCTCGCCCGCCTGCGCGCGGCCTACGAGCAGATGCTGGCGGTTTACGAGGCCGCGGAGCGGGTGATCGAACGCGGATACGCCAAGCTGGGGTAAGACGCCGGGGTTTCGCCCTTTTCCCTGGAAACAAGACTCGGAAACAAAAATCCCCTTCCCCGCGATCCGGCGGAGAAGGGGGCGCGACCCGTCGGTCACAAAATTCAGTGGCGACCTATCCAAAAGACGCCGGTCGGCCAAAGCCGTGGCCGGGGTCAGACGTCGTGGAAATGTTCCAACTCACGACGCAGGCTGGTGGCCTCCTGTTGCAGGCCGACGATCCGGCGGACGTCAGGACTCTGCTGCTGCTCTTCGCGTTCGAGCTTGTCCTCGATATCGCGCTGCTCTTGCCGGATGATGTTGAACAGTGCTTTCCTCAACATCGACACCTCCCGAGCTGATCGCTAAAATTTTAGCGCTTTTTCAATTCGCCTTCAAGCAACCAATGACCTCTGTCGAATCCTCGGCACGTCAAGTCTGCGCCGGTTACCGAATGCCCACAAATATTCAGAAACGGTAATCTGGCCGGCCTTGACAATACTTTTGCGCCGCCGCATTGGTTAATGATTCAGGCTAGATGAACGGATGGCACGGCTTGGTGCCGATGACTTCCCTCCTTTGCAGCACGGTATTTTTGGCCATGGATCGACGACAGCTGCTTGGGCTCGGGCTCAGCAAGCTTTGGTTAACCGCCTTCGGCGCCGCCGGCCTGGCGCTGGCCCAGCCGTTGGGTTCGGGCAGCGCCCAGGCGTCGGGCCGGCAGCCCGACCGCAAACCGGCCGGCGGCACATCGTCGCGGTCGCGGCTGGTGATGCTCGATCCCGGCCATGGCGGCAACGATCCCGGCGCCATCGGCACCCGCGGCACCTTCGAGAAGGAGGTGACGCTGGACATCGCCCGCGACGTGGCGCGCATCCTGGCGGAGCGGCATGGCGTCGCCGCCAGGCTGACGCGGCGGGACGACCGCTTCCTGGCGCTGGACGACCGGGTTGCGCTGACGCGCGAGGCCGGGGCCGACCTGTTCGTGTCGATCCACGCCGACAGCGCCCCCAATGCGGACGCCCGCGGCCTGTCCGCCTACATCCTGTCGGAAAAGGCATCGGACTCCTTCGCCTCCCGCCTCGCCCAGCAGGAGAACCAAGCCGACCGCTTCGGCAAGCCGGGGGCGGTCGGCGGCGGCCGGATCGTCAAGGACATCCTGATGGACCTGACGGCGCGCCACACCCGCCATGCCTCGCTGGCCGCCCGCCAGATCCTGGTGGAGGGGGCGGGCAAGGAGCTGCGCCTGCTCGAGAACCCGATGCGGGCGGCCAATTTCGCGGTGCTGAAGGCGCCGGACGTGCCGTCGGTTCTGGTGGAAACCGGTTTCCTGTCCAATCCCAGGGACGAGGAAATCCTGCGCGACGCGACCGCCCGGCGGGTGGTTTCCCGCGTCCTGGCCCGTGAAATCGCCGGCGTGCTTTCCAGCCCAGCTTTCGCCTGATTTCACACCGAAACTGCATGAGGCGCTGCGGCGGATTTTCTGCCGCGGCCACTCCTTCGCACTCGCAGCGACTGCAACATCCGTGCATCACATCGGGACAAAGTGACGATGACTGGTGAAAGCCTCGAATTTCCCCATTGCAAAGACCGTTCCGCCGTGACTTTTTCCGGCCGCGCGCCGATTCCGCCCGGCGCTGGCCACGCAGGCGAAGGGAGGCACACTGTGACGGGTTCGAGCCGCCTTTGGACAGTCTTCGCGCTCGCCTGCACCGCCGGTGTCTCGCTGGCCGGCTGCGGGCCGCTGGTGCTGGGTGCCGCGGGCGGGACCGCCGTCGTGGCAACGCAGGAGCGCGGCTTCGGCGGCTTCGTCAGCGACACGGAAATCCGCGCCCGCATCAACTCGCTGTGGCTGCAGCATTCCATCGACCTGACCAACCGCATCGGGCTGACCGTCGATCAGGGCCGCGTCCTGCTGACCGGCCGCGCCGCCGACGCGCAGATGCGGCTCGACGCGGTGCGCCTCGTCTGGCAGGCGCAGGGCGTGAAGGAAGTCATCAACGAAATCCAGATCGACAACGGGTCCAGCATCCTGGACACCGCCCGCGACACCTGGATTTCGACCCAGATCCGCAGCCGCATCACCTTCGATGCGGATATTCATAGCCAGAACTACAGCATCGATACCGTCGATGGCGTTGTCTATCTGATGGGTGTCGCGGCGTCACAGGAAGAGCTGGACCGCGCGCTCCAGCACGCCCGGTCGGTGCCCAACGTCCAACGCGTCGTCAGCTACGTCCGTCTGCTCCCGAACCCAAACATCCAGGGTTGAACCCCGACCGCCATGGCCTCCGCCCTATCCCGTGTCCTCGCCGTTCTCCGCACCGCAGCCGTCGCCGCAGCCTTGAGCCTGCCGGCGGCGTTCGCGGCCGGTCCCGCTCCGGCGCAGGACGCGGCGGTACAGGCCGCACAGGACATGGCCGGGCAACCGGATGGGGCGAAGCAGACCGTGCTGGCGCTGGACCAGGACGGCGGCGGGGCGGACAACCCGGCCGCCGGCACGCCGGGCCCGGCCAACCGCCTGTTCGTCCAGGCCTTGCAGCTGATCCGTCAGGCCGACAACACCTATGACGTCGCCGAGGAGGGCCGCCTGCTGAAGGAGGCGGACAAGCTGTTCAACGACATCGTGACGAAGTATCCCGACAGCCCGCTGGCGGTTCAGCTCGTCACCAACCAGTTCGTCGGCGATTTCGACTTCTACGAATTCCGCTCGCGCATCCGCGCGCTGGTCTGCAACGACCAGCTCAACAGCCTGTGCTTCCTCCACCGCATCGGCGAGATGCTGCCGCCGGTTGAGACGCCGATCAACGCGGCGCGCTGGGACTGGCTGTCGCTGGCCGTCGCCTACCAGCAGCTGGGCGACACCGGCCGCGCCAAGGAGATCATGGCGCCCTTCGTCAGCGCGGTCCGCCGCGGCGGCGTCGCCGACAGCTCCGGCCAGGATCTGTTCGTCGCCCGCGCCCTGTCGCTGATGGGGCAGTCGCCGCTGGCACTCGACATCACCCGGCAGATCAACGACTGCTCGACCCGCATCTACAACATCGCCGACATCGCCAAGGCGGCGGCGTGGCGCGGCGACAGCGGCCTGACCAACGCGCTGGCCGACGAGGCCAAGAGCTATGCCTCCAGCCACAATTGCGCCTGGGAGCTGGGGCTGGTCGCCCAGACGCTGCTGCGCGCCGGCAAGGAGGCGCAGGCCCGCACCCTGTTCCTGAACACGGTCGAGACGCAGTTCTCCAAGTTCAAGGAAACCCGCGGCGACTGCTGCCCGCCGGAACTGGCGGTGGCGGCAGCCGACATCGGCGAGCCGAAGCTGGCGCTGGGCCTGCTCAGCACCGTGCAGGACGAGAATCCCTGGACCATCCCGGCGGTGCTGGGGCGGCTGGCCAAGCGCGGCGAGGCGGGCATGGCGGTCGCCTACGCCGATCAGGTGGCGGACATCGACACCCGCGGCGAGGCCTATGCCGAGTTGATCGAGGCGGCGATGAAGCGCGGCGAGCCGGCCATCGCCAACGACCTCATGAACCGCCTGAACAAGCTGACTGACGAGGCCGCCGGCCGCCGCCCCGGCCTGCTGGCGCAGCGGGCCAAGGCGGAGAAGGCCTTCTACAACGACGACCGCTGGCGCCGGACCTTCCAGCTGGCGATCAACGCGGCGGAGAAGGCCAGCAACTTCGTCCGCCGCGACATCGGCGCCCCGCTGCTGGCCGCGCTGGTCCGCATCGAGACCGGACTGCCGATGCTGGATTGAGGGTGCAGCGACCTCTTGAGATTCCCCCTCTCCCCAGGGGGGAGAGGGGATTGCTGGATCTGAGAGAGCTTCCGCTCACCCCACCGCCAGCACCAGCTTGCCGACATGCTGGTTGCTTTCCATCAGCCGGTGGGCGTCGGCGGCTTGTGCGAGCGGGAAGACCTCGTGGACGACCGGCTTGACCGTGCCGGCGGCCACCAGCGGCCAGACGCGGGCCTTCAACTGTTCGGCCACCGCCTGCTTGTAGGCGATGGGCCGCGCCCGCAGGGTCGAGCCGGTCAGCACCAGCCGCTTGGTCATGACGGGGAAGAAGTTCACATTGGCCGTCGCCCCCCGGACGAAGCCGATGCAGACATAGCGGCCCTCGACCGCCAGAGCGTCGATGCTGCGGGCGACGTAATCGCCGCCGACGATGTCCAGCACCACATTGACGCCGACACCGCCGGTCACTTCCTTGACCACCGCGACGAAATCCTCCTCGGCATAGTCGATGGCGCGTTCGGCACCCAGCCGGACGCAGGCAGCGCATTTCTCCGCCCCGCGGGCGGTGGCGAAGACCCGCGCGCCGAAGGCCGCTCCCAACTGGATCGCCGTGGTGCCGATGCCCGACGTGCCGCCATGGACCAGCAGCGCCTCGCCGGGCTGGAGCGCGCCGCGCTCGAACACGTTCGACCAGACGGTGAAGAAGGTTTCCGGCAGGGCCGCCGCCTCGGCCATCGACAGGCCGTCGGGGATCGGCAGGCATTGCGCCGCCGGCACCACGCAATACTCGGCATAGCCGCCGCCGGCCAGCAGGGCGCAGACCGGATCGCCGATGCGCCAGCCCTCCACCCCCTCGCCCAGCGCATCGACAATGCCGGCGACCTCCAGGCCGGGGATGTCGGTGATGCCCGGCGGCGGGTTGTACTTGCCGAGCCGCTGGAGCACGTCCGGCCGGTTGACGCCGGCGGCCTGGACGGCGATGCGGATCTCGCCGGGTGCGGGATCGGGAACCGGGCGGCGCGCCGGGACCAGCACCTCCGGCTTGCCGGGCTGGCTCACCTCGATTGCCGTCATCAGTCTTGAGTTTGCCATTCGGATCACTCCCCTGCCCTGTTCTTGTGAAAGATTTGGGGGGCACTGTGTCGTCGCGGCGGACGGCCAGTCCACGCGGCGATGGATCCGATTTCGCCCTGCGGAAAAGTCAAAAAAATGGCCGTGCTGCACACAGCACGGCCAGTCTCCGAGAGAAGCGCGAACATGCAAAACAACACATCCGCCCGATGAGAAAGGAACGCCTTTCCCGAGACAGACAATCGCACGGGTCCCGCTGATTTTCCCGAGAAAAAAGACGCTTTTCCATTCCGTGGAAACGCCTCTTTTCTCAAGAAAAGGGCCGCATCCCGTGAGGAATGCGGCCCTGAGTGCGCCAGGGAGGAATGCCAACGTGCACCACCTGCCGTCAGCTCTTGGCGTTCTCTTGCTCTAGGCGTCTGCTTGCCCCTTGTGAGGAACGGGTCAGTTGGGAACCGGCACGCGGCCGCCCAGCTCCTGCGTCACCGCCGCGGCGGCGCGCTTGACCATCTCGCCCAGGGCGCGCAGCCGCGCGTCCTCGATGCGCCGGCTGGAGCCGGACAGCGACAGGGCCCCCATCACACGGGAATTCTCGTCGAAGATCGGAGCGGCGACACAGCGCAGGCCGGACACCCGCTCCTCCTGGTCCAGGGCATAGCCGCGGGTGCGGACCAGCGTCAGGTCGCGGTACAGCGCCGGCAGCGACGACAGGGTACTGCGGGTGAACTGGCGCATGCCGCGCTGGGTAACGATGGTCTGCACCTTGGTCTCGGGCATGCCGGCCAGCAGCGCCTTGCCGACGGCGGAACAGTGCAGCAGCGTGCGGTCGGCCTGCGGCACCGCGACCTGGGCGGCACGGGGACCGCCGACGCGGGCCAGATAGAGCGCCTCGCCATTCTCCTCGACCGCCAGATTGACGATCTCGCTGCTCTCCTCCATCAGGCGGCGCATGCGGGGGCGGGCGACATCGACCAGATTGCGGGTTTTCAGAAAGTTGGCGCCGGTCATGTAGGCCTGCACGCCGACCACCCAGCCGCGCGCGCTCTGGTCGAAGCGCACATAGCGCTCGTACTGCAGCGTCGTCAGCAGGCGGTGGGTGGTGGAGGGCGACAGGTTCGCGGCCTCCGACAGCTCGGTCAGCGTCATCGGACCGTCGTTGGAACCCAGGATCGTCAGGATGTTCAGGGCGCGGCACAGCGACTGGACCACTTGGCCGCGCTCGGCCTTGGCCTCCTTGCCGTTGTCGTTCTTCACCCGCGGCGTCTCGATGATCGCGGTCTTGATGATTGCCGCGGCGCCCTCGCTGGGGTCGTCGTGGATGATGCGGCGGGCCAGGATGCTGTTTTGGGCTTGCGCTTTCATGTCCCATCTCCCTCGGGGTCCGGCGCGTTGGTTGCGCCTGTCTGTTGCGGCTGATGGCGTGAGTGACAGAAGGCTTGGCTAAGGCCGCGGGACCGTCGCGGACGGCGGTCCCGCGGGGGACTGGTTACCCTTTGAAAATCGACTGCATGGTGGAGCCCAGGCTGGCGGGGCTGTCGGCGACGGCGATGCCGACCGACTTCATGAAGTCGATCTTGAAGTCGGCGGTGTCGTTGCCGCCGGAGATCACCGCACCGGCATGGCCCATGCGGCGGCCCGGAGGAGCCGTGCGGCCGGCGATGAAGCCGACGACCGGCTTCTTGGTGCCCGAGGCCTTGATGAACTCGGCGCCGCGGACTTCGGCGTCGCCGCCGATCTCGCCGATCATGATGATGCCCTCGGTCTCCGGGTCCTTCACGAACAGCTCCAGGCTGTCGACGAAGTTGGTGCCGTTGACCGGGTCGCCGCCGATGCCGATGCAGGTGGTCTGGCCGAGGCCGGCCGCCGTGGTCTGCGCCACCGCTTCATAGGTCAGCGTGCCGGAGCGCGAGACGATGCCGATCTTGCCGCGCTTGTGGATGTGGCCCGGCATGATGCCGATCTTGCACTCGTCCGGCGTGATGATGCCGGGGCAGTTCGGGCCGATCAGGCGGGTGGCCGAACCGCTGAGCGCGCGCTTGACGCGGACCATGTCCAGCACCGGGATGCCCTCGGTGATGCAGACCACCAGCGGGATCTCGGCGTCGATGGCTTCCAGGATCGCGTCGGCCGCAAACGGCGGCGGCACGTAGATCACGGAGGCGTTGGCGCCGGTCTTCTCGACCGCCTCGGCGACGGTGTCGAAGATCGGCAGGTCGAGGTGCTTGGCCCCGCCCTTACCCGGCGTGACGCCGCCGACCATCTTGGTGCCGTAGGCGATGGCCTGTTCGGAATGGAAGGTGCCCTGGGCTCCGGTGAAGCCCTGGCAGATCACCTTCGTGTTCTTGTCGACGAGAACAGCCATGTTACGCGGCCTCCTTCTTCACGGCGGCGACGATCTTCTTGGCTGCGTCGTCCAGATTGTCGGCGGACAGGATCGGCAGGCCGGATTCGGCCAGGATCTTCTTGCCGAGCGCGACATTGGTGCCTTCCAGGCGCACCACCAGCGGCACATGCAGCTTCACGTCGCGCGCCGCGGCGACCACACCCTCGGCGATCACGTCGCAGCGCATGATGCCGCCGAAGATGTTGACCAGGATGCCTTCGACCGCGCTGTCGGACAGGATCAGCTTGAAGGCCGCGGTGACGCGCTCCTTCGTGGCGCCGCCGCCGACATCGAGGAAGTTGGCCGGCTCGGCACCGTACAGCTTGATGATGTCCATGGTCGCCATCGCCAGGCCGGCGCCATTGACCATGCAGCCGATGTTGCCGTCGAGCTTGACGTAGTTCAGCTCGTGCTTGGCGGCTTCGATCTCCGCCGGGTCTTCTTCCGCCTCGTCGCGCAAGGCGGCCACGTCCTTGTGACGGAACAGGGCGTTGTCGTCGAAGTTCATCTTGGCGTCGAGCGCCAGGATGTCGCCCGAGCCGGTGACGATCAGCGGGTTGATCTCGACGATGGCGCAGTCAAGATCCACGAAGGCCTTGTAGGCGGCCTGGATGAACTTGGCGGCGGCGCCGACCTGCTTGCCTTCCAGGCCGAGCGCGAAGGCGACCTTGCGGGTGTGGTAGCCCTGGATGCCGGTGGCCGGGTCGACCGCGACCTTGACGATCTTCTCCGGCGTGTTGTGGGCGACCTCTTCGATCTCCATGCCGCCTTCGGTTGAGGCGATGATGGTGACGCGGCCGGTGCCGCGGTCGGTCAGCAGGCCGAGGTACAGCTCGCGCTTGATGTCGGCGCCTTCCTCGACATAGAGACGCTTGACCTCTTTGCCGGCCGGGCCGGTCTGCTTGGTCACCAGGACGCGATTGAGCATCTCGGCGGCATTGGAGGCGACCTCCTCGACCGACTTGACGACGCGGACGCCACCCTTGCCGCCCGGATTGTCCTGGAACCGGCCGGCGCCGCGGCCACCGGCATGGATCTGCGACTTCACCACCCAGACCGGACCGCCGAGTTCGCGGGCGACCGATGCAGCCTCTTCCGGGGTGAAGGCCACGCCGCCGCGCGGAACGGCGACGCCGTACCCCCGCAGCAGATCCTTGGCCTGATATTCGTGAATGTTCATGGTTTTCGTCTCTGTCCCAGTCGGGAATTGTCTTTTGGAGACCGCGGGGAGCCGGAAATTCTTCGGCTGACGGGCGGCGGATTTTTAAAAGTCCGGGCTTCGGCTCCCGCTTCGGCTCTTGAGCGACCGGGAAGGGGACGGTCGGGAAGAGGGGAAGCGGGTTTTTTAAAAATCGGCAGGCTTTTCAAACATCGGGTGCCGGTCCTCCCCCACCCTCTCCCGCCGAAGCGGAGAGGGTGGGGGAAGAAGGCGGAGACTGTTACTCCGCCGCCAGCCTCTCGACGACGCCGATGGCGCCGCTGTCACGGATCTCGACGATTTCACGCTCGCCGAACCCCAGGACGTCGCGCAGGATTTCGTCGGTGTGCTCGCCCAGCAGGGGGGAACGGGTGACTTCCGTCGGGCTGTCGGACAGCTTGATCGGGTTGCCGACCGTCAGGTAGCTGCCGCGGGTCGGATGCTCCACCTCGACCAGCGTGCCGGTTCTCGTAGAGCGACTTGTCCTCGGCGATTTCCTTCATCGACAGGATCGGGCCGCAGGGAATGTCGTATTTGTTGAGAAGGTCCATGACCTCGAACTTGGTCAGGGTCTTGGTCCACTCCTCGACGGTGCCGAAGATCTGCATCAGGCGCGGCAGGCGGGCCACCGGGGTGGCGTAGTCGGGATCGGTGATCCACTCTTCCTTGCCGATGACCTTGCAGATCGACTTCCAGACCGGGGCCTGGGCGATGAAGTAGATGTAGGCGTTGGGATCGGTCTCCCAGCCCTTGCACTTCAGGATCCAGCCCGGCTGGCCACCGCCCGACGCGTTGCCGGCACGCGGCACCGTGTCGCCGAACTCGCCGTTCGGGTATTGCGGGTATTCCTTCATCGGCCCGTGGGCCAGACGCTGTTGGTCGCGCAGCTTGACGCGGCACAGGTTCAGCACGGCGTCCTGCATGGCGGCCAGCACCTTCTGGCCGCGGCCGGTCTCCTTGCGCTGGTAGAGTGCGGTGACGATGCCGAGCGCCAGATGCAGGCCGGTGCCGCTGTCGCCGATCTGGGCGCCGGTGACCATGGGCGGGCCGTCGTCGAAACCGGTGGTCGAGGCCGCACCGCCCGCACATTGGGCGACATTCTCGTACACCTTGCAGTTCTCGAACGGCCCGGGGCCGAAGCCCTTCACCGACGCGACGATCATCGCGGGGTTCAGTTCCTGGATACGCTCCCAGGTGAACCCCATGCGATCGAGCACGCCGGGGGCGAAGTTTTCGACCATCACGTCGCAGGTCTTGATCAGCGCCTCCAGCACCTCCTTGCCCTTGGGCGTCTTGGTGTCGAGGGTGATGGACCGCTTGTTGTGGTTCAGCATGGTGAAATACAGGCTGTCGACGTCCGGCAGGTCGCGCAGCTGGCTGCGGGTGATGTCACCCTCGCCCGGCCGTTCGACCTTGATGACGTCGGCGCCGAACCAGGCGAGCAACTGGGTGCAGGTCGGTCCCGACTG
This sequence comes from Azospirillum sp. UENF 112521, assembly GCF_058780665.1. Classification (NCBI taxonomy): domain Bacteria; kingdom Pseudomonadati; phylum Pseudomonadota; class Alphaproteobacteria; order Rhodospirillales; family Azospirillaceae; genus Azospirillum; species Azospirillum sp. UENF 112521. The sequence continues at coordinate 131,245 of NZ_JBSNCI010000004.1, forward strand.
CACATGCGTGAAGTCGAGAATCCGCACGCCCTGAAGTGCCTTGCCCATGTATTTCTCCCCCTGCTTCTTAAGTCGTGTCGGTCGGCGTTTGTTTTTAGGACGGCATCTTGCGGACCGAGCTGGTCGGATTGAGGCTGCCGATGTTGCCGCTTTCGGTGCCGGCGGCCGGGTCGATGACGGCGTTGATCAGGGTCGGACGGCCGCTGTCCATCGCCTCGTTGACAGCGCGGTACAGCTCGTCCGGGTTGGTGACATGGACGCCGACGCCGCCGAAGGCTTCCATCATCTTGTCGTAACGGGAGCCGGGGACGAAGACCATCGGCGACGGGTCGACGCCGCCGGTCGGGTTGACGTCGGTCCCGCGATAGATGCCGTTGTTGTTGAAGATGACGATGCAGACCGGCAGGTTGTAGCGGCAGATCGTCTCCACCTCCATGCCGGAGAAGCCGAAGGCACTGTCGCCCTCGACGGCCAGAACCGGCTTGCCGCTCTCCACCGCCGCGGCGACGGCATAGCCCATGCCGACGCCCATCACGCCCCAGGTACCGACGTCGAGGCGCTTGCGCGGCTCGTACATGTCGATGATGCCGCGGGCCAGATCGAGGGTGTTGGCGCCCTCGTTGACCAGCATGGCGTCGGGGCGCTCCTTGATGACGCGACGCAGGGCGCCCAGCGCACCGTGGAAGTTCATCGGCGACGCGTTGCTCATCAGCTTCGGCGCCATCTTGGCAACGTTCTGCTCACGCTTGGCCGCGACGGTGGCCATCCAGTCGGTCGGCGGGGTCAGGCCGCCGTCGATGCCCTTCAGCATCACTTCCATGACCGACGCGATGTCGCCGACCAGCGGAGCATGGATTTCGACGTTGCTGTCCATCTCCCGCGGCTCGATGTCGACCTGGATGAACTTCTTGGAGCCGGGCTTGCCCCAGGTCTTGCCCTTGCCGTGCGACAGCAGCCAGTTCAGCCGCGCGCCGACCAGCATGACCACGTCGGCTTCCTGCAGCACCAGCGAGCGGGCGGCACCGGCCGACTGCGGATGGGTGTCGGGCAGCAGGCCCTTGGCCATGCTCATCTGCAGGAACGGAATGCCGCTCTTCTCGACGAAGGAGCGGATGGTCTCGTCGGCCTGGGCATAGGCGGCACCCTTGCCGAAGATCACCAGCGGACGCTTGGCGCCCTTCAGCAGGTCGAGCGCGCGGTTGACCGCCTCGGCCGACGGATACTGCGCCGGGGTCGGATCGACCACCTTGACCAGCGACTTCGCACCTTCCGCGGCGTCCATCACCTGCGAGAACAGCTTGGCCGGCAGGTCGAGATAGACGCCGCCCGGACGGCCCGACACGGCGGCGCGGATGGCACGCGCCACGCCGATGCCGATGTCCTGGGCGTGCAGGATGCGGAAGGCGGCCTTGCACAGCGGCTTGGCGATGGCCAGCTGGTCCATCTCCTCATAGTCGCCCTGCTGGAGATCGACGATCTCGCGCTCCGACGAGCCGCTGATCAGGATCATCGGGAAGCAGTTGGTGGTGGCGTTCGCCAGCGCGGTCAGGCCGTTCAGGAAGCCCGGCGCCGACACCGTCATGCAGACGCCCGGCTTCTTCGTCATGAAGCCGGCGATGGCGGCGGCGTTGCCGGCATTCTGTTCGTGGCGGAACGAGACGACCCGCATGCCCTCGGCCTGCGCCATGCGCAGCAGGTCGGAGATCGGAATACCGGGGACGACATACAGGTTGTTGATGTCGTTGAGCTTGAGCGCGTCGATGACGAGCTGGAAGCCGTCGGTCAGCGCCGGCGCGTCTTCGACAACAGATGCTTCCGTGGCCTGGTTCTTAGTGATCGTTGCAGCCGCAGTAGACATATGGGTGACTCCTCCCCGAGGCTCCAAAAAGGTTCAAAGTTGGTTAGTCGAGGAAGGCGCAATGCCGTTCCACGTACTGTGCGAGACCGAGCGTGTGTTCCCGGACGCGGCGTTCCGCGAGATCGGCATCGCGGGCGGCAAGCGCCTCGATGATGTCCCGATGCTCGTGGATGGACTGGTCGGCACGGTCGCCGAGGCCCATCGTCGCGCGGCGGATCGCACGCATATGGATGAAGAAGCGGTCGGTCAGGTCCGAGATCAGCGCGGAGCCCGAAGCCTGGACGATGCTTTGATGGAAGACGATGTTGGCGTCGGAATACTCCGCGACATGTTCCGCCAACTCGGCTTTCGTGTATTTGTCGAACGCGGCGTGCAGGAGTTCCAGCTTCTCCGTGGTGGCGTTTTCGACGAACAGGCGTGCCGCCATGCCTTCCAGGGCGGCACACACCGTGATCATCTCCACCAGTTCGGCCTTCGTCTTGCGCACCACGAAGATCCCGCGCCGCGGTTGGGAGCGGATGAACCCCTCCTGTTCCAGCAGCGCCATCGCTTCGCGCACCGGGGTGCGGCTGACACCCAACGCCTCGCACAGACGGCGTTCGTCCAACCTGATCTCGTTGCTCTGGCCGTAGATGTTCATCTGCGTGATGGCCTGTCGCAGCGATTGGTAGGCCTTGGCCTTGAAGCTCATCCCCTGTTCGAGGGGTTCGACACTGAATCTTTCCCGGTTCATCACGTTTCCGACCCTTTGCGCGCCGACGCCATCGGCGCCGCTTGTTGTCGTGAGCGTTGTTCGTGCGAGCGTTCGGACGATCGCCCTTGGCCCTTGGTACTGAGTGGCGCGTCGTTTTTGAATTATCGATACGGTATACCAGATGCCAGACACCCGCAAGGCCAATTGCGGGCACCTCGAACTATTTCTGCTGCCGACGGAGTTGCGGTCGATTCTGTTCGATTTTTCTGGCTATTGCGCGGTAATCGCCCTAATTTGACCCTTCAGGATCGCTCATAGCGAAGGAACCCGCGCATGGCCGAAACCCAGCATCTGGCCGGGGCCGCAGACAAGTCACCCGCCGGCGCGGCGGAAGAGGCGTCGGATCCGAACTTCATGACCTCGCTGGCGCGGGGATTGTCTGTGATTCGCGCCTTCACCGAGCGCGAGCCGAACCTGACCATCGCCGACATCGCCAAGATCACCGGCCTGCCGCGGGCGGCGGCTCGGCGCTGCCTGCTGACGCTGATGCAGCTGGGCTATGCCGGGTCGGACGGCCGGACCTTCCATCTGAAGCCGAAGATCCTGGCGCTCGGCTATTCCTTCCTGTCGTCGGCCCCGCTGGCGACGATCCTGGATCCGCTGATCGAGCAGGTCAGCGGGGCGGTGCAGGAATCCTGCTCCGCCGCCGTCCTGGACGAGGACGACGTCGTCTACATCGCCCGTGCGGCGACCAAGCGGATCATGTCGGTCGGGCTGAATGTCGGCAGCCGCCTGCCGGCCTACTGCACCTCGATGGGGCGGGTCCTGCTGGCGGCGCTGCCGGAGGCGGAGCTGAACGCCTATCTGGCGCGGGTGCCGCTGAAGCCCTTCACCGAACGGACGATCACCGCTCCCGACGCGCTGAAGCGCGAGCTGGAGCGGGTGCGCGACCGCGGCTTCTCGCTGGTCGACCAGGAACTGGAGCTGGGGCTGCGCTCCATCGCCGTGCCGATCAGCACCGCCGCCGGCGGGGTGGTGGCGGCGATGAACATCAGCGCCCAGGCCGCCCGCGTCACCTGCCCGGAGATGGAGGTGCAGTTCCTGCCCCACCTGCACCGCGCAGCGGAGGAGGCGCGCGTGCTGCTGGTGCGCTCGCGCGGGGTGTGAGGCTCAGCGCGCCCGGATCAGCATCTCTTCCAGATTGCGGTTGATCGATTCGACGCCGCTCTGGGCCTGATGCATGTTGGACACCACGCCGTCGGTCAGGGCCATCTGTTCCTCGGCACCGGTCGCGACGCCGTGGACCGTGGATTTCACGCTGTCCACCGACCGGGCGATGCCGCCCAGCGCCTCGACCACCTGACGGACGACCTCCTGCATGGCGACGATCTCGACGCCGATCCGCTCGGTGGCGCCGGAGGTCTGTTCGGCCAGCGACTTCACCTCGGTCGCCACGACCGCGAAGCCGCGGCCGGCCTCGCCCGCCCGCGCCGCCTCGATGGTGGCGTTCAGCGACAGCAGCTTGATCTGCGAGGCGATGGCGTCGATGAATTTGGCAACACCGTCCATCGCCGCCGCCGCCTCGTTCAGACGGCCGGTGGCGCTGTCCGCCGCCGCCGTGCGCCGGTCGATCTCATCCACCACCTCGCGCGATTTCAGGATGTCGGCGGAAATCCGCGTCGCCGAGGCGCACATCTGCTCGACGGATCCGGCGACGTCGGTGACCTTCTGGACCGTCTGCTTGGAAAACTCGATGGCCTCCAGACGCGACCTGATCATGCCGGTCACGTCGGTGGCGAATTTCACCACCTTCAGCACCTCCCCCGTCTCGGACAGCACGGGATTGTAGCTGGCGTTGATCCACACGTCGGACCCGTTCCTGGCACGGCGGCGGTAGAGGGAGGTGTGGAATGTCCCGCTGCGCAGGATGTCCCAGAACTCGCGGTATTCGGCGCTGTTCTGCTGTTCCGGGGGGACGAACATGCGGTGGTTCTGCCCGACCACCTCATCCAGCCGGTATCCCATCGCCTTCAGGAAGTTGTCGTTGGCATCCAGGATCGTGCCGTCGGGCTTGAAGTGGATCACCGCCTGCGACCGGTTGATCGCTTCGATCTGGGCGCGGAAGTCGGCGTTGCGAATCCGCTGCTCCGTCACGTCGGTGGCGAACTTCACGATCTTCCACGGTTTCCCGGTCGGGTCGAGGATCGGCGTATAGGTGGCCTGGATCCAGACCTGCTCGCCGCTCTTGGTCAGGCGCCGGAATTCGCCGCTTTGATGCTCTCCCCGGCCAAGCTTCTCCCAGAAGGCGCTGTAGGCCGGATCGGCGGCATCCACACCATCGAGGAACAGCTTGTGATGCCGCCCCTGCACCTCCTCCAGCCGATAGCCCATCAGGTCGAGAAAGCGCCGGTTGGCCGTCAGGATGGTGCCGTCCAAACCGAACTCGATCACCGCCTGGGACAGCTCGATGGCGGCGAGCTTGCCGTTGGCATCGGCCTCCTTCAGCTTCGCCTCGGTGATGTCGGTGGCGAACTTCACCACGCCGACAACCCGCCCGCCGGCGCCGAGGATCGGGTTGTAGGTGGCCCGCAGCCAGATTTCCCGGCCCGACTTCGTGATCCGCCGGAACACCGCCGATTGGAAGCGGCCTGCCCGCAGTTCGCCCCAGAAATCGCAGTAGTCCGTGCTCTTTGCATAGTCGGGATCGACGAACATGCTGTGCGGACGCCCCTTCACCTCGTCCAGACGATAGCCCATCGCCTCCAGGAAATTCCTGTTCGCATCCACCACCGTGCCGTCCATTGCGAATTCGATGACGGCCTGCGACCGGTCGAGCGCGTCCAGCTTGGCCCGCTCGCAGCTAACACCCTTGGTGAACAGAAACATGGAGTCCTCCCTTCCTCGCGTCGCGCCGGACGGATGCGGAAGGGCCATGGTTTCCCATTTTACCACTTCATTCCCGAGGTGGACCACGAACGGATCCGTCTCGGGAAACAAAGTATCCTGGCGGCACGGCCTCAGCATACGGCAGCGCCAGGAAGGATAGATAAAGCATCCGACCCGGCCAGTCGGGATTATCCCTAGGGCCGGGCACCGCCGGTCACAGGGCCGATCACAGGATCGTCTCCGGCGATATTCCCAGCAGGGCCGACTTGATCTTCGGCACCATATGGTCTGCAAAGGCCCGCACCTTGGCCGGAACCAGCGCGCGATGGGGATAGAGCACGGCCAGCGTCACCGGTTCCGGCGGAAAATCGGGCAGCACCGGCACCAGGGCGCCGCTGGCGAGATGCTCCGCCACCTCCCACAGCGGTTTCATCGCGATCCCCCGCCCGTCGAGCGCCCAGCCGGTCAGCACGTCGCCGTCGTCGGCGTCGAAGCGGCCCGACACCGGCAGCTTCACCGGCTCGCCGCCCTCCAGCACGCTCCATTGATATTGCTGGGTGCCGGGAAAGCGCAGGAGCAGGCAGTTGTGGCCGGACAGAATCCGCCGGCCTTTCAGGCCGTCCGCGTTCCGACAGGTAGGAGGGGGCGGCGACCAGCACGCGGCGCACGTCGGCGATCTTGCGCACGACGAAGCTGGAATCCTTCAGCGCCGCCATCCGCACCGCCACATCGACCGCCTCGCGCAGCAGGTCGAGCAAATGGTCGGACAGGCGCAGCCGCACCTCCACCAGCGGGTGGGCGGCACAGAAGTCGGGGACCAGCGGCGACAGGATGCGGCGGCCGAAGCCCAGCGGCGCCGTTACCCGCACGCTGCCCGACGGCACGCCGGACCCGGCGGCGATGCTACTGTGGGCACGCTCCACCGCCTCCAGAACCTCAAGGCAGCTCTGGTAGAAATCCATGCCGGTCTCGGTCGCCTGCAACTGCCGCGTCGTGCGGTTCAGCAGCCGGACGCCGAGATGGGTTTCCAGCTGCTGGATGCGGTGGCTGACCATGGCCGGCGACATGCGCAGGTTCCGCCCGGCGGCCGACAGGCTGCCCAGTTCGACGACGCGGACGAAGATGCGCATGTTCTCAAGCAACGCCATGCTCGCGCGGACTCCCTGCCAGACGATTGGGCCGGACCGGTGGGTTCACGGGTCGGAAGGGACGCTAGCACGGGTGCCGCGGAGAGGGAATTTCCGCGACGCAGCAAGCCTGCCCAAACGAAAGCCGCCGGAGCGCGTCTGCGCCCCGGCGGCTTTCCGGTCGGACGGGATGGAAGCGGATCGTCAGACCAGAACGGTCTCGCTCTCGTCCACCGGCAGGTCCAGCGTCTCCTCGAACTCGGTGACGCTGTCGATGTCGGCGCCCATCGAGATGTTGGTCACCCGCTCCAGCACCAGCTCGACGACGACCGGCACCTGATACTGGTCCATCCAGGCCTGGGCCTGGGTGAACGCCTCCTGGATGCGGTCGGGCTCGGTGACGCGGATCGCCTTGCAGCCCAGCCCTTCGGCCACCGCGACATGGTCGACGCCATAGACGCCGATCTCCGGCGCGTTGATGTTCTCGAAGGACAGCTGGACCTGGAAGTCCATCTGGAAGGCGCGCTGCGCCTGCCGGATCAGGCCGAGATAGGCGTTGTTCACCAGCACATGGATGTAGGGCAGCTTGTGCTGGGCGCCGACCGCCAGTTCCTCGATCATGAACTGGAAGTCGTAGTCGCCGGACAGGGCGACGATGCGCCGCTTCGGATCGGCCACCCGCACGCCGAGCGCCGCCGGCAGGGTCCAGCCCAGTGGGCCGGCCTGGCCGCAGTTGATCCAGTGGCGCGGCTTGTAGACGTGCAGGAACTGAGCGCCGGCGATCTGCGACAGGCCGATGGTGGTGACGTAGGTGGTGTCCTGGCCGAAGGCGCTGTTCATCTCCTGATAGACGCGCTGCGGCTTCATCGGCACCTGATCGAAGTCGCTGCGGCGGTGCATCGACCGCTTGCGGCCCTGGCAATCCTTGACCCAGCCGGCGAGATCCTTGAAGCGGCCCTCGGCCTTCCACTCCTTCGCGACTTCGATGAACAGGTCGAGTGCCGCGCCGGCATCCGACACGATGCCGAGGTCGGGCATGAAGACGCGGCCGATCTGGGTCGGCTCGATGTCGACATGCACGAACTTGCGGCCCTTGGTGTAGACCTCGACCGAGCCGGTGTGGCGGTTGGCCCAGCGGTTGCCGATGCCCAGCACGAAGTCCGACTTCAGCATCGTCGCGTTGCCGTAGCGGTGGGCGGTCTGCAAGCCCACCATGCCGGCCATCAGCGGATGGTCGTCGGCGATGGTGCCCCAGCCCATCAGGGTCGGGATCACCGGCACGCCGAGCAGCTCGGCGAACTCCACCAGCTTGTCCGACGCGTCGGCGTTGATGATGCCGCCGCCGGCCACGACCAGCGGACGTTCCGCCGCCGCGAACATCGCCAGCGCCTTCTCGACCTGGGCACGGGTGGCGGACGGCTTGTAGACGGCCAGCGGCTCGTAGGTCTCGTCGTCGAACTCGATCTCGGCCATCTGGACGTCGATGGGCAGGTCGATCAGCACCGGGCCGGGACGGCCGCTGCGCATCAGGTGGAAGGCCTGCTGGAAGACGTAGGGCACCTGCGCCGGCTCCAGCACGGTCACCGCCCATTTGGCGACCGGCTTGGCGATGTCGGCGATGTTGATCGCCTGGAAATCCTCCTTGTGCAGGCGGGCACGCGGCGCCTGGCCGGTGATGCACAGGATCGGGATCGAGTCCGCGATGGCCGAGTAGAGGCCGGTGATCATATCGGTGCCGGCCGGGCCGGAGGTGCCGATGCACACGCCGATGTTGCCGGCCTTGGCCCGGGTGTAGCCTTCGGCCATGTGCGAGGCCCCCTCGACATGGCGGGCCAGCACATGGCGCATCGTGCCGCGCCGCTGCATCGCCGCATAGAAGGGGTTGATCGCGGCGCCCGGGACGCCGAAGCAGACGTCGATGCCCTCCCGCTCCAGCACCCGCACCGCCGCTTCCGCCGCCGTCATTCTCGCCATCGCTCGACTCCTCACCAAACGCGATTGTTGCTGAGGACAGCTAAGCGCGCGGATGGTGGGTACGGCAAATCAACGGGTTGCCTTTTCCACAGGCTGGAAAGCAGCGCCGAACGGGGAGGAGCGTCAGCTGCCGCGATATGTGGAGTAGGCCCAAGGCGAAACCAGCAGCGGCACATGGTAATGCTGGGACGCATCCTTGATGCCGAAGCGCAGCGGCACCTCGTCGATGAAGTCCGGGCCATCACCGTCAATGGCGCCCGAGATCGCGCCGATGCGGCGGAAATACTCGCCGGCCATGAACAGCAGCTCGTAGCGGCCGGACTTGAAATCCTCGCCCTGGAGCGCCGGGGCGTCGAGCCGGCCGTCGGCGTTCGTTGTGAACTCGCCGAGAACGGTGCCGGTGTCGAGCGAGGTCAGGCGGATGCGCATGCCCGGCGCCGGGCGGCCGGCGGCGATGTCGAGGACGTGGGTGGTCAGGCGGCCCATGGGGTACGGTCTCCGCAACGATGCATCTCTGGATGCCGCAGCTTAAGCCCAGTCCCCTCCCCTGCCCACCCGCGAAAATCCGGAAACTGTCTTCACCCCCGCGCCCAATCGGCCGATTGAACCCCCTGCCGCCAATGGCTTAGCGTAGGTTCCGCTTCGACCGCAGCGTGAAGGCGAGACGACGATGACCGACACCGCCCATCCCCAGGGCTATCCCCGCGACATGATCGGCTATGGCGCCACCCCGCCGCAGGCCAACTGGCCGGGCGGCGCCCGCGTGGCGGTGCAGTTCGTCATCAATTACGAGGAGGGCGGCGAGAATTGCGTCCTCCATGGCGACGCCGCGTCGGAGGCCTTCCTGTCGGAGATCGTCGGCGCGCAGCCGATCCCCGGCGCCCGCCACATGAACATGGAGTCGATCTACGAATACGGCTCCCGCGCCGGCTTCTGGCGGCTGCACCGCCTGTTCACCGAGCGCAACCTGCCGGTCACCGTCTATGGCGTCGCCATGGCGCTGGAGCGCAATCCCGAGGTGGTCGCCGCGATGAAGGCCGCCGGCTGGGAGATCGCCACCCATGGCTGGCGCTGGATCGACTACCAGCATCTGCCGGCCGAGGTGGAGCGCGAGCACATGCTGCGCGCCATCGAAATCCACACCCGCGTGACCGGCGAACGGCCGCTCGGCTGGTATCTCGGGCGGTGCAGCCCGAACACCTGGCGGCTGGTCGCCGAGGAGGGCGGCTTCGTCTACAACGCCGATTCCTATGCCGACGATCTGCCCTATTGGGACGACAGCCATGGCCGGCCGCAGCTGATCGTGCCCTATACGCTCGACGCCAACGACATGCGCTTCGCGACCAACCAGGGCTTCAACAGCGGCGACCAGTTCTTCGCCTATCTGAAGGACAGCTTCGACACGCTTTATGCGGAAGGCGAGACGGCGCCGAAGATGATGTCCATCGGCCTGCATTGCCGTCTGGTCGGGCGTCCCGGCCGCGCGGCGGCGCTGGCGCGTTTCCTCGACTATGTGCGCAGCCATGACAAGGCGTGGGTGGCGACCCGGCTCGACATCGCCCGCCACTGGATCGCCGAACACCCCTACACCGCGACGTGAGAACGCAGATGCCCTACAGCCTGGACGACCTGAACCGGATGGACCGCGCCGACTTCGTCGCGGCGCTGGGTGCGGTGTTCGAGGACAGCCCCTGGGTGGCGGACGCCGCCTGGGACAAGCGCCCCTTCGCCGATGCCGCGGCCTTGCGCGCGGCGATGACCGGCATCGTGCGCAGGGCGGGGACGGAGCGGCAGCATGCCTTGATCCTGTCCCACCCCGACCTTGCCGACCGCGCCAGCCGCCCGGCCAATCTGACCGCCTTCTCGCAGACCGAGCAGGCCAAAGCGGGCCTGAACGAGCTGACCGAGGCGGAGGCCCAGGAACAGCGCGACCTGAACCGGGCCTACCGGGAACGCTTCGGCTTCCCCTTCATCATGGCGGTGCGCTTCAGCAGCAAGCAGGAAATCCTGGCGGCGATGCGCGAGCGCGTGGCGAACGAGCCCGATGTCGAATTCGGCCGAGCGCTGGAGGAAATCTACAAGATCGCCGGCTTCCGGCTGGACGATCTGGTGAAGGGATAACACCCACTCCAGAAACGAAAAAGCGCGCCGCCCCAACCGGAGCGGCGCGCTTTTTCCGTCGCAGTGTCCGTTACGCTTCCATCGCCTTGACGACCTCTTCGGTGACCTTCTTGGCGTCGCCGAACAGCATCATGGTGTTGGGGCGGAAGAACAGCTCGTTCTCGACACCGGCATAGCCGGCGGCCATGCCGCGCTTGATGAAGAACACCGTCTTGGCCTTCTCCACGTCCAGGATCGGCATGCCGTAGATGGCGCTCGTCGGGTCGGTCTTGGCCGCCGGGTTGGTCACGTCGTTGGCGCCGATGACGAAGGCGACGTCCGCCGTGCCGAAGTCGCGGTTGATGTCCTCCAGCTCGAACACCTCGTCGTACGGCACGTTGGCCTCGGCCAGCAGCACGTTCATGTGACCGGGCATGCGGCCCGCCACCGGGTGGATGGCGTACTTCACGTCGACGCCCTCGTGCTTCAGCGCGTCGGACATTTCGCGGAGCGCATGCTGGGCCTGGGCCACCGCCATGCCATAGCCGGGCACCACGATCACCGACTGGGCATTCTTCATGATGTAGGCGGCGTCCTCGGCAGAGCCGGCCTTGACCGAACCCTGCGGACCCTTGGCACCGGCCGCGGCACCCGCCGCCTCGCCGCCGAAGCCGCCGAGGATGACGTTGAAGATCGAGCGGTTCATGCCCTTGCACATGATGTAGGACAGGATCGCGCCCGAGGATCCCACCAGAGCGCCGGTGATGATCAGCAGGTTGTTCTGCAGGGTGAAGCCGATGCCGCAGGCCGCCCAGCCGGAATAGCTGTTCAGCATCGAGATGACCACCGGCATGTCGGCGCCGCCGATCGGCAGGATCAGCAGGAAGCCCAGCGCCAGCGCCACGATGACGATCAGCCACATCGCGACATCGGCGTTCGACTGCACCAGCCAGCCGATCAGGATGACGGTCAGCACGCCGAGCGCCGCGTTCAGCGGATGCTGCATCGGGAAGACCAGCGGCTTGCCGGTGACCAGACCCTGGAGCTTGGCGAAGGCGACGATGGAGCCGGTGAAGGTGATGGCACCCACCGCGGTGCCCAGCGCCATCTCGATCAGCGAGCCCTTGGCGATGGCGCCGCGGAGGCCGATGCCGTAGGCCTCCGGCGAGTAGAAGGCGGCGAGCGCCACGAAGACGGCGGCCAGACCGACCAGCGAGTGGAAGGCGGCGACCAGCTGCGGCAGCGCCGTCATCTCGATCTTCTTGGCCACCACATAGCCGATGGCGCCGCCGATGGCGATGCCGAGCACGATCATCCAGTAGGACTGGACGATGGGCGAAGCCAGCGTGGTCAGGATGGCGATGGTCATGCCGACCATGCCGTAGATGTTGCCCTGGCGCGAGGTCTCCGGGCTGGACAGCCCGCGCAGCGCCATGATGAAGCAGATGGAGGCGACGAGATAGAGAAGGGCGGACAAGGTTTCCATGGTCTTACTTGCCCTTCTTCTTGAACATGGAGAGCATGCGCTGGGTCACGAGGAAGCCGCCGAAGATGTTGACGGATGCCAGGATGACGGCAAGGAATCCCAGGACCTTGGAGAAACCGAAGCCGGCCGGGCCGGCGGCGACGAGCGCGCCGACGATGATGACCGACGACACGGCGTTGGTGACGGCCATCAGCGGCGAATGCAGGGCCGGAGTGACGCGCCAGACGACGTAATAGCCGACGAAGCAGGCCAGAACGAGCACCGTCAGGCCGGTGACGAAGAAGCTGCCATGGCTTGCCGCCTCGGTCACCGGGACCGGCGACAGCTGCGCCACCTGCACGGCCAGCGCGTCGACCTGATTGGTCAGCGCCGCCAGGGTCTGGCGGAACGCGGCGATGTTGCTTGCGGGATCCGGGTGTTCCATGGGATCCGCCTCCTCACGCGGGTTGCGCTTCGCGGGCGTCCGCGAAGGCAGGATGCACGATGGCGCCGTCGCGGGTCAGCGCGATGGCCTTGACGATCTCGTCGTCCCAGTTGACGGAGACGCCCGTTTCCTTGCCGTGCAGCGACGTCAGCAGCGCCAGCAGGTTCTTGGCGTAGAGCAGCGAGGCGCTCTCGGCGATGCGGCTGGCATAGTTGGCGTGGCCGACGATCTTCACGCCGTTGGCCGTGGTCACCACCTCGCCCAGCTTGGCGCCCTCGACGTTGCCGCCCTGCTCCACCGCCAGATCGACGATCACCGAACCCGGCTTCATCGACGCCACATGCTCCGCCGTCACCAGGATCGGCGCCTTGCGGCCGGGGATCAGTGCTGTGGTGATGACGAGGTCCTGCTTCTTGATGTGCTCGGCGACCAGGGCTGCCTGCTGGCGCTTGTAGTCGTCCGACATCTCCTTGGCATAGCCGCCGGCGGTCTCGGCCTGCTTGAACTCGTCGTTCTCCACTGCGACGAAGCTGCCGCCCAGCGACTGAACCTGCTCCTTCACCGCCGGGCGCACGTCGGTGGCCGAGACGATGGCGCCGAGGCGCTTGGCGGTGGCGATGGCCTGGAGGCCGGCGACACCGACGCCCATGATGAAGGCTCTCGCCGGCGGCACGGTGCCGGCGGCGGTCATCATCATCGGAAAGGCGCGGCCATATTCCGAGGCGGCATCGACGACGGCCTTGTAGCCGGCGAGGTTGGCCTGGGAGGACAGCACGTCCATGACCTGGGCACGGGTGATGCGCGGCATGAACTCCATGGCGAAGGCGTTGACGCCGGCATCGGCGTAGGCCTTCACATGGTCGCGGCTGTTGTAGGGATTGAGGATGGCGAACAGCAGCGCGCCCTTGCGGATCAGCGCCAGTTCGTCCTCACCACCTTCCGCAGCGATGAGCGGGCGCTGGACCTTCAGCACGATGTCGGCATCGGCCAGCGCCGAAGCCTGGTCGGCGGCGATGGCGGCCCCCGCCGCCTCAAAGGCTGCGTCAGGAAGGCTGGAACCGAGGCCGGCCCCGCTCTCCACCACCACATCCAGACCGAGGGCTTTGAATTTCTTGACGGTTTCGGGAGACGCGGCGACGCGGCGCTCGCCCGGGCGGCGCTCCCTGGGTATCGCGATCTTCATGTCGTTTTGCTTTCGAAGGCCGGCCTTGGCGGCGGGCAATAATCGGCCCGCGTCCGGGCCAGGGCCGGATCAGGGCGGGCAAGCGCCGAAGCGGCAACTCGGGTGGGGCGGCGGACATGCGCCGGCCCCACCCGCAACACTCACTGGTTGGCAACGACCGGGAAGTCCCAGCCCTCGGCGGCCGTGGCGGCGGCCGTGGCGGCAGCCGTTGCAGCGGCGACCGGAACGCCCTCGCCCGACAGCTCTTCCAACTGGCGGCGGATCAGGTCGCGGACGCTGACGACGCCGACCAGGGTCGAGCCTTCCAGAACCGGAACATGGCGGATGCCATGCTCGTCCATCAGGCTCAGCACATGGCGCACGGAGTCCGACGGGCTGCAGCAGTAGGGATCGCGCGTCATCAGCGCCGACACCGCCTGCTCCAGGATGGCGGGACCGCGGTCGACCAGAGCGCGGACGACGTCGCGTTCGGAAATGACGCCGACCACCGTGTTGCCTTCGGTGCGGCAGACGTCCTTGACCACCAGCGCGCCGGTGTTCTCCGCCTTCATCAGGCGCAGCGCGGTGGAGACCGTTTCATTGATGCGCACCATTCCGATGCGCGTGCCCTTCTTGCGGAGAATGTCCTCGACCTTCATGACGCTCCACCCCCCTTGAGGCGGCCGGCGCGGACCCTGTCCGGGTTTGCGCCGGCCGCGTCGCCTGACTTTGGTTGCCCTGACTTGGTTATTGGGCCGCCACCGCTTCCGGCGTGCGGGCGGGAGCAGCGGGCTGCGGCCGGCTGTAGCAGCCGGCGGTCTCGCCGCGCTGCTTCACCAGCGCCAGCACCACGTCGATGGTCGGCGTCGGCACGCCCACCATGCGGCCCATCTCCTGCACCACCGACAGCAGCGGGTCGATCTCCATCGGCCGGCCGCGCTCCAGATCCTGGAGCATCGAGGTCTTGTGCGCGCCCACCGCGGCAGCGCCGTTGATGCGGCGCTCCACATCGACGCGGAAATGGACGCCCAGCTTGTCGCCGATGTCCTTGGCCTCCAGCATCATCGCCTTGGCGACGGCGCGGGTGTCGGCGTCGCCGCAGATGACTTCCAGCGTGCCGTGGGTCAGCGCACTGATCGGGTTGAAGCAGAGGTTGCCCCACAGCTTCAGCCAGATCTCGTCGCGGATGCGGTCCAGCACCGGCGCGCGCAGGCCGCCGGCCTCCATCGCCTTCGACAGGGCGACGACGCGGTCCGACTTCGACCCGTCCGGCTCGCCGAGGGAGAATTTGTCGCCATAGACATGCTGGATGACGCCCGGTTCCACCACTTCGGTCGCCGGATAGACGACGCAGCCGATGGCGCGCTGCGGACCCAGGCCGTTCCATTGGACCGAGCCCGGATCGACGGTTTCCAGCGTGCGGCCGTCGAACTCGCCGCCGGTGCCGTAGAAATACCAATAGGGAATGCCGTTGACCGCGGTGACGACGGCGGTGTGGTCACCGAGCAGCGGTTGCATCGCGGGCACGACACCGGGGACGGAGTGGGCCTTCAACGCGACGATCACATAATCCTGCGGGCCGAGTTCGGCCGGGTTGTCGGTGCAGCGGGGGTGGACGACGGTCTTCTCCTCCCCCATCAGCAAGGTGACGCCGTTCTCGCGCATCGCCGCCAGATGCGCGCCACGCGCCACCAGACTGACTTCGGCACCTGCCTGATGCAGGCGAACGCCGAGGTAGCCGCCGATGGCCCCGGATCCGTAGATGCAGATCTTCATGCCGGATTCCCCTCTCCCCCGATTTCACTTTTTGAATGCTGTGGGGCTGGACGACGCCAGCCTGCCCACACCGGCCGCATCCATCGGCTGACCGGTTGCTTTGCAGCGGCATCCAACAGTCTGTCGCGCAAACTGTGTCTGGAGTTTGGTATACCACATACCGTATGTCAATGCGGAATGTGGGGGCACGGTTGAGATTGCGGACGCCGTCCACACCCGGTCCGGATCAGGCTCCATTCGCAAAAAAGTACAGGGTCAGCACCGTTCCGATGATGACCACGAAGGTCTTCAGAAGCTTGGGATCGACCCGCTTCGCCCCCATGGCGCCGGCATAGCCGCCAACCACCGCCGCCAGGGCCATCGCCACGGTTTCCGGCCAGGACACGGCGCCCGCGACGATGAAGGTGCCGACCGCCGCCGCGTTCATCAACATCGCCAGCAAAAGCCGCAACCCGTTCATGGCGTGGATGTCGCGCAGCCCGAACAGGGTCAGCGCCGCCAGCATCAGGAAGCCGATGCCGCCGCCGAAATAACCGCCATAGATCGAGATCAGGAACTGCACCACCAGCACGCTGCGCCCGCCCAGCCGCAGCCGGGACACGATGCCCGGCGCATAGGCGCCGATGGCGAAGACGGAGGTGGCGAACAGCAGAAGCCAGGGCACGAAGCGGGCGAAGGTCGCGTTCGGCGTCACCAGCAGAAGCAGCGCGCCCACCAGCCCGCCGACAAGGCTGAGGGCGGCGAAGACCGGGACATTGACCTGGCCGCCGGCGGCGATCTCCCGGCGATAGGCCCAGCTGCTGGCCGCCTGCCCAGGAAACAGCGCCACGGTGCTGGAGGCGTTGGCGGCCACCGGCGGCACGCCGGCGAACAGCAGGGCCGGAAAGGTGATGAAGGCGCCACCCCCGGCGACGGCGTTGAGCGCGCCGGAACAGAAGGCCGCCAGCATCAGGACAAGAATACCCAACATGACCGACCCACCCCTTTCGATCCGTGTTGACGATGCAACCCGTATTCTGTATACAGAATATCAGTCTCCCAGCGTTCTCTGCCGGGACCTGTCAGTCGGAGGTGCGGGTCGTGGATGCGGTTCACGGCCTGCCCCCCAAAACGCGACAAACCGACACCGGGACCAATGCGGTGGTCCCGATGCCGGTTTGTCGTTTTTTTTCGGCGGTAACTGTTCCGCCCTTATTGAGAGTTCCGGCTGGCCCCCCGGTCAACGGGAACTCTCTCGGCGGACGGTCCGCGGTGCTTTCAGTCGGCGCCCTCGGCCGCCAGCTTGCCGACCGGCTGGGTGGTGTCCTCGGCGATCTGGCGGGCACGCATCGGCTTCAGGACGAACAGGGCCATGAAGGCGGCGATGGCGTTGACCGCGGCGGCGAAGAAGAACACCGCCTGCCAGCTGCCGGTGGAGGACACGATCACGTTGGCGAAGGGAACGACCAGCGACGCGGTGCCCTTGGCGGTGTAGAGCAGGCCGGCGTTGGTGGTGGCGAACTTCGAGCCGAAGCTGTCGGCGCAGCAGGACGGGAACAGGCTGTAGATCTCGCCCCAGGCGAAGAACACCAGACCGGTCAGGATGACGAAGGCGACCGGGTTGTGACCCCACTGGTTCAGCGCCAGGATGCCGACCGCTTCGATGGCGAAGGCGACGAACATCGTGTTTTCACGGCCGATATGATCGGACACCCAGCCGAAGAACGGACGGGTCACGCCGTTCAGCACGCGGTCGATGGTCAGGGCGAAGGTCAGCGCCGGCAGGGTCAGGCCCATGATGCTGACGGGCATGCCGTCGAGGTGGAAGTCCTTGGCGATCGGGCCGAGCTGGGCGGTGGCCATCAGACCGCCGGCGGCGACCATGACGAACATCAGGTACATCACCCAGAAGACCGGCGACTTCAGCGTCTCCTGCGGGGTGTAGTTGCGGCGGCTCTGAACGATGTTGCTCTTGGTCTTCGGCAGCAGGGCCGGGTCGGCTTCCTTCAGGAACCAGGCCAGCGCGAAGACGATCAGGCCCTGGCCCAGACCGAACACCAGGAAGGTCTGCTCGAAGCCGGAGGTCTGGATCATGTTGGCGATCGGAACGACCGTCAGGGCGGAACCGGCGCCGAAGCCGGCGGCGGTCAGGCCGGCGGCCAGGCCGCGGCGATCCGGGAACCACTTCAGCGCGTTGCCGACGCAGGTGCCGTACACGGCGCCGGCACCGACGCCGCCCACGGCCGCACCGATGTAGAGCAGCGCCAGCGAGTCGGCGAACGAATTGATGACCCAGGCCAGGGCGCACAGGATGCCACCGACCACGACGACGATGCGGGGACCGAACTTGTCGACGAACCAGCCCTCGACCGGCACCAGCCAGGTTTCGGTCACGACGAAAATGGTGAAGGCGATCTGAATGGCGGCACGGCCCCAATGATACTTTTCATCGATGGGGTTGACGAACAGCGTCCAGCCATATTGCAGGTTCGCAATCATCGACATGCAGATCACGCCGATGACCAACTGCATCCAGCGGCCGCCGAGCGGTGCTCCCTGCGCCTCCGAATTCGTATGCTGCATCTTCTATCTCCTCCTAGGAAGCGGTTCTCTGCCGATTCGGGCGTCGCTTCTGTTTTGATGCTTTAGGCGTTTTCTTTGGGTGTCTTCTGAGATGCTTCGGAATTTGATGCTGTTGTTTGCTCTGAGTGACAGCGCGGCGGGGATGCGGCCCCGGGGCGCTGCACTGCTGTGGGAGGCGGATTTTCGCCCCCCGCCAAATCGGTGCGGTCCTGATCCGATCTGGAATTATCAATATGGTATACCAGATGCCGAATGCCGCGCAAGCGATTAGTGGAAGGCACGAACTGTTTCCGCAGGCTGCATTCGTGTCGCTGCGGGGCCTGCTGCCGGCTATTGGTTTTCCGGCACGCGGAAAGTGTGGCAGGCCAGCTTTCGGCCGGACAATCTACTGGCATATGGTATGCCAGCGCCAGGGACGGACCGCCGGCGCCGATGCCATCCGGGCAGAACCCATATTGATAAGGAGTCGACCGCCATGGACCAGCAGCAGAACATTGAGATCGTCGTGGCGCGTGACGATGCCGATATCGCCGCCAGCTACCCGATCATGAAGGAGCTGCGGACCCACATGACCGACCCCGAAGCCTACCGCGCGCAGATCCGCCGCCAGATGGACGACGGCTACAACCTCGCCCTGCTGCGGCTGGATGGCGAAATCGCCGGCTGTGGCGGCTTCCGCGTCCACGAGACGCTGTCGCGCGGTCGCTATATGTATGTCGAGGATCTGGTGACCAGCTCGGCCAAGCGCTCCTACGGGCTGGGCGACAAGCTGTTCGACTGGCTTGCCGGCGAGGCGCGGGAGCGCGGCTGCGCCCAGATGGAGATCATCTCCGGCATCCAGCGCGGCGAGGCCCACCGCTTCTACCACCGCAAGCGGATGACCATCAAAAGCTTCCAGCTGGTGCTGCCGCTCGCCTGACCGGGGAAAGACACCCGAAGACCGGAAACGAAAAAGACGGCCCTTGGGAGGCCGTCTTTCTCACGATGACAGGAAGGAAGAGGCGCGGATCAGAAGGCGCGCGGGAAGCTCGCCCAGGCCGGACCCGGCGGCAGTTCGTCTTCGGGTTCCTTGAGATCGGCTTCGGTCGGATTGGCGAGGCGAAGGGGGGCTGAGGAGAAATCGCGCTGCGTCTTGCCCGCATTGGCGATCTGCATCGACAGAATGTAATGGACCGTGCCGCCGAAGACGGACAGCACAAGCGCCAGAACCAGCATTTCCAACATGTTCATCGCTCCAGTGTCTCGGTGGGGTGCTTTTTTGTTTGGTCGGCTTCGGCGTGACCGTTCCGTTATGACGCAGCGCAGCAATTGGTTCAAGTTTTTTGGTATACAAGGTACATGATGCCGGACATGCGCATACCGCATGCCTCCGTCCATTTGCATGCGCAACAAACATATCGCATTACCAACTGTTGCGCTGTGCTGCGTTGGTATCATGAGCCAACAGAGCGCAGCCCGTTGCGCTGCACCATCGTATGAGACGGCCTGAAAATT
The DNA here is from genome assembly GCF_058780665.1 of Azospirillum sp. UENF 112521. Taxonomy (NCBI): domain Bacteria; kingdom Pseudomonadati; phylum Pseudomonadota; class Alphaproteobacteria; order Rhodospirillales; family Azospirillaceae; genus Azospirillum; species Azospirillum sp. UENF 112521. Next base: position 150,788 of record NZ_JBSNCI010000004.1, read on the forward strand.
AGGGCCGCCGCCAACATTGGCCATCGAAATTGTTTGATTGGCGTACAGTATTTGGCATACCATATTCAAAGCAAGACGCCCGGCCGGGCGCCCTGCCGGCCCTGAAGACGGGCCGCCCCACAGATGGCTTTCCCGCCAGCCGCAGCCGATCAGGAGTCCCGCCATGAAGGTCGAACACATCCTGCGCACCAAGCAAGCCCGCGTCGTCGCCGTGCGGACCAGTGCGACGGTCGCCGACGCCATCCGCCTGATGAAGGCGGAGAACATCAGCGCCCTGGTCGTCAAGGACGTCTGCCGCACCGAAGGCAACACGCTGGCCGGCGTCCTGTCGGAGCGCGACATCGTGCACGCCCTGCTGGAGCGCGGCAGCTCGCTGATGGCGATGCCGGTGTCGCAGCTGATGACGCGCCAGCCGGTGACCTGCGCCCCGTCCGACAGCGTGCGGCAGGCCTTGCAGCTGATGGAGCAGCACCACATCCGCCATCTTCCGGTTCTGGAGGACGGTCATCTGGTCGGCGTCGTCAGCGCCCGCGACTTCACCCGGCTGCAATTGCAGGAGCTGGACGGCACCGTCACCGCGGTCGCGGAGCCGCCGTCCGCGGCCACCTACGCCCACTGATCCGTCTTACCCACCCCACCCGACCGCGGCGCCGCCGGCACATCCAGTCCGGCGGCGCCTTTGCCATGGGAGTGACCCTCCGTGACCACCCTGATCTTCACCCATCACGACTGCTTCGCGCACGACACCGGCCCCGGCCACCCGGAGGCGCCGGAACGGCTGGCCGTGGTGTGGCAGGTGCTCGATCGGCCGGAGTTCCGCGACCTGGAGCGCCGGTCCGCTCCCGAAGCGGATGTGGAACAGCTGTCGCGCGTCCATGAACGCGCTTACGTCGATGCGGTTCTGGCCGCGGTCCCGGCCGACGGCTATCAGCGGCTGGACGGCGACACGCTGCTGTCGCCAGGGTCGCGCGGCGCGATCCTGCGGGCGGCCGGGTCGGTCTGCGCCGCGGTCGATGCCGTGCTGGCCGGCGAGGCGACCAACGCCTTCTGCGCGGTGCGCCCCTGCGGCCACCATGCCGAACCCGCCCGCGCCATGGGGTTCTGCGTCTTCAACAACATCGCCGTCGGGGCGGAGCATGCCCGCAAAATCCATGGGCTGACCCGCGTCGCGGTGGTCGATTTCGACGTGCATCACGGCAACGGCACGCAGGCGATGTTCGCCGACGACCCCAACCTGTTCTTCGCCTCGACCCACCAGTCGCCGCTCTATCCCGGCACCGGCAATTCCTGGGAGCGCGGCGTCGACGGCAACATCCTGAATCTGCCGCTGGAGCCCTACAGCGGCTCCGTCGAGTTCCGCCAGGCGGTGGAGCGCGTCATCCTGCCGGCGCTGGAGGCGTTCCAGCCGGAACTGCTGCTGATCTCCGCCGGCTTCGACGCCCACAAGCGCGATCCGCTGGCGCAGCTCGGCCTCACCAACGAGGATTTTGAATGGGTGACGCGCAAGCTGGTCGAGCTTGCCGACCGCGTCTGCGGCGGCCGCGTGGTGTCGGCGCTGGAGGGCGGCTATGACGCCACCGGTCTGGCGGAAGGCTGCGCTGCCCATCTGACGGCGCTGATGCGCGCCTAAGGAGCGCTGGATGGGGAGCAGGCGCGCAAGCCTGCCCCCTGTCCTCTCAATCCGTCGCCTGCCCCACCCCGCAGGCGCGCGCCCAGTCCAGCAGCCGGGCGGTCGCGCCGTCCGGGGCCGGCCGCTGCAACGGGGCCGCCCCCAGCACCACGGCGCCGTTGCTGCCGTCGATGGTCAGCAGGTCGCCGGTGCGGATGGTCACCTCGCCGACCCGCATCACCCCCTCCTCGACATCGATGCGGAGCATGCGGGCGCCGCAGACGCAGGGCCGGCCCATGCCGCGGGCGACCGTTGCGGCGTGGCTGGTGAAGCCGCCGCGGGCGGTGACGACGCCAACCGCGGCCTGCATGCCGTGGATGTCCTCCGGCGAGGTTTCCGGCCGGCACAGGATCACCGGTGCCCCGCCGCGCGACAGCCGCACCGCCTCGTCGGTGGTGAAGGCGGCCCGGCCGGTGGCCGCTCCGGGCGAGGCCGGCAGGCCGGTGGCGATGGCCGCCGCCAGCGCATCGGCCGTCAGGGTCGGGCGCAGCAGCTCGTCCAGCGCCTGCGGATCGACGCGGCGCACCGCCTCGTCGCGGGCGATGATCCCCTCCTCCGCCAGATCGACGGCGATGCGGACCGCCGCCTCGGACGACCGCTTGCCGCTGCGCGATTGCAGGATGAACAGGCGCCCGCCCTCCACCGTGAACTCGATGTCCTGCATGTCGGCGAAGGCACGCTCCAGCCGGTCCGCCACCGCGCAAAGCTCGGCATAGGCCGACGGCAGGCGGCATTCCATGGAGCGGCCGGGATTCGCTTGGCTGGCGCTCAGCGGGTCGGGGTCGCAGGTACCGGACACCACATCCTCGCCCTGGGCGTCGGCGAGGAACTCGCCGCACAGGCCGGGGGCGCCGGTCGAGGGGTCGCGGGTGAACAGCACGCCGGTGCCGGAATCAGGCCCGCGGTTGCCGAACACCATGGCCTGCACCGTCACCGCCGTTCCCAGATCCTCCGGAACGTCGTGCAGGGCGCGGAAGGCCACCGCCCGCGGGTTCATCCAGGACCGGAACACCGCCGCCACCGCCAGACGCAGCTGTTCGGCGGGATCCTGGGGGAAGGGCCGGCCGCAACGGGTCTCCACCAGCCGCAGGAAGGACGGCAGCAGGGTGCGCCAGTCCTCCGCCGTCAGGTCGCCGTCGCGCTGGAGCGCCCGCTCCTCCTTGTGCTCGTCCAGCAGCGCCTCGAACCGGTGGCCGGGCACGCCCATCACCACGCAGCCGAAGGACTGGACCAGCCGGCGATAGCAGTCATAGGCGAAGCGCGCGTCGCCCGACGTCGCCGCCAGCCCCTCGACGCTGCGGTCGTTGAGGCCGAGATTGAGGATGCTGTCCATCATGCCGGGCATCGACACCGCCGCACCGGAGCGGACCGACAGCAGCAGCGGACGCTCGGCATCGCCGAAACGCCCCCCGGCCTGCCGTTCCAGCGCCAAAACGGCGCCGTCGATCCGCTCGATCAGGCCGACCGGCAGCGCATCCTGCGCCCCCAGCCCGCGCCCGGCCTCCGCGGCGATGACGAAGCCCGGCGGCACCGGAATGCCCAGCGCCGCCATCTCCACCAGACGCGCGCCCTTGTTGCCCAGCCGCCCGACATCGGCCCGGCCATCGCCCGGTCCGGCGCCCAGCCCAGCCCCGAAGGGCACGATCACGTCCGGTACGGCGGCCCGAACGAGAGCGGCCGGGACGAGCGCGGCGGGATGGCGGAGCGTGGCGATGTCGGGAGCGGTCAAGCTGTTCATGATGCACTCAACATGGGTTCGGCCGGCCCGTCGAAGGCCATCAGACGCAGCAGCCGGTGCAGTCCATCCGGATCGTCGTTCTTCCTGTCCGCAGTCCGGGCAAGATGCGCCCGCTGCCCGTCACCGGGTCCTCCGGCACGGACGACGCCATCGCTCAACAGCCGCAGCAGCGGTTCGGCCCGCGCGCAGGCCGCATCGCTGCCGCCCAGATCGATGGCAAAGCCGGGGATAAAACCGGGAGGGAGCGGCGCATCGGCGGTCAGCACCCCCATGCCGGACAGCCGCGCGGCGTTGGCCGAAGCCTCGGCGGGCGGGATGCGGGACAGGTCGATCACCAGCGTGCCCGGCGGCAGTGCGCCGGCAAAGCCGTCGTTCGCGAAACGGGCGTCGCCGAACAGGGCGGCCTCGACCGCGCGGACATCGGGCAACAGCATCATCACGACGTCGCACATCCCGGCCTGGTGACGGAACGCGCCGCGGCCATGGCGGTCGTGATGCAGCCGGTGCCCGGCCTGCCGCAGCCTATCCATGATCGCATCGGCCATCTCCCCGTTTCCGACGAACCCGACATCCATTGCGCGATCCTCCTGCCTCCGCCCCTGCCGCCATTCCCCTCAGCGGGATCCGGCACCGTGCGTCAGTCTGGAGATTGATTGCGCATTCCGCGTCGCACAATAGCACCATCGCGCAATTTTCACATCGCGGAAACCGGTTCCGACTTACCTAATCTTACCCAAGCCTAACATTTTCGGCCGGGGTCTCCAGTGGCGAAAAGCCGCAGCCCTCCGGAATGCGGAGCACCGGACCGGTCGGGGTTTCAACCAGACGCGGCATGATCGGCGGCGGAAAGTCGGGCCCGGGACGGCCAAGGGCCATCGCCGCCGCCCTGTCGGCACAGTCCGCCAGCCGCAGCAGGGTCATCCGGGTGGCGTAGACCAGCCGCCGCTGTCCGGCCCCGGCCTCCGCCAGAAGGCGGCGCGGGCTCGCCCACAGGGTTCCGACCGCCTCGCCGCCGTCGCAGACCGGCTGCTGTCCCTCCGGTGCCGGAGCCAGATAGAACAGCGTGTCGAAGCGGCGCGGCAGCGTCTCCGGCGTCACCCAGCGTGCCAGCGGCGCCATCCGGTCGAGGGCGGGGACAGCCCCTGCCCGCGCCAGCGCCGCGGCGAATCCCTCCCCCGCCGCCAGCGCCCGGCGCAAATCGTCGAGAGCGCCGGACGCAAGCGGATCGCGGGACAGCAGCACGCCGCATTCCTCCGCGCACTCCCGCAAGGCGGCGACGCGATGCGCCAGATCGGCCGGCGGGTCTCCATCCGGCCAGAACCGACGCCACTGCGGATCATGGTCCATCGCCTCCAGCCGGCCGCCGGGGAAGACGGTGGCGCCGGCGGCGAAGCGCAGGCCGGCATGGCGTTCCATCACCAGCAGTTCCAGCCCCTCAAGCCCGTCCCGCAACAGGATCAGCGTGGCGGCGGGATGGGGTGGAACGGGGCTTTGCGGCGCGGTCTCGGGCATGCCCCAGTGTCGCCGACGGGCCGGCCGGCTGTCCATGTGCGGCAGGTGGAACCACTCTCACGATGCGGAATAAGGATCGGGCGCCGTTTGACCGTCCGGCCTAGGACTTCCAGCATCGGGCCAACACCGACCCTCAACTCATCATCGTTCGCCAGTCCCGCCCCTTTTCGCAAAGGGCCGGGCGGAGGAAGGCTGTCGTCATGCCGTTTCACCGCAGCACAAAGATCGTCGCCACGCTGGGCCCCGCCAGCTCGTCGGAAAGCCAGATCACGGCGCTCGCCCGGGCGGGCGTGAATGTCTTCCGCCTGAACGCCAGCCACGGCACCCAGGCCGAACATGCGGAGCGCTTCGCCCGCATCCGCGCCGCCGAAAAGGCCATGGGCCGGCCGATCGGCGTCCTGCTCGACCTCCAGGGGCCGAAGCTGCGGGTCGGCACCTTCGGCTTCGGGCCGGTGGATCTCGCCATCGGCGACCGTTTCCGCCTGGATCTCGACCGCCGGCCGGGCGACAGCCGCCGCGTTTGCCTGCCCCACCCGGAGGTGTTCGCCAGCCTGGAGGCCGGCCTGGACCTGCTGCTGAACGACGGCCGCATCCGTCTGCGCGTTCTGGACTGCGGCCCCGACTTCGCGGAGACCGAGGTGGTGGCCGGCGGCACCCTGTCCGACCGCAAGGGCGTCAATGTGCCGGGTGCGGCGCTGGCGCTGAGCGCCCTGTCGGAGAAGGACCGCAGCGACCTCGCCTTCGGGCTCGACCTCGGGGTCGACTGGATCGGCCTCAGCTTCGTCCAGCGGCCGGAGGACATCCTGGAAGCGCGCGAGCTGATCTGCAACCGCGCGCATGTGATGACCAAGATCGAGAAGCCGGCAGCGTTGCCGACACTCGACCGCATCATCGAGCTGTCGGACGCGGTGATGGTGGCGCGCGGCGACCTCGGCGTTGAACTGCCGCCGGAGGACGTGCCGGGCCTGCAGAAGAAGATGATCCGGCTCAGCCGCGCCATGGGCAAGCCGGTGATCGTCGCCACCCAGATGCTGGAATCGATGGTGTCGGAGCCGACCCCGACCCGCGCCGAGGCCTCCGACGTCGCCAACGCCGTCTATGACGGGGCCGATGCGGTGATGCTGAGTGCGGAGTCCGCCTCCGGCCGCTATCCGGTCGAGGCGGTCGCGATGATGGAGCGCATCGTCCGCCGGGTGGAGGGCGACCCGCTCTACCGCCGCATCATGGATGCCGACCATCCCAGCCCGGAGGCGACCGCCCCCGACGCGCTGACCGCCGCCGCGCGACAGGTGGCGGAAACCATCAGCGCCGCCGCCATCGTCACCTACACCACCACCGGCTCGACCACGCTGCGCGCCTCACGCGAGCGGCCCAGCGTGCCGATCCTCGGCCTCAGCGCCAACGAGGCGACGGCGCGGCGGCTGTCGCTGGCCTGGGGCGTCCATGCCGTGCTGACCGACGACGTGGCGAATTTCTCGGAGATGGTCGGCCGTGCGCTGACGGCGGCGGCGGAGACCGGCATCGGCAAGTCCGGCCAGTCGCTGGTGATCACCGCCGGCGTTCCCTTCGGCACGCCGGGCAAGACGAACTCGCTGCGGGTGGTGACCATCGACGGCGACGATGTGCCGAAGCTGGAAACGGCGCAGAAGGAGGCGGTGCCCGCTTGAAGGCGAGCTGCGGCCAGGGCGGCGGGAACCGCCCTGGGCCCGGTCCTCACTCCCAAACAGTCATTCCAGGAAGTCGCAGTGCTTCTCCACATGCGCGGCCAGACCCATGGTGTGCTCGCGCACTAGCCGTTCGGCGAGGTTGGCGTCGCGGTCCTCCAGCGCCTTGATGATGGCGCGGTGGTCGTGGATGGAGCGCTCGGCCCGGTCCTCCTGGCCGATGGTCAGCTTGCGGATCGCCCGCATGTGGATGAACAGGTTGTCGGTGACGTCCTGGATCAGCTTCGACCCGCTCAGCTGGATGATGCTCTTGTGGAAGGCGATGTTGGCGTCGGAATATTCGCCGACATGGTCCTTCGGGCTGCGCTGCTCGAAGCTGCCGAACAGGTCCCACAGCTTGTGGATCTCGGCGGCCGGGGCATGGTCGGCGGCCATGCGGGCGGCCATGCTCTCCAGTGCAGCCCAGACCTGGATCATCTCGACGATCTCGGTCTTGGTCTTGCGGACGACGAAGATGCCGCGGCGCGGCTGCAGGCGGATGAAGCCCTCCTGCTCCAGCAGGGTCAGCGCCTCGCGGATCGGGGTGCGGCTGACGCCGAGCTTGTCGCTGAGCTGCCGCTCGTCCAGCCGGATCTCGCGGTCATGGTCATAGATGTCCATCTCCGTGATCGCCTGCTTCAGCGCGTGATAGACCTGACTGCGGAAGGTGGTTCCGGTGTCGAGGGGCTGGACGTTGAGAGCGGGAAAGGTCATGGAGTGGATGTCCTCATGTCTCGCCGGACGTTGCGGCGCCGCCAGGCGGGTCCCCGGTTCGGGACCTTCGGCGTTTTCGTATCCTACATACCAGATGCATGCAAGGCGCTGAAATGTCCAGGGGGACAGGCGTGAAGCGCGCCGACGGCCGGCCTCAGCGCGGCAGATCGTCCCCCGCCGCCGCCAGCGCCGCCAGCAGAGGCTTGAGCGCCTGCGCGTCGCGCATCGCCAGCCCCATCACCGCAACGCCCGCGGCCCCGGCCGCCCGGCATCCGGCCACCGCATCCGCCCGGTCGAGACCACCCAGCCCGATCACCGGCACGCCGCAGCGCGCCCCGAGATCCACCCATCGCCGCACACCCGCCTCGCCCAGGCAGGGCCCGTAGCCCGGCTTGCTGGCGGAGGGGAAAACCGGCGAGACGGTCACATAATCGACCTGCCCGGCCGCCCGCTCCATCGCCGCCGCACCGTCCGAGTCGTGGAGAGACAGCCCGATCAGGGCCCCGGCCCCGAGCAGCGCGCGCGCCGCCGCCGGATCGCCGAGGGCTGGCAGATGCACCCCGTCCACGCCGGCCGCGGCGGCCAGCGCCGGATCGCCATGCAGGGTGACGCGGGCTCCCCACGGACGGGCGCATGCAATCAGTGCGCGAGCCAAATCCAGCCTTTCCCTATCCGGCAAGTCCTTGTCCCGCAAGGAGAGCCAGCGCACGCCACAGGCGAACAGACGCTCCGCCACCTGCGGCATCGGCCGGTCGGCCAGCCGGCGGTCGGTGATCGCCAGCAGCGGCGGCTCGGGCAATGACAGGGGATGTGAGACGGGAGGTGAAATGGCACCGCGTCCTTCCGTTGGGCCGGTCATCATCGCAGGGCCCGTCTCTTTCGGCCAGTTCCGAGACGGTCATTTTCCCACTCTGCGGAAATCCAATGGATACAAATCGACAATCCGCATGCCCGTTGTCCGTCCGGCAAATGGTTCGTATTGACATCATCCGTCAAACTGATGATCGTAGGGGCGGGCATGGGGCATTTGGCATGCCAGCAACCCTAAGTTGGTGGTAGAGAGCCCCAGCCCGTCACCTTTTTTCCGGACCGGACCTCAGAACGCAACGATGCGGCCACACCAACACTGCGGCCACGCGGGAGCCCGGGGTCCGGCAATCCGAACGAAACATGTCGCCGAACAGAACATGTCGGGTGCAATGGGGAGGAAGGACATGGTGCGTGACACGCACGGCAATACGGCCCAGGTCGCACCCTGGGGCGGGCGCTGGATGCAGCTGGCCATTGGCATCGTCTGCATGTCGATGATCGCCAACCTGCAATATGGCTGGACCCTGTTCGTCGAGCCGATCGACGACAAGCATGGCTGGGGCCGCACCGCGATCCAGGTGGCCTTCACCATCTTCATCGTCACCGAAACCTGGCTGGTGCCGGTCGAGGGCTGGTTCGTCGACAGGTTCGGTCCGCGCATCGTCGTGCTGGTGGGCGGCGCGCTGTGCGCCCTGTCCTGGGCCTTGAACGCGGTGGCGGATTCGCTGACCCTGCTCTATCTCGCCGCGGTGATCGGCGGCATCGGCGCCGGCGGCGTCTATGGCACCTGCGTCGGCAATGCGCTGAAATGGTTCCCCGACCGCCGCGGTCTGGCCGCCGGCCTGACCGCCGCCGGCTTCGGCGCCGGCTCCGCCCTCACCGTCGTGCCGATCGCCACCATGATCGAGACCTCGGGCTTCGAGAACACCTTCATGACCTTCGGGCTTGGCCAGGGGATGGTCATCCTGGTGCTGGCCTGGTTCATGGCCGACCCGCCAAAGCACGGCTACGGGCAGGCGCGCGGCGGCTCCGCCCCGCAGCGCCGCCACTACACCCCGCAGGAGATGCTGCGGACGCCGGTCTTCTGGATCATGTACGGCATGTTCACCATGGTCGCCGCCGGCGGCCTGATGGTGACGGCCCAGCTCGGCCCCATCGCCACCGACATGGGGCTGATCGATGCCCCGGTCAGCATCCTGGGCCTGACCCTGCCGGCGCTGACCTTCGCGCTGTCCATCGACCGGGTGATGAACGGCATCACGCGGCCCTTCTTCGGCTGGGTGTCCGACCATATCGGGCGCGAGAACACCATGTTCATCGCCTTCACCATCGAGGCGGTGGGCGTGATGGCGCTCAGCGCATACGGTGCCGACCCGGTCGCCTTCGTCATCCTGACCGGCCTGGTGTTCTTCGCCTGGGGTGAGATCTTCAGCCTGTTTCCGGCCTGCTGCGGCGACACCTTCGGGTCGCGCTTCGCCGCCACCAACGCCGGCCTTCTCTACACCGCCAAGGGCGTGGCCGCGCTGCTGGTGCCCGTCGGCAACCTGATGGTCGAGGCGACCGGCAGCTGGCAGACCGTCTTCTACAGCGTCGCCATCGTCAACGCGCTGGCCGCCTTCCTCGCCCTGTTCGTCCTGAAGCCGCTGCGCGCCCGCTATGTCGCGGCGGCCAGCAACACCGCCCCGCGCCTGACCACCCGGCTGGCCGACTGAAAACCAAACGAACGGCTGCACGAGCCGCCCGGCCTCTGCGGACAGTCCGCGGGGGCCGGGCTTCTTTTTTGGGGAGTTGCTACCTGACCACCATCCGGTCGAGCAGGATTTCCCTCACCCGCACCCCGCGCAGTTCGCGGTCGAGGACCCCGGCAATCGTGCTTTTCATCAGCATCGCCCCGTCGGCGCCGGTCAGCTGCTGCGGGTCGAGCTGGCGCATGCGGTCGGACAGCCGGTCGGTGATGCGGGGGACATAGGGGTCGGCCACCTTGCCGTCCACCGACGGGTCGATCTCCAGCAGCACCTTGACGTCCACCATCCGGGCATCGTTGCCGCCCAGGCTGAAGGTCATCAGCGGCAGCGCCGCGTATTTCTTGTCGGGTCCCAGCTGTGTCTGGGAAGCCGGGGCGCGGTTGCGGGTGGCGACCAAAGCGGCGGTGCCCCCCAACGCCGCCAGCACCAGCAGCAGGCCGGTCAGAAGGATTGGCATCAGGGAAACCGTTTCCCCCTGCCGGTTGCGACGAACGAGCCGCAAAGTGGCCTTTCCGCCCCCATCGCGGGGGCCACGAAACCCATCGGGGATCCTGCCCGTCCGGGAATGCTAGGCGCACAACAAATGCCGGTCAAATGCCGATCATGCCGGCAACGGCCAATGTTCAGGCCCCCAATGTTGGGGGCCTAATCTTCGGCCGGTCAGCCGGCGGGGATCACCGGCACATTGTCGATCAGCCGGGCCTTGCCCATCCAGGCGGCGGCCAGCAGGCGGGCCGGCCGGGTGACGGCGCTCACCGGCTCCAGCGTTTCGGCGTCGCGCAGCTCGACATAGTCGATGGTGCCGAAGCCGGCCTCGGCGATGCGGCCGCGGATGCCGGTCAGCGCACCGTCGACCTCCGCCCCACCCGCCAGCGCGGCGGCGGCGGCGGTCAGCGCCCGGTTCAGTTCGGGCGCGCGGGCACGCTCGTCGGCGCTGAGATAGGCGTTGCGCGAGGACATGGCGAGCCCGTCGGCCTCGCGCACCGTCGGCAGCCCTTCGACCCGGACGGGAATGTCGAGGTCGCGGGTGAAGCGGCGGATCACCATCAGCTGCTGATAGTCCTTCTCGCCGAACACCGCCACGTCGGGCAGGGCCTGGAGGAACAGCTTGGTCACCACCAGCGCCACGCCGCCGAACATCTGCGGCCGGAAGGTGCCGCACAGCCCCTCCGCCGGACCGCCGACCGAAATGGCGGTGGCGAAGCCCTGGGGATACATGGCGCGCACGGTCGGCGCATAGAGCGCATGGCAGCCGGCCGAGGCCAGCTTGGCGGCATCGCCGTCCTCATCGCGCGGGTAGCGGTCGAAATCCTCGTGCGGGGCGAACTGGGTCGGGTTGACGAAGACGCTGGCCACCACCCGGTCGGCCAATTCGCGACCGCGCCGGATAAGGCCCAGATGGCCATCATGCAGGGCGCCCATGGTCGGCACCAGTGCAACGGTCAGCCCCTCCCGGCGCCAGGCGGCGACCTGCGACCGCAGATCCTCGACCGTCCGCAGGACCGGCAGGGTGCCGGCGGACAGGGTGCCGATCGGATTGGAAGACGACGGGGCGGCGGTCGGTGTCATGGCGTCGGTCCTTGGCACAGCGAAACGGGCGCTGGATACCCCGACGGACCGTTCCTGTCCAGAAAAGCTTTCCGCAGGACAGACTGTTGCCGAACCGTCATGGTTCGGCAGCCGCGGCGGAGAGGGCGGCCTCCCTCTCCGCCGCGGTTCCGGATCGGCTACCGGCTATCGGCGCTTGGCCATCAGCGCTTGGCCATCAGCGCTTGAAGGTGATGCCGACCAGATAGGCTAGATTCGCCCAGGCGAGCAGAGTCGCCAGCAGCGCGGTGAAGGACGGCACCAGGATCACCGAACCGATGATGACGGCCAGGACGGCGACCAGCAGGGCGAGAGACAGCAAAGCGATACGGGTATCGTCCATGTGAGTTGGCTTTCCGAAGCGGGTGACAGGAATGATGCCCTGTCTAGCCTATTGCAGCGCAAAAGGGGCTGATCTGCGTCAATCGACCGCGGGATCGCCCATTACATAAGGATTTTGCGATGTTGGCTGTGCCGGTCCGCGCCAGCGCACGCAACTGCGGTCAGACAGGAGCGGAAAGCAAAAAAGGCTCCGGACTATTGTCCGGAGCCTTTTTTAATGGTGGGCGCGACAGGGATTGAACCTGTGACCCTTCGCGTGTGAAGCGAATGCTCTCCCGCTGAGCTACGCGCCCGAACCCTGAAACTCTGTACCGAACTCTTTTGCGCCGCGACCGTCTTTCGTCGGCCCCGCCGCTGCGGTGGGCGGGTTTCTACGGCCTTCCCCAACGGGTGTCAAGCGTCAGATTCATCCCCATCTTAAAAAAGATTGCCCACCCGAAACGACACCCCCGAAAACGTCGCCCCCGAACCGACACGACGACCGCAGGAGCTTTGGACCGTGCCCCAGCCCAGCCCCCGCCGCCTTCCCCGCCATCTCCTCTGCCATCTCCTCTGCCCTGCCCGGACGGCCCTGATTGCGGCCGGCCTCTCACTGCCCCTGCTTCCGCTGGCAACGGCCGTGGCGTCGGCGGAGCCGGTGAAGGCGACCTACCGGGTCTTCGTCGGCGGGGTGACCGCGCTGGACGTGAATGCGACGCTGGACGTGGCCGGCGACCGCTACCGCATCGCCGTGTCGGCGGTCACCGGCGGCACCATCGGCCGGCTGTTCAGCTGGCGCACCGACTCCGAGAGCGACGGCCATGTCCGCGGCGACGATCTGCGGCCGGACAGCCACCGCCAGACCAGCCAGCTGCGCGGCGAACCGCGCAACGTCACGCTGACCTACGGACCGCAGGGCGAGATTTCCACCAGCGTCACGCCGCCGGCGGACAAGGACGACCGCGAGACGGTGCCGCCGGACCTGCAGCGCGGCACGCTGGATCCGCTGACCGCCGTGCTCGACCTGCTGTTCGCGGTGGGCGCGAGCGAGGGCTGCGACCGGTCGCTGCCGGTGTTCGACGGCCGCCGCCGCTACGACATGGTGTTCAGCGAGGTGGGGCGGCGGATCGTCGACCCGTCGCGCTACTCGATCTTCTCCGGCGTCGCCCAGCAATGCCGCGTGAGCTACAAGCCGGTGGCCGGCTATGCCCGGTCATCGTCGGGCGGCCGCTTCTGGCAGCGCAACAATCCTGCCGACCGGCCGCCGGTCAATCTGTGGCTGGCCCCGGTCGCCGCCGGCTATCCGCCGCTGCCGGTCCGGCTGGAGACGGACAGCGATTTCGGCAGCGTGGTGGTCCATCTGACCGGCGTCACGCCGCCAGCGGCAGACCGCCGGGCCGGAGCCTCGCCGCAGACCGTGCGCTGACCGCGGCAGCCGGCCCGGCCGGTCCCGTTGTGGATCGGGTGTCCAGGACCAGATCGGACAGCGCAATGCCGGCCCGCCGCCCCGCGTCGCTCAGCGCCGTGGCCGACGGCCAGAGGAAACAGCCTTCCAGCTCGAGCATCCTGCCGTCCAGCAACGCCGCAAAGCCGCCAAGTTTGCCCATATGAACGATCCGAGCCATGCGAGAGGCCATGGTGGAGTTCCTTCCCATCGGCTGCCGCCATGACGCTGGCCGGACGGCCGCGAAACACGCCGCCGTCCGACCCGCACCCGGCAGGTTTTTGATTGATTGTCGTGCCTGCCGGCTGCGGCCAACGTCAGCAGCAGAACGGTGAAAGCCAGCGAGCCGGCTGTCAGGGCATCGTCCTGCATCATGGCGCGTCCTCCCCCGGATCGGCGTCCCGTCGCCCGGCAGCGCCGGATCGACCCTTGCCAGTCTAGGGGCTTTGCGGTTCCGGCACGCGGGTCCTGAGGGATACCCCTTCCGTTCAAAGGGATAGTATCGGTGTATGTACCCGTCGCTATCCGAACCCGGATCGCCCCGCGGTCGGTGGACATCGCGCCTCGAACCTACTGTCGGTTGAAGCCATCACAGGTTAATGACAAAGTTGAGACCGTATGCAATGTCCACCCAGGCCCCCGAGTTACCGTCTCGGGAAATGTTCCGGACCACTCACGGCTGGAGGGCTTCGCACAGTGCCGGCAATCAAAGGGAACACCGTCGTTGTGTTGGAGCAGAACGCCGTTCTGCGCCTTGGCGTCGAAGCATTGCTGGAATCCTGGGGATGCCAAGTCGTTTCCGGCGACAACCTGGATGACATCATTGCCGACACCAGGGCAGACAATCTCCGTCCGACGGTGTTGCTTCTTCCTCCGACGAACGGCCAGGAAACCGGCGACCAGCTGGCCAGCCGCTTTGAAGCCGAAATCGGCTACCCCCTGCCATGGATCGGCATTACCGGGGATTCCAGCCTTCTGCAACGCTGGAAAGCCGGCGCCTTCAGCGGAATCCTGCTGGAGATGCCCTGCTCGCCCGAGACCCTCCGGGCTGCCCTGCTCAAGGCACTGCGGCAGAAGGACGGATCTTCCGGCCCTCCCACAGCCTGAAAGCTCCCTGCACCGCGCCATGGTGCCGGCAGCCGTGCATTGGCCAGACGTCATCGGACCTCGCCGGCCGGACGGCGGCATGACTATGACGGCTCTGCGGTCCTGGCTACTCGGAAAAAGACCGTGTAGCCGGCTGTGGGTACCGTGCCGCGCGGACCTAAAGGCCGAATTGACGCAGGGGAAGCGAAACGCTACTTCGGTGACAATACTGTTCAACGCCGCTCCCGGACACCTCGGGGACAGAATAGGATTTGGCGGCGCCCTGATCCTGGCAAGAAAAATCGGCCGGAACTGAAAGGAAACATTTCCGTGATCTGTGAAAGGAATCATCCTCTCTGCCGGCGGAATTCGGATGTCCTGCCCTGGAGATCACGACCGTCATCGGATACATGTCACTGAAGGATCACGAAACCCATGCGACCGGGCGAACCGACGGGAGTCATGGGGGAACCTGGCAGGTAACCCGTTGGAAACATTTGTTTATTGCAGATTGAAACAAAAGTTGACTTGGGCTTCCATGCTGTGCTGTGGCACACCATTCTCGGAAATGCGGATGGTGCGGCGCCCACTCCGGTAGAAGCGCCGTCCTTTCCAGCAGCGATGTCTTAACGTTTACCGGCTCAAGTACGGCGCCTTCATCGACCGGCTTTCCCTTCCACTTCAAGGCTCGACCAGGAACATCACCATGGCCCATCGTCCGCTCGCCTGCGTGATCCTCGCCGCCGGCAAGGGCACACGCATGAAATCCGATCTGCCCAAGGTGCTGCACCGGGTTGCCGGCCGGCCGATGGTCGGGCATGTGCTGGCCGCGGTGAAGACGCTCGACCCCGACCATGTCGTGGTCGTGGTCGGCCCCGGCATGGACAGCGTGGCCGCCGCCGTCGCCCCCTACCCCACCGCGGTCCAGCACGAGCAGCGCGGCACCGCCGACGCCGTGCGCGCAGCCTTCGGCCTGCTGGAGGGCTTCACCGGCGACGTCATCGTGCTGTACGGCGACACGCCGCTGGTGACGCCGGACACGCTGCGCGCGCTGGTGCAGGCGCGCCGGCAGGCGGCCGACCCGGCCGTGGTGGTGCTGGGCATGCGCCCCGACGATCCCGGCGCCTATGGCCGCCTGATCCTGAACGCCCGCGGCGGGCTGGAGAAGATCGTCGAATATCTCGACGCCAGCGAGGAGGAGCGCGCGGTCACCCTGTGCAACGCCGGGCTGATGGCGTTCGACGGCGCGCGCATGGTCGACCTGATCGGCAGCGTCGGCAACGACAATGCCAAGTCCGAATATTACCTGACCGACGTGGTCCAGATCGCGCGCCGCGCCGGCATGGCCTGCGCCGTGGTGGAGGCCGCTCCGGCCGAGGTGGTCGGCGTCAATTCCCGCGCCGAGCTGGCGGAGGTGGAGAAGCTGCTGCAGCGCCGCCTGCGCAAAGCCGCGATGGACAACGGCGCCACGCTGATCGACCCCGACAGCATCTTCCTCAGCGTCGACACCCGGCTCGGCCGTGACGTGGTGGTCGGCCCCGGCTGCTTCTTCGGTGCCGGCGTGACGGTCGCCGACCGGGTGGAAATCAAGCCCTACTGCCATCTGGAAGGCGTGCGCATCGACAGTGGCGCCGTCATCGGCCCCTATGCCCGGCTGCGCCCGGGTGCGGAGATCGGCCCGGACGCCCACATCGGCAATTTCGTCGAGGTGAAGAACGCGGTGATCGAAGCCGGGGCCAAGGCCAACCACCTGACCTACATCGGCGACGCCCGCGTCGGGGCCAAGGCCAACATCGGCGCCGGCACCATCACCTGCAATTACGACGGCTTCTCCAAGAGCCGGACGGAGATCGGCGCCGGGGCCTTCATCGGTTCCAACAGCGCCCTGGTCGCCCCGGTCGTCATCGGCGACGGTGCCATTGTCGGCGCCGGCAGCGTGGTGACGATGGCGGTGGAGGCCGACGCGCTGGTGGTCGCCCGCGGCAACCAGAAGGCGTACGCCGGCTGGGCAAAGCGTTTTCGCGAACGGAAGCAAAACGAGAAAGCAAAAAAGGCGTAGGATCGGTCCGGGATCCGTTTCTCTCCGGCTCGTCAGCCGGCACCTTTTTCAGGAGCATCAGGTCCATGTGCGGCATCATCGGCATCAACGGCATCCACGACGCGTCCCCCCGGTTGGTGGAGGGCCTGCGCCGGCTCGAATACCGCGGCTATGACAGCGCGGGCGTCGCCACCCTGGTGAACGGCCATATCGAGCGCCGCCGCGCCGAGGGCAAGCTGGCCAACCTGGACATGAAGCTGCGCGACCAGCCGCTGTCCGGGACGGTCGGCATCGGCCACACCCGCTGGGCCACCCACGGCGGCCCGACGGAGAACAACGCCCACCCGCACGCCACCAAGCGTGTCGCCGTCGTCCACAACGGCATCATCGAGAATTACCAGGAGCTGAAGGACGAGCTGACCGGCCACGGCTACGTCTTCGAAAGCGCCACCGATACCGAGGTGATCGTCCATCTCGTCACCTACTACCTGGACCGGCAGGGCATGACCCCGGTCCAGGCGTCGGCCGCCGCCTTCAAGCGCTTCACCGGCGCCTTCTCCCTGGTGCTGATCTTCGCCGGCGAGCATGAGCTGATGATCGGCGCCCGCCACGGCACGCCGCTGGCGATCGGCTATGGCGACGGCGAGATGTACCTGGCGTCGGACGCCTTCGCGCTGGCGCCGCTGACCAACCGCATCTGCTATCTGGAGGACGGCGACTGGGTCGAGGTCAGCCGCACCGCCGCCATCGTCCACGACGCATCGGATGCGGTGGTCGAGCGGCCGGTGAAGACCACGGCGGTGTCCGGCGCCCTGATCGGCAAGGACGGCTACCGCCACTACATGCTCAAGGAAATCTACGAGCAGCCGCAGGTCATCGGCGACACGCTGAACGCCTACATCAACCCGGAGACCGGCACTTTCACCCTGCCGGACTTCCCGTTCGATCTGGCCGGTGCGTCGAAGCTGACCATCGTCGCCTGCGGCACCGCCTATTACGCCGGCTTCGTCGCCAAATACTGGTTCGAGACGCTGGCCCGCATCCCGGTCGAGGTCGACATCGCGTCCGAGTTCCGTTACCGCGAGGCGCCGCTGCCGCCAGGCGGCATCGCCCTGTTCATCTCGCAGTCGGGCGAGACGCTGGATACGCTGGAGGCGCTGCGCTATTGCAAGCGCCAGGGCCAGAAGATCCTGTCGATCGTCAATGCCCCGGAAAGCACCATCGCGCGGGAATCCGACGCGGTGCTCTACACCATGGCGGGCCCGGAGATCGGTGTGGCCTCGACCAAGGCCTTCACCACCCAGCTGACCACGCTGGCCTGCCTTGCCGTCACCGTCGGCCGCGCCCGCGGCGCCATCGACCAGGAGCGGATGCAGCAGATCGCCCACGCGCTCCGCGAAGTGCCCGCCCGTGCCGCCGACGTGCTGGCCCATGACGAGCGGCTGAAGGAGCTGGCGCAGGAGGTGTCGGAAGCCCGCGACGTGCTGTATCTCGGTCGCGGTGCCATGTATCCGCTGGCCCTGGAAGGGGCGTTGAAGCTGAAGGAGATCAGCTACATCCACGCGGAAGGTTACGCCGCCGGCGAGTTGAAGCACGGTCCGATCGCGCTGATCGACGACAATGTCCCGGTGATCGTGCTGGTGCCGTCCGACGCCCTGTTCGAGAAGGTCGTGTCGAACGTGCAGGAGGTCTGCGCGCGGTCGGGCAAGGTGCTGCTGCTGGCCGACCGCAAGGGCATCGACAAGCTGAAGGACAAGGTGCGCTGGTCGGTCGAGCTGCCGGCCTGCGACCCGCTGGTCGCCCCGCTGCTCTACGCCATCCCGGTGCAGCTGCTGGCCTATCACACCGCCGTGCTGAAGGGCACCGACGTGGACCAGCCGCGCAATCTGGCAAAGAGCGTGACGGTGGAGTAAGCGGGCCATTCTCCGCGAACAAAGTGTCTGCGTATGCATGAGCGTCAGCGCTCCCGGGAAAGCGTTTCCCCATTTCTGGAAACGCCTCCACGGGAGCGCGCTCGGCCGTTTGGGATGATCCCCGTTTCCCCGACAGCGTGGCGACATAGCGAGGCTCGGCCCGGGTTCGAGCCCTGCCCCCGATGTCGGCAAGGGTCCGGCTCCCGATCCAGGCGGTTCGGGAGCACGATCCCATCAAACCATCACTTGCGGTCCAGCGGGAACAGGGCGGCGGGCAGATGCAGCAACCGCACGGTTCCCTCGTAAAGCCGGACGATGGCCGGCGTCAGCACTCCGTCAACGATGGGGCGTGCCGGAATGACCAGCAGGGACGCGGTGGCGGAAACCAGAAGCGCACCCGCCATGTCGAGGGGGAAGTGAACGCCAAGATAGATGCGCGCCCATGCGACGCCCATCCCGAAGGTCATCATCCCCCAGCCCAGCCGTTGCCAGGACCCCCGCAGCAGCAGGCTGATCCCGATCGTCCACATGAAGGTCGCATGATCGCTGGGGAAGGATGAATCCGCGGCATGCGGGATCAGCTGATGCCCCAACCCGAGCACGAAGGGGCGCGGATGATGCCAGAGCGCGCCAATCGCCGCGTTGACCAGCGCCGCCGTCAGCAGGGCGCATCCGGCACCGACCAGGACAGCGCGTCCGTTTTGCCGTCCCCACACCCACAGCGCCGCGACCAGGGCCGCGACCAGCACCACCACATCGTCCGCCAGAAAGCGCGCCAGCATGAGAAGCCCGGCCGGCGGATCGGATGGAGCGTTCAGCAGAAGGAACAGATGTTGGTTCAGAGCTTCCATAAGCGGGGTCCGATCGTTTCGATTCGATGACAGGCAGGGCAGACAGATAGGCCGTGGCGCTTGCACATGCCTGGGCGCGAACGGTCAGGACCGGGGCGTTCGGCTGAGTCCGGGAGAGCGATGAGGATAGCGAACGCTCCAATCGGCCCCCCCGATGAAAACGGTCGTCATTGACGCGGCGAGGCACAACCTCGGCACCGGCCGAACGTCAATCGATCCGCAGCCCCGTCTGGTCGATGCTCCCGGTCCGAAGAACCAGCGCCGTTGCAGGACCGGCGGCAGGCATACGAAAGGCGATCGTCGAAACATCGACTTTCAGGAAAAATTCGTCGGTGCCGGCAAGGGAAAACATCTCGACCTGATCGCTGCCGACCCGACCGTACAGGCGATTGCCATCGGCAATGACAGCGATCTCGAAATCGGGCAGGCGGTAGCGGCCAGCCAAACGGGCGTAGAATGCCGGGTCGGCGATACCGAGCCGGCGTTCGACCGGCCGGAACGCCGGCCAATCGTACTCCTCGGCAATCGCGCGCAGCAGGCCATGAGCGACAGCCCCGGCAGAGCCGTTGGTCATGATCACGGCTCCGTCCTGGCTGCCGCCCACGAAACCCGCCATCACGCACGAAAAGCCGGCATTGAGCCCGCTGTGGAAGAAGCAGGGGTCTGGTCCACCGCCCTTTCCGCCGCCATCGAGTCCAAACCCCAGGCCGAAGCCGCCAAGACCGGGCGTCAGCATTGTTTTGACCATGTCAGGCGACAGCACCTCATCGCGCCGGCCGGACCAGGCGCGCTGGAGCGCCATGATAACCAGCGCCAGGTCGGACGGTGTCGACCACAGCCCGGCGGCTGCCATCTCCGGATAGATGTGGGGACCGCCCTCGACCGGCTTTCCATCGAAACCGTAGGGTGTCGCCGCCTCGGCGACACGGTCGACGGGAAGAGGTTGTGCGAATGTGCTGTCGGTCATCGACAATGGACCCAGGACCGCCCGCTCCATGTGAACGGGGAACGCCTCGCCCGTGACATCGATCAACAGCTGCTGAAGCACCGTATATCCGCCGCCTGAATACCGCCATGCGGTGCCCGGCGGTTGGCCGACGCGGATCGGCGGCGAGTTCGCCGGGTCGATGCCATCGAGCACCTGACCCAGCGTCGGGACTGGCTGACCGGCCGGATAGCCGGCAAACCCGTGCACGGTCAGCCCCGCGCTATGGTTCAGCAATCCGCGGACAGTGACGGCGGTCGACCCGGCGGCAGGCGGGATGTGCCAGGAAACGAGGTGGCTGTCGACGTCGGCGTCAAGGCCAAGCCGACCGTCCTGAACCAGCCTCAGCACCGCCAGCGCAGTGATCGGCTTGCTGATCGACGCCGCCTGGAACAGCGTGTCGGCGGTCACCGGAGAGCCGCCGACCGTGACGTTCCCAAAACCGCGCGTCCAGGCCAGACGACCCTCATGGATGACCGCAACGCTGACACCAGGGACATGCAGCGCCGCCATGCGCGCAGCCAAACTCATGTGCGCAGCCAGACTGGGCCAGTCGGCCGGTTCACCGGCGACGATCACCGGCGGCGGAAGACCGGCTGCGATCCGCTGGATACGGGCTTCGAGCGCAGGGTCGGCCGGAGCGGCCGACACGACCGGGCCATTCGATGACAGGTGCGTCATGGCAGCGGTGCGCAGGCAATTCTTCTGACACCATGCCGGCATCGGTTCGCCATGCTTCCCCGCTCGCTCATCGGCCTGGCCTGCCGCGCTGACTGCCGATGAGCGGCGATGCAGCCAATCGGCAGGACTCGGCTTAAGAGCATCTCACGCAATCAGTGTCGGACAAAGTCTCGGGCACGCAGACCGGCGGCCCCGTCTCAGCTGCTGCCGCGATGGGTCAGCGTCAGTTCGACGGCACGGATCGGCTCCGGCGGCATGTCTCCGCGCATCCGTTGCAGGATCATCGCCCCGGCCTGCCGGCCGAGGTCGCGGCTGTCGATGCCGATGGTGGTCAGGCCGGGCGGCAGCTCCTCGGCCACGTCATTGTGGCCGAATCCCAGGATGGCGATGTCGTCGGGCAGGCGCATGCCCAGCCGGCGTGCCTCCAGCAGTGCGCCGGTCGCCAGCAGGTCGTTGGCGCAGAACACCGCCTCGACCGCCGCCTTGCGGGACAGCAGCTCGGCCAGCGCACGGCGGCCATCGACCATGCTGGTCACCCTGTCGACCGACAGCTCGGCGGCGATGTCGAGCCCGGCGGCGCGGGCACCCTCGCGGAAGCCGGTGAGGCGCAGAGCACCGCGGCCGCTGCGCCGGCCGATATAGGCGACGCGGCGGTAGCCCCGCCGGGCGAAATGCTCGGCCGCCAGACGGCCGCCGTCGATGTTGGAGAAGCCGACCAGCATGTCGATAGGGTCACGGGGATAGGCCCAGGTCTCCATGATCGGAATGCCGAGCGCCCGCAGCGCCCGCCGGTTCTCCTCGATCTCGATGACGCCGGTGAACATGACCGCCGCCGGCCGCATCTCGCGCAGCGACTGGATCATCGTCGTCTCCTTGGCGTAGGAGTAGGAGGTCTGCCCGATCATCAGCTGGTAGCCCTGCGGCTCCAGCACCTCGCCGCAGCCCTGCACGGCAAGGCAGAACTGCTGGCTTTGCAGGTTGGAGACGAAGGCGGCGACGATGTTCGACTGGCCCGACCGCAGGGCGCGGGCATGCGGGTTGGTGGCGTAGCCGGTGCGCTCGACGATCTCCAGGATCTTCCGGCGCTTGGCCTCGGCCACCTTCTCCGGCTGGCGCAGGGCGCGCGACACGGTGATCGGCGACACCCCGGCCAGCCGGGCGATCTCGACGATGCGCGTCGGAGCCGGCCCCCCAGCGGCGTCACCGGTGGCGTCCCCATCTGCCGACGGCACCGGTTCCGCCGCGCGGAGGCGGAGGACGTCGTCGATGGTCGGCGGACGTTTGGCCGCGCTGCTCTCACTCATGTCGCCCGTCTCCTTGGCCGCCTGTCCCTGCGATGCCGCCCGGTCAGGCCGCGCGCCCCAGGATGCCCGCCTCCTCCACCGGACGGGCCACCTGGATCAGGCAGTCGCCGGCCTCGCTGTCGCTGTGCAGGCGCCGCGAAATGACGATGCCCGCCTCCTCGAAGCGCAGTTCCTCCTCGGGCTGGTCGAGCCGCGTCAGGTCGTGGAACCAGCCGGCGAGATCGCCCGCGGCGACCCGCGCCCCGACATCGACCGCCGGCTCGAACCAGCCGCGCCGCAGCGCGTAGATCGCCTGCCGATGGCTGTCAAGCTGAAGCAGTTGCATCGGCGCCGGAACCGGTGCCGGAACCGAGAGAACCGGCGCGTCGGTCAACCCGACGGCGATCAGCAGATTGTCGATGGCGCGGGCGGTGTAGGCCATGGTCTCCGGCGTCACAGTGCCGCCGCCGCCGAACTCGCCGCTGATGCCGATGACGCCGGCCCGTGCGGCGGCGGCCATCGAGGTCGGCGCTGTCGCCCCGTTCTCCGCCACGAATCCGTAGGGCATGCCGAGCGCCCGCATCAGCTCCAGCGCGCGGCCGAGCCGGTCCGGCGTGCCCTGCCGTTCGATCAGGGCGCAGGGCAGGTGGGCCATCGAGGTGCCGCCGGAATGGATATCGAACACCACGTCGTGGCGCGGGAACAGCTCATGTTCGAGGAAATACGCCAGCCGGAAGGTGGGCGTGCCGGCGGGGTCGCCGGGGAAGGCGCGGTTGAGGTTGCCCTCGTCCAGCGGCGACCGGCGCCGCGCCGCCATCGCCGCCGGGGCGTTGGCGACCGGCAGGATCGTCACCTCGCCACGGATGCGCGCCGGATCGAGGCGGCGGAACAGCCGGCCCAGCAGCAGTTCGCCCTCATATTCGTCGCCGTGGTTGCCCGCCATCAGCAGCACGCGCGGACCCGTCCCGTTGCGCACGCGGCAGACCGGAACCTTCACCTGATAATAGGGGGAGCGGTCCACCGAGAACGGGATGCTGAGGAAATCCAGCGACTTGCCGTCGGCGGCGAAATCGAGCGCGTGGTAGAGGCCAGTGTGCATTCCAAAAACCTTCTGGCGGAGGGGCGCCTTGGCAGCGGTTGCCCGGCGCCCCTTCCGGTTCACCGAGGAAGCCCGCTTACAGGGCGGCGAGCGCCGTCATCTCGACGCGCAGGTCGGGGTCGGCCAGCCGCGCCTCGGTGCAGGCGCGGGCCGGCGGGTTGGCCGGGTCGATCCAGGCGTCATAGACTTCGTTCATGGCGTCGAAGTCGGTGATGTGCGGCAGGAAGACGTTGACGGCGACCAGCTTGGACTTGTCGCTGCCGGCCTCCTCCAGCAGGGCGTCGATCTTGGCCAGCACGTCGCGGGTCTGCTCGTGGATGGAGCCGGTGCGGTTGTTGGCGACCTGGCCCGCGATGTGGACCATGCCCTGGCAGACGACGGCCTGGCTCATGCGCGAACCGACCTGGAACCTGGTGATCATCGGAAAGAACCTCTCTTGGATGCCGAACGGCGGGTTACATCTGCGGAAGCGTCTGCTTTTCCTTGAACCACGTCATCTGCAGGGCGCCCAGCTTGCCGTTCAGGCGGTTGTAGAACAGGAAGGTGTTGATCCAGTTGACCAAATCCTGTTCGCCGTGGCGGACGGCGACATGGGCCGGCGACTGGCGGATCAGGAACTTCTGCTCGACCTCCTTGCCAGGATTGTCCTGCGCGACCTTCAGCGCGATGGCGCTGTTCTCGGCGAAGGTTTCGACCTGCCCGGCCAGATAGGCGGCGATGGCGCCGGGGGTGTCCTCGAAGCGCACCAGCTTGGCGCCGGGAGCGTTGTCGGTCAGCCAGATGTCGAGCGTCGAGCCCTTGGCGACGCCGATGCTGTGGCCCTTCAGACCCTCGGGATCGCTGGCGTTCGCCATCGACTTCGGCCCGTAGACGCCGAGATTGACCGCGGCGTAGGGCTGGGTGAAGGTCACCTGCTGGGCGCGCTCCGGCGTGGCCCCGGCGGCGGCGATCAGCACGTCGACCTTGTTGGCGAGCAGGCTGGGAATGCGGTTGGCGCCGGTCACCTGGACCAGATCCAGCTTCACGCCCATGTCGGCGGCCATCAGCTTGGCCAAGTCGATGTCGAGGCCGGCGGCCTCGCCCTTGGCGTCCTTGAAGCCCCAGGGGGCGGCGTCCATCAGAACGCCGACGCGCAGCTTGCCGGCCGACAGCACGTTCTGCAGGGCATCGGCCTTGGCGGCGGACGGCAGGGCGGCGGCGGAGAGCGCGACGGTGGCGCAGACCGCCACGGCGGCGGCGAGGGTCCGGAAGAGTCTCACGACATTGCTCCTCTGTTCTGGTGGTTGTCCGGTCCTCGGCAGGGAACCGGTGGTTGGTTCGGCGAATGGCACGGCAGCGCCTCAGCGGACGGAGGCGATGAAGCTCTGCAATTCGGGTGTGCGGGGGTTGGCGAAGAGTTCGGCCGGCGGCCCCTCTTCCCAGACGCGGCCCTGGTGCATGAAGACGATCTTGGAGGCGACGTTGCGGGCGAAGCCCATCTCGTGGGTGACCAGCACCATGGTCATGCCCTGGCGTGCCATGTCCTCCATCACCTTCAGCACCTCGCCGACCAGTTCGGGGTCGAGCGCCGAGGTCACCTCGTCGAACAGCATCAGGTGCGGCTTCATGGCGAGGCAGCGGGCGATGGCGACGCGCTGCTGCTGCCCGCCGGACAGCTGGGCCGGAAAGGCGTCGATCTTGTCGGCCAGCCCGACCCGCTCCAGCACGTCCAGCGCCAGCGCCCGGCCGTCGGCCTTGGCGATCCGCTTGTTGAGGACCGGCGCCAGCGTGATGTTGCGCTCCACCGTCATGTGGGGGAACAGGTTGAAGGCCTGGAAGACGATGCCGACGCGCTGGCGGAAGTCGCGCAGGTTCGGCATGTCGGTGCGCACCGGCTGGCCTTCCACCGTGATCTCGCCGCCGTCGATGCGCTCCAGCGCGTTGATGCAGCGCAGCAGGGTCGATTTGCCGGAGCCCGACTTGCCGATGATGGTGACGATCTCGCCTTCCTTGATGTCGAGCGACACCCCCTTGAGCACCTGGGTCGACCCATAGCTCTTGGTAACGTTTCGGATGTCAACGAGCGCCATTGAGACGGACCTCCAGGGAACGGGCCCACAGGGTGAGCGGCAGGCAGGCGGCGAAATAGATCGCCGCGACGATCGAGTAGACCAGCAGGGGCTGGAAGGTGGCGGCGCTGACCAGCTGGCCGGCACGGGCAAGCTCGACGAAGCCGACGATGGAGGCCAGCGAGGTGCCCTTGATCAGCTGGACGAGGAAGCCGACGGTCGGCGGCAGCGCCATGCGGAAGGCCTGCGGCGCGATGACGTAGCGGAACTGGTGCCAGGTCGACAGGCCGAGACAGGCGGCGGCCTCCCACTGCTCGTGCTTCACCGCCTCGATGCCGCCGCGCCAGATCTCGCCGAGGAAGGAGGCGGTGTATACGGTCATGGCGATGCCGACGGCGACCAGCGGCGGCATCTCGATGCCGAGGAAGACCGGCATGCCGAAATAGAAGAACATCAGCAGGCCGAGCAGCGGCACGCCCTGCACCAGTTGCAGGAAGGCGGTGGCGGTCCAGCGCAGCGCGCGGCTGGCACTGGTCCGCATCAGGGCGAGCGCCAGCGCCAGCGGCGCGCCGAAACCGAGTGCGATGAGGACGAGGACGGCCGTCCATTGCAGGGCGCTGAGCAGCGACAGCAGGTCGCCGAGGGAGAAGGAACGCATGGCCGGTGTCTCCGTCAGCGCCGAACCGGCCAGCGGAAGGCGAGGTGCCCCACCGCGGCGAACAGCAGTTTGAAGGTCATCACCAGGGCGAAGTAGATGCCGCAGATCACGGCATAGACCTCGAAGCTGCGGTAGGTGCGCGTCTCGATGAAGCCGCCGGTGTGGAACAGCTCCTCCGCCGAGATCTGCGAGGCCAGCGAGGTGCCGAGCAGCAGCAGGACGAACTGGCTGGTGAAGGCGGGATAGACGCTGCGCAGGGCGGGCGGCAGCACGATGTACCGGAACACCTGCCAGCGCGAGAGCCCCAGGCACTGGCCCGCTTCCACCTGGCTGCCGGGGATGGCATCGAGCCCGGCACGGACGATCTCGGTGCAGTAGGCGCCGAAATAGAGACCGAGCGCGATGGACGCCGCCTCGAAGGCCCCCATCCGCAGGCCGAAGCCCGGCAGCACGAAGAAGACCACGAACAGCTGGATCAGCGACGGCGTGTTGCGGATCAGCTCGACATAGCCGCGGATCGCCCAGCGCACCGGACGCGGCCCGCTGCGCACCGCCGCCGCCGCGGCGACACCGATGGCGGTGCCGAGGACCGCGGCCACCAGGGTCAGCAGCAGCGTGTGCAGCGTGCCGTCGATCAGCTGGTCCTGATAGCGCCAGAGCTGCTGGAAATTCAATGTCTGCATGGGGAATCTGGCCGTCTCGGGTCAGCCGAAGAAGGTGCGGTAGGCACGGCACACCCGCCCGTCGGCATCGAGGCCGAACAGCACCCGCCAGCGGTCGATGCAGGTGCAGGGGTGGGAGATGCCGAACTCGACGATGTCGCCGACTGCCAGATCGTGACCGGCAAGATCGGTGCCGGCCGGCACGGCGACGAAGGCGTGCTGGTCGTTCAGCCGCGTCACCCGCAGCCCGTCCGCCGGCAGCGCCACGCCGTCGCGGTGGATGCGCAGCGGGCGGGGCAAATCCTGGTCGAAGGAGGAATCGCGCATGCCGAAGCCGCAGATCGCCAGCCCCGGCTCCGGCCGGGTCAGCACCTCCGCCCACAGGCGCAGGGCCGGGCGGAAATCGGCGGCCGTCGCCCCGCCGCAGGCGAAACCCTGCCGGGCGTCCAGCGCGCCGAGCGCGCGTTCGTAGGTGCCGTGGTCGTGGAAGAAGATGGCACCGCTGCGCAGCACCAGCGTGGCGTTGCCGTCGGCTTTCGCAACCGGCGCCAGGGCGGCGACCACCATGTCGAAGAAGGCCGATCCGCCGGCGGTGAGCAGCAGCGGCCGCTCCGGCGCCAGCGCGCGCACCAGGGCGAAGGCCTCCGCCGTCCGCTCCATCAGGGCGGCGATGTTGGCGGCGGTCTGGGCCGGATCGGAGGTCGCGACAGCCCCCTCATAGGTGGCGACGCCGTCGAGAACCAGCAGGCCGGGATGCAGCAGCACCGCGGTGAGGATCGCGTCCACCGCCGTGCGGTCGCGGGCGCCGCCGCGGCCGGCGCCGACTTCGACCAGGACGGCCAGCGGACGGCTGGCGGCTTTGGCGGCGGCGGCAAGCGTCTCAACCGCCGCCGGGGAGTCGGCGAAGGCGCGCAGGTCGGCGTCGGGGTGGGCGGCGAGCAGAGCGCCCAGCCGTCTGCCGCTGGCGATGCCGCCGATCTCGTTGCCGAGGATCAGCCGGGTCACGCCGGCGCGCAGCAGCACGGCGGCCTGCTGCAGATTGGCGACGGTGGCGCCCCAGGCCCCGGCCTCCACCAGTCCCGACGCGATCTGCGGCGCCATCGGCGTCTTGGCATGCGGGGCGAGTGCCACACCGTGCTGTCGCGCATAGGCAAGGATCAGGTCGCGGTTGGCGGCAAACGCGTCCTCGTCGAGCGTCAGGACCGGCAGCGCCATGTCGCCGGCAGCCGGCCGCCAGTTCTGGGCGCCGACATCGCGCAGCTGCAGCGGCGCCGTCCCCGGCGGCACCCCGCGGATGGTGTCGTCCAAACCGCTGTCGAGCAGCGCATCGAGA
This sequence comes from Azospirillum sp. UENF 112521, assembly GCF_058780665.1. NCBI lineage: Bacteria > Pseudomonadati > Pseudomonadota > Alphaproteobacteria > Rhodospirillales > Azospirillaceae > Azospirillum > Azospirillum sp. UENF 112521. The sequence goes on from NZ_JBSNCI010000004.1 coordinate 178,668, forward strand.
AACAGGCTCATGGGCGGCAATCCTGATCAGCCAGATGAGGACGAAGCGTCGAACGTCCGATGACAACGTTATCATAGCGCCGCATGGATGCAATGACAACGTTGTCATCATGCATTCGGAAAGAATCTGGCTTTGTGTCCGGCGGGATAACCGTGACGGGCCCTACCGCGAAGCCGGCTCATCGGCTTTTGAAAACGGTCCCGACCCTCTAGGCTGACCGAAACCACGACCGGGGACCGCCGCCTTGCTGATCGCCCATCTGTCCGATCCCCACATCCGCCCGCGGGGCGAGCTGTACCAGGGGCTGGTCGACTCGAACGCGATGTTCGACGCCGCAGTTCGTCAGCTGAACGCGCTCGATCCGGCACCCGACCTCGTGATCGTCACCGGCGACATCGTCGACCGCGGCACCGCGGCCGAGTACGGGCAGGCGCGCGCCGCACTGCGGTCCATTCGCCAGCCGGTCCTGCTGCTGCCGGGCAATCACGATGACCGGGACGCGTTCCGGACGGCCTTCGCGGATCACTCATACCTGCCGGCAACGGGGCCTCTCCACTTCGCTGTGGGCGACAAAGGGCCGCTGCGCATCCTCGGCCTCGATGTGACCGTTCCCCGCGAGCATCATGGGGAGGCAAGCGAGGAGGCCTGCGCCTGGCTCGCAGCGCGCCTGTCGGAGGAGCCGGAGCGGCCGACGCTCGTCATGCTGCATCAGCCGCCCCTTGAAAGCGGCATCGCCTGCATCGACGCGTACAATTGCCGGAACGGCATGGGTCTGGCGGCGGTGCTGGCCGCCCATCCCCAGGTCGAGCGGCTTCTGTGCGGGCATGTCCACCGCTTCATGCTGGCCCGCTTTGCCGGGACGGTGCTGGTCACGGCCCCCAGCACGACGACGGCCATCGCGTTGCGGCTCGCACCGGATGCCGAGCCGGCCTCCTACGTCGAGCCGCCGGCCTTCCTGCTTCACCGCTGGCAGGAGGGCGCGGGGCTGGTCACACACCTCGTGCCCGTCGGCAACTTTCCCGGCCCCCTGCCGTTCTTTTGAAAATAGGCGGCTTGCTCTAAAGTTTAGCGTTCCGGTCGATCTCCTGGCGCAGGGTCAGCGCCAGATCCTCGATCCGGTAGGGCTTCGACAGCACCGGGAAGCCTTTCAACCCGGCCCGGTCCTCGCTGTAGCCGGTGGTCAGAACCACCGCCAGCCGGGGCAGCAGGGCCCGCGCCGCCGCCGCCAGGGCCGGGCCGTCGATCTCGCCCGGCATCACCACGTCGCTGAACAGCAGGTCCGGCCTTTCCCCGTCCCGCAACAGGCGCAACGCCTCTTCCCCGTTCGCGGCGCGGCTGACCCGATACCCCATTTCCTCCAGCGCCGCGACGATCACCAGCGCCACCACCGGGTCGTCTTCGACCAGCAGCACGCTGGCGCCGCCGCCATCGACCACGGGCCGCTGGGCATCGACCGCCACCGCGGGCATCGTCTCGGCACGCGGCAGCAGCAGCGTCACGACGGTGCCCTGCCCCTCCGCGCTGTCGACGGTCGCGATCCCGCCGGATTGCCGGCAGAAGCCGTAGACCTGCGCCAGCCCCAGCCCGGTGCCCTGGCCCACCGCCTTGGTGGTGAAGAAGGGTTCGAAGATCCGCTCCAGCGTTGCCGGCGCCATGCCATGGCCGCTGTCCCGCACCCAGATCCGCAGGAAGGAGCCGTACAGGCCATGCTCGCCGCACTGCTCGACGTTGCCGGCACCGATCAGCAGATGGCCGGCTCCGGCGATGGCATCGCGGGCGTTGGTGGCGAGGTTCAGGATCGCCAGTTCGAACTGCACCGGGTCGGCCATCGCCGGCCACAAGCCGGCTTCCAGATCGAACTCCAGCCGGATGTCCGCGCGCAGCGCCCGGTCGAGGAAACTGCGCATCCCCAGCAGGCGGTCGCGGACGTCGAAGGCTTCGGGTTCGAGGTTCTGGCGGCGCGAGAAGGCCATCAGCTGCCGGATCATGCTGGCGCCGCGGTCCACCGCCTGATGGCCGGACTCAAGGACCTTCTGTACCCCGGCGACATGGCCGGCGCGCCGCCCGACCAGTTGAAGGCAGCCCGACATCGCCTGGAGCAGATTGTTGAAGTCGTGCGCCATGCCGCCGGTCAGCTGGCCGACCGCCTCCATCTTCTGCGATTGCCGCAGCGTCTCCTCGGCCTGCATCAGCTCGGCCGTGCGCTCGGCGACGCGCTGTTCCAGGGTGTCGTTGAGGGCGCGCAGCTCCGCAATCGCCCGGTCGCGCTCCGCTATGATCGTGCGCCGCTCCTCGACATCGATGAGCACGCCGGGAAAGCCCAGCGGCGTCCCGTCGGCGCCGTGATCGACGCGCCCGTTGGCCTCGATCCAGTAATAGCGTCCGTCATGCCGGCGGACGCGGTACTGGTGGGCATAGCGGCCACCCCGCGCAACCGCTTCGCCGACCGCCTTGGCCAGACCGGCCCGGTCGTCCGGATGCACGGTCTCGACCATCTGCGCCAGGCTGATGCCCTCGCGCCCGAGCGCCGGATCGACCCCGAAGGCCTTGGCGAACGCCTCGTCGATGGTGAAGCGGTCGGTCGCGATGTCCCAGAACCAGGTGCCGATGATCGCGCCGGCCGACAGGGCCAGCTGGACCCGTTCGGCATCGGTGCGGGCGGTCTCCAGGGCGCGCTTGCGATGGTCGATGTCTTCCAGCATCGCGATGGCGCCGGTGACCTGTCCGGCGCCGTCCGTCAGCGGCACGCTGCTGACGGCGAACCAGCGCTCGGTTCCATCCGTCTTTCGGTGGAGGAATTCGATGCCGGGAGAGACCAATTCGCCGCGCAGGGAGCGTGCGGCGGGATAACGGCTGGGCGGAAGGCGCTCCCCGTTGGCGTCGAAGCTGCGCCAGCGGTCGGCCTCCTCCTGCTTCGTCATTCTGGAGGGGATGGGTTGATCGGGCAGGAGTTCGCGATAGAGCGGGCTGGACAGCAGCGCCCGCCCATCGGCGTCGAACAGGCACACCGCGACCGGAAGATGCTGAATGAGGGTGGAGAACCGGTTGCCGGCTTCGGTGCGGGCGGCCACCTCCTGCTCCAGCGCCACGTTGCGCGCCCGCAGTTCCGCCTCGACGGCGTCGCGCTGCCTGGCCGCCATGACCCCTGCCGTCGTTTCCGTCGCGATGTCGAGCATGCCGACGACCCGTCCGCGATCGCGCAGCGGGCTGTAGGCGAAGGTCCACCATGTGTCCTCCTCGCTGCCGTTGCGGGTCATCACGAGGTGCATGTCGGTGACGCTGACCGACTGGCCCTCCAGCACACGCGCGATGAGCGGGCCGATCGTGTCCCACACCTCGGACCAGACGACGGCAATCGGCTGCCCCAGCGCCGCCGGGTGGCGCTTGCCCAGGAAGGGAACATAGGCGGCGTTGTAGAGCAGCGTCTGTTCCGGTCCCCAGGTCGCGCACATGGCGAAGGGGGATCCGAGCATCATGGTGAAGATCGCCTCGAGGGCGGGACTCCAGCTCTCACGCGGTCCGAGCGGGGTTGCGCTCCAATCGCACGCCTCGAGGTCCGGCAAATGGGTGCTCATGCGGTCGCTGACCCTCTGCCCTGCCTGCGCGTCCGGCTCTCAGCCGGCAGTCGTCCGGCAACGGCTCGGCGTTCGGAACCGGGTGGGGCTGGAGCAGTCTTCCGCTGAGGCATGCCCGTTTATAGACGGTGGGACTGTCCCGGACAAGGTCGGCTCACGCTGCGGGGAAGACGGCGGCGACCGCCTCTGCCTGGTGGAAACGTCGATTCGCTCGCCTTGGCGACAGGCTGCTTTCAATCCTGGCCGCGTGAGACGCGAAACCAATGCTCGGCATACTGCCGGCAAAGCTCCGCTTCCACACTGTCGCCCGTGCGTTCGGCATCGGTGGCGCGGGCGAGCCACTGGGTCTGTTTTTGCAGCGCCGATCCGTTCACACGGGCGGGCGCCGGCCGGACCCCGGTCGATGCGCCGGTGTTGGAGCGGGACTTGCTGAAGTTCGGTCGCGGCACTGGTACGCGGGGCCTGGAGGGTGGCATGGGTCTTACGGACTTCCTTGAGGGGACAGGGAGGGGCATCCTCCGATCCGGCGGAGTCTACGCTGCCCATCGCCGCGATGCGCGAAAATTCTGTGGCGTCTCGGCAATGACGACATCCGCCGTCACGCCGTTCGGCCCGGTTCCGCCGGCCCGGCCGAACCCATCACGTCGACAGGCGCAGATAGAAGGTCGGCAGCACCTCCGGCAGCTTGTCGGCGCGGTCGATCACCATGACGTTGCGGGCCCCGAACATCCGGGTCAGGTAGTCGCGGCCCTGGGGGTCGAGCCCGATCACGAAGCAGTCGATCCCCCGCGCCGCCAGCCCCAGCACGGCGCGACGGGCGTCGTCCAGCAGATAGCGGCGGTCGGCGACGTCGATGTCCGACGGCTCGCCGTCGGTCACCACCAGCAGCAGGCGGCGATGGGTCGCCTGCCGTTCCAGCAGCCGCCCGGCATGGCGCAGCGCGGTGCCGAGCCGGGTGGACAGACCGGCCTTCAATCCGGCCAGCCGCCCCCTGGCCGCGTCGTCGTAGGGCTGGTGGAACGCCTTGATCCGGTAATAGCTGACGTCCTGCCGCCCGTTGGAGCGGAAGGCATGGATGGCGAAGGGATCGCCCAGCCCGTCCAGCGCCTGGGCGAACAGGGTCGCGGCCTCCCGCTCCACCGACAGCACGCTGCGCCCGCCCCCGGCAACCGGATCGCCGGTCGAGGCGGACACGTCGAGCAGCAGCAGGACCGACAGGTCGCGGTTGCGGCGGACCAGCACCTCATGCACCCGCGGATCGGGAGCCTCGCCGCGGCGGTGGCTGACCATCGCGTCGATGCAGGCGTCCAGATCCATGCGGTCGCCCTCCGGCTGGCGGCGCAGCCGCACCGGACGGCTGACCTTGGCCGAGCGGACCAGCGCGGTCAGCCGGTCGGCGGTCGCCTGATGGCGTTCGACGATGCGGGCGATGGCGGCGGGGTCGCCGGGTTCGCTCCGCCGTTCGTTCAGCACCACCCAGTCGGGACGGTCGATGCCGACGCGGTAGTCCCATTCCGGGTAACGTACCGGCGGGGCGGTGATCTCCTCCTCCCCCACCGCGCGGGCGGGGACATCGGCGGCGGACAGCCGCGCCGGGGTGGCGCCCTCCCCGACCTGATCGTCGGGGCGGCCGCGGTCGCGCTCCTCCTGCTCGGTGCGGAAGGCCTCGAACACCGTCTCGGCGTCGCTGGGCGGGGTGGGCGGCGCCTCGCCATGGTCCCACAGGCCGATGTTGTCGTCGCGGTAGGCCGGCTCGACGACATGATCCTTGGAATTGAACTGCACCCGCATCTGGCCGAGATCGTTGCCGAGCAGCCCGCCGATCCGGCGGCTGAGCGCCGGGCTGTGCCAGTCGGACTCCGCCGCGAAGAACAGCCGCCTGCCCTTGGCGACCCAGGCGTCGTCGTCGCGGTAGTCAGGGTCGATCAGCGCGCGGGCCAGCCGCGCCATCAGGGCGGGGGCCGTGCCGGCGCCGTCCGGCTCGGCGACGTGGAAGGGCCGCCAGACCCGCAGCAGTCCGGGATGCTCGCGCATCGCCAGCTGCTCGACGCGGGCATCCTCGATCAGCGAGACGAGCGCCAGCTGCAACGGCTTCAGCCCGGCGGCGGGAAAGCGCGGGCCGGTGAAGCGCAGATGCGCCCCGGCATGGACCAGGGCGGCGCGAAACAACGCGCCGGAGCGGTGGCCATCGACGCCGCGGAAGGTGCCGGGCATCCAGATCAGCCCGTCCGACAGGCTGACCCGCCGCGGCGGGTTGCCGGCGGCATCCGGCTTGGCATGGCGGATCGGCACCCGCAACCGCCACAGCGCGACCAGATAGGCGACCAGCCGGCGCTCAACGGAGGAAAAGGCGGTGTCGGCGGGAAACTGGTCCGCGGGAAATTGACGCGACTGGTCGTCGGGCATCTGGTCTCCGGTCTTGGTCTCTCTCTCCAACGAGGGACGTCTCAGGCAATCGCCGCCGACACGGCGGCGGAGAAGGCGTCCCGCACGTCGGCGTCGTCGGTGATCGGCAGCACCAGCGCGATCCGGCAGGCGGTCTCCAGCGCGATCCCCTGCGCGACCAGCCGGCCGGCATGGATCAACATGCGGGTGGACACCCCTTCCTGAAGCCCATGGCCCTTCAGGTTGCGCGAGCTTGCGGCGATGCGGACCAGCAGCTCCGCGGTACCGGCGGCGACACCCGATTCATGGGCGACGATCTCCGCCTCCACCGTGGCGTCGGGGTAGCCGAACTCGATGGCGGCGAAGCGCTGCTTGGTCGATTCCTTCAGATCCTTCAGGACGCTCTGGTAGCCGGGGTTGTAGGAGATCACCAGTTGGAAGTCCGGATGGGCCTGGACCAGCTCGTTGCGCTTCTCCAGCGGCAGGATCCGGCGGGCGTCGGTCAGCGGGTGGATGACGACGGTGGTGTCCTGGCGGGCCTCGACGATCTCGTCGAGATAGCAGATGGCGCCATGGCGTACCGCCTGGGTCAGCGGCCCGTCGTGCCAGACCGTGCCGCCGGGATCGAGCAGGAAGCGCCCGACCAGATCCGACGCGGTCATGTCCTCGTGGCAGGCCACCGTCACCAGCGGCCGGCCGAGCCGCCATGCCATATGCTCGATGAAGCGGGTCTTGCCGCAGCCGGTGGGGCCCTTCAGCATCATCGGCATGCGCGCCGCATAGGCGGCCTCGAACAGTGCCACCTCCCCGGCGACCGGCCGGTAATAGGGCTCCTCCGGAATCCGGTGTGCATCCAGCGCCATCGGCACGTCTCCTCATGATTGGTCCCGCTTCGGAGAGAGGCGGCGGGCGTCTCCCGACACCCGCCGCGACCCAGCCCGACCCCTCAACGATGCAGGGCGGTTTCCAGGTTGGGGATGCCGTCGATTGGGCATTCCTCGGTGCCGACGGTGCCGCGGGTCATCGCCTCGACCCGCGCGCGGGTGCCTTCCGGATCGTTGATCCAGTCATGGTAGAAGCTGTAGGCGCAGGCCGCCTCGCCCTTGGAATCCTCGCCGGAGTTGATCTTGCCGGTGTAGCCGCGGTGGACCAGCTTGAAGAGGTGGTTCTGCGACTGCATGTTCTTGCGCGCGTCGCGGATCAGCGAGGTGGAGAGCTGGGCGTACTGGATGCCGTTCTCCTCGGTGCCGCACTCGCCCAGCGTCCGGCCGTCGAAGCCGATGATGGCGGAATGGCCGAAGTAGGAATAGACCCCGTCGAAGCCGGCGGCGTTCGCCACCGCGACATAGGTGTTGTTGGCCCAGGCCATCGCCTTGGACATGATGACCTGCTGCTCCTTGGCCGGATACATGTAGCCCTGGCAGCGGACGATCAGCTCCGCACCCTTCATGGCGCAGTCGCGCCAGATCTCCGGATAGTTGCCGTCGTCGCAGATGATCAGGCTGATCTTCAGCCCCTTTGGCCCGTCGGTGACGAAGGTGCAGTTGCCGGGATACCAGCCTTCGATGGGAACCCACGGCATGATCTTGCGGTATTTCTGGACGATCTCGCCCTTGTCGTTCATCAGGATCAGCGTGTTGTAGGGCGCCTTGTGCGGATGCTCCTCATGCCGCTCGCCGGTCAGGGAGAAAACGCCCCAGACCTTCGCCTTGCGGCAGGCGTCGGCGAAGATCTGGGTCTCGTCGCCGGGGATGGCCGAGGCCGTTTCGTACATCTCCTTGGAATCGTACATGATCCCGTGGGTCGAATATTCCGGGAAGATCACCAGATCCATGCCGGGCAGGCCGACCTTCATGCCCTGGACCATCTCCGCGATCTTGCGGGCATTGTCGAGAACTTCGGCCTTGGTGTGCAGGCGCGGCATCTTGTAGTTCACGACCGCGACGCCGACGGTGTCCTTGCTGCTGGAAATATCGCCGTGCAACATGGTGCATTCCCTTTCTGGTCTGTGGATCGATAAGGAAGGGGCGTCCCGTCCCGGCGCGAGGCTGGACGGCGAACCCGTGTTTCGGGGGTGGCGGGAGTGGGACCGGAACTGCGGCCTAGACCGCCATGTGCCGGTGCACCAGATCGTCGGTCAGGCTTTCCGTCGGCCCGTGGGCGGCGACCCGCCCCTTGTCGAGCATCAGGAAGAGGTCGGAGGCCTGCCGCGCGAACCTCACATTCTGTTCGACCAGCACGACGGTGATGCCGTGCTGGCGGTTCAGGGTCATGATGACGTTTTGGATCTGCTCGACGATGTTGGGCTGGATGCCCTCGGTCGGCTCGTCCAGCAGCAGGATCTGCGGCTTCGCCGCCAGCGACCGCGCGATCGCCAGCTGCTGCTGCTGGCCGCCGGACAGGTCGCCGCCCTTCCGGTTCAGGTTGTCGCGCAGATAGGGGAACATCTCGAACACCAGCGGCGGGATCTCGCGCTTGCCGTCCGGTCGGGCGAAGCTGCCCATCAGGATGTTCTCGCGGATGGTGAATTTGCCGACGATGCCGCGCCCCTGCGGGACATAGCCGATGCCGAGACCGGCGCGGCGGTGGGTCGGCTCACCCCGGATGTCGCTGCCGCCCAGCCCGATCCGGCCGGTGACCCGGTCGGTCAGCCCCATGACGGTCCGCATCAGCGTGGTCTTCCCCACCCCGTTGCGGCCCAGCACGCTGAGCAGGCTGCCCCTGGGCACCGCGAAGCTGACATTCTGCAACACCGGGCTGCTGCCGTAGAAGGAATAGACGTCGGTCATGTCAAGCATGGGAGATGCCCCCGCTTCCAAGATAGGCCTCGCGCACCTTGGGATCCTCCTCCACCTGCCGGATCGATCCTTCGGACAGGCGCTTGCCCTGGTGCAGCACGGTGATGGTCTCGGCGATCTCGCGCACGAAGCCCATGTCGTGCTCGACCACGATCAGCGTGTGCCGGCCGCGCAGCCGCTGGAAGATGCGCGAGGTCTTGCCGGTCTCCTGGATGGTCATGCCGGCGGTCGGCTCGTCCATCAGGATCAGGGCGCTGTCCTGGACCAGCAGCATGGCGATCTCCAGCCATTGCGTTTGGCCGTGCGACAGGAAGGCGGCCCGGGTGTCCAACTCGTCGGCCAGCTCGACGATCTCCAGCACCTCGGCGATGCGCCGGTCGAGGCGGATGCCGGGGAACAGGCGGATCGTCCGCGCCGGGCCGGGATGCCGGGAGTGCGCGACCTCCAGATTTTCGCGCACCGTCAGTTCCCTGAACACGCTGGGCACCTGGAACTTGCGGCCCACCCCATGGCGGGCGCGCCGGTATTCCGGCGCACTGGTGATGTCCTGCCCGTCGAGCAGGATGCGCCCGCCGGTCGGCTGGGTCCGGCCGCAGATCAGGTCCAGCGTGGTGGACTTGCCGGCCCCGTTGGCGCCCAGCAGGCAGCGCAGCTCGCCGCGCTCGACCGCCAGATCCAGGCCGTTGACCGCCTTGAAGCCGTCGAAGCTGACTTCCAGCCCGTGGAGTTCGAGATAGGCCATGAGGATCGTCTCCTTCAACTCGGCGTGCGGCCGGCACGCGGCGCCTCGGAAAGGGCGGCAAGGGCGGTGTCCGGCGTCTGCCGCGCTGGGCGGGTCAGGCGGTCGGCCAGGATGCCGATCAGGCTCGACAGGCCGTTGGGCAGGAAGACCACGACCAGGATGAACATGCCGCCGAGGATCAGCTGCCAGGTGTCGAGGAAACTCTCGGACAGGCTGCCCTGCATGAAGTTGACCAGAATGGCGCCGATGGCGGCCCCCAAGAGCGAGCCGCGCCCGCCGACCGCCGCCCAGATCACCATCGACAGGCTGAGCGGCACCCCCATGAAGGTGGGCGAGGCGAATTCCAGCACCATGGCGTAGAGCATGCCCGCCAGCCCGGCCATGCCGGCCGACACCGCGAAGGCGAGCGACTGGTAGGCGGCGACGTCGTAGCCGAAGAAGCGCACCCGGTCGGCGTCGTTGCGGATCGCCTGGAGGATCAGCCCGGCCTTGCTGCGGGTGAAGGCGAGGCCGAGCAGCAGGCACAGCGACAGCGCCCCGGCGGACAGATAGTAGAAGGCCGGGCTGTAGGGATCGAAGGTGACGCTGCCGGCCTCCAGCCACGCCAGATCGGTGATGCCGTTGAAGCCGCCGGTGTAGGCCTGCTGGTCGATGAACAGCAGATTGACCACCGCCAGCATGGCGAGCGTGATGATGGCGACATAGACCCCGGCGATCCGCGCCCGGAACATGAAGGAGCCCAGCAGCAGCGCCACCACCACCGGCGCCAGGATGCCGGCCGCCACCGCGAACAGGCTGGAATGGAAGGGCTGCCAGAACCAGGGCAGGTGGTCGAGGTTGTTCCACACCATGAAGTCCGGCAGCCCGGCCGACCCGGTGTGGACCGGGCTGGTCTTCAGCTTCAGATGCATGGCGATGGCATAGGCGCCGATGCCGAAGCTGACCCCCTGCCCCAGGTTGAGGATGCCGGCATAGCCCCAGCTCAAGGCCAGCGCGGCGGCGGCCAGGCCGAGCGCCAGATAGCGGGCGAACTTGTTCAGGAGGAAGGCGTCGGTGACGAAACTGGGAACCGCCAGGATGACGGCGCAGAACAGCAGATAGGCGGCGAGCTGGGCGTAGGGCTTGCTGCGCGACAGGGTCGATTTCGACATGAGCGGGCTCCGGACGACGGGACCGACCGGGGAACCGGCCCGGCTTTGAAGATCGGGTTGGCGGAGATTTGGCTGGCTGGGAGTCGATTGACCGAGGGTGGCGGGCCGGTCGTGGGGGAGGTCGTCGGGGAACGGGAGGATGGTCATCGCCTTCGGCCCCCCTCACCGGCGCCGCTGGTCGACGAACAGGCCCTGCGGACGGAAGCGGACCAGCACCACCACCGCCAGGAAGACCAGCGCCTTTGCCAGCGTGTCGTTCAGCAGGAAGGCGATGCCGGCGGTGCCGCTGCCGAGCAGGCCGGAACTGACCACCGTGCCGATCAGGCTGCCCACCCCGCCGACCACCACCACCATGAAGGCATCGACCACGAAGTTGGTGCCCATGTCCGGCGCCACGCTCTTGATCGGCGCCACCAGCGCCCCGGCCAGCCCGGCGAGGCCGGAACCGAAGGCGAAGGTCAGGCTGTAGATCCTGGCGCTGTTGATGCCGTAGCAGCTGGCCATCTCGCGGTTCTGGGTGACGGCGCGCAGCTTCATGCCGAACTCGGTGCGCTGGATGACGAACCAGGTCAGCGCCAGCAGGGCGGCGGTCAGTGCCAGGATGAACAGGCGGTAGCTGGGGATGCCGACCCCGGCAATGTCGATGCTGCCGGACAGGAACTCCGGCGTCTGGACATAGCGCAGCTCGGCCCCGGCGGACAGGCGCACCGCCTGTTGCAGCATGATGCCGATGCCCCAGGTCGCCAGGATGGTGTCGAGCGGCCGGTGGTAGAGGAAGCGGACCACCGTGCTCTCGACCACCCAGCCGGCCGCCGCCACCATGAAGAACACCAGCAGCAGGCAGGGGATCAGCGGCAGGCCGAACTGCGACTGGAGGAACCAGGTGCCGTAGGCGCCCAGCATGACGAACTCGCCATGGGCGAGGTTGATCACCCCCATCGCGCCGTAGATGATCGCAAGCCCGAGCGCCACCAGCAGCAGGATCGACGCGATGCTGAGCCCGGTGAAGAGTTGACCGAAGAAAATATCCATAAGCCCCTCCGACGGGGAGAGCGTCGGGCGACGCCCTCCCCTGGCCGTTCATTGCTCACGCACCCTTCAGGCCGTCCTTGGTGCAGCTCTGGCCCGGATAGGCCCAGTAGGGTTCCGGCTTCACCCAGTCCGACGATTGCTGGATGACCTTGAACTGGCCGTCGGCCTGGGCCTGGCCGATCTTCGGCCACAGGTAGCAATGCAGGTTGTCGCCATCGACCTTCACCTTGCCCTGCGGCGCCATGATCTCCAGCCCGGCGGTGGCGTCGCGGACGGCGATGGGGCTGATGTCGCCCTTGCCGATCTTCTCCACCGCCTTGCGGAACAGGTGCATCTGGAAATAGGCCGCCTCAGACACGAAGTGCGTCACCGAGTCCTTGCCGAAGCGCTTGCGGTAATTCTCGACGAAGACCTCGTTCTCCTTGGACTGGTGGCCCATGAAATAGGGGGCGGAGGTGAAGTGGCCGGCGGCATACTCGCCGCCCATCGCCGCGATCTCCACCTCCGACGTGGTCAGGCTCGCCATCGGCATCCTGTCCGGGCTGAACCCCGCCGCCTTGTACTGCTTGTGCAGCGCGATCACGCTGTCGCCGACCACGGTGGAGAAGATCACGTCCGGCTTGGTCTCGCGGAATTTGTTCAGCACCGAGCCGAATTCAGAATGGCCGAGCGGCACGTATTCCTCGCCGACCACCTCGCCGCCCAGCTCCTTCAGCAGGATCTTGCAGACGTTGTTCTCTTCCTTGGGATAGATGTAGTTGGAGCCGATCAGGTAGAATTTCTTGCCGAACGTCTTGACCAGCCAGGGAATGAAGTCCTTCTGCTGCTGGTTGGGCACCGCACCGGTGTACATGACGTTCTTCGAGCACTCGCGGCCTTCGTAAAGCGTCGGATACCAGTAGAGGTTCTTGCGCTTCTCGAAGACCGGCAGCACCGCCTTGCGCGAGGCGGAGGTGTAGGAGCCGAAGACGCTGACGCATTTGTCGTTCAGCACCAGCTTGTTGGACTTGTCGGCGAAGGTGGCGGGGTCGGAGGCCGGATCCTCGACGATTGCGGTCAGCTTCATCCCGTTGATGCCGCCGGCGGCGTTGATCTCGTCGATGGCCATCATGGTGGCGTTGTGCATCGACTTCTCGACGACCGCGGTGGTGCCGGTCAGCGAGAAGAGGACGCCGACCTTGATCTCGCCGTTCGCCGCCCAGGCGGCGCCGCTGTCCTTGATCCAGATGTGCGGGAAGCCGACCGATCCGGCTACCCCGGCGACGGCCGTCGATTTCAGAAAATTACGCCGTGTGAAGGTCATGACGCGTTTCCTCCTCGTTTGCCTGTTTTGGGCAGTTCTTCGGCACGGACAGGAGAGCGCACAAAAAAAGCCCCACCCAGGCCGGCGGCCTGCTGGGGCTTCATTGCCTCGGCACGAGCTCCCGGCGTCATCGGCGGGGGTGTGCCTGGTGCGGTCTCAAGTCGTGTCAGCTGATTTTAAAATACTCAACGAATGGTGGCGTCGATCATGCAGTGTTGTTCTTGCCGACAGCCAATGAATGAGGCGCCGGGCAAAACAATCCGTTGCGCGACAAGCTGATCGCCGCGTCAATCCGCAAAGACTGAACAGTCGAACTTATCCCTGCACAAACCCATCCATCGGCGTCCCTCGCATCTGTGGTGCCGGAGTGAGCGTCGGTACGTCAGGTTCAAGCACAAAAAAAGCCCCGGCAAGGCTGTGACACCTTCAGGGGCTTCATCGCCTGCCCGTCGATCCGACATCATTGGCGGACGCGGGCGATTTGCTTCACTTGCTTAGTAAGATGCACAGTGCGCTGCCTCACCGTCAACATCAAAAATGGTCAGCGGCTCGGATTTTCTGCCATGAGCATTTCGCTGGCGTCGATGATGGCGGCGGCGACCGCCTCGATGGTCGTCCGCCGGGCCATGGCGCGCTCGCGGATGAAGCGATAGGCCTCCTCCTCGGTGATGCGGCGCTGCTCGATCAGGATCGCCTTGGCCTTGCTGACCTTCTTGATGCCGTCCAGCCGCTGCTCGACCTTGTGCAGGCGCTTGCGCATGCCGCGCTCGCCCTCCGCGGCACGGTGGGCCATGAACATGGTGGTCAGCAGGCCGAAGGCGCGGATCGGCTTGCTGACGAAGCCGCGCACTCCGTAATCGACCAGAGCCTTCAGCACGGTCGGGCTTTCGTAATCCAGCACGGCGACGATGGGCGGCCCGTCGTCGGCGCTGGACCAGGACAGCCGTCCCTGCCCCGACAGCAGTTGGGTCATGTCGAGGAAGATCAGGTCGACGCCGCTGGGGCGGTCCTTGGGCGGCGGCCATTCGGACCGGGCTTGGCAGCCGATGCGGTGGAGCTGGCGCAGCAGCTCCTCCGCCTCGGCGTCCTGCGGGTGGATGACCACCACGCGAAAGGAACGGATGTCGCGGAGCAGGTTGATCGACATGCGGCGTTCGCCCCGTTTGCGGTCAGACCGTGGCCTGCCGCCGCCAGCGGATGTCCGCATCGCCGGCAGCGTTGTGATCCACCAGATATGGATCGGGCTTCATCGCCACCGGCGACTCCGCGACGATCTCGAACCGGCCATCCGCATCGACCCGGCCGACGCGCGGCCACAGGTAGGTGTGGTTGTTGTCGGGATCGATCCGCACCCGCCCCTGCGGCGCATCGAATTCCTGCCCGAAGATGGCGTCGCGCAGCCGGTCGGTGTCCATGCAGTTGGCGATGCGCAGGGCCTGGGCGAACAGATGGACCTGGAAATAGGCGGCCTCGCACGACGCGTTGGTCCGCTCATGCTCCCCGAACCGCTCGCGGTAGCGGGCGACGAAGCGGCGGTTGGCCTCGCTGTCGATGGAATCGAAATAGGGAGCGGCGGTGACATGCCCGCGCGAGGCGGCGACGCCGATGTCGCTGATTTCCGCCTCGCTGGTGGTCAGGCTGGCAATCGGCATCCGCGCCGGGTCGAACCCGGCCTCGGCATAGGCGTGGTAGAGATGGGCGGTGGCGGCGCCGACCACCGTGGAGAAGATGAAGTCCGGCTCCTTGCGCCGGATGTCGCGGATGACCGGGGCGAATGCCTTCTGCGTCGCATTCAGCGGCAGATATTTCTCCGCCAGGATCTTGCCCGACCGCTGGAGCACCAGATCCCGCATGATCCGGCTGGATTCATAGGGATAGATGTAGTCCGATCCCACCATGTAGACACGGCTGCCATACTCCCGCGTCAGATAGTCGGCCAGCTGCCGACCATTCTGGTTGGGGGCGGCGCCGGTGTAGATGACATTGCGCGAGCACTCGAACCCCTCATAGAGGGTCGAATAGAGCAGCAGCCCGTTGCGCCGCTCCACCACCGGCAGGATCGCCTTGCGCGTGCTCGACATGTAGCAGCCGAACAGGACGCCGACCCGCTCCTCGGTCATCAGCCGCTCGGCGAGTGCCGCGAACAGCGCCGGGTCGGACCGCGGATCCTCGACGATGGGCAGGATCTCCCGGCCGTTGACCCCGCCGCCGGCATTGATCTCCTCGATCGCCATCAGCGTGCCCTGGAGCTGGGTGCGTTCGATTCCCGCCGTGACCCCGGTCTGCGAGAACAGCACGCCGACCCGCCATGGTTCACCGCTCTTGGGGGTACACTCCATCTGCATCCACCTCTTCGTCGAACTCGCAGCCGTAATCCACACCCAGGCCAACCGGCAGCTGTCCGGTTGAAAATAAAACAAAAAAAGCCCCAATCAGGGCGGTCGGCCCGGATTGGAGCGCCATTGCTCCGGCCCGCTCCATCACGTCGGGACCCGCTGAAACCCAGCTGCGGCCCCCTGGCGTGACGTCGGACAGATATGTGCGTCCATACTATGACAAGGACGGATTGCTTGGCGACTCCTGTTTTGCCCGGCATCCGCTCGCAGGGCCGCTCACACGGTCGCTCACAGGGCCGCCACCCCCTCCCGCGTCAGGGTGACGGGCGATGCGTTGGGCGGCCACAGCAGGTCGGACTCGACCCCCATCCAGCGGCAGAGCACCGGCCAGGTGCCGGCATGGGCGACGACCAGCAGCGGGCCGCCGTCGCCGGGCACCGGCAGCCCGTCGAGCGCCTCGGTGACGCGGGCGCGGAAGCCGGTCAGGCTTTCGCCGTTCGGAACCTCCTCCCGCAGCAGGTCGGCCGGGATGGCGCCGCCTTCGAGATCGCCCCAGCGCCGCTCCTCCAGCCCAGCCACGGGAATCACCGGAACGCCCAGCGCCTCCGCCAGGATGCCCGCCGTCTCCAGCGCCCGGCGCTGCGGGCTGCTGTGGACCGCAGCCACCGACTGTCCTCCGGCGCGCAGGCTCGCGGCGGCCTCCTGCGCCTGCGCCCGGCCCCGCTCGGTCAGCGCCACGTCCTTGGAGCCGGCGAGCCAGCCGCCGAGATTGCTCTCCGTCTCGCCGTGCCGGCAGAAGATCACCGACCTCAGCATGACAGCCGCTCCGCCAGATCGGCGAAGCCGCCGAGGATGCCGTCATGCGGCAGGCCGTCGAGCGGGACGCGGGCGTAGCCGTAGGGCACCACCAGCACCCGCGCCACCCCAGCGGCGCGGGCGGCTGCCACGTCATGCTCGTTGTCGCCGACGAAGACGGTCTCCGCCGGTGTGACCTCCAGCCGCTCCAGCAGCCCCAGCACCGGCTCCGGCGACGGCTTGCGGGTCGGGTAGCTGTCGCCGCCGACCACCGCGGCGAAGCGGCCGGCGATGCCCAGATCGTCGAGCAGCCGCAGGGTCGCCGCCATCGGCTTGTTGGTGCAGACGCCGAGCCGCAGCCCGGCCTCCGCCAGCCGGCCCAGCGTTTCGGCGACGCCGGGGTAGAGCGTGCTGTGGGCGCTGGGGTCGGCCTCGTAGATCGCCAGGAAGCGCTTGACGCAGCGGGCGGTCTCGTCCGCAGCCGGAACCCCGCCGGTGGCGGCCAGCACGCGCTCGACCAGCTTGGGCGCTCCGTCGCCGACGAAGGAGCGCACCGCCGCCAGATCGACCGGCGGGCGCCCCAGCTCGGCCAGCAGGGCGTTGGAGGCATGCATCAGGTCGGCCACGCTGTCCACCAGCGTGCCGTCGAGGTCGAAGGCGACGGCGCGGATGGTGGGGCGGTTCACGGTATCGGTCACGGTTGCGGCACCTTACTGGCGGAGGAAGCGGGCCTTGTCGGCCGCGAGGTCGAGGATGATCGGGGCATCCGGGGGGAGCAGAGCATCGCCCGCCTGATGCGGCGCGTCCACCTGAACCAGCTGCCCGCCGACATCCACCGCATAGCGGATCGACGCGCCGAGGAATTCGCGGTGGCGGACGGTGCCGGTCAGCCGGGCATGTCCGGGCGCCGGCGGCTGGCCATCGGCGCGGATGGCGAGGTTCTGCGGCCGGAACATCAGCTTGCCCCCGGCCCCAGTCTCAACGCCCGCCGCCGGCAGCGCCACCGGGGTGAAGCCGGTGCCGACGAAGGCGCGGCCCCCGGCCCCGTCGTCCCGCACCGCGCCGTCCAGCACATTGGCGGTGCCGAGGAAGCCGGCGACGAACAGGTTGGCCGGATGGTCGTAGAGATCCTGCGGGGTGCCGACCTGCTGCACCCGCCCGTCCTCCATCACCGCGATGCGGTCGCAGATCGTGTTGGCCTCCTCCTGATCGTGGGTGACGAAGATGGTGGTCAGGCCGAGCTTGCGTTGCAGGCTCAGCAGCTCCTGGCGCATCTGCACGCGCAGCTTGGCGTCGAGGTTCGACAAAGGCTCGTCGAGCAGCAGGATCTTCGGCTCGATCACCACGGTGCGCGCCAGTGCCACGCGCTGCTGCTGGCCGCCCGACAACTGCGAGGGGCGGCGGTCGGCCAGATGCTTCAGCCCGACCAGCTCCAGCGCGGCGTCCACCCGCCGCTCGATCTCGGCGCGGGGGACACGGCGCTCCTCCAGCCCGAAGGCGACGTTGCGGCGGACGGTCATGTGCGGCCAGAGCGCGTAGCTCTGGAACACCATGCCGACGTCGCGCCGGTGCGGCGGCAGGCCGGAGATGTCGCGTCCGCCGATGCGGACCTCGCCGCGCTGGGCGGTGTTGAAGCCGGCGATCAGCCGCAAGAGCGTGGTCTTGCCGCAGCCGGACGGGCCGAGAAAGGCGAAGAACTCGCCCGGCTTGATGGCGAGGTTCACGTCCTTCAGCACATGGTTGCTGCCGTAGGACAGGTTGACGCCCTCGATGTCGACGCCGACGCTCTCGATCTGGGCGGCGAGCGCAGCCGGGGAAAACTGGTGGTTCATGACGATGGTTTCCCTCAGTGGTCCTGGCCGCGGTCGCGGCGGCCGCGCTCGATGACGACGTGCGACAGATAGGTGCCGAGCCCGACGATGATGACGGCGAAGATGCCGAGCGCCGCCCCCGGACCGCGGCCGGCCGCCGACTGCATGTAGACGTAGAGGCCGTAGGCCAGCGGCGCGTCGCTCTGCGAATGCACCAGCATGATGGTCGCCGACAGCTCGACCGCCGCGGTGGCGAAGCTGGTGACGAAGCCGGCCAGGATGCCGCCGGACATCAGCGGCACGACGATGCGCCCGACCGTCCGCAGCTTGGTGGCGCCGAGATTCTCGGCCGCCTCCTCCAGCGAGGAGCTGACCTGCTGCAAGGCGGCGGTGCAGGCGCGCAGCGCGTAGGGCAGGCGGCGGATCGCCAGCGCGAAGACCAGGATCAGCCAGAAGTTGGACAGCGGCTGGCCGGTGAAGGGCATCGGCAGGCCGTAGAAGCTGCGCAGATAGCCGATGCCCAGCACGACGCCCGGCACTGCCAGCGCCGCCATCGCGATGTAGTCCAGCCATTGTCGGCCCGGCAGCTTGGTGCGCAGGACCAGATAGGCAATGGCCGTGCCGATCACCACGTCGAGCAGTGCCGCCAGCGAGGCGTAGAGCAGCGTGTTGGTGATGTACTGCCCGCTCTCGGAAAAGACGGTGTGGTAGTGCTTCAGGGTGAAGGCGTCGGGCAGCGGACTGAAGGACCAGATGGTGGCGAAGGACAACAGGCCGAGCCCGACATGCGGCGCCAGCACCAGCACCAGGATCAGCAGCACGATGCCGTAGGCCGCCACCATCTCCAGCGGCTTCAGGCGCCGCTTGGCAAGACCGCCGCCGCCACGCTGCACGGTGGCGTAGTCCTTGCCGCGCATCGCCAGCGCCGACACCCACAAGGCCAGCAGCGAGCAGGCGATCAGCACGACCGAGATGACGTAGCCCATCGGATCGGCGATGCCGATGGAGGAGATGCGCAGGTAGGCCTGCGGCGCCAGCATGTCGTTGACGTTCAGCAGGAGCGGCGTGCCGAGATCGTCGAACACCTTGATGAAGACCAGCGAGGCGCCGGCGACGTAGCCCGGCATCGCAAGCGGGAAGACGATACGGCGGAACAGGCGGAAGCCGTGGCAGCCGAGATTCTGCGCCGATTCCTCCATCGCCCGGTCGATGTTCTTCAGGCTGGCCGACAGGTTGATCAGGATGAAGGGGAAATAATGGATGCTCTGGACGAAGATGACGCCGTTCAGCCCCTCCATGAAGGGGATCGAGAAGCCGAAATGGTCGCGCAGCAGCAGGTTGACCGAGCCGTTGCGCCCGAACAGCAGCTGCATCGCCACCGCGCCGATGAAGGGCGGCATGATCAGCGGGATGATGCCCAGGCTCTGGATCAGCACCGAGCCGCGGAACTCGAAGCGCGTGGTCAGGTAAGCCAGCGGCAGCGCCAGCAGGCTCGCCACCACCACCGACATCGCAGAGACGTAGAAGGAGTTCCCGAACGACCGCATGAACAGGTCGTTCTGGAAGAAGTCGGCGAAGTTCACCAGGGTGAAGGCCCCGGTCGTCTTGTCCTGGAAGGCGACGAAGATGACCTGGACGACCGGAACGACCAGGAACAGCAGCAGGAATGCGGCGATCAGCAGCGCGGCCAGCGCCGGCCCCGGCCGCACGCGCGCGATGCGGTCGCGCGTGAGCGCAAGTGACGTCATGGAAAGGCCTGTCGGCTGAGGAGAAAGGAGGGGACGCTCTTGGAGCGCCCCCCTAGGCTGGACGCAACCAGCGTCAGCGCATCAGGCTCAACGCGCCAGGGCAGCCGCCTCGTCGGCCTTCTTGCGGGCGTTGGCGTAGTTCTCCTTGGCGAAGGCGGCCCACTTCTGCTCGACCTGCGCTTGGCGCTCCGGCACAGCGTCCTTGGCCGACTTGCGTTCCACCGTGAAGGCGCCGGCCAGTTGCGGATCGGCGGCCTGCTCCGCCGTCACCGGCATGGCGGCGACGAGGTCGCGCGCCTCGCCCAGCAGGGCCTTGGCCTTGTCGTTCGGCTTCTTGGCGAGCGCCGCCTCGGCCTTGTGGATCGCCTGGGTCGCCGCCTTGAGGTCGTCGAGCTGGAAGGTGACGAGCTGGTCGAACAGCGCGTCCACCACGTTGTAGCGGGCCTGCGAGACGTTGACGTCGAAGTTCACCTGCGAGCCCAGCGACTTGTCCTTGAACGGGTTGGGATAGCCGGCGGGGGCCTTCTCGTAGGTGACCGGGTTGACCGGCAGGCGGCGGATCGCCGGTTCCAGCAGAACCTCCTGCCCCTTGGGCGACAGCAGGAAGTCGACGAAGCCTTCGGCGGCGGCCTTGTTGGGGGCGTTCTTCACGACGCCGACATTGGCCGGGACGATGGTGGTGACGGTCGGATAGACGAACTCCACCGGGAAGCCCGAGGCCTGCGACGACAACGCGAAGAAGTCGATGACGATGCCGACGCCGAAGGCGCCGGAATTCACCCCGTCCGGCACGCCGAAGCTGCGCTCGGTGATGGTGCGGTAGTTGCCGGCCATCTCCTTGTTGGTGCGCCAGCCCTTTTCCCAGCCCTCGCCCTGGAGGATCGTCTCGATGGTCAGGTGCGTCGTGCCGGAGCGCGACGGGGCGGAGATCGCGACATGGTCGTAATAGGCGGGCTTGGTCAGGTCGGCCCATTCCTTGGGGATCGGCAGATCGTTGGCCTTCATGTAGCGGCTGTTCCACATGATGCCGTAGCCGGACGCGGCGAAGCCGGCATACATGCCCTCGGGATCGTTGACCGGATAGGCGCCGACCTTCTCGGGGATCCCTTCCACCTTGGGCTTGTAGGGCTGGAGCAGCCCGGCGCCCTTCAGCACCTCGAAGGCGTCGGGGGCCGACGCCCAGAACAGGTCGACGCCGTTGTTGGACGCGGTTTCCTGCAGATACTTCACGCCCGCGTTGGTGTTGCGGTTCAGGATCTCGACCGTGACCTTGGGGTTGGCCTTCTGGTAGGCCTGTTGGAAGGCGGTCGTCATGTCCTTGGGGAAAGAGGTGACGATGACGAGCTTGCCGCTGGCATCCTGCGCGAAGGCGGCGGTGCCGGACAGCAGCAGGACGCCCAGGGCGGCGGCGGCGTTGCGCAGGTTGCGCGAGGTGCGAAGCATGGGTGTTGTCCCTCCCTTGATGTCTTATGCTCGCCCATTCAGCAATCGGCATGCCAGACGGTCAGCCCTTGCACGCTCTGGCTTCGCACATCATCGATGGGTCAGGACGGGAACATCGGCGGAGGCGACTGGGTAATGCGGGGAACATTCCAGCCCCTGCTTTTTCACTCCTCCGCGAAATCGTCCCGGCTCAGCCCGTGGTGGCGCATCTTCAGGTACAGCGTCTTGCGGGTGATCCCCAGCCGTTCCGCCGTCTCGCCGACCCGGCCGCCGCAACGGGCCAGCGCATCCTCGATCAGCTGCTTCTCGACGCGGTCAAGCTGGTCGGCCAGCGGCTCGATCTCCGCCGATTCCGTCATGCCGGCAGATGCGGCGGAAGCGCCGACCGTGGCCAGCCCGTCGCCCAGCCCGAGCGCCACCCGCTCGGCGACATTGCGCAGCTCGCGGACATTGCCGGGCCAGCCATGGGCGGCGAGGCGCGCCAGCAGGACAGGATCGAGCGGCGGCGGCGTCCGGCGCGACCGCGCCAGGGCCGCGTCGAGGAAATGGCGGAACAGCAGCGCCACGTCGCCGCGCCGTTCGCGCAAGGGCGGCAGCGGCACTGTGACGACGTTCAGGCGGTAATAGAGATCCTCGCGGAACTTCCCCTCCGCCGCCAGCCGCAGCAGATCCACCTTGGTCGCCGCCACCACCCGCAGGTCCAGCTGGATCGTCCGGTTGCCGCCGATCCGCTCGATGGCCCGCTCCTGCAACACGCGCAGCAGCTTGACCTGGAGATGCATCGGCATGCTCTCGATCTCGTCGAGGAACAGGGTGCCGCCCGCCGCATATTCCAGCTTGCCGATGCGCCGCCCCTGCGCCCCGGTGAAGGCGCCCGGCTCATGCCCGAACAGCTCGCTCTCGATGATGGTGTCGGGCATGGCGCCGCAGTTCAGCGCCACGAAATTGCCGGCGCGCCGCCGGCCGCCCTCGTGCAGGCTGCGGGCGACCAGCTCCTTCCCCGTCCCGGTCTCGCCGAACAGCAGGACATCGACCTCGGCGTCGGCGAGGTTCGCCACGGCGGCCCGCAGATGCTCGATGGCCGGGGACCGGCCGATGATCCGCCCCTCCGGCCCGCCCTCCGCCAGCTGCGCCCGCAGGCGGCGGTTCTCCAGCACCAGCCCGCGATGGGCGAGCGCGCGCCGCACCACCTCGACCAGATGGTCGGGCTCGGCCGGCTTCTCGATGAAGTCGTAGGCGCCCTCGCGGACCGCGCGCATCGCCATGGCGATGTCGCCATGGCCGGTGACCAGCACCACCGGCACCTCGGCATCCGCCGCGCGCACCCGCTCCAGCAGGGCGAAGCCGTCCATCCCCGGCATGCGCACGTCGGTCACCACCACGCCGGGCCAGGAGGCGCCGAGCCGGGCCAGCCCGGCCTCCGGCTCCGTCACCGCTTCGACGGCGAAGCCCTCCAGCTCCAGCGTTCTGGCGGCTGGAATCGAGCACTTCCGGGTCGTCGTCGATCAGCAGGACGGTCATGGGCAAGACTTTCACGCACGGGTCAGGGTGAGGACGAAGGCGGTTCCATCGGGGCCGCTCTCGGCCACCGACAGCACGCCGCCGAAGTCGCGGACGATGTTGTAGGAGATCGACAGGCCGAGACCCAGCCCCGTCCCCACCGGCTTGGTGGTGAAGAAGGGATCGAAGATCTGGGCGACCGGATCGGCGGCGATGCCGGAGCCGCTGTCCCGCACCTCGATGCGGACGGCGCCGCCCTCCTCGCCCCCGCTCTCCTCCCCCTCCTCCACGACCTCTGCGCGGATCAGGATGCGGCGCACCGGCGCGCCGGCCACGGCGTCCAGCGCGTTGCTCAGCAGATTGACCAGCACCTGCTCCAGCCGCACCTCCTCGGCGCGGACCCGCAAGGGCGTGCCGGAGGCGGGGTCGGCGTCCGGCAGCGCCAGCTCGACCGCGACCGCCTCCTCGCGCAGGCGGTTGCCGAACAGCGACAGGGCACCCTGGATCACCGGCGCCAACTCCACGGCCCCCAGCCGGCTGTCGGGACGGCGGGCGAAGCGCTTCAGGTGGTTGGTGATGTTCGCCATGCGGGCCGTCAGGTCGGCGATCTTGCCGAGATTGCCCTCGGCCTCCTCAACCCGGCCCAGCCCGATCAGCTTGCGGCCGTTGTGGGCGTAGGACCGGATGGCGGCGAGCGGCTGGTTCAGCTCGTGCCCGACCCCGGCGGCAAGCTGGCCGAGCGCCGCCAGCTTGCCGGCCTGCACCAGCTCCGCCTGCGCCTCGCGCAGCTCGCGTTCGGTGCGCTGGTGTTCGGCGATGGCGCGCTCCAGCCGGTCGTTGGTGGCGCGCAGGTCGGTGGTGCGCTCCTGCACCGTGCGCTCCAGCACATGCTGGGCCTCCAGCCGCTCGGTCATGTCGGTGAGCGTGACGATGAAGCGCTGCCGCTGGCGCCGCCAGAAGGGACGGACGCCGACCTGCACCGGAACCGCCCCGCCGTCCGGACGGCGCCCGGTCGCCAGGATCGACAGGGTGGGCGCCGGACCGCCTGCACCGTCGGGTGCTTGAGCGAACGGCGCCCGGGCGAAGAAGGCCGCAAGGCGGGCGGCGGCCTCCGCATCCAGCCGGTCGGCAAGGCGCCCGGCCTCCCCCTCCCCGGCCCGGACGCCGGGCGGCGGCGCGATCAGCGCTGCGGCGAGCGGGTTGACGAACTCGATCACGCCCTGCGCGTCGGTGATCGCCAGCCCGGCCTGGGCATTGTCGATGATCGCCTGGGCGTTCGCCTCCTCCACCGCGATGGCGGTGTCGCGGAAGACCAGCAGCGCCGCCGCCATGTCCGACAGCTCGTCGCCGCCGCCGAGCGGAATGTCGGCCTTGAGGTCGCCGGCGGCGATGGCGCGGGCGGCATCGCCCAGCCGGGTCAGGCGGGAGATCAGGTTGCGGTTGACGTAGAGCCAGGCCACCAGCACCGCCACCAGCAGGCTGACCAGCGCACTCGCCAGCAGGGCGGAGCGGCCGAACGCCACCGCCCCGGCGGAGCGGGCGGCGGCGGCGCGGGAATCCTGCTCCACCGCCTGGACCTGCCGGGCGATCAGCCCGTTCAGCCGGGCGACGATGTCGCGGTTCTCCGCCAGCAGGGCCTGTCCGCGCGCCGCCGTCTCCAGCTCCTCCCGGCGCAGCGCCGGCACGCTGCCGTCGGCCCCACGCGCGAGGTCGAGAAGCTGGCCCACCAGTTGCCGCAGCGAGACGCCGTCCGCCCAGCCGGCCAGCGCCGTCAGGTCGCGTTGCAGCCGGTCGGCGGTCTCGTCCAGGAAGCCGGCATTGTCGTCGAGCAGCTCCGCCGTGGCGAGCGTCGCCGCCCGCGCGACCAGCCCGACCGCGAGGTTTCCGTTGGCGCCGATCTGCAACAGCGCCTCGCTGCGCCGGTTCTCCTCGCGCAGGATGCGGACGGCATCGGCCGACGGCTTCCCGCTCTCCACCGTGGTGAGCGCGCTCTGGATGTTGAAGCGGGCGTCGGCGACCAGCGGATCGATCTCGTCGAGGAAATCGGCATGCAGCCAGCGCAGCCGCTCGATGGCCTCCTGGTTCCGGCGGCCGAGCGCCAGCCGCTGGCGCACCGTGCCGTCCAGCGCCGCCAGATTGCGGCCCAGCGAATCCACCACCGGGCGCAGGCCGGGAACGCCGCCCTCGATGGCGTCGGTCAGCGCCCTCAGGGTGGTCAGGCGGCGGCCGAGCGTGTCGCGGATCGCGTCCATCTCGTCCTCGGTCCGGCTGCCGGCCAGGATGGGGGCGGTGGCGATGATGGCGCCGCCCTCCTCCGCCAGCTTGGCCGCCACGCCCAGGGCCGGCAGATGGCTTTCGGCGAACTCGTCCAGCGTGCCGCCCAGCCGGTCGTAGGACAGCCAGCCGAGCGCGCAGGCCACCACCGACAGGGTGGCCACCGCGACGAAAGCGAGGAACAGCCGGACCCGGATGCCGAAGCGCAGCCTGCCCGCACCGTTGCCCGGCCGGCCGGACAAGCCACCGGACGAGGGCGTCGCCACGGCACTCACGGCCAGACCCCTTCGCCAGCCGCCGCGCGCAGGATCACCAGCGCGCGTTCCGCCGCCGACAGCGCCGTTTCCAACTGATTCTGCGAGAAGGCGCGCCACTCCTCCTCCAGATCGCCCTGCCGGGCGGACACCGGCATGCCGCGCGCCGGCCGGCGCAGGGCGGTGGAGAAGGCCGGGTCGATGGCCTGGGCGGCATCGACCGGGATCGTCGTCGCCGCCTCGCGGGCGGTGCGCAACAGGTCGCGCGCGGTCGGATCGGGGGTTGCCGCAAGACGGCTCTCGCCCTGATGGATCAGGTGCCAGACCCGGTTGAGCGTCTTCACGCGGAAGGTGATCAGCTCGTCGAACAGCAGGTTGACCAGCTCATAGCGGCGGCCGGACAAGGCGCGGTCGAAGAGGAACAGGTCGTCGCCGGTCTCCCGCGCATACGGGGCCGGATAGCCGGCGGGGGCGGCGGCATAGGCATCGGGCCGCACCGGCAGCCGCCCGATGTCGGGACGCAGCATCAGGGCCTGCCCGGCCGGCGACAGCAGGAAGTCGATGAACAGGTTCGCCCCCGCCGGATTGGGGGCGGTGCGCAGGACCGCCACGCTGGCCGGCAGGAACACGCCGTCGGCCGGATAGGCAAAGCGCAGAGTGCCCAACTCCCCGCTCTCGCGCGGCCCGGACTCCTGCCTTGTCCCCTGCCCGAGGAAATCGATGGCGAGCCCGATGCCGAAGCGCCCCTTGCCGACGCCTTCCACCACGCCATAGCTGCGCGCCGTCACCGTCGCCAGATTGCCGGCGATCTCCAGCCAGGTCGCCCAGCCGCGCTCCCAGCCATGCAGTTGCAGCACCGTCTCCACCATCAGATGCATGGTGCCGGAGCGCGACGGCGAGGTGATGCCGAGATGCCGGGCATAGCCGGGCCGGCGCAGATCCTCCCAGCGGCACGGGGCGGCGAGGCCATGCCGGTCCAGATAGGACTGGTCCCAGATCAGCCCGTATCCCGACAGCGCGAAGCCGAGATAGAGGCCGTCGGGGTCGTCGATGGGCTGGTTGCCGACGGTCGCCGGGGCGCCGGTCGGACGCGGCGCCACCGGCGCCAGCAGCCTGGCGGCCTTCAGCACCTCGAAGGCGTCGGGGGCCGATGCCCAGAAGACGTCGACGTCCTTCGCCACGCGATCCTGCAACTGGGTGATCGCCGCGGTGGTCTTGGTGTTGATCACATGCAGGCGCCGGTCGGGATAGGCCTGCTCGAACGCGTCGCGCACCGGCTCGTAGAAGGCGGCGGGAAAGGAGGTCAGGACGGTGATCGCCTCCGCCCCGCCCGGCATCTCCTGTCCGGAAGCCCCGGCACCCGGCAGCAGCAGGACCACGCCCGCCAGCGTCCGCACCACCCAAACGCCAAGACGACCGACCATGCTTGTGTCCACCGACAACGACTTCCCGATGTGGGACAGCTTGCATGCGGCAGTATTGTTTTGATAGCCAGCAAAATTCCTGCCGCCGGCCTCACCCCCGGCAGGTCAGCCGGCGCCGGTGACCGGCCGGCAGCGGCAGCGCGCCATGGACGGCCGCCAGATCGCGCAAGCGCTCCGCCACCGGCGGATCGAACGGGACGACCCGCCGCGTCGTCAGGTCGGCGTGGACGGACAGCTGCTCCATCGTCGCGGCCAGCGTGCCGTCGTCGCCGCGGCGCAGCTCCATCAGGCTGACCAGACGCTTGGTGTCGGCCTCCAGCAGCCGCAGCGCCAGCGTCAGCGGCGTGCCGGCGGTCAGCTCCCGCTTGTAGCTGACGGCGACGTCGACCACGAACAGCCCCTTCCGGGTCTCGCCGGTGTAGGTCTCCCCCAGCCCCCAGCGCTCTTGGAGCGCATAGCCGACCTCGTCGAACAGGGCGACATAGCGCGCCATGTTCATGTGGCCGTAGAGGTCGATCCATTCCTCCGCGACCCGCAAAGGCCCGGAGGTCAGGATTTCGGTGGGAAGAGGCGGCAGGACGGCGCCGCTCATCCGAACACCCCCGCGTGGGTATCGCGAAGCTGCGCCTTCTGCACCTTGCCCATGCTGTTGCGCGGCAGCTCGGCCACCACCACCACGCGCTTGGGCTGCTTGTAGCGGGCGAGCCGGTCCTTCAGGGCGGCGGCGACGGTGGCCTCGGTGACGGGTGCGGTGCCGTCCGCAACCACGACGGCGACGACGGCCTCGCCGAAATCGGGATGGGGGATGCCGATCACGGCGCTTTCCAGAACGCCGGGCAGCTCGTCGATCTCGCCCTCGACCTCCTTGGGATAGACGTTGAAGCCGCCGCTGATGATCAGGTCCTTGCCGCGCCCGACGATGTGGACATAGCCCCGGCCGTCGATGCGGCCGAGGTCGCCGGTGATGAAGAAGCCGTCCGGCCGGAACTCCGACGCCGTCTTCTCCGGCATGCGCCAGTAGCCCTTGAAGACGTTGGGACCGCGCACCTCGATGGCGCCGATGGCGTCGCCGGCAAGCGGCGCGCCGGTCGCCGGGTCGGCGATGCGCAGCTCGACGCCCGGCAGCGGGAAGCCGACGGTGCCGGCCACGCGGTCGCCGTCATACGGGTTGGAGGTCAGCATGCCGGTTCTCGGTCATGCCGTAGCGCTCCAGGATGCGGTGGCCGGTGCGCTCCTCCCAGGCGCGGTGGGTCTCGGCCAGCAGCGGGGCGGAGCCGGAGACGAACAGGCGGATCGACCGGCAGGCCTCGGGCGTCAGCCCCTCCTGGCCGAGCAGGCGGGTGTAGAAGGTCGGCACCCCCATCATCACCGTGGCGGCCGGCAGCCGGGCCAGCACGTCGGCCGGGTCGAAACGCGGCAGCAGGACCATCGAGGCGCCGGACAGCAGCACGAGGTTGCAGGCGACGAACAGCCCGTGGGTGTGGAAGATCGGCAGGGCGTGCAGCAGCACGTCGTCCGGCCCGAAGCGCCATTCGGTCTGGAGCACCCGCGCGTTGGACAGCAGGTTCTCCTGCGTCAGCATCGCCCCCTTCGACCGCCCGGTGGTGCCCGAGGTGTAGAGGATGGCGGCCAGATCGTCGGGCCCGCGCGCAACGGTGGCGAACTCGTCCGGCTGTCCGGCCGCCGTTTCGGTCAGGCTGCCCTGCCCGCGCGCGTCCAGCGTGCGCACCGCAACGGTCCCTGCCAGCGCCGTGGTGGCGTCGAGACGCGCCGGGTCGCAGACCACCAGGGCCGGCTCGGCGTCGCCGACGAAATAGCCCAGCTCCGCCGGGGTGTAGGCGGTGTTCAGCGGCAGATAGACCATCCCGGCCCGCAGGCAGGCGAGGTAGAGCACCAGCGCCTCGACCGACTTCTCGACCTGCACGGCGACGCGGTCGCCGGGGCGCACGCCGGCGGCGACCAGCGCGTTCGCCATGCGGCCGGTGGCGGCGCGCAGATCGCCATGGGTGAGACGCCCGCCGTCCGCGGTCTCGATGGCGAGGCGGGCCGGGTCGGTGGCCGGGTTCAGCAGTTGGTCGAACAGGGAGTGGTTGGGCATGGTCGGGTTCCGCGATGGCCGGGAGCCGGGCGGCGGCGCCCCGGATGGTGAAATTCAGGAGACCGGGCTGTCAGGAGATCGGTTCTGGCACCGATGGAGGGAAAACGTCGCGCAGCCATTGGCGGATCGCCGCGATCACCGGCGTGTTCCATTTCTGCGCCGGGGCGATCAGGTAATAGCCGCCGATGGTGACGTCGCTGCGCACCATCTCCACCAGCTCGCCGCTGGCGAGGGTGTCGATGACCAGCAGGTCGCTGACCAGCGCCACGCCACGCCCGAGCCGGGCGGCCTCGATGGTCAGATGGGCCTGCCACAGGCGCGGGCCGCGCAGCCGCGGCAGCTCGCCGACGCCTGCCTCCTCCAGCCACGCCTCCCACATGCCGGTGGACTGCTCGTGGATCAGCGGCAGACCGACCAGATCGGCGGGGGTCCGCACGTCGGGATAACGCGCCTTGAACTCCGGGCTGGCGATGGCGAGGATGCGCGGCTTTGCGAACATCTCGGCGCGCAGCCCCTCGGCAACGGCGGCGGCGCCATCCTCCAGATACATGATTTCGACATCGGCCTCGCCGCGGCTGAAGTCGGGACGGGCGGAGGTCGGTTGCAAAATCACCTCGCGCCCGTCCATCGCCGCTTCCAAATCCGGCAGCCGGCCGAGCAGGCGGCGCGAGGCCAGGCCGGCGAGGCAGCAGATGTGCACCGCCTCGATCCCGCCGTTGCGCAGCTCGTTGCTGGCGTCGGCGATCAGATCGAAGGCGCGGTGCATCTGGGCGGCGAAGCGGGTGCCCTCGCGGGTCAGGGACAGGCCGCGCCCCGACTTGGCCACCAGCTTGACGCCGACGGACTGCTCCAGGTTCTGGATGTGGCGGGACACCACTGTGTGCGACACCGCCAGCTCGTCGGCGGCGGCGCGCACGGTGCCCAGCCGGGCGAAGACGTCGAAGGCACGGAGTGCCAGGAGTGGAGGAAGGCGGCGCGCCATGCGGGGCTGGGTCATCGGGGCGATATGCGGCGGGGCGGTGTGCAACGGTGCGGATCCGATGCCATCATGAAGCATTTTCGCCAGCACCGCACGCGCCCCGTTTCCGCCCCCCTCCTTCGGCGTCCGCCCGTCCATCCTCACACCACCGCGGCGCTGCGCAACGCCTCGATTTCGGCGGCGGCGAAGCCCAACTCGGCCAGGATGGCGTCGGTGTGCTCGCCCAGCCGCGGCGCCGGGGCCTCGGCCGCCAGCGGAGCGCCCTGCATGTGGATCGGCACGGCGGCGAAGCGCTTGCCGGAGTTCGGCGGCACCTCCACCACCATGCCGCGGTGGACCACCTGCGGGTCGACCAGCGCGTCGGCCACGCTGTTGATCGGGCTGGACGGCACGTCCGCCGCCTCCAGCCGCTCCAGCCATTCGTCGCGGCTGCGGCCGGCGAAGACCGGAACGAGCAGCGGCTCAAGCTCGGCGTGATGGGCGTTGCGGAGGGAGCCGGTGAGGAAACGCGGGTCGGCGAGCAGATGTTGCAGCCCCATGGCGCCGACCAGCCGCTCCCACTGCTCGTTGGTGTCGACGCAGACGGCGATGGGCTTGTCGGCGGTGGGGAAGGACTGGAAGGGCGCGATCAGCGGATGGCGGCTGCCCAGCGCCCGCGGCACGTCGCCGGCATTCAGATAGCGGGCGATGGCGTTCTCCATCAGCGCCAGCTGGCAATCCAGCATCGCCACGTCGACGAAGCTGCCCTCCCCGGTGGCGGCCCGCTTCTGCAAGGCCGACAGGATGCCGATGGTGGCGAACAGGCTCGACCCGATGTCGCCGATGGAGGCGCCGACGCGGGCCGGCTGGCCGCCGGGCTCGCCGGTGATGCTCATCATGCCGGACATCGCCTGTGCCACCACGTCGAAGCAGGGCCGGTGGCGGTAGGGGCCATCCTGCCCGAAGCCGGAGATCGAGGCGTAAACCAGCTTCGGGTTAACCGGCTTCAGGTCGTCGTAGCCCAGCCCCAGCCGGTCCATCGTGCCGGCCCGGTTGTTCTCCACCAGCACGTCGCTGGTGGCGACGATGCGCCTGAAAATCTCCTTTCCCTTCTCCTCCTTCAAGTTGAGCGTAAGGCTCCGCTTGTTGCGGTTGACGCTCATGAAGTAAATGCTCTCGTCGTCGCTGAACGGGGCGATGACGCGGGTGAAATCGCCCTTGCCCGGACGCTCGATCTTGATGACGTCGGCGCCCAGCGCGCCGAGCAGCCAGGTGCTGTAGGGGCCGGCCAACATGTGGGTGAGATCGACAACGCGCACGCCGGCCAGCGGGCCGTCCCGGCGTTGGGTTTCCGTGTTGGTCATGAGCGGTCCTTCGGGGCTGCCGGGCACCGGTGGTCCGGGCCGGAGATGGCCGCGCCGCAAGGCGCCGACCGGAGTTTGGACGGGAAAGGCATGCCCAAAGGCTTGCGCCGCCGCGCTCCGAAAACAATCGCTTAGTTTGGCCCAATCCGGTGCAGCAAACGCACCGGACGGCCGCCGGTCATTGGTGCGCTCCATGCACCGGAGCGCACACTTTTTTCTGCTTGTGACACGGAGGGTGTCCGGTATTCTCGATCTTGCCGGCAGCGCACCGGCGGCGATCGAGTTCTATGATGGACGCCGGGACATCTTCGCGTTCCCCGTGCCGCCCCGTCGCCCTGTCTTCCAATACTTGTTCGACGAACCCCTCTTTGCACGCCGACGCCCCGCCGCCGGTGCCAGGGCTCCTGCAACCGTGAAAGCCTGCAACCATGAAAGGACGACCAGCGCGTGAAGCAGCTTTCGGGCAAGACCGCCATCGTCGGCGCCTATGAGTTCCCCCGCCGGGACGCGCCGCGGGTCCATCCCTTCGCCCTCCAGATGGAATGCATCCTGGGCGCGCTCGACGATGCCGGGCTGGCGCTGTCGGATGTGGACGGGCTTTGCGCGGCGTCCGGCGACTGGGCCGAGGGCGGCGGCACGATGGACGTCATCGAGCTGGCCGAATATATCGGCATCCAGCCGACCTATGTGAACAGCACCGACGTCGGCGGCTGCTCCTATATTTTGCAAGCCGGTCAGGCCGCCGCCGCCATCGCCACCGGGCTGGCCGAGGTCGTGGTCATCAGCTATGCCGCCTGTCCGCGCTGGTGGCCGCTCTCCACCCCGTCCTTCGACCCCTTCGTCTTCCCGGCCGGTCCGGGCCAGTACGAGATCCCCTATGCGCCGACGCTGATCTCGACCTACGGCCTGTTCGCCCGCCGCCATATGGACCTCTACGGCACGACGCCGGAACAGCTGGCCCAGGTCGCCGTCACCTTCCGCGGCCACGCCGCCGCCAATCCCCAGGCCCGGCTGCGCAAGCCGATCACGGTGGACGACGTGCTGGCCTCGCCGATGATCGCCTCGCCGCTGCACCGGCTGGACTGCTGCGTCGTCACCGACGGCGGCGGTGCCCTTGTGATGACCAGCCGCGAACGGGCGCGCGACCTGAAGCGCCGCCCGGTCTATCTCGCCGGCTATGGCGCCGCCGTCGCACGGACCCAGAACAGCCAGATCCCCGACGATCTCTCCACCCCCGCCGCCCTGTCCGGCCCGCGCGCCTTCGCCATGGCCGGGATGACCCCCGCCGACATCGATGTGGCGCAGATCTACGACGCCTTCACCATCACGCCGATGCTGGCGCTGGAGGATCTGGGCTTCTGCGGGCGCGGCGAGAGCGGCCCCTTCGTCGCGGCCGGCGCCCTGTCGGCCGATGGCGGCAGCCTGCCGACCAACACCGACGGTGGCGGGCTCTCCTCCAACCATCCGGGCAAGCGCGGCATCTTCACCCTGATCGAGAGCGTCCGCCAGCTGCGCGGCGACGCTCCGGGCATCCAGGTGCCGGACGCCAAGGTCGCGCTGGCCCACGGCTTGGGCGGCACCTTCTGCTCCGCCGCCACCGCCATCCTCGCCGTCTAAGGGGGCATCAATGACCGCCATGACGACCCTGCCGATCCTCGACGAGACCTCCGCCCCCTTCTGGGAAGCGGCGCGCGAGGGTCGCTTCCTGATCCAGCGCTGCCCGGAGACCGGGCTGTACCAGTGGTATCCCCGCGCCCACTCCATCCACGCGCCCCACGCCACCCCGGACTGGGTCGAGGCGAGCGGGCGCGGCGAGCTGCTGTCCTACTCGGTCGTCCATCGCGGCAACAGCCGCGGCGATCCCTACACCTGCGCCCTGGTCCGGCTGGAGGAGGGCGTCATCGTCTTCTCGCGGGTCGAGGGCATCGCCGAAGGGAGCTTGCGCACCGGCCTGCCGCTGGCCGTCGCCTTCCATCGCCTGGACGAGACCATCAGCCTGCCGATCTTCCGGCCCCCCGGCGACGCATCAGGGAGCGACGCATGACCGACCCCATCCACCTCGACGACATCGAACCGGGCGCCCGCGCGCTGTCCAGCCGCGTCACCGTGACCGAGGCGCACATCGTCTGGTTCGCCGGGCTGACCGGCGACTTCAACCCGCTGCACATGGACGCCGAGGCGGCAAAAGCGAACGGCTTCGGCCGCACCATCGCCCACGGCATGCTGACCCATTCGATGAGCACCGGATTGCGTTCCGCCATCGACGACTGGGCGATCCTGGCTTTTCTGGAGACCCGCCGCCGCTTCGTCGGCCCGGTCTTCGCCGGCGACACCATCCAGTACGAGGCCGAGGTGCTGGAGGTCCGCCCCAGCGCCTCGAAGCCCGACCGCGGCATCGTCCGCGTCGGCATCACCGTCCGCAACCAGACGGGCGACACGGTGCAGGAGGGCGAGGACGTCCTGTCCATCGCACG
The DNA here is from genome assembly GCF_058780665.1 of Azospirillum sp. UENF 112521. NCBI lineage: Bacteria > Pseudomonadati > Pseudomonadota > Alphaproteobacteria > Rhodospirillales > Azospirillaceae > Azospirillum > Azospirillum sp. UENF 112521. The sequence continues at coordinate 212,133 of NZ_JBSNCI010000004.1, forward strand.
ACAAGCCAAGGGGCGGGTGACGGAATGAGCATGCAGGATCGTCTGAAGGGCCGCACGGCCTTCGTGACCGGCGGCGGCGGCGGCATCGGCCGCGCGGTGTGCGAGCGGCTGGCGGCCGAGGGTGCTGCCGTCATCGTCGCCGACATCGGGCTGGACCCGGCGGAGCGGGTCGCCGCGGACTTGCGCGACGGCGGCGCCGACGCCTTCGCCGTGCAGCTCGACGTGGCCGACCGGGCGGGCTGGGAGGCGGCCGTCGCCGCCCTGCCCGAGCCGTTGCGCGCCGTCGACATCCTGGTCAACGTCGCCGGCATCGTCCGCGACCGCTCGCTGGTGAAGATGAGCGATGCGGAGTGGAGCGCCGTCCTCGACGTCAACCTGCGCGGCACGTGGCTCGGCTGCCAGACCGCCTTCAGGCTGGTCGGCGACCGCGGCTGGGGCCGCATCGTCAACATCGCCTCCACCGCCATGCTCGGCACCTTCGGGCAGGCCAACTACTCGGCGTCCAAGGCCGGCGTGGTCGGGCTGACGCGGACGGCGGCGCTGGAGGGCGCCCGGCGCGGCATCCTGGTCAACGCCGTCGCCCCCGGCGTGGTCGAGACCAGCATCGTCGAGGGCGTGCCCGACGCGATCCGCGCGCAATGGGTCGGCAAGACCCCCATCGGCCGGCTCGGCAAGCCGGAGGAGATCGCCGCCATCGTCGCCTTCCTGGCGTCGGACGATGCCTCCTACATCACCGGCCAGACCATCGTCGCCGACGGCGGCGCCACCACCGGCGACTACTGAGCACGAAAACCAACGAAGCCGAAAACGGCATCCACGCAACACCGAACAGGGACGACGAACATGACGGACATCTCTCGCCGCGGGCTTCTGAAGACGGGTGGACTGGCCGGGGCGGCGCTGCTGTCCGCCGGCCTCGCCGGAACCGGCTTCGCCCGGCTGGCGGCAGCGCAGGACGATCCGCTCTACGCCGCCGCCCGCAAGGAAGGCGCGCTGACGCTCTATTGGGGCTCCTACGAGCAGCAGACGATGGAGGCGATCCGCGACGCCTTCAAGGCGAAGTATCCGGGCATCGAGGTCCAGCTTCTCCGTCAGGCCTCGCAGACCGTCTACACCCGCCTGCGGCTGGAATTGCAGAACGGCGTCGCCGAATGCGACTCCCTGGGCACCACCAACCTGCTGCATTACACCGAATTGAAGAAGATCGGTGCGCTGGCCGCCTACGACCCGCCCGACGCGGCCATGCTGCCCACCGCCTTCAAGGGGCTGGACAAGGACGCCATGTACCATGTCGGCGCCATCAGCCTGACCAGCATCAACTACGCGCCGGGCAAGGTGTCCGCCCCGCCGACGAGCTGGACGGCGCTGCTGGAGGACCAGTGGAAGGGCAAGATCACCACCGGCAGCCCCGCCTTCTCCGGCGACGTGGCGAGCTGGGTGGTCGCCATCCGCCGCAAGTACGGCGACGACTACCTGCGCCGCTTCGGCCAGCAGAAGCCGAAGGTCGGCCAGTCCAACGTCGACACCGTCACCGACATCCTGGCCGGCGAGCGCGTGGTCGGATCCGGCGCGCCCTTCAGCTACACGCTGACCCAGAAGGCGGCGGGCAATCCCATCGACGTCAGCGTGCCCACCGACGACGCCATCCTCAACCTCGGCCTGACCGGCATCCCGGTGAAGGCTCCCCACCCCAACGCCGCCCGGCTGTTCACCAACTTCCTCTATTCCAAGGAGGTCTCCGACATCCTGTCGAAGAATTACTGGCCGACGCTGCGCACCGACGTCGCCTGGGCCGAGGGCCGCTCGCTGGACCAGTTGAAATGGTACCGAAACAGCGGCGACGACCTCGCCGCCGAAGTGGCCGAAGGCATCGCAAAGTGGAAGGAGCTGGTGCGTTAGCCTCCCCGAAAGGTTCCAAATCCCGGACCGGCGGCGGTTGCCACCCGGCCGCCGGTTCGGGAACACTCCATCATGCTGGGCCGCAGGGCCCATCCCTGGCAACGGGAGGCGGACCCAATGGGGGTCATTTCAACCAGTTCCCGCGACGCCGAAGCCCGTCCCGTCATGGCGCGGGTGCCGCTCGTCAAGGCGGCGGTCCTCGGCGCCGTCATCCTTCTCCTGGTGCTGCTGGTGGTCCAGCCCTTCGGCTGGGTGCTGTTCAACAGCCTGCACGACGACGCGACCGGCGCCTGGACCCTGAACAACTACGCGCGCGTCGTCCAGTCGGCCGAGCTGATCGAGCCGCTGGTCAATTCCCTGATCCTGGCCGCCGCCACGGCGGTGATCGCGGTCGGCATCGGCGTGCCGCTGGCCTGGCTGGTGTCGCGCACCGACCTGCCGTTGCGCCGCACCATCCGCGTCCTGACGCTGACCGCCTTCGTCACCCCGTCCTTCATCGGCGCCACCGGCTGGATCCTGCTGGCCGCGCCCAACTCGGGCTGGCTCAACACGGCATGGCGCTGGCTGGCCGGCGAGGGTGCCGGGACGCCGCTGAACATCTATTCGATGGCCGGCGCCATCTTCGTCTGCGGCATCTACACCGTCCCCTACAGCTTCACCATGGTGTCGAGCGCGCTCGACGAGATGGCGGTGGAGCTGGAGGACGCGGCGACGACGCTGGGCTGCGGGGTGCTGCGGACGATGGCCAGCATCACCATCCCGCTGGCCGCACCGGCGGTGATCGCCAGCTTCATCCTGTCCTTCATCCAGGGGCTGACGCTGTTCGGCGTCCCGGCCTTCCTGCTGACGCCGACCGGCATCCCGGTGGTCACCACCAAGCTGGCCGAGTTCTACCAGCTGTTCCCGCCGGAGATTTATCTGGCCGCCGCCTACTGCATGCCGCTGCTGCTGGTCACCGGTACCTTGTTCTGGATGCGCCGCCGCTATCTCGGCCGCAAGCAGTACGTCACCATCTCCGGCAAGACGCGCGCCGGGCGGCAGATCCGGCTCGGCGGCTGGCGCTGGCCCGCGCTGTTCCTTGCCCTGCTGGTGCCGCTGCTGTCGGTCTTCCTGCCCTACGCGGCATTGCTGACGGTGTCGCTGACCCGCGCCTGGGGCCAGGGGCTGAGCTGGGAGAACCTGTCCCTCTACTGGTACTGGTGGGCGGTCTTCGGCAATTCTGAAACCCACACCGCCATCGTCAATTCGCTGGTCTATTCGACGCTGGGAGCGACGCTGTGCGTGGCGCTCGGCACGCTGGTCGCCTACATCGTCGAGCGGCGGCTGATGGTCGGCGCCTCCCTGCTGGGGGCGGTGGCGACGGTGCCCATCGTCATCCCCGGCATCGTCCTGTCGGTCGGCTTCTTCGCCGCCTACACCCGCGCCCCCCTCAACCTCTACGGCACGCCGCTGCTGCTGATCGCCGCCTTCGCCGCCACCTTCCTGCCGATCGCCTATTCCCATGGCGGCTCGATCCTGAAGGGCATCGGGCCAGAGCTGGAGCGCGCCGCCCGCAGCCTGGGCGCCGGCGAGGCGCGGACCTTCCTGTCGATCACCCTGCCGCTGATGGGCGGCGGGCTGGTGTCGGGCTGGTTCCTGGTCTTCATCCCGATCATCCGCGAGCTGTCGGTCGCCGTCTTCCTGATCACACCGAAGACCAACGTGATGACCACGCTGATCTACAACGCCAAGGACGGCGGCAATTACGAAGCCGTCTGCGCGATGAGCGTCCTTCTCCTCCTGATCACGCTGTTCCTCGTGGCGGTGGCCCGCCCGCTGGCCGGGTTGACCGGCGCCCGGCGCACCTCCCGCAAGACCGCCACGGCGGCCGGAGTTCCCTCATGAGCGGCATCCGCATCACCAATCTGCGCAAGTCCTTCGGCAGCTACACCGCGCTGCGCGGCATTGACCTCCAGGTTCCCAACGGCACGCTGCTGGCGCTGCTGGGACCGTCGGGCTGCGGGAAATCGACCACCCTGCAATTGCTGGCCGGCTTCGAGGCCCCGACCGAGGGCGAGATCTGGGCCGACGACGTGCTGCTCTCCTCGCCGCGCGGGGTGCTGCCGCCGGAGCGGCGCGGCATCTCGCTGGTCTTCCAGAACTATGCGGTCTGGCCGCACAAGACGGTGGCCGAGAATGTCGCCTTCGGGCTCAGCATCCGCCGCCTGCCCAAGGCCGAGATCGCCGAGCGGCTGACCCGCGCGCTGCGCACCGTCCGGTTGGAGAGCCTGCGCGACCGCTACCCGTCCGAGCTGTCGGGCGGCCAGCAGCAGCGCGTGGCGCTGGCCCGGGCGCTGGTGGTGGAGCCCTCCATCCTGCTGCTCGACGAGCCGCTGTCCAACCTCGACGCCCATCTGCGCGAGGAGATGCGCTTCGAGATCCGCCAGGTCCACGACCTCCTGGGCATCACCACCGTCTACGTCACCCACGACCAGTCGGAGGCGCTGGTCACCGCCGACCGCATCGCCGTGATGCAGGCGGGGGCGGTCCAGCAGTTCGGCACGCCCGAGGATGTGTTCGAGCGGCCGGCCAACGCCTTCGTCGCCCGCTTCATCGGCTCGAACAACGAGCTGGCCGGCACCGGCGAGGGCGAGGGCAGCATCCGCATCGGCGGCCGCGTGCTGACCGCTCCCGACCGCAGCGGGGTGGCGCGCGGCGGGTCCGTCTCGCTCTGCGTGCGCCCCTCCAAGGTGCGGCTGGACGATGACGGCGGCCTGTCCTGCAACAGCCTGCCCGGCACGATCGTCCGCTCCGCCTATCTCGGCGAGCATCGCGACGTGCTGGTCGACATCGGCGAAGGGCGGACGATCCGCGCCTTCGTGCCGCCGGAACGGCGTTACGGACCGGGTGCGGCGACGACGGTCCATCTCCCCATCGACGCCTGCCAGATCCTGGCCCCCTCCGCCTGACGGCCTTCCCCCTGGCGGCCTTTCAAGGAAATCCTCGATCATGACCGATCCGACGACCGGCGCCCCGACGGGCGCCGCCCCCGAACCTGCACCCGAAATCCTGACGGAGCGGCGCGGTGCCGTGGAATGGGTGATCTTCAACCGCCCGCGCGCCCGCAACGCCATGACCCCCTGGATGGAGGACCGGCTGATCGAGATCTGCCGGGCGGTCGATGCAGATCCCACTGTGAAGGCGCTTGCCCTCACCGGTGCGGCCGGCGACAAGCCGGCCTTCATGGCCGGGGCCGATCTGTCCTGCCTGCAAAGCGTCTCCTCGCCCGAGGATTTCACCATCCTGGAAACCCGTGCCGAGGCGGCGGCGATGGCCCTGGAGGCGGTGCGCGTGCCGACGGTCGCCGTCCTCTCGGGCCCCTGCATCGGCGAGGGGGCGCTGCTGGCCTCCTGCTGCGACGTGCGCATCGCCTCGCCGTCGGTGCGCTTCGGCTTCCCCATCGCCCGCACGGTGGGGAATTGCCTGAGCGTCAAGAATTTGGCGAGGCTGTCGGCGCTGCTCGGCACCGTGCGGACACGGGAGATGATCTTCAGCGCCCGCCTGCTGGGCGCTGACGATCTGGCGGCGGCCGGGGCGGTGCGCACCGTCGTCGCCGGCGAGGACGAGCTGACCGCCCATGGCCAGCAGGTGGCCGAGGAGCTGGCCGCGCTGGCCCCCCTGACCCTCTGGGCGACGCGCGAGGGGCTGCGCCGGCTGCGCGACAACAGCCTGCCGCGGGACATCGACGGCGACCTGCTGCGCCGCTGCTACCTGTCGGCCGACTATCAGGAGGGCATCGCCGCGTTCCTGGAAAAGCGCCCCCCGGTCTGGAGCGGGAGATGAGTGCCGCGCGGATTTGAAAACTCAGCGCCAATCCTTCGCAGACGCCGGGCCTTCGCTGGCCTCGGCCAACCGTGAGTAGCGTGCCGGCGAAACGCCCTGGAAGCGCGTGAAGGCGACGGTGAACGTGTTGGCCGAGCTGTAGCCGACACGCTCCGCAACCTCCTCGACCCCGAATTCGCTGTCGCGCAAAAGCTGTTTGGCCAGCGCCATGCGCCAGGAGAGCAGATATTCCATCGGCGCCACGCCGACGACCCGGTTGAAGCGGGCAAAGAAGGCGGATCTCGACATGCCCGCTTCGGCGGCGAGGTCGGCCACCGTCCAGCCGCGGCCCGGCTCGGCGTGCATTGCGCCCAACGCCTCGGCCAGCCGCGGATCCGCAAGCCCGCTCGCCAGGCCCGGTGCGCCCTCCACACTGCCGGCGCAGCGGAACGCTTCGATCAGCAGCACCTCCAGCAACCGCTCCAGGACGAGGTCGCGGGCCGACCTGCGCGCCCGCGATTCATCGCTGACGAGTTGCATCACCGTCAGAAGACGGGGTTCGCCGCGGACGATTACCGTGCGGGGCAGCAGGGGCACCAGAAGCGGGGCGTCGGGCGAATCGAAAACGCAGTGCCCGATCTGCATGCGCAGATCCGGCGACCCCTCCGCACATCCTGCCCGAAAATGGCCGGGCCCGATCTCCGCCGGCCTTTCGAACACACCGGGCGGAGGCGGCACCGGACTCTCGTTGATGAGTTCCTGCATGGCCGGGACCATCACGAAATCCCCGGCTTCAAGCACCGCCGGCGTGTGTCCGTTCACCATCATCCGGCACTTGCCTTCCAGGATCGCGCAATAGAACGGCTCGCCGGTGCCCTCGCGCCGGATGCGCCAGGACCCGGCGCACTCCACGAATTTGGAAAACCGTGCGGCGGGTTTCAGGAGGCTGACGACTTCGGCAAGCGGATCGACGCGCAAATCAGGACCATCTGCTTAGAAATAAGGACGTCCGACCGTATACCGTCCTGCCTCCTCTGGCTAGCATGCAGGCCACACCCCTGAAACGAGGCCTCGTATGTCCACCATCCTCATCACCGGCTGCTCATCCGGCTTCGGCCTTGAGACCGTCCGGCTCTTCCTCGACCGCGGCTGGACTGTCGTCGCGACGACGCGCAACGGGCGCGCCGACATGCTGCCCGCGTCCGAGCGTCTGCGCGTCCTGCCGCTCGACATCACCGACCGGAGCAGCATCGATCGGGTGATCGGCGATGCCGGTCCAATCGACGTGCTGGTCAACAATGCCGGTTTCGGCGCACCCGTCCCGGTGGAGCTGACGAGCCCGGAAACGGCGAAATCCCTCTTCGAGACCAACACGCTCGGCACGCTGGCGATGCTCCAGGCCGCGCTGCCGCAGTTCCGCGAACGCCGTGCCGGCGTGGTGATCAACGTCACCTCGGCCGCCCTCCTCAAGCCGCTGCCGCTGATCGGCGTCTATCGCGCGAGCAAGGCCGCGGTGGATGCGTACACCGAATCCCTGGCGGTCGAACTGGAGCCCTTCGGTATCCGGGTGCATCTGGTGATGCCCGGCCGTTCGCCCGAAACGAAGTTCGGCGACAGCGCGCGCCGGCATCTGCGCGGCCTCGACGACCCCGATTACCAGCCGCTGATCGAGCGCATGCTGACGGGAATGCGCAACAGCGCGGGTCCGGTGACCCATGCCGGGGATGTCGCCCAGGCGATCTGGCGCACTGCGACCGATCCCTCGGTGCCCCTGCGCATCCCCGCAGGCGCCGATGCCGAAGCATGGATGGCCGAGGCCGGCTGAACTCCGGAACACCGCGATGCGGCGGTGGCTGCGCGAAGCCGCCGCTTGACGGTCGGGGGCCGGGCTGTCCCTGGAGGCTTGCAAGGCCGGAGCGGCGATGGCTGAATCGGCGACCGGTCGATCATGGAAGGAGATGCGGATGGACGGAGCGCAGGTCATGCCGGTGTCGCTGTCTCCGCCCACCGATCCGGCCATCCGCTGGGCCGGCCGCCTGCTCGCCATGGTGGGCGAGCTTCACAAGGTCGGGTATCAGCGTCTCAGGATCGCCCCCGGCATGGCCCCGTCGGGATGCCATTGGCGCTGCCACGTCACGCCGGCGGGCAATGTCGCCGCGAACGGATGGGAGCCGCTCGATTGGAGCCGGCAGGTCGCCAGCTACAGCACCGGCCAGAAGGACCGCTATTTCGGATGGGAGGATTCGGCGCAGGAGTCCGCCCGTCACCTCGCCGCGAAGTTCGTCGAGCGGTTTCCCGAGATCGCCCGCGACGGCCAGGGTGCGGACTGGGCCTATGCCGGCTGGTATGTCGCCATGCTCGGGCACGCCGAGCATGGGGCCTTTCCGGTCTTCTTCGCCGATTACCCGGTCGAAATCGCCTGCGACCGGCTGCCCCCGCCGCCCTGAGTGGCAGTCGCGACGCCTGACGCGACTGCCGATGCGGCCGGTCACAGCGCGTCGGGGTCCGTTGTGGACCCGATGGCGACGGTCGCCGTCATGCCCGCCGCCAGCTCGACGCCGGGCGGCACCCGGTCGATGTGGATGCGCACCGGGATGCGCTGGGCGAGGCGGACCCAGCTGAAGGTCGGCTCGACGTTCGGCAGGCCGAGGTGTCCCGGCGTTCCGTTGCTGTCCTCGATGCCGCGGCCGATGCTGTCGACATGGCCGGACAGCGGCTCGTCGAAGCCCATCAGCATGATCCGCGCCGGGCTGCCGACACGGATCCGCCGCAGCTTGGTTTCCTCGAAATAGCTGGTGATCCAGAAGCTGGTGGCGTCGAGGATGGCGATCTTCGTCACGCCGGCCGTGGCATAGTCGCCGGGCCGCAGCCGCAGATTGGTGACATACCCGTCGACCGGTGCCCGGATCGTCGCCCGCGCGAGGTTGAGCCTGGCGAGATCGAGCGCCGCCACCGCGCCGTCATAGGTCGCCGCCGCCTGTGCCGCGGCGCCGGCCGTCTGCTGCACATCCTCCTGCGAGATGACCTCGCGGAGCTGGCTTCGCCGCCGCGCCGCCGCCTGCCGGACAAGCATGTCCTGGCGCCGGCCCTCCGCCTCGGCCTGTGCGGACGCCACCGCGAGCGAGAACCGCGCGGCGTCGATCGCATAGAGGACATCGCCGCGATGCACATACTGGTTGTCGGCGACGGAGACGGCGCCCACGGTCCCGGAGACCTCCGGCGCGATCTGGACCACCTCCGCGCTCACCCGGGCATCCCGCGTCCACGGCGTCTGCTCGTGGCGGTTCCACACCTGCAAAGCCACGACGGCGGCAGCCGTGCCGAAGCACAGGGTCAGGGCATAGCGCCCGAGCAGGGACAGCACAGCTTTCATTGGAATGTTCCGCTGGAGGGCAGAGCCTGCAAAAGCAGGCCGTAGAGAAGGGCGAAAATGGCGAGTTCGACGAGCGGCCGGCTGGCGGTCAGGCGGAAGAGCCCCGCAGCCGCGAAGAGACGGACCAGCGCGACGGTTCCGGCGAGCGCCGCCACGGCAAGCACCAGCAGACCGGGGAGGAAGACTCCCCCGAAATCGAGATCGGGGATCATCGGTCGGTCTCCCAAGACACCGCCCCGCCCGGACCGAGGGCGAACCGGAGGTCGATGAGCAGGTCGAGCAGCAAAGCACGGTCGGCAACAGGGCTGTCGGCAGGCGGGCCATCAGCAGGCGGGCTGTCGGCAATCCGCGCCGCCAGCGCTTCGATGCGCCGGTGCAGGGCCGTGGCATCCGACGGCCCCGCCCGGTATCCGGGGCCGAAGCGCAGGGCAATCGCGGTGAGAAGCTCGAACCCGTCATGAGCGATCTCCCCGTCATTCGCGCCGAGATGCCGGATCGCCCGATGAAGCCGGCCGGCGGCGTGACCGACGCGCAGATGGTGCAGCGTGTCGTCGAGCACATCCGGGTGGGACGTCCCGGACAGCCGGAGCCTCGGCAGCAGCAGCGCCGTCCGGTCGATCATCAGGCTCGTCCACAGCGCCTCGTCGGGTGCGCCGCCCAGGGCCCGTCGCCTGACATCCCGCCGGTTCAGCCGAAGCAGCCGACCGATTGCCGCATCGACCGGGATGGTCTGGAACAGGCTCATGCTGGCGACGGCAAATCCTGTTGCCGCGAACAGCGCGACAACGCTGTTGAGCGACCCGGCGAAGTCGCCGGCATAGCTGGCGCCCAGTCCCGACAGGATCGGGATCGTCAACGTGATGCCGAGCGCCATGTAGGCCGTCGGCGGCCGGGCTTGCAGCGAGCCGGCGACCAGGAAGGCTGGTGCCAGCACCGCGGCGAGACCGGCGAAATCCGTCACGCGGGGCAGGATGGCGAAGCTGTAGACCAGGCTGACCGCCACCCCGACGACCGAGCCGGTCATGTATTTGACGACATTCGGCGCCGGCGTGTCGACATTGCCGAACAGGGCGCAGCAGACGCCCAGGATCGACACCGCCAGCCCACCCTCCGGCCAGGCCGACCAGATCCAGAACGCACAGCCGATGACGATGCCGGCGACCGCGCCCAGCGCGCTCCGGGCGGCCATCCAGGGGTCGCGGTGATAGACGTAGCCCGTCGCGCGCCCGGCGCGCCGGTGCGATGCGGCGTCCGGCGGCCGGGTGGCGGCAAGGGCGGTCCGGGCACTGCTCCGTCCGACGATCCGTCCGAGCCGGTCGCACTCGTGAAGCAGGCCGATCATCTCGGCGAGGTGGCCGACGAGGTTGGCCGCCAGCCTGTCGCCGGCCGTCGCGGCCTCCGCGGCGAGGCGTGTCCGCAGCGTGCGGGCACGATCGATCAGACGGATCGCGACGGCATCCCGCCCGGCCGCATCGGCGGCGGCGAGCCAATCCCCCGCACCATCCAGCAGCGCGGCCAGCTCGTCGGCCAGTTCGTTTGGCCGCTCGTTGCGCAAACTGCGGTCTCCGCTGCGCAGCGCATGGATGCGGTCCCCGACCTCCGTGGCGAGCGGAAGCAGCCGCGCAAGCCGGTCATGGATCAGGTGCAGCGTCTCCAGGCTCGGCGTCACCGGCACCGGATCGTAGGGCAGGTGAGCGGCCAGCCCTTGCAGGGCGAGAAGATCGCCGGCGAGCCGGTCGCGGTCGCGGCGGAACCCCTGCCCGGAGCGTCCATGCAGCGCATCGCCCGCCAGCCGGCGGGCGTCCCGCAGCGTCGCCGACAGCTTGGCGGTGAATTGGCCGGTCATGCGCTTCGGCAGGACGAAGCGATGGACCAGGACGGCGCAGAGGATGCCGATGGAGATCTCCTGGACCCGCACCGACGCCGTGTCGAAGATGGCGGCGGGATGGAACACGCCGGGGAAGCCGATCAGGCTGGCGGTGTAGCCGGACAGCACGAAGGCATAGGCCCGCGCGGTGCGGTCGAGCAGCGAGAAATAGAGGCACAGGCCGATCCAGCCGGCGAGGACCACGCTGCACACAAGCGGATCGTTCACGAAACAGGGGACGATCGCCACGGTCGCCACCGCCCCGACAATCGTGCCCGCGAAGCGGTAGACGCCGCGGCCGAGCGACGCGCCGGCCGAATTCTGCGACACGATGTAGACGGTGACGATGGCCCAGGAGGGTTTCGGCACCCCTGCGCGCAGCGCGATGTAATAGGCCAGCATCGCCGCGGCGAAGCTTTTCGCCGAGAAGAGCAGCGCGTCGGCATCGCTCCGCAGCAGCGCGATCGTGGCGGTCAGGAGCCGGTCCGAAGGATGGTGGGTTCTCATGCCCCCGAGTATCGGCGCGTTGCGCAGCCAGATAAATTAGGTATCCTGTCAAAAAATCCTTTAATCCTGCCAAAACCGATCATGCCGAATGCGATGTCCGGGTCACGGTCCGCCGTTTCCGTCTTCGACCCCGATCTCGCGGACCGGCCTGCCGTCGCACGCCTGCTCGACTTCGCGGACTACGAGGCGGAAGTGCCGGTGCACGTGCATCGGCGGGGACAGTTGATTCTGGCGCTGCATGGCGCCGTCACCTGCACCGCGGACGACGAGATCTGGATCGTGCCGCCCGATTGCGGGGTGTGGATTCCGGGCGGCATGCCGCACAGCGTCAGGACGACGGCGAATGCCCGGCTCAGCTATTTGTTCGTCGAGCCGGGAGCGGCAAACCTGCCCGAGCTCTGCTGCACCCTGTCGATCTCTCCGCTGGTGCGGGAGCTGGTCAACCGGCTGACCGGCGAGGTTCTGGACTATCTGCCGGACAGCCATGCCGCCCGGCTTGCACGGGTGACGCTGGACGAGCTGGCCGCGATGCCGCGCGAACACTTCAACCTGCCCATCTCCAACGATCCGAAGATCCGGACGATCGCCGATGCCCTGACGGTCGAACCGTCCGACCGCAGCACCCTGGCAGAGTGGGCCAAACGCGTCGCCATGAGCGAACGGTCGCTGGCCCGTCTGATGCTGCGCGAGACCGGCCTGACCTTCGGGCGCTGGCGGCAGCAGCTTCACCTTGTCGTGGCGCTTCGCGAACTGGCCGGCGGGGCCGCGGTGCAGACGGTGGCGGACACGCTCGGCTACGAATTGGTCAACGCCTTCATCACGATGTTCAAGAAGGCCCTGGGAAGCACGCCGGCACAATATTTTACCCAGCGCAGGGCGAGGCTGCCGGGGTCACGGACAGGGAAGAGCAAGCCGGGTGTCAGGTAAGCGATGCCGCCTCACGGCCGGTTGACCTGCACGGCCAGCGCGACCGCCGCCTTGCCGGACAGCGGAACGTCGGCCGGCACCGCCACCGCCTCCGGTGCCGGGCCGCCTCCGCTCCGGCCGAGCCGCCCGGTCACCCGGAACGCCACCAGGACCGCCGCGATGCCGAACAGCACCGATCCCGCCGCCTGTCCGATCAGCACCCCCGGCGCCCCGCCCAGCCAGCCGCCAACCGCAACGAACGGCATGGTCCCCAGCGTCGCCCTGCCCCAGTTGAACCCGGTCGCCAGCAGGGGGAAGCCCAGATTGTTGAAGGCGGCGTTGCCGACGAACAGGAAGCCGACGAACAGGAACCCGCCGGCCACCACAGTGCAGAACAGGCGGACCAGATCAGCCGACACGCCCTCGGCGGAAAAGGCGCCCACCACCAGATCGCGGGCAAGGAACAGACCCAGCCAGACCGCCAGCACCCAGACGACGATCAGCGCCAGGCTGGCCCGCAGGGTCGCGCGCACCCGGTCGGGGCGGCCGGCCCCCAGATTCTGCGCAAGGATCGGGCCGACGGCACCGGTCAGGGCGAAGATGGTGCCGAAGGCGACCGGAACCAGGCGGTCGACGATGGCCGCCCCGGCGATGGCCGCATCGCCGAAACGCGCCATGCTGGTGGTGACATAGACGCCGGCGACCGGGGTGGCGAGGTTGGTGAGGACCGCCGGACCGGCGATGCCGGCCAGCGTCCCGGCATCCGTCAGCAGGCCGGTCCAGCCCGGTGCGGCGACCAGCCGGTGCACCCGCGCCACGCCGTGCCAGCCGACGGCGGCGAGCAGGCAGCGCGACAGCACGACCGTCACCGCCGCACCGGTCAGGTCCAGCCGCAGGCCGAAGATCAGGATCGGGTTCAGCGCCGCGGTGAACAGCGCCGCATAGAGCGTGACGGTCATGGCGCGGCGCGCATCGCCCTGCGCCCGCAGCATCGCCGAACAGCCCATGCCAAGGCCGAGCAGCGGCAGGGTCGGCGACAGGATGGTCAGGTAGCCGACGGCAAGCTCCCTGGTGGCTCCCCTGGCGCCCAGCAGATCCATCGCCGACCCCAGCAGCGGCAGGGTCAGCAGGCCGACCGCTGCGGCGACCAGTGCGGTCAGAATCAGGCTGGATCCCGCCAGCCTCGCCGCCTCCACGCGCCGGCCGCCGCCGATGGCGCGTGCGACCAGCGCTCCGGCGCCGATCGACAGCCCGATGCACAGCGACGATTGCAGGAACAGGACGGTGCCGGCGAAGCCGACCGCCGCCGCCAGCTCGCGTTCGCCCAGCAGTGAAATGTAGAACAGGTTCAGCAGATCGACGGCGAACACCGCGATCAGCCCGACCGAGCCGGTGGCGGTCATCACCATCACATGGCGCATCGGCGAACCGGTGGTGAAGCGCCCTACGGCGGTTTCGGCCATTGCAGCGGTCTCCTCTTGGGCGGCACTGGGATGGCGACCTCTGGGGTCAGAGATTGGTTCGCCGCCTTTCCCATCAAGTCGTCCCTGGCCACACTGCCGCAAGCGGAGACCGCCGGCAAACCGCTTCGCCCGCCGGCTTCCGCCTGCGCTTCCATCCGGCTCCTCCCCTGCTTGCGGGCCGCGACGAGCGGACAGGCCACGTGAGGAAGAGTGCCTATCGTCCCTGGATGCCGACCATGTTCAAAGTGCCGGCGAAACTCAAAGGACTGCGCGGAATGCCGGTTGATCCGTTCGGGCGCACCGCGGAACGCCGGCGTCGCGGACCGGCTCCGCGGGCCGCTCAGAGCGACCCGCTCAACTCTTGGCGATCTCGCCCAGCACGTCCTTGGCGAGGCTGCGGATGTGCCGCTCCATGGCGGCCCGCGCCTCCGCCGCATCGCCGCTCTCCAGCGCCGCGATCACGTCGAGATGCTCGTCGCAGTCGGGACGGATGCGCGACGGCAGGCCGGACAGTTCGAACAGGCGCGTCGTCACCCGCAGGTCGCGGATGATCTGCGCCAGCACCGCGTTGCCGGAGGCCTCGGCGATCAGGGTGTGCAGCTCCTCGTCGGCCGCCCAATGGTCCTCGAAGCGGATCTTGGGCTCGTCGCGCAGCCGCAGCATCTCGGCCTTCATCGCCTGCAGGCGGACCGGATCGACCCTGGACGCGGCGGCGGCGATGGCCTCCCCCTCCAGGATCTCGCGCAGGCGCATGCTCTGGAAATATTCGCGGTTGGAGACCTCGCGCACCCGGTAGGGGCGGTTGAACTCCTTGCGGATCAGCCCTTCGCTCGCCAGCCGCACCAGCGCCTCGCGGATCGGCGTGCGCGAGATGCTGAGTGCGGTGGCCAGCCGGTCTTCGACGATCACCTCGCCGCTCGGGATGCGGCGGTCGAGGATCATCTCCAGGATGGTGCGGTAGGCCATGCTCGCCAGGTTGACGCCGGCGGTGGCCGGCGTCGCGGCCTTGGGGCCTTCGGCTTTTGAAGCCTCCATGTCCATGCTCATACCAAGTCCTGCCACCTGACGCTGATCTTCTCCCCTAACAAAGCAGACGAACCGTTGTCCTGCAAAGGTTCTGATCGGCCCGGCCGGGGGGATGGGGGGCGGTGCCGCGCCCGGGCGGGGATCAGTGCTGCAAAATCTTGGCGAGGAACTGGGCGGCGCGCTCCGACCGCTGGGTCTCGAAGAACTCGGTCTTGGTGCAGTCCTCGATGATGCTGCCATGGTCCATGAAGATCACCCGGTGGGCGACCTTGCGGGCGAAGCCCATCTCGTGGGTGACGCAGATCATCGTCATGCCCTCGTTCGCCAGCTCGACCATCACGTCGAGCACCTCGTTGATCATCTCGGGGTCGAGCGCCGAGGTCGGCTCGTCGAACAGGATGGCGATGGGGTCCATCGCCAGGGCGCGGGCGATGGCGACGCGCTGCTGCTGGCCGCCGGACAGCTGGCCGGGGAACTTGTGCGCCTGGCTCGCCAGCCCGACCCGCGCCAGCAGCGCCTCGCCCTTCGCCACGGCCTCGTCCGTCTGGCGGCCCAGCACCTTGCGCTGCGACAGGGTCAGGTTCTGCATGATGGTCAGGTGGGGGAAAAGCTCGAAATTCTGGAACACCATGCCGACGCGGGCCCGCAGCGCCGACATCTTCGTGCCCGGTGCGCCGACATCCATGCCGTCCACCTCGATGCGGCCCGACTGGAAGGGTTCCAGCCCGTTGACGCACTTGATCAGCGTCGACTTGCCCGACCCGGAGGGGCCGCAGACCACCACCACCTCGCCCTTGCGCACGGTGGTCGTGCAGTCCTTCAGGACCTGGAAGGTGCCGTAGCTCTTGCTGACATTCTCGATGGCGATCATGGGGGCTTCTCTTGGCGATGGGGGCGTTGGACGGATGAGCGGGGCGGATGAGAGGACGGTTCAGCCGAACCGGTCGATCAGGAAGGGCGTCGGGTCGATGTCGGTGCGGCCGTCGAGCAGCAGGTCGGCGGTCATGCGGGCGACGACCGGCGCCAGGGTGAAGCCGTTGGACGTCACCGTGTTGAAGAAGCCCGGCAGTCCCGGCACCGGGCCGAGGATCGGCGCGCCGTCGATGTTGATGTTCATCGCCGCCCAGGCGCGCACCACATGCAGCCCGGCGATCTGCGGCAGCACATGGCGGGCGACCCACAGATTGCCCTCGATGCTGGAGCGCGACACCGTGTTGAAGCGGCGCGCCGGGTCGAAAACGGCGGTCCAGGCGCCACCGATGATCAAGCCCCCGGTGACCGCCTGCTTCAGGCTGAGATGGCGGTCGGCATGGGCGACCAGTTGCCCGACCAGCTTGGGCGCCGGCTCGGTGACGATCATCTGCAGGGGCGCGCTGTGCACCGGCACGTCAATGCCGACCAGCCGCCCGGTCTCGCGCGCCCACGGGCCGCTGGCGTTGACGATCTGCTTGGCGCGGATGCGGCAGCGCGAGGTCTCGACCCGCCAGCCGCCGCCCTCGACGGACGGCAAAGCGGCGATGCCCGTGACATTCACCCCGCGCAGGAAGCGGGCGCCCTGGCGGCGCGCCTGCTCCAGCACGGCGTAGGTCGCGCGCAGCGGGTTGATCTTGCCCTCCTGCGGGGCGTATTCGGCGCCGATCAGCCCGTCGGACAAGGCGGGGGCGAGGCGGCGCAGCTCGGCCGCGTCGATGATGGCGTTCTCGACGCCGTAGCGCCGCTCCAGCGCCGCCTTGGCGCGGAGGAACTCCATGCCGGCCGGGCTGTCCGCCACCATCAGCCCACCGGTGACGGCCAGTTCGAAGTCCGCCCCGCAGGCCGTCTCCAGTTCCCGCCACAAGGCGATGGAGCGCGGGCCGAGCGTCAGCGTCGCCGCCGCCGGTCCGCCCCCCGCCTCGGCCTTGGCGCCGAAATCGAAGGACAGCAGCTGGACATGCAGGCTGCCGGCATTGGCGCCCGAGGCCTGCAAATTGGTGTCGCCGCGCTCGACCACCAGCACGTCGCGCCCGGCCTGGGTCAGGTAATAGGCGAGGCAGGATCCCACCACGCCGCCGCCGACGATCAGGATCTCCGCCTCCTGGTCGGGCAGCGGCCCATCCTCCAGCGGACGGGCGAGGTTGGGCGTGATGGCGCGCTGGTGGCCGCCCCATTCCGGCTTCTCGAAGGCGAAGGCGCCGGCCGGCGTCGGCTTGGCCGGCAGGCGCGGCGCCAGATACTGCTCGGGCGCCCGCTTCCTGCCGGTCGCCTGCTCCAGCAGCAGGGCGGCGGTCGCCGCGCAGTAGCGGCCCTGGCAGCGCCCCATGCCGAGCCGGGTGTTGCGCTTCAGCGCCGCGAGGCTGTCATGGCCGGCGGCGATCTCGGTGCGGACTTGGCCGAAAGTGACTTCCTCGCAACGGCACAGCATGGCGTCGTCGGGCACAATGTCGAGCCGCGGCGGCGGCGCTTGGTAGATCGACCACAGCGCCGCCTGGAAGCCCTCGGCCCGCCGCAGATCGGCCAGCACCCGCCGGCCCTCCTCCGGGTCGCTGTCGCTCAGGCCGAGCTGGGCGGCGGCGGCGATGCCGGCGAGGCGTCCGCGCGCCTGCGCCACCCTGGACCCGCCGAGATCGACGCCGTCGCCGACTGCGAACACACCCGGCACGCTGGTGGCGCCGTCCACCGCGATCTCGGTGGCGAGATAGCCGAGATGGCGGTCCTCGACCAGCCGATGGGCGCAGCCGAGCGCGCGGGCGATCTCGGTCGAGGGGATGAAGCCGTATCCCAGGCACAGGGCATCGGCGGCAACGGTGACGGCCTCTTCCAGCCGGGCAGCGCCGTTGGCGCCAAGCGGGGCATAGCGCACCTGTGCCAGCCTGCCCTCCCCCTCCGCCGCGACCACCCCATGCCCCCACAGCACCGGAACCCCGGCGCGCCGCAGCGTCAGCATATAGCGGGCGCCGTCGCCGATCAGGCCGGGGGCGGCGCGCAGCGCGGTCAGCATCTGCCGCCATTGGGCGGGCGACGGGCGCGGCGCGCTTTCCAGCACGGCGGCCACCGCGACGCCGCCCTCCACCAGCTCGCAGGCCAGCTGCAAATTGAGCGGGCCGTTGCCGGCGACCACAACCTTTCGCCCGGGCGCGACACGGTAGGCGCGCGCCAGGGTCTGGCCGGCTCCGGTCGTCATCACGCCGGGCAGCGTCCAGCCTGCGAAAGGCGCCGGCCGCTCATAGGCGCCGCCGGCGATCACCAGCCGGCGCGGCCGGTAGACGGTCTCGCGCCCGTCGACGACGGCGACAACCTCGTCGGGGGCATGGGCACCCCACACCGTCGCCTCCTGGACGATGGCAGCACCCGCCGCCTTCGCCGCGTCGAGCAGGGCGAGGCCGGCCCGGAACTGGCGGTCGGTCGGCCGGTCGGCACGGTGCGAGGGGGCGAGCGGCTTGAAATACTGGCCGCCGCTCTGCGGCCGCTCGTCCAGCACCACCACCCCGGCACCGCGCCTTGCCGCCGCTGTCGCTGCCGCCAGACCGGCCGGCCCGGCGCCGATCACCAGCACATCGACCACCCGCTCCTCCGGCGCATCGCCCACCGGCGGCGGCACCAGCGCGACCAGCGGATCCTCCGGCGTGCCGGCCGGCGGCTGCGAGCGGATGGTCTGGCCATCCGCCACCTTGGTCAGGCAGGCGCGCTGGCTCGCCTTGCCGTCGACCGTCACCAGGCACTCGAAGCAGGCGCCCATGCCGCAATAGAGGCCGCGCCGGCCGCCGTCGCGGCTGTGGCGGTAGGCGGCGACGCCGTGCGCCGCCAGGGCCGCCGCCACCGTCTCCCCGGCCAGCGCGGGAATCCGCTCGCCGTCATAGGTGATCTCGATGGGGGCGCCGTCGCGGCGGACGCTTGGATGTTCGAGGCGCATGGGCGGTCGGCTTTGTCCGGGTGCGGTGGAAAGCGCTTTTCGAGGCTGCGTCAATTAGCGCTGGATTCCTGTATACAGGTAGTATACGAGTAGTATTTAGGCAAGGTCAAAAATTAGGCAGGAGCTTGGGGGAACCCATGACGGCATTGCGCGGCACCTACACGGTCCTCATCACCCCCTTCACCGCCGACGGCGGCGCTGTGGACGTTCCGGCCTTGAAGAAGCTGGTGAACTGGCAGATCGAGCAGGGCATCCACGGGCTGATCCCGCTCGGCAGCACCGGCGAGTTCCTGTCGATGACGCCGGAGGAGCGGGCGCAGGTCATCGAAATCTGCGTGACCGAGGCGGCGGGCCGCGTGCCCGTGCTGATCGGCACCGGCGCCGAATGGACGCGCGACGCCGTCGCGCTGGCCAAGGAAGCGGAAAGCATGGGCGCCGACGGGGTGATGGTGATCCCGCCCTATTACAGCTCGCCGACACCCGACGAACTGTTCGAGCATTACCGCCGCATCGGCGAGGCGATCTCGCTGCCGGTGATGATCTACAACAACCCGGCGACCGCCAACGTCGACCTCACCCCGCCCATCGTCGCGCGGCTCAGCGAGATCGACAACGTCCTCTACATCAAGGAATCGACGCTGGAGGTGACGCGGGTCCGCGACATCATCGAGCTGTGCGGCGACCGCATGACGGTGTTCGCCGGCATTCTCGGCTATGAATCCTTCTGGCTCGGCGCCCAGGGCTGGGTCGCCGTCTGCTCCAACCTGATCCCGCGCGATTCGGCCCGCCTGTTCGAGCTGGTGGCCGACCATGGCGACAAGGAGCAGGCGCTGGCGCTCTACAAGAAGATGCTGCCCATCGTCCGCTGGGTCGGCGGCCACCGCTACGTCGCCGCCTCCAAGACCGGGCTCGGCATGATGGGGCTGCCGGTCGGCGACCCCCGCGCACCGCGCCTGCCGCTGCCGGAGGCCGACGCCCTGGCCCTGCGCGCCGATCTGGCGGCCTACGGCCTGATCGACTCCCTCGCCTGACCGCTTCGCCCGCATCCGAGATCCGAACACGAGAAAAGGGGTTTACGATGACCATTCGCACGCTGCTGATCGCCGCCGGCCTGACCCTGTTCGCCCTCCCCGCTGCTGCCCAGACCGCCTGCAAGCCGGCAGTCGCCGATTCCGAGCTGGTCAAGCCCGGCACGCTGGTGATGTCGACCAACCCGACCCTGCCGCCGATGCAGTTCGTCGACAGCAGCGGCCAGCTGAAGGGCATGCGCATCACGCTGGGCAACGAGATCGCCAAGCGCCTGTGCCTGACGCCGGAATATGTCCGCATCGAGTTCTCGGCGATGATCCCCGGCCTCCAGGCCGGCCGCTGGGACCTGATCAACACCGGCATCTTCTGGACCGAGGAACGGGCCAAGATGATGCCGATGATCAATTATGAATCGCAGGCGATCAGCATTTCGGTGACCAAGGGCAACCCGCTGAAGATCGCCAAGCCGGAGGATTTGTCGGGCCGTCCGGTCGGTGTCGAGCTGGGCGGCTTCGAGGAGCGCAAGCTGCGCGAACTCGACAAGATGGTCGTCGCCAAGGGGTTGAAGCCCATCGAGATCAAGACCTTCGACAATTTCGCCACCGCCTATCAGGCGCTGCGCGCCGGCCAGACCGAGGCGTCGGTGGCTATCGACCCGACGGCGGCGGAATACGCCAAGCGCGGCGATTTCGAGCGCGCCCTGCACGGCCTGTTCCCGACCCCGGTCGCCCTGGCGATGAAGAGCAAGACGCTGAGCGAGGCCGTGGTCGGCGTCCTCAACGACATGCAGAAGGACGGTTCGTACAAGAAGCTGATGGACGAGTACGGCCTGCTGCCCAACGACGGCGCCTTCAAGGTCAACGGCCCCGGCATGTGAGACGCATAACGCGGGCGGCGGCAGGGACCCGTTCCCGCCGCCGCCCGCGCATCGGACAAGAGTGAAAGGGTGAGGGAATGACCAGCGGCTGGAACTGGGACGGTTTCTTCGAGTACCTGTTCAACGGGTATCTGTTCAGCGGAGCGATCACCACCCTGTGGCTGACGCTGGCGGGCATCGCCGGCGGCCTCGTGCTCGGCTGCGTGCTGGCGCTGCTGCGGCTGTCGCCCTATCGCTGGGTCGCACGGGTGGCGCAGACCTACATCTGGGTGTTCCGCGGCACCCCGCTGCTGGTCCAGCTCATCATCATCTACACCGGCCTGCCGCAGATCGGCATCAAGCTGTCGGTGACGGAATCGGCGCTGATCGGCCTGATCCTCAACGAGGCCGCCTATCTGGCCGAGATCATCCGCGGCGGCATCCTCGGCGTCGCCGCCGGGCAGAGCAATGCCGGCCGGGCGCTCGGCCTGAATTCGGCCCAGGTGATGGCCTATATCGTGCTGCCGCAGGCCGTCCGCATCATCATTCCGGCGCTGGGCAACAGCGTGAACGGGCTGCTGAAGACGACCTCGGTGACCTCCGTCATCTCGATGGAGGAGCTGCTGCGCAGCACCCAGCTGCTCATCCAGGAGCGCTTCATGGTGCTGGAGCTGTTCACGGTCGCCGCGCTCTATTACCTGCTGATGACCTCGCTGTGGGACATCGTCCAGCGCCGCATCGAGCGTCATTTCGGCCGCGCCTACCGCAACATCGCCATCGTCGACGGCCAGTGAAGGGCGCTCTGCCATGAGTCCTCCCCTCCCCCCGGCCCTCCCGCCATCCTCCCGGACCGCCAACCTCGGCGACCGCGCCTTCGCGCACCTGCGCGAGCTGATCCTCAGCCGCGAGATCCCCGGCGGTGCCGAGGTGCCGGAGGGGCGGCTGGCCGAGCGGCTGAACGTGTCGCGCACGCCGATGCGCGAGGCGCTGGTCCGGCTGGTCGGCGAGGGGCTGCTGGAGCGCACCAGCGAGCGCAGCTACCGCGTCCGCATCGTCTCGGCCCGCGAGTTCTTCGAGTGCATGCAGATGCGCGAGCTGCTGGAGTGCCACGCCATCGAAACCGCGGTGCCGCTGGTCGGCGACGCCGATCTGGCCGAGCTGCGGCACGGGCTCGAGGCGCTGGAGGACGGCGAGGACGACATGCAGCACTGGCTCTACGACAACCATTTCCACAGCTTCTTCGCCCGCGTCAGCGGCAACGCGACGCTGGCCGAGACCATCACGCGCATGCGGGTGGTCGCCCGGCTGTTCCGCATCTCCAGCAGTTTCCACCGCAAGGGCGAGATCGACACGGAGCACCGGGCGGTGCTGGACGCGGTGGAGCGGCGCGACGCCGCCGCCGCCAAGGCCGCCATGCTGGCGCATCTGCGCAACCTCCAGGATGACGCCCGCCGCGCCATCGCCACAGAGGCCAATCCGGGCGGCTATTTCCTCTAATCCCGGCAACCGCAAGACCCGTCCTTCGGGACCGAGGGAGAGTTCCATGCCGCAGTTCGACACCGTAATCCGCAACGGCACGCTGGCCACCGCGTCCGACGTGTTCGCCGCCGACCTCGGCGTGATCGGCGGCCGCATCGCCGCCATCGGCGCCGGGCTGGGGCCGGGCACCCGCGAGATCGACGCGACCGGTAAACTCGTGATGCCCGGCGGCGTCGACGGCCATTGCCACCTCGACCAGCCGACCAGCGACGGCTCGCAGTCGGCCGACGATTTCGAGACCGGCACCCGCTCGGCGGCCTGCGGCGGCACCACGACGGTCATCCCCTTCGCCTGCCAGTTCAAGGGCCAGTCGCTGCGCGACGCGGTGACCGACTACCACCGCCGGGCCGACGGCAAGGCGGTGATCGACTATGCCTTCCACCTCATCGTCAGCGACCCGACCGACCAGCTGCTCGGCCAGGATCTGCCGGCGCTGATCCGGGACGGCTACACGTCGTTCAAGATCTACATGACCTACGACGACATGAAGCTGAACGACCGGCAGGTGCTGGAGCTGCTCAGCGTCGCCCGGCGCGACGGCGCCATGGCGATGATCCATGCCGAGAATGCCGACTTCATCGGCTGGCTGACCGACAAGCTGCTCGCCGCCGGCCACACGGCACCGCGCTACCACGCCGATTCCCGACCGATGCTGGTGGAGCGCGAGGCGACCCACCGCGCCATCGCCATGGCCGAGCTGGCCGACGTGCCGATCCTGATCGTCCATGTCTCCGGCCGCGAGGCCATCGAGCAGATCCACTGGGCGCAGGGCCGCGGCATGCGCATCTACGCCGAGACCTGCCCGCAATACATGGTGCTGACCGAGCATGACCTGCACGGCCACGGCATGGAGGGGGCCAAGTGCATCTGCTCTCCCCCGCCGCGCGACAAGGCCAACCAGGCGGCGGTCTGGGACGCGCTGGCCGGCGGCACCTTCCACATCGTCTCGTCCGACCATGCGCCCTTCCGCTACCAGGATCCCAAGGGCAAGATGCTGCACGGCGCCGACACGCCCTTCAACTGGATCCCCAACGGCGTGCCGGGCATCGAGACGCGGCTGCCGATCCTGTTCTCGGAGGGGGTGAAGAAGGGCCGCATCAGCCTCCAGCGCTTCGTCGAGCTGTCCTCGACCAACCCGGCCAAGATGTACGGCCTGCACCCGCGCAAGGGCAGCCTCGCCATCGGTGCCGACGCCGACATCGTCATCTACGACCCGGACCGCAAGGTCACCATCACCAACGCCATGCTGCACCACAATGTCGACTACACCCCCTACGAGGGGCTGGAGGTGACCGGCTGGCCGGAGACCGTGCTGTCGCGCGGCGAGGTGGTGGTGGAGAAGGGCGCCTGCGTGGCGCAGCCCGGCCGCGGCGCCTTCCTGCACTGCGACACCCCGGATTCTGGCGCGGCCGAAGGTCGGCGCCGCCTGAAAAGACGATTGCCCATTTTTTGAATTTTAGACGCGAGGATCATCCAGCATGGACGCCCTGACCATCACCGCCGGCCCCTTCACCTTCGGGGCCCGTTTCGAGACGGCCGCCGCGCCGAAGACCTGCGCCAAATTCCGCAGCCTGCTGCCCTACGAGGGCCAGATCGTCCATGTCCGCTGGAGCGGCGAAGGCGTCTGGATTCCGCTGGGCGACACCGATTTCGGCCTCGGCTACGAGAACCACACCAGCCACCCGGCGCCGGGCCAGATCATCCTCTATCCCGGCGGCATCAGCGAGACCGAGATCCTGCTGGCCTATGGCGGCGTCCAGTTCTCCAGCAAGATGGGCCAGCTCGCCGGCAACCATTTCATCACCATCACCGACGGGCTGGAGAACCTGGCGGAACTCGGCAAGCGCACCCTGTGGCAGGGCGCGCAGCCGATCCGCTTCGAACTGGCGCGCTGACGCGGCAGAGGGCATTGGCGCCGCGGGGCCTGCCTCGGCCCCGCCGCCAGGGATGCGCCTGCCGCGAACAAGCTCCAAGCTCCCCAGTGAGAACCCCGCCGATTCCCTTTACCGGCCCAGTGCGAGATCACGGCTCATCGGTCCGGACTGTCCGGAGCCTTCCAGGCGACTGCCGCTCGCCGCCAGCATGGCCCGATCCAGCCGGTCCTGCTTCCCGGCGTCCATGGCGCAGGCCATGGCCCGGTAGAACTGGCTGCCGTCGAGCGCGAACAGCAGAAGATCGACCCCGGCGTTGAGCGCCTCGACGACGGCCCGGCACAGACCGTACTGATAGACCGGCGTCATGACCATGTCGTCGGTGACGATCAGCCCGTCGAACCCCCAATCCCGGCGGATCACCCCGTCGATCAGCAGACGCGAGTGGGAGGCCGGCCGGTCGGGATCGACGGCCGCCACGATGGCGTGGCCGACCATCAGAAGGGTCTGCGGATCGCCGGCCAGCACGCGGCGGAAGGGCAACCAGTCGGTCGCCTCCAGCACCTCGCGCGGTTCGCCGATGACGGCGCGGAAATGGTGGGTGTCGCTTTGCGCCCGGCCCAGCCCGGGGAAATGCTTCGCCGTCGGCCGGACGCCGCCGTCGGTGACGCCCCTGGCATAGGCCGCGGCGACCTCGGCCACCACCTCCGGATCGTCGGAGATCGCCCGCTGAGAGATGAGGCTGTGGAAATCCAGCGGATCGGGCGGACGGTCGCGCCGCAGGTCGAGGACCGGCGCGAGGTTGACGGTCACGCCGATCGATTGCAGGTCCCGCCCATGCGCCTGCCCGAGCGCGCGGGCGGCGGCCCGGCGCTCCTCGGCGGGCAGGCCGGCCAGCGACGCCGGGGCCGGGCGATGCGGCAGCCAGGGCGACAGCCGGGACACGATGCCGCCCTCCTGGTCGGCGGCCACCACCAGCGGCGGCAGCCCGGCCCGCCGCCGGATCTCCTGCAAATGGCCGATCTCGTCGCGCAGTTCCTCGGCCGACCGTCCGGCCAGATTGTGCCGGGACACGAACACCCCGCCGATCAGTCCGCGCGCCGCCAGCGCCTCGACCTCCGCGACCCGCCGGTAGCCGACGATGAAGTGCCGCCCCAGCCCGGCCGCCAGCGGCTCCTGCATCGCCAGGACATGCGCCTTGCGGATCTGGAACACCGCCTCCGCCCCCACCGTGCAGAGCGGCACCGCCAGCCAGAGCAGTACCAGCGCCGGCCGCCCGCCGACGCCCTTCCGCAGCGGGGGCCGCCGCAGGACCAGCAGGCCGCACAGCCCGGCCGCCGCAATCACGGGCAGCGACCAGCCCTTGACCGGGGTCAGGTAGGGATCGTGGATGTTGGCGCCGGCAAGAGCCAGCAGCAGGCCGCCGACCCACCAGACGAAAGCCCTCACGACTCATCTCCCTGCCAGTCCACGCGCTGGGTGACGGCCATGACCGCCGACAGGACCAGGAACAGGGCAACCGTCCCCACCAGCAGGGAGTAGTTTTCCAGCCCGATGAGGAGGTGGAGGAAGGCGAACAGGCCCGCCAGCGCCACCGCGAAGACCAGGGTCGGACCGGCGCGCCGGGTGACCGCCGCGGTGTAGGCCGTCGCCTGGACCAGGACGAGCGCCGCGCTGATCCAATAGCCGGCGACATAGCCGAACGGTTCGGCGAAGGACACCAGCAGCAGGGAGAACAGCGTCATCGACAGCCCGAGCAGGCCATACTGGACGATGTGGATGCGCACGCTGGAGAGAAGCTCGAACAGCGCATAGACCGTGAAGGACAGCACGACGAAGAGACTGGCGTATTTCGAGGCACGGTTGATCATGCGGTAGGTGGGAACCGCCTCCAGCAGCTCGACGCCGACCGAGGGGAGATACTGGGCTTCGGCGGAGTCCAGCAGCGCCGCGTCGGACCGGAGCGGCGGCCTGGAATAGTCGGAGACGGTCCACCGCGCCTCGAAGCCATCGGCGGTCACCGTCGGGTCGGACGGCAGCACGGTGCCGACGAAGCTCGGCGTCGGCCACGGCGCCCTGATGGCCGCCGTCGCCTGCCGGCCGTCCAGGGTCTGGTGGAAGGCCCCGGTGCCGCGCAGGGTCACCGTCGCCTGGAACTTCATCTCCACGCTTGCCGCGGGGGCAGCCGCCATCGTCGGACGGGCGGCGAGCGCGGCGCCCCAGCAATCCTCGGCGCGGGCGACCAGCTCCTGGCAGCCGCGCCAGGGGATGGTCTCCCCGTTCCAGACCACGCGGTCCTCGGCCGTCATGCCGGCCAGCCCCGACAGCTGGAGCAGGAAGACGCTGTCCTGCCAGGAGATGGAGCCGCCGCGCCCGACCAGCTTCTCCAGGCTGGACGCGGACGGGACCGCGAAGCTGCCGGTCATCTCCAGCGCCGCGGTATAGACGGTCGCGGAGAACAGGCCGCGCCTCTTGCGCTCGGGCGCCAGGGCCGCCTGCGTCGCCAGGGTCGCCGGCGCGATCTTCAGGTAACCGCGGGTCTTGCCGTCGGCGGCGAGATAGGGCACCGCCAGCACCGGCGTCCGCACGGTCTGCTCGGGACTCCAGCTCCGCGCCAGCTCCTCCTGCATCTCGGCCTGCCGGTCGGAGCGTTCGCCGATGATCCCGGAGACCGGCAGGCCGGCGATGAGGGTCACCACCAGAAGCAGGACGATCTGCAGGAACTTCACGGACCGGCGGTTCCGGCGCGCGGGTGGGGAAGCAGGCGCGGGACTGGGTGGGGAATCAGGCGGCACGGTCATTCGGACACTCCACGAGGGGAAGGGAGACAGGCCCCCAGCGTGGCGTCCCGGCATGCCGCGGCGATGACGCGGTTGTGCAGCCGGGAAGGAATCTCCGTGCAGAACTTGTGCAGATTATCGGATAGGCTTGCGCTGCCATGACCAAGATCCTGCTGATCGACGACGATCCCCACATCCGCGACATCGTCCGCTTCGCCCTGAACCGGGAGGGCTTCGCCGTGGTCGAGGCCGGGGATGGCGTCCGGGGGCTGGCGCTGGCCCACGCGGACTCTCCCGACCTGATCCTGCTCGACATCGGCATGCCGGAGATGGACGGCACCGAGGTCTGCCGCCGGCTGCGCCGGGAGAGCCGGGTCCCCATCATCTTCCTGTCGTCGCGCGACGACGAGATCGACCGGATTCTCGGCCTCGAACTGGGGGGCGACGATTACGTCACCAAGCCCTTCTCGCCGCGCGAGCTGACGGCGAGGGTCAAGGCGGTGCTGCGCCGGATGGTCCCGCCGGAGCCGCCGGCTCCCGAGGCTCCGGCACCGGTCCTCCGCCACAACCGCCTGCGCCTGGACCTCGACGGCGTGCGCGCCTTCTGGGACGAGACGGAGGTGGTGCTGACCGCCACCGAGTTCGGCCTGCTGCGCACCCTCGCCGACCGGCCGGGCAAGGTGTTCAGCCGCGACGCGCTGATGGACGGCGCCTACGCCACCGAACGCTATGTCGCCGACCGCACGGTGGACAGCCACATCCGCCGGGTCCGGGCCAAATTCCAGGCGGTCGGCGGCGCTCCGGTCGAGACCGTGCATGGGCTGGGCTACAAGCTGTCGGACTGCCGATGAGGTCGCCTTTCGGGAGGTCGCCATCCGCGCGGCGGCCGTCCATCGGAACCGTTCTGCTGGTCATGACGGTGGCGGCGCTGGTGCTGCCGCTGAGCGGCCTGTGGATCCTGCGTCTCTACGAAAGCGCCCTGATCCGCCAGACCGAATCAGAACTGATCGCCCAGGCCGGGGTGGTGGCGGCCTTCTACCGCGACGCCTGGCGCCGCGCCGGCGGACAGGCGGAGGCGCTCGGCCCCTCGGTCGATCCGGCCTGGACACGCCCGCCGGGCTTCGATCCGCCCTGGACGCCGCGGTTCGCCAGCCTCGACCTTGCCGAGGATCCGATCCTTCCCCCGCCCCCGATCCGGTCCCGGCGATGGCGAGCGACCCGTCCGCCGCCATTGCCGGAGCGACGCTCGGCCCGATCCTGCGCGAGGCGCAGCGCATCACCCTGGCCGGCATGCGGATCACCGACCGCCGGGGCGTGGTCGTCGCCAGCACCGGCGAGGAGATGGGCCTGTCCCTGGAACGGCAGGACGAGGTCCGCCGCGCCCTGGCCGGCGAGGCCGCCAGCGTCCTGCGCGAACGCACAAGTCACGACAGGGTGAGCTACCGGTCCGGGTCGGACAGCCCGGCCGTGCCGGACCGCAGCCGGTCGGTGCGGGTCTTCACCGCCCAGCCGGTGCTCGACGACGGGCGCGTCGTCGGCGTGGTGGTGGTGTCGCGCACGCCGCGCAGCATCGCCGACACCCTCTACGGCAAGCGCTGGCACCTCGCCGGGCTGGCGGTGCTGCTGCTGGTGTCGGTGGGGGTGCTGGCGCGGCTGGGGACGGTCGCCATCGCCCGCCCGCTGCGCGCGGTCACGGGCTTGGCGAAGCGCACGGCGGACGGCGAACGGGGCGTGATGGTCCCGCTGCCCCGCCCGGTGGTGCGCGAGGTCGCCGAACTGTCGGACGCGCTGACCCGGATGGCCAGCACGCTGGAGGAGCGGGCCGACTATATCCGCGACTTCGCCGCCCATGTCTCGCACGAGTTCAAGACGCCGCTGACGACCATCCGCGGCACCGTCGAGCTGCTGCGCGACCATATGGACAGCATGCCGGCCGAAGACCGCGACCGCTTCCTCGCCAACATGGACGCCGAGGCCGGACGGCTGTCCCGCCTCGTCCGCCGCCTGCTGGAGCTGGCCCGTGCCGACGTGATGGCCGTGACCGACGCCGCGGTGACCGACGCCGTGCCGGTCGCCGCCCGTCTGGCCGAACGTCATGGCGCGGACGCGTCGCTGCCGGCCTCGCTGCCGGTCGCCATCGGGCAGGACTCCCTGGAAAGCGTCCTGGCGAACCTGATCGAAAATGCGAGACACCATGCCGGCGCCGACGCGCGGGTGACCGTCACCCTGCGGGCCGAGGGCGGGCGGGCGATCCTGCGGGTTGCCGACGACGGGCCGGGCATCTCGCCGGCCAATGCCGACCGCGTCTTCGTCCCCTTCTTCACCACCGCGCGCGACCGCAGCGGCACCGGTCTCGGCCTTACCATCGCGCGGGGGCTGGTGGAGGCCCATGGCGGAAGCATCGCCCTGCTGCCGTCGGACCGCGGCGCGCTGTTCGAGGTCGCCCTGCGCCGGGTCCTACCACGCAGGTAAAATTCCGCCGGGCGCCGCGGAGCGCTATGGTGGCCCCGCCCTGGTGGCGTCCGCAGCCGGGAATTGGCCCCAAGCCGAGGAAAGATATGCAGCCTATAATTGAGATTCGTGGGTTGGAGAAGACCTACGCATCCGGCTTCCAGGCCCTGAAAGGAGTCGATCTCGACATCCGGCGCGGCGAGATCCTGGCGCTGCTCGGTCCCAACGGCGCCGGCAAGACGACGCTGATCAGCATCGTCTGCGGCATCGTCCGGGCGACGTCGGGCAGCGTGACGGTGGACGGCCACGACATCCGGCGCGACTGGCGCGCCGCGCGGTCGCTGATCGGCCTGGTCCCCCAGGAGCTGACGACCGAATCGTTCGAGAGCGTCTGGGCGACCGTCAGCTTCAGCCGGGGCCTGTTCGGCAAGCCGCCCAACCCCGCGGTGATCGAGCGGATCCTGAAGGATTTGTCCCTGTGGGACAAGAAGGACACCAAGGTCATGGCACTGTCCGGCGGCATGAAGCGGCGCGTGCTGATCGCGAAGGCGCTGTCGCACGAGCCGCGCATCCTGTTCCTGGACGAGCCGACCGCCGGCGTGGATGTGGAGCTTCGCCGCGGCATGTGGGAGATGATCGGTCGCCTGCGCGACAGCGGCGTCACCATCATCCTGACCACCCACTATATCGAGGAGGCGGAGGAGATGGCCGACAGCATCGGCGTGATCTCCGGCGGCCGGATCGTCCTGGTGGAGGAAAAGGCCGCCTTGATGCAGAAGCTGGGGAAGCGGCAGCTGACCCTGCAATTGCAGAGCCCCCTGGGCGCCATCCCGGCCGAACTCGCCGACTATCCCCTGACCCTGTCGGAGGGCGGGCGGGAGCTGGTCTACAGCTTCGACACGCAGCAGGAGCGCACCGGCATCGCCGGGCTTCTCCGCAAGCTGGGCGACCACGGCATCACCTATACGAACCTGCGCACCGAAGAAAGCTCCCTGGAGGAGATCTTCGTCAATCTGGTGAGGGAGCGGGCATGAACCTTCATGCGATCAAGGCCATCTATCTCTTCGAGCTGGCCCGCACCTGGCGCACGCTGGCGCAGAGCATCGCCGGCCCGGTGATCTCCACCTCGCTGTATTTCGTCGTCTTCGGGGCGGCGATCGGCGGGCGTTTCGCATCGATCGAGGGCGTCAGCTACGGCGCGTTCCTCGTCCCCGGCCTCGTCATGATGTCGGTGCTGACGGAAAGCGTGTCGAACGCGTCCTTCGGCATCTACATGCCGCGCTATTCCGGCACGATCTACGAGCTGCTGTCGGCCCCCGTCTCCGCCTTAGAGACGGTGATCGGCTATGTCGGCGCGGCGGCGACCAAGTCCCTCATCCTTGGAACGCTGATCCTGCTGACGGCGCGGCTGTTCGTGGATTTCTCCATCGCCCACCCGGTCTGGATGGTCGCCTTCCTCGTGCTGACATCGGTGACCTTCAGCCTGCTCGGCTTCATTCTGGGCATCTGGGCCGACGGCTGGGAAAAGCTGCAGATCGTGCCGATGCTGATCGTGACGCCGCTCGCCTTCCTGGGCGGGAGCTTCTATTCGATCAACATGCTGCCGCCGTTCTGGCAGACGGTCACCCTGTTCAATCCGGTCGTCTATCTGGTCAGCGGCTTCCGCTGGAGCTTCTACGGCGCCGCCGACATGCCCGTCGGATTGAGCCTCGGCATGACCGCCCTGTTGCTGGCGATCTGCCTTGCCGTCGTATGGTGGATTTTCCGCACGGGCTACAAGCTGAAGAACTGACCGGCCACCGGCGTCGCCCAGAGCAGTCAAGGAGAGGCCCCGGCGGGTGAACCGCCCGCCCGGCCTCGGTCCGCGGCCGGGTCCTCTCCGCTTCGGGCAGCGTCAGCCCCTTCAATCCTGTTGCGAACGAGATTGCACCACGGAAAGGCACATCGCCTCGAACCGCTCGGCAAATCGTTGGGCATCGCACAGATCCGACGCGATCAGACGACCGCGCAGTCCTTGGCGAACCGTCGCCAGATGATCGGGATCGGCAGCCAGAGCCACCGCCTTGGCCACGAAATCCTCCTCATCGGCGGCAATCCAGCCGGTCAGACCGGCGGTGGTCAACAGGCTGGCGCCCACCCGCGCGGCATGGCGATCACCGGGGAGCGTCAGCATCGGCACGCCCATCCACAACGCCTCGCAAGTGGTCGTGGTGCCGTTGTAGGGAATGGGATCGAGCGCGATGTCGATCTCGCCATAGCTGTTCAGATGACTGAAATGATCGGGGCTGTGGCACAGCAACGCAAGGCGGTCCGGCCCGATTCCGGTTCCCTGGTTGTCGACCTGGCCGGTTCCGGCCCGCACCAGCACCCGTCCCCGCCGGCTGTCGCCCCCTTCGGTCAGCAGCACCTCATGTCCGCCGGCAAGGGCGGCGGTTCCATTCGGCGCGGACAAGCTTCCCTTGTTGGACACCTCGCGGGCGATCAGCAGGACGTCGCCGCCGGACGAAGAGATGGCGCCGAGATTTTCCACCTTGGCCGTGCTGTCGCCCTTGAAGGTCAACGGCTTGGCCGACATGAAATCGTCGCTGGGCACGTCATGGGTGCTGGCGACGAAACTGCCGCCGGTGGTCACGGTGCCGGTGGGGCCGACCACCACCCCGGCGGGGTTGATCAGATAAACCGAGCCGGTGGCGGTCAGCGAACCGGCGATCGCCGACGGATTGCCGCCGCCGACCCGGTTGAGGGTGGCGCCGCTGCCATTCTCGAACGCGACCTTGGCGCCTTGGCCGATGGAAAAGCCGTTCCAGTTGACGATGCCACGGCTGCCTTGCTGGGTGACGGTCATGGTCGCGCCGGTGGTGGCGATGCCGCCGCTTCCCGCCACGAATCCCCCGCCGGTCGGAAGGGTTTGCGCCGACAGCGGGCCGTTCAGGACCAACAGGCTGGTCAAGCTGCTCGTGCTCAGAATGACGCTCAACCACCCCTTCCAGGTCATGCTGCCGACGCTCCCATTCGCTCAGCCGCCGTCGATGATCGCCTCCGCCAGGATGATCCGGACGGCATAGGTTTCATCAATTTTGGGGAGGAGTGTATGGCCCGTTCTACCTATGGGACATCCCGTATTCATGTGAGATGGCCCCGTTTCCCGGACAGTTCGGCGGCTGGATTAAGCTTGTTTCAGGTTCGTGTCAGGCCGCCAGCCTGTGTGTGTTTTATGCACCCAGAGTGCGAGTTCCGTCCCAAGCTTTGACGGCTATAAAGGCACAAAATCATTGATTAGCGTGTCGGAACTTTGCCGTTTCATTTCAAAAATGAGTCCAGCACAGGCAATGACCTTGCCGTCGTCTTTGACGTAATGACCAATCGTAAATTCAGTGACGCCAAACCATCGGAAACCGGCATGAGCAAGTGGAGCATTTCGGCTGTAGGCTCCCACATTTCCGACTGATGGCGAGCTTGCCGCTTCAGGCACTTGTCTCTCACCTCCGCGACTTTCCGGTCTTTCCAGATCAGACTGTTCGCACTATCAGCCTTTGACGGATATACGGGAAAATTCCGTCCGTTTCTTCTCATTATTTTGAAAATCAGAGATATACTTGTCTCAGACAGCCTCGCAGGAAGCGGGCGACCGCCTGCTGGGCGACGCTGCCGACATCCTCCGGGGAAGCCGATTCGAATACACCCCACAGGCATTCCTCATGCAGACCGGCTTCACAGAGAGCCCGGAAATGAGCAGCAGCGCCGGGCAGTGCCAGAAAGTCCCAGCCGGGTTTGTCGCTCCGCTCTGCCAAACGCTGCAATATGGCTGCGATCTGACTCTCCGCGCGCCGAATTCCGCGCTCGTAGAAGATGCGGCCGATCTCCGGGAAACGACCGGTTTCAGCCATCACGAGGCGGGTCACGGCAAGCGCTGAAGGAGACAGTATCAAGTCCAGATAGGCCCGCGCCGTGTCCTCCAGCACAGCCTCGGTTCCCTTTTCCTCCACCTGTACAGCGGCAAGGGCGGACCAGGTCAACGTCCCGATTTCCTCGACATAGGCTGCGAACAGCGCCGCTTTGGAAGGGAAATACCGATAGAGGGTGCTCTTGGAGCCGCCCACCTCGGCGGCGATACCATCCATCGAGGCATCGGCATAGCCCTGCCGAAGAAAGGTTCTGCCGGCGATCGTCAGGATTGCGGTCCGCCGGGCGGATGTACCTGCTGGCATGGTCAAACACCCTCCGATCGACCAGTTCACGGTGTGGTCATGCCCGGTCACGCGGCGGCAATATTTCGGACCTGCGCAGCAGCCGTATCCAGAAAGGCCTGAGCAAGGCCGGGATCGTTGACGACACGCGAGAGCGTCAGCGCACCGACCATCAGTGAAAGAATTGCCATCGCCTTGCTTTTGAACTCTTCGCCCTGCGTTTCCGAAATCAGCCGTTCGAGGATGTCGAGATGAGCCCTGATCCCGGCTTCGAACGACGTCTTCACCGCGGCGCCGTGTCTGGCGGCGTCGGAACCGAGCGCCACGATTGGGCAACCGTCGGTCTTTTCCTCGCGGTGCCCGGCGCTGAGATAGAAGCCGATCACCGGGCCAAGCGGATCCTCTGGATTTGCTGTGGCCGCCGCCGTCCATCGGCAGTAAGCGCTCTCCAACGCCCGCGTCGACGCCTGAGCCGCCAAATCCTCCTTAGAGGCGAACTGCTTGTAGAAGGCACCCTGGGTCAGGCCCGCCGCCTCCATCAAATCCTTGAGACCGATGCCGTCGAAACCGTGCTCCCGAAAAAGACGGCTCGCCACGTTGATCACGGTCTGCCGGTTTTCCTCAGCCTGAACGCGACTCACACGCATGGTATGCTCCTATTTAGATTTCGACTGACATCTATAGGAGATATGGATGACCGACACAATTCTCCACCTCGACCTACTCCGCAGGACGTCTCCGAACTGGCGGATGGGACGCGTGATGCCGGCCCCAGGCACCCCCCATCATCGCGGCGGCCGTCAGAAGCCCATATGAGAGCGCGGCCAGGGCGGTGATCTGGAACAGGGTCGACAGTCCGGCACCGAACCAGATCACCGCCGCCCAGCCGATGACGGCGGCGACGATCATGCGGACGGTGCCGGCCAGGACGGGAAACAGGACGCGCTTGGCTCCCTGGCTGGCGAAATAGAGCGCCAGCCCCAACCCGACCGCGCCGTAAACCGGCGCCACGGTCCGCAGATAGAGGGTGCCCATCGCCAGTACCTGTGGCTCGTCACTGAACAGGCCGATCCAGGCTTGCGGACAGAGTGTGGCGGCAAGGCCGATGGCCTCGGTCATCCCGAAGGCGATGGCGGCACCGCTCCAGGCTATGCGGCGCGCCCGCGCCGGCTGCCCGGCCCCGATGTTGTGGCCGACCATGGTGACCAAGGCGGTGCCGAGCCCGAAGATCAGCGGAATCTGGATGTAATCGAGCCTCGATGCGATGCCGTACCCGGCGATGGCATCGGCGCCGAACCGGCCGACCGCGGCGGTGACGAGGGTGACGGTGAGGTTGACCTGGACGGTGCCGATCGCCGACAGGAAGCCGACCCCGAGGATATCCTTGAACAGGCGGGCGCGCAGGGGAACGGCCCTGAGCTTCAGCAGGCTCCGTGAAGAGCGCAGATACAGTGTCAGCGCAAGCGCCGCGACCAGATAGTAGACGACCACCGCAACCCCGCCGCCGGCAACGCCGAGACGGGGAAAGGGGCCCCAGCCGAAGATCAGGACCGGCGACAGCAGGAGGAGGAGCACGGTGCCGGCCGAGATCACGAGCGCCGGCACCCTCACATTCCCGGCACCGCGAAGGACCGACGACAGCAGGGCGGTGAGCCAGACCGGAATGGAGCCGGCGAACACGGCCCCGGAATAGGCGAGCGCCGCCGTCAGCGCCGGTCCGGTTCCTCCCATCGCCCGATAGAGGGTCGGTCCGGCGAGAAGAGCCGCCACGGTGAAGAGCAGGCCGAATGCGCCGGCCAGGACGACCGCGTGCCAGAGCAGCGCTTCGGCATCCTCGTGGCGTTTCGCCCCCAAGGCCCGCGCGACGGCCGAGGAGACGCCGCCGCCGATGCCGCCATTCGCCATCATCTGCATGAGCATGAGCACGGGAAAGACCAGGGCGACTCCGGCGAGCGCATCGGTCCCGAGAAAGCCGACGAACCAGGTCTCGGCCACCCCGACCAGCGTCTGGACGACCAGCACCAGGGTCGTCGGGACCGCCAGGCGGAGCATCGTCGGCACCACCGGCCCGTCGAGAACGCCGGGCGGCACTTTGTAGGTGGGCGCCGGCGTCGCCGGACCCTCCCGACGGGACAGGGCGGTCATGGACTCTCCTTCCTTGCAGCGGATGTGACGGGTTTGTTCCCAAAAACGGGATCAGACCGGCAGCCGCAGCATCTTGCGCAGGCTCTTGTCGAAGGCGGCGGCCGGGACGAAGCGGCGCAGGAGGCTGACCTGCCGGGCCAGTTTCCCCGCCGGGTAGCGAAGCTTCGGATCGGAGTCCGTCGCGGCCTTGACGATGGTTTCGGCGATGGTCTCGGGCGTGTCGCCCTTCCCGATCGCGTCCTCGACGGCCACGGTCACGCCGGCAAGCGCGGACGCATAGGCGTCGAGCGAGCGGTCCGGCTTGAAGAGGTTCCCGTCGAACGAGGTCCGGGTGTAGGCGGGCTCGACCAGCGTCACCCGGATGCCGAGCGTGCGCAGTTCATGGTCAAGCGATTGGGAGTAGCCCTCCACCGCATGTTTCGTCGCCGCGTAGAGTGCGAAATAGGGGGCCGGAATGAATCCGTGCGCCGAGCTGAGATTGACGATCCTGCCGCTTTTCTGGCGCCGCATGATCGGCAGCACGGCGTTGGTCATGCGGATGACGCCGAACATGTTCACGTCGAACAACGCCTTCGCCTGGGTGAGCGAGGACTCCTCCGCACCGCCGAAAAGCCCGACGCCGGCATTGTTGACCAGCAGATCGATGCGGCCGGCGTCGTCCAGCACCTCATCGACCAGCGCGGCCACGGAAGCGTCGTCGGTGACGTCGCAGGTCAGCATGGTGACGCCCTCGGGGCCTTCGGCATCCGCGTGACGGCTGGTTCCGAACACATCGAATCCTGCGGCCTGCAGGGCCTTGGCCGCCGCGTGGCCGATGCCGGACGATGCGCCCGTCACCAGCGCGATGCCACGTTCGATCTTTGCCATCGATGTCTCTCTTTCTTCCTCGTGTCGGGGTGGGCCCCGGAAGCGCCCCGATGGCGGTGCCGCCATGCAAGAGCGCCCTGTCATTTAGATTGCGTTCGACCTCTATAATCAATATAGATGTCGTACGCAATCTAATTTGATCGAGGCGGCGGGCATGAAAAAGAGACCCATGGTCGTGGCGGGTGGCGTTCTGACGGTGGCGCTCGGCGCTGCCGCGGTCGTGACGCTGTCCATGCACACACAGGAGGCGTCGGCGGTGAGCGATCCCCGGCAGGAGGCGCCGATCGTCCGGCTTGCCGCAGCGGTTCCGGTCGCCGGATCGGAGCGCGGCTTCACCGGCGTCGTCGGGGCGAGGGTGCAGAGCAATCTCGGCTTCCGCGTCCCCGGCAAGATCATCGAGCGGCTGGCGACGGTCGGGCAGCCGGTCAAGGCCGGCCAGCCGCTGATGCGCATCGACGAGACGGACCTGCGCCTCGCCCTCACGGCGAAGCGCAACGCGGTCGCCGCGGCGCGTGCAACGGCCGTGCAGACCCAGGCGGACGAGCGGCGCTACGCCAGTCTGGTCAATGACGGCTGGGCCACCCGGCAGCGTCATGAACAGGCGAAGGCCGCGCTGGACACCGCCAGGGCGCAGCTCGCCAGTGCGGAAGCCGATGCGCGGGTCGCCGAGAACGAGGCGACCTATTCGGTCCTGGTCGCCGACAGCGACGGCACGGTGGTCGAAACGCTGGGCGAGCCGGGACAGGTCGTCGCCGCCGGCCAGACCGTCGTCCGGATCGCCCAGGCCGGCCCGCGCGAGGCGGTGGTGGCGCTGCCCGAAACCATCCGGCCGCAGATCGGCTCGCCGGCCGAGGCCAGCCTCTATGGCACCGACGGGCAGCGCTACGGTGCGCGTCTGCGCCAGCTGTCGGACGCCGCCGATGCCCAGACCCGCACCTACGAGGCGCGCTACGTGCTCGATGGCGACGCCGCCTCGGCACCGCTCGGCGCGACGGTCACCATCAGGCTGGCCGGATGGACGGCGGGCCGGGCAATGGATCCGGCAGTGGATCGGGCAGTGGATCGGACAGGTCAGGCGGACATGCAGGTGCCGCTGGGCGCCGTGCTGGACGATGGCCGGAAAACCGGTGTCTGGACCCTGGACCGCGCCAGTTCGACGGTGCGCTTCCAGCCGGTCCGGCTGGTCCGGGTGAGTGGCGACACCGCCGTGATCTCCGGGCTCGGCCTCGGCGACCCGGTGGTGTCGCTCGGCGCCCATCTTCTCCAGGACGGGGTCCGCGTCAGGACCGCCGCCGAGAGCGGAGGCCGGTGATGAGCCTCAATCTTTCCGCCATCGCCGTCCGTGAACGGGCCGTCACCCTGTTCTTCATCCTCCTGCTGGCGGCGGGGGGCGCCTTCGCCTTCGTCATGCTCGGCCGGGCGGAAGACCCCTCCTTCACCATCAAGACCCTGACCGTCACCAGCGTGTGGCCGGGCGCCACCGCGCGCGAGATGCAGGATCTCGTCGCCGAACCGCTGGAGAAACGCCTTCAGGAACTGAGCTGGTACGACCGGGTGGAGACGACGACCCGGCCCGGCTACGCCTATATGACCCTGACGCTGAAGGACAGCACGCCGCCGGCCAAGGTGCAGGAGGAGTTCTACCAGGCCCGCAAGAAGATGGGCGACGAGACGCGCAACCTGCCGCCCGGCGTGCTCGGCCCCTTCGTCAACGACGAATATTCCGACGTCAGCTTCGCGCTCTATGCGCTGAAGGCCAAGGGCCTGCCGATGCGCGAGCTGGCCCGGCAGGCGGAGACGATCCGCCAGGACCTGCTGCATGTGCCCGGCGTCAAGAAGGTCAACATCCTGGGCGAGCGTCCGGAACGGATCTTCGTCGAGTTCTCCTATGCCAGGCTGGCGACGCTCGGCGTGTCGGCCCAGGACATCATCGCCGCCTTGCAGCGGCAGAACACCGTCACGCCGTCAGGGTCCATCGACACCCAGGGGCCGCAGGTCTTCATCCGGATCGACGGCGCCTATGACGGCGTGCAGGCGATCGCCGACACGCCGATCGTCGCCGCCGGGCGGACGCTGAAGCTGTCGGACATCGCGGAGGTCCGCCGCGGCTACGAGGATCCGCCGACCTACATCATCCGCCACCAGGGTGAACCCACCGTCATGCTGGCGGCGGTGATGCAGGAGGGCTGGGACGGCCTGGCGCTCGGCAAGGCGCTGGAGGACCGGGCGGCGGGCATCGCGCGGTCGCTTCCGCTCGGGATGACGCTCGACAAGGTGACCGATCAGGCCGTCAACATCGCCTCGGCGGTCGACGAATTCATGATCAAATTCGCCATGGCGCTGGGCGTGGTGCTGCTGGTCAGCCTGCTCAGCCTCGGCTGGCGCGTCGGCATCGTCGTGGCGGCCGCCGTCCCGCTGACGCTCGCCGTCGTCTTCCTGATCATGCTGGAAAGCGGGCGCTTCTTCGACCGCATCACGCTCGGCGCGCTGATCCTGTCGCTCGGCCTGCTGGTGGACGACGCCATCATCGCCATCGAGGTGATGGTGGTGAAGATGGAGGAGGGCGTCGACCGCATCAGGGCGGCCGCCTACGCCTGGAGCCACACGGCGGCGCCGATGCTGTCGGGGACGTTGGTGACGATCGCCGGCTTCCTGCCGGTGGGGTTCGCGCGCTCGACCGCCGGCGAGTATGCCGGCAACATCTTCTGGGTCGTGGGCTTCTCCCTCATCGTCTCCTGGATCGTGGCGGTGGTCTTCACGCCCTATCTGGGCGTCAAGATGCTGCCGGCGATCAAACCGGTCGCCGGCGGTCACGAGGCGATCTACGGCACCCCGAACTACCGGCGCCTGCGGGGGATCATCGGCTTCGCCGTGCGCCACAAGATCGTGACCTGCGTCGTCGTCGGCCTCGCCTTTGCCGTCGCCATCGTCGGCATGGGCGGCGTGAAGCAGCAGTTCTTCCCGACCTCCGACCGCCCCGAGGTGCTGGTGGAGGTCCGCCTGCCGGAAGGCACCAGCATAGAGACGACGACGGCCTCGGTCCAGAAGATAGAACGCTGGCTGGCCGATCAGCCGGAGGCGAAGATCGTCACCAGCTATGTCGGCCAGGGCGCGCCCCGCTTCTTCATCGCCCTGTCGCCCGAACTGCCCGATCCCGCCTTCGCCAAGATCGTCGTGCTCACCCCGGACGCCGAGACGCGCGAGGCCCTGAAGCACCGGCTGCGGCAGACGGTGGCGCAGGGATTGGTGCCCGAGGCCTATGTCCGCGTCACCCAGCTCGTGTTCGGCCCCTACACGCCGTTCCCGGTCGAATTCCGGGTGATGGGCCCCGATCCGGCAAAGCTCTACGACATTTCCGAAAAGGCCCTCGCCATCATGCGGAGCGTGCCGGATGTCCGGCAGGCCAACCGGGATTGGGGCAACCGCACGCCGGTGCTCCGCTTCACGCCCGACCAGGATCGCCTGAACCTCATCGGTCTCTCTCCGGCCGAGGTCGGCCAGCAACTCCAGTTCCTTCTGACCGGGATCGCCGTCACCCAGGTGCGCGAGGACATCCGCAACGTCCCCATCGTGGCGCGCAGCGCCGGCGGCGAACGCCTGGACCCGGCGCGTCTTGCCGACTTCTCGCTGACGAGCCGCACCGGCCAGCAAATCCCGCTCGACCAGATCGGCCATGCCGACATCAGGCTGGAAGAGCCGATGATGAAGCGCCGGGACCGGACATCCGTCATCACCATCCGCTCGGACTACAACGAGGCGACCCAGCCGCCGGAGGTCTCCAAGCAGATCATGACGGCCCTTCAGCCGCTGATCGCCTCGCTTCCGGCCGGCTATCGCATCGAAGCGGGCGGGTCGATCGAGGAATCCGCCAAGGCCAACACCGCCCTCGGCAAGGTCTTCCCGGTCATGATCGCCGCCATGCTGGTCTTCATCATGCTGCAGGTGCGGTCCTTCTCGATGATGGCCATGGTCCTGCTGACCGCACCGCTCGGCGTCGTCGGCGTCG
This sequence comes from Azospirillum sp. UENF 112521, assembly GCF_058780665.1. Lineage (NCBI taxonomy): Bacteria > Pseudomonadati > Pseudomonadota > Alphaproteobacteria > Rhodospirillales > Azospirillaceae > Azospirillum > Azospirillum sp. UENF 112521. The sequence goes on from NZ_JBSNCI010000004.1 coordinate 252,595, forward strand.
TGCCGATGCTGCTCGCCTTCAACCAGCCCTTCGGTTTCAACGCCATCCTCGGGCTGATCGGTCTGGCCGGCATCCTGATGCGCAACACGCTGATCCTGACCGAACAGATCAAGGAGAACCAGGCGGCCGGTCTCGACGATTACCACGCCGTCATCGAAGCCACGGTGCAGCGGACGCGGCCGGTGATCCTGACCGCTCTTGCCGCGGTGCTGGCCTTCATCCCCCTCACGCATTCGGTCTTCTGGGGGTCTATGGCCTACACGCTGATCGGCGGCACGGCGGTCGGCACGGTGCTGATCCTGCTCTTCCTCCCCGCTCTCTATGCGGCATGGTTCCGCATCAAGCCGGCGGCGGTCGAGGAGACGTCCAGCCCACAGGCCGGTCTCGGCTTGATCTGAAGTGCTTTCGAGGTGGTTCTCCGGAACGGGGAACCACCTCTCATTGTGTCCGCCAATCGACCCTTTGACCGACAACATGCGAAAACTCGCTATTTGCATGTTGAAGAGGAGCGCATGCTTTCCTTTTCCGCGATCAACGGAAATATTTCACCCGGAAGCATGCAGCTTCCGGCTGCGGATTGACCTCAAAGAGTTGGGTGGCCCCCGCGAACGGGACTTACGCCCTCCAGCAGAGTCGCGAGGTGCAGGATCGTCGACTCCGCGAACCAGCTTCCGACGATCTGCACATTGATCGGCAGGCCCTCGTTGCTCGTGCCGAACCGCATCGCAATACCAGGCAGGCCGGTGATGTTGAGCGGCACGGTCGCGCCCTGGAGGTAGGTTGCATCGACCTTTTGGCCGTTGATCACGAACTCGTCCTGCCCATGCTTGTGCGCAGGAATGGGCAGGACGTGCGTGATCAGAGCGTCATACCCGCGGAAATATCCCGCGTAGCCATCGCGTAGGCGCTCCGCCGCCTGCTCAGCCTCGATGAAATCGTCCATCGATGTGTCTGGCAGCGACAGCATGGTCTTGGCCATCTTGTAAAGCTCGTCGTCGCGACGGCCGGCCGTCGCCATGCGGAAGGCGGGCTTCATCTCCATCACATGGAGCTTGTTGAACACGTCGAGGGCGAAGTCGCGCTCCAACGCAGGGATCCGTACCTGCTCGACATGGATGCCAAGGGTCGCGAGAGCCTCGGCGGCCGCCTTGACGGTCGCAGCGACCTCGGGATCGACCGGCCCGAAGCCCGGCTCGACCATCCAGCCCACCCGCAGCTGGCGGTAGGGCTGACGACCGACGCCGGCGTCGAACCGGGCGGCGCTGGTCGAGAAAGCGTCGTGACCGTCCGGGCCTGAAAGCTGTGAGAAGGCGAGCGCCAGATCGCGAATGCTGCGAGCCATCGGGCCTACGTGCCAGAAACGGCGCGGCGCACGCGGCCAGATGCCCGTCATCGGGACGCGCCCGTGCGTTGCTTTGAGAGACACGATGCCGGTCTGGGCGGCGGGGCCGCGAACCGAGATGGCGAGGTCGGTGCCGAGACCGAGCGGCGACATGCCCGCCGCGATCGCCGCAGACTCGCCACCGCTTGAGCCGCCCGGCGTCCGCTCCAGGTCCCAGGGATTGTTGGAACGGCCGGAAAGCAGGTTGTCGCTTTCAATCCAATACGAGAATTCAGGAAGGTTGGTTTTGGCGAGCAGAATGCCACCCGCCTTTTTCAGCCGCGCAACGCTGGTCGCGTCCATGTCGGGGATGCGCCCCTTGAAGATCGGCGAGCCGCGTTGCGTCATTACGCCAGCCGTATCGATCGAATCCTTGGCCGTGAAGGGGACGCCATGCAGCGGGCCAAGCTCTTCGCCCGCCAGCACCGCAGCCTCTGCTGCCTTGGCGGCATCGAGTGCACCACCGGCAATGGTGACAATGGCGTTGATTTTGGGATCTACCGCCGCGATCCGGTCGAGATGGGTCTGGACGACCTCGACCGGCGAGACCTCGCGGGTGCGGATCAGTTCGGCAAGCCGGGTGGCATCGGAAAAGAAGACATCATCGCTCATGGTGCACCTACCTAACGTTCGATAGGTGACAGATTTAGATCTTCCATTCTGGACCGTCAAGCCCTAACTAACAGCCGGTAGGTCACAACGCCGATTGGTCCAAGGGACGAAGATGAGCACGAACTCCAGGGAGGCGATACTCGCCGCAGCGACCGACATCGCGCAGGCGCATGGCTATGGCGGCATGAATTATCGTGAGCTTGCCAGTGCCGTGGGCATCAAAGCGGCGAGCATTTATCATCATTTCCCGAGCAAGGCCGACCTTGGTGCCGCGGTGGCGAAGCGCTACTGGGAGACCACCGCGTCCGACCTTGAAGCGCTCTTGATCGAGACCGGGGATCCGACACGGGCGTTGCAGGCCTATTCCCGGATTTTCCGGCGCTCGCTGGAGCGCGAAAACCGCCTATGCCTCTGCAGCTTCATGTCCGCCGAGTACGATGATCTTCCCGATGCGGTGAAGACCGAGGTCCAGGCTTTTACCGATGTCAACGTGGATTGGCTTGCAAGGACGCTGGCCGCCGCGAACGGCTCTCGTGTCGAAGCCAATGCAGCCAAGGCGCGCGCGATCTTCGCGGCCGTCGCCGGAGCTCAACTGCTTGCTCGAAGCCGAGCGGACATCTCAGTGTTCGATGCGCTGATCGAAAGCTACCGAAGCTCAGGGCTCATTGCAGCCTGAGCTGGTCCCCGTTTCCCGGACAGTCGGATAAGCTTGGTTCGCCACGAGGAAGAACGGCCCCGATGACGGGGAAACGGACGCGGTATTCCGCGGAGTTCAAGGCGAAGGTGGCGCTGGAGGCGATCCGGGGCGAGTTGACGGTGTCGCAACTGGTGGCCAAAGCAACGGGATGGCCTTATCGGGCGGTGTCGTTCAGCTCGATGCGCCAGGTGTCCAGCGTGGTGCCGAGCAGTTGGTCGAGAGCCACCAGACTGTCCAGATAGGCGATCAGCGTGCCCAGCTCCGCGCCCTCGGCGGCGCGCAGCTGGTCCTGGAACGCCACGACCTGGAAGTTGGTGGAGCGCCCGGCCCGCAGCTTCACCGTTTCCACCGCCAGCGTCCGCTCCGCCAGGTCCCGTGAGCGCCGGCTCAGCGTGTAACGGCGCCAGGAGGCCTCGAGGTCGCGCACGCCATCCCGCACCTGCGTCTCCACCTGGATCCGCAACTGGTCGAGCTGCACCTCGGCTTGGCGCAGGCCGACGGTGGCCTGCACCTCCTGCTGCTCGATGGCCGGGTTGTTGATGGGGATGCTCAGCTGGATGCCGCCCCGCAGATCGGTCTTGGTGCTCGGCAGGCGTTCGCTGGCGCGCAGCCCCGTTCGGCCGCTGCCGGGCAGGCTGACCCCTGCAACCACCGTCAGGTCCCACAGCCGCTGGTTCCGGGCGACGTCCAGCCCGATCTTGGCGGCCTCGTTGGAGATGATCTGCGACAGATAGTCGGGACGGTTCTCGAAGGCGAGCGCCCGCGCGGTCTCCAGCTCCACCCGGACAGGCTCGGCCGTCAGCCGGTCCGACGGAACGATCCGCGTGTTCAGGTCGAGCGCCAGCAGGCCAAGCAGGCGGAGCCGCGCCGCGTCGAAGCCGCTCTCGGCCTGCAACACCGCCAGTTCCTGGTTCACCGCGGTCGATTGCGCCTGGACCAGCTCCGCCTCCGCCATGCGGCCGGCACGGATCAGCGCCTGGTTGGTGGTCTCCAGCCCGCGGGCGCGGTCAAGCGCAGTGCGGGCGAGCGCGATCTGCTGGCGGGCCTGGAGGAACTGGTGGTAGGCGCCGACGATCTCGGTCACCGTGTTGGCGACGGTGCTCTTCAGGCGGAGCCGGTTGTAGCGTTCCTCAAGCCGTGCCTGACGGAGCGGCGCCGTCGCCACGTCGGGGCCGGCGCCCCTCAGCAAAGGCTGGATCACGCTCAGGGTCAGGTCGGAACTGCCGGCCAGCATGCCGTTGCCCACCTGCCCGTTTCCTGTCTGGCGCCGTGCCCGCTGGCCGACATCCCAGCCGAAGCTGATGGTGGTGCCAAGCGGGGTCAGCAACTGCACCGTGGGTGCCGCACGGAGTTCGCCGTTCCGGCTGGAACCGGTGCGGTCGATGAGCGCCGACGTGATGAGGACGCCTTTCGGCGAGAACAGCGATTCCGCGACGCGCAGGTTGAAGCTGTCGAGGACCCGTTGCAGATAGGCGCCGCGCACCGCCGAATTCTGGCGCAGGCCCAGATAGACCGCTTCCGGCAGGGTCAGGGGCAGCTCCGGTCCCGGAACAACCGCCGGCACCGGCGTGCCCGGCTGGGCATAGGACCGCACGGGCACGGTCTGCGCCCGGACGGTGCCGGCCCAAAGCGAGGCGGCGGCCAGCAAGGCACCCGCCAGCGCGATCAAGACCGCGAGACGGCCCTCACACGTTGCAAACTCCGCTCCCAAACCGCCCAGCCCTTCCCCATCCGCCTTGAAACAGGGTTGGAAGATTAACGGAAGACGATTGTTTTCTCCACCCATGCTTGCAAGCGATGTGCGTACAGGCTAGAAGCTGCACAGCCTTCGGGCGGTGCATCGAAGCGGGACGGCCTGCCCATGCTCGACCTTACGGGCGTTCACAAAACCTATGGCACCGGAGCGGCGCGGGTCCCGGTGCTGCGCGACGTGTCGCTCGCCATCCGGGCGGGCGAGGTTTGCGCGATCACCGGATCGTCCGGATCGGGCAAGTCGACGCTGCTCAACCTGCTGGGGCTGCTGGATCGGCCGGACGCCGGCCGCGTCCTGTTCGACGGCGAGGATTTGGGCGCGACATCGGTGGACCGGCGCGCCCGGCTGCGCAACCGCTGCATCGGCTTCGTCTTCCAATCCTTCCATCTGCTGCCCCGGCTGTCGGCCCTGGACAATGTGGCCCTGCCCTTCCTGTACCGGGGCCTTTCGCCGCGCTCCTGCCGCGACCGGGCGATGGCGGCCCTGGAGCGGGTGGGGCTGGCCGACCGCGCGCATCATCGGCCCGATGCCATGTCCGGCGGCCAGCGGCAACGCGTCGCCGTCGCCCGCGCCATTGTCGGCAAGCCCCGGCTGCTCCTGGCCGACGAGCCGACCGGCAACCTGGACAGCGAGTCGGCCCGGCGGATCATCGACCTGTTCGCCGCACTGAATGCCGACACCGGCGTGACGATCGTCGTGGTGACGCACGACCCTGCCATTGCCGCGCGCTGCCCGCGCCGCATCCTCATGCGGGACGGCCGGGTGGCCGCCCCGGAGGACGCGGCATCCCGGACGCCAAGCGCATGACCGGATCGCCCACGACCGGTTCTTTTCCTGCCGGAACGGATGCGGCGGAGCCGGAGGAGGCTGGCGGTCCCGGCCTGTGGCGTGCGCTGGTGGCCGACGCGCTCGGCAACCTCCGGGCGGTACGGCAGCGATCCTTGCTGGCGCTGCTGGGCATCGGGATCGGCACGGCGGCGGTCATCGCCATGCTTGGCGTCGGTGACGCCGCCAAGCGGCAGGCGCTGGGCCAGTTCCGGGCGATGGGCACCGACCTGCTGGCGATCCAGGCGGACACCGCCCAGGCCGGCCGGCCGGCGCCGCTGATGCCAGGCGACGCCTCGGCACTGCTCGGGCGGTCCGGACTGGTGGCGGTCGCTCCCATCGCCGTCACCGGAATGGAACTGGCGCACGGACGCGCCCGCGCGGTGGCAAGCGTGGCCGGGGTGACCGGCGACCTTGCGGCGGTGGCACGTCTGCGCATGGCCGAAGGGCGGTTCCTGTCCGCGTTCGACGGATCGCAAAGCTTCGTGGTGCTGGGCGGCGGGCTGGCCCGGAAGCTTGGCGGCGATGGCGGCCGGAAGGACGGCTGGAATGATGGCCCGGATGGAGCCGGTCCGGCGGTCGGCGACGATTTGCGCCTGGGCGGATACCGCTACACGGTCATCGGCATCCTGGAGGAAACGCTCCCCAACCCGCTGCTTCCGGTCGACCTGAACGGCGCAGCGCTCGTTCCCCTCCCCGGCCTGCGGCGCATCGCCGCGGACACCGGATTGACGGCGCTGGTGGCCCGCATGGCACCGGACACCGACGACACGGCGGCACGGCACGCCGTGGCCGCGCATTTCGCCGATGCCCCCCATCCCCGCCCCGTGGTGGTCCAGAGCGCCCGCCAGATGATCGCCGCCATGGCCGAGCAGATGCAGGTCTATACGCTGCTGCTCGCGGCGGTCGGCGGGATTTCGCTGATCGTCGGCGGCGTCGGGGTGATGAACGTCATGCTGATGAGCGTGGTGGAGCGGCGGCGGGAGATCGGCATCCGTCTCGCGCTCGGCGCACGGCCACGCGACATACTGGGCATGTTCCTGGTCGAAGCGTCCGTCCTGTCGCTGGGCGGCGGGATTCTCGGCACCGTGCTCGGCATCGCAGCGGCGGCGGTCTATGCGCGGTCCGCCGGCTGGCCCTTCGCGCTGCCGGCCGCGGCCTTGCCGCTGGGACTGGGCATGTCGGTGCTGGTGGGCCTGCTCTTCGGCATCCTGCCGGCCCTGCGCGCCTCCCGCCTCGATCCAATCCAGGCCCTGCGGGGAGAGTGAGCCATGAAGGAAGCTGCGGGCATGACGGGATCGCCCAGGATCGGCATGGCGAAGGTCGTGGGGGTGGCGGCAGTGGCTGCGGTGGCCGCGCTCGGTGGCTGGGCCGCCTCGCCCGGCACCGGCCTGTTTCCCGGGGGGGACAGGTCCGGCCCGGCGATGGTGGCACAGGCAGCACCGGAACATGCGCCGGGCGCCACCATCATCGCGCAAGCCACGCCCGTGACGGCACGCCTCTCCCTGGTCGGCACCATCGAGCCCGCCCGCACGGTGAACGTCATCGCGCCGTTCGGCGGCATGGTTCGGGACAAGCGATTCGCCTATGGCGAGCGCGTGGAGCGCGGCCAGCCGCTGTTCGTCATGGATTCCTTCGAGTTGGATCTGCGGTTGCGCGACGCCGAAGCCACCATGCTGAAGGCGGCGCAGCGGGTCGGGGAACTGGCCGACTGGTCCCGCGGCGCCGAGGTGTCCCGCGCCCGCCGTCAGGTCGCCGGCACGGAACGCGACGCCGCCCAGGCGCAACGGCGCCTGCGGGACGCCAAGCCACTGATCGACCAGGGCATCATCCCTCGCCAGGAATACGAGGATCTGCGCCATCAGGCGGAGGGCCAGGCCGCCGCCCTGGCGACGGCGCGCGAGGATCTGGACGCCCTGCTCCGCCGCGGCGGAGCGGAGGCCCGCCGCCTGGCGGACTTGGACCTCGCCTCCGCGACTGCCCGGCTCGCGGATTTGCAGGAGCAGCGCGGCCGCGCCACGGTGGCGGCGCCGGTATCCGGGCTGGTGTTGAAGCCGCCGGCAACCGCCCAGACGGGCGCCACCGCCGTGGAGACCGGCAGCAGCGTGACTGGAAACCGAGATTCTGCTTCTGATCGCCGAACTGGAAAGCGTGGCGGTAACGGCGCGCGTGGACGAGATGGACGTCAACCGCCTGCGCGTCGGCCAGCCGGTGACGGTGACCGGCGACGCTTTTCCAGGCGGCCCGCTGCATGGGCGCCTCGCCTGGGTCGCGCATCAGGCGACGCCGGCGGAGAACGGGGCGCCGGGCGCGTCTTTCGCCCTGCGGGTGGAATTGCCGTCGCTGACGGAGGAGCAGCGCACGCCCGTGCGCATCGGCATGTCGGCCGCCCTGTCGATCACCCTGCACGACAACCCGGCCGGCATCGTCCTGCCGCCCGAAGCGGTGCGGCGCACCGCCGCAGGACCCGCGGTGCTTCGGCGCGATCCGGCGAGCGGTGCCGAGGAGGAGGTTCCCGTCACCCTCGGCGAGGCGACGCCGGCCGGTGTGGAAATCCGCGACGGCGTGCGGGTGGGCGACAGGGTCGTGGTCGCGCCGCCCTGAGCGGCTTTCCTGCGGCCTGCCCTGCCCAGTCCCGTCACGGCTTTTCCGTCACACCCCTTCCGTCACACCTTGCTGTCAAGCAGGGACCCCTGTTTGGTCGAGGCGCGGTGGGCCTGGTCGATCTGCGTTTCGAGGCCCTTCGCCCAGGGCTGGCTCTTCAGGCTTTCCAGACTGTCGATGCGGCCTTCGCTCCGCTCGCGGGCGGGGTCGCCTTTTGCCGCGCTCAACGCGGCCTTGATGACCTTGACCAGCGGATTGTCGCTGTCCAGGTTCTCAACCGGCTGCCCGTCCCGTTCCGCAAGCATTTCATGGCTCTGCTGCATCGACGCGCGGGACATGGCCCAGTTCACCGATTGCTTTTCCTCGTCGCTGACCGAGTCGAGGAATTTGGCCCCGGCTTTCATCGCGTTCGCAAGATTTCCCTGGAAGGCGGCGATGCTGGCGGGATTGGCCGAATCGATGCCCTGCGCCTGCTCCACCTGCTTTCCCATCAGGAAGTCGGCCGCGCCCTGCTCGTCCTTGCTGAACTGGCCGCCCGCATTGCTGGCGACGGCATAGAGCGCGCGACGGTCCATGCCCTGGAAGGCGGCTTCCCAGTCCTTGCCGGACGTGTGCATGTCCATGGCCTTGCCGCGCTGCTGGTAAACGGCATCGAGCGCGGCACGGGCGTCCTTGGCGACGGTGGCGAAGTCCTTCTTCACCGCGCTCCCCCCGGCGGTGGCGGAGGCAGTGGCGGTGGCGGTGGCGGTGGCGGCCCCGCCGTCCGCCGTCGCGTTCGCGCGCGCGTCCGCAGAGACCTTCGCGCTTTTAACCGTGACGGCGGTGCTTGCCACGCTCTGGCCGGAGATCATCATCGCAACATCCCTCCTTGGAAAAGAGAGGCGTCCGGCCGCCACGCGATGCGGCCGGACGCCCGGGCTACGATCAGTTCACGTTCAGCGTCACGGCCCAGTCGCCGTTCGAGCTGACGCTGGTGATGGTGTAGGTGCAGGTGATCCCGCTGCCGCTGGCGGTCGTGTTGACCGTCGGGTAATTCCACGGGCCGGTCAGCGAGCTGCGGAGCCGCGTGGCGACGAAGCGGCAGGAACGGCCATTGTCGGCCCGCTGATAGGTGACGCTGCACCCGTTCGACGTCAGCGAGCTTGTGGCCGTGCGGGTGGCGAACGAACCGGCCAGGATCGAGGACGGCCAGGACTGATTGAGGGTGCCGACGCAGCTGCTGGTCTGGTAGGTCAAGGACACGGCGGTGTTGTCCTTCAGCGTGAGCGTCGCGGCGGACTGCGCCGAAGCCGCGCCGGCCCCCAGCGAGACGAACGACGCGACCGCAAAGCCGACGGCACCCTTGAGAATGGCGTTCATTTTTGAATCCTTTTTGCCTTTGCGGCGGCCTGTCCGGCAGATCGTTCCTGCGGCAGGCAAGCCTTGAGAATGTTTTGAAGCGGCCATCGCACCGATGACCGCCAATGGACCGAAGTCAGCGGCGAAATGCTTCGTCAGCGCGCAAGGTCAAAGATTCTGCGTGACACTGTTGAACCAGTAAGTGGTTCCGCCAACGTAGAGATACTCCACGCGCCCGGCGCCCGGCGCCGTCCCGCTCCAGTAATTGTCGATGTAAACGAACTCGCTGACGGCGCTGTCCCCCACCCGCTGGACGACGAGATCATTGGAATCGTTGCTGGAGCTGTAATAGGTCGCCCGATGGAACTCCAGGCCGGAGATGTTCGTGACCCCGCCGATGTTCAGAGTGTCGTACTCCCCTGAACTGTCGGAAATGTAATCCTGTCCATCGGCGTTGAAGGTGAACAGATAGGTGTCGTTGTAAGCCCCACCGTACAAGGTGTCGCTTCCGGCCCCGCCGGCCAGGACATCCTGTCCCAGCGCATCCCCGCCGTCGCCGTAGATCAGGTCGTTTCCGGCACCGCCATAGAGAGTATCGTTGTTGTTGCCGCCGACGAGCGTGTCGTTTCCGGCCTCCCCCACCAGCAGATCGTTTTCATTGTTGCCGTAAAGAAGGTCGTCCCCGGTTCCGCCATAGATGGTGTCGTTTCCGCTCCACCCATACAGCGTGTCATTTCCATCGTCGCCGGAGATGAGATCTGCGCTGGTCGTTCCAAGCAGATCGTCATTACCGGCACCGCCATAGAGCGTCGTCTCATCCGGGAGAGCATCGTGAACATCGTTCCCGGGACCGCCAAACCACGTCGTCATTGGATGCCTTTCCGGTAGTAAAATTTCTTGCATTTGCACACGCCGCGATGTCGTGGCGGTGGTAACGCTTATAAATTACGTCCAAAGGGTTGTATATAGAGATTTTTAATCAACTTAGTTTGGTTTCAAATCTTTTCCCGCGTTTTCATGCGGAAGATTGCATGGTTACAAGGGTTTCACTGAAAATTCCTTAGAATTCTAACGATTAGAATTCTATTCTCTTTCTCCTACTCTTTTGACCTGACGCTATTTGATTATGAACCATGGAATTTTAACATTTCGCTAATAATCTTGTGAAAGGAATCTGGCCGGAGAGAATATCAACCGGAGGACGGGGAAATGACCATGTCTATCGATCATATCGGGCGATCCCCCGCACCGTTGTCTTCGGCAGGTGGAACCCGGCGCGCTGCGGACTCGGCGCCCTCCACCACCCCATCCTCCGTTTCGGCCGGCACCGGCACCCCGACCGGCGACAGCGTGTCCGTGGGGAAGCTCGCCAAGGCGCTCAAAGGTCCCGCGGCCGATGCCTTCCAGTATCTGGACCCGAAGGCCCGCGGGATGCTGGAAGGGCTGGTGACCTCGGGCAAGATGAGTGCCGACGAGGTCGTCGACGGCCTGAACCATCTTGCCAAGACGGCAGGGTTCGACCTCTTCATGACGCAATCCCCGGCGACGGCAGGCGAAGCGCAGGCGGGTCAGAAAATGGCGGACCTGAGCCGTCAGGTGGGCGAGCGGGGACAGGCCGGCGACCGCGCGCTTGCCGCCATGTCCGCTCTCGACCAGGCCCACGGCAAGGGCCAGGTCTCGGACGCGGACTATGCCGTGCAGGTCAGGCAGGCGGGCAAGGCGTTCGAGGCCTCCCAGGCGAAATACGCCGACAGCGGGAACGCCCTCGAAGAGATGGGGCAAAGCATGGGCTTCGTCATTTCGAGCCGGCGGGACCGGTATGCCGACCAGCAGGGCGCGGATCAGCTGCCGACCGACGACACCCAGTCGAAGGAATTCAAGGCTTACGACAAGCTGACGTCGATGGGTTTCGACGCGTCGGTCTACCAGTCCGCCTTTACCCGCTATGCCGCCGGGGCCGAACCGGCCGCGTCCGCGAAAGCGACCTCCCAGGCCGCCCACAACTCCGCCCCCCAGGCCACTTCGCAACCCGATGCGCCGCCGACGCCCGCAACCGCCGCAGCCACAGCCGAACCGCGCCCCGCCGCCGACCGCTCCAACGCCGCGGCGGCCCTGTCGATGCTGCAATCGGCGCTCACCGCCCGTTCGGCGTCGCAGCAGGCCAGCCCGTTCAACGGCTCGGCGTCGGCCGACGCCGGGTCGGCGACCGGTGCGGCCGAAAGCATGCTCCAGGCCCTGAAGACGGGCACCAACACTGCGGCGGCTTCGCAGAAGGCCGCCCCCCGCGACCCTCAGGATGGCTGAGCGTGCGACAGCCGCCATGTTCCGGCCCTCCGGATGGCGTCGACGTGACGGACACGGCTGGCCTTCTGTCCCGTTGCCGGGCCCCCTTGGTCTGGGCAACGGGATTCAGCCTGCTGATCAACATCCTGATGCTGGCCTCGTCACTCTACATGATGCAGGTCTACGACCGTGTGCTGCCCTCCGGCAGCCTGCCGACATTGCTGTTCCTGTCGCTGATCACCGCCGGCGCCCTTGCCCTACTGAGCGCGCTCGATTTCTTGCGGGCCCGTCTGCTGGGCACGCTCGGCGATTGGCTGGAACGCCGCCTCGCCCCACCGGTCCTGGACCGCATGGTCGAGGCGGCGTTGCTCGGGCGGCGGGACGGGACAGCGATGCTGAAGGATCTCGGCACGCTGCACAGCGTTCTCGGCAACGGCGCCGCCTTCCTGTTCGATGTTCCGTGGGTCCCGGTCTACCTCGCGCTGATCTACGCGCTCCACCCGGTGCTGGGGCATCTGGCGGTGGCCTCCGCCCTGCTGCTGTTCGCCCTGGCGCTGGTCAACGACCGGGTCACCCGCACCTGCCTGCGCGACGCGACGGTTGCCAGCAACCGCGCGGTCGCCACCGCCGAGGCCGCCTTGCGCAATGCCGAGGTGGTCGATGCCATGCATCTGCTGCCCGGGCTCGCCCGCCGCTGGGGCCGCGACCACAGCCTTGCCCTCGATGCGCAGGACCGCGCCCATCGCCGCGGTGCGGTCTTGCTCAACGTCACCAAGTTCGTGCGCCAGCTTGTGCAGGTGGTCCTGCTCGGCACCGGGGCTTGGCTGGTGGTGCGCCACGAGATGGGCGCCGGCTCCATGATGGCCTCCTCCCTGGTGGTCGGGCGCGCCCTGTCCCCGGTCGAGCAGGCCATCGGCGGCTGGCGGCAGGTCAGCGCCGGGCGGGACGCCTGGCGGCGCCTGTCCGCCGCCTTCCTGCGGCCACGGCGGCGCGTGCCCGGACTGCCCTTGCCAAAGCCGGTCGGACAGCTCACCGTGCGCAACGTCGCCTTCCGCATCGGCGGAGGAGAACAGGGCGGGGAACCGGGTGGCGCGACGCCGGGGCGGGCCGTGCTGCACAACATCTCGTTCGACGCGCGGCCGGGAGAAGCCCTGGCGGTCATCGGGCCGTCGGCTGCCGGCAAATCCACGCTGGCGCGCCTGCTGGTCGGATTGCACCCGCCGCTTGCCGGGGTGGTGCGGCTCGACGGGGCGGACCTGTTCCAGTGGCGGCGCGACGACGTCGGCCGGCACATCGGCTATCTGCCGCAGGACGTGGAGCTGTTCGCCGGCAGCGTGGCGGAGAACATCGCCCGGATGGGCGACCCCGATCCCCGGGCCGTGGTGGAGGCTGCGACCCAGGCCGACTGCCACGCCATGATCCTGCGCCTGCCGCAGGGATACGACACCCAGGTCGGCGACGGCGGCGCCTTCCTGTCCGGCGGCCAGCGCCAGCGGGTGGCGCTGGCCCGCGCGCTGTACGGCGCTCCGAAGCTGGTGGTGCTGGACGAGCCGAACGCCAGTCTGGACGCCGAGGGCGAGCAGGCGTTGAACCGCGCAATCACTGCCCTGAAGGACCGTGGGGCCTGCGTGGTCGTCATCGGCCACCGCCCCGGCACGCTGGCCCAGGTCGACCGCATCCTGGCCTTGCGCGATGGCCGGATCGAAGCATTCGGCCCGCGCGCCGAGGTTCTGGACGCTCTGAAACGCCGGACGATGCATCCGGTGGCGGCCCGGCCGGCGCTACCGGACGCTGCGGGCGACCGGATTGGACCTCCTGCGGCACCGGTGCCGAAACTGCACAGCGTGGAGCCAGAATGACCGGGGATCCCTTGGCGCGCCCGCCGGTCGGGCGCCTTGTCGCCGCAGGGCTGGCACTCTCGCTGGCGGGCTTCGGCGGCTTCTGTGCCTGGGCGGCCCTCACGCCGCTTGCCAGCGCCGCGGTCGCGTCCGGAACGATCACCGCGGACAGCAACCGCAAGGCCGTGCAGCATCTGGACGGCGGCGTCATTGCGGCGATCCTGGTGCGGGACGGCGACCGGGTCAACGCCGGACAGCCCCTGATCCGCTTCGACGATCTGGAGGCCCGGTCCACCGCGACGCTGCTGGATGGGCAACTCTGCTCCCTGCTGACCCAGGAAGCCCGCCTGCTGGCCGAGCGCGACGGTGCCCTGTCGCTTGCGCCGATCCCGCTCCTGGCGCAACGCCTTGGCGCCGGCGATCCGGCGGTGGCGGAGATCGTCGCCGGACAGGAACGCATCTTCACCAGCCGCAAAGCCAGCCTGGATGGGCGCATCCTGATGACCCGGCAGCGCATCGCGCAGCTGGAGGCACAGATCGCCGGTTTGGAGGACCAGCGCCGGGCCGGGCTCAGGCAGCTGGCCCTGATCCGGGAAGAGACCGAGGCCGTCGCCGACATGGTCAACAAGGGGCTGGAGCGCAAGCCGCGCCTGCTCGCCCTGATGCGGCAGGCGGTCGATCTGGAAGGCGGACAGGGCGACCTCGCGAACCGCATTGCCCAAGCGCGCGAGGGCATCGCCCAGGCCGAGCAGGAGATCCTCACCCTGCGCGACGACCGGCAGAGCGAGGTGGCGGCGGAGTTGCGCGACGTGCAGATCCGTCGTGCCGAGACGGAGGAAAAACTGTCGGCCGCCCGCATCCGCCTGGACCGGCGCGATCTGCTTGCACCGGAGGCCGGCACGGTGATGGCCTTGCGCCGCTTCGCGTCCGGGGCGGTCGTGTCGCCGGGGGAGACGGTGCTGGACCTGGTGCCGCTGGATGACCGCCTGGTGGTCGACGCCCGCATCAGCCCGACGGACATCGACGTGGTCCATACCGGGCTGCCCGCCAAGGTGGTGTTAAGCGCGTTCAAGAGCCGCACGACACCGCAGCTGGACGGCACGGTGTTCCGCGTCTCTGCCGACGCGGTGACGGACGAGCGGACCGGACAGCCCTATTATCAGGCCCGCGTCGCCGTCGATCCCGGCCAGCTCGACCGTCTCCCGGAAATCCGTCTGCTGCCGGGGATGCCGGTGGAAACCCTGATCGTCACCGGGGAGCGCACACTGCTGCACTACCTCGTGCAGCCCATCGAGGACGGCTTCCGGAAAGCGTTCCGCGAAGAATAGGGAGACAGTCCCGGTTTCCCGGACAGATTTGCGGCTGGAACAAGCTTGGCTCTGGTTCCGGTTATGCCGCAAATCCGATCTGTGAGATGGTCCCCGTTTTCCGGTTCTCCCGCACTTTGCGTGGATCAGGCTGCAAGGGGGACGCGACGGCGCAGCGGATCGAAGCTGGCGCGTCCGTACATCTGACGCTTGATCAGCTTCAGCTTGTTGACCTGCCCCTCCGCCTGCCCGCTGCTCCAGGGCAGGGTGAGCGCCGCTTTGACGGCTGCCTCGTCCTGACGCCGGCGGCGAGGGTGAACCGGAAATGGGGACCCGCTCGCTTCCTCAAGGTGCGACAGGTGCGGCGAAGGCATAGCCACGAGACCGCAAGGTCCGTACCGGCAGGCTTTCCCCGGCCTCGCCCTCCACCTTCCGGCGCAGCCGGTGAATCAGCAGGTCGATGCTGCGGTCGTCCACCATCAGACGCTCGGCCAGCACGCGCCGCTGGATCACCTGCTCGGGGAACTCGAAGAAGGGCGCCAGAAGCTTGACCTCGGCGTCGCTGAGGGCGACCGCCTTTCCGCCCGGCGTCATCAGACGCCAGTGCGTTGCTTCCAAACGCCATGGGCGCTGGGCAAGCGCGGCGGGGCCGGCCGGACCGCGGCGACGACGCACCACCGAGCCGATGGCAGCCTCCAGTTCGCGCATGTCCAGCGGCTTGACCAGATAAATGTCGGCTCCGGCATTCAGGCCCAGAATGCGGTCCTCGACACGACCGCGCGCCGTGATCATCACCACGCCGAGTTCGGGTTCGCCGGGCCGGACACCGGCAGCCAACCGTTGGGCGATCGATACGCCGTCCTCCTCCGGCAGGCCGAGATCGAGCAGGATCAGGTCGGGACGACGCTCGGCGATGGCCCGATCCATCGCCCGGCCGCAATCGGCAGCGCGCACGGTCATGCCGCGGGCCTGGAGATAGGAGACAATCTCCTCGCTCAGATCCGCATGATCTTCGACAACCAGCACGTCCAGCATCGCCGCGGGCCCTCCAGTCTCAGCCATTTCCGTTCTTCGCCCTCTCCGGGATGCTTCCCCAGCCGAATCCGTCATCGCCATCCGCCGGCAGGTCTTCCAGGACGTTCAGCCGGATCGTGAACAGCGTCCCCCCGTCCGGCCGGTTCCGCATGCCGACAGTGCCGCCATGGGCCGACACGATATGGCGGACCAGATGCAGCCCCAGCCCCGCTCCCGGAATACGTGCGGAGCCGGCTCCCCGGTAATATTTCTCGAAAATGCGCTCACGCTCGCCCTCCGGAATGCCCGGCCCCCGGTCGGCGATGCAGAATACGGTCTCGTGCCCCTCCCGCCGCAGCCCGACCTCGATCACGCTGGCCGGGCCGGAATATTTCACCGCGTTCTCGATCAGGTTGGCCAGCGCCATGCCCAGAAGCGGTTCGTCACCGGTCAGGTCCGGCACGTCGTCGAGCCTCACGGCGAAGGTGTGATGCGGAGACGCCCCTTCGGCCGCCTCTACGATCCGGCGGAGCAGAGCTGCCGGATCGAACCGGTTGGAGCGCAGCATCAGGCCCGCCCCCTCGATACGGTCGTCCAGCAGGCAGGCGTCGATCATGCCGTTCATATGGCGCACCGACCGTTCGATCCGCTGCACACGCTGTACGGTGGCCTCGTCCCCGGCCGTCAGCGCCATGTTCTGGGCAGCGGTGCTGATCACCGCCAGCGGCGTCCGGAACTCGTGGCTGATCATGGCGAGGAATTGGCGCTGGGCCTCGCGGGCGGCCCGTTCCAACGCGACGGAGGCGTCGGCCATCTCCTTCGCCTTTGTCAGCTCCTGTTCGAGCTGCTTGCGGCTGGTGATGTCGTTGACGGCGAGCAGCCGGGCCGGCTGGCCCTGGTAGTCCAGCGGCACCATCGATGCCAGCGCCCAGAACCGGATGCCGGCCGCGTCCAGCATCTCGATCTCGGCGTTCTCCACCCGCCCGTCGCGCTCCAGCAGGGTCAGCAGCCGGTCGCGGTCGGCGGGATCGTGATAGAGATCGCTGCCCCCCAGCGACTCCCGCGCGCGCCGGTTGGCATAGAGGGGAGTCACGCGGGTTCTGTGGCTGATGACGATGGCGAGCGGCACCGCCTCCAGGGTCCGGCGAAGCTGCGCTTCGCGATCCTGCAACGCCATGTTGGCGTGATCGAGCGCCGCCGTGCGCTGCGTCACCCGGTCCGCCAGTTCGGCCTCGTTGCGGCGCAGGGCGACCACCAGGGCACGTTGGGCGTTGTCCTTCTCCACCCGCAGCAGACGCAACTGCGCCGCCATCATCGCCCCGAACAGCAGCATTTCGGCCATGGGCGCGTAGACCGGCAGGAAGTAGGTCGATTCCACCCACGGCACGATGCCGGCATTGCGCAGCGCCGTCACCACGTTGCCGGCCGCGAGCACCGTCCAGCCGGCAATCATGTAACGCGCGGCCCGGTGCCCGCCGGCCAGCCAGGACTGGATGCTGGCGGCAAGACCCGTCACCAGGATCAGCAGCGCAAGGTTGCGCGGGCGCAGGATCACGTCCGGCTCCAGGTCGCCCTCGATGAACAGATCGTAGACCGCGAGCATCAGGACACCGAACAGGATCGGCGTCGCCAGGATCGGGGCGATCCACCGGACATCGCGGCGCATCGGCAGCGCCGCGAACAGGAACCCGATGCCGAACGCTCCCGAGACGACCAGCCAGACGAAGGGATTGTTGTCACCGGGCAGCACGTGCCGCCCCCACAGCAGCCTGTCCAGGCCGGTCATCGCCAGGATGTGTCCGGCGGCCGCAAGAGCCGAAACGCCGTAGAACGCCAGCGCCACGCTGGTCAGCGCCACCGCCAGCGCCAGGGCGACGACCCCCAGCAGCACGACGATGGTGATCAGCGCCGTATGCATCAGGTTCTCGACCTGCTCGGTCCGCATCAGGGCGCCAGGACGCCAGAGATCGAGCGGGACGGCCATCGAGCCGCTGGTCACCCCCCGGAACCACAGGGTGTGGTGCCCCGCCGGCAGATCGATGAAGGCCGCATTGCGGCGGACCGGCAGCGACTGCGGAACGCGGTCGCCCAGGACCGCGACCGGGTCCGGCGACACGCTCCAGGAGGCCCACACCTCCATCCGGTCGAAGTTGGGCACCGCCAGGGTGAGGATGCGGCGCCCGGCGGCCGCGGGAAGAACCTCGATCTCGGTCCGCAGCCACAAGGCGTCGCGGGTGATTCCGAGGCTATAGTCCTGGGACAGGCGGGAAGACGGCGTGAACGAGCCTGCCTCGCCTCCCCGCAGGTCATCGATCGACAGTCGCCGACCCGGATCGCGCCGCATGGAAAAATCCGACAGCTCCACACGGTCCCGGCCGTCGACCAGCACGGGTTCCGCCCGCACTATGGTGGTGGCCAGGCTCAGGCACAGGGCGATGAGGCTGCACGCCGCGATCCAATGCCGTTTCACGCGCCGCACATCCCGATCCACGAGTTTCTCTCCCGCCATCCGGCGGCGAAAGCCTCACGCCGCCGATGAGCGGCCTTCCGTTTCGCCTCCATAAGGATCCGCTTTCGACCTTCAAGGATGACCGGACTCTGGCTTCCATCGGCACCATACAGGCTAGCCGCCAGCCGGAAAATGAAAGATTGTGAAACATAAAAGCAGGATGAAATATTAGGGCGGTCTTATCGCCCGTCTCCAACAAAAAGAATTCCGGCGTCGGCAAGCTCGAAAGCCCGATCTGGAAAAAGCTCAGGCCACTCCGCTTCGAGACAATTACTGGTAGCTGCCGCCTTTTGAAATAACTGCCGCCAGGAAGCGCTCATTTCGAGAGGCATGGGTGGTGTTCCTGGAAGCCACCGCCTCGAATCGGCTGCCGCAACGCTTCATTGAACACGCCATCCTCGGAAGAGGAGCGGTGCTGCAATCCCTCGCACGCAACCGTGACATTCGTCAGCCGAAGCACAGCCGCGTCGAACGAATCGAACGCAGAGCAAGAAACATAATTTCTTTCAACTAATTGGATGATGAAACCTTCTGAAAGGAAGTGAAAGATAGTGAAAGATAACGAAAAGCCAACTGTTCAAGAGGTTGCAATTCGTTTCATTTACCGACTCACAGGCATTGAGCGAATTCTATAAGATAGCAGAATGAGGTAATTACTTTGAGACAGGGCGGCAGTCCCACGTGATGTTCGTCCGGAACCCGACCGGATCGGCGGCACGGGAACCACTGCGGGCGAAGGTTCGACGATGGAACATGGTGATGAGCAACCATTAGGTTGCACCCCCTAAAGGACCGCCATGGTCTGGCACGCCGCGCCGGGGTTCCGGGCCTGTCCCGAACCTCCGGCAAAGCCTTCATATCCCTCAAGTCAACCGGCAAATCTTCCTGGAACAAGGTGCGTGCGATGCGTTACGGATCCCTGCGGGTGCTGCTGTTCTCCACGGTCGCCATCCTCCCCACCAGCGCCGTCCTGGCGCAGACCGCGCCGATGCTGCCGGTGGAGGGCGCCTTCGTGGCGGGGCGCGGCGGCATCAGCCGCTCCGGCGCCACCATGACCGTCGACCAGACGACCGCGCGCGGCATCATCGAGTGGAAGGACTTCTCGATCGGCCAGGGCGCCACCGTCCAGGTCAACAACGGCGCGGGCGCCACGCTGAACCGGGTGACCGGCGGCAACCTGTCGCAGATCCTGGGCACGCTGAAGGCGACCGGCTCGCTCTACCTGATCAACCCGCAGGGCGTGGTGATCGGCGACAGCGGCGTGGTGGTGACCGGCGGCAGCTTCGTCGCCTCCACCATGGACGTGCTGAACGAGCATTTCATGGCCGGCGGCAGCCTGGTGTTCCGGGGCGACAGCAACGCGACGGTCACCAACCTGGGCAAGATCAGCTCGACCGGCGGCGACGTGGTCCTGATCGCGCGTGAGGTGGTGAATTCCGGCAGGATCAGCGCGCCGAAGGGAACGGCGGCGCTGGCGTCGGGGACCGAGGTGCTGCTCAGCGAGAGCGGGGCCGACGGCGAGCGGGTCCTGGTGCGGGTCGGGACGGCCGGCGGCAAAGTCGAAACGTCGGGGATGATCGAGGCGGCGACGGCGGAGCTGAAGGCGGCCGGCGGCAACGTCTATGCGCTGGCCGGCAACAATGGCGGGCTGGTCCGCGCCACCGGGGTGGAGACGCGCGGTGGCCGGGTGGTGCTGTCGGCGGCGGGCGGCAACGTCACGACGGCGGGCACGGTGGAGGCGAAGACGGCGGCCGGCGACGGCGGGACCGTCAGCGTGGCGGCCACCGCCGTCACCACCGGCACCGGGGCCGGAGCCGTGAAGACGGGCGGGCTGGCGATGCACACCGGCACGCTGTCGGCCAACGGCCGCCGCGGCGGTTCGGTGACGGTGAAGGCCGAGCGGGTGTCGAACCAGGGCCGGCTGTCGGCCGACGGCACCGCCGGCAAGGGCGGCAGCGTCGCGGTTGAATTCGGCAAGACCTACATCGCGCCGTCGAATTCGACGCTGTCGGCACGCGGCGCGACCGACGGCGGGCAGGTGTCGGTGACGGGCGCGCAGGCGGACTCGACGCTGTTCACCTCGGGCCGGCACGATGCGACGGGCGGTCAAACCGGCGGTGCGGTCGATCTGTTCGCCGGCGCCGTCACGATGGTGGACGCGTCGGCCGACGCGTCGGGCGGCGGCAAGGGCGGGTCGATCCGGGTCGGCGGCGACTATCAGGGGTCGGGCGCGATGCTGAAGGCGGGCTCCACCCGCATCAGCCCGACCACCAGCCTGCGCGCCGACGCGACGGGCGCTGCCGGCGACGGCGGCCGGATCATCGTGTGGTCGGAGACGCGGACCGATTATTACGGCGCCGCGTCGGCCAAGGCCGGCCTGAATGGCGGGGACGGCGGCCTGATCGAGGTGTCGTCGCACGACACATTGACCTTCGCCGGGACCGGCGACGCCTCGGCGGCGGCCGGGCGCGCCGGCTCGCTGCTGCTCGATCCCAAGAACATCGTGATCGACAGCACCGCCAACGGCTACCCGCAGTTCCAGCTCAACGACCCCAATCCGGCGGCCGGCAACAAGTTCGGCGCCGTGGTCAAGGCGCTGTCGACCGGCAACATCGTCGTCAGCGCGTCGCAGGACGATTTCGCGGCGACCGACGCCGGGGCGGTCTATCTGTTCAACGGCCTGACCGGGGCGCTGATCTCCACCCTGACCGGTGCCTACAGCAACGACAGGATCGGACAGAATCCCTCCGACATAACCCTGCTCGCCAACGGCAATTTCCTCCTCAACAATCCCTATTGGAACAACGGGACGATCACCAACGCCGGGTTCATCACCTGGGGCAGCGGCGTGACGGGGGTCAGCGGCGTCATCTCCGCCGCCAACAGCCTAGTCGGCACCGCCGCCGACAACTCGATCGGTTCGAGCTGGACCACGCTGTCCAACAGCAACTATCTGGTCGTGTCCTACAACTGGAGCAACGGCACCGCGACCGCCGCGGGTGCGGTGACCTGGGCCAACGGCAGCACCGGCATCACCGGTTCGGTGTCCGCCGCCAACAGCCTCGTCGGCACCGCCAGCGGCGATTACGTCGGGATCAGCTATATAACGCTGTCCAACGGCAACTACCTGGTCAAGTCCGCGTCTTGGGCAAACGGCACCGCGACCAGCGCGGGTGCGGTGACCTGGGGCAACGGCACGGCCGGCGTGACCGGCGCGGTGTCCGCCGCCAACAGCCTCGTCGGAACCACCGCCAACGATGCCGTCGGTTCGCTCATAAACACCCTGTCCAACGGCAATTACATCGTGATGTCCACGGGCTGGGCGAACGGCACGGCGGCCACGGCGGGTGCGGCGACCTGGGGCAGCGGCACCGCCGGCGTGACCGGCGTGGTGTCGGCCACCAACAGCCTGGTGGGAAGCTCCACCGGCGACAGGGTCGGGACCAACATGGTGCCCCTGACCAATGGAAACTACGTGATGATGGCCGGGAGCTGGCGCAATGGCACCGCGACCAGCGCGGGGGCGGTGACCTGGGGCAACGGCACGGCCGGCGTGAGCGGCGTGGTATCGGCCACAAACAGCTTGGTGGGAAGCTCCGCCGGCGACAAGGTCGGTTCGCTCATCACCCCGCTGTCCAACGGAAACTACGTCGTCGCCGCCTATGGTTGGAGCAACGGCACGATGACCTCGGCGGGCGCAGCAACCTGGAGCAGCGGCACGGCGGGCGTGACCGGCGTGGTGTCCGCCGCCAACAGCTTCGTCGGCACCAGTGCCGGCGATCAGATCGGCGAGGCGAAAGCCCTTGCGAACGGCAATTACCTGCTCATCAGCCGGTTCTGGAAGAGCGGCACGGCCACCAATGCCGGCGCGGTGACCTGGGCCAACGGATCGACGGGCATGACGGGAAGCGTCTCGTCCAGCAACAGCCTGGTGGGATCTTCCGCCAACGATAGTGTCGGGTCCAGCGTCTACACCCTGTCGAACGGCAATTATCTGGCAGGCTCCAGCAACTGGAATTACGGGACCGTGATGGCTGCCGGGGCGATCGCCTGGGGCAGCGGCACGGCCGGCGTCACCGGGGTCGTGTCCGCCAGCAACAGCCTGATCGGAACCAGCAGATTCGCCGGGGTGGGCGGACAGGCGACGCAGCTCGCCAATGGCGCCTACGTGCTGCAATCCACCGGCTGGTCGAACGGCACCGTGACCTATGTCGGGGCGGTCACCTGGGGCAGCGGCACCGCCGCCATGACCGGCACACTCTCGGCCGCCAACAGCCTGATCGGAACATCCGCCAACGACAAGGTCGGCGACGGCATCACCGTGCTGTCCAACGGCAATTATCTGGTCAAGAGCCTCTCCTGGAAGAACGGCACCGCGACCAGCGCAGGTGCTGTGACCTGGGGCAACGGATCGACCGGGGTGACCGGCACGGTGTCCAGCGCCAACAGCCTCGTCGGCACCTCCAGCGGCGATTTCCTCAACCTCATCCTCAACCCGCTGAGCAACGGCAATTACGTGGTCCGCGGCACCTTCTGGGACAACGGCACGGCGAGCAACGCCGGCTTCGTCACCTGGGGCAACGGCACGGCCGGCGTCACCGGCGCGGTGTCGGCCGCCAACAGCCTCGTCGGCACCTCCAGCGGCGATTATGTCGGTGCAAACCTGACCACATTGTCGAACGGCAATTACGTGATCCAGTCCACCAACTGGGCCAACGGCACCGCGAGCGGCGCGGGTGCGGCGACCTGGGGCAGCGGCACGGCCGGGGTGAGCGGCACGATCAGCGCGGCCAACAGCCTCGTCGGCACCTCCGCCTATGACGGTGTCGGCTATCAGGTGACCACGCTCGCCAACGGAAATTACGCCGTCTCCAGCTATCAATGGGCCAACGGCACGGCGACGAGCGCGGGTGCTGTGACCTGGGGCAACGGGACGAGCGGCCTCTCCGGCACGATCTCGGAGGTCAACAGCATCATCGGCTCCCAAGCCAGCGCCTGGCTGGGGAGCGATAGCCCCATCGTCGCCGCCGACGGCTCCCTCATCATCTCGTCGCCCCGCGACGGGACCGGCGGCCGGGTCTATGTCATGCTGACGCCGTCGTCGATGGGATACGCCATGGCGGCCGGCCAGACGGTGACGCTGGCGCCCTCGCGCATCACCAGCGTGCTGAACACCGGGACGGCAGTGACGCTGCAGGCCAACAACGACATCACGATCAACAGCGCGATCACGGCGAACAACCCGTCGGGCAACGGCGGGGCGCTGACGCTCCAGGCCGGGCGCTCGATCCTGGTCAATGCCAACATCACCACCGACAACGGCACCCTGACGCTGATCGGCAACGACCTGACGGCCAATGGCGTCGTCGACTCCCAGCGCGACGCCGGCAACGCCGTCATCACCATGGCGAGCGGCACGGCGATCGACGCCGGCACCGGGGCCGTGTCGGTCGAGCTGCGCACGGGCGCCGGCAAGACAAACAGCGCGTCGGGCGACATCACGCTGGACACCGTCACCGGCGGCACGATCAGCGTCCTCAACCAGGGCCTGTCCGTCAACAGCGGGATCACGCTGAACGGCGGCACGCTCACGGCCTCGGGGACCGGCAACGCGCTGGTGCTGGCCGCCGACAACGGCGTCTTCAACAACAGCGGCTCGGCAACGCTCAGCACCGCCAGCGGCCGCTTCCTGATCTATTCCGCCGACCAGCCCACCACGACGCTGGGCGGCCTGACGCCGGGCGTCCTCACCGGCAAGACCTACGCGACCTACGCACCGGGCTCGGTCACCGAGACCGGCGACCAGATCCTCTACGGCAACGGCACGTCTTCGCCGCCCCCGCCGCCGCCTCCTCCCCCGCCGCCGCCTCCGGTATCTCCGCCGCCTCCGCCGGTGGTGGTTTCCCCTCCGGTGGTGGTCTCGCCGCCCGTCGTGGAGACGCCGGTCTCGCCCCCGGTGGTGGTCTCGCCGCCGCCCGTGGTGGTGACGCCGGTCTCGCCTCCGGTGGTGGTGTCTCCCCCCGTCGTGGTTTCCCCGCCGGTCGTGGTGGCGCCGCCCGTCACGCCCACCACGCCCGTCGTGGTCGCTCCGCCTCCGCCGGCTCCCGCCCCGGTTCCGCCGGCCCTGGTGCCGCAGACCACGGTCATCGGCGGCACGGCGTCCGGCACGGTCGGCAATGCCGGTTCGGGAAGCGTGGTCATGGCTCCGGTGACGTCCTTCGTCGCCCCGCCGCCGCCCGCCGCCCCGCCGCCGAACGGGCAACCGGCCGGCCGGGTCGAGGCGTCGGTCAGCGCCGGCGGCTTCCAGGTCGTCTACAGCCAGCCGGCCAACGCCCGGCCCGGCGCTGGCCCCGGCGCGGGAGGCGGATCGGCCTCCATCGCCGGCACGGACGGCACGGGCAATGCGCTCGCCACCGCCTCCAGCTTCTCCACCTTCCGCGCCGACGACAAGCCGGCCGTCGCCATCATCGACGGCGCCAGCGCGTCCACCGGCACCGCCGACGACAAGAAGACCGCCCCATGACCCGCCGTTCCGCCGCCACCCCCGTCTCCCTCTCCCTCGCCCTTCTGCTGGCGGCGGCCCCGGCAGCGGCCCAGGACTGGGAGCGGGTGGCGCCCAAGCAGCCGCCGGCCAACCCGCCGGCCGAGGCCCCGGCCCTGCCGGCCCCGGCACCGGCGGTCCCCGCCGGCGACAGCGTCGTCACCGCCGACCTGAAGGGCCTGCTCTTCGTCCCCGCCGGCTCCGACGTCCGGCGCGGCGGGAGCGACCGCCGCGGTGTCGCCGCCGCCGGCCTCGACATCCCCGACGACCCGGCCTTCCGCGCGGCGCTGGCCTCCCGTCTCGGCCGGCCGCTGACCCTGGACGGGCTCAACGACATCGTCCGCACCACGGTGCTGTGGTTCCGCGAGCACGACCGCCCGCTGGTCGACGTCGTCGTTCCCGAACAGGACGTCACCTCCGGCACCGTCCAGATCGTCGTCGTCGAGTTCCGGGTGGGCGCCGTCGCCGCCGAGGGCAACCGCTGGTTTTCCGACGACCTGCTGACCTCGCAGATCCGCACCCGTCCCGGCGAGCGGGTCCGCGCCTCCACCATGCTGGAGGACATCGACTGGCTGAACCGCAACCCCTTCCGCCACACCGACCTCGTCTACCAGCGAGGCGCCGAGCCCGGCACCACCGACGTGGTCCTGCGCACCGCCGACCGCTTCCCCGTCCGCGTCTTCGGCGGCTACGAGAACACCGGCACCGCCGCCACCGGCCGCGACCGCCTGTTCGCCGGCTTCAACTGGGGCAACGCTTTCTGGGCCGACCAGCAGATCTCCTACCAGATCTCGGCCAGCCCCGACCTGCTCGACCGCGGCCTGCGCGGGCCGGGCGGCGACCCGCGCTCCGTCACCCATGCCGGCAGCTGGTTCGTGCCGCTGCCCTGGCGCCACACGCTGACCGTCTTCGGCAGCTACACCGAGACCCACCCCGACCTCGGCAGCGGCTTCGACCAGACCGGTCGCTCCTCGCAGAATCTCGGCCCGCTACGCGGTGCCGCTGCCCAACCTGGGAACGATCCGCCATGAGCTTCAGGGCGGCGTCGATTGGAAACGGTCGAACAACAACCTGGATTTCGGCGGCAGTTCGGTGTTCCGCAGCAGCACCGACATCGCCCAGGCGGTGCTGGCCTACAGCGCCTCGCGCCCCGACGAGTCCGGTGCGACGGCGCTCAACGCCAGCCTGTTCCACAGCCCCGGCGGCATCGGCGACCGCAACAGCGACAGGGTGTTCCGCACCAGCCGGGCCGGGGCGGACGCGCGCTACAGCTACGCCCGGCTGGGGGTTGACCGGCTGACCCGGCTGCCGGCCGACCTCTCCTGGCTGGTGCGGGGGCAGGCGCAGCTGTCGAGCGGCAACCTGCTGCCGTCGGAACAGCTGAGCCTGGGCGGCAACGCCAGCGTGCGCGGCTATGCGGAGTCCGAGGTGCTGGGCGACCAGGGGCTGCTGCTGTCGACCGAGCTGCGCTCTCCGGAGACGAGCCTGGCGCGGCTGTTCGGCGAGCGCGACCTTGGCGACAGCCTGCAGGGATTGGTTTTCGCCGATTACGGCGTGGCGTCGCAGCGCCACCGCCAGGCCGGGGACGACCGGCACACGGTTGTGCTGGGGGTGGGGCCCGGGCTCCGCTACAGCCTGCCGCCCTACGTGACGCTGAAGCTCGACTGGGGTTTCCAGCTCCGCCAGACCAACATGGGGGAGAACCGCTTCGGCCGCCCCCATCTCGGCCTGTCCATCGCCTACTGAGCCTTCCCGCGGAGCGACAGCATGTCCGGCACGCCGATCCCGCCCCCGTCCCCGCAAACGCAGACGCTGCGCATCGAGGAGGCGGTCGCCCTGGCCGCGGCCCATCACCGGGAAGGCCGGCTGGAGGAGGCGCTCGCCCTCTACGGACCGGTGCAGGCGGCCCGTCCGGCCGATCCGGAGGTGAACGCCCTGCTCGGCACCGTCCTGGCGCAGCTGGGCCGGCTGGAGGAGGCGCTCGCCTTCCTGGCGCAGGCGGAGCGGCTGGCTCCCGGCAATCCGGAGACGGTGAACAATCTGGCGATGGCGCTGGAGCAGGCCGGCCGGACCCGGGAGGCTGCCGACGGCTGGAACCGCCTCGGCAGCCTGTTCTACACCGCGCGACGCTACGAGGACGCGCTCGGCATCTTCGGCAAGGCGCTGGTCCTGGTTCCCGGTCATCTGGGGGCCAACGCCAATCTGGGCGCGACGCTTCAGGCGCTGGGCCGCCACGCCGAAGCGGTGGAGCGGCTGGGCGCCCTGCTGGAGGGGAACCCCGACGAGGCCGAGGCGCACAACAATCTGGGCAACGCCCAGATGGGAGCCGGCGATCTGGAGGCAGCCATCGCCAGCTACCGCCGGGCCATCGCCCTGCGGCTCGATTACTTCGAAGCCTACAGCAACCTCGGCCTCGCCCTGGCGATGCAGCGTCCGCCCGCGACCGGGGAGCACGGACCTGACGGGGGTGAGGCCGGAGACGACGCATCGCCTGTCCCGTCCAGCCAGGACGTGGCCGGCGCGCTGGTCAATCTCGGCAATGCCCGCGGCAGCCTGGACCCGGCGCTGAGCGTGCGGAGCTGCTACGAGAAGGCGCTGGAACTGCGCCCGGACTTCCCGGCCGCCCACTGGAACCTCGCTTTGTGCCTGTTGCTGCAAGGCGATTTCGCCCGGGGCTGGGCGGAGTACGAATGGCGCTGGCGCTGGGAGGGCTTCGGCGAGCAGGTCCGGCCCTTCGCCCAGCCGGTGTGGCAGGGCGAAGGGCCGCTGGCCGTCGGCGGTCCGCTGCTGGTCACCGCCGAGCAGGGGTTCGGCGACACGCTGCAATTCGTGCGCTACCTCCCCCTGCTGGTGGAGCGCGGCTTCACGGTGGTCTTCGAGGCGCAACTGCCGCTTTTCACCCTGCTGTGGCACAGCCTGGGCCGCTTCGGGGTGCGGGTGGTGCCGCGAGCCGACAGCCCGGCCCGCGTCCACGACGACCTACCCTTCGCCCGCCATGTGCCGCTGCTGAGCCTGCCCGCCCGCTTCGGCACGACGCTGACGACCATCCCCGACGCCCTTCCCTACCTGTTCGCCGAACCGACCCGGCAGGCGCTGTGGGCCGACCGTCTGGCCGCCGCCGCCGGCCCGCGGCGCAAGGTCGGGCTGGTGTGGAAGGGCCGTCCCGCCCATGCCCGCGACCGCGAGCGGTCGATGCCGGCCGCCGCCCTCGCCCCGCTGCTCGCCCTGCCGGACATCCAGTTCTTCGCCCTGCAGAAGGCCGATGCCCTGACGGGCGGCATCGGGCCTGGAGACGGGCCGGGAGGCGAGGCGGAAGCCCTGCCGGCCGGCATCGTACCGCTGGACGGGCTGCTGCATGATTTCGCCGAGACTGCGGCCGCGGTGGCGACACTCGATCTCGTCATCACCGTCGACACCGCCGTCGCGCATCTGGCCGGCGCGCTGGGACGGCCGGTCTGGCTGCTGCTGCCTTTCAGCCCGGACTGGCGCTGGCTGCTCGACCGTGACGACAGCCCCTGGTACCCGTCCATGACCCTGTTCCGCCAGAGACGGGCCGGCGACTGGGAGGAGATGGTGGCGGCGGTGGCCGCGCGGCTCGCGGCATTCGTCGAAAACGGGCAGACGAAGAGAACCGGCGCATGACGGCGGACAGGTTGGCGGACAAGCTGGCGGAGGCCGGCGACGCCCTGGCCAAGGGCGATCTGGCCCGCGCACAGGCCCTCGCCGAATCCTTGCTCGCCGATGCGTCCGGCCACCCCGAGGCGCTGTTCATCCTGGCCAGCGCCACCGCGATGGCCGGGGCGGCGGCCGAGGCGGTGCCGCTGTTCCGCCGCAGCATCGAGGCCGGCGGGGCGACGCCGGAGCGGCTCTACAACCTCGCGCTGGCGCTGCACCAGAGCGGCGCGCTCGCCGAGGCCGAGCGGAGCTTCTTCGCCGCCATCCTGCGCGCGCCACGCTTCGCCGAGGCCTATCACGGGCTTGGGGTGACGCTGGCGGCGCGCGGCGATGGCGAGGACGCCGCCGCCGCCTTCCGCCGGGCGGTGGAGGAGCGGCCCGACTGGATCGACGCCCGCCTCAACCTCGCCGCCGTGCTCTCCAACCACCGCCAGCCGCAGGCGGCCTTCGAGGTCTACCGCGACCTGTCGGCCCGACAGCCGCAGAACGGACATTTCCTCTTCCTGGCCGGGACCGCCGCGCTCAGCGCCGATTTCCTGGAGGAGGCCGACCGGCTGCTGCGCCAAGCCCTGCTGCGCGCCCCCCGCGACGCGGGCGTCCTGAACAATCTGGGTCTGGTCCTGGGACGGCTGGGCAGGGTCGGCGAGGCGGTGCACAGCTTCCGGCAGGCAGTCGCCATCAGGAGCGATTACGTTGAGGCATGGTTCGGTCTGGCCGCGGCGCTGGAGGCACAGGGGGATGCCGACGAGGCGCTGGAGGCTTATCGCAAGGTGGCGGAGCTGCGCCCCGACGATCCCGGCGCCGACAGCAACCGGCTGATGGCGCTGAACTACCGCGAACCGCTGGCGCCGGCCGAGCTGTGCGCCGCCCACCGGCGCTGGGGCGAACGGTTCGAGCGCGCACTGTCTCCCCTGCCGGCGCCGGTACCACGCCCGCTGGACGGCCGGCGGCTGCGCATCGGCTACGTCTCGCCGGATTTCCGGCTGCATTCGGTGGCGATGTTCCTGCTGCCCCTGCTGGAGGCGCATGACCGGACACGGGTCGAGCTGTTCGCCTATTCGAACGTCGAGATGCCGGACGTGATCACCGACCATGTCCGGCGGTCGGTCGACGGCTGGCGCGACATCCAGGCCGCATCGGACGCCGCGGTGGGGGAGCGGATTCGGGCCGACGGGATCGACGTGCTGGTCGACCTGACCGGACATACCGCCCGCAACCGGCTGGGTGTCTTTGCCCTTCGACCGGCACCGGTGCAGATCTCGTGGCTCGGCTATCCGGCGACCACCGGGCTGCCGGCGATCGGCGCCCGTTTCACCGACGCCGTCGCCGATCCGCCGGGCGAGGCTGACCGTCACCACGCCGAGCGTCTTGTCCGGCTGGACGGCGGCTTCCTGTGCTATCGCCCGCTGGGGCCGACCCCCGATCCGGCGCCGCCGCCCTGCCTGGAGGCCGGGTTCGTCACCTTCGGGTCCTTCAACACGCTGAACAAGGTGAATCCCCCCGTCGCGGCGCTGTGGGCACGGGTGCTGCACGCGGTGCCGGACAGCCGGCTGGTGCTGAAGGCCGGGCCGCTGATCGACGCTGCGGTGCGCAAGCGGGTGCGCGGGCTGTTCACCGCCCACGGCATCGCCGCCGACCGGATCGAACTGCTGGCGCGGGTCCCCGACAATGACGGGCACCTGAAGGCCTACGGCCGGATGGACATCGCGCTCGACCCCTTTCCCTACAACGGGACGACGACGAGTTGCGAGGCGCTGTGGATGGGCGTGCCGCTGCTGACCCTGCGGGGCGACCGTCACGCCGCCCGCGTCGGCGCCTCGCTGCTGACGGCACTGGGCCGGCCGGACCTGATCGCCGCCGACCCCGAGGACTACATCCGGAAGGCCGCAGCGCTCGCCGCCGACCGGGAAGGGCTGGCGGCCCAGCGCAAGGGCTTGCGTCCGCTGATGCGCACCTCCCGCCTGTGCGACGCCGCCGCCTTCGCGCGGGAATTCGAGCGCCAGTGCTTCGCCTTGGCGCAAGTGGCGGAATAGGCGGGGCTTCCGGTCGCGCTCCCCTCCGGACGCGGCGGGCGGTGGCTCAGGATCGGGCGGAGGGTTTCCGGGATCGGATGGCCGATCAGTCGATATTGCCGATTGAACACCATCGTCGAGCGGACGAAGGAGCATCTCCTCGCCATCCTTCAAATCGCCTTCATCTCGATCCTCTCCAGACGCCTGAAGCGGCTCGTTCCTCAGGAGTCAGCGTGTGACTGCTACAAACAGACACTCAAAAAGTTGCTCCCTACATCAGTTTCAGTTCGATGCGCTGCATAGGCACGCCAACCAGCCCGCGGGCAACATGGCTTGACACCACTTTAAGGAAAAACGCCTCATCCAGCCAGTGATGCTGGACACAATCGCTCTGAGTTCCCTCGGCGATAGCCACTGTCACCGCATAGTCGCCGACAGGCAGATACGGTAACTGGAACTGGAAGGCTGCGCAAAAAGTACGGCCGGGAGGAATAACGGGCGGGTCCTCCTGGAACGTGATGAATGTATTGTCGCCGAACAAGGGCTGGCCCAGCCGGTCTTTCACCAGGAATCCGACGATGGGCTGGGTCAGGGCAACGTGGCTTTGGCAGACGATGCGAAGCACCACATCCTCTCCACCATGGAAACTCGACAGCACCACGCCTTCGGGCGTCGTGACCTGCACGCCCTCCACGGTTGCGCCACGGTTGCCGAACCACGGGGCGTTCGGATTGAAATCGAACAACTCGATCCTGTTCGACCACTCCGATGCCTGAAGCCGCTCGTGCCGGATGTCCCGTCCGGGAGACCGCTCCGCCTGTCGCTGAGGCAGCGAGGGTGGCGGTGCCCGACGTCCGCCGATCTGGAACCGGCCAGCGTCGTCCTGTTGCCGGTACAGGTCGGCCAGATAGTCGTGGCAGACCTCCTTGGCTGGCCCCGCCGCCCGCACGCTTCCCTGGTCGAGCCACACGGCGGTGTCGCAGAGAGCGCTGACCTGACCGATATCGTGCGAGACGAAGAACAGGGTGCCGTGCTCCTTGAAGCGGTGGATGAAGCGCATGCATTTCTGAGTGAAGGCAGCGTCACCGACCGCGAGGATCTCGTCGACGACCAGGATGTCGGCATCGACATGGGCCATCACCGCGAAGGCAAGGCGGGCGTACATGCCGCTGGAATAGAGCTTCACCGGCTGTTCGATGAAGTCGCCAATACCTGCAAACTCGGCAATCGAGTCATAGCGCTCGGCGATCTGCTCGCTCGACAGGCCCAGCACCGAGGCGGCGAGATGAACGTTCTCGCGGCCGGTGAATTCGGGGTTGAAGCCGGCACCCAGTTCCAGCAGTGCGGCGATGCGCCCATTTACCGCGATGCGGCCGGAGGTCGGCGTCAGCGTGCCGCAGAGAAGCTGCAGGAAAGTCGACTTGCCGGAGCCGTTGCGGCCGATCAGCCCGACCGCCTCGCCGGGGCGAACCTCCAGCGAGACATCCCGCAACGCCCAGTACTCGTCGTAATATTTGCGCCGGTGGCCCATAAGCATCTGCTTCAACCGGTCCTGCGGCCGTTTGAAGATCGCATAGGCTTTGCCTAGCATTTGCGCCTCAATCACAGGGGCGTGCATCGTCATCCCTCGCGGGCTCTCGGAAACAACTGGGCTGGTGGCAGCACGGCCTTAAACGCAATGATCTTTCTGCGACACCTCAAGGTGACGGAGGATCAGGTCGGGATCATAGGTGCTGGAACGCTCGATAACCGTGTCCCAACAGTTCACGAACGGCACACGGGCCGGGTTCTTCTGCAGTAGCTCGCGCTTGATGAACGGGCATCCCATGTCGGCAATCAGGTAGTCCCAGAAATAATGGCTGCCGTTGAGCGGGTCGCCACGGTCGACCGCCCCGGTGAGCATGTCCAGATAGTCCTTGTGTCGCCGGCCCAGCGATGGTGAGGAAAGCATGTCGCGGTCTCGCACCGCCTCGCTGATGCCGGACGCAGCCTGCCTGTAGGGATAGAGCGCCGCGCAGCGCAGGCCGGACTTGATCAACGCCCGCGACAGGCCGACCTCATAGCGCAGCACCACCCAGGTCTTGGACTGGACATACCGCAGACGCTGCCAGAACTGCACGAAGGCCGGGCTGAGCAGCGCCGGGCGCTTGAACAGCAGGAAATAGCTTTGCAGGTGATAGCCGAACTGCCAGCTGTCGGTGATGCCCCACACCGCCGCCCGTCCGGAGTCGGTCCGCTTCAGGATCGCATCCAGATTGTGGAAGGGGCCGTAGACGCTGTCGTTCGCCAGCAGCAGTTCATCGAAACGGTCGAGCGGGCCGAGCACACCCAGCCCGTCTTTGAAAGCCCCGAAATCATAGCCGATGTTGCGGCGCCGGATGACGGTGACGCACAGTTCCCGCAGATTGGCGAGCGACCGCTCGGCCAGCGTCGGGGCGTTGCTGACGAAAATCACCTCGAACCCGGCAAGGCGCAGCTGACGCAGATAATAGACCACATAGTCATGGACGATGCCTGCGCGGTCGTAATGGACGAACAGTGCTATCTTCTTCGTACCCTCCAGCGACCGTTCGCCCTCCCAACGCTCCGCTATGTAGTTGTCTCGCCGCCGCAACCAGCTCAGACCGTAAGCGGCATAGGCTACCGCCCGCGGCGCAGTGCGCCGGAGCCACCACCATCCGGCGGATGCCAAGCGGCCGACTTGCCCCAGAATGGAAGAACCGCCGGTCATTACTGCACTCCCAACAGCTGGGCCGCCCAGGCCCTGTAGGGAGCGGGAACCTCGGGTTGACCCTCCTTCACCGGAGCCAGCAGATCGATGGCGGCGTTCTGCGCCGAATCGCTCCGCCCGGCTTGGCTGAGGGCCAGCGCCTCATGGTAACGGGCAGGCCATAGCAGAGTCCGAGCGCCAGACGTTCCGGGCCGCATCCGGCACGCGTCGTACAGGCGCCTGAAAACCTGCGCCGCACGCCCATGGTCGGATTGATAGTTGAGCGCCAGCACGCCAACGACGAAAAGGAGTGAGAGCCGGTCGGCGAAAGCGATGGCGTCGGCGTCCTGAGGTATCGGATCACCGTCGGTTTCCATGACCAACGATTGCGCGGCATCATAGGAACCGGCGTTCACCAGCGTGACGATCAGCCGCTGCCGGGTCTGCTCCAGCAACGCAGCCGACAGGCTGACCGATTTGTCCCAGGGACCGGTGCCGAGGCGTGCATGGAGACCAATAGCCTTTTCCGCGTCGAAGCGCGCCAGTGCAATAACCTCCTCGCAGAGGGCGCGGGCGCCGAGGTCCGCGGTTTCACCGTCGTCCGTGCCCATCGCCTGGAGCGCCTTGCGGAGGATCGCACCGAAAGCGGAAGCTGCGGCGAAGCAGTGTGCCGCATGCGCTGCGTCGCCGGATGCATTCAATTGGAGAATCCCCTGCGCGTAGAGGACACTGCACAGATCCAGCGGAAAATGCATCGCCAGCGTTTCGAAGTCCAAAGCCCCCGGTTCCGGAAACCGGATATCCTGCGGCGCCGAGAGGTCGATTCCGTACGCCTTCGACCAGCCTTCCGCCAGCGATGCCAGCGGCGCGCGTGCCGCATCATAGTCGCCGGCGTTGACATATTCCTTGATGAGACGGTGGCGGAAGCCCGTGCCGAGCGGTGTATCGGCATCGTGCAGCATCACCCGGTCCGCGAGATAGGCGCGATAGCGGGCTCGGTCGAGGGGCGCCGGCGCGGGCAGAGGCCGGCGGGATGCCACCGCCTGGAGTTGGTGAGTCGTGCCGCCAATGCGGATCTCGGTGAAACCCGCTCGCCGCAGCGCGCCTTCAAGCGCGGCTGCGGAAAACAGCATCGTGTGGAAGCCGGCGCTGAGCAGCGGCAGAAGCGCGCCGAAATCGGTCGACGGGTCGATGCCGGCAGCGTTCGGCGTCGTTATCACCAGCACGCCGTCGGGCGCCAGCGCGCGGCGGATTACGGAAAGAAAAGCATCCGGGTCATGGACATGCTCGATCACCTCCGAACAGAGCATGGCGTCCCAGGCCCCGTCCTCCAGAGGAGTGTGGGCCGTCAGATATTCCGAGCGGATGTCGAGCCCCAGCGCCGTCCGGCCGGCCTGCGCCAGCAGCCCTGGATCGTAGCCGCGGCACTGCCAGCCGCGCGACCGCTGCGCATAGTCCAGCGAAAACCCGAAACCGCAGCCGATCTCCAGATAGCGCCGCACCGGCAGCTGGTCGAGGATGGCGGTCGGCTCCAGCATGACGTCTGGACCGGCGCCCTGCTCGACATAGAACTTGATCGCCGCCTCCGGATTGCCGCCTTCTTCGTAGCGCGGCTGTGGCAGCGGATCGAAGAAGGCGCCGCCGCAGGAGGGACAGCCATACAGGGCATGGGCAGCTCCGCCATTGGCGCGGTCGTATGCCACCAGACGGCGGGGCTTCGGCCCGTCAGCCCGACACAACGGACAGGCCGTCGTCACGTCCGCCCCTGCAGTCCAATCAATCAGCATGGAAAATCCTCGGCATTCGGCATCCGGGCAGGAGTCGGATGAAACGTTTCATATCGAATAATATACGCCTGACGAAACGCACAGGCGCGACAGGATAATCAACCACCCCGACGCTTGCGATCATAGACTTGTTATTTTTTGACACGTTTCCCGCTCCACCACCGGGGGCAGGATTCCGGCAGCCTTCACCGGAATGCCATTCAGGTGTCCATCAACGCCGCGATCTCATCGATCATGCGTTCGATGTCGAAATTCTGCCGTGCGAAAGCCTGAGCCACCGCACCGGCCTTGCGGGCCAGAATGCTGTCGTTGAGGAAGGTGAGCACCGCGGCGGCAAGCTGATCCGGATGTGCCGTGTCGAGCACCACACCGCTTTGCTCCGGAAGCATGGCATCCGCCACAGCGCCGGCTCGCCGGGCAACGACCGGAAGGCCGCTCGCCTGAGCCTCGATGACGACGTTCGGCACGCCTTCGCTGTGGGATGTCATCAGGAACACGTCGAACGCAGGCAGAACCGAATAGGCGTCGGCGACCACTCCGGGAAACAGGAATGCCGGAGTCAGTCCGGCCTCCTCGACCGCGTCCTTCATGGCTTGCGCCAGCGGACCGTCACCGATGACGACGAAGCGGGTGTCCTTCCGATTCCGGTGAACGGCAGATGCCACCTTCACCCAAAGCAAAGGGTCCTTCGGCGGCACGATGCGCATCATCACACCGACCACGGGAGTATCGCCTGCGATCCCGAGGATTCGGCGGGCCCGCTCACGGTCGTCCGGATCGAGGGCGGAGCGGAAGCCGGACATGTCGAACCCGCTGGGAATGACGGAAGATCTGGTGGACAGATCTACGCCCAGCCATTCCTGGTAATCGTCGATACAGGTCTGGGCCAATCCGGTGAGATGGACCTCCGGCCGCGTCAGAAGCTGCCGATAGCCCTCGCGGTACCAATGACAGGCGTCCTCATCGTCGATGAAGTCCGGCGGTTTCATATTGTAGGTGCCGATCAGCAGGCGGGGAACGCCGGTCAGAACCCCAGCTAAACCGGCGAGAAGGTTCGGCACCTCGAGATGGGCATAGACGACCGATGGCTTCCTATTGCGGAAATGATTGATCAGCCATTGCTGGGCGTTGGGCATTTGAAGCCAGGTATAAGGGGCGTCGATGTTCTGCAGTTCCGGCTGAACGATCACGTCCGCACGCGTGAGCCCGGCTTCCCGCAGATAGAAGCTGCTGCCCCGTTCGTCCGAGCAATCGAAAAGCAGGAGTTCCACAGGACGCGGTGCAAGGCGGGCACGCAGGCGCTTGAACGCCATGGCCACCAGCCGCTCGGCACCGCCGCGCGCCAAAGTCCAGCTGACGAATACAATCGGCCCGTCCGGTCTCGGTACAGCGAGGGGACTGTTGCGTACGATCTGTTCAAGCACCTTCACGTCGGGAGTCGTGGCGGGTTGTGCCGGATCGACCATGACCAGCGCAAGGGCATCGCCCAGCGTGCCCACGTCGGTCATACTGCCCAACAGGCTCAAGCTTTCGGCACCGTCCATTCCGGACAGTCCGAAAGGTGCGAGCAGCTGGGGGTCACGACGCACGGCATCGAGTGCGTCCTTGATCAGGTCCACATTCCCCGGAAATGCTGCAAGGCCGGCTATGAGCACAGCTACGGCCTCCTTCGGCAGTTCCGCCTTGATCAAGAGGCGGTAGCCGCACAGCGCCCCCGCCGGGTCGGAAACGCCCTGGACAACGGACGCAGCCGCGGCCAGCACATGGTTGGGTGCTCCTCCCTCGATAAGCGCATGCGTCACAAGACGCGCGAGCGGCGGCATGGTGATGCCAAGGAGCAGAACAAGCTCCGCTTCGGCCCTGGCCCAGTTCAGAGCACCCCGTTCGATCAGCAAGCTCAGGGTCTGCAGACGCAGATCCTCCGAGTTGGGATGATGGGCCCGGCCATGAAAAATGGTCCGCAGCGCCTTGTCGGAGTCGCCGAGCGACCGGTAAAGATACATGCAGCGCGTGAAAGCGAAAGCAGGGGGCTTCGGGGTCGCGATAAGCCGCTCGATCCATCGGATTGTCTCCGGGATGTCTCCCGCCCGTTCAGCGATCTGGCTGAGCGCGTCGAGCGCCACCACGTCCTCAGGAGAATCGGCAAGAAGCGCCTTGCAGAGACGCTCGGCCAGCCGGGTTTCATTTTCGCCGAGCAGGCGCGTGATGGCCTCATGCGCCGGCGCGGCATCGCCCGTATTCCGAAAGACATCCAACTGCGACCGGATCTCCGCTTCGCTCTGCACTGCATGAACACTCTGCATAAATCGACCGGCTTCTTTCCGAAATGGTTTGCCCTATCCGAGGATCGCCAAAAAAAATGACAACGCCGAAGATTGCGCAGAACCGCGCAACCAAGCGCCCGTTCCGGTTCCGGCGTCCTCGGCCTCCGGGTTATGCATCATCCTCTCGCGACGACGCCGGATTGCGGAGGAAAATCATGGTGGCTCAATAGTATGCGGGCAACGGCATCACTCACATTCCTGCGCCTGTAAGGTTCGGGAACCTCCCAGGCCGGAGCAAGCGCCAGGACGACGTCGACAGCCTGGAGGATTCCGTCTCGGGTCAGGCCGCTGATCATGTTGCTGCCGCAATCCAGGGTCTCCGGTCGCTCGGTGGTGTCGCGAAGCGTGACGTTCGGCGTGCCAAGGATCGCACATTCCTCCTGGACGGTTCCGCTGTCGCTGAGCACGCATCTGGCGTTCTTCTGAAGCGCCAAGAAATCCACGAAGTTGAAGGGCGGCAGGTAGCGAACACCGCTGTCCTCCTCCTTCAATCCGAAAGCCGTCATCCGGGCTCTGGTTCGTGGATGGGTGCTGACAACGATTGGCATTCCATGCCGCTCGCGCAGCGCTGCGAGCGCATTCATGAGGATGCCGAGCCTCTCCTCGCGGTCGACGTTCTCGGCACGATGCATGGTCGCCAGCATGTAGCGGCCGCGCTCCAGCCCGAGCTGACCAAGCGCTTCGGCCTGTTCGAACCGGGGACGCCAGTGCTCAAGCACTTCGCAGATCGGATTTCCCGTGACGAAGATGCGGTTTTGCTGGATGCCCTCGCGCAGCAGATAGGCACGGCTGTGTTCGGTATAGGGCAGCAACACATCGCTGGAATGATCGACGATGCGCCGGTTCACCTCCTCCGGTACCCGGCTGTCGAAACAGCGGTTGCCAGCCTCCATATGGAAGACGGCGATGCCCATGCGCTTCGCCACCATCGCGGACAAGGCCGAGTTGGTGTCGCCCAGGATGAGGAGGCGGTCGGGGCGGTGTTCGAGAAATGCGCGTTCGCACCCCGTCAGGATCTGGGCAATCTGGTCGGCCGGCGATTTTCCCTGAACCCCGAGATAGAGATCGGGCTGCCTGAGCCCGAGCTGCTCGAAAAAGATATCGCTCAGTCCGGGATCGGAGTTCTGCCCGGTATGGACGAGAACATGATCGCACAGCCGATCGAGCTTCGGGATGATCAGGCTGAGGCGGATGATTTCAGGACGAGTGCCAAGGACGGTGATGACCTTCATCGCAGCAGCTCACCTTTCATTGCCGAGTCGTTTCCGACCATCAACCCGCGGCTGAGGAGGAGTTTTCTGACCTGAGCGGCATCCATCAGCGCCCCTGCCGAACTGTATTCGCCCAAGGCAGGCTCTTGGCCCACCCCGCTGGAGGGGATCTCCGGAATGTCGGGACGAATGACGATCTTGCCGTTGCTGTGTCGAAAGGCGCGCATCCCTTCCTCCTCGGACACGAGGATTTCATGAATCTTCTCGCCGGGCCGCACACCAATGACCTCGATCTCGACCTCACGGCCGTCGATCAGCTGTTCCGCCAGATCGACAACCCTGGCCGACGCTACCTCGGGCACATAGATTTCGCCGGCCTTCGCGTGCTCGATAGCAGAGAAGACGATATCGACGGCATCGTCGAGGCTCAGGAGGAAACGTGTCATCTCCGCACTGGTGACGGTCAGCGGGCCTCCGGTGAGGATCTGATGATGGAACAGGGGAACGACCGAGCCGCGCGAAGCTAGAACATTGCCATAGCGAACGATGACGAAACGGGTGCTGGGACAGCTGAGATTGGCCGCAATGAACACGCGCTCCTGCAGCGATTTGGTCATGCCCATGACGTTGACTGGCTTGACCGCCTTGTCGGTGGACACCCCAACCACCGCCTCCACGTCGAGGCGCAGATCGCGGATCGCCCGCACAATATTCTCGGCGCCGCCGACATTGGTGGCAATAGCCTCGGACGGGAAGTACTCACAACTCGGCACCTGCTTCAGCGCAGCCGTGTGGATCACCACATCGATTCCGTGCAAGGCCCCGGCAACGCTGTGAAAGTCGCGCACATCGCCGATGCGGAACTGCAGGCATTCACGGGCGGCGAGAGCCAGCGCCGCTTCGCCTGGGGTCCGTGCCGTTGCGTAATGCACGCGCATGGAGTGATGCTTCGCCTCGTCGCGGGAGAAGACGACGATCTTGCGCGGCCGCCGGTCCACATCCTCGAGCAGGCGGCGGACCAGGGTCTTGCCGAGCGATCCGGTGCCGCCCGTGATCAGGACCGCCTTGCCAGTCAACGGCATGACTTGTTCTCCTCGGCGCGGGCCTGCTGTATCATATCGCTCCATCCGGGAGGGGCATAGTTGAAGGTCCGGCGGAAGAGGCTGGAATCGAGCGATCGGTCCAAGAGGAACGAATCGTCAGGCATGATCGGAATTGAGTGGTCATAGTTTGCAGAAACGAGCCGCAGCAGATCATATTTGCTTATCGGAGCCGCAGACACATGGTAAAGGCCCTCCGCCTGCGGGTACCCGACCAGCAGATTTTCGACGATCCGCGCCAATTCGACTGTGGTCACGCCGGAGAATATCGCAGAGCTGAAGCCTTTTACCGCCTCCTTTTGGTGGAGGAACCATTCAAGAAGCCCATGCCTGGTGTTGAGTTCGCGCCCGATGATCGAGGTCCGCAGCGTCAAACACCCAGGAGCGTTGACTTCGCCCAGCAGCTTGGTCATGCCATAGACGTCGACCGGATCGGGCTGGTCATCTTCGGTATAGTTGCCGCGACGACCTGAGAAGACGCAGTCGGTGCTGATATGCACGAATCGCGCGCCGGCCGTCCGGCAAAGACTGGCGAGCTGATGGGGGGCTACGCTGTTGACGATGCTAGACGCCACGACCGACTGCCCCATCGGCTTCTGCTTCACCAAGCCCGCGCAGTTTAGGACGGCATCCGGCTTGAACCGAATGAAGACGTCCATGACATCCGTCAAGTTGCATACATCGACATTCGGAAAACACATGTCTGACGGCAGCGCATCGGGCGGGGCATTGCCGCGAACGGTATACGCGACATTATGATTTTTAAGAAAATGCAATACCATTCGGTGTCCCAACATTCCGTTTCCACCGAGAATCAGTATATTCATTTCCTCACCACTCCTTTTTCTTCCATACGATTATTGTTCATCCTTGCCATCCGATGCCGGATGTCCTTTCCTTCACAATTTTCTCGGTTGGACTATCATCAAACCCCTACAAATTAAGTTCCGTTTCCTACCACAGTTCCCCTCATTCCGCGTAATAGGGAGGGTGGTTTCTTAAAGCTTTTTCCCCAGCGGCCGATGTAGTGACGGAACACAAAAAGCGAACCTAGGGAAAATTCAACTCCAAAACGTCTTCTTGCGCCGCACAAACCTAGATGAAATTTATTTAGAGCAAATACACGCGCCATTTCTTGACGTCACCCACAATCTCGCAAAATTCTTTACTGAGATACACGGAATAAACTTGGAACCATCGGAGAAAGCACAATCGATACTCAGCTCAATATTCCATGACATTAAGTAACAATGCATGACCTCCGCGAATCGTGGGCGGACTATACGACATGAGAGCCTCGGCAGGTAGAGCTAAAACCCATTTTAGCTCGAAGAATTCCAGCGTGACCTTGACCAATCGGTTATAATCGCCTGGCTTATGTTGAGTTTGAACACATTGGGCAGATTGAAGAGGCGCCGTTCGGTCAGCGCCGCGCATGGTGCCACGCAAGCGCTATTCGAACGTCCGGTAGTGTTGCTTGAGGATGCGTCAGTCAAACTTATGCACCTCCCGATTTCAATGCACTTAATATGCGGTGGGCATGCCGTTAAACGATCGGGGAGGCTCAGCCCTCCTGGCCTCATGAATTCATAGTTCACCACCAAGAAATTAATCTGAATACATTTCGTTTTCGTTCAGTATCTCAAAATTTCTCCCAAATTTATTATATCTACCCAATCAGATATTCATGCGAGATGCTATATAATTTACAATTGTTACAACTTGATCAATTTCTTATGCGGTGCGACTTTCTTGCAAAACGATCATTTTTCTTGCAGATACGAGGGAGCGCTGATACCCATTGGACGCTATATAGTTTTGAAGACGCGTTGAACCGAGTTGATTTTGATCCAAGGGGAGTAAGATAGCATGGCGGTGGATGTTACCCTCTCTGGCGGCAATGTCTCGAACCCCGAAACCATTGGGGTGAGTTCCTCCGTCATCGGAGCCGTGCTGTCGAACCCCGCCTTGATTCCACAGACCCAGCAGGGTCCCATCTACGTCGCGACCGGACAGGGCAGCGTCACCTCCACCAACATCGACGGCTCCGCCTTCGTCGTGACGGAGCGAGTCCTCGCTGTTACTGTCACGGGGTCGGCGGCGACGAACCAAATCATCGCCGGCAACGACGTCACCGGAACCACGATCAACACGACGACCGGGACCGGCACCGTGATCGCTGGCAATGCCAGCACGCAGGTCGGTCTGGTCGGCGACCAGAACGGGAATGGCGGCAGCTACGTCGTTTATGGCGGACCGCAGAATGACACCGTCCTCGCCTCCTCCGGCAGCAACACGATCACCGGCGGCGCTGGTTCCAATGTCTTCGGCCTGGCTGGCGGCAACAACGCCGTTTACGCGGCCGGCAACGACACTGTGTTTGCTACTGGCGGCACCAACCTGATCGGCGGAGGCACCGGCAACAGCACCATCGTCGCGTCGTCCGGCACCAACACAATTTTCGGCGGCAACGGCACCAGCAACATCTTCGCTCAAGGCGGCCAGTCGACGGTCTTCGCCGGCTCCGGCGTCAACCAGGTCTTCGGGATCGACAACAATGCCCTTTACGCAGTCGGCGGCAGTTCGTCCACCAACACGGCCACGATCGTCGGCGGCAATGCCAACGACACGCTGTTCGGCGGAACCGGCAAGAGCGTGATGTTCGGCGGCGGCGGTGAGAATCTCTTTGCCTTCAGCACCGTGTTCGGCGGCGGGCAGACGGTCATTGGCGATTTCAACGCCAGCGGCGCCAACAACAAGATTCTGATCCAGGGTTATTCGGGTGTGACATCAGCGTCGCTTCTGTCGAACGCGACCGTCACCGGCGGCAACACCGTCATTACGCTGACGGATAACACCACCATCACCGTCGCCGGCGTGACCAACCTGTCCCAGAATTCGATCATCGTACAGTAAGTCCACTGTAGCGGTCCTTCAGTCGTTGCCGGCAAAGGACCGCCCTTGGCAGGAAGCGTCCACGTGAGCGTCCGGCAGCCTTGTTTGTCTTGAGACTTGTGCGACCGTTTTATAGAAGATGGTGGATTTCGAGAGACTGTTCGCCGAATGCCGTCTGGCCGACGCTGAATCCCTGGCGACCCGCCGTTTGGGACAGAATCGCTGGCATGAAGAGGCTTTGACCGTCCTGGCGCGCTGCGCGCTGGCCCGTGGAAATTACGAAGCCGCCTTATCATTCGCCGACCGTAACCGGCGCCTTGAGCCCAAGCGCCTGTCTTTCGCCTGCTTCCTCAGCGTGATCGAACTGGCGCGCGGAAACGCCGCCGCGGCCCTCCAGGCGCTCGACGATTTCCCGGCAGAGTGCCTGAGCGCGGAAGCTGTGGTTGCGCGCACGCGGGCATTGATGCTTCTCGGCAAACAAGACGAGGCACTCGACCACGCGGCGCTGATCCTGCAGCGTTTTCCTGCTTTCCAGAACTCCCTTGTGCGTCGACCTGCTGAACGAGGTCACCGTCGCCTGCGCTTCTCCCGGCTGGGTAACGCCCGATCTTGACGGTAGGCTGAAGGGAACCTTGCACCCGTCCGTCTTTTCACCGTCGGAACGATTCGCCATCTTGCGGCTCGTGATCGAGGGAACAGTCGCCTTCGATCTGCCAACGGACGAATTCGCCAGCCGCTTCGGCGACATGGGTCCGCCGGGCTCCGCCCTGCCCTTCCACATTGCCGATCACCGGGTTGATCCAGGAAGCAGATTTGCGCTGTTTTTCGACGGGCGGCGCTTGCTCGGTTCAGGTGAGGCTCCCGATCACGTTCGGCCGGAAGGCGACTGCTCGATCGTCGAGGATCTGCTTTCAGGCTGGGTTTGGCTGCCGTCCTTGCCGGACAAGCGGCTGGCAGTCCGGGTTTCGGACCAGGGAGGACGGCAAGTCACGATTCAGGCCGACCGCCTGAACCCGCTTTTGCGCCGCAACAACATCGGTGACGGGAGATACGGCTTCTCCCTGGACCTGCGTCAGGCCGGGCTGCGACCGGGCCAGATCACCGCCTGCGCAGGCATCGATGGCCTGACGCCGGGTTCCGGAAAATGGTCCGGAGGGGCTGCCGGCATGGCGATCGGCGACGCTCTGCCATGGAGCGCCACGCCGGCTCGCCCGGCAAGGATTGCACTGACGCCCCGCCCAGAGGTGACAGCAGGTCCGGCCCGGCACGCCGACCGGA
Source organism: Azospirillum sp. UENF 112521 (assembly GCF_058780665.1). Taxonomy (NCBI): domain Bacteria; kingdom Pseudomonadati; phylum Pseudomonadota; class Alphaproteobacteria; order Rhodospirillales; family Azospirillaceae; genus Azospirillum; species Azospirillum sp. UENF 112521. Next base: position 296,289 of record NZ_JBSNCI010000004.1, read on the forward strand.
TGGCGCCGCCGCCTGCCGTGCACATCGACGTCATCATTCCGGTTTACCGAGGGCGGGAAGAGACGCTGGCCTGCATCGAGTTCGGTTCGAGGCAGCGTGACCGGACCGGTGCAGATCATCGTCGTCGACGATGCCAGCCCGGACGCGGCGCTGTCGGACGATTTGAGGCGCCTGGCTGGAGATGGCATCATCCATCTCTTGGTGAATGACCGGAATCTCGGCTTTCCGAGATCCGTCAATCGGGCATTGTCGCTGCATCGCGGACACGACGTTGTGCTGTTGAACAGCGACACGGCGGTCAGCGGCGACTGGCTGGCGCGCCTTCGTCTCGCCGCCTATTCCCGCCACGACATCGGAACGGTCACGCCGCTGTCGAACGATGCGGAGATCCTGAGCTATCCATCGGCGCCGGCCCACCGCCGCGTTCCCGACACAGAAGAAGCTGCGGCGCTGCATCGCCTCGCCCGCAGCCAGAATGATGCCATCAGGATCGAAGTCCCGACCGCGGTGGGGTTCTGCACCTACATTCGTCACGACTGCCTCGCCGCGACCGGGTTGCTGGACGTCGCGCTGTTTGGCCGGGGCTATGGCGAGGAGAACGATTTCTGCCTCCGCGCCAGCGCGCTTGGATGGCGCCATTTGGCCGCAGCCGATGTCTTCGTCGCCCATGTCGGCGGCCGTTCCTTCGGGCGGCGGAAGGCGGTCCTGTCCGAAACGAACCTGGACACGCTCAACCGGCTACATCCGGGCTATGACGGGCTGATCCGGCAATTCCACCGCGACGATCCTCTGTCTGGGGTCCGCCGCCGCCTGGATCTCGCCCGTCATCGTGCCCGCCTTAGGGAAAGCCCTCCCGCTAAGCCCACGGTCCTGATCGTCACCTTCGGCAGAGCCGGGGGCGTGGCGCATTTCGTTTCTCGCAGGATTGAGACCCTCAAGAACGAGGGGCGGCGCGTCGTGGTTTTGACCACTGCCAGCAGTCTGCCCGGAGATGTGCGGCGGTGCCGCGTAGAGGATCGGGACCAGCCCGACCTCCAGGATCTGGTCTTCCAAACCAGCAACGAATTCGACCTGCTGACCGACTTTCTCAAAGGACTTCGCCTGGACTCCGTCGAGGTGCAGCACTACCTGGACCACGACCCTGCCGTGCTGGACCTGCTGGGTCGGCTGGGAGTTCCCTACGACGTCTATGTTCACGACTACAGCTGGTTCTGTCCGCAGATCGTCATGATCGACGCATCTAACCGCTATTGCGGCGAGCCGGACCTGGCGGCCTGCGAAAATTGCGCCCTGACGACACCACCCGCGACCGGCGAGAGGATTTCCGTAGCGGCGTTGCGCAAGCGGTCCGCGCATGTCCTGCACGGTGCCCGGCGCGTTGTCGTGCCGAGCCACGACGTCGCCGGCCGCGTCCGCCGCCACGCCCCCGCCGCGCGTCTGTCGGTGTTGCCCTGGGATGCGGTGCGTCCGCCAACATGCCCCGCTCCGGTCCAGGCATCGGCCGTCAACGGTCGGTGGCGGGTCTGTGTCATCGGCGCCATCGGCGCTCACAAGGGCCACTCGGTGCTGCTCGATTGTGCCTGGGATGCGGCAAGGCGCGACCTTCCCCTCGAATTCGTCGTCGTCGGCTATACCCTGGACGATACGGCGCTTTTTGAAACGGAACGCGTATTCGTCACGGGCCCCTTCTCCGAAGAAGAGGTGACGGACCTCGTCCGTCGCGAGCGCGTGCATCTGGCCCTCTTCCCGTCCCTGTGCCCGGAAACCTGGAGCTACGCGCTGTCCCATGCGTGGGCCTCCGGCCTGACGGCGGTGGGTTTCGATATCGGCACCATAGCGGAGCGTATCAGGGAGTCAGACGGCTATGTCATGCCTTATGACCTGACCGCCGAGGCAATCAATGACCGGCTGATGGCGATCCTGGCGGAAGCCGTTCCGCTGCTGCCCGGCCGAATGGACAATCGAAATTCCATTGGCAAGATCGCCGAGAACGCTGCCTTGGATGCTGCCGGGCTCCATTCCTTCTCCGGCGAGTCATCACTTGTGCAGGACATCCGCATCATTTTTTCAAGCGCGAAGGATTTAGCGAGCATGCCACCGTTCCAGACTTCCGATACCCAGGCACCGGCACAGTATGCGGCCTCGGCCCAGTTGATCACCTTCCATCCTGGCGTCTATGCCGTCACGGTGGTGCGCGGGGAAGCCACGGGGATCGGCGAGAACGGTATGCTGCCGATTCCCAGCATCCACCTGACTCCGCTTCCGGCCACGGCCGCGAACGTCCAGATGCTTGGAGACGGATGGTTGTTTAAAACCGCCGACGCGGTCGCGATTAAGGTTTCCGGCTCGCCTTCGGATGTTCTTCTCACCTCCTATCAGAGGACGGGCGACGGTCGCAGTTTGGGCGTGCAGATCACTCGGATCGACAGCAGCCCGTCCAAGGCACCGCAAACGCAGCCGAAGCCCCCTGCGGTGATCCGCACAAAAATGCTGGCCCATGTGCAGAACCGTGGCGACATCGAGGCACCGGACGGCGGATGGGCCGGCGCGCCGGATCAGAAGTTCGCCATCGAAGGATTCTCCATCACGCCTCTTGATGGGATGCCGGCCGACTTCATCGAATACAAGAGCCTGAACCTCAATGGGCAGGAAACCCCCTGGGTCGGCGGCGGCAGCCTGTGCGGCAGCCGTGGCTTGGGCATTCCGCTGACCGGGCTGGCCATCCGCCTGAAGGGTATGTTCGCTGAACGCTTCGACTGCGCCTATGAGATCGTCTTCCTGAGCGGCGCCCGCAGCCCGGTCCTGACCAATGGCCAGCCCTATCGGTCGGATATCAGCGCGGACCCCATCCTGGCTTTCACGCTTCGGATCGTCGAACGGGCGCCTGCCCTGCCAGCGCCGAGCTTTTCCTGATGCATGGGACGACCGCGAAGGCACAGGCAAGGCCCCGAAGCACGACAAACGCGGGGCTCCGGTGATGAGGCTGCTGAACATCGGTTGCGGTCCCCCTGGGCCTTCGCGCGTCGACCGTCTGTTTCCCGCTCCGGACTGGCAGGAAACCCGCATGGACCTGGACCGGCGGACTGGTCCGGACATCGTAGGCTCGATCACCGACCTGTCGATGCTTCCGGATTGTTCATATGATGCGGTCTGGGCCTCGCATCTGCTCGAACATCTGTACCGTCACGAGATCCTCGGGGCGCTGCGCCAGTGCTGGCGGGTGTTGATGCCCGGCGGCGCCCTGGTCGCGGCGGTTCCGGATCTGCAACGCGTCTGTGAACTGGTGGCGGCCGACCGGCTGGAGGAAACGATCTACACCGTCCCGGCCGGTCCGATCACGGCGCACGACATCATTTTCGGCTTCGGCACCGCCATCTCAACCGGAAACAGCTTCATGGCTCATCGCTGCGGCTTCACGCCGACCGTGCTGTGCCGGGACCTGCAGGGCGCCGGCTTCGATCCGATCCTGGTGCGCCGCCAGTCCATCCTGGAACTCTATGCCGTCGCCTACCGTCCGTCCTCCGACGGGCGGTACATCAATGGTCCATTCTCCTCGGCTTCCGGCGCCGCATGAATTTCCTTTTCATCCACCAGAATTTCCCCGGGCAGTTCCTTCATCTCGTGAGGCACCTGGTTCAGCAGGAGGACCACCGTGTCACCTTCATCACGCAGTCCAACGGCAATCGCATCAACGGCGTCGACCTGATCGTCTATCAGACCTTCCGCGAATCCTCGCCGCAGACCCACCATTACCTGTCCGACCTCGAACGGGGCGTCATCGCTGGCCAAGCCGTCTATGAGATCGGGCTTGGCCTGAAGAAGAACGGGTACCGGCCTGACGTTGTGATCGGACATTGCGGCTGGGGCGAGACCTTGTACGTCAAGGACGTCTGGCCCGACGTGCCAGTGCTGGGCTATTTCGAGTTCTACTATCTGTTCAGCGGGGGCGACATAGGCTTCGACCCCACCACACCGATCCATATCAACGACGCCCCCCGGATCCGAACCAAGAACGCCATCAACCACCTGAGTTTCGACAGCGTCGATTGGGGACTCACCCCCACCCGCTGGCAATGGTCGCTTTATCCGGACCGCATGCGCAGACGCATCAGCATCATTCATGAGGGGGTCGACACCGATATCGTCCGCCCCGAACCGGACGCCTGGATCATGCTCGCTGACGGACGGCGGCTGACGCGGTCCGACCGGATCGTCACCTATGTCGCCCGCAACCTGGAGCCCTATCGCGGCTTCCATATCTTCATGCGCGCCCTGCCCCGGATCCTGCACGACTGGCCGGACGCGCAGGTCCTGATCGTCGGCGGCGACGGCGTCAGCTATGGTCCCCCCCCTCCCCCGGGCAAGACGTTCCGTGAACTCATGCTGGGCGAACTGGGTTCGATCGACCTCTCACGCGTCCATTTCGTCGGCAGCCTGCCCTACGCACGCTATCTGAACGTGCTCCAGATTTCTGCGGCCCATGTCTACCTGTCCTATCCGTTCGTGCTGTCCTGGTCCTGCCTGGAAGCGATGGCGGCTGGATGCGCGGTAATCGGTTCAGCGACCATCCCGGTCGAGGAGGCCGTGGTCGATGGCGAGACTGGCCTGCTGTTCAATTTTTTCGACCCCGATGCTCTTGCCGGGCGGGTCGGCGAAGTGCTGGGCCACGAGGACCGCATGCGGGATATGCGCGACCGCGCGCGTCAATATGCGGTCCAAAATTACGACGTGAAGCTCGTAACGCTTCCACGACAACTAGAACTGATACAAAATGTTTCTGTTGGCAATCTATCAGGGTATGATACAACGAAATTCTTATAGCTTCCGCTGCTCTTTCGCCGACCGAATGAAAAATCCAAACAACAATCATAAATGGGCGTAATGAAAAAAGATAGGAGCGGCGCAATGCGATGTGGATTATATTTTATATTTTGTTTTTCGTATTGTTATTAGGGTTATTCTCGTCTTTTTGGCTCACAATACGGAAAACAAGAGATGCCATCTCTTAGCACGATCAAATGTCTAGTGACAGGCGCCGGCGGCTTCATCGGAAGCCACCTTGCCGAGGCGTTGGTGCGGGAGGGGGCATCAGTGACCGCCCTGGTTCGCTACAATGCGCAGGGCGCGATCGGCAACCTGTCGCACGCGGCGGCCGATACGGTCCGCGACATGCGGATCGTTTTCGGCAATGTCGAAGATTCCGAATTCGTCGATGGCTTGGTGCGCGATGCGGACATCGTGTTCCATTTGGCCGCCCTGATCGGCATCCCCTATTCCTATGCGGCGCCGCGCAGCTATCTGCGCACCAATGTCGAAGGAACGCTGAACATCCTGGAGGCGGCCCGACGGCACGGCACCCGCCGCCTGATCCACACCAGCACCTCCGAGGTTTACGGCTCCGCCATCCGCACCCCAATGGACGAACAGCATCCATGCCGGGGCCAATCCCCCTACTCGGCATCCAAGATCGGTGCGGACCGTTTCGCCGAAAGCTATTTCCGCTCCTTCAACCTGCCTGTGGTGACAATTCGGCCTTTCAATACATTCGGCCCCCGCCAATCGGCGCGCGCCTTCATTCCATCGGTAGCCTCCCAGGCGCTGAGCGATCTCTCATCGGTGCGGGTCGGCTCGCTGGACACGGTCCGCGACATGACCTTCGTCGAAGACACCGCGGCCGGCTTCATCGCCGCAGCGACGGCCGCCGGGGTGGAGGGGGAAGAGATCAATCTCGGCACTGGTACGGGCTACACCATGCGTGAGATCGCCCTGCGCATCCTGGCGCTGTCCGGACGCGGAGAGAACAGCCTCCAAGAGGAAGAGGCGCGCATCCGGCCGGCCGCCAGCGAGGTGAACAAGCTGATCTCGGACAATTCGAAGGCGCGCACCATGCTGGACTGGACCCCACGGTACGATCTGGACCAGGGATTGTCGCTGACCATCGACTTCATCCGTCGCAATTCTGCCCTCTACTCCACTGGACACTATGTGGTTTGAGCATCACAGCCTTCTTGTCAGACAATTAGCGGTACAGTGAGACATCGATGCATGCAGTCATCCTAGCGGGCGGGCGGGGAACGCGGCTGGCTCCCTACACCACGATTCTGCCGAAGCCGCTCATGCCGGTCGGCCAGATGCCCATCCTGGAACTTATTCTCCGGCAACTGCGTTCCCACGGATTCAGCGACGTAACGCTCGCGGTCGGCTATCTGCGCCACCTCATCAGAGCTTATTTCGGTGACGGAGAGCGGCTGGGACTCGACCTCGTTTACAGCGAGGAAACCGAGGCGCTCGGCACAGCCGGACCGCTTGCAAACATTCTGAACACCCTACCGGAAACGTTCCTGGTGATGAACGGCGATGTGCTGAGCGACATCAGCTACATCGATCTTTTCAACTGCCACCAGCGGGTGGGCGCGGCGGCCTCGATCGCCACCTTCGAACGTGAAACCAAAGTCGATTTCGGCGTCCTGCTGACCGATGAAAATGACAGGCTCGTCGAGTATCAGGAGAAGCCCGTCTACCATCATCGCATCAGCATGGGCATCTACATTCTCCAGCGCGAGAAGATCCGTCCGCTGCTGATCTCAGGCCATTATCTGGACATGCCGGATCTCGTGCGCGCCCTTGCGGAGCGGGGTGAGATCGTCCATTGCTACAAGGCCAACGGAATGTGGCTCGACATCGGTCGGCCGGACGATTACGAGTCTGCCCAGACATTGGCCGAGCAATGGACCGTCGACACCGCCGCGCGCTGATGCTGCCCGCCTGCCCCACACTTCTGGGATTTTCCCGTTCCATATCGCTTCGGATGTGACGGATGCGTTTGATCGTAACCGGTGCGCACGGTTTTATCGGGACATGGGCGACGGCGGAACTCCGGCGCCGCGGCCATGGGGTTCTGACGGTTGGCATCAACACTCCGAGCCGTATGCCCCGACCGGAGGCGCGCTATGACGGCATCCTGTCCATAGACCGGCCAGGGGAGGATTTTGCCGTCCTATTGGCGGACTGGCGGCCGGACGGCATCCTTCATCTGGCCGGCACCGTTGATGCCTCCAAACCGGAAAAGTTGTTCGCACTCAATGCCGGCTATGCAGCTATTCTGCTCGAGGCGCTGGCCCGGTCGGAATTTCGCCGGTGCCCGCTCGTCCTGGTCGGCAGCGCGGCCGAGTATGGGCCCTTGCCGAACAGCCTCGTCCCCCTGGATGAGACGGCGCCCACAGAGCCCCGCAGCCTTTACGGCATCAGCAAGCTGGCACAGAGCCGGATCGGGCTTGCCGCCGCCAGATGTGGGCAGCCCGTGGTGGTAGCGCGTCCGTTCAATGTAATTGGCGCCGGAATGCCAAGTATGTTGAGCCTGCCCAGTTTTGCCCAGCGGATCGCGGCGGCGGACACGATGGGACGGCCGCTGCCGGCCGGCAACCTGAACGCGGTTCGCGATTTCATCTCCGTCCAAAGCACGGCCGAGGCCCTGGCGACCCTACTGGAATGCCCGGGCGTCCATGGCCGTGTCGTCAATCTTTGCGGTGGACGGCCCTACCGGATCGGTGACGTGGTCGACCGCATGATCCACCTGAGCGGCAAAGCGGTCAACGCCGACATCTCGAACAGTTGCGACGGCATGACCGACATCGCTTACGGCGATCCAAGTCTCGCCGCCTCGCTGACCGGATGGCGGGCTCCGCCGCTGCGCGACGCCGACCTTCTGGCGGTGATGCGTGAGCACGGATGCCCGCTTGGCAACGGCGAGGAGGATGCCCCGGTGCCGGTGCTGCAGTCCAGCGCCATTCCCTTCCAGCCGACGCCCTGAAACCACGCGAGCCGAAGGCAGCCGAATGTTTCCTTCCGCCATTCACGATCACCATCTCAGCATCGTGGTCTGCGCCAGCCGCGAGGGCAACCTGCTGCACCGCACATTGGCCACCCTGTCCGATGCCATGGCCGATGCGACGCTGGGCGGTTTCCGGTGCGAATTGCTGATCGCCCTGCACAGGGCGGACGAACGGACGGCAGCCCTGGCCCATGACCGCAGAGACACGACAGCCAGGGTGATCGATCTCGGCGCCGTCGACCGGACCGAAGCCCGGAACGCCGCCGTGCAGGCCGCCACCGGTTACTCAATCGCCTGGCTGGATGCGGGCGATGTCTGCTCGAGCGGCTGGCTCCGCGCCGCCGCAGAACGAACGATCCACGACGACCGGGGCATCGTGTGGCATCCCGAGCACTGCGTCCTGCTGGCGGAGAGCTTCGCGGTGACGGCCTGCCGCGACCGTGTGGACGCCAGCCGGGAGCCGGCGACCTATTTCTGGGCGCCGCCCTATCCTTATGCGATGATCGCCCCGCGCGGCCTCCATCTGCAGTTCCCCTTCCGCCCTCATGACTTGGTCAACGGCTATCTTGGGGGCGACTGGCTGTGGATGAGCGAGACCATCCGCGCCGACGTGCCACATCTGACCATTCCACGCAGCATGGTCGCTCTTCTCCCCGACGCGCCTCCGGACCGCATCAATTTCGGGCCGCCGCCGGAGGGAATGCGCCTGGGTCCGGTGCGGCGGGACTGAAGCCGCGTCGCGGAAGCAATGACAACGACGCCGCACGTCTTGCAATGGGCGGCACAGCGGGTGCAACAGGATCGATGATGCGTGTCCCTTCCTTTTTCGGCTTTGGGCATTTGAAGACGGCGTTCCTTGCGAGCAAGGCAGCTCCCTATCTCTACGCCGCCGTCCCCCATGCCGCCTCCTCGGGCACGATGCGGCGTCTGTGGTCGCTGGAACACCGTTACGGCTTGGTAGGAGCGCCGGCGCCGGCGGATTACCGCAGCCTGCAGGACCGGAATGCCGGGATGCAGCCCTGGACCAGCATCGTCGGAGGCGAGCCGCACCGCTTCGTCGAACGATGCGAGGGAGGGGTGCGCTTCGCCTTCGTTCGCAATCCCTATCAGCGCCTGCTGTCCGCTTATCGCGCGCACATCGCAACCGATACCGTCGTCGGCCGCGCCTTCCGCAGGATTGCCGGGCGGGCGGCGACGGAAGAGATCGGATTCGACCTTTTCGTCGCACTGCTGGAAGCCATGCCCGAGCACCAGCGCTTCCCGGCCTTCGCGCCGCAGTCGGACTGGCTGCTCACCGACGACATTCCCTATCACCTGATCGGCGCGCTCGAGCGTTACGACGCCGACTATGCGGCAATCACCGCCCGCATCTCCGCCCCTGACGCGGCGGATCACACGGTGCGCTACGGATTCGATGCGGGTTTCTCCTGCCCGACGCCGACACGGGACGCCATCCTGCGCCTTTATGGCAGGGATTTTTCGGTGTTCGGCTACGATACCGATCCGGCGGCCATCGGCAGGCCGCCCCACGCCTCTGTCGAACGGCACAAAAGCGGCTCACTGTATTTCAAACCCTTCTGGTTCCTGGTAGATAGCCGGATCCAGCTTATGATGGGAAACCGGAGCGTCGCCGTTCTTCAGATCGAGAACGTGATCGAGAATGGCGAAGCCGGCCAAGCCGGACGGATGCCGGCTCTGCGGCTGGACCTGGCGCGGATCCATCTGGAAGCCGGAAGCATTGAGGCGGCGGCGGCGCTGCTGGAGCCGGTTTCCCGCGGCACGGAGCGCAGCAGCCTGCTTGCCGACATCCATCTGCGCCGTCACGCTCCGGAAGACGCATTGGCGGCCCTCAGGGACGGGATGGAACACGGCGTCCAGGACGCGTCCTATCTGCATGAGTTGGGGCGGCTCAGCGTCATGCATCATGATGTCGACCCGGTCCTGCATGCCGGACGCGCCATCGTCGCCACCACGCCACCTGGCAGCACGCGCAACTGGTTGCTCGACGCACTGGTGGACAGCCTCACCCATGCGAACGCCACCAAGTTCGCGCTGGCCGTTCTCGACGAGTTGGAGGGCGTCGAAGACGGCGGTTACGACATCGCCGGTAAATTGGCGGGACTGAACAAGCCGCGCAGCTGGCTGTCGGTCCAGCCCCCCGCTTCCGCAGGCAGCCCGCCCCGCCGGGTGGTCGCAGACGGCGAATTGCGGCGGCTGGCCGAGGAAACCGCGACGGCCATGGAAACTTTGCGCCGCGACCTGCTGCGCAAGGTTCTGGAGACCTATCCCCATCTGTTCGACGCCGACCATTACAGCCGCCGCTGTGCCGACCTCCCGAGAAGCGGCCTGTCGGCGGTCGAGCATTACATCAGGATCGGCAGCCGCCGGCCGGACGGCGAGGCCAACCGCTATTTCAACAACGGCTTCTACACCCATCACATGGCCCGCACCGACATGGGCCACCTGGACCCGCTGGTCCATTACGTCCTGGACGGCGCACCGAACGGCATCGATCCCGGACCGCATTTCGAGAGCGACCGTTTCTTGCGGCAGCGGCCAGACCTGCAGGGAAGCACAGCCAATCCGCTGAACGAATTCCTCGCGCAGGACGCCGACAGCCGAGGCTATTTCGGCGCGCTGCCCGAGCATGTCCTGACCGGCATGAAGGCGCTGTCTCTGTACGACAGAACGCTGTTTCCCCAGGATTGGCTGATCGGCCAGGACACCGCCCCACCCGCTTTCCTCATCGCGGCCAAGCGGCAGGGAGAGGTCTACGGACGCCTCGACCGGGATCTTCCCGACGGCTTCACCCATCTCGTGCTGGTGCCATGGGTCGCCCATCCGGGCGGGGCCGACCGCGTCAGCACCCATGTCCTGCGTCTGCTCGCCGAAGAGCTGGGTCCGCGAAAGGTGGTCGCCATCGGCACGGACCGTCCGGGCCAGGACGGTTTCCCGCTGCCTGCCGGTGTGACGATCCTCTCGCTCATGGATTATGACGCCACGCTCACGGTGACCGAGCGCGTTGAGATCATCGAGCGCCTGATCGTGGAGCGGCGGCCGAAGGTCACCTTCGTCCAGAATTCGGATGTTGCCTGGACGCTGCTGGCGGAACGCGCCGAGCGCCTGCGTTCCGTAACCGCGCTGTATGCCTTCCTGTTCGGAGCGGGCTTCAGCGAGGATGCCGGACCGGTCGGCTTCCACAACCGGCTCGGAAAATGCCTGGACGCCATGACCGCGCTGATCACCGACAACACGCGCTTTCCCGGCCTGCTGCCGAGACTGCTGCCGATGCTGCCGGCGGACGCGGCCAAAATCCACACGATCTTTACCCCCCGCTCCACCGACCTCGACCTGCACGCCCCCAACCCGAGAAGACGGCTCCGGCGGGCTCTGTGGATGAGCCGCTTCTCCAGCGAAAAGCGCATGGACGTTCTCGGACGGATCGCCGCCGCAACGCCGGACCGCGAATACGCGGTCTATGGTGCGCAGAACCCATTTCTGCCGCCAGTCGACATCGACTTCCTGCGGGAGCTTCCGAATGTCACGGTCCATGGATATTTCCGTGACCTGACGGCCGTCGCGTTCCAGAACTGCGACGCCTTCGTCTACACCTCCGATGCCGACGGTCTACCGCTTGCGCTGATCGAGGCGACAGCCATGGGATTGCCGATCATCGCCCCGGACGTCGGCGGGATCTCGGACATGATCACATCCGATACCGGCTGGCTTGTCTCGGGCCCAGACGCCGTCGACGAATATGTGGCCGCCCTGCGCGAGATCGAAGCCAAGCCCGATCTGGTGCGCCTGAAAGTCTCGAGGGCACAGGATCTGCTGATGACGCGCCACAGCTGGTCCGCCTTCAGGGACGCCTACCGGCGTGTCCCCGGATTGCTTCCCTCACAGCACATGCCCGCCCAGAGCACCATGTCCCCCAGGATCACAGCCGTCAGTCTGGGCGAGGATTGCCAGAGCACCTTCCAGATCAGGCGCTATCTGAAGGAACATGTTCCCGTTCCAAGTGGCTGGATCGATACCGCGTCGGAGAGCGCACCCCAGGGCTTCATTCCCTTTCCGCTGGATTGGCTGATAACCCCCCTGCAGTCCCTGCTGCAGGCGATCGACAGCGATTTCAGCGGCTTCCTGCTTCGCGACAATCTCGAATTCGTGGACGCTGAACCGGCACCCTATATTCTCGACAAAGGATACGGGACCATTTTCTATCATTTTTTTGATAGAAATGAGAACTTCCTGAAAGATTATGAAATAGTTTCCGCGAAGTTCGAAAAATCTCTAAAGAACTGGCGGGAAACCCTGCACAGTGGAAAGAAAATCGTCTTTGTCCGGCAAACCCGCTACTCCGGCCACGGCGCCAGGGAGATCGCATCCACCATCGAACGCGCATTTCCCGGTTTGACCTTCGTACTGCTCGTCGCCTCGGAACTGATCGATGAGAACAGCGTGGAAGGCAACATCGTGTACCGCAGCATACCGCTGATTCCTGGTAACTGGCAGGGGTACAATGGTTTGTGGGATGAGGCTCTCGATTTCTGCTGGCATCTTCTGGGGGAAAACGGATCGCGGGTCACTGCCGCAGCCTGACGCAGGAAAAGGCTCTGTTGCAAAGTTGACAGGCCGGCGGCGGAATGGCTGGATGTTAAATAGAACCAAGCGGTGTCGGACTTGAAGGGACATCACCCCGAAGGTGAGATCATGCTCTGCGCGGCGCGCTGGTACCGGCGATATGGCATCGGCTGCCACGATCTCGCGCAGAGGCCGACCACCGCGAGCTGAAGCAGTTGATCCGCCCGGCACGGGGCCTCATCAAGACCCTGAAAACGGCCACTGCGACGATCAAGGGATTTTGCGGTGATGCGGGCCCTCAGCAAAGGCCAAGAAGCGTCCAGCGTCACATTCACCCATGACATGAAAGGCGAAGCGCGCCTTGTCGGACGCGCCTTCAACGTCGGCCTCTGCATGCTGGCCGAAGTCGTGCAGTTCATCGGCCCGCAGTTCGAACTCTAGGCCGTTAGCATCGGCAGGGATGCCGGTGACCATCATCTCTCGCCTACAGTGGGATTTTTGACAGAGCCTCCTATGGCACGTCCTTGTCGATTTCACGCATAACCTCAATGGCACGAGGTTCGCCGGCATCGACAGCCTTGCTCAACAGTTCGCGGGCGCGACCCGGATTGCATGGAGAGCCCCAAATTCCTGCGTGCAACTCGCCCAATGCGGTGACCGCTGCGATCTCGCCTGCCTCCGCTCCCGCCGTCAACCAACGTTCAGCTTCGGCGAAATCCTGCTCGACACCCAACCCCTGCATGAGGAAGCGGCCAAGATTGATCTGCGCGCCCACGACCCCCTGCTCCGCAGCCATGCGGGCCCAGCGGACCGCTTCGCCATAATCCTGCTCCACCCCTGCGTCGCCGGTGGCGTAGATGGCGCTCAACCAGAGTTGGGACGCGGCGTTGCCAGCCGTCGCGGCGTCGCGGTGAGCCGCCACCGCCGCCGCGAAATCGACCTTGCCGCCATAGCCGGCCAAGTGGAGCTGTCCGATGTTGTGCAGGGCATGGTCGTCCCCCTGGTCGGCCGCCTTTGTGAACCATTCCATGGCGCGTTCTAAGGAGGATTCACCGCCGATCCCCTCGGCGTAAAAACGCCCGATCGTCAGTTGGGCTTGCCGGTCCCCCTGTTGTGCGGCCCGCTCCATCCAAACCCGGCTCTCCTGCGGGTCGACCGGCAGCCCCCGGCCCGAGAGATAGAGCTGTCCCAGGATGTTCTGGGCGTTGCGATGTCCGGCTTCCGCCGCCGCGCGATACCAATTCGCCGCTTCGTACAGGTTGGGTTCGAATTCCTCCGTCCCCTGCGTGTGCAAGTCTCCGAGAAGGGTCATGGCTTCGCCGTCGCCTTGCAGCGCGGCGCGGCGTAGCCAAGTCTCGCCATTCTGGATGTGCTTCACCACGGACAGGCCGTGCAATAGCAGCAATCCAAAATGTCGCTGGGCGGCGGCACTGCCGAGCAGCGCTCCCTTCTCGTAGCAGGCCGCGGCTTCGGCGAGCGAGGCTTCCCGACCAAACCCATGTGCCCACAGCTGGCCAAGATAAAACCAAGCGGTGGCAACGTCCTGCCGGGCCGCGCGTTCGAACCAGTCGAAGGCTTGCCCGTAATCCGCCATTCCCAGGTAGCCGCCGGCCAGCAGCGTCCCAAGCCCAAGCTGACCTTGAGGATTGCCGGCTTCCGCAGCTTTGCGGTACCAGCGTTCCGCTTCGAGGTAATCGATTCTCTCGCCAAAGGCATAGTGGCTGCCGGCCAGCGCCTGGGCGGTGGGAAGTCCCTGTTCGGCAGCGGCGAGTGCCCAGCGGAGCGAGGCTTCCGGATCCGCCTTGACCTCCAGACCGGCAGGGAACAGGGCAAGCATGGCGGGATCCCGGTCACTCATGCCGGGAGGGCGGATGCAACCGTTGGCGTGGATGATCGCCAGCCTTTCCTGAGCCTGCGCATGCCCGCTTCCAGCGGCCCTGCTGTACCAGCTCAGGGCGTCGATCGCGCTACCCACCACGCCCTTGCCCTGTTCGTAAAGCAGACCTATGCGATACTGCGCCTCCGCGTTTCCTTCTTTTGCCGCGGCGAGCCAGCAGGTCAGGGCACCCTTCACGTCGCCCTTCTCGTACCGTTTGAGTCCGCTTGCGACTTGGCGCGCCAGTGCGCCCGACCGCAGAAGGCCGACAGTTCCCTTGGCGATTTCCAGGACGCCCTTCATCGAACGGTCTCGCTCCATGATCCCTTCCCGGTCACGGCTCACGCATTCCTTCGGAGATGCTGACGATGGCCTTTTCGACGAGGTAGGACAGGATGGTGCGCGAGCCGACCACGATGTCGGTGGTAAGGGGCATACCAGGGACAAGGCGGAAATCGGACGGCACATTGTGCAGTTTGATGTCCGTCAATTCGATGCGGGCCCGGTAGAACGGCTTGCCCGATCCCACCCCGTCGCGCCGGGTAAAGGAATCCTCGCTGATGGTGCGGACGATCCCCCGGCCCATGCCATGTTCGACGTATTTGTAGGCGTCGAACTTGAGCTGCACGATGTCGCCCGCCTTGACGAAGCCCTGGTCGGCGGCATCGATCTCCGCCTCGACCTCCAAGGCGGTGTTCAGCGGGACGAGCGTCATGATCTTTTCGGCCGTCTGAATGACCGAGCCGACGGAAAGCGGCGCAACATCCAGCACGACGGCATCCTCGACGGCCCGCATCTCCACCAGATCGTGACGCTTGACCGCCTTGGCGTACTCCTCGCTAACGCGGTCGTGCTCGACACGCTTCGCGACAAGCTCCTGCATGATGCGCGAGCGCCACTGCTGGACATATACCTCCTGCTCCGACTGCAGCGCCTCCAGTTCGTGCCTGGCGGACTGGATGGCGCTCTCGCTGGCTGCCATGTTGCGGGAGGCCTCGACCCGAGCGTCACTGGCGAGGAGCGAGTTCAGGCGGCTGCCGGTCTTATTCTCCTCCAGGGTGCGCCGCATGCTTTCGATGTCGCTGATAAGGCGCAGGCGCGTTTTGTAATGGTCGGCGTCATCGCGGCTGCGGGCGAGGGTCGCACGCGCGGCATCCTGTTTCTGGCTGAAATTCACCATGCTGGACGCGTATTCGGTCTTTCGAGCCTTCCAGATCGCGGCCTGGAGCATGCTGTCCGCGTCGCCCGGTCGCTCCACGTAGGTCTTGCCGTCCAGTTCCATCTGGAGCCGCTCGATCTCCGCAGCAAGACTGTCGCGCTGGCGTTCGAAGCGCGCCACATCGGCGGCGGAGAAGGTTGGATCGAGCGACGCCAGCATGTCCCCCTTCCTCACGATCTGCCCTTCGCGCACCAGCGTGCTGCGAACGATGGAGGTTTCCAGTGGCTGGATGACAATCGTCGGGCTTTGCGAGACGACTTGGCCACGCGCGCTGACCACCCGTTCCAGTCGGGCAACGCTGGCAAGTCCCACGGCGACGATGACGAGGGTGGCCAGCAGCCACACGGTCAGACGGGCGGCCAGCGGATCGGCGGCACCGGTCAGCTCCGCGGTTTCCGACTGAAAGTCGTTGATCGTCTGTTCGGAATGGGACTTAGCCATTGATCGCCGTCACGGAATGATTTGCCACATGCATCGAGGGATCGGCGGCCAGATGCCGGTTCTGCTGGAACCAGAGATGGCGGTAGATGTCGCAACGGCCCATCAGTTCCTGGTGCGCGCCGCTGTCGTAGAGGCGACCACGTTCGAGAACGACGATCTTGTCGCAGTCGACCAGCGACGCGAGACGATGCGAAATGACGATGACCGTACGTCCGCGTGCGATCCGCTTGAGGTTGTTGTTGATGATCGCTTCGCTGTCGGGGTCGAGCGCGCTGGTTGCCTCGTCGAAGATCAGGACCGACGGCTTGCCGAGCAGAGCCCGCGCGATGGCGATGCGCTGGCGCTGACCGCCGGACAGGTTCGTCCCGCCTTCCTCGATGGGCGTCTCGTAGCCTTGGGGAAGACGGTCGATGAACTCCTCCGCCCCGCTCAGTCTGGCGGCTTCCGTGACCTCCTCGAAGGAAGCGTTCGGCCGGGTCACCAGAATGTTCTCCCTGATCGTCCCGCGGAACAGGAAATTGTCCTGAAGCACGACGCCGAGGTTCGAGCGGAGATGATGCAGGTCGAACTGGCGCAGATCGATACCGTTGATCTTGATCAGCCCTTCGTAGGACTGATGTAGACCCTGGAGAAGGCGGGTGACGGTGGTCTTGCCCGAGCCGCTCCGCCCCATGATGCCAACCAGCGTGCCAGCTTCGATGTCCAGCGAAATGCCGTCGAGCGCGAAGGTCACCGCTCCCGGATAGCGGAAGCGGACGTCGGACAGGCTGAGCGTCCCGTTGATGACCGGGCGCACCCCGTTCTTCACGGACTGCTCCGGCGGAATGTTGACGACCGATGCCACCTGGGCGATCGCCGAACGGATTTCCTCGGTGTGCTGGATCATGGCGGAAATCTGGACGAGGGGCGCGGTGGCGCGGCCCGACAGCATGGTAAAGGCGATCAGCGTGCCGGCGAACATCTCCACCTGCTGGGTAATCGCCATATAGGAACCCGTCATCAGAACGCCGGCATAGATCAGCTTCTCCAGCGGCTGGAGAATGGTCTGCGGCTGGTTGCCGAAAAGCATGAAAGCCGTCTTTGCACGCACGGCCTCGGCGACGCGGACATCCCATCCCATCTGCTTGCGGTTTTCCAGCGCCAGCGACTTCACGGTCCGCATTCCGTGAAGCACCTCGATCATGAAACTGCCCTTCTCCACCTCGGCCGCGATCACGCGCTGCTGGAGGCGCCCGAGCGGGCGCATGTAGGCGAGCACGATCACACACATCACAAGCCCGATACCAAGCACCATGAAAGTCAGGGTGCTGTTCAGCAGGAACATTGCCGGTATGATCGCCAGCAGAGTTAGCATGTCCAGCATCATCCCGAACATCTGTTCGGTGAGGAACTGGCGCACCCGCCAGATCTCGTTCAGCTTGTAGCTGATCGTTCCGGCAGGCGTCTGCTCGAAGAAGTCCAGCGGCAGCCGGACCATGCGGTTGAATATGTAGGTGTTGATCCGCGCATCCACCCGTGCCGTGCCCGTCACCACCAGATAGCGGCGCAGATAGCCGAAGACCGTGTCGAACAGGATGACGAAGAGAACCCCGACGACCAGCACATAGAGGGTCGAGAGCCGCTGGTAAACCAAGACCCGGTCAACGATGATCAGGTAGGTGAAGGGCGGAACGATCGCGAACAGGCTCATGATGAGGGCGGCGATGCCGACATCGCGGAAGATCCGCCGTTCGCGGGCGACCTGCTGGAGAAGCCAGGGGAAGCCGAACGGCTTTTCGTCGATGCTCGGCTTATGGCGGCGCTTGATGAAGATGGCCTGCCCGTCCCAGGCGGCGGCCAACCGGATCTCGTCGATGGCCAGACAGGATTCGTCGGACTGGTTGGCAGGACGCAGCAGGGCGACGTCGGCTTGGCCCTTTTCTCCCGGCCGATAGCCGACCAGCACCATGGCCGCGCCGTTGCGCAATTGCAGGATGATCGGGAGCGATTGGCCAAGTTGCGAAAGTTGCCGCCAGGACAATCGCGTGGAACGCGCCACCAAGCCGTTCTCATCCGCAATCTTCATGAGTGTGCGTATCGGAGTTTCCCGGCCATCGAGCCCATAGTCTCGGATGATCTGATCGACTGCAATATGCACGCCGTGTGACTGCGCAACCTTTTGCAATGCAGACAACGTCGAACACTGTCCGTCGCTTTCTGCTTTTCCGGACAATGTCTCATTTGATGTTTGGTCAAGCATCAGGTACGCCATCATGAAACGTGTTCGGCGGCGATCCTACCGGAGACCCATGAGAGGTGGCAAGCTGGTCGCGTCCCAACGGATGTACGGTCCGGCAGAAGTCACCTTTTGGTGATTTTTGTTTCATCCCGTTTCTGCAACATAAAAGCCCTATGGTTGATACTGGTGACGCGCTGGGAGCTGACGTTTCATTGCAGAGAATCTACTTGACCGTGACTATGGGATTTGGCCGAAATTTCTTCATGATGCGACTCGCTGGGAATCGTATCGAGACGCCTGCGGACGCTGCCAGCGGCTTTCGACATCGACGAAACTCTGCCTTTCGATTTCGACCGTTGCCGAGACGCAACTTGACGATGATTTTCTTCAGGAGGCGCGCTCGAAAATTGGCTGGTCTGGCTTTCACCGGTACGCTATCCAATCGGCCCAAGCTGCCAAAAGGCTTCAGCCGCGGCTTTTCGCGATTTCGCATCCTGCCGATCCACCCCGCCGCCCCCTGCCACCGGACTGGTCATGACGAAAATTCTGGCACTCGACGGTTCGGAATCCATCCATGGGCGCGGTTTCCTCGTCGTTTCCAGTCTTTACTGGTGTGTCGAGGCCCTTGAGGGCATTGATGTCCGCATTCTGGACGTCACCAGTCGTGACGTGCAGTTGGCTTTGGACGTGTTCCAATGGGATACGGGCGTCAGGTTGACTGTGCGGCCCGATGCCGAAGGACTGGAGGACGCCGCGCTCTATGGCGGAATAGCTTTCCGGTCGGCGGCGCATCTCCGGCTGTCAGAAGCGGCAAGGCACGATGTGCCGACGCTGGTCGCCATCCAGTTCCCGGCTCCGGAATGGATGAGCGCGCCGATTCTTGCTTTGGGCAACGCCGCCTTCGATCCGAAGCTTTTCGGTGAACGGCTCCGCGATGCCGTCCGCTCCTGGGGATAGAATGCCTGCCAATCCGACAAATCGCGCAAAGACGGCGCAGCCGGTGGTCCTGGTCGTGGGCATGATCAACAGCGTCCACACGGCGCGCTGGCTCGACATGGTCCGTGGACGTGGCATGAGGTTCGTCCTGCTCCCCGTCATCGACGCCGCACCCTGCCGCGAGCTTGTCGGCCTGCCCGAGGTGCGGAGCCGGAGCGAACTGGACGCGCTGCCGGAGAATCAGGTCGCTGTGTTCCCGCTCGCGGCTGTAGAGCCGGCCAGGGTGGCCGGTCTGGACGCCTATCTGGGCTATTCGCCCTGGCTGCCGAGTTTCCTGGACAGCGGCGAGTTGCTCGCTAGGCCGGCCCATGTGGCTCAGGCCATCGCCTCCCTGCGGCCCAGCATCGTCCACGCGCTGGAAACTCAATTCGCCGGCTATCTCTGCATGGAGGTCAAGCGCTTCCTGGGTGCTGCCATGCCAACCTGGATGCTCTCCAGTTGGGGAAGCGATTTCTACCTCTATCGCAAGGTACCCGACCAGATCGACCGGCTTCGCGAAATTGCCGGATCGGTGGATGCATACATGGCGGACGGCGAGCGCGATGTGACCCTGTTCCGGGAGTTCGGATTCAAGGGCATGACATTTCCGGCGATGCCGGCGTCGGGCGGGGTGAACATTGACGCACTGCCCAGGCTTGAAAACCTGGCCCCCCCGTCTCAGCGTCGGGAAATCATGGTCAAGGGCCTGCATGGCTGGTCCGGTCGCGCGCTGAACATCCTCAATGCGATTCACCTTGCGGCGCCGGAATTGCGGGGATTTTCAATCAGCCTGTTGAATGCGCCTGCGGTGGTGGCCGAGACCGCGCGGACGCTCGGCGAATGGGACGATCTCCGGATCGCGTGTCTTCCCTCGCTCCCGACCTACCGCGACGTGATAATGCGGATGGGCCGTGCACGCACGATCATCGGGTTGGGAATTTCCGACGGCACCCCCACCGTCATGCTGGAGGCAATGAGTGTCGGGGCCTTTCCCATTCAGAGCGACACGTCGGCGGCGACGGAGTGGCTTGTCTCCGGGGAAACCGGCTTCATCGTCTCGCCCCATGACATCGCCGGGCTGGCGGAACGCATCGTCCGTGCCGCGACCGACGACGCCCTGGTGGACGGCTGCGTCGAACGGAACCGCCGGCTCGTCGAGGAGCGTTGGAACCAGGAGACGAATGCGGTCCTCGCCGCGAATGCCTACCGTGCGGTGTTGGTCGCCTTCTGCGATCGGACCGTGACCGGCTCGCATGACGACATGGGAGGCTTTCCATGAAACGGCACGGCATCGCAATGATGGTGTTGGGCAACGGCGATGCAGCCGCCGCGGCATCAACCATCCAGAGCCTGTTGTTGCAGCGGAGGGTGGACATCGAGTCCGTTCTGCTGCTGGCCATGGCGGGCGAGAAGGCGAGACCGGCCAGCCTGCCGGACGGCTTCGGCGACAGCGTCCACTGGGTCGCGGCGGAGGATCGCGAGCCGGCGGGCCGGACCATGGCGCGGGC
The DNA here is from genome assembly GCF_058780665.1 of Azospirillum sp. UENF 112521. NCBI lineage: Bacteria > Pseudomonadati > Pseudomonadota > Alphaproteobacteria > Rhodospirillales > Azospirillaceae > Azospirillum > Azospirillum sp. UENF 112521. The sequence goes on from NZ_JBSNCI010000004.1 coordinate 316,938, forward strand.
GTTGGCGCTGACGGACTGCCGCTGGGTCGGCTGGCTGCAGGCGGGCGACAGTCTCGACCCGCTGGCGCTGTTTTACCTTCTCGAGGCGCAGGCCCAGCAGGCTTCCCCGGCGCTGAGCCTATGCGCCCAGGTGCCGGATGATGGCGATGCGGCCGACAGCGGCGGTTCCGATGCCGACGTGCAGTCACTCCTTGGACGCATTCTGGGAGGCCGGGCGCAGTCGGGAGGTCTCTTGGTTCCACACGCAGAAATCCAGTTGGCCGGTGGATTCCGGTCCGATTGCCTTCTGCCGGAGGTTGACATGCTGGCGCGGCTGTCGCGGCGGCTGACGGTCCGCCATGTGCCCGCAGCCGGATACCGCCCCGTCCCTCCCTCCGTCCCCCCGCGGCGGAGCCGCGTTTGTGGCGGGAGGACCGCGAAAGGATTGCCGCCGCATGGCTCGCACAATCCGATGACAAGGCCCCGCGCTCTGAGCGCGCAGCGCTGATCGAGCTTCAGCGCAGCTTCCAGCCGTCGCCGTCGCCGGATTTGTCGGCGCTGCTCGCATGGCGGATGAGCCGTCTGATCGAACCGGGGGAACTGACCGTCGCCATCCTCGGGCCGTCTGACATTGCTGCGTCGGAACTTGGGGTGCCGGGCGCGCGGATGATCCGCGGAGTGGCATCGACGGTCGATCTGATGGCCGGCTTGGCCTCCTGCGACTCTCCATATGTCGTTGCGGTCGAATCGGGCGCCCCCCCGGCGGTTCCCACCCTTGCCGGCCAACTGCTCCAGCAAATGGCGCTGCGCAGCGTCGCCTGCTTCCCGCCTGCGTCACTGAACCATCTGACTGCCTCGACCTCCCTCGTCGTTGGCACACTGTTCCGCCGCGACGCCCTCACCCGTGACGTTCTCGGGCATTTGCAGCGGGGCGAAGGTGCCTTCTGGTATGCGTTGCAGCGCAGAGGCGTTCTGACTGTCGGTCCATGTCAGTCCGCGGCCGAGCGGGCAGGAGATGGCTTGACACCGAGAGGCCTGCTGCGGGAGGCCAAGACACTCGTCGATGAGGATTGGTACGCGCAGGAGTATCCCGACCGATTGCGCTCCGATATCGATCCGGCAGCACATTATCTCAGCTTCGGATGGAAGGAGGGGCTTAACCCTAACCCATGGTTCCTGACAGCCTGGTACTCTGCGGCCAACCAATTGGAAGGTGGGGACCGCTGCCCGCTTCTGCATTTCATCGAGAACGGAGCCGGAGAGGGGCGACAGCCTCACCCTCACTTCGATCTGGTCTGGTACGCAAGCCGGTATCTGGCTTCGAAGCCAGACCATCGAGCCCTGCGGCATTTCCTGGACATCGGCCGTTACAGTGGCGCTGCTCCGGAGCCGTTGATGAACGACCCATGGGTACGGCGTACGATTCAGCGCTTGCCGAACCTCCGCCGCAGCGCGGAGGAATTTGGCCGCCTGCGCGAAGCGCGAATCAGACAGGTTGCTGAAACTGCCAAGATGCTGGTGGATCGGGATTGGTACCTTGCCCAGTATCCGGATGTGGTCCAGGCGGGAGTGGATCCCTTCTGGCACTACTTGTCCCATGGCTGGAAGGAGAACCGCTCGCCTGGTCCCTGGTTCTCTGCTCACTGGTATCGCGACACCGCCATGGGTGGTCAGCTTCGGGACGTTTCGCCGTTAGAGCATTTCATCGTCGACGGAGCCACTGCCGGACTTCGCCCGACGCCCGAATTCGATACCGTTTGGTATTCGCAACGGTATCTCGGTCTGCGCCACCCCAGCGCCGAGGCCTTACGCCATTTCGTGACATCCGGTCTGGCCGAAGGGCTGGTCCCCGACCCGGCTCTCGACGGGGCGGGGTTGCGCTCGGTGCTTCGGGAAACACCGGCAAGCGAGCGCGCGGCGCTGATCCGGCGGCTGTGGGCGTTGCATAACTCCGGCAGGAGCCATGCACCCGTTACTGGTATCGATATGGTCGAGGACTGGGCGTTGCTTCTGCTGCGCCGCAAGCCGCCTGCCACCCAAGCTGTGCTGCTGCTTGCTCCGGACGCCAGTGATGCGGTGGCGCGTGCACGCGATGCGGCGCGGGCGCTCCCGTTGCATGAGACGGCACTGTTCATGGTGATGCGTGCCGCCGACCGGATCGAGTTTCGCGACCGGATGGAGGAAAATGCCGTTTCAGTGACGATGACACTGGACGACGCATTCCACCTCGTGCGCGCCATGAATTGTACGCGCGTCGCCGCCATCGATCCCGGCCTGCTCGCGGGTCCAGCCGGTGCCGCTCTCGTCTCCGCCCGCCTGACGCCCGTCATCAACGAAAACGGCGCCTGATGGCCCGTCCCTGCTCCCGGACCCTGCCACGATGAACGCCGAACCTCTCGTCTCGATCATCATTCCCGTCTACAACGGCGCCCGCTTCCTGGGCGAAGCGATCGACAGTGCGTTGGCGCAGACCTACGGCAACATCGAGATCATCGTTGTTGACGATGGGTCTGACGATAAGGGGGCGACGCGCGCCGTCGCTATGGGGTATGGGACGCGGATACGCTACGTCCAGAAACCCAACGGGGGCGTGTCGACCGCGCTGAACCTCGGCATCGCATTGATGCGGGGGTCTTTTTTCAGCTGGCTCAGCCATGACGACATCTATCTGCCGGACCGGATCGCATCGCAGATCGCCGTCTGGCGCCGCTTCGGCCGGCCCTGCGTGGTGGTAAGCGACTGGACCCTTATGGAGGAGAACGGCACGCCCCGTCCCGATGTTCTGCCCGACCTCTCGCATCTCGACATGACGGCGCGCCCCTTCGAGGCCTTCTTCCACGGCGCCTTCAACGGCTGCGCCATGCTGATCCCCCGTTCGGTGCTGTCGGATAACAGTTTCGATCCCGGCTTGCCGCGGACCCAGGATAATTTCCTGTGGTTCAAGTTGCTCGGTGTCATTCCATTTGTCCGTTGCAAGGGAATCGGCGTCAGCAACCGGATGCATCCGGGGCAGGGGTCGCGGGACGATGTGATGCTGGACGAGGCGGGGATGTGCTTCGTCCACGCGCTGGACAGGCTGACTCAGGAGACAGTGTTCGCCTATGGCGGTTCTGAGCCTGCCTATTTCTGGAAGTCGATGGAAACGTTGCCCGATTATCCCGGCATCTTTCCCTATGTTCGGCACCGGGTCGACGGGGCGCTGCAACGGCACCCCTTCACTCTCGCATTGATCTGTGCCGCTCCGGCCTCGGACCTTGCCCGGCAATTGGCTCGGTTGGATGCCCGACGGATCCGGCCGCAGCAGGTTCTGGTTATCGACCTTGGCATCACAGGTGAGCGCGGGCTGGTCGAACGGATGCTCGCGCCGTGGTCCGACTCCACCGTCGCGGCACCGGTCTCTCCGACACTCTCCGGATTTCTGGAAACCATCGCGTCCTTAGCCTGCAACGGGATCGTCATAACCGCCACAGCCGTTCCTGAAGAGGATCAGATCGCCGAGGCTCTGAAGGCCCTTCTGTGCACCGACGCCAGGGTGGCTCGTCCTCGGGAGCGGAAGCTTGCGGCTTTGTCCATCGACCGCCACGCATTCCGGCGCGATGCCGACGGATCGCTGGCCGGACTTGTCGAGATGGTCGGTTCCGTCCCCGTGAAAACCGGATTGGTTGAGTACCCGTTACAGGAACCGGAAAGAAGCCCGCCTCCCCGTCGCGCACTTCTGCCTCCGCATGGCTGGGATTTTACGTGGGAAGGCGACCAACTCTCCTTGCTCGACAAATGGCGGGACCGGATGGCTGCGGACCGACCCGCCATCCTGCTGATCACACGCATGGACAGCACCGTCGCCCTCTCGTACCTGATGCGGTGGATCGAGTTGGCCGGACGTGACCCGAACAAGCTGGTGGCCGTGATCGAAAGCGGGGATGCGCCAGCGCTATCGCTGTTCCCGGCGGCTGACAAAGGGGTTTTGCGCCTGCGTTTTCCGCTTCCGGACTCATTCGCCGGCTTGCAGCAGGCCCTGCTTCGCGTCGGCGTGTCCGTCATCCAGGCTCATGACGTGCGGGGCGTTGAAGCCCTTGTGCCCATCCTCGCAGGGCAATTACGCGTTTCTTTCGACATGGTGGTGGCCGACCATTCGATGGTTCCGGTCGACGAAGCAATCCATCGATCACGGCGTATCTTGACCCCCTCGCCGGCTCTGGCCACCCTGCTGCGCGGCCGCTTCCCAGGAACCCCGGTCCAGTGCGAGCCGCTTACCCAGCGCTATCCCCTGGAACACAGGAGCGTACAGCCTTTCGTTCATAGAGCCGGGGACCCCCTGCGAGTGCTCCTGATCGGCGATGCGGGCCAAGCGGAATGGAGCGGGGTGATTGCCGAGGTGGTGGACATCGTCAACCGGCGCAGCCTGCCTATCGAGTTTCATGCGCTGGGCGATATCGCCGGCTTATCTGGCAGCGGTCCGCTTCATTGCCATCCAGCCGTGGATGGCGGCGGGGCCTGGAGCGCGATTGGAGGCATCGCACCCCATCTGGCATGGCTCCCCTACCGAGAACAGAGGGATTGGCTGTGGGAGTTGGACATTGCCATGTGGTGCATGCTGCCGGTCTGTGGGTCGGCCATCGACGCCATGGTGGAGCGCTGTACGGGGCGACGGGACACGTGGCTTTATGCGCCCGATGCATCCGCAGAATTCTGGGTCACTGTTCTGCTGCGCCGGCACGCGGAACGGTGATATGAGGCGCTCCGTTGCAAAGTTTGCCAGGCACCGTCAAGTTCGAGTTGGCAAGGTGGCCGGGGTGACGGTACAGGGCGGGGATGACGACGCGCCCCGATCCGATGTACGCCGGCTACCGCTTCCCTGCCGAGGTAATCAGCTTTGCGGTGTACCTGTACTTCCGCTTTCCGCTGAGTCTGCGCATGGTGGAGGAGTTGCTGGCCTTGCGCGGGATCACGGTCAGCCATGAATCCGTGCGCCAGTGGGGCCTGAAAATCGGCCGAACGATTGCCAGCCGCATCCGGCAACGGCGCCTCGCCCGCGGTGACAAGTGGCATTTGGATGAGGTCGTCATCAGCATCGCCGGCAAGAAGCATTACCTGTGGCGGGCCGTCGACCAGGACGGCTTCGTGCTCGACGCGCTCGTCCAGAGCCGGCGCGACACCAAGGCGGCCAAGCGTCTGCTGCGCAAGCTGCTCAAGAAGCAGGGCCGCGCTCCCCGTGTCATAGTGACCGACAAGCTGAAGTCCTACGCCGCCGCCAAGAGGGACCTGAAGCTGCGCTGCGAGCACCGCCAGCACAAGGGCCTTAACAATCGTGCCGAGAACAGTCATCAGCCGACCCGACGACGCGAGCGGCAGATGAAGCGCTTCAAATCACCATGGCAGGTGCAGCGCTTTCTGTCCATCCACGACCCGATCAACAACCTCGTCCATCTCCGCCGCGATCATCGCTCAGCCTCCGAGTACCGCGCCGCCCGAATTTACGCGTTCGCCGCCTGGGCTGAGGTGTCCGGCGCGCCGCTGGCCGCGTAATCGTCCCGCCCAACGCACATTCCTGGTCAAACCGCGCCCCGCCCTCATCACCAGCGCCAACAACTTGACGGTGCCGCCCCGTCATCCACCCGGTCTCGGCAATCAACTGGATGTGGCAGTCGCGTTGGGTGGGCGCGGTTTCAGCCATGTTGCTGAGCACGGCATCGCGGTGCGGCGGCGCCACCACCGCGGCCTCAAGATGGCGTTCGTGGACCGCCGCATAGACCCCGCTTCGGTCATAGCCGCCGTTGTCGGTTACCGAGGCCATGGGCTCGGCGACGTGATCGAGCAAGTGGGGGCGCCGCTGCCTGCTCCCGGGCTGCCGTTATGAGGCTTGATGCAATCGGCATAGCTTCAGCCGAAAAGGTCCCAGATCCCCACCGTCAGGAACGGGAAGGCGCACACTGCCGCCAGGACCACCAGCACGGCCGCGACGAACACGCCGACCTCGCGGAACACGGCATAGGGCTGGACCTTGGCGATCTGCGCCGAGATGAAGACCAGGATACCGACCGGCGGGGTCACGCCGCCGAGCTGGAGGTTGATGATCATGATGAGGCCGAGCTGGATCGGATCGATGCCCGCCTGGGTCATCAGCGGCAGGAACAGCGGTGCCGCGATCAGCATGGCCGGCGTCAGGTCCAGGAACATGCCCGCCACGAACAGCGTGATGTTCATGATCAGCAGCAGGCCGAACTGCCCTTGCGCGGTCTCCCGCGCCCAGCCGATCAACTCCTGCGGCACACCCTCGGCGATCAGGATCCAGGCGAAGGGAACCGATGTCGCGATCAGGAAGCCGATCAGTGCGGAGTCCGTCGCGCAGTCGATGATGGCCCGGTAGAAGCTGCGCCAACCATAGGCACGATAGACGAATTTTCCCAGGATGAAGGCCCAGACCAGAGCCATGACGCCGGCTTCGGTCGCGGTGGTGATGCCCAGGCGGATGCAGCCCAGGATCAGCACGGCAATGGCCAGGGTCGGGGCTGCCTGCAGGAAGCTGCTCCAGACCACGCTGGCGGGCGCCCGTTTCTTGCCTCCCTCATAGCCGCGGCGGACGGCAAGGATGTAGACGACCACCATCAGGGCAATGGCAACCAGCAGGCCGGGAACGATGCCGGCGGCGAACAGGCGGGAAATCGACACATTGGAGACAGAGGCATACACCAGCATGGCGATGGCCGGCGGAATGATGTTCGGCAGGATCGACGAGACAGCCGTGATCGCGCAGGAGAAGGCCGGCGAATAGCCGCGCTTGATCATCTCCGGCACCGCGACCTTGGTGGTGCTGGCCGCGTCGGCTCCGGAAGACCCGGAAATGCCGCCGATCAGCACGCTGTTGACCACCACGACCTGGGCCAGACCGCCCCGGAAATGGCCGAACAGCGATTCGGCGAAATCGATCAGCCGCTCCGACAGGCGTCCGAGATTCAGAAGATAGCCGGAGGTCAGGAAGAACGGGATCGCCAGCAGGATGAACTTGGTCGACCCGGCGATCATGTTCTGCAGGATCGCCGGAGCCGGCAGCAGATCGGCGCTCCAGGTCGTGATGAACACGCCCAGCATCATGCAGAAGGCGATTGGCACACCGATCAGCATGGTGAGGAAGAACACCAGCGTCATCAGCAGGCTGGGCGACACATCCTGGAACGGCGACAGCGCCGTATCCTGCACGACCAGATACATGGCGCCGGCCAGCAGGACCGACCCGGCCCGCCGCAGCAGCCCGGCCATCGTCGTCTCGCCCAGCAGGAGGAACAGCAGCCCGATGCCGCCGGCCGCCGGCACGACACCATAGCGCAGGGCATTCGGCCATTGCAGCGTGGTGCTGACGCCGCCGATCCGGTCGGCCAGCTCGTAACCGCTGAAGGTGAACAAGAGGAGCGTCAGCGCCACCAGACTGTCGCGCAGGAAATCCACCGCCGGCCGCGCCGATGCCGGCAGATGGTCGACCAGCAGATCGACATGCACATGCCGTTTTTGCCGAATCCCGGTCGCGGCACCCAGGAAGATCAGCCAGGTGAAGGCCCAGATCGAGAACTCCTCGGTCCAGGTGAAGCCGCTGTTGAAGATGTAGCGTGCGATCACGCCGGTGAAGACGACGAGCGTCAGCGCGATCAGAACCACAAAGTTGACGGCTCCGACGGCGTTTTCGATCAGGCGGCAGACCGTTTCTCCCCAGGCCGGAGACGACCGGCCGGGCATTGTTTCAGAACTGGTGGCTTGGACTTCCGACATGATCGGACCTTTCCGATTGGCCAAATCCTTGGCCTAACGTCCCTGCGGGAAGCGCGGCGGTGCAGAACACCGTCCGCGCAAGCGATACCCCGCCCCGTCACTTCACCGCTTCGATTGCCGGGATCAGCGTGTCGGAACCCGGAATCTTCGGCGTGAACTCCGCCCAGACCGGCTTCATCAGTTCACGCCATGCCGCCTTGTCCTTCACCTCGTGGATGGTGGCGCCCTGGGCGACGGTCTTGGCGAGCGCCTCCTCGTCCTGCTTGGCCTGCAGCGGCACGATGTCCGCCTGCGCGTCATGCGCCGCCTTTTCGATGGCGGCCTGCTGGTCGGCGGTCAGCTTCTGCCACCACGGCTCGGACACCACCCAGGCGCCCATCGCGTAGATGTGGCTCAGCTTGGTGTAGTGCGGTGCCACTTCATAAAAGCGGAAGGTCAGATAATTGGTGGCCGTGTTGTCGAAGAAATCGACGACCCCGGTCTGCATGGCGTTGTATACCTCCGGCGCCGGGATCGGCACGGGATTGGCACTGACGGCCTTCCACAGCGCCACATGGATCGGGCTCTGGATCACCCGCATCTTCTTGCCCGCCGCATCGGCCGGGGTGACGATGGGGTTCTTGCTCATCAGCTGGCGGGCGCCGTTGACCGAGAAGCCCAGCAGATGGAAGCCCTTCTCGCGGAAGCTCTCGGACAGCGCCTTGGTCAGCACCGCGTTGGCTGCGACCGCATGCTGGTCGTCGCGGAACAGGAAGGGCAGGTCGAGCACCTGCACCTGCGGAACCCAGGTCGTGAACACCGAGCTGGTGATGATTCCCATCTGGATCGACCCGAGCCGGATGCCTTCCGCCGATTCCGACTCGGCACCCAGCAGGCTGTTCGGGAATATACGGATTCTTGACCGCCCCCTTGGTGGCGTCCGACACCGCGTCGGCGAAGCGGGTCGCGGCGATATGCTTGGGGTTGCCCTCCTGAACGTCGAGCGACATGCGTGCAGTGGTGGCGGCGACGGCCGGCATCGAGATGCCGAGGGCGACGGCTGTCAGAGCCAGCCCTGCCAACAGAGCCTTCTTCATGGTTTTCCTCCTTTTGGGATTGTTTTGAGCGCGACTGGTCGCGACCGGAGTTCCGTCGGCAACGCGACCTGCCCGCCGGGAAGTGGTTCCGGTCACAAGGTGAAGAGCGGCTCGACGCTGCAATCGAGCAGACGCGGGTCGATGCGGGCTTCCAGCTCGTCGAACATGGCGTCGACGAACTGGACGATTTCGTCGGAAGCCTTGACCGCATCGTCGGCGCGGCGGTTGGCGATGGCGTCGGTCAGTGCCAGATGGCAGTCCACGCTGCGGTGGAGCGTCGCCTCGCCGCCGATGTGGTTCTGGTGCAGGAAGCCGATGCGCCGGAAGATCGTGTGCAGCGGACGCAGCGCATTGCCGACGAAGGGCTCGTTGCCGGCCGCCAGGATCAGGTTGTCGATGCTGCGGTCGAATTCGTTGAACTGGTCGATGGTGATCGTCGCCCGCCGTTCCCGCAGCACCCGTGACAGGTGCATCATCTGGTTGCGCTGCGTCGGCCCCGACCGTTCGGCGGCGAGGCGCACGACGAAGCGCTCGATGTCGCGGCGCAACTCCAGCAACAGCCGGTCGCGCGCAAGATCGATGGGAGCGATCTGGATGCCGTTGCGCGGGTTGACGATCACCAGCGTGTCGCGGGCCAGCATGCTGACCGCCTGATGGACAGGCGTGCGGCTGAGACCGGTGATGTCCTGCAGATCCTGGATCGACAGCAACCGGCCGGGCGCCAGCGTGCAGTTGACCAGCAGCTCCTCGAGCTTGCCGTAAGCCAGCTCCAGCAGGTTGGCTTGATTGGCCCGCGCCTGCTTGCGGTCGATCGCGTCCCCCGGCCCGATCAGCACCGGCTTGCTGCGTCCACGTCCCATAACGCCGTCCTCCTTTACCGTAAGCTGCCCGCCATCGCTCGTGCTCGGCATGCGAACAGTGGTACATTAAAACATGTTGTGAAATATCACAAACGGAAATAGGATGCCCTAGCATGCATGGCCATGGGCACGCGGGGGTCGCATCCTGCCCTGATCCTCTGCCATGCCTTTGATTTCCCGAAACTTCTTTCCTCATTCATCGCGGGACGGCTCATGAAAATCACCGCCATCGAAACCCTTCGCACCGAAGAGTTCGCCAACGTCCTGTGGGTGCGGGTCCACACCGATGCCGGGATCGTCGGGCTGGGCGAGACGTTCTACGGGGCCGGTGCGGTTGAAGCCCATCTGCACGACACGCTGTCCACGCGGCTGCTGGGCCGGGACCCGCTGCGCATCGAGGCGATCAACCGCGACATGGTCAACCTGCCTTTGGCGCAGTCTTCGACCGGCACGGAATACCGGGCGGCTTCGGCCGTCGACATCGCGCTGTGGGACCTGTTCGGCAAGGCCTGCAACCAGCCGGTCCACCAGATGCTGGGCGGCCTCTGCCATGACCGGGTGCCGGTCTACAACACCTGCGCCGGCTACGGCTATGTCCGCTCCCATCGCATCAAGCCGGTCGACACCTGGAACCTGGGCGCCAGCCCGGGTCCGTACGAGGATCTGAACGCCTTCATGTCGGACGCCGGCGGACTGGCCGAAAGCCTGCTGGAGCAGGGCATCTCGGCGATGAAGATCTGGCCGTTCGATCCCGCGGCGATCGAGAATGACGGTCGCTTCATCACCGCGGAGCAGATGAAGCGCGCCGTCGAGCCGTTCGAGAAGATCCGCAAGGCGGTCGGCGACCGGATGCAGATCATGGTGGAGTTCCACTGCCTGTGGAACCTGCCGACGATCAAGCGGATCGCCCGCGTCCTGGAAGACTACGAGCCGACCTGGTACGAGGATCCGATCCGCATGAATTCGGTCAATGCGCTGACCGAACTGGCTGCCTCGACCAGCGTGCCGATCTGCGCTTCCGAAACGCTGGGATCGCGCTTCCCCTACAAGGACATGCTGGAGGCCGGCGCCGTCGGCGTGGTGATGACCGACTTGGCCTGGACGGGTGGGCTGACCGAAGGACGCAAGATCGCCGCTCTCGCCGACACCTACCACCGCCCCTATGCGCCGCACGACTGCACCGGCCCGGTGGCCTATGCCGCCGCGGTCCATTCCTCGCTGTCGCAGCCCAACACGCTGATCCAGGAATCGGTGCGCGCTTTCTACACCGGATGGTACAAGGAACTGGTCACCGAGGTCCCCCGCATCGAGGGCGGTTATGTCTATCCGATGGAAGGGCCGGGACTGGGCACAGACCTGCTGCCCTCGGTGTTTGAACGGTCCGACCTGACCCGTCGCGTCAGCTCCCTGGATTGAGGCCCCGCCGCCCGATGGAGACCCACCCCATGAAGACATCCCCGTTCGACCTTTCCGGCCGCACGGCCCTGATCACCGGCTCCGTCCGCGGAATCGGTTTCGCCTTCGCCCAGGGACTGGCGGAGGCCGGCGCCCGCGTCATCCTGAACGGACGCAACGAGGAGACGCTCGCCGGGGCGGTGACGCGGCTGACCGATCTGGGCCATGCGGCGGACGGCAGCCTGTTCGACGTGGTGGACGAGGCGGCGGTCGCCGCCGCCTTCACCGCGCTCGACGAGCGGGGAATTGCCGTCGACATCCTGATCAACAACGCCGGTATCCAGTTCCGCAAGCCGATGGTCGATCTGGCGCTTGCGGACTGGCAGCGCGTCATCGACACCAACCTGACCGGCGCCTTCATCGTCGCCCGCGAGGCGGCGCGGCGGATGATCGCGCGTGGGAGTGGCGGCAAGATCATCAACATCGGGTCGCTGACCAGCGAGGCGGCGCGGGCGACGGTGGCGCCCTACACCGCCGCCAAGGGCGGTATCAAGATGCTGACCCGGGCGATGGCTGCCGAATGGGCGCGCTTCGACATCCAGGCGAACGCCATCGGGCCGGGCTACATCGCCACCGACATGAACGCGGCCCTGCTTCAGGACGCCGCCTTCGATGCCTGGGTGAAGAACAGCAACCCGGCCCAGCGTTGGGGCCAACCGGAGGAACTGGCCGGGACCGCGGTGTATCTGGCGTCTTCGGCGTCGAACTACGTCAACGGACAGATCATCTATGTGGATGGCGGCTGGCTGGCCGTCCTGTGACACAATCGTCCTTGTGGCGTTGTCACGGGAATAGAGCCGGCGCGTAGACCCCCCAAATTTGCAGTTTCGCTCACGCTGCGGTGGTTGCGGCTTCGCAGCCGGCCACGGCCTGTACGCGGGGTGCAGCGAGAGATCAGGCGGAAACCAATGGCGGGCAAACGAGAGCTGCTGCATCCGAAGAAGATGATGTCAAGACCTGCGATCCGCCACTACTCCTGTGACAATGCCCAAACATCTGTTACGAAGATGAGGAACCTGCAAGGCCGGATTGAACACGAACCCAAGTCGTAAATCACCGCCGGATGCGCCTATAATCCTATCAATCCGGTTTGCCAACCGGAAGCTTCGCGCGGCCAGGAGGATCAGTTGCTGAAACCCATTAGCCGCTCACGGTTACTTGCGGTGCTGAGCGCTGATCCGATGGCACCCGTCCGGGTCTGGTCGGCACAACACCGTGACGCGCTGAGCGTGGCACGACAGACCGGCTGGCTGTCCGGTAATCACCAGTTTGCTTTTGGCCGACACACTGACGCCAGAGGACCAGCCGACGATCCCGATCACCCCAGCCCTTATGATTGGATGCGTGAAAGATTGGCGGAGTTGATGCCCCGTTTCTCGGGTGATTATCCCGTCTGGGGGTGGCTGAAGAGGCCGTCCACACGGCCGTCGATCTGGGGGAAAGCGGCGGGTGAGGCGACGGTCCTGGTCAGCGCCATTGTTCCTCGCCATCGCATCCTCCTCTCTGACTTCGACGACTGGCACGCTGTGTTGAACGACTGGTACCTTAGCCGGACGGAAGCGGAAGATAACGAGGTGGAAGCGGCCGGCGGGGCAACGACGTCGCAGCGGCGGAAAAGTTGGCTGCGGGTTTTCGAGACCGGCCACCCGCGCTCGCCGGAGGAGATGCAGTGGCGTGGCCCAGGCCATTACGTACAGGCCTGCATCGACCGCGTTCATCTCAGCGAAATTGTCCACGTGTATGAACAGGTCCAGGCGCCACGGCCCCACGTACGTGGGGTGAACGGTCCTGCGACTGGTTGCGTCGGCGCAGAGCTTGAACGCATCGGGTAGAATGCTGAAGCGGTGAGCACGAGCACTGAGTGAGCCCGCGTGCCGTCGGTTGCGGAAGACAGGAGTTTGATCGTATGGCCGCTGTGCGATCGATCCGAAACGGCACGATCATCATCGCCGAGCACCATGAACCTGATCGGATCATGGACGCCACAGACCACCTCGCTCTGCTGAGCCATGTCCGCTCATTGCCGGCATTCGAACCGGTTTTGACCGTAGCAGAGCTTATACGATGCCTCAGGCCTTGGGCTGACGTGTTGTCGCGCTTGGGGTGGTGCGATTTCAAAGCCTGGGACCGCGCGTTGGCACTGCCCCACCTGGCAGGCTGCGGAAAAACGAACATATTCTGGCCTTTTTCCTCCGTTGAGGCTTAAAAATGGCGTTTCTGACGGCCGTTTTTATCGGAATTGGGCGCCTTTTCGCGCTCCGAGGCCCCCGGAACCGCCGCTTAGGCGGACTCCGGGCATGATTATGCCGCCGCCAGCAGCTTGGGCAGGCGGATCAGGTTGTAGGCGGCGGCGGTCAGCGTGAACATCCAGCCGACACGGCCCGTGCCGCGATGGCGGGTCTTGCGCAGTCCGGCCGTCGATGGGCGAGCGGCGGTTGCGAGTGTTCTGGGCGACATGCGGAGCGGCGCCCAGTTGGCGCAGGTCGGCCACGAAATCCTTGGTGTCGTAAGCCTTGTCGGCACCCACCGTGATGCGGTGGCGGCCGGGGATGGCCTCGACCATGGACACCGCCGCTTCGCGTTCAGCCAGGCCGGTGGCCGCGGTGAGCCGGACATCCACCACCAGGGCGTGGCGGTTCTCCATCAACGCATGGTCCATGAAGGCCAGCTTCGCCGGTTGCCCGTTTCCCTTGCGGTACAGCCGCGCCTCGGGATCGCTGGTCGAGGCATGGGTCTCGTTGGACCGCTTCTCGCCATGGAAGTCGCGGTCGCTGTTGCGCCCCGGCCCCGGCGGCTCGCCGCTGCCGTCCTTGGGCCGGAAACTCTTCACCGACGCCCCGTTCGCCATCGGGCTCGAACCGGTGGCGTCTCGATGGCTCACCGATCAGCGTGCCGTCCACCGAGAAATGCTCGTCCGACAGCAGTGCCTGGACCTTCGGCCGGCCCAGCAGGGTGGCCAGAAACTTGGCCGCCACATCGCCGGCCAGCAGGCGCTCGCGGTTGTTGGTGAACACGGTAACGTCACACACCGGGGCGTCCATAGAAGGCCGCAGCAGCTTCTCCGGCGCGATCGACGGCCGCCCGATCTTGGAGTACAGCCTCTCGAACGCCGACGACATCACCTCCAGCGCCTCGTCCACGATGGCCCGGATCGCCCGCAGAGGATGATCGGCCGGAACCCGAGCCTCACAGCTCACGTGGCTGAAAAGACCCTCGCTCCGCTCATCCGTGCCCCGCATCGTCCCCTCGACACCCGTATTCTCAACAACCACAAAGAATCACGACCCGCCGGCCGGGAGCAGCCCTTTTCCCGCAGCCTGTTAAATCTCCTCCTCCAACCCTCCCTCCCCTCTCGATGCGTCATAGGCTCGCTGTGCTCTTTCCATCGCGGAGCCGTTGGCGAGCGACCAGTTGTAAAGGGCGGCGAAGGGTTCGCGCAGCGAGCAGCCAAGATCGGTAATCGTGTACTCGACGCCGATCGGCTGCGTCGGCAGGACTTTGCGACTGACGAGGCCGTTGCGCTCCAGACGCTTCAATGCCTCGGACAAAGCCTTGTGGGTGATGCCGTCGAGACGGCGCTTGAGGTCGTTGAACCGCGCCGGCTGCGTGCAGAGGACGCTCAGGATCAGCACCGTCCACTTGTTGGCGATATGTTCGAGGATGGGCCGCGTCGCGGTGACATCGAGCGGCAGATCGAGCACGTCTCTGGCCATGGGTATACACCTCAATATCTAGGCACTATCTGGTATCTGAGCACCATCAGGTGCCTTCTTGTAATTAGATATAGGAATGATAGCTGTTCGTCATCACCAGCGATGTGAGGACGCATGAGCGGGCTTTCAGGAAAAATCGCCATCGTGGTCGGTGGCCATGGCGGCATCGGTGGCGCCATCGCAGAGCGGTTCGCGGCGGAAGGCGCCACGGTTTACGCCACCAGCCGTCGCGCCGAAGAGGGAGAGGTCGAGCTTGGGGCCGGCAGGCTGCACTCGCGCCGCGTCGATGCTTCCGATCTGACGGCGCTCGCCGCCTTCTTCGAGGCGGTGGGCAGCGAGGCCGGGCGGGTGGACGTGCTCGCCGTCAACGCCGGCATCTCCGAGTTCGCGACCCTCGACGGCATCGGCGAGGATCATTTCGACCGGACCTTCGGCCTCAACGTGCGCACGCTGCTGTTTGCCGCCAAGGCTGCGGCGGCGATCATGCCGGATGGCGGCTCGATCGTGCTGGTGGGCTCGATCGCCGGCGCGATCGGCACCAAAGGCTATGGCGTCTACGGGGCCACCAAGGCCGCCGTACGCTCGTTCGCGCGGACCTGGGCCAACGAGCTGGCGCCCCGCAACATCCGCGTCAACGTCGTGGCACCGGGGCCAACCGACACCGCCATGATGGCGGCGGCGTCAGACGAGGTGCGCGAGACGCTGACGACGCTGATCCCGCTCGGCCGTATGGGTCGTGCCGACGAAGTGGCCTCGGCCGCACTGTTTCTCGTCAGCGACCAAAGCAGCTTCATCACCGGGGCCGAGCTGCCGGTCGATGGCGGCATGGCGCAGGTCTGATCCGTGCGCCGCCGGGAGGATCTGAGACCGTGGCGCTGATCCGGCCTCAGATCCTCCCGGCGGTCGAACCGGGTGCTGCCGTCGGCTCAGACCTGGTGCGACGCCTGACTGGCCCGCGCCGCGACGTTGTTGCAGCGAGGTGAGGATTGCGGATGGCGGGGTGGCATCGTAGGGGAGGCGTCGTTGACCTTTCCCTGTTCTGATCCAGCCGATGCCGTTCAAAGGCAACGCCGCGCGCCGTCATCACATCCCCAAGCAGCGATACAGGGTTCGCAACTGGCAGAAGCATGATGCTGCGCTGCGAGCGCGTGGCAGCCTGACCGTGTGGTTCAGCGACGAGGCCGTGCCGCCGCGCTCCACCACGGTGCCGAGCGATAGCGCGCAGAGCGATCCGACACCGCGGGACCGGCATCCGCAGGCCATCGCTGACGGTGGTCGCGGGGCATGGCAGGCAACATCCGGCTAAAACTTGCGCGCGCTCGTGGAGGCCATCTTCAGCCGCTACAAACACGTGATCGGGGATGGTCCGCGCTTCCATACCTCCGCGCTTCCATACCGACGACCGGCGGCAGACCGGGATCGGCGTCGCCGTCCCGGTCCTGAACCGCATGCTCGACCTCGGACGCCCGGACTCCATCCGCATCGAGTAATCAACAGCGTCGGCCACGCCGTCAGAAGCTCCACTGCCTCGATGCTGCAACGTCACCTGTCGCGCTCCCCTCGATTGACGTTGCCCTTGGCAGTCAGCGCAAGACTGGCAGGCCTTCCGCCAGCAACGCCCCGGCGCCAGGAACTGCGGGGGTCAGACCCAGACGGGAGAGCATGCCGTACACGGTGCAGACCGCCGTGGAAACGGTAGGAATGCCAAGCATCTCCTCGATGGGGCGGATCGCCGGCAGGGATGGCATCTGCACGCAGGCCGAGGCAACGACGACGTCCGCCCCGGCCGTCTTCAGCGAACGCACGTCCTCGACCAGCCGCATGGGGTCTCGGCGGCCGACCTCCAGGTTGTCGGCGATCTCGAAACAGCGCCAGTCGATCACCTCGATCCCTTCATGCTCGATGTAAGCCACCACCAGTTCGGTCAGGGGACGGGTGTAGGGTGCCATCAGGGCGATGCGGCGCGCGCCGAGCGCCTTCAGCCCCTCGACCAGCGCGCCGGCCGAGGTCATCACCGGCGCCGCGCAGTGGTTCGCGTGGGCGATTTCAGCCAGTTCGCGCTCCACTATGCGGTGGTGGCCGAGGCCCATCGCCATGATGGCGACGAGGCAGGCCGTGCTCATCACGTCGACGCGGGCGTCGGCGAGTTCGGCGGCACAACGCAGCCCCTCGCGGTTCATCGCCTCCAGCTCCTCCTTCACCACCCGGTGCATGCGCATCCGGCTGGAATGGAAGGTGAAGCGTTCCGGCAGCATCGCCTCGCGGGCGCGCAGCATGGCCGGGATTTCAGTTTCCATGGTCGTGTTGGAACTGGGCACGATCTGCCCGATGCGGTAGGTGCGGGTCATGATGCGGGCTCCTCAGCTGCGGGATCGGGCGGGTTGCGGGGCAAGAGCGCCGGCCGTGCTGCCGGCCGTGCGCGGCAGCCGGCCAAGCGCCCAGAGCAGCAGGTTGCCGGCCAGCGCGATCAGGCAGGGAATGGCGGCCACCACCAGAAGGTCGGCGGTGGACCAGTTCAGCCGCATCAGTTCCCCGCCGATGACCGGCCCGAAGATCGATCCCAGCCGGCCGATGCCGAGCGCCCAGCCCGCCCCCGTCGAACGAACCGGTGTCGGGTAGAAGGCGGCGGCGAGCGCGTTCAACGCGGACTGTCCCCCCAGGATGCAGAAGCCGGCCACCGCGATCACCGCGCCCGCGATCCCCAGCGAGCCGGAGACCTGTCCGATCAGCGCCACGCCGAGTGCGCCGGCCAGCAGATTGATCGCCAGCGTCGGGCCGAAGCCGTGCCGGTCGACCAGCCAGCCGAGCAGCAGGTTGCCGACCAGCCCGCCGACCCAGAAGATCGTTCCCACCATCACCGCTGCCGAGGCGGGATGACCGGCCTCCGTCATGATCACCGGCAGCCAGTTGGCGAGGAAATAGGCCGCAAGCAGGTTCATGAAGTTCAGCAGCCACAGCAGCGGCGTTGCCACCGCCATCGTGCCGCGGAACAGCTCCAGGATCGGCGCACCGCGCGCCGGACGGTCGTCTGCGACCAGAACCGTGTCGTCGCGCATGGTCAGGTCCGGCTCGATCCGGGCAAGCCAGCGCCGCACCTGCTCCAGCGTCCGCCCCCTCACCGTCAGGTATTGCAGGGATTCCGGCAGCAGGGCCAGCATCGCCACGCCCAGCAGCAGCGGGGCGGCCGCACCGGCGAGGAACACCGCATGCCAGCCATAGGCCGGGATGAGCAGGCCGGCGACGACCCCGCCCAAGGCTCCGCCGAGGATGAAGCCGGATGAGGCGACCATCATCAGCGTGATGCGCACCCGCGCCGGGCTGAACTCCCCGGCCAGCGCCACGGCATTGGGCACGATCGCACCCATGCACAGGCCGGTCAGGAAGCGCATCCATCGCAACTCCTCGACGCTGGCGGCCTGCGCGGTCGCGAAGCTGGTGAGTGCCAGACACAGCATGGCGGCGATCAGCACCGGGCGGCGGCCGAACCGGTCGGCGATCATGCCCATGACCAGGGCACCCAGGGTCATGCCCAGCAAAGCGGCACCGAATACGGTGCCGAGATCCGCCTTCTGGATGCCCCAGTCGCCGATGATCGCCGGAGCCACATAGCCCATGGCCTGGACATCGAATCCGTCGACGATCATGCACAGGGTGCAGAGCGCGACGACGCGCAACTGCAAGCCGCCCAGCCGGCTGCGCCCGATAACGTCGGAGACGCTGACAATGTTCATGCCGTCCTCCCCAGGGGTTCGTCGGTGTTCTGCGCCTCGTAGGCGGCGGTGAAATGCGGATCGCGGCGGCGCAAATCCTCGTGGCTGACCTGCCCGGTGCGCCGCATGTAGTCGTAGGCGAAGCCGACGGGGTCGAGGTGGAGCTTGCCGGCGACCGTCTCGTACCAGTCCAGGCTGCGCGCGGCGGCGCCCTGGAAGCTGGAGGAGGACCGGCGGCGCTGCGCCTCGAAGACGGCGAAGGCGGCGGTCAGGTCGCCGGGATGGTCGACGATCCCGCGGTGAAGCGCGATGGCGTCCTGCATGGCCATGCGGGTGCCGGACCCCAGCGAGAAGTGCACAGTGCGCAGCGCGTCGCCCAGCAGCACGACGTTTCCGTGATGCCAGCGCTCGTTGCGTACGATGTTCGCCTCGAACCAGTGCGACCGGTTGGTCAGCAACGGGTTGCTGCCAAGGTCGGCTTGGAATATCTCCGTGCAGGCGCGGCTGCTCTCCTCCTCGCTCATCCGGTCGAAGCCGGCGCGCAGCCACGTCTCCGGATCGACCTCGACCAGGAAGGTGCTGAACTCCGGGCTGTACTGGTAGCTGTGGGCGATGAAGACGCCAGCCGCGGTTTCGCGGAAGATCAGCGAGACGGGATGGAAGCGCTGGCGCGTGCCGTACCAGGCGAACTTGTTGCGTCGCCGTTCAAAGCTGGGGCGGAACTGTTCGGCGTAGTGCAGGCGCACCGCGCTGTTGGCGCCGTCGGCCCCGACCAGCAGGTCGGCGTCCTGCGCCAGCGCGTCGATGTCGGTGATGCGTTCGCCGTGGCGGATCTCCACACCCACCCGCAGGCAAGCCTGCTCCAGTGTTTCAAGCATGGCGAGCCGGGCGGTGCGGGAGAAGTGATTGCCGTGGATCTGCACGCGGGTGTCGCGGTGCACGATCTCCATGTAATCGCAGCATTCATGCCCGGCGGTGAATTCGGCGAAGAAGTCCGGGTCCGCCTCCTTCAGAAAGGAAAGGCCGACGTCGGAAAAGACGACACCCCAGCCGTAGGTGGCGCCCCGCGGGTTCTGTTCCAGGATTTGGATGTCGTGCGCCGGGTCGTGCTTCTTGGCGAGCAGGGCGAAATAAAGGCCGGCCGGCCCGCCTCCAATGATGGTGATCTTCATGCCGGGCCTCCTTCCGCCGCACGGCCTTCTGCCGCACAGGCGCCTTGGTAGCGTTCCAGCGCCTGCCGGAATGCCGGGGGGATGTCGATGGAGCGGCGTTCGCCGCGGGCGACGCAGACCGGGGTCAGATGTGCCAGGAACGCGATGTCGCCATCGAGCGTGCGGGCGCAGATCCGCAGCACGTAGGTGCGGCTCCGGATTTCCGCGACCGTAACGGTCATCTCGAACTCCTCGTCCGGCCGCAGCGACCGGCGGAAGTCGAAGTCGAGCGCGCGGGTGGGCGTGCCGAACCCCTGCTCGTCCTTGGCGCGCTGCGGGGTGGTGCCGAACAGGCTGCCGTAGAACAGCTCCGCGGCCGAGATGACGTATTCGCTGAAGGTGACGGTGTAGACGACGCCGGCCGGGTCGCATTCCCCCCATTTCACCCGGCGGCGGATCACCAGGGGGTTGGCGCCGACGATGTATTCGGTTGCTGTGAAGTCGTTGGGAGTCATGCCGCACCTGCCGTGGATTCAGCCGCCAAGATGTCGGCGATCAGTGTTTTCAGCGCCGGCTTGTTCAGCTTGCCGACGCGGGTGAGGGGGAACTCGTCCAGCACCTCGACGCGTTCCGGGCATTTGTATTTCGCAAGCCCGCAACCGGTCAGGAAGGCGCCCAGCTCCTGCACGTTCGGAGCCGGCATGCCTGGCCGCGTGATGATGAAGATGCAGCCCTTCTCGCCATAGACCGGATCGGGCATGGCGACCAGCTTGGCGTCGGCGACGCTGGGATGGCGGCTGACATAGGCCTCCACCTCTTCGCAGCCGATCTTCTCGCCACCGCGGTTGACGTTGTCGCGCAGGCGCCCTTCAAAGGCGTAGCAGGTCTGTCCCTCCACGACATGGGCCGTCATGATGTCGCCCGTGCGGTAGAAGCCATCGGACGTGAAGGCCCCGGCATTCGCCGCCGGGTTGTCGAGATAGCCGCGCAGGCTGGACGGGCCGCGGAAGCACAGCTCGCCCATCTGGCCGGGCGGCACCGGGGTCTCGCTTCCCGGTTCGAGCAGCCGGATCTCGTCGAACGGACAGCCGGATGTGCCCTGCGTGCGGTGCCGCCGCTCAGTCG
Source organism: Azospirillum sp. UENF 112521 (assembly GCF_058780665.1). Classification (NCBI taxonomy): domain Bacteria; kingdom Pseudomonadati; phylum Pseudomonadota; class Alphaproteobacteria; order Rhodospirillales; family Azospirillaceae; genus Azospirillum; species Azospirillum sp. UENF 112521. Next base: position 337,768 of record NZ_JBSNCI010000004.1, read on the forward strand.
GGGCGTCCGCCGGCGAGCCGAGAAGCAACCCCTCGGTGATGCCGTAAAGGTTGGAGCAGGGCACGCCGATGTGCTCCTCCAGCTTGTCGGCGCGGCTCATCGTCGCGAACAGCCGGAGGGAGGACAGGTCGTGCCGCCGGATGTCCGCATAGCCCATCAGCTGCGGCGCGATGGGGCCGACCGACAGCGCGTGGGTGACGCGGTGCGCCTCGATCAGCTCCAGCATGCGCCGGATGTCGACCTTCGGCATCAGGACGACGGTCGCGCCGCCGAGCATCATCGGCATCAGCGCATAGACCTGGGCGGCGTTGTGCAGCAGGGGCAGCGACCACAGGATGCGGCTGTCGGCCGTCATCCCGTAGAGCCCCATCAGGTGCCGCACATGGCCGAGATATTCGGCATGGAAGCGCGGAATGATCTTGGGCAGTCCGGTCGTGCCGCCGGACAGCTGGAAGGCCAGGACGTCCTGCGGACCGAAGGGCAGGCCGGCCAGCCGGGCGCGCGCGGTTTCCGCCGGAACGGCAGCGATCAGAATCCTCCAGCGCCAGTCCGGCGGACCTCCCGCCCCGCGCAACCACGAGATGCTGCAAGCCGGTGTGCCGTTCCATCATGGACATGGCGAAACCGACGAGATCGAAGCGGCTGAAGTCCGCCTGGACGAAGTAGCCGCGGGCGCCGCTCTGACGGGCCAGCTCGCCGATCTCCACCTCGCGGTGCTGCGGCAGCGTGCAGACGGGGACGATCCCCGCCTTGAAGCAGGCGGCGAGCGCGATGACGGTCTCGACCGTCGTGCCCATCTGGAATATCGCGCGGTCGCCGGCGGCAAGGCCCAGCGCCAGCAGCGCCGCGGCCAAACGGTCGCTCGCCCCGTCCAGTTCGGCGAAGGTGACGGTCCGCTCGTCGCCGATCAGGGCCGGCTTGTCAGGATGGCGCGCCGCGGTGGCACGCAGCGCGTCCCCGACGGTGGACGGGATCCAGGCTCCGTCGGCAAGGTATCGCTCGGCCTGATCGGCCGGCATGTAGACGACTCCGCTTATGGGATTGCGGATTCCTGTCATCTCTGTCCTCCCCTTGATGCGTTTCGATGCGCGGGCCGCCTTAAGCAGCGGGGGCGATGACGACGCGGTCGCGGTCGAAGATCTCGATCCGGCCGCGGATGCCGCCGGTGAAAAGTCCGTACCAGACCGCCGGCTTCAGCCCGAGCGCACGACGCTGGAACTCGACCGGCCCGGCGGCGTCGATACGGTCGTGGGTGTCCAGCGCGGTGACGGTGCAGTCGCCGCGCCCGCGGGCCGCGCGGGTCAGGCTGGCGAACTCCTCCAGCCGCGGCACGAAGATGCTGACCGCCGCGGAGGGGCCGCCGTCCGCATCGAGCAACCTGGACTTTCTTGTCCAGATCTCGTCGATGGCGGCGACGCGCCGGCCTTCGGCGGATGCCGCGTCTTCGGCATCCAGGGCGGCCCGCAGGGTCAGGGCGGCGTCGGTGGCATCGATGGCGTTCAGCGGCCGCAGCTTGCGGGTGATCTCAACGAAATAACCGTTGGGATCGCGCACGTAGATGGACTCGATCACCTCGTGCGTGGTCTCCACCGAAACGGTCAGACCCTCGGCTTCCAGGCGCCGCTTCCAGTCCTTCAGTTCCTCTTCGCTGTCGACGAGCCAGGCGGTGTGGGTCGCATCGAAGACGTGGTCGTCCGGCAGCGGCGGCATCGCGGCGCGCCCTTCCAGCGCCTCCGGCTGGTCGGACCCGAGATAATAGAAGAAGGCGATCGTGCTGCCGTTGCCGCTGTCGAAGAAGAAATGCAGGAAGTCGGGATGGGTGGCCGGGCCCCAGCCGCGCGCCGAGATGACATGGACGAGCGGCAGGCCCAGCTTGTCGCGGTAGAACTCCACGGTTTCGCGCAGTTTCCAGGTCGGGCGGGCGCTATGGTCCACGCCGCGCAGGCGGAGCCTGGTCGCAGATTGGTCAAGCATGCTGGTCTCCTTGAATTCCTATTCGTTCGCGGCGCTCAGCCGCCGAAATGGTCGCGCAGCCACCCGCCGACCGCCCGGCCTGCGGCGTAGCGCCCCGGCTCCTCATCCGGGGTCAGTGCGCGGCCGTGGTGATCGCCGCGGATGCGCAGATGCGTTTTGCGTCCTGTGGCGAAGCCGTCGAACAGAGACGCGACCCTCGACGGGAAGGTCGAGACGTCGCCGGTGTATTCGACCAGCAGCAACGGCTGTTCGACGGCTGCCGCGGTCTTGTGCAGGGAAGCGTTCGACGACAGGCCCGACCAGGTCGACAGCCACGCCTCAGGGGAGCAGACGCGGGCGAAGCCGACCGCGCCGTAGTTGGAGGCAAAGGGATCCCGCCCCCACAGGGAGCCATAGCCGCGGTCGGACGGATCGAGGCTGGGGTCGAAACAGTGCAGGTCGGCATCGGTCCGCCAAACGGTCATGAGTGGCGTGTGGGCGCCGCGCCGCCGGTCGTCGATGCCGCCGGTCTCCTTGGCGCGCTTGCGCGCCGCCAGCCGTTCCCCGATCAGGGCATGCGCCCGTTCGTCCAGGCGCGCGACCCGGGCCTGCTGCGCGGAGCGGTAGCGTTCGACGAAGTCCGGGGAGTAGCGGGACGGTCCCGGAGGCTCCGCGAAGCCGTTCGCCGGACTGAAGGGATCGAGCGCCGGATCCACCGACAGCGCGTCATCCTCGTCGGTCACCGACGGGTCGATGCATCCCATCAGCAGCATGCCCTGGCCGGGGTGTGGCGCAACCAGCACCAGCCCATCCGCCACCGGCATCTCAAGCGACGCAAGATTGGTCGGCCGCCCGCCGGGCGTGCGGGCGATCCGCCGATCCGGCGTCAACTGCGACTGCTGCATGTAGAAGGCGTAGAGACTGCCGCCGCCGGAGTTGCCGAGCAGGACGATGCGGCGGAAGCCCTGGGCGCGCAGGAAGGACAGCCCTGCGGCGACATCGAACAGAGCCGTCTCGTGCTCAAGCCGGCTGTCGTTGCCGACGGAGCGCGGCGACTGGGACCAGGCGGCGAAGCCGGCTTCCACGATGTCCGGGACAAGGTAATGGCAGGCCATGAATTCCCGCGGGTGCATGATGCACACGACCGTGTCGCTGCGCCCGCTGACATAGAGTGTGCCCCCCGTCGCCGCCCGGTCGGCCGTGCGCAGCGCCACGTTGCGCGTCAGCGTGCCGTCGGGAAGGTCGCGCGGGTTCCAATCGGTGTTGAGAAATCCCGCCGTCGCCGCCTGATCCGCCGACTGATGTGCGGCAGGCGCGGGTGTGCCCGAAACCGGCATGTCCATCGTCTCCCTTACGAAGGGCGGCGCGATCCGCCCGTATGTTGGTCTTGAGGCAGGCCGGCACGGCCATTCATCGATGCTGCCCGCCCTGCATATTTGACATGGTGACGAATAATTGACGGTACCGTCAATAGGTGGAAATTCCTGTCAAGGCGCGCTTTGTCGCACCTGCATTGTGGTCATTGCCGTTCAAGGCAACGTTTTCAAAGCCTTCGATGCCCTTTGGGATTGGGAAGCCCCCGTCAATCAACGCTTCAAAAATTTGACGTTCGCGTCAAAACCTCCCATCCTGCGGCATGGAGAAACCGGATAGGAGGACGGGGTGGGCAGAACATCGGCCAAAGCGGAAACCGGCCGGAAGGCGCTGCTGCGCCAGAGCGTGCTCGACGCGGCGGCAAAGCTGTTCGCAGAACGCGGCTTCGCCGGCACCAGCTTCCAGGATATCGCCGACGCGCTGAATGTCGGACGCACGGCGCTCTACTATTATTTCAAAAGCAAGGAAGAGATCCTGGCTTCGCTGGTGGAGGAGGTCACCGTCGTCAGCGATCGGCAATCCGCCATGCTCTCGGCCCGGACCGACGACGATCCGGTCGAGGTCCTGCGCTCCATGGTGAGCGGCCATGTCGAGCTTCTCCTCTCGCACGCCCTTCATTTCCGGGTCGTGGATCGGACCGAGGTGGAACTGCCCCCCGACCTGCGCGCGGTGCACGAGCGCTCCAAACGGGCCGTGCTCGACCATTTCACGACGCAGATCGCGCGAGGGATCCAGCAGGGCGTGTTCCGTCCTGTCGACGCCCGCGTCGCCGCTTTCGCGCTGATCGGCATGTGCAGTTGGACGACCTGGTGGTTTCACGATGGCGGGCGCAAGACGGCCAGGGAGGTCGCTGGGATTCTGGCGGATCTGGCAGTGCATGGCCTTTTGCGGACGGACGATCAGCGCAAGGCGGCCAGCGATCCCGGCAATCTGTTTCGCCAGTTGCACGAGAGCCTTGATTGCCTGGAACTCCTCTACAAGCGGCAGGATGCGGGAGCGTAAAGGGGTTCCGTTGACTTTGGCGGCACCGTCAAGTTGTTGGCGCTGGTGATGAGGGCGGGCGCGGTTTGAGCAGGAATGTGCGTTGGGCGGGACGATTACGCGGCCAGCGGCGCGCCGGCCACCTCAGCCCAGGCGGCGAACGCGTAGATTCGGGCGGCGCGGTACTCGGAGGCTGAGCGATGATCGCGGCGGAGATGGACGAGGTTGTTGATCGGGTCGTGGATGGACAGAAAGCGCTGCACCTGCCGTGGTGATTTGAAGCGCTTCATCTGCCGCTCGCGTCGTCGGGTCGGCTGATGACTGTTCTCGGCACGATTGTTAAGGCCCTTGTGCTGGCGGTGCTCGCAGCGCAGCTTCAGGTCCCTCTTGGCGGCGGCGTAGGACTTCAGCTTGTCGGTCACTATGACACGGGGAGCGCGGCCCTGCTTCTTGAGCAGCTTGCGCAGCAGACGCTTGGCCGCCTTGGTGTCGCGCCGGCTCTGGACGAGCGCGTCGAGCACGAAGCCGTCCTGGTCGACGGCCCGCCACAGGTAATGCTTCTTGCCGGCGATGCTGATGACGACCTCATCCAAATGCCACTTGTCACCGCGGGCGAGGCGCCGTTGCCGGATGCGGCTGGCAATCGTTCGGCCGATTTTCAGGCCCCACTGGCGCACGGATTCATGGCTGACCGTGATCCTGCGCAAGGCCAGCAACTCCTCCACCATGCGCAGACTCAGCGGAAAGCGGAAGTACAGGTACACCGCAAAGCTGATTACCTCGGCAGGGAAGCGGTAGCCAGCGTACATCGGATCGGGGCGCGTCGTCATCCCCGCCCTGTACCGTCACCCCGGCCACCTTGCCAACTCGAACTTGACGGCGCCGACTAAAAATCTAAGTATCAAGTCAATGTGTGAGGAGAATGATCATGCACGGGAAGGTCCAACGCAAAGCTGGACACCAAATCTTCTACCTGTTGCGGAGTAAGATAGCGCGGATTTAGCCCCCTCAGCATGAGATAAAGCTTCGCCGTTTCTTCCAACTCCTCGACGGCGGAAACCGCCGCCTCCAGCGACTCTCCGGCCACCACAGGGCCATGGTTGGCCAGAAGAACGGATGAATACCGCCCTGCCAGCCCGCGGATGGCGTCGGCGACGGCGGGGTCTCCAGGCCGATGGTAGGGGATTAGCGCGACTTGGCCCGCTTTCATCAAACAATAGGGTGTCATCGCCGGTAAAACCGCCGAGGGGTCTATCTCGGGCAACATCGTTACGGCAACGGCGTGTGTGGAATGCAGGTGCACGACCGCTCGGCTCTCCCGGCGGGTCTCATAGACGGCGCTGTGCAGTGGAATCTCTTTCGTCGCCGGATCACCGGAAAGCAACCGGCCGCCGGAGTCCAGCCGCGACAAACGGGCCGGATCAAGAAAGCCCAATGACGCGTTGGTCGGTGTCACCAACCAGCCCCCGTCGTCCAACCGCAAGGATATGTTGCCCGAGGAGCCGGGCGTCAGGCCGCGCTCAAACAGAGATCGGCCAAACCGACAAATTTCTTCCCGCCATCCGCTCTCCCTCATCTCATGCTCCCTGGAGATGTCAATGATACCGCTGGACCCACGTCCATCATCCGCAGCGCCTGTTCGAAAAAGTCGGGTCCGCCAAAATTTCCGGATTTGAGGGCAAGCGCCAGCGTTGGACCGGTGTGGGTCGCGACGACGGGAACACCTGGGGCAATCTCGGGTCCAACCCTCAGGGCATCGAGATGAAGTGCCGACACCACCGCCCCCGATGTCTCACCACCCGCAACGACAAGACGGGCGAGACCGCCCTCGACCAATCGGCACGCCAAATCGGCAAACAACGCATCAAGCGATTTCGCCACGGCGTCCGTGCCGTAACACGTCTGCGCCGCCACGACCTGTTCCGGCTCGCTGGACGAGTAAATCAGGGGCGCCCGACCGGAATTCTCGCGCACGAACGCAGCAAGGCGCTCCACGTCGACCTTGCCCGTCATGACGTCGGCCACGGACACATTGACGGCGGGATGGCTGATCCGATGCCGCGCAATCTGCGCCAACGTCGCCTTCGAGCAACTGCCGGCAAGGATTGCCTCCGGGCCACTCACCAACGGGAAATCCCGCCTGTCCGTCACGGCCTCCGACCACCGAAGGATGTTGTCCGGCAACCCAAGCGCCAACCCGGAGCCGCCGGTCAGGAGCGGCGCGTCGGCGCAGGATCGCCCAATTGCGACAAGGTCTTCGTCCGTGATCGCGTCAACGACGATCAATCTCTCACCACGGGCAGCGGCGGCGTCCAACGCGTTGCGGATTGCTCCAGAGCCACGCCGCACGATCTCCCATGGCACTAGGCCGACCGGATGCTCCGTTTGCAAACCAAGCCAGCGGCACAGATTGCTGTCGGTCATCGGGGTGAGCGGATGGGCGCGCATGCTGGACTCGGCCAACGGAACCCCATCGACGAAGAGGTTCCCGTTATAGAGCGTGCGTCCGGCTGTAGGAAAGGCAGGGCAGACAACGATCCCCGAGACGTTGAGCGCATCGCTGAGAGCGTCCGCGACCGGCCCGATGTTGCCGGCTGGGGTGGAATCGAAAGTCGAGCAATATTTGAAAAAGATCTGACGGCACCCTTGCGCCTGCAACCACCGCAATGCGTCCACGGATTGCCGAACCGAATCCGCAGCACCAATCGATCGGCTTTTCAGCGCCACCACGCCGGCTTGGCAGGCCGGATCGGCGGACTTCGACGGAACTCCCAGGAACAAGGTCGTCATCAGGCCACATGACCCGGGGAGCCCCTTGGTCAACGTGTTGGCGATGTCGGTGGCACCGGTGAAGTCGTCGGCAATCACGCCAAGAAGCATCACCGGCCTCCCAAGGTTTGAGGCGACGTTCCAAGCACGCGCTGACGCATCCTGGCCACGGCCGCGTCCGGGGCGGTCAGGACGGGCGCACCGATCTTCGTTCGCAGGAGCGGTGCCGCCCGCGAGGTCGAGAAATGCGCCAGCATCACGGCATCGTACCCCTCGAACTGCTTCCCGCGCTCCGCGATCAGCCCGTTGTGCGTCTCGACGTCATGGTGGCGAAGTGCCTCGATCGCTTCGGGAATGACGATGGACGTGAGTTGGGCCGATGCTCCCAGCCGTTGTGATTCCTCGGCGAATTCCTCCTGCATCGTCGCCAGGGCAGGCGGAAAGGTCGCGATCATGCCGATCCGGTTCCCGGCCTTGATCGCCGCCTGGAACATGGCCTCGTTGGGTTTCAGGACAGGAATGCTCATGTCGCGCGCGGCACGCTCGATCGCCGGGCCGAAGGCCGAGCAGGTCACGAGCAGTCCGTCCGCTCCGGTGCTCTCGGCGTACCGGCAGAGGCTGACAAACCGTTCGGTCATCGGTTCCGTAAGTTCGTTCATCCTCGCTCGATCGACGCTCAGCCCGTCATCAAGCAGGTTGACCAATTCGGCGTCGGGCCACAGACGGGCGAACGCGTCATGGACCGGTTCCATGGCCACCGGGGTCGCGTGCAGCAACGCAATGCGGGGGGAACTCATCATCGCACTCCTGTGAATTGAGCTCCCGCATCGCCGGGAGCGGTCGGCAACCATGAAAAACTGGCGGCCGTCGTCAGCGATGGGTGATATTCGCAGCCGATGTAGCCGATGTAGCCAACGGCCTTCAGCGCCTCGAAAATCGGATCGAAGGCGATGGTGCCGGAACCAGGCTCGTGCCGGCCGGGAAAATCGGCGATCTGGACATGCTTGATGATCGCCGCGTGTTCGGTGATCAGCCGAACCGGGTCGTGACCGAGGGACACGCAATGATAGACGTCCATCAGCAGCCCCACGTTGGGGCGCCGGAGGTCATGGATCGCCGTGATCGCCAAACGGGGATCGTCGATGATGTAATTGGCGATGGAGCCCGGGCCGATTGGCTCGATCAGAATATCGATCCCTCTGGTGGCCGCCGCGTCGGCCGCGAAGGCCAGGTTTTCGAGATAGGTTTCCCAAAGCAACGGGTTCGCCACGTCGGCGGGCCTGACGCCGGCCATTGCATGAACAAGGCGACAACCGATGGCTTCGGCATAATCCAAGGTCGGCTGGACGCTCGAGCGGAACCGGGCGACGTGTTCGGGAAGCGCCGCGAACCCTTTCTCGCCACGTGTCACGTCACCGGCGGGAAACCCCGTCTGCGCGAAGCGCAGCCCGGCATCCGACAAGCGACGCGCCAATTCCGGCGCCGGAGTGTCGAACGGGTTCGGATGCTCCACGGCGCCAAAGCCGACGCGGCGGGCCGCCTCCGGGCGCTCGGCGAACGCTTGTTCCGTGAACAGAAATCCAATGTGCGCGCTGAGACGCCCGTCGAAGGAACGAAGGCAGGGGATGGACATGCGCAACTCCGGCTTGGTGGGTCCAGCTCCGTCCATTCCGATCCCAAGGGCCGGCGTGGACGGGTGCCAGACGGCGGTTTGCCTTAGGACGGCCTGACGATCGCTGCCATCTCCTCCACCACCGCGACGTGATCGGCGAGCGGCAGGCGGTCAATCGTCATCTGGAGCTGACCGGGGCGGTCGACGCGGCTGTCGTCGATGGCTTGGCCAATGTTGACGGCGGCGTCCAGAATATCGTGTTCGGTCTTCCCGTTGAAATGCTTGAGCAGGGCGGGAGCGAGATCCGGACGTGCAGCGGCGACTGCTGCCAGCAACGCATAGGCGCCCCAGTTGGCGACACCGGCCACGATGAGAAAATCGGCGCCGGTGCGCGCCGCGATCAAGGCCCCGTTGGGAATGTCCTTTTCCACGATGTCGGCGGGCAGGACACCCATGCCGATCTCGTTGCCGCCATCGCCGATGCCGATGGTCTTCCAGGGCGCCTTCCATCCGGCATCTTCGAACAGATAGTCGAGCGGCGCGGTGTCGCCCGATATATCCCAACCATGCTCGCGGTGCGGCTTGCCATCCGAACCAAGGGAGCAACGCTCAATGGCGATCAGATGGGTGATCGGTGACTCGTCCGCCTCCAGCTTGTGGCGGAGCTGACGAACGGACTGGGGACTCACCGACACGATCTCAAGCCCGACATCGTGCGGCAGGACCTTGGTTACCGCCCACACAGCCTTGGCGCAGGGAGCGTCGGAAATGGCCGTCACCTTGATGCCGGCTTCCGTCAACCCGGCGGCCAATTGGCCCAGCCCATTGAGCCCGTCGGTTTCCGGCGACGGCGGTTCCGCATGACGGACGAAGAAGCCGGCGATGATTCCGACATGTGGCGCTGGATGCTCGGCAATGGATTTGGCGGCTTTCTCCAGGTTGCCCTGCGAAAAAGCGACAAGACGTCCGATATCGCGCCGGACCGTCCGCCCGGCTGCGGCTTCCAACAACTCGAAAGCGGTTTGCATGTTCGCCTCGGAATGTGGTTCGTATATGCGACGTATATTACTCTGTGGCGATAGCGTCAAGCGCGTCCCGCACCGTTGGGCGGAGGCAATAAACTGATGATCGACAAACAGGGATGGCTCGGGCACAACAGGAATGGTGGCAATTGCCGTATTTGACCGGCGTTTGCGATGCTCACATATACGCGCCCCTAAGAGGCAGGCATGACCAAAGAAATAACTCCGAAATCGACCACGAAACGGCGCGGGCAAGGGGGGCGGAAGGTGATGGCCGACATACCGGTGACCGAGGACTCTCACCGGACGGTGTTCAGCAGCGCATCCGATGACGCACGCCTGATATCGCAGACCGACGCCGCGTTGGATGTGATCCGCTCGCGAATCATCGACATGACGCTTGAACCGGGGAGCCGCATCGACGAGCGCATCCTGATCGACCGCTTCAAACTGGGCAGGACGCCGGCCCGGGAAGCCATCAACCGCTTGGTGGCGGAGGGTTTCGTGAAGATCATGCCGCAGCGCGGCGGTACTTATGTGCGCAAACTCGACTTCGACGAAATGGGCGAGATCGTCGTCGCGCACCAGCTTGCCGAGTCCATTCTCGGTCAGATGTGCCGTCTGGACGATCCGTCGCTGGCTCCTGACCTGATGGCGATCCAGCGCCGATATACCGACAGCGTGAAGCGTCGGGATTTTCTCGCGATCACGCAGCTCAACCAGGATTTTCATCTGCGGATGCATGACACCATCGGCAACGCGCTGTTTTACGACTTCGCCGAATCGACGCATCGGCATGTCCGCAGGTTGAATGTGTATATTTACCAAGCAGAACAAGCGGATCCCGAATTCCAGTCCGAACAGTTCGCCGCCAATCTCGACCAGCACAATCAGATCATCGAAGCTGTCGCCAGGCGTGACCGGCCCGCGCTCATCGAATTGCTGCCGGATCATGCCAAATACACCCAACGTCGCCTGGTTCGGCTGCTGCAAAACAAGTCGGTTGGTCCACTGCGCCCCAACCTGTCCGAGTTGAGATCACCCCTGGCCTGACGGGCCGGGTCCCGACGATCGATCGGCCTTTCCGCCGAACCCAGCCTCCGGGGACGGCCGACCCACGTCGCCGATCCACGTCGCGTACTGCGTTTCGTACGCATTTGCACGTTGGCGCTTCAACGCGTCCCTCCGTTTCCGGCGCGGCGGGGACGCGACATCAGCCTTGTCCCGAGCAGCCTTCTGCGGGCATTCAGCCTGTGTGATCCATGCGTCTACTTAAGATTCTTATCGACCATGATCTTCCGTCTTGACGGACTCGTATATGTCATGGATATTTAACCGGTGATGGCAACGCCGACGGGCGAAACGGGTCTTCGCTCCATCCGGCAACCAGCTGCGTCTTCAGTCCATTCCGCGCATCGACCTGCGCAATGCACCGGCACACCCACCACATTGGAAGGTGATGATTCACCATGAACAACCGGTCACTCTCGGTGATGAGCACACTTGGAATCCTCGGTCCGCTCAAGGAGAGGATCGGGCCCGCCTTTGAAGCGCAGTCCGGCCACCGGTTGGCCATGATATACGATCCCACCACCGTCCTTCTTCAGACAATCGCGGCGGGGCGGAGGGCGGATGTCATTGTCGCGATCGACACGGCGCTCGACGCACTCACCGGGAATCGAACCCTGCTGCCGGACAGCCGCGTGATCGTCGCGCGAACGGCAGTGGGTTTGGCCAAGCGGGCCGGCACCGAGGCCATCGATGTTTCGACACCGGACGCCTTCGTCAACGCGCTGCTCGCGGCAAAGTCGATCGTCTACTCGCAATCCGGTGCCAGCGGCATTTTCTTCAAATCTCTTGTCGAGAGACTTGGCATCTCCTGGGAAATCGGTCGGAAGGCGATCGTCATACCCAAGGGCTTCACGGCCGAACTGTTGATTTCCGGTGAGGCTGAACTGGCCGTGCAGCAGATGAGCGAGCTTATGGTGGTCGCCGGGGCCGACATCGTCGGCCCCTTTCCGGAACCCTACGGTGCCTACACCCATTTCGCCGCAGCGGTGTTCGCGCAGACCGACCAGCCCGAGCTGGCTCATCGCTTCCTCGATCATCTGACGGGTGAACCGGCCGCCGAAGCCTTCCTGGCGGCCGGATTGGAACCGCTCGGACGGTTGGGTTCCGCGCGCCATTCCGGCTCATCACCGGGAGGCTCCGATGGCTGGAGAGCTTGATTTCAGCTTCCTCAGCGACTATTGGCCGGCAATCGCCTGGGGTGTCGTCTGGACATTCGTGATGACGGTCGCGTCGTTGATCCCTGGGGCCGCGTTTGGCGTGTTGTGCGCCTTGGCCCGCGTCTATGGATCCCCAACAATCGCCCGCATCGCGGCCGTGTATGTGGAGGTCATCCGCAACACTCCATCCCTTATTCAAGCATTCTGGCTCTTTTTCGGGCTCGCATCCCTCGGACTGCGGTTGTCTCCCTTCATGGCCGCCGTCCTGGCGCTGAGCATCAACTTTGCCGCCTATGTTGGAGAGATCATCCGGGCCGGGTTGGAAGCGACGCCACATGGAGAGATCGAAGCGGCGGACTGCCTTGGGCTGTCGCCTCTGCAGCGGATCACAGCGATCGAGTTGCCTCAGGCGATTGAACGGGTGTTTCCGGCGTTGGTCGGACAATCGATCCTGATGATGCTTTCAACATCAATCATGTATCAAATTTCGGCTGAGGAATTGACGGGTGTTGCTTGGTACATCCAGTCGTTCACATTCAGAAGTTTTGAGATCTACATGATCGTTGCCGCGCTCTACATCGGAATGACGGGCCTGATGCGTGCGGCGCTGTCCAGTGTTGGTCTTTTGGTTTTCACACGTTACCGCCGCCTGCGAACCCCCTTGTGAGGCTGCAATGCTCAACCTGACCACGCAACAATCACTCTTCATCCTGCAAGGCGCTGGCTGGACGATCCTGCTCTCCTTGATCGGCTTTGTCGGCGGTTCTCTGCTGGGGCTTCCCTTGGCTCTCGGCCTGACCGCAAAATCGATGGCGACACGCCTGGCCACCGGCTTCGGCATCAACGTCGTGCAAGGCATCCCATTGCCGATTTTGATGTTTGCCGTCTATTTCGGTGCGGGGCTCGCCGGTTTCGACCCGCCAACCTTGGCAGCCGCCGCCTTGGCCATGACGGCCTACTCGGCAGCGTTTCTTGCCGAGATCTGGAAGGGCTGCATCCGCGCAGTGCCGCGTCTGCAATGGGAAGCGGCGGATTGCCTTGCTCTGACCAGCCTCGACACCCTGCGCCTCGTCATATTGCCGCAAGCGGTACGGATCGCTACGCCTCCGACCATCGGATTTTTTGTCCAAATCGTGAAAAACACCTCTTATGCAGTGGTGTTGGCCTTCATGGAACTAACCTACTCAGCCCGCATCGTGAACAACAACAGCAATGAACCGTTTGTTGTATTCACAATCGCGGGAGCCCTTTACTTCCTTATTTGCTTTCCTCTTTCCAAACTCAGCAGACGACTGGAACGCTCTTTTGGGAAAACACGAGAGGCTGCGAAATGACGGATCCGATTGTCAAGTTTGAAGACGTTCACAAGCGTTTCGGCACCCTCGAAGTTCTGAAGGGCATCTCGCTGTCGGTCGAAGAGGGCAAAGTTGTCGCCTTGCTTGGTCGCTCAGGGTCGGGGAAGAGCACGGCCTTGCGCTGCGTCAACGGGCTTGAAAAAATCGCCAGCGGCTCGTTGACCGTCTGCGGACGGGAGCTGGGGAAGATGAACGTCGATCTCCGTCGGCTTCGGCAAGACGTCGGCATCGTCTTCCAAAGTTACAACCTCTTCCCCCATCTCACCGTTGCTCAGAACGTCATGTTGGCGCCGATCCGGGTGCGCAAGCTCTCCAAGAGCGATGCCGGGAAATTGGCGGAGCATGTGTTGGATCGTGTCGGTCTGTCCGACAAGCTGTCCTGTTATCCGGAGCAGCTGTCCGGAGGGCAACAGCAGCGTGTCGCGATTGCGCGATCCCTGGCGATGCAGCCACGTGTGTTGCTGCTCGACGAGGTTACTTCGGCGCTTGATCCCGAACTGACCGGCGAGGTTTTGCGGGTGATTGAATCGCTCGCACGCGAACGGATGACCATGATTCTGGTGACGCACGAAATGGGGTTTGCGCGGAAGGTCGCCGACCAGATCGTGTTCATGCATCAGGGACGGGTCTGGGAAACGGGAGACAGAAGTCTGCTCGCCAACCCACAGACTCAAGAACTTACGCAATTCGTCGAGAGCGATCTTTAATCAACGATTTGAGTGATTCCTGCCTTTCCGGCCACATCATCGGCCAGATACTCTGTATCTCGAAAAACAAGCAAGCTCTTCCCGCTGTTTTGGAGACGGCTTGCAACAACAACCTACGAACAGGAGAGTAAGATGTTGAAATGGTTTTCCTGCATGGGCGTGGGAATGGCGGCTCTGCTGGTCGCCGCGCTGCCAGCGTCGGCCGCCGGCAAACTGGACATGATCAAAAGCCGTGGCAGCATCATCGTTGGAATTGATTTTTCACACCCGCCGTTCGGCTCGATCAACGACAAGGCCGAACCCATCGGCTCCGACCTTGAAACCGCTGAGTTGTTGGCGAAAGATCTTGGAGTGAAGCTGGAGACGGTCAATGTCTCCGGGCCCAACCGCATCCCCTTCCTGATCAGCAACAAGGTCGATATCGTCGTTGCCGCGGTTTCCATCACCGAGGATCGGAAAAAGGTAATCGACATTTCCGCACCCTACGGCACCATACCCCTGAACATTGCCGGACCGAGCAAGGAGACCATTCGCAATCCGGCCGACCTCGAAGGCAAGGCGATTGCCGTCGCCAGCGGCGTCACCGCGGACATTGAGCTTGCGCGGATTACGAAGGGCGTCCCGAACGTCACCGTTGTGAGATACGCCGATGAGGCGACGACGAAGACCGCCATGCTAACCGGTCAACAGAAATACCTGGCATCGACGCTCTCCGATCTTGCCGTGATCAAGGAGCAGAACAAGTCGCTCGATCTCGACTTTAAATTCACCATGAAAACCTACCCGATGGGTGTCGGCGTGCGCAAGGGAGAGCCGGAACTTCTTGGCTGGGTGAATGACTGGGTTCGCAAGAACATCGAGAACGGCAAGCTCAACACCATCTTCGTCAAATGGTTCGGCCAACCTCTTCCAGCCGATATGACCCATTTCGACTGATGCACTCCAAGTCACACGGAACATGGTCATGAACAAGACAACCGGTGCCGCAACCGCCACACCGAGCGCACGCGTCACGCCCGTCGTCGTCCATGCTGGTGTCGCGTATGTGAGCGGACAATTGCCCCGCATCGCCGGAGAATTGCAGGTTCGTGGAAAGGTCGGGGCGGAAGTCGATCTGGACACCGCCCGCCTTGCCGCTCGGCTTTGCGCCGAGGCGTGCATCGCCGCGCTTTCGGACAGTGTGGGCGAGGCGAACATCCAGCGTGTCATCAAACTGACGGGATTTGTCGCCTCCGCTCCAGGCTTCAACAGCCAGGGTGCCGTCATCGACGCGGCGTCTGATGTGTTCCTGGAGCGCTTCGGCTCACTGGCAGGTGCTCATGCGCGAAGCGCCGTCGGCGTCGCGGAGTTGCCGCACAACGCTCCCGTCGAGGTCGAACTGATCGCAATCGTTCAGTCGGTCTGATCAACCTGCCCCGCCACAGAACGGGTGCGACCCGCTGTGAGTTCCAACCAACGAAGGGCCATCATGTCGAGGACTATGGAATTGGGAGGGGTGCCGTTCCAGCGCAAGCTGATCGCGGCATCGGGATTGCGTTTCCACTGCGTGGTCGGCGGATCGGGACCAACGGTGGTGCTGATCGCAGGCTTCCCGCAGAGCTGGTACGCGTGGCGCCGGGTCATGCCGCTGCTTGCGTCGGATTTTCACGTCATCGCACTCGATCTTCCCGGACAAGGAGATTCCGACAAACCCATTGGGGGTTACGACACCCAAACGACGGCCCGTCGCGTCAATTCCCTGTTGAAGACGTTGGGCGTCGAACGACATTTTCTCGTCGGCCATGACGTCGGATCCTGGGTTGCCTATCCCTATGCGCATGAATTTGAAAAAGAACTGGGCGGTGTCGTGTTCCTTGATGCGAACATTCCCGGCGTCACCCTGCAGCCGACGATCAAGGTCGCTGATCCCGATTACTGGCGGAATTGGCATTTCCTGTTCAACATGATCGAGGACCTGCCGGAAGCGTTGTTGGCGGGTCGGGAACGTGTCCTCATCGAATGGTTCTTCAATCGGAAAACGGCAAACGCCATGGCAACTTTCGATGCCACCGACATTGAGGAATATGAACGTGTCTACGGGATGCTTGGCGGCATGCGCGGTATGCTGGGCTATTACCGGGCGGTCATTGAGGATATGGAGCAGAACAAGCAACTGTTCGCTCACAAACTCCAACTTCCAATTTTGGCGCTTGGCGGAGATGTGGGCAGTGCGCCAAACATCTTCGAGGCCATGCAACCATTGGGCAAGGATGTTAGAGGTGGTGTCATAGCGAAGAGCGGCCACTATATTCCGGAAGAGCAACCCGATGCCCTTGCTCGGGAACTCAAGACCTTTTTTGAAGGTTTGAAGCTCTAACCGGCGTTGGTGCACGGAGGCGGCGAAGGGTGGATTTGCTGATCGCGGGTAGTCCTGTAAAAGGGTGTCTCCACGATCTCCCGTGAATTGGTCATCCTCGGCATGCCGAACATACACAACGATGACCGGCGGCACCACATCCCGAAGATGCGGTTCCAGGTGACGAACTGGGCGGCGTATGAGGCCGGCCTGCGGCGGCGCGGCAGCCTGACGCAGTGGGTCAGCGACGCGGCGATCGCCGCGTGGCGAGCGCCACCGCGGAAGACGCCAAGCGGTCAGGCACGCTATTCGCAGACCGCGATCGACACTGCGGTCATGGTGCGCCTGGTTTTCCATCAGCCGCTGCGCCAAACCGAAGGGCTGCTCAGTTCGCTACTTGCTCTCATGGGCTTGGACCTGCCGGTGCCTGACCACACCACGATCAGCCGGCGGGCGGCCCGCCGGAAATCGGTGTTGGCGACGGCTTTGCCGGCGGGTCCGGTCACCCTGGTGATCGACAGCACCGGGCCCAAAGTCTATGGGGCCGGCGAGTGGCACCGCGACAAGCATGGCGTGCGCGGGCACCGGAGCTGAAGGAAGCTCCATCTGGCCGTCGATGCGACCACCAACACCATCGTCGCCGCTACGCTGACGACCACCGACGACGGCGACGCCTCCCAGGTCGGCCCGTTGCTTGGCCAGACCAGCGGCACCATCGCCGCCCGGGATGCCGGCGCCACGGTCGTCATCCCTCCGCGCGCTACGGCGGTGCCCAGGGTAACAGCCGCCACCGAGCCGACACAGCGGGACCGCCACATCCAGAGCATCGCCGAGCACGGTCGCCTGGGATAGCAAGGGCACACCGGCTATGGGAAGCGGAGCAAGGCGGAAACCGCGATGGCGCGCTACAAGCGCATCCTTGGCAACCAGCTTCGTGCCCGCATGTTGCCTGGCCAGCAAGCCGAGGCCACCATCCTGAATCGGATGATCGATCAAGCGCGCCCGAACTCCGTCCGCCCCACCTGAACCAAGGTCGCAGAGTGGCCCAGTGTGCCCCCGCTGCCATCCGTGCACCAACGCCTCGTCTCGCGCCTGCCGGCAAACTTTGCAACAGAGCCCCCCATGGTGCCCTACGGAGCACCGGAACAACCGCTCGACGCTACCCAAAGGGACGCTCGTGCCGCGCGGCGATCCACGATAACCTCCGGTTATGAACATCCGGCAGCTCGAAGCGTTCAAGGCCATCGTCGAATTGGGAAGCTTCACGCGGGCGGCGGAAAAGCTGCATCTGTCCCAGCCTGCGGTGAGCAAGCTGATCCTGCTGCTGGAGCGCTCCTGCGGCTTCTCCCTGTTCCATCGGCAGAAGAACGGCGTCATTCCGACCGCCGAAGGCGAGATGCTGTACTCCGAGGTCGAACGGGTCTTTCTCGGCGTCGATTCCGTGTCGGCACGGGCCCGCGCCATCCGGCAGTTCAACTATGGCGAGATCGAGATCGTCGCCTTTCCGTCGCTCGCGACCCGCGTCCTGCCGCCGATCCTGGCGGACTTCCTGCGGTCGAAGCCGGGGCTGCGGGTGACGCTGTCGAGCCGTAATTCCTGGCTTCTCGTCGACCGGGTCGCCTCGCAGGGGGTCGATGTCGGCTTCGGCATGGTCGCGTCCGAGCGTCCCGGGGTCCGTTTCGACAGGCTGTGCTCGATGGACGCGGTTTGCATCCTGCCGGCCGGTCACAGGCTGGCCGGTCGCCCGGTGATCGAAGCCGGGGATCTGCATGGCGAGCGTTTCGTCGCGATGGCCGAGGAGGACCGGGCCCAGCTCAAGGTCGATCAGGCCTTCTCCGAATGCGGCGCCGCACGCGACATCGTCCTGAAGGCGCAGTTGACCGAAGCCTGCTGCTCCTTCGTGGCCGCCGGAGTCGGCGTCGCCATCGTGGATCCGTTGAGCACGGTCGATTTCGCTCCGTCCCAGCTTGTCGTGCGCCCATTCCGGCCGCTGGTGACCTACGACATCTGGGTCGTCACGCCGAGCTTCCGCGACATCTCGCTAAGTTCGCAAGCACTGATCGCGCATGTCCGCACCCGGCTGGCGGCCAGGATCGCGGAGCTCGCGAAGCTGATCGGCGCGCCGGAATAGGCACCGCGAGGGGCATATCCCCTGGTTATGGCTGAGCCGCCATAAGCGATTTGACCCGACCGGCGCCCGAGCCCTCAATTCCAGCGGAGCAACCGGATCGCCGGCAGGAACGAAGTGCCTGCCCGATCCCCCCTTCGTTGACGATTCGAGGTGGTTGATGGCCGCAATTACAGTGCTCACCCCGACGGGGACGCTAGGATACGGTTTCGGCGACGACGCTTTGGCCCGCGGCATGTCGCTGGGACCGGCCGTCATTGCGGTGGACGCCGGATCGACCGATCCGGGACCGCATTATCTCGGCTCCGGCAAGCCGCTGGTGTCGGACGTCAGCATCAAGCGGGAACTGACCATGCTCATCCGCGCCGGCCGCACGGCCGGCATCCCGGTCATCGTCGGCAGCGTCGGCGGTGCCGGGTCGGGCGTCCAGGTCGAGCGGACGGCCCGGCTGGTCCGCGAGATCGCCCAGGAGCAGGGCCTGAACTTCAGGCTCGCGACCATCCGCTCGGACATCCCGATCGAGCGGGCCAAACGGGCGGTCGCGGCGGGCGAGATCGTCGATTTCGAAGCCGGTACCCCCCTGACCGCGGAGCTTCTGGACGAGACGGTGACGCTGGTCGCGCAGATGGGGCACGAGCCGATCTGCGAAGCGCTCGACGGCGGCGCGGACGTCGTCATCGCCGGCCGGGCCTGCGACGATTCGGTGATCGCCGCCTTCCCGATCTGGCGCGGGGCCGATCCGGCGCTGGCGATCCATATGGGGAAGATCCTCGAATGCGGAGCCTTCTCGGCCGAGCCCTTCGCCATGGACGTGATGCTCGGCACGGTGGAGGAGGACAGCTTCCTGCTGGAGCCCGGCAGCACGGCGAGGCGCGCCTCGGTCAAATCCGTCGCCGCCCATTCGCTGTACGAACGCGAGAACCCCTTCAAGCAATCCGGCCCTGGCCATGAGATCGATCTGTCCGGCTGCTCGTTCGAGCAGGTCGGGGAGCGTCAGGTCCGGGTGCGCGGCGCCACGTTGACGGAAACGACCGATTACTACGTGAAGCTCGAAGGGGCCAGGCTTGCCGGCTACCGCTCCATTGCCATCGCCGGCATCCGCTGCCCGACCACGATCCGGGCGCTCGACGCGATCCTGGACGACGTCCGCCGGAAGGCCCTGGACTACTTCGCCCCGGCGCCGGTCGCCGTGGCCTTCCACGTCTACGGCGGCAACGGCGTGATGAAGGAATTGGAGCCGGAGACGGCGCCCCAGCGCGAAATCGGCCTCGTGATCGAGGTGACGGCCGCCGACCAGGAACTGGCCCATGCGGCGTGCCACCAGATCAGCGGCGCGATGCTGCATTACCATTACCCGGGCATCATCAACACATCCGGCAACCTCGCCTTCCCCTATTCCCCTTCGGACCTGGATCTGGGACCGGTCTACGAGTTCAGCGCCTACCACCTGATGAAGGTCGACACCCCGACCGAGCTGTTCCCTGTCCGCTACGAGGATCTCTGAGATGAACACGCGCCCGCTCAAGGATCTGGCCGACATCGTCCGCAGCAAGAATGCGGGCCCCTACCGGATCACCTTCGACATCCTGTTCAAGGACAAGGATCGCTACGAGGCCGTTCGCGCGACCGGTGCGATCAGCGCGGAGTCGGTCGCCAGGGCCTACGGCATCGACGTCTCGCAGGTGTCGTCCTTCTTCGAGATCGACATGGCCAACGCGATCAAGATCACCATCAGGCGCGCGCGCGCCCAGGGTTCGTCCGGCGATGGCGACATGTACGGCTGCCAGCATCATGTCCCGCTGATGCTCATCGCCGTCCCGGTGGGCTGACCGCTGCCGATTGTCCGCCTTGATGAAGGGGTCTGCACTCTGTTTCGAACGCGGCGCCCGTCCGGCACCGTAAGCCAGCCCATTCCGGTGGGGAATGAGGGTCCGCTACCGGTCCGGCGCGGTCACCTCCAGCAGCCGGTCCCGGACCGCGACCAGCGGGGGTGCAGGTCGCGGTCCCCGGGGCGGAAAAGGTCGTAGTGCCGCCGAACGGACGGGCGCTGGAGCGGCCTTCAAGCTGCGTTGAGGGTCGACGCGAACACCGCCAGCCGCTCCAGCGTGAACGAGACGAAGCTGTCCACCAGATTGAACGAGCGCGCCGCCTTCGGCCGGATCAGCCAAATGTCGAATTCGACGGTGGGCTCGAACCGGCGGACGGCGATGCGCGTGTCGTCGTTGTTGAAGGCGCTGATCGGGTCGACCACGGCGACGCCGGCCTTGGCCGCAACGAAGGAAAAGGCCGTCTCCGATTGGCCGGCCTCGATGCGGCTGCGCCGGGGCACCTTGAGTTCGTCGAACACACGGTCGATCATGAAGCGCGAATGATCCTGCGGACCGAGCGAGATGAAATCCTCGTTCGCGAGGTCGTGGGCGCGGATGGTGTGCCGCTCGGCCAGAGGATGCCCGGCCGGCAGGATGCAGACCCCGCGCAGGCGGTGCAGATGCGCGCTGACCACCTCGGGACGGTCGCCCGGCAGGATGCTCAGGCCGAAATCCACATGCTGGGCCGCGACCGCGTCGATCAGGCTGCGTGAGCGCATGCTTTCCAGACGGAAGCGCATGTCTGGATGCGCCTCGCAGAAGCTCCACACGATCTCTGGCAGCACACGCCGGGCGATAGCCGGGAAGGCGCCGACGCTGACGGAGCCCCAGTTCTGGTCGCGCAGCGCCGTCGCCACCCGTGCGATCTGGCCGACACCGATGAACATGCGCTGGACCTCGTTGTAGAGCGCTTCGGCCTCGCGGGTCGGCGTGATCTTGCTGCCCTGGCGGTTGAACAGGCGGAAGCCGCAGCTCCGTTCGAATTGCGCGATCAACTGGCTGACGGCGGGCTGCGAGATGCTCAACCGCTCCCCCGCACGCGTCACGCTGCCGCTCGCCATGACTGCCTGGAAGGCCTCGATCTGTCGGACGTTCATCGGCCTCAGCCATAAGTTCAGCTTATTCTCAGGGGCAAATTATCTATTATGACATTATGAAAGACAACGCGATCATAGGCTCCGAAGCGCCGATCCCATCGATTTTTCGTGCGCTCAAGCAAAAGGGGATCTTCATGACGCCTCGTTTCGCCAAGCCGCTTGCCCTCCTCTCCCTGCTGGCGACCAGCCTCGTCTTTTGCGCCGAGGCAAAGGCCGATCAGCTCGACCGCGTCAAGCAGCGCGGCAAGCTGATCGCCGGCATCCGGAACGATTACGTGCCCTTCGGCTTCCTCGACCAGAAGGGCGAACTGACCGGCTTCGAGATCGATCTCGCGCGCGCCGTCGCCAAGGACATGTTCGGCTCGGAGACCGCGATCGAACTGGTTCCGGTCGTGGCCTCGAACCGCATCGAGCTGCTGAACGCCGGGCGCATCGACGTGATCTTCGCGACGCTGGGCAAGACGGCCGAGCGCGAGAAGATCATCGACTACACGGCGGAATACTATCTGATGGCCGGGATGGTGCTGCTGACGCCGAAGAGCGCGGAGTACAAATCCTGGGAAGACGTCAAGGGACACAAGCTCTGTGGAAGCCAGGGCAACGTCTACAACCGGACGCTGATCGAGAAATACGGCGCCGATCTGGTCCTGTTCACCGGAACCTCGGAGATCTACAAGGCCTTCCAGGACAACCGGTGCGACGCGATCGCGTATGATGGCCCGAACCTTCACATGAAGGTCGCCGAGGAGGGTTGGAGCGACAAGTACAAGATCGCGCTCGACACCTTCGACTACATCCCCATCGGCGGCGGCGTCCGCAAGAACGAACCCGCCTTCCTGAACGCCGTCAACAAGGCCATCATCCGGGCCGAGGCGTCGGGGCTGATGGTCGAGGGCGAGAAGAAGTACAAGCTCGGCGTCAGCGACTACGTGACCAAGCGGGCCGCCGACGCGAAGGTGAAGGCCGCCGCGGCGAACTGAGGCCCTCCACCGCGGCCGGCTCGTCCGCATGATCGGAAAGACAGCATGCACAAGATCGAGGTCACGTCGCGGCGAACGCCACGGGTCGTGGAGCAGGCCCTGTGCCTGAACGACTTCGAACCGATGGCGGAACGGAGGCTGCCACGGGCGATCTTCAAATACGTCTCCGGCCACGCCGAGGACGGCGCGACGCATCGCCGGAACCTGCAAAGCTTCGCCGAGCGGTCCTTCATCCCGAACGTTCTCGTCGACGTCTCCCGGACCGACGCGTCGACGCGCATCTTCGGGGTCGATTACGCCAGCCCGTTCGGCATCGCGCCCATGGGGTTCAGCCGGCTGGTGGCGCCGGACTGCGACGTGCTCTTCGCCCAGGAGGCGGCGAGGGCGAAGCTTCCGTTCATCCTGAGCGGGGCCTCGCTGACCCGGTTGGAGGAGGTGCGCCAAGCCGGCGCGACGAGCTGGTTCCAGGCTTACATTCCCGGCGACGAGGCGCGCATCCTTCCGCTGGTCGAGCGGGTGGAGCGCGCCGGCTTCGACACGCTGGTGGTGACCGTCGATACGGCGGTGCATGGTCAGCACGAACTCGCCGCGCGCCACGGCTTCCGCTCGCCGGTGCGGCCGACCGCCGATCTGGCGTGGCAGGGGGTGACGCGGCCGGTCTGGCTGTGGCGCGTGCTGCTGCGCAGCCTGCTGACGCGCAACGCGCCGCATTTCGAGAACATGGATGCGGAGCGGGGGCCGCCCGTGTTCTCCCGGACGCTCGTCCGCGACATCGGCCGGCGGTCGAGCCTGTCCTGGACGCACATCGAACGGCTTCGGCAGCGCTGGAAGGGCAAGCTCGTCCTCAAGGGGGTGATGTCCGCTCCGGACGCGCGAATGGCGGAAAAGATCGGCGTCGACGGCGTCATCGTCTCCAACCATGGCGGCCGGCAGATCGACTGCGCCCAAGGCTCGCTCGACCTGCTGGAGCGCATCGCCGATCAGGTTGACCGCTTGACCGTGATGTTCGACGGCGGCGTCCGGCGTGGCAGCGACGTCCTGAAGGCGGTCAAGCTGGGCGCCCAACTGGTTTTCGTCGGGCGGCCGTTCCTGCTGGCGGCGGCGGCTGGCGACCGGGTCGGCGTGGAGCATGCCCTGTCCCTGATGAAGGACGAGATCACCCGGACCATGGCGCTGCTGGGCATCAACCGGCTCGACGAGTTCGACGCGGTTCCGCTCATCCGTAACGGCCGGGACTGAACGCATGCAGAAACCCGCCAAACGTCAGACCGTGAGGATTCCGGCATGACGCTCGATTTCAGTTGGCTGTTCGATCCCCTCTATCAGAACATGGTTGCTGCGCGGCATCGGCACGACGATCCTGCTCAGTCTGCTGGGCATGGTCCTGATGTTCGCCATCGGCATCGCCGGCGCCGCCCTTCTTCACCTGAAGGTGCGGTTCCTGCAATCGCCGGTCACGATCTTCGTCGAACTGTTCCGCAACACGCCGCCGCTCGTCCAGCTGTTCTTCCTGTACTTCATGCTGTCGGAGATCGGCCTGACGCTCACCGATCCGGTGACGGGCGGACGGATCCCGCTGTTCACCGGCTTCACCTGCGTGGTGCTTTCGCTCGGCCTCTACAACGGCGCGATCGCCGTCGAGATCATCCGCTCAGGGCTGCTCGCCGTGCCCGCCCAGACCGTCGAGGGCGCCCGCTCGCTGGGGTATTCGCGGCTGCAGACCTTCCGCCACGTCGAACTGCCCATCGGCCTCAGGATGAGCATCCCGCCCATGACCAGCAACATCGTCAGCCTGATCAAGACCTCGTCCCAGGCCGTGCTCGTGGCCGTGGCGGACATCATGTACGGCGCGACGCAGATCATGCTGGAAACCTTCCGCAACCTGGAGGTCATGCTGCTGATCTGGGTCATCTACCTCGTGATCGCCAGCCTCGCCGTGCTGGTGGTGCGCCGTATCGCCGCCGCCTTCCGCATCCCCGGCTACGGGTCGTGACGGCCATGAACGCGGAACTCAAGCTCTTCGCGCTGGGCACCGCCGGTGTCACGCTGGTCCTCGCGGCGCTTCTCGTCACCGTCTACGGCGCGGAGACCGGACGCGTCCTCCAGGCGCTCGCCGCGCGGACGCCGTTGCTTCTCAGCGGCTCCCCGGACTTCAGCCGGTTCGAGGGCGGCTTCGCCGCCAACATCGTCATCAGCATCTGGGCGATGATGATCGCCGCCGTCGCCGGCACCGCGCTCGGCATCGGGATGATCTCCCAATCCCTCCTGGTCCGGGCCCCGTCGGTCCTGCTCATGAACGTGCTCAGGAACTCGCCGTGGCTCGTCGTGCTCTACGCGATGCTCTATCTGCTGCCGTTCGAGATCGAGGCGTTCGGGACGATCTTCTCGTTCTCGCCCGTGATCAAGGCGATCATCGGGCTGGCGCTGCCGGTGACGGCCAACATCGCCGAGGTGTTCCGCGGCGGCGTTGAGGCGGTTCCGACCGGCCAATGGGAATCGGCCCGCTCGCTGGGCTATCGCCGGCTGCAGATCCTGCGCCGCGTGGTGGTGCCCCAGGCGATCCAGTTCATGACCCCGAACCTGATGACGACCTACGCCATGCTGTTCATCGGCACCAGCCTGGTCGTGGTGACGGGCGCCAACGACATCCTCTCGGTCGCCCGCACCGTCATCGCCAGCGACGGCGCGCATTACGCGACGGCAATCTATCTCTACGTGCTGTTCCTCTTCTTCCTCTTCTGCTTCCCGATCGCCATCCTGACGCGGTGGCTGGAGCAACGGGTGCGAGTTCGCCAATGACCCATCACCGGCATTCCCAGCAATCCGCCCCGCTCATCGAGATCCGGGACGTCCACAAATCCTTCGGCCCCGTCACGGTCCTCAGGGGCGTGTCGCTGTCCGTCCGCGACGGCGGCGTGGTTTGCATCATCGGGCCGTCCGGCTCGGGCAAATCGACGATCCTGCGCTGCATCAACGGCCTGATGTCGATCGACCGGGGAACGATCCGCGTCGGCCCCTTCGCGGTCGAGACGCTGACGAGCGACAAGGCGCTGGTGCCGCTGCGGCATCAGGTCGCCATGGTCTTCCAGCAGTACAACCTGTTCCCGCACCGCACGGTGCTGCAGAACCTGACCATGGCGCCGGTGCAGGTGCTGGGCGAGAACCCGGCCGCTGTGCGCGAGCGGGCGCTCGCCCTGCTCGCCAAGGTCCGGCTGACCGGAAAGCAGGACGCCTATCCCGGCGAACTGTCCGGCGGCCAGCAGCAGCGCGTCGCCATCGCCCGCGCGCTCGCCATGCAGCCCAAGGTCATCCTGTTCGACGAGGTCACCGCCGCGCTCGACCCCGAGATGGTCAGCGAGGTCCTGAACGTCATCCGCGATCTGGCGCGCGAGGGCATGACCTGCGTGCTGGTCACCCACGAGATGCGCTTCGCCCAGGAGGTCGCGGACGAGGTCTTCTTCACCGACCGTGGCGTGATCGTCGAGCACGGCCCTCCCGGGACGCTCTTCCAGAATCCGACCGACCCACGGCTGAAAGCCTTTCTCGAAAAGGTCCTGTGACGGCCCTTTCCTCAAGGAAACCCCATGACCCACCCTCTCAAGGTCCTGGTCCCCGACGTTCATCTCCGCGACCTCGACATCGAGCGCGGCGTATCGGGAGACCGGCTGGACTACCTTGTGTTCGACGAGACCGACCCGGCGGCCATCCCGGACGAGGCTTGGCGCTCCTGCGACGCGATCCTGGTCTGGCACCGCATGCGGATCACGCCGGAGGTTGTCGCGAAGCTCGACAAATGCCGCGTGATCGTGCGGGTCGGCGTCGGGTTCGACAACGTCGACGGCGCGGCGTGCCGGGCGCGCGGCATTCCGGTCTGCAACGTGCCCAATTACGGCACCTCGGAGGTCGCCGACCACGCCCTGGCCATGCTGCTGCACCTCGTGCGCGGGCTCGGCTCCTACGAGGCGCGGCTGAGGGCCGATCTCGTGGCCGGCTTCCTGGCCGAAGACGTCCCCGTGGTGCGCCGCATCCGGGGCGCCACCTTTGGCGCGATCGGCATGGGCCGCATCGGCACCGCGATCATGCGCCGGGCCGCCGCCTTCGACATGAAGGTGATCTACGTCGATCCCTATCTCCCGGAGGGCCACGAACTCGGCCTCGGGATCGAGCGGGTCAAGACCCTGCCGGAACTGCTGTCGCGCTCCGACGTGGTCAGCCTGCACGTGCCTTTGTCCGAACAGACCCGCAACATCATCGGCAAGCCGGAACTGGCGTCGATGAAGCCCGGCGGCATCCTGCTCAACATCGCGCGCGGCGGCCTCGTCGACGTGGACGCGGTCCACGACGCGCTGAAGAGCGGGCATCTCGCCGCCGCCGGTCTCGACGTGCTGCCCAAGGAACCGCCCATGCCGCCGCCGCCGCTGATCGCGGCGTGGCAGGCGGAGGAGGCTTGGCTTGCCGGACGTCTCGTCCTGACGCCGCACGCCGCCTTCTACTCCGAGGCCGGCTATCGCGACATGCGCGTTTTCTCCGCCGAGATCCTGCTCGACTTCCTGTTCGAGGGACGGCTGCGGAACAACGTCAACCCGGGCTGGGACGCAAAGGCTTCCTAACCGCCGGACCCCGCCCTCCATCATCAGGAACGAGCCATGGCCTTCCAGCAGCACGAAACCCAATTCCGGGTCCTGAGCGACGAGGAACTCGACGCTTGGCGGGCGATTCCGCCGGCGGTCGCCTCCGACTGCATGAACCGCACCCAGGTGATGAACGCCACGATCAAGCCGATCGCGGATGGTCAGGTCCTGTGCGGGCAAGCCCGGACGGTGACGACCATGGTCGGGGATTGCGGCCCGATCTGCGCGCTCATCAGCAGCGCCCGGCCGGGCGAGATCGTGATGGTCGATGCCGGCGGTGTCGAGGACACGGCGGTATGGGGCGGCGTCATGGCGGAGGAAGCCATCCATCGCCGGCTGGGGGGCGCCGTCATCGACGGTGCCATCCGCGATGTCGCGGACATGCGCAAAGCCGGTTTCACGATGTTCTGCCGGTCGGTCGTGCCGCGCGGGCCGCATCACGGCTTCGGCGGTATCATCGATGGGACGATTTCGGTGGCGGGCGTCCCGGTGCGCTCCGGCGACATCGTGCTGGGCAACGACGACGGCGTGGTCGTCGTCCCCCTTGAGCAGGCCGCTACGGTGCTGGCGGCCGCGCAAGCCCACCTGCTCAAGGAGGAAGGCTGGATCCGGAACATCCGGGCCGGCGTGCCGATTCCGAAGTTGTTCGAGATGCCGAGCGCCAAATGACACCGCCGCGCGGTACCGCCCTCATCGGCCCGGCTCCCGCTCGGAGGTTGATGCGGCATGGGATCAGGACGGTGCCGCAGCCCCTTAAGATTCCGCATGTTGGCGGTCACATCGAGCGGCTGATCGGCCGCTTGATGGGCGATGTACACCTGATGTCCGGCACAACATTCTGCACTGAGCAACTTCACACTCAGACACCAAGTTCGTTTTCAACGTGGTTGGCGCGATAAACATCGCGGATCGCATCGAGCATTATTGCAATTTCTGGAGACGTGTCGTTGACCCGGTGGCTCATGAAAAGCGGCGAGACAGCATGTGCTTCTTCAAGTGGACGATACTCGACTTTGTCCCGCCGCAAATGCTGTACGGAAGCGGTCACCAAACTAAACCCGACATCGGCTGCCACCAAACCCAACGCCGTCTGCACATCCCGCACTTCCAGAATGGTGTCTGGCTTTAACCCTCGGAAGCGATAGAGCGCGAGCACCTGATCGGCAAAGCTCGGTCGCGGAGTTTTGGGGTAAACAACCAGTGTTCCGGCTGTCAGGTCGTCGAGACGGAGCGGGCGCTCCTGCTCCAGCAGTCGGTGCCCTGACGGAATGGCGGCAATGATGGCTTCGTAGCGGAGCAGAGTCCGCGTGATGGCGGCGTCCTCCAGCGGAATGCGGCCGAAGCCGACGTCGATGCGACCCTCTTTGAGCGCCGCGACCTGCTCGACCGTTGTCAACTCCACCAACGAGACTTCCACATTCGGACGGATCGAGCGGTAACGGCGGATCATCTCTGGCAGCCAGCCATAGAGTGTGGACGCCACAAAGCCGATGGTGAAGCGGCTATGCTCGGCGTGGCGCAGGCGGCGAGCCAACGCCTTGATTTCATCGACGCGCTCCAGCACGTGGACCGCCTGTTCATAGATCAAGCGCCCTGGCTCCGTCAGACGCAGGGGACGGCTGTCCCGTTCGATGAGTTGAAGGCCAAGCTCCTCTTCCAATTGCTGTATCTGTCGGCTCAACGGCGGCTGCGCCATGTTCAGGCGCTCTGCCGCACGCGTGAAGTTCCGCTCGTTCACGACTGCCATGAAGTAGCGGAGATGCCGAAGTTCCATGAACGAGCCTCTCCCTCATTGAGCACGGCGGCCGTGAGATAAGGCCGCCGCGCCATACCATACCTGGAGGGTATCAAACCAGACCAACACGGTCTTTCACAATACGCATGGCAACAGATAGCGTGGTGGCACAACAAAGTTTTGCCGAGGACAGCCGCAGGATGACCAGAATTGACGGCATCGAGACCCTCATTGTCGATGTGCCGACCATTCGGCCGCATGTGCTCTCGATGGCCACCATGCACCGGCAGACCATCGTCGTAGTCCGGCTTCGCTGTTCCGACGGCGTTGTGGGCATCGGTGAGGGGACAACGATCGGGGGATTGAGCTACGGCGAAGAATGCCCCGAAGGTATCAAGCTGGCGATTGACACTTACATAGCCCCGGTGCTGCGAACCAGCGACCCCACCCGCGTTGCCGCAACCATGGCACAGGTCGGCAGAGCCGTTGTTGGCAACCACTTTGCCAAGGCGGCGGTCGAGACGGCGCTCTTGGACGCCATGGGAAAGCGGCTCGGCCTCCCGGTTTCCGAACTGCTGGGCGGGCGTCACCGTGACACGCTGCCGGTCGCTTGGACGCTCGCCAGCGGCAACACGGCCAAGGACATCGACGAAGCCGAGCGCATGCTGTCTTTGCGGCGGCACAACATCTTCAAGCTGAAGATCGGCAAGCGTCCGGTGGCTGACGATGTCGCGCATGTTGCTCAGATCAAACGCGCGTTGGGCGACCGAGCAAGCGTGCGCGTCGACGTCAACCAAGCCTGGGATGAAGCCACCGCGTCGCGCGGAATTGCAATGTTGGAGGACGCAGGCGTCGATCTGATCGAACAGCCGGTGGCGCGCAGCAATCGCTCGGCACTGGCACGCTTGGCCGCACGCTTCATCGTGCCGATCATGGCCGACGAAAGTCTTCACGGGCCAGAGGATGCCTTCACCATCGCATCGCAGGCGGCAGCCGATGTCTTCGCCGTCAAGATCGCCCAGTCCGGCGGTCTCCAGGCTGCGGCCCGCGTCGGTGCCATTGCGGATGCGGCGGGGATCGGGCTTTACGGCGGCACCATGCTGGAAGGGGGGATCGGCACCATCGCCTCCGCTCACCTCTTCGCCACGTTCCCGCGGCTCGCCTGGGGCACGGAGCTGTTCGGTCCGCTGCTGCTGACCGAGGAAATCCTGACCGAACCCCTGGCTTATGGCGATTTCAGCCTTCAGATCCCCAACAAGCCGGGCCTCGGCATCGACTTGGACGAGGACCGCATCGCCTTCTTCCGGCGTGACGGCCGGTAACACTCGCACACCCCCCTTGATCGAGGCCAAGACCATGCTGTTCCAGGTCGAAATGGATGTCCGCCTGCCGCCTGACATGGCGCCACAGGTGGCAGACGAGTTGAAGCGGGTCGAGCGCGAACGCGCCCAACAGATGCAGCACGAGGGCAAGTGGCGGCACCTTTGGCGTGTCGCTGGCCGCTACGCCAATGTCAGCATCTTCGATGTCGAAAGCGCGGACGAACTTCACGCGCTGCTCACCTCGCTGCCGCTTTTCCCCTACATGGCGATGACGGTTACCGCCTTGTGTCGCCATCCCTCGTCCATCCGCGACGATGACCGCTGAGCCGGTCGCCGCCTACCCGCCGCTGAGGCAGCCATAACCGAAGTTTAGGGAGAAAACGATGAACAAGAACCAGATCCAAGAGTTCGCGAAGCGCATCTCCGGCACCCAAATTGCTCCGGCTAACGAGCGGGTGAAAGCGGTCGTCGACCGCATGCTGCTCGATCTCTTCGTGCTGATCGACGAGATGGACGTCACGCCCGAAGAATTCTGGTCGGCCTGCAGCTATGTCACCGAGCTCGGGAAGTCCAATGAAGTCGGACTGCTGGTGCCGGGTCTTGGTGTCGAGCATTTCCTTGACCTGCGCCAGGATGAGAAGGAGCGTGCTGCCGGAATGGACGGCGGCACCCCGCGCACCATCGAGGGTCCGCTCTATGTGGCCGGTGCTCCCGTCTGCCAGGGCGAAGCCCGGCTCGACGACGACACTGACGACGGCGAAATCCTGTTCATGGATGGCCGGGTCCTCGACACCCGTGGCAACCCGGTTGCCGGTGCGCAGGTCGAGGTCTGGCACGCCAACAGCCGTGGCAACTACTCCTACTTCGACCAGTCGCAGAGCGACTTCAACCTGCGCCGCACCGTCGTCACCGATGCCGAGGGGCGCTACCGCTTCCGCAGCATCATGCCGTCGGGCTACAGCTGCCCGCCCAACGGGCCGACCCAAAAACTCCTGACCCTACTGGGCCGCCACGGTCATCGTCCGGCGCACATTCACTTCTTCGTGTCGGCACCGGGCTATCGGACGCTGACGACGCAGATCAACATCAAGGACGATCCCTACGTCCATGACGACTTCGCCTTCGCCACCCGCGACGGCCTGATCCCCGGGGTCGAGCACCACACGGACCCGACCGCCCTCCACGACATGGGCGTGAACCGGCCCTTCGCCACCATCACCTTCGACTTCGTTCTCCCGTCCGCACTGGATGGCGTGTTGAACACGCTTCCTGAGCGTCCGCGCGCCACGGCCGCCTGATCTTCCGGGGGGCCATGCCCGGCCCCATTCCCGCCATCTTGTGGAGGACCAGATCATGACTGCCAATCTCATGGCGCGGCTGGACGGCGCTGTCGTTGAGGACAAAGAGCAGGGCATTTATCGGTGCAGGCGCGACATTTTCACCGACCCTGAGCTGTTCGAACTGGAGATGACGCACATCTTTGAGGGGAACTGGATCTACCTCGCCCACGAAAGCCAAATCCCCGGCAAGAACGACTACTTCACCACCTTCATCGGCCGGCAGCCGATCATCATCGCCCGCAACAAGGACAACGAGCTCAACGCCTTCATCAACGCCTGCAGCCACCGTGGCGCGATGCTGTGCCGGCACAAGCGCGGCAACAAGGCAACTTACACCTGTCCGTTCCACGGATGGACTTTCAACAACTCTGGTAAGCTGCTGAAGGTCAAGGACCCGGAGTCCGCCGGCTACCCTGACGCCTTCAATCGGGAGGGATCGCACAACCTGACAAAGGTTGCCCGGTTCGCATCCTACCGCGGCTTCCTGTTCGGCAGCCTGAACGCCGATGTGGCACCGCTCACCGAGCATCTGGGTGAGGCCGCCAAGATCATCGACATGATCGTCGACCAGTCGCCGGATGGGCTGGAGGTGCTGCGCGGCTCCTCGTCCTACATTTATGACGGCAACTGGAAACTCCAGACCGAGAATGGAGCCGACGGCTATCACGTCAGCGCCGTGCACTGGAACTATGCGGCAACCACCAACCACCGCAAGACGGCCGCCGCCGGCGACAGCGTGCGGGCGATGGACGCCGGAAGCTGGGCCAAGCAGGGCGGCGGCTTCTATTCCTTCGAGAATGGTCATCTGCTGCTGTGGAGCCGCTGGGCCAATCCCGAAGACCGCCCTCTCTATGAGCGCCGGGACGAGTTGGCGGCACAGTACGGGGCCGCGCGGGCCGACTGGATGATCGGCAATTCGCGCAACCTGTGCCTCTACCCCAACGTCTACTTGATGGACCAGTTCAGCTCGCAGATCCGCACCTATCGGCCGCTGTCTGTCGACAAGACTGAGGTCACGATCTACTGCATCGCGCCGAAGAACGAGAGTGCGGAGGCCCGCGCCCGCCGCATCCGCCAGTATGAGGATTTCTTCAACGCCAGCGGCATGGCCACCCCCGATGACCTGGAGGAGTTCCGCTCCTGCCAAACCGGCTATCTCGGCAGCGCCGCCCCCTGGAACGACCTGTCACGCGGAGCGGCCCATTGGGTGGAGGGTGCCGACGAGGCGGCCAAGGCCATCGACCTGCAGCCGCTGATGAGCGGCCTGCGCACCGAAGACGAGGGGCTGTTCGTCGTCCAGCACCAGCACTGGCTCGACACCATGCGCCGCGCCGTGGCGGTGGAAGAGGCATCGTCCGGCCTGAAGACGCTGGCTTGACGGGGGAACGCATGACCATCACTCCTGAGACTCTGCAGGCCTTCCTCCACCGCGAGGCCCGCCTGCTCGATGAAAAACAATGGGACGACTGGGTGCAGCTTTACGCACCGGACGCTGTGTTCTGGATGCCCGCCTGGGATGATGACGGCGCGCTGACCACCGACCCGCAGCGCGAGATCTCCCTGATCTATTATGGCAACCGCGGCGGCCTTGAGGATCGCGTGTTCCGCATCAAGACGGAACGGTCGAGCGCCACCAGTCTGCCGGAACCGCGCACCTCGCACAATATCAGCAACCTCGAAGTCATCGAGCAGCGTGACGGTGTCTGCAAGCTGCGCTTTAACTGGTTCACGCTGAGCTTCCGTTACAAGGCGACCGACACCTATTTCGGCACGTCCTTCTACACGCTGGATGTTTCGGGTGAGACACCACTGATCAAAGAGAAGACGGTGGTTCTGAAAAACGACTACATCCACCACGTCATCGACATCTACCACATCTGATCGGCCGGGCGGGATCGATCATCCCGGACGGGCGACAACTGGCCCGACGCCCTTCTGTGCGTCTCAAAGCCAGGGAGACGACTCATGAGCTTTCACATCGCGCTGACCTTTGAGGACGGACTGACCCGCTTCATCGATGCCAACCTCGGTGAAACGGTCGCGGATGCCGCTTATCGGCAAGGCATCAACATCCCGCTCGACTGCCGCGACGGCGCCTGCGGCACCTGCAAGAGCTTTTGCGAGGCCGGGCGCTATGACGGCGGCTCTTACATCGAGGATGCCCTGACAGACGCGGAGGCGGAGGAGGGCTACTGTCTGACCTGTCAGATGCGTCCGGCATCCGACATCGTCCTGCGCATCGCCGCATCGTCGGACATCTGCAAAACAAGGGCGATGAACGTCTCGGCCGAGGTGGTGTCCGTCACCCGCCTGTCGGACAGCAGCATCGGACTGTCCCTGGCCTTGGACAATGCCGCGCGCCTGGCCTTCCTGCCCGGACAGTACGTCAACATCGAGGTGCCTGGCACGGGACAGACGCGCTCCTACTCCTTCAGTTCGCCGCCAGGGGCAGAGCTTGCGACCTTCCTGATCCGCAACGTGCCGGGCGGGCTGATGAGCGGCTACCTGACAGGCAGGGCCAAGCCGGGGGACCGTCTGACCCTGACCGGACCGCTCGGCAGCTTCTATTTGCGCGAGGTCCGACGGCCGGTACTGATGTTGGCCGGAGGTACAGGGTTGGCGCCCTTCCTGTCGATGCTGGACCGCATCGCTGCGGTGGAAGGCAGCAATTCGCACCCGGTTCACCTCATCTACGGTGTCACCCTGGACCACGATCTCGTTGAGGTCGAGGCGCTGCAGAGATTTGCAGAGCGAATCCCAGGCTTTACCTTCACCACCTGCGTGGCCGACCAGGGCAGCAGCCATCCGTTGAAGGGATACGTCACCCACCATCTCCAGCCGGAGCATCTGAACGGCGGGAATGTCGACGTGTACCTCTGTGGCCCACCGCCGATGGTTGAGGCCGTGCGCACCCATTTCCGCGACTGCGGCCTGACCCCGGCAAGCTTCCATTATGAGAAATTCGCCGCCAGCGAAGGGAATGGCCGATGACCATGAGCGGACGCTTCGATAATCAGGTGATGATTGTCACCGGTGCCGCCCAGGGCATCGGGCGAGCGGTTGCCGCACGGGCGGCAGGTGAAGGAGCCAGGCTGCTGCTGGTCGACCGTTCCGAATTGGTGCATCAGGTGGCGGAGGAGTTGTTGGGCCAGGGCGCCCCGGCGCTGGCGCTCACCGCCGATCTGGAAACCTATGCCGGCGCTCAAGCCATGGTCGATGCCGCGATCGAGGCGTTCGGGCGCATCGACATCTCCGTCCACAATGTCGGCGGCACCATCTGGATGAAGCCCTTCTGGGAATACCAGGAGGAGGAGATGGTGAAGGAGATTAACCGTTCACTCTGGCCGACCCTCTGGTCTTGCCGGGCGGTGGTCCCGGTGATGATCGCGCAAGGCGGTGGCAGCATCGTCAATGTCGGCAGCAACGCCACCCGCGGAATTTACCGTGTTCCCTACTCCGCCGCGAAGGGCGGGGTGCATGCCATGACCACCTGTATGGCGATGGAACTGGCGGACAAGGGGATCCGCGTCAACGCGGTCTCCCCGGGGGCCGTCGACAATGGACAGCGTGCCATCCCGCGCAATCCAAAGCCGATGAGCGAACAGGAGACGATCTGGCAACGGGAAACCTACGACCAGGTCATGCGCGACACGATGATGGGACGGATGGGCACCCAAGAGGAAATCGCCGCTGCGATCTGCTTCTACGCGTCAAACGACGCATCGTACATTACCGGCCAAACCTGCTTCGTTGCCGGTGGCAGCATCGGCTGAACACCCTCGGCTGACCGCCGAGAGCGGAAGACAAACCCATCGCCAAATGACGTGAGGGGCGCCCACTGCCAAGTGGGCGTCGGCCGAACCGTCGGCATCCAGGCCCATCAACCCTAAAGCGTTGCCCTGCTCCGCGGGAGCACGCGGGTGGGTCCACTGCGCAACGACGCAGCCTTTTTTTCCGGTCCATCGCGTCAACAGGGAGGAACGCCCGTGTCATCGACATCACGCGTCATCGACGTCCAGGACTTCATCAATGCCCACAAGGTTTCCGCATTCCAGGTCACGTTGATCGGCCTTTGTTTCCTGATCGTCGCCATCGACGGCTTCGACACGGCGGCGATCGGCTTCATCGCTCCGGCGCTGCGCGCCGAATGGCAGCTGGCGCCGGCCCAACTGGCGCCACTGTTCGGTGCCGGCTTGTTCGGGCTGATGATCGGGGCGTTCATCTTTGGGCCTCTGGCCGACAAGATCGGGCGCAAGCGCGCGCTGATCCTCACCGTCCTGTTCTTCGGGCTGACCAGCTTGGCGTCCGCCTGGGCGACGAACATCACCGAACTGACGGTACTGCGTTTCCTGACAGGCATGGGGTTGGGCGGAGCGATGCCCAACGCCATCACCTTGACTTCAGAGTTTTGCCCGGACAAGCGGCGGTCTTTCCTGACCAAGTTGATGTTCTGCGGCTTCACGCTCGGCTCGGCGCTGGGCGGGTTGGCGGCGGCACAGCTGGTGGCCGGCTACGGCTGGTCGTCGGTTCTGCTGCTCGGCGGCGTCGTGCCGTTGCTGCTGGTGCCGGTTCTGCTGTTGACCTTGCCTGAATCGGTGCGCTTTCTCGTACTGCGGAATGCCCCGGCAGAGCGGGTGGCAGCAATCCTGAAGCGGATCGCTCCGGAGGCGGAACTGGCCGGCACGCGGTTCATCGGCGTGCACAGGCCGGCAGGCTCGCCGGTGGGGCAGTTGTTCCAGCCAGGGCTGGTCGCCGGCACGCTGCTGCTGTGGCTGACCTTCTTTATGAGTCTGCTCGTCTTCTACCTGCTGTCGAGCTGGCTGCCGACGGTGATCAGCAGCGCAGGCATGACCCTGAAGGATGCTTCGCTGATGACCATGATGCTGCAGTTCGGCGGCACCGTCGGCGCTTTGGTGATCGGCGCATCGATGGATCGTGTCGACCCGCACAAGGTTTTGGGAATCGCGTACGCGACCGCCGCCCTGTTCATCGCGCTGATCGGCAGCGCCACCACCTCCCCTGCCCTGCTTGCCACCGCCGTGTTCGGCGCCGGCTTCTGCCTGGCCGGTGCGCAGGTTGGCGTGAATGCGCTGGCGGCGGGCTTCTACCCGACGGCGAACCGGGCAACCGGCGTGGCCTGGGCCAACGCCGTCGGGCGCAGCGGATCGGTTCTCGGCTCCATGGTCGGCGGCACCGTTCTGTCCAGCGGCCTCGGCTTGCCGACCGCCTTCGCCATCGTCGGTATCCCGGTCATCCTGGCCGGGCTGTTCATGGTGGTGAAAGGCAGGTTGGCTCCGCAGCCAGCTCATCGGACGGCTGCCTCCTCGTCCTTCGCCGGCCCGCTGCCGGCCGCGAGCAGCATCGACTGACCGGGCTGCTGCTCCCGCCAACCACAACAGCGGCGTCCCGGCCTTAGCGGTGCGGGACGTCGTCCCTCTCTTGTTGAGGAACGAGATCGTTGCAAAAGAACCTACAGGATTACATCGACGCGGCGCCGATCGGCTTCTTCCAATGGCGCCTTTATCTTCTCTGCTTTCTCTGTGCGCTGTTGGACGGGTTCGATACACAGGCGATTGCCTATACCGGCCCGTCGATTGCCAAAACGTTCGGGCTTGCCCCCAAAGGCGGGTTGGCCGGCATTCTGATGGCCGGCACCATCGGAATGATGGTGGGAGCGATGACGCTGGGTCCGATCGGTGATCGTCTCGGCCGCAAGCCTGCCATTCTCTCCGCGCTGTTTCTATTCGGCATCAGCTCACTGGCCACTGGCTTTGCCACCGCTCCCGAGCACGTCGTCGTCCTGCGCTTCCTCGCCGGCCTCGGAATGGGCGGAATGACGCCGGTTCTGCTGTCGCTGGTTGCCGAATACAGCCCGGTTCGCCGGCGCGGAACCGTGATGACCGGTATTCTGCTGGGCCTCCCGGCCGGGGCGATGCTGGGTGGGCTGTTGGCTTCCTCCTGGCTGCCGGCGATCGGTTGGGAAGGTATCTTCTTTGCCGGCGGAGCGGCCCCCCTTGCGCTTCTGGTGGTTGCAGGCCTTCTTCTCCCGGAATCGCCGCACTTCCTGGTGGCCCAGGATCAGGAGCGGAACCGTGAGCAAATCCTGCGGCTGCTGGAGAGGACGACCGGTGAGCGGCCTGCGCCGGACACCAGCTTTGTCGTTCCGGCGCGCCTGGAGAAATCGCGTGTGTCAGCCCTGCTGGCGCCGGAATGGCGGCTGCGGACGTTGGCCATCTGGGCGACGTATTTCTTCAATTGGATCGCCTGGTACATGTTGCTGCTGTGGCTGCCGACCGTGCTGATCTCCGCCGGTTTGGCGACCGAACGGGCTGCTCTTGGGACGGTGACGGTCAATGGCGTCTTCATCGCCTGCGCCATTCCGCTGTCGATCGCGCTGGCGCGGCTTGATGTCCGACGCATCCTCCTCGCCATGTTTGCCTGCGGTGTTGCCACCTGCTTGGCTCTGGCTTTCGCCGCCGGCGACAACTGGGCACTGGTGTTCGTGCTGGTTGGGGCAACCGGGTTTGGTGTCGGCGGCCAACAGATCGCGCTCAACTATCTGATTGCCAACGTTTACCCGACCAGTTTGCGTGCCACTGGCACGGGCTGGGCGATCGGCATGGGGCGCGTGGGCTCGATCATCGGTTCAGCAGCCGGCGGCTGGTTCCTCCAAGCTGGGGGGATCACCGGCTACTACGTCGCCATAGCCATCCCACTGCTGGTTGCAGCGCTGGCCGTTGGGCTGATCCGCACCCGTAAGGAGCCCGTCGGGCGAGAAGCTTTGTCCGCGGCGCACTGATCTGCGTCGGACCGGCCAATCGGTCTTCTGAGGTTTCATCAGACCTGAGCAAGAAAGGAAGCAAACAATGGCGAACTTGTCGTCTCTGCACGAGGCGGTTCGCGACCTGATCCATGACGGCGACACGGTCGCCCTGGAAGGATTCACCCACCTGATCCCCCATGCCGCCGGGCATGAGATCATCCGGCAGGGCCGTCGCAGCCTGACGCTGGTGCGCATGACGCCGGACCTGATCTACGACCAGCTGATCGGCATGGGCTGCGCCGCGAAGCTGATCTTCTCCTGGGGCGGCAACCCCGGCGTCGGCTCCCTCCACCGCTTCCGCGATGCGGTCGAGCAGGGCTGGCCCCACCGGCTGGAGACCGAGGAGCACAGCCATGCCGGCATGGCGAACGCCTATGTCGCCGGCGCCTCCAACCTGCCCTTCGCCCTGCTGCGCGGCTACACCGGCTCCGACCTGCCGAAGGTCAACCCCAACATCCGCTTCGTCGAGTGCCCCTTCACCGGCGAAAAGCTGGCCGCCATCCCGTCGGTCCGGCCGGACGTGACGGTGATCCACGCCCAGAAGGCCGACCGCCGCGGCAATGTGCTGCTCTGGGGCATCCTCGGCGTCCAGAAGGAAGCCGTGCTGGCCGCCAAGCGCTCCATCGTCACGGTGGAGGAGATCGTCGACGACCTCGAGGCTCCGCCCAACGCCTGCGTGCTGCCCTACTGGGCGCTGTCGGCCGTCTGCCCTGTCCCCGGCGGCGCCTATCCGTCCTACGCGCAGGGCTATTCGGAGCGCGACAACCGCTTCTACAAGGCCTGGGATCCCATCGCCCGCTCGCGCGAGACCTTCCAGGCCTGGATGCAGCGCCATGTGCTGGACACCGACGATTTCGCCGGCTTCCGCCGCGTGCTGGCCGAAAGCATGGCCCAGATCATGAAGGAGGCCGTGTGATGGGTTCCGAAGACTTCACCGCGACCGAGATCATGACGGTGGCGGCCAGCCGCCTGCTGAAGGACGGCACCGTCTGCTTCGTCGGCATCGGCCTGCCCTCCACCGCCGCCAACCTCGCCCGGCTGACCCATGCGCCGGACGTCGTGCTGATCTATGAATCGGGCCCCATCGGCGCCAAGCCGACGGTGCTGCCGCTGTCGATCGGCGACGGCGACCTCGCGCTGACCGCCGACACCGTGGTCGGCACGCCGGAGATCTTCCGCTACTGGCTGCAGGGCGGGCGAATCGACGTCGGCTTCCTCGGCGCCGCCCAGGTCGACCGCTTCGCCAACATCAACACCACCGTCATCGGCCCCTATGACGCGCCCAAGGTGCGACTGCCCGGTGCCGGCGGCGCGCCGGAGATCGCCTCCCAGGCCAAGGAGGTCTTCATCGTCCTCAAGCAGAGCCCCAAGGCCTTCGTCGCCACGCTGCCCTTCGTCACCTCGGCGGGCTATCTCGACGGCGGGGATGCCCGCGCCAAGGCCGGCATCCCCGGCGCCGGACCGACCGCGGTGATCACCGACCTCGGCATACTCACCCCCGACCCGGTGACCAAGGAACTGACCCTGACCAGCATCCATCCCGGCGTGACGGTGGAGCAGGTCAAGGCGGCCACCGGCTGGGACCTGAAGATCTCGCCCGACCTGAAGACCACCGAAATCCCGGACGCCGGTGCGCTGGCCGCGCTGCGCGACCTCCAGGCCCGCACCGCCGCCGCCCACGGGCAGGTCGGCGGGGAAGGATGACATCATGCGTGACGCCTATATCTGCGACGCCATCCGCACCCCCATCGGCCGCTATGCCGGATCCCTGGCGTCGGTGCGCGCCGACGATCTCGGCGCCGTGCCGATCCGCGCCCTGATGCAGCGCAACCCCTCGGTCGACTGGGCCGCGGTGGACGACGTCATCTATGGCTGCGCCAATCAGGCCGGCGAGGACAACCGCAACGTCGCCCGCATGTCGGCGCTGCTGGCGGGATTGCCCGACGCGGTGCCGGGCACGACGATGAACCGGCTCTGCGGCTCCGGCCTCGACGCGCTCGCCACCGCCGCCCGCGCCATCATGGCGGGAGAGGCCGATCTGATGATCGCGGGCGGGGTGGAGAGCATGAGCCGCGCCCCCTTCGTGATGGGCAAGGCCGACGCCCCCTTCTCCCGTCAGGCCGAGATCTTCGACACCACCATCGGCTGGCGCTTCGTTAACCCGGCGATGAAGGCGGCCTACGGTGTCGATTCGATGCCGGAGACGGCGGAGAATGTCGCCGACAACTGGAAGATCGCCCGCGCCGACCAGGACGCCTTCGCGCTGCGCAGCCAGGAGCGCGCCGCCCGCGCCATCGCCGACGGCAGCCTGGCCCGCGAGATCGTCCCCGTCACCATCCGCACCCGCAAGGGCGAGACGGTGGTGACGACGGACGAGCATCCCCGCGCCACCACCATCGAGGCGCTGTCGGCGCTGAAGCCCATCGTCCGCCCCGGCGGCACGATCACCGCCGGCAACGCGTCGGGCGTCAATGACGGCGCCGCCGCCCTGCTGGTGGCCTCCGAAGCGGCGGTGAAGCGCCATGGCCTGACCCCGCGCGCCCGCATCCTCGGCGGCGCCACCGCCGGCGTGCCGCCCCGCGTGATGGGCATCGGCCCGGTGCCTGCCACCCGCAAGCTGCTGGAGCGGGTCGGGCGCAGCGTCGGCGACATCGACCTGATCGAGTTGAACGAGGCCTTCGCCGCCCAGGCGCTGGCCGTCCTGCGCGAGCTTGGCCTGCCGGACGACGCCGCCCATGTGAACCCGAACGGCGGCGGCATCGCGCTCGGCCACCCGCTCGGCATGAGCGGCGCCCGTCTGGCGACCACCGCACTCCACCAGCTCGAACAGTCCGGCGGCCGGACGGCGCTCTGCACCATGTGCATCGGCGTCGGCCAGGGGATCGCGGTGATGATCGAGCGGGTGTGAGGGTCACAGGAGAACAACCATGCACGCTCCGTTTGCTGAGCGGAAATGACGACATGTGAGGAGGAAGAAAGATGGCGTTTGTTCCGGCAGGCGATATTACAGTTCACTTTGAACTGGCTGGTCCATCAGATGCCCCGGTGGTTCTGTTCGCCAATTCAATTGGCACGAACTTCCACATCTGGGACGAACAGGTGAAAGCCCTTGGTAGCCACGTTCGAACTCTGCGCTACGATATGAGGGGTCATGGACTGACAGATGCGACGCCGGGGGCTTACAGCATGGACATGCTGGCTGGCGATGCGCTGTGCCTGCTGGATGCACTTGGCATTGAGCAGGCTCATGTCTGTGGTCTCAGTATCGGCGGAATGATGGCGCAAAGACTGGCCGTCAAGGCACCGGACCGTGTCCTCTCGCTGGTGCTGGCCGATACGGCAAGCGTGATTGGTCCGCCGGAGATTTGGCAAAGCCGCATCGAGGCCATTCGGGCCGGGGGCATGGCAAGCATTGCTGCCGGCGTGATGCCTCGCTGGTTCACATCCGCCTTCCTGGAAAAAGAAACTGAGCGTGTGCGTGGGTATGTGAACATGGTCGCACGGACCTCTGATGCCGGTTACATCGGATGCGCCATGGCGATCAGTGATGCTGATCTTCGTGGTGACTGCGCGCGGATTGCTTGTCCGACGTTGGTGGTCGTGGGCGAGCAGGATCAGGCAACTCCACTGCCTCAAGCAGAGGCACTCAGACACGCCATCTCCAATTCTCAACTAAAGGTTATCACCGGAGCAGGGCATTTGCCGTGTGTTGAACAGCCAACGGCTTTCACAGATGCAGTTTTCAACCACTTGCAGTCTATCGGCGTCGTCGCACCGAAGGAAACTGTTCGAGGAAACCGGATTCTGGCATGCTCCATAACCCACTACGAAGTCGCCTGAAATAGCCTGCTCGGGGACGTTGGTGCAGAACTCGGCGCGTTGACGGACACCGCTCTGAAAAGTTGTCGTTCAGGCGACCTTGCGGGTGGCCGGCATGCCGAGGCCGGTCATCCTGTTCATGACCTTGCAGCCGACCGCCGCCTCGACTTTCTGGGCAGGCAGAGTCCGGGCGCGCAAAGTGCGCCCGATCAGCTGCTTGTAGCGCATCATCGCGACCTCGCCCAAGGAGCGGCGGCCGTAGCGGACGTCCCGCTGCCAGCCCTGCCGGCCACGCTCGGCAATCCTCCGGATGTGGCGGTCGCGTTGGCTGGGTGCGCCGGTAGCAGTCTCGCTCGGCACCGCGGTGGAGCGCGGCGGGATGATCACCTCGGCGTCGAGGGTGTGGGCGGCGACGGCGCGGTAGACCGGCTCACCATCGTACGCACCGTCGGCCAGCA
Organism: Azospirillum sp. UENF 112521; assembly: GCF_058780665.1. Lineage (NCBI taxonomy): Bacteria > Pseudomonadati > Pseudomonadota > Alphaproteobacteria > Rhodospirillales > Azospirillaceae > Azospirillum > Azospirillum sp. UENF 112521. Next base: position 380,305 of record NZ_JBSNCI010000004.1, read on the forward strand.
TCGTGTCGATCGGGCGCTTGATCTGGTCGAGCAGCGGGCCGACCAACGAGGCATCGCCGTCCTGCGTGGTCGTCAGTTCCGCGGCGAGGATCTCGCCGGTATCGGGATCGACTGCCAAGTGGAGCTTTCTCCAGCTCCGACGCGCTTGGCCACCATGCTTTGCCAGGTGCCACTCGCCAGTGCCGAACATCTTCAACCCGGTCGAATCGATCACTACGCTGACCGGCCCGTCTGTCCTGACCAGCGCTGACGCGACCTCCAGATTGGCGCTGCGCCGGGAGAAGGTCGTGTGATCTGGAACCGGCAGGTTCAGGCCGAACAGGCCCATGAGCGAACCCAGCAAACCCTCGGTCTGCCGCCACGGCCGGCCGAACGCCAACCGCAACATCAGCCCGGCTTCGATCGCCACGTCCGAGTAGCGCGCTTGCCGACCGCGGCGGCCCGAAGCCGGCGGCGTCCACGCAGCGATCGCCTCCGGCGTCACCCAGATCGTCAGGTCACCGCGCCGGCGCAGCGCCGCATCGTAAGCCGCCCAGTTCTCTACACGATAGCGGGCTTTCGGGATCTTGTGGCGGCGGGGGCTCATTGGCCTTGTACGGCATCAGCGACTCGACTTCAGCGGGCCGCCTCTATAACCGATCGCCCTCCCGACCACCACCAGCTCGGGCTTTGTGCACCAACGTCCGCCCAGGCCATTGGCCGGTCGCGGGGCGGTCGAACCACCAAAATCCACGCCCTGAGCGATGAGCGCGGTCGGCCGCTCGCCTTCCTGCTGACGGGAGGCCACGTCGCCGACTGCACCGCCGCCGACCGTCTGCTCGACCGGATGCCCGCCACCGATCTCCTGCACGGTGACAAGGGCTACGACAGCGCCGCCGTCCGCCGCAAGATCGAGGACGCGGGTGCCGCCCCCAACATTCCGCCGCGTGCCAACAAACGCTGGAAAAACTGTTTCTCTCCCTACCTCTACCGGAACCGAAACGTGATCGAGCGTATGTTCGGACGCCTCAAGGATTTCCGACGCATCGCCACACGCTACGACCGATCCGCGACCAACATCATGGCCGCCGTCTGTATCGCCGCAACCGTCGCATACTGGTTATGAGTCCGGACCCTAGCAGCCGTCAGGCGGCTCATTCCTCGTGAGCTCAGCGCAGAAATCCAGGAAGGCACGGACTTTGGCCGCCGGGTGGCGGCGGGACGGTTGAATGGCGTAAAGTGGAAAGGTTTCGTCAGGCCAGTCCGGAAAGAGATCGATCAGCGCACCGCTTGCGATCCAGTGCCCGATGCCCAGGGACATAACCTGTGCCACGCCGGCTCCTGCAAGACAGGCCTGCAGCATGGTGTTGACATCGGTCAGCAGGAGCGGCCCTGTCGTCGGGACAGGGAGGACCTGTTTGCCGCGCTGGAATTCCCACTCGAATGGCCGTCCCGTCAGGGGATCGCGGAACTGGATGCAGGCGTGGCGGGAGAGATCCTCCGGACTTTTCGGCTTGCCGTGAGCCGCGAGATAAGAAGGCGCCGCCACCGTCAGGATGCGCGTCTCCAGCAGGTGCCGTGAAATCAGCGACGACGACGGCTGCGGCCCGAAGCGGACGGCGACGTCCATACCTTCCGAGACCAGATCACCCACATCGTCGCGGGTGTGAATCTCGATCTGAAGCTCGGGATAACGCTCTGTGAAACCGCGCAGATGCGGTGCCAGCACCAGCCCGGAAAAGAACGGATCGACATTGACCCGCAAACGGCCGCGCACCGAACCGGCAGCCCCCGATGCAGCGCCAGCCGCTTCTTCAATGCCTTCCAGATGCGAAACGACGGCCTCATAGAAGCGCGCGCCCTCATCGGTCAGGTGCAGCGATCGGGTCGTCCTATCGAAAAGCCGGATACCCAGCCGGTTCTCCAGCCGTGAAATCGAGCGACTGACCCCGGAAGGGGTGAGGCCGAGCATCTCGCTTGCACCGGCAAACGTTCCTCTTTCGACGACAGCGGCCAGCACGCCAACGCCGGACAGGATACGACCGTCGAAATTCATCCCCGACACTCCGGATGTCCTGCTTTTCCTCGTCACGCAATATGTGATTTTCAGTCATGAGTTAAACGACAAATCGACGTTACGCGCAGCAATCAATTTCCGGCATGGTCGTCGAACCCCAAAGCCGGAGATTTGGCATGACTGAAAACGCCCTTCATCAGCATCATGGTGAATCCGCCCCAAGAGATGCCTTCATCGAAGAAGTCAAACGGCGCTCGCCACTGGCCGAAGCGCTTGCGGTCGTTGCCCTGTCGCTCGGAACATTCGCCTTCGTCAGCACTGAACTGATGCCCATCGGCATTTTGCCTCAGATGGCGGATGGCGTCGGCGTATCGCTCGGTCAGGCCGGGTTCCTGGTCACGGGGTTTGCCTTGCTCGTGGCGATTGCGGCAACTCCGCTCACGGCGGCGACACGCCGCTGGAACCGCAAGTGGCTGATGCTCAGCCTTCTTCTGGCCTGCACGCTCGGCAATGTTCTGACCTGTTTCGCGCAGACCTATGCCGTGCTGTTGGCAAGCCGGCTGATCGTTGCCGCCGCCATCGGAATTTTCTGGTCGACCGCGGCCAGCATGGCGGTGCGGATCGTTCCCGGAAAACACGCCGTCCGGGCCACGTCAGCGGTCTATGGCGGCTTGGCTCTCGCCTCCGTGCTCGGCATTCCCGCTGGCACCTTCCTTGGCAATTACGCCGGCTGGCGCATCGTCTTCGTCGCGCTCGCGGTCCTTTCTTTCGCCGTCTTCATCAAGATGTGGCTGACCCTGCCCAATCTCGGCGCGGCCCATGACGGCAACCACAGCACGGTCGCGCAGGCATGGCGGGAACCGCCCCTGCGTGCGGCGGTCTATGTAACCGCACTCATCATGACGGCGAATTTCCTTGCCTTCACCTATATCGCGCCGTTCCTTGAGCAGATCACGGGCTTCGGGACGTCATGGATCGGCGGCATGCTGCTGGCCTATGGCGCCGCGGGTCTGGTGAGCAATTTCGGCATCGGGCCGATCATGGCGCGCGCATACCGGCCGACGCTCTTCGTCACGATGATCGTCCTGATCGCCAGCCTCGCCGCACTGAGCTTTGCCGGCACGAACCGTGGGCTTGTCATCGCGCTTCTCCTGGTCTGGGGTGCCGCCTATACCGCTTTGCCGGTTCTTATGCAGACCTGGGTATTCAAGGCGGCGGCCCATCTGAACGGACCCGAGGCGCCGTCCTCGCTTTACGTGGCCGCCTACAACGGCGCCATTGCGGCCGGCGCCTTTGTTGGAGGGGTGATCGTCGATCACGCCGGGCCGTGGTCGATCATGCCGATCTCCGCGGTCATCGGCATTCCCGCATTGCTGATCGCGCTGAAACACGCACCGGAATGAGAGGGCATTGCGGAAGACTTCCCAACAGAAGGAGAGGATCATTGGCACGCATATTCATCACCGGCTCCTCGACGGGTCTTGGGCTCATGACAGCCTCCTTGCTGGCGGAGAGCGGGCATGAGCTCGTCCTGCACGCACGAAACAGCGAGCGGGCCAAAGCTGCCGCGGGCTCTCTGCCTGCGGCCCATGCGGTGGTCGAGGGTGACGTCTCGACCATTCGCGCCACCAGGCGGCTTGCCGAGAAAGCCAACCGGCATGGCCCCTATGACGCGGTCATCCACAATGTCGCCATCGGCTATCGCGAGCCGCGGCGCATCGAAACCGCCGATGGCCTGCCGCATGTCTTCGCCATCAACACGCTGGCGCCGTTCATCCTGACCGCGTTGATCGAACAGCCGAAACGGCTGGTCTATTTGAGTTCCGGGCTGCATCGCACCGCATCCGCGGGTCTGGACGACATCACCTGGGAGACGCGCCGCTGGGATGGAACCCAGGCCTATTCGGAGAGCAAGCTGCACGATGTGCTGCTGGCCTTTGCCGTTGCCGGATATTGGCCGGATGTCCTGTCGAATGCGCTCGAACCGGGCTGGGTGGCGACGCGCATGGGCGGTCCCGGGGCTCCCGACGACCTCGACCAGGCGCACCGGACACAGGCTTGGCTTGCGGTCAGCAACGATCCGGCCGCGTCGGTGACGGGGCGCTATTTCTATCACATGCAGCCCCGCGAGGTTCATCCAGCCAGCCGAGACCGCAGGCTTCAGGAGCGGTTGATCGCGATCTGCGAACGTCTCTCCGGCGTGAAGCTTGCCCCCTGACCGGCCGGCAACGAAGTGGAGGGCATCAAGGGCGCCGTTCGCGAGAACCCCGAACGGCTGCACCGGAAGATCCGCAAAGGCGTGCCGGGTCCGTCTTTCGGAAGGTCGGTAACCGGGCCGGTTCATGCCACCCTCGTTTAGAACCCCGCCTTTCCGATCGAAGCCCCACCATCGACATGAATCGTCTGGCCGGTGATGAAGCCCGCCTCGTCGGACAAGAGAAAGGCGATCGCCGCCGCGATGTCATCCGGCTTGGCGAAGCGGCGCATCGGTACGCCTGCAAGGTAGCGCGCCTCGCCAACGCTGCCGGGCGGATTGTTGGCGCGGAACAACTCCGTTTCGGTCGGCCCCGGCGACACGGCGTTCACGGTGATCCCGTCGCCCGCCAACTCCAGTGCCCAGCCGCGCGCGAAACTCACCAAAGCGGCCTTGGCAGCGGCATAGGCGGTGCGCTCCACGGCGCCGAGCACGGTGAGACTCGACACATTGATGATCCGCCCCCAGCCGCGCGCCTTCATTCCCGGCAATGCCGCCTGCACCACCGTCAGCGCCGGGTGAAGATTGACCCGCATCACCTCCTCCAGCACTGGCAACTCGACTGCGCCGAGCGGCTGCGGACGCACGAGGCCGACGTTGTTGACCACGCCGTCGACAGCGTGGCGGGCGACGAGGTCGGCAAGAGCGCTGGTTGCCGTTTCGCCGGCCACATCGAGTGGGTAAAGCGTACCTGGAAAATCATCGGTCGGGGTACGTGCGATGCCGATAACCGTGTGTCCGTGTGCGGCGAGCCGGTGGGCCAGGGCCAGGCCGATGCCCTTGCTCGCGCCGGTGATCAGGAAGCTGCGTTTCATCGTTGACCTCCAGCCTCCGCTCCGCTGAGGGGCGGGGGGCATTGTTGAAGCGAGGGGGATGAGTGTAGATCAGGCGGCCGCCATCCGGCTGGCGCTGCGCAGGGCCGGCAGCATGTCCTCGGGTTCGGGGCGGCGGGTGTAGTCCGGATTGACCTCGGCGTAGAGGATCGTGCCGTCCTGCTCGATGACGAAGCGGGCCGGCATCGGCAGGGTCCAGCTCGGATCGCCGTTGAACGCCGGCAGGTCGTTCTTCAGCCCCTTGTAAAGCTCGACCAGATAGTCGGGCAACTCGAAGCGCAGGCCGAAAGCGGCGGCGACGTCGTTGCGCGGGTCCGACAGGATCGGGAAATCGAGCGCATTCTGACGCACCGACTTGCGGCTGTTCGGGGCCGTCTGGGGCGAAATGGCCAGCAGGTTTGCTCCGAGGGACTGGAAGGTCGGCAGTGCCGCCTGCAACGCCTGCAGTTCCATGTTGCAGTAGGGGCACCAGACGCCGCGGTAAAAGCTGACCACCAGCGGCCCCTCCGCCAGCAGGGCGGCGGACGACACCGCCTTGCCGTCGGGGTCGTTGAGCGTGAAAGCGGGAGCCTTGTCCCCGGCCTTGAGCGCACGGCCGGCAGCGCCCGAGGCGATCAGTTCGGCGGTGGCGCGGTGCATCGTGTCGATCACCGAGCGGGGCACGTTGTAGGGCGGCTTGCCCGCTTCGAAATCGGCCTTGAAGGCGTCGAGCTCTTCCTGGAGCGACATGGGGATCTCCGTGGTCGTAGGGAGTGGAGGGAAAAATGCGGATCAGCCGTTCGCGGCGGCGGAGCGGGCGACCTCGGCCGCGCTGATGCCTTCCAGCGCCAGGCCGTAGCCGGCGCCTTCGTCGACGATCCGGCGCAGCTTCTGCGTCAGCGCGATGCGCGTGTAGCGACTGGTGAGCGGCGGCAGGGCGGCCAGTCCTTCGGCGATCTCATGCGCCCGGGCGAGCAGCTGGCCGGAGGGCACGATCTCGTTGACGGCGCCCCAGTCCTTGGCGGTCTGGGCTTCGAGGATTTGACGGGTCAGGATGAAATGGCGGCCGCGGATGCTGCCGATCACCTCCGGCCAGAGCAGGTTGACGCCGTCGCCCGGGACGATGCCGAAATCGAAATGCGGCTTGTCCTGAAAGACCGTTTCCGGCGTGGCCAGCACGATGTCCGCGAGCAGCGCATATTCGGAATGCAGCAGCACCGGCCCGTTGAGGGCGGCGATCACCGGCACCTCGATGTCGAGGATGTTCATCAGCACTTTCTTGCCTTCGCGGAAGATCTTGTCGTAACCGCGCGGACTGAAGAAATCGAAGCCCTCAGGGCTGATGGCGTCCATGAAGGCATCGCCCGATCCGGTGAGGATCACCACCCGGTTTTCAGGATCCGACCCGATCTGATGGAACAGGTCGACGAACTGCTCGTGGGTATGGCCGTTGAAGACGAGCTTGCCGCCGTCGGTGTGCAGCTTCACTTCCAGAACGCCGCTGTCCGAACGGGTCAGGCGTGCATTGGCGAAGGCGTTCCGGTAGCTCTCGAAACGGGACATCAGGGTCACTCCTTGGATTGGCTTGGTTCGGATCGGCGGTGTCAGGCAACCTGGGGGATGAGAGCCTCGACGCGGGCGATCGCGCGTCGAACGGCGGGCCGGGCGGCGACGGCGTCGAACCAGCGGACGAGGTTCGGGCGGCTATCGAGCGTCATGCCTGGGAACTCCCGGCGCCACAGCCAGCCGAAATGGGCGATGTCGGCGATGGTGAAGTCGTCGCCGGAGACGAAGCGGCGCTCCCCGAGCAGCGCGTCGAGCCGGTCGAGCACGCGGTTGGCCTCGGCGGTGAAGCGCGCTTCGGCGAGCGGCTGCGGCTCGGCGGCGAGGCGCTTGAAGAACCCCGCGTTACCGAAGGCCGGGCTGAGTGCAGAGGCGTGAAAGAACAGCTGCTCGAACACCCGTGCCCGGTCAGTGCCGTCTTGCGGAAGCAGCCTGCCGGTCTTCTCGGCAAGGTGGACGAGGATGGCGGCGCTTTCCGTCAGCACCAGAGCCCCGTCCACGAGCACCGGCACCTTGCCGTTCGGGTTCAGCGCGAGGAAGTCCGCGGCCTTCTGTTCGCCCTGGCGGATGTTGACGGGCTTCAGGTCATAGGAAAGGCTCATCTCCTCAAGGGCGATCGGAACCTTGACGCTGTTCGGCGTCGCAAATGCATAAAGCTCGATCATGGTTCGCTTCTCCCTTGCAGCGTCGCCGCCGATGGGAGAGTTATCGCCATTCCAATCTCCGGGCGGCAGACCGGCCGGAGCGATAACGGCAATTCCTGTCAGGAATAACGATGGACCGATTGCAGGCGATGGCCAGCTTCGTGCGGGTGGTGGAGACGGGATCCTTCTCAGGCGCGGCCCGGCAGCTGGGGGTGGGCCAGCCGGCCATTTCCAAGACGATCGCGCAGCTGGAGGAGCGGCTGCAGGTGCGCCTGCTGCTGCGGTCAACCCATGGACTGATGCCAACCGAAGCGGGGCTGCGCTTTTACGAGCGCGCGCGTCTCGCCATCCGGGAGGCCGATGAAGCGGAGCTGGAGGCACGGGGCGCCGGGGCCGGGCTGTCGGGCCGGCTACGCATCTCCGCCGCGACCACCTTCGCCCGGCTGATGATCGTGCCGCGCCTGCCCGAATTCCTGAGCCGGCATCCGGAATTGGACATGGAGGTGATTCTGGACGACCGGGTGATCGATCTGGTGTCGGAGGGGATCGACGTCGCCCTGCGCATGGGCATGCTGTCGGACTCGACGGCGGTGGCGCGGCGGATCGCCAGCGGTGGCCGCTCGGTCGTGGCGACGCCCGCCTATCTGGCCCGCGCGGGCGTGCCGCGCACCCCGGCCGATCTCGCCGATCATGACGCGGTGGTCTACAGCCAGCTCAGCAACGGCTGGGCGTTCCGGCGGGGCGGGACCGAAGCGTCGGTGGTGGTGCGCGGCCGGCTGCGGGTCAGCGCGGCGGAGGGCATTCGGGCGGCGGTGCTGGCCGATCTGGGGCTGGCGGTCGCGTCGGATTGGATGTTCGGTCCCGAGCTTGCGAATGGTTCAGTGCGGCGCGTGCTGGAGGATTGGACGCTGCCGCCGATCGACCTGTGGGCGGTGTTCCCCACCGGCCGGCTGGCCAGCACCAAGGCACGCGCCTTCGCGGAGTTCGTCGGCACCATCGTGAACGGCGAAGGCGCGCCAGCGGAGGACGCAGACTTGTGTGGACGTCATTCCCAGCAGGATCATTCCCAGAAGGCATAGGCATTAGTCGCGCGGCCCGCCTACGCGCTGTCTCTGGAATGGGTCAAGGTCCGATCCGTCGAACGCAACCGACGGAACAAGGACCCGCCACCATGACCCAGTTCACCAGCCATACCCTCGACACCGCCCCGGAGGCCGCAAAGCCGATTTTCGAGGGCGTGAAGGCCGCTTTCGGCTTCGTGCCCAACCTGCAGTCCTATATGGCGGAATCGCCGGAACTGCTGGCCGGCTACACGGCGCTGTGGGACCTGTTCGCCAAGACCACGCTCAGCGCCCATGAGCAGCAGGTCGTCTATCTGACCGCCAATTTCGAGAACGAGTGCCACTACTGCATGGCCGGCCACACCACGCTCGCCCGGATGCAGAAGATGGGCGAGGACGTGATCGCCGCGCTGCGCGCCGGCAGCGAACTGCCCGACGCCCGGCTGGAGGCGCTGCACCGCTTCGCCACGCTGGTGGTGCGCAATCGCGGCTGGGTCGCCGACGCAGATGTCGATGCCTTCCTGGCGGCCGGCTTCACCCGCCGCAACGTCCTGGAGGTGGTGCTCGGCGTCGCCACCAAGGTGATGAGCAACTACACCAACCACATCACCCACACGCCGCTCGACGCCTTCATGAAGGGCAACGAGTGGAGCAAGCCCGCCGTCGCCTGACGCAAGGCGAAATGCTGTTCTCGTCCCCATCCGACAGGTCCCATTCCACAATCGATCCATACGGAGCTGACATGATTCTCTCTGGAAAACGCGCGCTGATCACCGGCGGCTCCAGCGGCATCGGCTTTGCCACTGCCCGGGCGCTCGGCGAGAAGGGGGTGGCCCTTGCCATCACCGGTCGGCGCACCGACCAGTTGGCCGGTGCGGTCGAGGCCCTGCAAAGGGCTGGAACATCGGTGACCGGCATCGTGGCCGATGTCGCGACCACCGAGGGGCGCCGGCAGACGCTCGACCACGCGCTCGGCGCACTGAGCGGGCTCGACATCCTGGTCAACAACGCCGGCGGCGTCCGCGCCGGACGGCTGGAGCAGGTCACCGAGGAGGACATCCTCGCGATGATCGCCGTCGATCTGGCCGCGCCCATCCTGCTGACGCGGACCGCTCTTCCGGTGCTGCGCGCCAGCGGCGAGGGGATGGTGGTGAATATTTCGTCGGGCCTGGGGCTCGTCGGCGCGCCGTTCTATGCCACTTATGCCGGCGCCAAGGCCGGTCTGGCCCGGTTCGGCGAAGCCTTGCGCCGCGAACTGAAGGGCGAGGGCGTCCATGTGCTGACCGTCTATCCCGGCGCCACGGACACCCCGATGATGGCGTCGAACACCGCCGGCCCGGAGTTGGGCTTCACCCGCGAAAGCGCCGAGGCCGTGGCCGCCGCCATCGTGGCGGGGATCGAAGCCGAGGCACTGGAGGTGATCCGCGGCGGCGAAGCAAGGGCGGCGATGATCACGCTCAACCGCGACGACCCGCTGGCCATCGACGCGCGGTTCCTCAATCTCAAGGCTCGCCTCGAGGAGGCGGTCAAGGAGCATGCCGCCTTGTGAACAAGGATCGGCAGCGGGGGGGGCGATCAAACCACTCCTGGCCGATCCTTCGTGAGTGTCTCTCCGCCACGTCTATGGGCGTTGGCTTTGCGGTGGCGCACTGAGGCTTTTAATTCCGAGTATCAGCAACCCTCACATTCCTGTCCGTCAAAGGGTGGGAAAGCGGACGCTCTGATCCAGACGGATCGGAGTGTCGCGAAAAGGAGGGCCCGCGGCATGAGCACCGTACCCATGGTGACGGGCTGGGCGCCGCTGGCGCCACCCCGGTCAATCAGCCGGCTCTGTTGCAAAGCTGGTCGGCATCCGGCGGAATGGCCCGAACGAGAGAGGGAGCCGGGCCGTGACGGATTTCAAGGGTCGCCACTTCGGGGGCGAGATTGTGCTCTGGGCGGTCCGCTGGTACTGCCGGTACGGGATCAGCTACCGCGACCTCGAGCAGATGATGGCCGAGCGCGGCGTCTGTGTCGACCACACGACCATTTACCGGTGGGTCCAGAAGTACGCTCCCGAGATTGAGAAGCGGCTGCGCTGGCAATGGCGTTGCCCGCAGTCAACGAGCTGGCGGGTGGACGAGACCTACGTAAAGGTCGGGGGCAAGTGGGCCTACCTGTACCGGGCGGTCGACAAGCACGGCAACACGATCGACTTCTACCTTTCGCCGACCCGGAACACCGCCGCCGCCAAACGCTTTCTCGCCAAGACGCTGAACGGCCTGAAGGAATGGGAAAAACCGACAATCATCAACACCGACAAGGCGCCGACCTATGGGGCGGCTTTGGCGGAACTGAAGACCGAAGGCAAGTGTCCTGAGGACACGGAGCACCGGCAAGTCAAATATCTGAACAACGTCGTCGAGGCCGACCATGGCAAGCTGAAGCAGCTGATCCGCCCGGTGCGGGGCTTCAAAACGTTGAAGACGGCTTACGCCACCATCAAGGGGTTCGAGGTGATGCGCGCGTTCCGCAAGGGACAGGCGGCCGCCTTCAATCTAACCCGTGACATGCGTGGTGAGGCTCGCCTGATCGAGCGCGCCTTCGGGCTCGGCCCTTGCGCGCTTGCTGAGGTCGTGCAATTCGTCACCACGCAACTGGAGCTCCAGGCCGCTTGACCCCGGCAGTGATGCCGGCGACCGGCCTCAGGTACCTTCGTCCAAACTTTGCAACAGAGCCGTTTTATGGTTCCATCCAGACCAGATCTGGAAGGAACCATAAAGTGCAATTGCTACCCTTTGATTTCATTGGGAAATCGCCGAAATCTGGAACCATAAAACGCAACGCTGGAACCATAAAATGGTTTCTGAAGGCTGTTTTGGAACCATAAATTAGTTCAGTAAAATCTTGGGAATAACAATGATAATCTGTATATCATGCGCGTGTTTTTATACACTTGAAGCGCGAGTTTTGTCTCGAGCGTTGATGGCTGTAAAGGCACAAAATCATTGATCAGCATGTCGGAACTTTGCCATTTCATTCCAGAATGAGTCCAGCGCAGGCAATGACCTTGTCCCCGTCTCCAACGTGATGACCACTCGTAAGTTCAGTGATGCCGAACCACTGCGAGCCGATATGACCAAGCGGAGCATTTCAGCTACAGGCTCCCACATTTCTGATTGATGGCGAGCTTGCCGCTTCAGGCACTTGTCTCTCACCTCCGCGACATTCTGCTCTTTCCAGATCAGAATGTTCGCTCTATCACCCGATACTGTTGGCGAATCATTTGAAACGAATTGAGTAGGAAACTGTACACGAATAAGGCAGGGTCGGTTGCTCAAGCGGCCAGTGCGGCAAAGCGAGAGCGGCGGCTCGGGGCGAGTGGCCGCCCTCGCAGCCACGCGGCGATCCAGTCGAGGTTGAGGGCCGCCGCGATGGCCACGTGCTGCAGGTGCTTTGGCGATGCCCCTGTACCGGGCGCGGCGCAGTCCGAAGCCGCGCACCGCTTGGGACAAGGTGCCTTCCACTAACTGGCGCAAGGAGTAAAGTGGCTGTTCGCTGTCTGCCTCCTTCCGCGCTCGGGCGGCCGTCAACGCCTCGTGCTCGTCGCGCGGGCATAGCCTGAGATTGCGCCCCCACTTCTCACCGGTCACTCGGGTGCATTGCGCGCGCACCTCGCAGGCCCGACAGTCGGCGGGATTGAACCGGACCTTGACGTAGGGGCTCCCCGACTTGTCCCTATAATCGCGCCAACTCTGGCTTTGTTTGTCGCTTGGGCAGATGGCGCAGCTCGCTTCCCAGTCGATCCAGAAATCGACGGCGCGGAAGCCGCCGCCCTGGCGCTGCTGCCAACTCAGGTTCTTCCGGTGGGACCGACGAGGTCGATTGCGAACACCTCCTAGGAGTGAAGTCGATAGTGCCCTACGAGCGATGGCACCGCTCGCAAAGTTCACGGCGTCTTGCCCAGGAACGAGCGCATCATTTCGTATGGCAAAGGTGCGTCGAAGTCATTGCCCATGCTTATTTGGCCATGCAGGAGACCGAGGGGCCGGGGTGTGGTGCGACGGCGTAACGCAACCAGCCGTGCCATCGGACGACCAGCTTTGGAAATGATGATTTCCTCGCCTGCTGCAGCACGCTCCAAGAGCTGCGATAGGTGCGCCTTGGCATCGGAGAGGCTCACAGTGGTCATGATGCATGCCCTTTTCCAACCCGTCCCCCAGATTAATCTAATTCTAACGAAGTGATCTATTTATATATTTCCTGCCGCTTTTTAATCTGATGCTTGAGTAATATCAAAATCAGCATGACGGTTTCATCATGCTACGATACTCATTCCATCGCAGGCGCAAACCAGAGAATTGCGCCGGTTTCAGTTCGACCCACAGCATAAACCAGACACTCCTTTTCAGCATTGCGCAGGCTGCCGCTTATTCTCAGACAAAACGTCTTGAAATTGCTTTTGTGCATATCCAAAGATTTCTGTGAGCATATAATTTGCCCAATTTCTTGCGTTGACAATGGATAAGATTTCTCTCTCAACACTCTCAATGCCGAGTCCCTAATTTCACCACGTCGAAAATCTGGAAGCATCCGGAGAGGTGACGAAAAGAACTGGGGGATGCTTGGAGATAACATATCTCTCGAAAGTAATTGGATGGTGCCTTGAAGCAATTCCATCTCTTTCTCGGTGTTGGCCAACTGCTCCATGAGCTTCTGACGATGTGCGTCCAACTCCGCACGTTTGGCGTCAAGAACAGCTAGAACATTGTCCCTGCTCGTAGCTGAGGTCACATGTGAGGCATCTGATTGCAATGGCATGGTCATAGCGAGGTGGTCATGAGCCACGGAAAGGGAAGAGAGCAATATCCGATTTTGGGATAATCCGGAAATGGGTTTAGCGGAGGTGCCGGCTTTTTCTCCTTCGGCGCCCGCTCGTGAAGTCCATCCACACCTCTGCTTACCGTGCTCTGATCACGGTTCTGGTGGACGCCAGACACAACGCCGGATTGACACAGGATCAGTTGGCAAAGCGCTTGGGCAGGTCTCAATCCTTTGTGGCAAAGTACGAGAACCGAGAGAGGCGTCTCGATGTAATAGAGTTCCTTTCTCTTAGCAAAGCACTGGGGTTCGACGCGTGTGAAGCAATTCGTCTGATTGAAGAACATATGAAGTAGATTAAATTTATTTTTTGATACAATGATAGAGGGAATTTCATATCTCCATTATTTTATCAATTCTTGTGGATTTGATCATGCCAATGCTTTCGTTACCTGCGGCTAGATTGCATCCGTCATCACATGGTTTCACCTGCATCCCACTTCATACGGTATGTTTGTAGTTCCCCCTTGATGTTAGTATAGACGGTCCATGTTACATTCATAACAACAGGGGCTGGAGTGTAGCGCGGTGACCATACCGACAACCTGATCCATCGCAAGAAGAACAGGGAAATGGCTTGGCCTCGAATCACAAGAGGTAAAGGCGCGATGACCAATCTACCCCTCACTTCTGAGCAGATTGCCGCAGCCCTCGCTGATATTGACTGGGAAGCTATCGATGCCATGACTGACAAGGACATAGCCCACCAAATCGCCGAGGACCCTGACGTTCCCCGTGATCTATCCGGCGCCCCGCCCGAACTGGTGCGCGTCATTCACCCCCCTGGCGGTGTCAACGTTCGCGGAATCCGCGCTAAGCTTGACCTGACTCAGGAAGAATTCGCCGTCCGCTTCGGATTTTCGGTTAATCACCTGCACGATTGGGAGCGGAGCCGGACTCAGCCTGACGCCTCCACTCAGATTCTGCTTCTGGTGATTGAGCGAGAGCCGGAACTGGTGGCCGCCGTGGTGGCGCAGAAGAGCGTCGGCTGGTCAGCGTAGCCGGCACGCTGAAACTCACCTCCCGCGGAGTTGCACAACCGGCGGCAAAATGGACAATCTGGTCCTGAGGGATCAGAGTGTCACGAAAAGGAGAATGAGCGAGATGAACGAACCCACGCCTCGGGCGGGATTAGCGCAGGCACGGCGCCTATGGCTGCATTACCGATCATTGGCCGAGTCCGGTCGACCGATTGATGCGGTATCGGTCGCTGGTGATCTGGAGCGGCTGATCGCTGTGCTTGAGCATGATGCCGACAAGCTAGACCTTTCCCGATAAGCCTTCGCCACTCCGGTGGCGATATGGTCTCCCTGCTAAGACTGCTGACGCCACCAGTTCCCCCGTGCCAAGTTCCGCGTGACGAATTGGTCGGCCTATGAGGCCAGTCTGCGCCAGCGTGGCAGCCTGACGATCTGGTTCTGTGATGAGGCCATTCAGGCTTGGCGCGCCGCCCCGCGGACTACTCGTGGCGGACAGCCGCGCTATTCAGCCGTGGCAATCGAGACGGCGCTGACGCTGCGGGCGCTCTTCCATATGGCCTTCCGCCAGACTGAGGGGCTGATTGGCTCGCTGATGCAGTTGCTCCAGCTCGACCTGCCGGTGCCGGACCACACCACCCTGAGCCGCCGCGCCCGCACTCTGGCCGTGCCAATTCGTCCGTGGACCGCTGGCCCATGGCACCTGCTGGTCGACAGTACGGGGCTGAAACTCAGCGGACCCGGGGAGTGGCTGGTCGAGAAGCACGGTTCCAAGACGCGCCGATCCTGGCGCAAATTCCATGTCGGCGTCGATGCCGGCACGGGGCAAATTGTCGCTCTGGCGTTGACGACGCCCGATGTCGACGACGCCTCGCAAGTCGGCCCCTTGCTTGATCAGGTCAACGCTCCGGTAGAGGTGCTGATCGGCGACGGCGGCTACGACCGAACCGACGTGTGCGCAGTCGTGTCCGCCCGCCACCCGGAAGCGGCGGTGATCGCCCCGCCGCGGCGCGATGCGGCCCTCAGCGCCACCGCGGAGGCGGCGCCGACCCAGCGCGACCGCCATCTTCTGGCGATTGCCGAGACCGGCCGCATGGCTTGGCAGCGAACGTCCGGCTACAACGCGCGGGCCAAAGCGGAGGCGGCGATCGCGCGCTACAAACAGGTCATTGGCGATCGCCTGCGCGCCCACAGCGACGACGGGCGGCGTACCGAGCTCATGATTGCGGCCAACCTGCTCAACTGCATGTTCGGTTTAGCACGCCCGAGCTATGTCCGCGTCTCTTGAAAAGACCGGAACACGGGTTCCGTCCGTCCCCGCTCACCTCGATGCACCACGGTGGCACATGCGCCCTTTTCGCGACAAGGGCGGCCGACGCCGCCCCCCCAGGTTTCAGGCGGCGTTGAGGGTGGGAATCTCGGCGAGATCGGCGGCCATCTCGCGGCCAAGCCGATCAAGGTCATGCTTGGCTTGAAGGTTGAGCCACAGCTCCGGCCCGTTGCCGCACAGCTTGCCCAGCCGCAGGGCCATGGCCGGGGTGACTGGCTGTTCTTCCCTCAGAAGGGCATGCAAGGTCTGGCGCGACACGCGCAAGAGCTTGGCAACCTCAGTAACGGGCCGATCCAAAGCCGGGAGTACGTCCTCGCGCAGGAGAGCGCCGGGGTGGAGCGGGGCAAGGCCGCGCCGCAGAGGGGTTTCAGTCATCAGTGATAATCCTCCAGATCGACAGCGATGGCGTCGGGAGCGTCCCATGCGAAGGTGACGCGCCAGTTGGCAGTGACCCGCACGGACCAGCGTGGCGGAGCGCCTTCCAGCCCATGGAAGTAAAAGCCGGGCAGATTCAGATCCTCCGGCTTTCCGGCGGCATCGAGCGCCAGCAGGATGCGGCCAAGGCGGGCAATGTTGGCTGCCCCCTGGATTGGCAGCTTATCCGCCTTGCCGGTCTCGAAGAAGCGCCGGAGCGCCTTGTCTTGGATGGTACGGATCATGGGTGTAAAGTGGTGGTTTACACTCGGTGTGTCAATGGAATTCTGTAAGGCATAGCTTTACACATTGGTCATGCACCCCCCCCCCCCCCCGACCGCTCCCTTTCGCAACATCCTTTCAGCGGGAGGATCCTGCAGCGCGTATGCCCGCATGCGTGCAAAATCCGATCCTCAACGGCATGCCGGCGCGGTGATCCCCGGGGCGGGGCGGTCGACGCCGGGATGTGCAGGACCTGGAGGAAGCAGCGGCCGGCCGGGGGCGGCGGCTTGTGAGGCAAAACGGCATCCGTCGAAGCTTCAGGCGAGGGCCGGGTTCACTCCGGCAACCCAGCCAGTCTCAGCCCCTCCGCAAGCCGCCTGATATCCTCGGGACGGTGGATCGGCAGCCACTCCTTGAGCGTGGAAACGCGCAAGGTCGGGTCGAGTGCGCGCAGCCCCCGCATCGCTTGCCGCGCGTCCTCCATCCGCCCGGCGAGCGCGTGGCTCGCCGCCGTCAGGGCGATAGCGACCAAGAGGCCGGGCAGGTTACCCAACGCCTTGTCCGCCCAGGCTGCGGCGCAATCGTAGCGCCCGGCGAAGAAATGCGCGAGCGCCGTTCCTGTCTGCATCCGGAACATCTCCGGATCCAGCGGGCTCAGGCGGGCGGCATGGGCGAAATGCTCGCTCGCGCTTTCCGTTTCACCGCGGAAAGCGCGCAGGTAGCCGCCGAGGAACCAAGCCGGGGCGAAATTTGGGTTGAGCAACACGGCGCGGTCGATGAGCGCGATGCCGCCATCGAGATCGGCAACGAAGTGACCGAGCGCGTGCCCGGCTCTCGTCAGGGCGACCGCGTCGTCGCGGCCGAACTCCACCGCCAGCCGCGCCAGCCGGACCCCCTCGGCGATTTCCCGAGGCCGATCGGTCATCCAACCGTTCACCTTGCGCCAGAGTTGGCACCAGGCCGCCCCGCCATAGGCCGATGCGAATTCCGGATCGAGTTCGGTCGCCTTGTGGAACAGGGGCAGCGCCGCGTCGATCGCCTCGCGGGTTCCGCTGTGCAGCTTCGCCGTGCCGCGGAGATAGTAATCGTAGGCGTCCAGGCTTTCCGTCGGCTTGCGCTTGGCGCGCTCGATCTCCGCCCGCTCGATCTGCGGCGAGATCGCGCCGACGACGCTTTCGGCGATCCGGTCCTGCAATTCGAAAAGGTCGTCGAGCATGCCCTCGAAACGCTCCGCCCAGAGATGCGTCCCGCTCGTCGCGTCGATGAGCTGTCCGGTGATGCGCACCCTGTTCCCGGCCTTGCGGATGCTGCCTTCGAGCACGTAGCGGACGCCCAGTTCACGGCCGACCTCCGTCACGTCCACCGCCCGGCCCTTGTAGGCAAAGCTTGAGTTGCGCGCGATGACGAACAGCCAGCGGATGCGCGACAGGGCGGCGATGATGTCTTCCACCACCCCGTCAGCGAAATAGTCCTGCTCGGCGTCGCCGCTCAGGTTCTGGAAAGGCAGCACGGTGATCGAGGGCTTGCCCGGCAGGGCCGGACCGGACGGTGTCTCCCTGTCTTCGCCGGACGCGTGGCTGGCGATTTCCGATCCGCTGGGCTGCCGTGTCTCCCCGGTCGCGCCGCCTTCGATCGCCCCGACGAAGCGGAACCCCTTGCGGGGGACCGTGCGGACCAGGCGCTGCTCATCGCCGCTGTCGCCGATGGCCTTGCGGACCGCGTTGATGTGGCTGGTGATGGTCGATTCCGAGACGATCCGTCCGTTCCACACCGCCTCCAGCAGGTCGTCCTTGCTGACGACGCGGTCGTGGTTGCGGACGAGATGCAACAGCAGGTCGAAGACCTGCGGGCCGACGCCCACGACCTGCCCGCGCAGCGTCAGTTCCCGGCGCTCCTGATCGAGCACGCACTCTCCGAACATGAACCGCAAGGTCGCCATCTCCCCCGGGCCGATCCCCCTCGGCTCCCTGTCCGGGGCGACGGGTGAACGCTCCATGCCAGTGATAGCACAGCGGCGCATTGCCGGCTGCACCGTTCGCGTCAAGGCGCGCCGCATGGCTTCCTTGGACGGAAAAGCAAGCGTTCTTGAACGGCAATCCAAGCCCGCCGCAAGGACTTCCCCGGTACGCCCAGGCATTCTCCATCCCATCGGCGGCGCTGGTTCCCGTCGAGAGAAGCGGAGAAACCCATGAAGATCGTCGTCATCGGAGGCACCGGCCTCATCGGATCGAAGCTGGTGAAGACGCTGCGCGAACGCGGCCACGATGCGCTCGCAGCCTCCCCGAAGACGGGGGTGAACACCATCACCCGCGAGGGTCTGGCCCAGGCGATCGACGGAGCCGCCGTTGTCGTCGACGTGGCGAATGCGCCGGTGTGGGAGGACGAGGCCGTCCTCGACTTCTTCGAGACCTCGGGCCGCAACCTGCTCGCCGCCGAAGCGGCCGCCGGCGTCCGCCACCACGTCGCCCTCTCGATCGTCGGCAGTGAACGGCTTCCCGACAACGGCTATTTCCGGGCGAAGCTCGCCCAGGAAAGCCTCGTCAAGGCGTCCGGCATTCCCCACACCATTCTGCGCGCCACGCAGTTCTTCGAATTCGTCGGCGGGATCGCGCAGTCGGCCACCGTCGGCGGGGAAATCCGCCTGTCGCCGGCGCTGATCCAACCGATGGCCTCCGACGACGTGGTGGCGGCGCTCGCCGACGTCACCCTCGCGCCGCCGGTCGGCGGCACGCTCGAGGTCGCCGGTCCGGAGGCGATCCCGCTCGACGATCTGGTCCGGCGCTTCCTGCTGGCGACGAAGGACACGCGCAAGGTCGTGCCGGACATCCACGCGCGCTACTTCGGCGACGTTCTCAACGATCAATCGCTGACCCCCGGCCGGAATCCCCGCCTCGGCACCATCCGGTTCGAGGACTGGCTCGGCCAGCAGACCGAGCGCTGACGGACTTCAAAAACACCCCTGCGGCGGCCATGGGCCGGCGAAGCGGCTATCGCAATCGATCATATCCAGGAAAGGTAAAGAACATGGCACGCTTGGCTTGGCACGAGGTCGCGCCCAATGGCGCGAAGGCTCTGTTCGGCGTTCATCAGTACGTCACGAAGAGCACCAACCTGCCCGAGGAACTCATCCATTTGGTGTTCCTCAGGGTTTCGCAGATCAACGGCTGCGCCCACTGCATCGATCTGCACAGCCGCGACCTCCGCAAGACGATGTCGGTCGACAAGGTCACGCTGGTGCCGGTGTGGGAAGAGGTCCCGCATTTGTTCTCCGATACGGAGCGCGCGGCCCTGGCCTGGGCCGAGGAGGTGACCCGCGTCAGCGAAACCCACGCGTCGGACGCCGCCTATGCGGCGGCATCGGAGGCGTTCGAACCGAAGGATATGGTTGATCTCACCATCGCCATCGCCGCGATGAACGCCTTCAACCGGATGGGTGCCCCCTTCCGTCTCCCGGTGGCCGCCAAGGCCTGAGCGGATGCGGAGGGGAGCGGCAGCGATCGGCCGCCGCTCCCCTCCGGCGACACTCCGACGCGGCGGTGGCGGCCGGTCACACCCAACAGGGAATAAGGGAATGGACAGGATCGAGGGCAGGGGGGCCGCCGTCGCTGACGCAAGCGTCACCGGCGACCGTTCCGCGGTCGGCGCCGCCGCGGCGCCCCCCGGCAAAAGAAGGACCGCGGGCGTGCTGCTGTGCCTCGGAGCCGTGCTGGCCGCGACGGGCGGATGGTTCTGGGCTGGTTCGAACGGCGGGACGGCGACCGACAACGCCTATATCCGCGGCGACGTGACCTCGCTCGCCCCCAAGGTTGCCGGCTACGTCATGACCGTCGAGGTCGAGGACAACCAGACCGTCAGGGCGGGCGACATCCTGTTCCGGATCGATGACCGCGATTACCGCGCGCGGCTTGCCCAGGCGTTGGCCAACCTTGACGCCGCCTGGGCCCGGCTTGCCGACGTCGATGCGGAGACCCGGCTTCAGTACGTCCTGATCCGGCAGGCCGAAGCCCAGGGACGGTCGGCCATGGCCGAGATGACTCTCGCGGCCAAGGCCTACGACCGCCGCCGCGAACTGATCCGCGGCAACGCCGTCAGCCAAGCCAACCTCGATGAAAGCGACGCGGCGCGCTTGAAAGCCGAGGCAGGCGTGTCGGCCGCCTCGGCGGCGGTCGATGCCCAGCAGCAGCGCCTCGCCGTCCTGGCGGCGCAGCGCGACGCCGCCGCCGCCGCCGTGGCCCAGGCTGAGGCGGCGCGCGACCTCGCCCGGATCGATCTCGAGAGCACCGTGGTGCGCGCGCCGGTCGGCGGCATCATCGGCAACCGCCAGGTCCGCGTCGGCCGCCTCGTCGCGCCGGGCGCCTCCCTGCTCGACATCGTTCCGGTCGACGATGTGTGGGTGGTGGCGAACTACAAGGAAACCCAGCTCGAACACATCCGGCCCGGTCAGCGCGCCCGCGTCACCGTTGACGGTTATCCGGACGGGACGCTCGACGGCGTGGTCGACAGCCTCGCGCCCGGCAGCGGGTCCGCCTTCAGCCTGCTGCCCGCGGACAACGCGACGGGGAACTTCGTTCGCGTCGTCCAACGCGTGCCGGTGAAGATCCGGCTCGTCGGCAACCGGCTGCCCGGCCGCCTCGTGCCCGGCCTGTCGGCGCGTGTCGAGATCGCCAAGGGAGTTGCCCAGGGAGGCGACCGATGACCGCCGCCCCCACCACGGCTCCCGCCGCCATGCCGGTCCGCGAGGGGGCTGCGGCCGAAGTTTTCCTCGTCGCCGGCATCCTGCTCGCCACACTGACGGAGGCTGTCGCCGGTACCGTCCTGTCGCTCGGGCGCGGCGACATCATGGGCGACACGCATGCGACCCCCGACGAGTTTGCCTGGCTGGACATCGGATACACCACGCTCAAGCTCATCGGCTTCATGGCCGCCCCCTGGCTGACGGCCCGCATCCCTCCGCGCGGAGTGGTCGTTGCCTCGACCCTGGTCATGGGCATGGCGTGCGGCATCGCCGCCCTGACCGATCGGCTGGACCTGCTGGTCGCCCTTCGCGCCATCCAGGGCTTCGCCGGCGGCATCCTGCTCGTCGGGGGACAGGCGATCCTTTTTCTCGCCTGCCCCCGGTCCCGTCAGCCGGTCCTTCAAGCCCTGTTCGCCATGGGAGCCGTCGTCGCTCCCGCGACCATCGCCCCCGCCTTCCAGGGGTGGCTGTTCGACAGCCAATCCTGGAACTGGATCTTCTTCAGCGTCTTTCCGCTGGCCCTGGCGGCAGCGGGACTGCTGCTGATCGCCGACGGGCCGATGCCCGCCGCGACCGCGCCCCGTCTTTTCGATGGGATCGGCTTCGCCTTGATCGCCGTCACGTTCTTCTGCGTCACCTGCGTCCTCAGCCAGGGCAGCCGGTGGGACTGGTTCGAGGAGCCCCGCCTCCTGTGGCTGGCCGTGACCGGCGGAGCCGCCCTGCTGGTCTTTCTGGCCCAGCAAGCGTCGATGAAGGGCCGGGGGTTGCTCGACGTCTCCCCCTTCGCATCGGACGCCTTTTCCTTCGCCTTCATCGTCAGCTTCGTCGCCGGAGCCGCCCTGTTCGGAAGCGCGTTCCTGATTCCGTCTTTCGCCCTGTCCGTTCTCGCCTTCACCCCCACCGAGGCCGGTCTGCTTCTGTTACCGAGCGGCGCGTTTTTCATCGGCTCGCTCCTGATGGTCGCCTTTCTGATTCAGGTGCGCCGCGTCCCCCCGTTCGCGACGGTGCCCTTCGGCATCCTGGCGATCATGGCCGCCATGTGGATGCTGTCCGGCTCGACCACCGAGAGCGGCGCCGGCGATATGATGGCGACGATCCTGCTGCGCGGCCTAGGCCTTGGCTTGCTGTTCCTGTCGATCACCCTGATCGCTTTCGGCACTCTCGACCGCCGGAATTTGGCGGCCGGAATCGGCCTCTTCAACATAGGGCGCCAGCTCGGCGGCCTGATGGGAGTCGCGGCGCTCCAGACCCTGATCGACCATGACGTCGCGGCCAACGCCGCGGTCCTCGGCGCCCACCTCACCGCGGGCGGCCCCATGCTCATCGAGCGGCTGACGACCACCGCAGCCGCGCTGACGGCGAAGGGGCTGGAGGCGGCGGCGGCGAGCCGGGCCGCGACGAGCCTTCTGGGCCGGTCCGTGACGGGTCAGTCTACGGTGATCGCCTTCGACACGGCGTTCATCGCCGTCGCCCTGCTCTTCGTCATCGCCGCCCCCGTGCTGATCGGCATCAAGATCGGCCTTTCCCGCCGTAGGATGGCGCACGCGGCGCGGTATCGCCGCGCCGGCAATGAAGCCCGATAGCCGCTGTGGGCACCGGCAGGCGGGCTGATTGACCGGGGTGGCGACAGCGGCGCCCAGCCCGTCACCATGGGTACGGTGCTCATGCCGCGGGGCCTCCTTTTCGCGACACTCTGATCCGCCTGGATCAGAGCGTCCGCTTTCCCACCCTTTGACGGACAACCGGCAGCCCGGCTGCAGCCTCAGGCCGATGGCACCACCCAGATGTCAGTTGCCGACAGCGAGCGGACGTTCAACAGGGCAATGGTGGTTGCCGACATTGCGCCACTGCCATCGGGATCGTAGGACAATACACCTGTCGTCGTGTTGAATACGAAGCGGTCATCGGCGTCGCCCGGTGCGTTGTACGCCAACCGGCCTGCATCAAGCTGGCCGGTTGGCAGGTTGCCGAACGCAGAGCCGACAACCTCGATCCAGTCGGTGCCGGACTGGAAGTCGGTGACGACATCGGCTCCATTCCAGGGACTGGAGAACAAGAAGATGTCCTTGCCAACTCCGCCGGTCAAAGTATCACTGCCGGGTCCGCCATCAAGCACATCGTTTCCCATTTGTCCGTTCAGCAGATCGTCGCCCACTCCACCTTGGAGAGTATCATTGTCACCAAGTAACCAAGTGTAAGTACCTTGGTCGGCAAATCCAATGATGTCAGCGGAACCATCACCGTCCACATCTCCCAGAGCACGAGGATAATGATCGTAGCTGTTCCAACCTGAATCCTGATTATAGGCGTTGCCGATGGTGACAACATCGCTGAAGGCTCCATTCCCTCCCTTTATGCCGTAGGCGACTTCGGTCCAATGTTCAGCGAATCCGACAATGTCGTCGCAACCGTCCCCGTCGATGTCGGCGAGCATCCGTGGATAAACTTGCTGGGAAGTCCATGAACTGCCGGTGGAGAAATGCTGGAGCTTCAGCTGCGACGGCTGGAACGTTCCGTCGCCGTTGCCACGGGCCACATAGACGCCGTTGGAACCAAAGCCGACGATATCGAGTTTATGGTCACCATCGATATCGGCAAGCCGACGCGGATAGGTGTTGTCACTCTTCCACCCGGTGTAGCCGAACTCCGAATCCGTCAACGCTAGATAGTTGAAGCCGTTACCCTGCCGGTTGAGGCCGACGTAAACGCCCCCACCTCCAAAGCCTATGATGTCGTCGTACCCATCGTTGTTCACGTCTCCGACAAGACGTGGAAAGGTATCCTGACTGTTCCAGCCCTGTGCCTTCCCGAACAGATTGTTCACCATACCAATGTTGGTGAAGGTTCCGTTTCCGTTGCTCAATCCAATATAAAGACCATCGGGATGGAAAGCGAAGATATCGTCCTTTCCATCTCCATTATAGTCTCCGAGCAATCGCCGGTAACCATCTTGATTGGCCCAGCCGGAAGTTGAAGTGAAGATGGTCTGGCTGGATGAGGCGATTATAAAGGTTCCGTCGGCTTGACCGAAAGCGGAAACAAGATAATTCGAACCGAAGCCAACGATGTCGGCCCGCCCATCGCCATTGATATCTCCAATTTGTCGAGGATACAGGTTCTGTGACGTCCAACTGGTCGCCTGGAAATAGTTCAGCGACAGGGTATAGTTGACATCACCGTTGCCATTCAGCGTGTCCTGCCCGGTACCTCCGTAGAGCTGGTCGTTACCGGCTCCGCCTATCAGCGTATCATTATCGGCACCACCAAGAATGGTGTCATTGCCGCGCCGGCCGTCGACAATGTCATTGCCGCATCCGGTATCGAAGGTTTCGGGAGCTGAGGTTCCGACAATGGTATCGTTGGAGCATGGCCCATTGGCCACAACGGTAACGGGAATAGTTGCATGCGCGATCTGGATGCCACCTTTCCCAGTACCGGCATTGTCAGATACCGACAGGGTGATCGTGCCACTACCCGTGAAACCCGATGCCGAACAGTAGGTGAGCGATCCCAGAGCAGCACTCAGCGCGGCCAGATTGCCCTCCACCGTCATGGAGGTGCCTCCATTGGTTGTGCCGTCTATAAATGTCAGTCCGCCGGTCGCGCCGAAGGATAAGGTGGCGTTGTTGGCAACAATGCTGAGCCTCATTTGCGTGAGTCCGGCATCAACATCCTTGAGGCCAATCGTGGGCACTTTAAGATCATGCCCTGTGAAAGCCGACAGCGAAGCAGGCGTCTGAAGTTGCGGTGCGTCGTTGACAGGCAAGATAGAAATAGCGACCGTTTTGCTGTCGGTCAGAACAGGCCCGCCTGCGCCACCGGAATCAGATACGTCGATGTGAAGCGTGTCGGCCCCATTGTAGTCCGCAGCCCCTTTATAGCGCAGCGTAGCCAGTGCTCCGTTCAACGCCAACTGTGTTCCTTCCACAGTAATGGCATTGCTATCCTGTGCGCCCGCTATAATCGTCAGGCTGGAAGTGTCGGTAAAAACTAAGGTTCCGTGGCTAACTGTCAACGACAGCTGCATTTTGTCATTGCCTGTGTCGATATCGGCAATGGTGAGTCCAGGAAAATCAAGGCTAGTATCTTCGTCAATGGTTTGAGGGGCAGGAACCGAGATCTGAGGCGCGTCGTTGCGGCCGGCAACCGTCACCGTCACCGTCCGCGCCGTCGCGTCGCTGCCGTCCGACACCCCATAGGCGAAGGTCAGGCTGGCACTCTGCCCCGCCGCCAGCCAGCCGAACTGGGCCGGGTCCAGCCCCAGCACGCCGTTGCTCAGGCTCACCGCCGCCGCCGGCCCACCGGTCTGGCTCAGCCCCGTCACCGACAGCGGGCTGCCCTCGAAGTCGAAGAACTCCTTGCAGCAAATCCACCGACAGCACCGCCGCGTCTTCATCCGTGGCCGCCGTCAGGTTGCCCGGCAGCAGCGGTGCGTTGTTGGCGTCCAGCCGCAGCAGCGCATCGGCGAACTGCACCCACTCCACCCCCTGCAGCGTGTCGGTGCCCTCGCCCGACGCCGTCGCCTGGATCGTCCAGTCAGAGCCGACCTTCGTCGCCACATAGTCGCGCACGCTGCCCGAGTAGACTGCGGTGTCGCTGCCCGAGCCGCCGACCAGCGTGTCGTTGCCGCCGCGGCCCTCCAGCACATCGTTGCCGGCACCACCGTCTAGCCGGTTTGCCCCGCTATCGCCGCGTAGCGTGTCGTTGCCCGCCCCGCCGGTCAAATGCTCGATCGACAGCAGCGCGTCGCCCGCGGCGTCGCCCACCGTGCCGCTACCGCTGGCGAGGTCCACCGCCACCGCTGCGGTCGAGGAGACATAGCTGGCGGTGTCGCTGCCCGAGCCGCCATCCAGCGTGTCGGACCCGGCGCCGCCGATCAGCGTGTCATTGCCGGCCCCGCCAGACAGGCTGTCGTTGCCCGCCCCGCCGTCGAGCAGGTTGGCCCCGCCGTCGCCGGCCAGCGTGTCGGCGAAGCCCGAGCCGGTCAGGTTCTCGATCGACAGCAGCACGTCGCCCGTCGCATCGCCCACCGTGCCGGCACCGCTCGCCAGATCGACCACCACCCCGGCCGCGGCCGTCGCATAGCTGGCAGTGTCGGTTCCGGTTCCGCCGTCCAGCGTGTCGGCCCCGGCTCCACCGATCAGCGTGTCGTTGCCGGCGCCACCCGACAGGCTGTCGTCGCCGCCGGCCCCGGTCAGACGGTTGGCCAGATCGTTGCCAGTGCCGGTGAACGGGCCGCTGCCGGTGTAGGTCAGCAGCTCGACATTGGTGCCCAGCGCGTAGACCGCCAGGCTGGTGCGGACCTCGTCGGTGCCCTGGCCGGCCAACTCCGTCACCACGTCGCCGGCATCGTCAACGATGTAGACGTCGTTGCCGCCCCCACCGGCCATGCTGTCGGCGCCCAGCGCGCCGTCCAGGATGTTGGCGCCGCTGTTGCCGGTCAGCACGTTGTTCAGTTCGTTGCCGGTGCCGCTGATCGCCGCCGAGCCGGTCAACGTCAGGTTCTCGATGTTGGCGCCCAGCGTCCAACTGACCGAGGCGCTGACCGTGTCGATGCCCTCACCCTCCAACTCGATCACCACATCGCCGGCGTTGTCGACGACGTAGAGGTCGTTGCCGGTGCCGCCGATCAGCGTGTCGGCCCCGCCGCCACCATTCAGCGTGTCGTCACCCTCGAGACCGGTCAGCAGGTTGGCGCCGCTGTTGCCGATCAGCAGGTTATTGGCCGCGTTGCCGGTGCCGGAGATGGCGGCCGAGCCCGTCAGGGTGAGGTTCTCGAAATCGGCCAGCAGGGTGTGGCTGATCGAGCTCTGCACCGTGTCGATGCCCTCGCCCGGCAGTTCGATCAGCACATCGCCGGCGTTGTCGACGACATAGGTGTCGTTGCCGGTGCCGCCGATCAGGGTGTCTGCCCCAGCCCCGCCGTTCAGCGTGTCGTTGCCCTCCAGACCGATCAGGACATTGTCCGCCGCCGTGCCGGTCAGGCTGTTGTCGAGTTCGTTGCCGGTGCCAGTGAGGGCGCCACCGGTCAGCACCAGCGCCTCGACATTGGCGCCCAGCGTGTAGTCGATGGCGCTACGCACCGTGTCGCTGCCTTCGCCAGACAGTTCGACCACCATGTCGCTGGCTTGATCGACGATGTAGGTGTCGTTGCCGGTACCGCCGATCAGGCTGTCCGCGCCAGCGCCGCCGTCGAGCCAGTCATTGCCGGCAGCCCCCGCCAACGTGTCGTCGGCCGCCCCGCCGCGCAGGGTGTCGTTACCAGCGCTGCCTGTACCGGCGAAGCTGCCGGAGCCGGTGTAGGTCAGCACCTCGACATTGGCCGCCAGGGTGAAGGCGGACAGCGCCGTCCGCACCTCGTCGGTGCCCTCGCCGGCAACCTCCACCACCAGATCGGCGGCATCGTCGATGATGTAGGTGTCGTTGCCGGCGCCCCCCACCAGCGTGTCGAGGCCAAGCCCGCCGGCCAGGGTGTCGTTGCCCGCGCCGCCCTGGAGGCGGTTGTCCAGTTCGTTGCCGGTGCCGCTGAAGGCGCCGGTGCCGGTGAAGGTCAGCGCCTCGATGTTGGCGCCGAGCGTATAGGCGGTGAGCGTGGTGCGGACCTCGTCACTGCCCTCGCCGGTCAATTCAGTGACGACGTCGGCGCTGTCGTCGACGAGATAGACGTCGTCGCCCAGCCCGCCGACCAGGGTGTCGTCGCCCAGGCCGCCATCGAGCGTGTCATTGCCGTCCAGCCCGCTCAGGTTGTCGGCCCCGAGGCCACCGGTGAGACGGTTGTCCAACTCGTTGCCGCTGCCGGAGAAGGCGGCCGCGCCGGTATAGGTGAGGTGTTCGACCCCATCGGCCAGAGTATAGGCCGCAAGGTCGGTGCGGACCTCGTCGGTGCCTTCACCCGCCGCCTCGACGATGTGGTCGAGCAGGTTGGCGATCAGGTAGAGGTCGTCGCCGCTGCCGCCGGCCAGGGTGGAGCCGACCACCGCATCGGCCGGGCCACCGCTCAGGGTGTCGTTGCCGACCCCGCCGAACAGGCTGTCGGCGCCCCCGGCACCATCGAGGCGATCATCGCCATCCAGACCGTACAGCGCGTCATCGGTCAGGCCATCGATGATCGTATCGTTTCCACTGGTACCCGTCTGGATCGACATCGGACAGCGCTCCCCCAAGCGATTGGAGAGTTAGCTGTACGAATGGAATGCACATGAAGTCAATTCTTGCGTGAGTTGAGCAAGATGGTGCTGTTCGTCCAGGAAACCGCCGTTTGGCGGTCAGCCGCCCCAGTGTCCGGAAACCCACGGCTACGACGGCTTTCCGGACAAATCGATTGTCGGACGGCTTTCCGGACAAGCCTGAATGCCTTCAGGGAGGAAGGCTGTGGGCCTCTACATGACGATAGCGGCCCTTTTCGCGACAGCCTCTGATCCGAAGCGAACTGTTAACCAAATCCACTTTGCGCCGCGAGTGGATACGTCACTTTCAAAAAAACCTATCCAAACCAAGCTCATATATCGGTCATTGTTGAAGCCAACGGACAAGCTCTCACTCTTGTTATGCTTTAAGCGGCTCTGTTGCAAAGTTTGCCGGCAGGCGGCGGAATGGCTGGAGGTTGGACGGAGCCAAGCCGTGTCGGACTTCAAAGGTCGCCACTTCGAGGGTGAAATCGTGCTCTGGGCAGTGCGCTGGTATTGCCGGTACGGCATCAGCTATCGCGACCTTGAGCAGATGATGGCCGAGCGCGGCGTTTCGGTCGATCACTCGACCATTTACCGCTGGGTCCAGAAGTACGCGCCGGAGATCGAGAAGCGGCTACGCTGGCAGTGGCGCTGCCCACGGTCAACCAGCTGGCGGGTTGACGAGACCTACGTGAAGGTGGGCGGCAAGTGGGCCTACCTGTACCGAGCTGTCGACAAGCATGGCAACACCATCGACTTCTATCTCTCTTCCACGCGGAACACCACCGCCGCCAAGCGCTTCCTGGCCAAGGCGCTGAACGGCTTGAAGGCGTGGGAGACGCCGACGGTCATCAACACCGACAAGGCGCCAACGTATGGGCCAGCCCTGGCGGAACTGAAGGCCGAGGGCAAGTGTCCCGAGGAGACCGAGCACCGGCAGGTCAAATATCTGAACAACGTGGTGGAGGCCGACCATGGCAAGCTGAAGCAGCTGATCCGTCCGGTGAGGGGCTTCAAGACCCTGAAGACGGCCTACGCGACGATCAAGGGCTTTGAGGTGATGCGGGCGCTCCGCAAAGGCCAAGCGTCCAGCTTCAACATCACCCGCGACATGCGGGGCGAGGCGCGCCTCGTCGAACGCGCCTTCAACGTCGGACCCTGCGTGCTCGCCGAGGCCGTGCAGTTCATCAGCCAGCAACTCGAACTCCAGCACGCATAGCGTCGGCGGTAATGCCCGTAATCATCATCTCGCGCCTGCCGGCAAACTTTGCAACAGAGCCGGCTCTGGTAGCGTTGTTCGTAAGACTCCAGTGAGCGTCGCCTTGCGAACGCGATGACGACGTCGGAGGATTGCGTAGCGCACATCATCGCGCAGCCTCAAGCGAATGGAAAGCGTCATGGCTTACCAGCCGTTCGAGGTTCTGACAGGCGGCATGCGGCGGCGGAGCTACACGGCGGATGGATACGATCCTGCGACTCAACCGCGCCTGATGAGGACAAAATCAACCTCCACGGTGCCGATGCTCTCGGATCTCAGCCGCTCCATGATCAGTCCATCGAGACCATAGAGTCCTTCGGCGTCGGTGACCACCAGAACGACGGGGTGTTCGTCGAGCAATGCGAGAGTGGAACCTCGCAGATCGGTGGAGGTTCCACGTGGCGTTGTGCGCACGGCGGACAAAGCCGACGTTAAAGGACGCCGTAGGCGTATCTGATTATCCACCAGCACAGTATCGATTCTGTCGTCGCTAACCAGTCCCAGCAGCAGTGTGGGAAAGTCGTCCGAATCGAGCACGGACGCCATCGACAGCGAAATGTCGATAACAACGGCCGATGCGACACACATCCCGCGCGAAATTGGAGCCTTT
Organism: Azospirillum sp. UENF 112521; assembly: GCF_058780665.1. Classification (NCBI taxonomy): domain Bacteria; kingdom Pseudomonadati; phylum Pseudomonadota; class Alphaproteobacteria; order Rhodospirillales; family Azospirillaceae; genus Azospirillum; species Azospirillum sp. UENF 112521. The sequence continues at coordinate 410,210 of NZ_JBSNCI010000004.1, forward strand.
ACATACTCTTTCACCAAGGTGCGGAGCTTTTCCCGCGCTGCATGATGACTAGCGGTCAGCTCCCCGATGGCTTGGCAACGATCGCGTACATCAGCATCAACGTCGAAAAAGTGCTCGCGGGCCGGCCCGTGGCTGACGAGAACGACCTTGGCATCGCGGTGTGCACGGGCATAGTCGACCATGACCTCGCGGAAGCGGGTGGAATGCCGCTTGTAGTGCTTCACCTCGATTACGAGCCCGCAGGTTTCGCTCCCGCCACTATCCCGCCACAGGCTGTAGTCCGGCTGGACGTTGGCGCTGCGACCATGGCCGATTGGGGCGGCCAGCGGACTGCGCCGCTCTGCGTAAAGCTTGACGGTAGGCCAAGAACTGCGGACGGTGGCGACGACGGTCTCCCGAAACGCAAAGGTGATCGCACCGTCCTCGTGGTGTAGCTCGATCTCGTGGTCAGCCAGGGCGCTCACGATCTCTGTCGCGAGCCATACCGCATAAAGTTCATGGCGCTTCTGCCAGAGCGGCAAGGAAAGGATGCGTTCCAGTTCGGGCAGATCGATGCGAACACCAATTCGCCGCCGTGGATAGACCGCATACTCAGCAGCAAGGTTCCGCGCGAAGGCCACACGGGCGGCTTCGTCCAGCATCGGGTACCGTCCGAGGCACGCAACGGTGCTGCCGAGCCGGTAGTCGGTTTCGTGCTGAGCGATGGTACGTGGGCTGAAGCCGTCCGCTCGATCAATCGCATATCCGCGGGCACGGTGCTCTTCGATCATGCTTTTGCGGTTCGGCCAAAGCTGGCGGATGATGTCAACCGACGCCATGGCGATGGCAGCGGCGTCGGACAACTCCGGTGGAAGCCGCCCTGGATGGAGCGATGTGGGAAAAGGCCCGTACACGCCACGGGCGTACGCCGCAAGCCATTGGTCGACGTCATCAAGTCCCGTATGACCTGTCGTGCCCGCACCCAGGAATTCTAGTGCCTTATCCAGTCCCGCCACATCAATCGATCCACGGTGAACGGCCCATGCACCCTCGGAGTCGATGGCGGGAACATTCAGCTCGCTCTCTACAGCGTCCCAATGTTCGAGGAATCGTTGGAAATGCACAAGATCGAGGTGTTCATCTTCGATCCGGATCGCCCATGCACTTCGCCCCTCGCGGGCACCTGCCGCCTGGAAAAAGTCCAAGATGGCGCGGAACATCACCACATAGGGCTCGGCGACACCGAAAAACGCCCGAACCAGATCGTCCGTGGAACAGGCAAGCAATGCGTCACGCAGCGTTGCAGCCGAAGGTCTCAGTGCCGTTCGGAGTGCTTCTTCGATGTCCTCGTCGCGCCCGCTGCACTCGAGGCCGCCTGCGGCGCGGAGCTGGCTCCAGGCCGTCACACTGTCGCGCGCCACATCCTTCATGTTCTGGTTCTCCTTTCCACTGATAGTAAGATAAGCATCCGGTGGGAGCCGCGGTGGCCGCTGAATGCGACCGTCAGGCAGCGGCCCTGCGGTCCTGGGTGGCCTTCCAATTCCACGGCAGGAGTTCATACAGCCGGGACTGGGACAGGTCGGCGGTCCAAGCCAGGACGCCGGCCAACCACGCCTGCGGGTGGACGTCGTTGAGCTTGGCGCACGATCAGGCTGAACATGAACGCCGCCCGCTGGCCGCCACGGTCGGAGCCGGCGAACAGCCATGCCTTGCGGCCGAGAGCGATGCCGCGCAGGTCGGCGATCTCGTCGGCAGAAGAGACAGTCGGCAGGATGGCGAGCATGGCACCAGTCTACCCCGGAACGCCCGGGAACTGTTGGATTTCCGAACCCAGAGCCGCCCCACGAGACATTTTGCCGCGCTAATCCAACGGCGGTGGGCCGCCAGATTTTCTGCGGGTGGCGCCAGTCAATGCCTTCGAGCAAATAGCCCATCTGCGCGACCGAAATCGAGACAGCGCCGTCCGCCGGAGTCGGCCAGATGAAACGCCCCCGCTCCAGCCTCTTCATGAACAGGCAGCTGCCCTGACCGTCATCCCAGATGATCTTCACCAGATCGCCGAAGCGCGTGACATAGTGCATCCCTCCTTTCAGAGTCCCGGCAACCGCATCATTTCATCTCTATGATAATCAACGAGGTTTTTCGGGCGTCGCGCCTTTATCTCGTTCACGCCCGTTCGTACGGCATCCGTGTCCAAGGCGGCGGCTGGGATGTGCCAAGGGGCTGAGGGGATAAGCTGCGTTGCTGGCAAGACGCCACGTTGGATGAGGCGGTGAACGGATGGGATGGAGATGCCGAGCCGCTTTGCCGCCTTGTCGGCCGTCAGCGTCTCGAGGCGGGGCACGGTCGGGTCGAAGTCGGGAAGGGACAATCGCTCCCGCAACAGCCGAACCGCCATAGCCGTCCAGGTGGCATTGTCACGGGAACAGTGGCGGCGCGACCGTGGTGGCATTATCTTGCTCGGAGGTCGCCGCTCTCGTATGCCCGGCATTAGTTTCCGCCCTCGATCATCCAGCATGCGATCTGGCTGTATCTCCGGTTCGTTCTGAGCTACCGGGACGTCGAGGAGCTACTGGCTGAACGCGGCGTGGAGGTGTCCTACGAGACCGTCCGCCGCTGGGTCCTGAAGTTTGGGCCGGCCATCGCCGGCAACCTGCGGCGCCTCCGGACCAAGCCCAATCCGCGCTGGCATCTGGACGAGATGGTGATCAGGGTGAGCGGCCGGCTCCTGTACTTGTGGCGGGCCGTCGATGATGAAGGCGAGGTGTTGGAGGTGCTCGTCCAGCGCCGGCGTGACAAGGCTGCGGCTTTGAAGTTGATGCGCAAGCTGCTGAAGAAGTATGGCTTCGACCCCATCCGGGTCACGACCGACAAGCTCCGGTCCTACAGGGCCGCTTTCCGCGAACTCGGTCTGACCGCCCACCATGTACAGGGGCGGCGAACGAACAACCGCGCCGAAGTCTCGCACCAGCCGGTGCGGCGACGCGAGCGGAAGATGCAGCGGTTCAAATCGCCCGCGTCCGCTCAGCGCTTCGTTTCCCTGCACGCCGCCGTCTACAACTGCTTCAACCTCCAACGCCACCTGGTATCCCGCCGTACCCTGCGCACCGTCCGGGCGCAGGCCAAGGCCGACTGGCTGGTAGCGACCGCTGCGGCGTGAGCCCGTCAGGAAATCGAAGCATGCTGCGCGCCGGCCCAGTTTTCGTGCCAAAGCCTTCCCGTGACAATGCCGGCGCAGCCGTCCGCCGCCGCTAGTGGGCTCGGCGCCCGACGGCGCAGCGTTCGCCTCGAAGGCTGTCGGGGCGTCCCTGCTTTGTCAGCCGAGCAGGGTATCAGCCGAGCGGGGCGTCGGGATAGGGCCATATGGCGGGAGCCGCCAGCGGCTGGTCAGGGCCTCGGTATCTGGCCCTGACGCTCCGGTCGCAAATGGCGTAGCCCCAGTTCACGAGGCGCTTCGACGTCTCCCGACCCAGATCGCTCAGGCGGGTCGGCACCCGGGCGAGCTCGTCCGTCAACTTCTGGCTGCAGGGCAGCGCATCCGGCGGTGCGAGCTTCTCCGGATCGGTGTCGATCCCCCAATAGGCGCCCATGCGGTCGCGTGGATCCGTCCAGCCGTCCGGGCGCTTCTCGTCGCCGAATCGGGCGTTGCCACGCTTCATTCGGTCGATCAGGTCGCGGCGGCGCAAGGCGCGTATTTGGTTGTCGGTGACGTCGAGAATCCGCCGCAGCTGTCCCAACCAGTCCGTGGCCACTGCGGCCGACCGGGTGAATGGTGCGCCTCCATCGCTGACGAAAAGGGTCATGTACCGTTTGACGATCGGCTCGATGCCTTGATTGTCGTATACGCCGCCATCGGTGAGGATGACGCGGGCACGTAGGTCGTCCAGGTCTTTCAGCGGGGGGGTGGGGCGGGCATCTGGCCAGTCCGAGAAGGCGCCGATCGGTGGCTTGAGCACCAGCGGAGAGAGGACAGGCGGGAAGGCGGAGGACGCCGCCACCGCTTCGGCGACCAGGAAGTCCGGCTTCTCAATGCGGCCGACCAGATAATCGCCGGCGTAGGGTTTCGAGAACCGCCAGAGCACACCAGTCTGCAGGTTGGTGGCACAGAACACGAACCGCGGCTCGTCCGGCATGCCGGCGAGCGTGATGTTCCCTTCGATGATGTGCTCATAGCTTTTCGCCAGCGTCTCCGCCGCGGAGGTCCAGGGGAGAAGCCCGGTGATGGCGTCCACCACGTCGATGTGCCGGGCGGAGAAGTCGAACAGAGACTCGACGACCAATTCGCGGAATCCTTGGAGCACCGGGTTTCCGGGAACATGCATGGCGGTCCACACCGAGGCCAGCCGGCCGACGGTGATGGAGCCGCCGGAAACGGACGACACGCGCTTGACTTTCGAGAGCAGGCCGAGCTCGTTCAGCCGCATCAGGGCGCCGGCGTGGAACAGCATGGCACGGAAGCCGCCACCGGACGCCCCGAGACCGATTCCCGACTCCAGACCGTTGCCTTCCCAGCGGAAGGAAGCCGCACGCTCGTCCAAAGTCGGCTCCGGCGGAGCGCCGGACACGGAATCGTCCGTTTTTTCCGTCATGTCGTTCTCCCATTCGCTGGTGGGGGGTACAGGTTTTCCGAGGTCTGCGAGACCGATCGGAGTGCTCATCCGTCCGTGATGTGCTGCATCCCGGCAATTGCGTCTTCCCAGGTGTCGGTCGAGAGGTCCTGAGCCTTCCCATACCGCCAAACGTATACTTGGAGGCCCTGCGATGTGCCGCGACGCCAAGTTTCTCGTGCGATTCGGAAATTGTCTCGCAAGATAATAATTTTGAAGTCTAAGTATAACGGCTTTAGGCTGCGTCGAAATAGTCCTCCTGATGGGCTTGCCATTTATCGAATGGTATCCAGACAATTCGCCAAATGGGAGCTTGTTTTCCAGGAAAGATTGTGATGACACTTGAGTTATATGGTGTGCCGTTAGTGGGCATCACCAGTTTAGATGATGCCACCTTCTCAATTTTTCCCTTTATGAGCGTGGGCCGGGCGGGTGGTCGCGCGGGCCCGTAGTCGCACATGCCCAGGCGCATTGACCGGGAGGACGAGGCGTGACGCACAGCGATCTGATTCCCGACCCAGTGTGGCGCAAGCTGCGCATCTTCGCCTTCGACCCGAGCCTGTCGAGCCAGTTCGACACGTCGGCCATCGGCGAGATCACCATCGCCATCCCCTGGGAGCCCGACTTGCAGCCGGGCCCGGTCGGGGAATATATCGAGGTGGTCGATGTCGACCCGGCGAGCGGCACCGCCTATCGGCCGGTGGACCTGAACGACCCGCGCATCCTCGCCCAGGACGGGCTGGCGCCGTCGGAGAGCAACCCGCAATTCCATCAGCAGATGGTCTATGCGGTGGCTATGGCAACCATCGGGCATTTCGAACGGGCGCTCGGCCGGATTGCCTTATGGTCCGCGCATCGTAGCGAGCGTTTCGAGGTGCAGTTCGTGCGCCGGCTGCGCATTTATCCGCATGCCCTGCGGGACAGGAATGCCTACTACAGCCCGACCAAGAAGGCGCTGCTGTTCGGCTATTTCCCGGTCGGACGCAGAGATGCCAACAACGCGCCAGGCACTCTGGTCTTCACCAGCCTGTCACACGACATCATCGCGCACGAGACAACGCATGCACTGCTCGATGGCGTCCACCCACGCTTCGGCGAACCGGTCAACCAGGACGTCCTCGCATTCCACGAGGCATTCGCCGACATCGTCGCGCTGTTTCAGCGCTTCTCCTATCCGGGCGTGCTGCGTAACCAGATCGCTCGCACGCGCGGCAACTTGGCTGGAGAGAATCTCCTCGCACAGCTGGCCCAACAGTTCGGCAGGGCTTCCGGCCGCGGCAGCGCGTTACGCGATGCGCTCGGCCGGATCAACCCGGATACTGGCCAGTGGGAACCACACAAACCGGATGTCCATGCCCTCGACAGCGTCGGCGAGGCGCACGCACGCGGAGCGATCCTCGTGGCCGCCGTGTTCGGCGCCTTCCTGAAGGTCTACCGGTCCCGTACGCTCGACCTCTACCGGATCGCTACGGAGGGGACCGGCGTGCTCCGTGAAGGCGAGATCCATCCCGATCTCGCCAACCGCCTTGCCGACGAGGCGTCGCGCTGCGCCAATCAAGCGTTGCAGATGTGCATCCGCGCCATCGACTATTGCCCGCCGGTGGGGATCACTTTCGGCTCCTATCTGCGCGGCATCGTTACAGCCGATTACGACCTCAACCCCGACGACCTGGACGGCTACCGCCTCGCCTTCGTCGAGAGCTTCCGGCAGTGGGGCATCTATCCGGCCGGGATGCGCAGCATGTCGGTAGGCGGTCTGCTGTGGCCGAGCGGCGAGGAGGCGATGGAGGAGGCCGGCATCGGCGTCTCCCCTAAGGAGGTGAGCACGCTGTTCGACACGCTGGCTGACGAGGAAATGGACATCGAGGGACTGGCTGCCGAGGATGCCGCCGACAAGGAGGATCCGCAGTCCGCCGGCCGTGAATCATCCAGGAAGCTGCAGCCATGGAACCTCGAAGGCGATCGCCGCAGGACATGGGAGGGGATCGGCACCAACGCGGTGGTTCTCTGGCGATGGCTGGTTCATGGCAGAGGACGAGAATTCGCCCCGGCCTTTGGGATCGAACTGGAGCCGGAGCGCGTGCCAGCAACGGTCTTCCGGTCTCGGTCCGGCGGCGTCGCCATTGAGGTCCATTCCGTCCGCACGGCATTGAGGCGGACCCTGCGCGGCTCCACCCTGCCGACCCTGGTCGTCGAGATCACTCAGCGACGGCGCGGCTATTTCGACCCCGCCCTGCAGCGGTGCAAGGATGCCGAGAAAGACCTGAGCCGATCGGAGCAGGGCGATTTCCGCTACCGGTCCGGCTGCACGCTGCTCATTGACCCGGTGACCATGCAGGTGCGCCGGGTCATCCGTACACCTGCAACCATCGCCGACGATGCGGCGCTGGATCGGCAGCGCCGCTTCCTGACGGAAGGCGGGCTAGAGCCGCCGAACGCCTTCGCGATCGCGCGGGCGAGGTCGAGGACGCGCGAACCCTTCGCGCTGCTGCATCGGGACAGTGAGGGAGCGTGACATGTCGGTCGATGAACAGACCCAGACTGCCGATCCAGCCACCGCCGCAACGGCGCCCAAAGCGTCCCGGCTTATTCCGCTGCAAGGCACCGCGGTCGTGCGGCTGTACCGCACCGGGCATGGGGACTGCTTTCTGCTCGCCTTCCCAGGCGAGATCGATGACGAGCCCGCCTACGTTCTCATCGACTGCGGCTACAAACCCGGGTCGCCATGTAAAATCAACACTAAGATCGCCGACATCGCGCAGCACATCGTCGACAGCACCGGCGGGTACATCGACGTCGTCGTCATGACGCATGAGCACCAGGACCACGTCAACGGCTTCACCAAGAAGAATTTCAAAGATTTGAAGATCGGCACCTGTTGGATGGCGTGGACCGAGGATCCCGAGGACGCTCTGGCCGAAAAGCTGCGCATCCGGTTCAAGGACCGCATCCTGGCCCTGATCGAAGCACGCCACCGTCTGGCCGCCGATGGCGGCGACGAGGAGGAGGTCGGGCGGATCGACGACCTTCTGGCCTTCGAATTGGGGGGAGACGAGGAGACACTGGATCTCGATGCCGTCGGCCAGGAACTGTTTGGAGCCGCCGGGAGCGGGGTCTCCATGAACAAGCAGGCGATGAAGCTGGTCCGGGAGCGCGCGAAGCACGGTGCGCGCTATCTCATCCCTCACGAGGAGATCATGACCATTCCCGGAACCAGGGACGTCCGCGTTTTCGTCCTGGGACCGCCGCGCGATGAGGAACTGCTCGACCTGCTCGACCCGGAAGCGGGCGAAGAATTTCATGGGGTAGCGCCGATGCGGACCTCCCTCGCCTCCTATTTTGCCGCTGCTGTGACCTCGCGCAACGGCAATGGACAGGGCGCGCCGTTCGCCACGCGCTACGCTCTGCCGTTGGAGGCAGCCTTCACCGACCGCCAGTACGGCCCTTTCTTCACCAAGCATTACGGACCGGCCGAGCCGCCGCCCAGGACATCGCCTGAGGCCGAACTCGAGGCGCCGGGTAACGCGCCCTGGCGGCGCATCGACCGGGACTGGCTGGGCTCCTCCGAGCAATTCGCCCTGGCGATGAACGACCAGACCAATAACAGCAGCTTGGTCCTCGCCTTCGAACTCGGCAAGGGGGGCAAGGTCCTGCTGTTCGCGGCCGACGCCCAACGGGGCAACTGGCTGTCCTGGGCTAAGCGCGACTGGCACGACGACGGCATGCCGGTGACGGCAAGGGACCTCCTGGCACGGACGGTTCTCTACAAGGTCGGGCATCACGGAAGCCACAATGCCACCCTGAACGGAACGGCCGACGACGAGTATCCGAACCTCGCATGGATGGGACAGGGCAAGCACGCGAAGGAATTCACCGCGATGATCACCGCGGTGCGGTCCTGGGCCGAAACACAGAAGGGCTGGGATCACCCCTTGAAGGCGATCAAGGACGCGTTGCGGAAGAAGGCCTCCGGACGGGTGTTCCAGACCGACACCGATGTCGAAGCCATGGCCCCGGAGGGCAACGGCCAGGAGGCGGCTTGGAGCGACTTTCAAAGTCGGGCCAGAGGCGAACCGCTCTTCTTGGACTACACGGTATCCCGCTGACAGACTCTGGAGGGAGGCACCGGCCATGAGGAACGCACTCTCGGTTCTGATCCTGAGCCTGTCCATGATGCTGCCCGTCCCGGCGGAAGCGGCCGAGTTGCCGGCCGTGACGTTGGGCGAGGGAGATGTCTACACCAAGTCCCTGCGCGCATTGACGATGCTGTTCGTCGTCGCGGTGCTGCTTGAGAATGCGTTCGCCATCATCTTCAACTGGCGGATCTTTCTGACCTATTTCAGCCTGAGAGGCGTGAAGACGCCGATCATGATCATCGTCAGCTTCATCATTGTGACGCTGTTCGACCTCGATATCCTCGCGGCTCTGATCAATGCCTACCAAGCTCCCCCGGGCAATGCATCGGGTTTCATGTCGTCCTTCGTCACGGCGCTGATCCTGGCGGGCGGCAGCGCCGGTGTCCACAACATCATGTCCACCCTGGGATACCGCGACCAGCGCACGGTCGAGGAGGTGGAGAAGCGCCCCCCTGGGAACGCTGCATGGCTTGCCGTCACCGTGACCCTGAAGACTGGCACCGTGGGCCCGGCAATCGTGCATAGAGGAGGGCCGATGCCGCCAAGGGGCGACGGCACCGATCCGCTGCCCATTGCCGGCACCGTCAGTTTCCGGCGACCGAGCGTGCTGGCCCTGATGCTGCGGAACAACAACCGTTTCCCTCAGAATGGGGGGTACACGCTCCAACCGAACCAGCTCTACGAGGTTTGGGTCACCGCCGAAACGGATCAGGGTGCGATCGTAAAGGTACAAGCCGGGGGCGGGCCGCTGGTGCTTGCGCCCGGCGCGATCGTCAACCTGTCGGTGACGCTCTGACTTGATCTGGGCCAGCGGAAACTGCCGCCACGAACCAAAGGGAGCACGATAGGATGAGCGTAAGCTTCTCGAAACTCCGGCAGAACTATCCGGCGGCTCCGAAGGCGGAATTCTATCAAAGTCTCGGCGGGCAATGGCCGAACCTCGTCAACGATCCGAAATACGCCAACACTTGTGCGATACGGCTGTCCGTTGCATTCATGAGGTCGGGTCTCGCCATTCCGCAGCAATACAAGGAGGCGATCACAGGGAATGGCGAACCACTTGCAATTAAGGTGAAGACTATGGGTCAGGTTGTCAACGCATTGATTGGCAAAAGTTACTGGGGAATCAGCAAGGAACCCGGCAAGAGCGTGGATATTCCGGCCAGATCAGGCATCATAGCTTATCATGTGGCTTGGAGCGATGCGACGGGGCATTTCGACCTGTGGACCGGCTCAGGCTTCGTTGGAAGCGGAAACATGTCCGACATCAAGGATGGATTCGATGTCGAGCTGTGGTCCCTGCCATAATTCAATGATGTTGCGGCAAGGCTTTCCAACAACCTTGGAGGCTGCGGGCTCATGATTTCCGGCAGCCGGTAGACGGCATCACCGTCGGACTGCTCATCGCATATGGCGGCGCGATCTTCGCCAGCATTCGCAATCTCGCGACCGAGGACTCGTCCTGGCAATACCCAATGAAGGCGTCCTGGTTCCCGGTCTACCACCCGTCGGGGCGACGATGGCGCTGATGCTTGCCGTCAGCCATGCAACAGACCTTGCCGCCAAGGCAGCAGAATCGAAGCCTCCCGCAGCCGGAGGATAACGTTTCCCGCATGTCCGACACCCAGGGAAGCCGAGGGGGATAGCCGATGATTACACGCACTTTCCGGTTTTTCGGAAATTTCCGGCTGCACAAGTCGTCGGACTCTGACGAGTTTGGATGGAAAAGCCGATTTAAGGTCGTCGGGAACTTACTGGAGATCTTCTACGTCGCCGGCCCGGAGGATAAGAAGGCTAGGGCGTTTGCACGCGTCGGCAAATGGCGAGGCTCGGCCCTGCCCGATCCGCCGGCGACACCCCCTGCGGAAGAGTGGAACGTCTTTTCGAAGACGGACGAAATTATCCAGGAGCTTCTCGAAAAGGAGGCCGTGTCTTTCTGGATCTGCGAGCCCGAAGACGGGTCCGGTACACGTGGACGCACGCTCGTCATCCACGACGCGATCGTTCTCGACCAGTATCGAGATCGCAAGGCGGACGTGCCGACCGAGCGCTTTCCCCTCGTCGCCACCTATAAGGTGAAGAAGCAGACAGCCGGTTCAATCGTCTGCTTTGGAACGGCAAACGACAAAAACTACGCCGCACGTCATTATCTTCGCATCGAAATCGCATTCGCGTTGCCGCGCCTCGGTGAGGGGGAACCCGGCGCGCTCGCGTCCGGGGTCCTGGTTCCCACGAGCCGGGACGTGGATTCCGACTTCACCAGCTCGGACGGCGCTTTTTCCGGGCGTCCCGGCGGCGCTTCCTATGATGGGGATCGCGGGGAACCGTTGGGACACTTCGGCTATTCCGACAAGGCCGAAACTTCCGGTCGGTTCACCATCCTGAACGGTAATTCCGGCCTTTGGCCGGATCACCGCGAGTTAGCGTTGAGGAGCGGTATTGGATCGCTCGGCAAGGCAAGCTCCCGCACCCTGGAAGTCCTCTCCGAGCGAAGCGCCGACGGACACGTCTACGCGGTAACCCACACATCGACGCACATGCCGCAAGGGAACGTGCTGGCGCTGATGGGCCGGCCTTATCCACGTTTCGTCACGAAGCAGATCCGTGCGGAAACGGTAGCCACCTGCAAGATTTCGGACGAGACGATAGGCCTCGCTCTTAAGACCGGACTTAAGACCGGAAAAGTAGAGATTGCCTGGGAATTGCACGTCGTCGTGCGGGCAAGGCCCGAGGCGCAGTTGTCGCCCGAGGGGGTACCCCAGGGCGGCAATGCGGCCGTCGACGACCTCCTGGGTGGTGGATTGCAGGAAGTTTCGCGCATATCGACATCCGTGCGCCAAGGATTGGCAGCAAGCCGGCGCCTGCCGCAGTCGGTGCTGCCGGTAATCGCCTTTCGGCCCAAAGCCGCGAAGATCGCCGTCCCGCTGATCGCCCTAGCGAAGATCGAAACCAAGGGCTTGCTCGGTACCGGCGTCGATCTTTTGCTTGGAGACTACAATACAGCGGCACCTCTGCCCTTCGGCGTTACCCTCGACACAAAGGCCGCGGTCGGCCGACGCCAGCCCGAAGACCGTCACCACTTGCCAGCCGATGAAGACGGGATCAATGCCATGGATCGCGTCCGCTGGCAAAGACATGCCGAGCACGACGATCCGCTCACGGTCACGATGCAAATGCCCGGCTTCGATGATGGGCATCAGTCCGACCCGTCGGCGGCAGGCTTCCCGCTTATACTCGCCTACGACCCGCGTATGGAGGAGTTGCGCGAGCGTGGCGGGTCTTCCTATACAATTTGGAACGACAACAAGGCTCAATCCCTTGGCCTATCGACCGCTCGACTGGGTTCCGTGGCCATGGCCGGCCACGCCAGGCTTCTCGTCGATGCCGGGCAAGGCGAAGAGCCGTCGGGAACGCTCCGTATCAGGCCCCCGCACCGTTCGCGGCCGGATCAGCGAGCGGCTGCGCAAGCCGCTCCGACGATCAGCTTGGAACTGAGCCTGCGCCTGGCGCTCAACGACTCCTGGTCGGTCACGGCGGACATAGCGCATGGCGATCGCGACGAGCGCCCCGCCGATATCTTGATCCGGGAGGACAGCCACGGTGGAGCGCATGACGACGACACGGGCAAGTCACCACTCGAAATGCGACTTGTCGAGGCGGTGAGGGACGACCAGGATCGCCACCTGGTCGCCGAATTGAAGGACATGTCGGCGAAACCGTCCTATCCGATCCGCTTCACGGTCCTCACCGACGCGCCGTTCTCGGCGTACCGGTTCAGCAGGCGACCATTCAACGCGAGCGGAACGGACGAATCTCTCATCGTCGCGGTCTTTGACTCCGACAGCGGCGTTTGGCAGCTGCGCAAGAGCGAGGAGGTCTATCGGTTCGACCGGCCGGCCGGCGCGGTGGGAGAAGACGCGGACAAGCCCGGGCGACTAGAATTGCATGATGCGGTGACCCGCGGCCAACCGTTGCGCCCGGCGTTGAAATCCGTCAACGGCGTGGTGCGGCGGCTGGCCGTCGATATGCGCTATTCGCCGCCCACGACTTTATGGGTGCGTCCGAGCGACCTGCAAAGGAACTACCTGCTTCCGGAATATGCGGCGCGCGACCTTTTCCGCCAGCGTGGCGACTTCGGCATCGGCGTTGGACTTGTGGCCCTGCGTTCGGAAGCCGTCTACGGCCTTGCATCGGGGCTTCTCGTCCCTCCGATCACCGACGGAGGCATCGGGCCGCGGGTCGCCGAGCTGAGCGCGGTGACCGGCATCACGCCCCTGCCGGTCGACAACAGCGCCGCCGACAAACAGGAGAAACGGTGGCGCAAGCTCCACAAGGCATTGCAGAAACGTCCGGAAAGATTGGAAATCTGGACTCTGGACCGTACGTCGACCAATCCCTTCGTTCCTGCCCATCTCAAGGCCGGACTGAATATCTCGCTCCGTCACACGGCGCTCCTGGCTCCGCCCGTCGACGATCCGCGCGTCCTCCCGGATCCGGTCGCGTGTGACGCACCGATCAAGCCGCCGCGATTTGCCGAGCACGGTCTCGCGGGTGGTGCTCTCTGGCCGATCGAGTCCGCCAATGTCGCGCGTGTCGTCGCAAGCGCCGTGACCGCCACGGGAGGCGAACTCGACAAGGTGGCGATTTCTCCGACCGGCCTGAGCGCCGACCAGAAGGCTAGCTTTCTCAACGGCTATGTGACGATCGCCACCGTCACCCGGGAAAAGCACCTGCAGGAGCATCGGGTCGAGGTCCTCGGCCGCATTGCCGGGCTATGGCATCGAGCCCGCCATATCGTGACCTTCCTTCGAGACACGTCCGAATCGGCGCAGTTCGTCTCGGAGGATACCGAAACGCGCAGCCAACGCGCGGTGATTCGAAAGCTCGACGAATTCGTCGAAATCCTTGAACCGGAGCGGCGCTATCCCGACGTGCCGGGCGTCGATCCGATTTGCACCGGTTTTCTGGAAGGCGTTCGATTCAACTCCCGCAAGATCGCCGTCAACAGCGCCTGGGGGCGCGACCTCGGGCGTTTCGGTTGGATAGTCCCGCTTTGGAACCGCGGCGAAGCCGAGATTAGGCCACAGGTCTTTCCGGAGCCGGATGTCGCCTTCCTGACCCGCGCGGAGGGACGTATCGACGACCCGATCAGTGCGCAGGAATGCCGGGACACGCAGCTGCTATACTTCTTCACGGATACCGAAGAGGGTAAGGCAGGCAATATCGATACGGACGTCTGGCCCGCGCGGGAGCATGTCGATTTTTGCCAGGCCGGCCATCCGTCCGTTCAGCGGGAAGTGTTTCGAGCGATCCAGGACTCGAACATCGTGGACCGCAAGGAAAGGCGTCCCACCGATTCCCGCCTGGTACCCGGTCTGCGCCAGTTCACATGGCGCTTGGCACCCTCCCCCGTGCGGACACGGATCAACACCGGCATGGGTGACAAACCGGTCTATGCCGGCGTCGAAAGCGTAAGCTTCATGCGAGGCTTCGAGCTCAAAGCAAAGGACATGGTCGCGCCGATAGCGGCCCTTGCCGACACCATCAGGGAGACCGCGCCGGACAGGTTGCCGATCGGGCTTATCCAGGCAGCTCTGCCGATCCGCCTGGACCAGGACAATCTCGGCGGCTTCGCAACGTTCAAATCGAAGTTTGAATCGCTCCGGGCAGAGCTGGAGGCGGCCAAGGACGAGCATGCAACCTTGCACGTGCTCGCTGAACTCAAGAAGACGATCGGTGGATTGGAGCATCCGGATGTCGCGGTCGACAAGCTGCTGAAGCATCTTGGGCCGGAGCTGATCTCGAAGGCTGCCGAGCTTGTCGGAGGCCGGGGCAAGGATATTGCCCAGGTCATGTTGAAGGCGGAGAAATCGGATTGCGGCGCGCTGGCGAAGGCGGCGACCGACGGCCTGCGTCGGCGCAAGCTGATGGTCTTGCGCGCGGTCGAGGAAGCGCAGCAGAAGACGATCGCCCAACTCGACAAGTTACCGCCGGACGTGCCGGGGGCAGAGGCGTGGATCCGCGCGACGTTGTCAGACGCGATCAAAAACGAGATCTCCGGCTTGGCGAATGAAGCCAGCCAAGTGATCGGCGGCCTGTGCGAAGGCGTGGCGACCGCCCGCGCGATCGTCGCCGATTGGAAGGTGGACGCGGACGCCGGCATCGCGCGCGCCCGCAGCCGCCTGCATGCGGCGTCTTCGGCGATCGACCGCGATAAGCCGTTTTCGCGCGACCGACTCGACCGAGCGATTGGCCAACTGGACGAAGTCGTCGGATCCGTCGGAAAGGACATCGAGCAGGCGCTCGACGAAGCTCGTCGCCGCGTGGCGTCCGAAATAGCCCATAGTGCCCGTGGCCTAGGCGCGCAGCTCACCACCGTCATTGCAAGCATCGTCAAGAAAGAGGCGGCGGCGCAGGCAAGGCTGGCATCGGTCCAGGACCTGCTGGCGGATCAGAGGTCGCAACTTGTCTCAAGGATCGAAACCCTGCCCAACTCCGCGGAGATCGCCGCGGAAGTAGGAAAGATCGAGGCGCAAATCGACAAGCTGACGGAAGGCGCGCCCAAGGAAAAGGCGAAGGTGACGCTAGCCGCCTTGAAGGGAGCGATCTTCCCTCCCGACATCGACAAGTTGAAGGCCGACGCAACACGGAAGATCGACGAAGCGACCATCTCCGCTTCCGATTCGCTCGACCTCGTGAAAAAGAGCCTCGACGAAGCGAGCACCAGCGCGGTCGAGGTCCTCGGCGGCGCGACCGGTTTCATATCGGCCTTCGCCGAGGCGGCGGAGGAGTTCGAGGTCGAAGACATCCGCGAGCTTGCCGGTACGTTCGCCGGGACGATGAGCCAAGCGGTGCGGTCCGTCGAAGAGCGCGCGAACGAGCTTTCGACATTGTGGGAGTTTGCGTCCGATGTCCTCGACCAAGTGGTCGAGGATGTGGTTGCCCGGCTCGACGCGCAACTTTCCACGATCGATAGCGCGGCCGGCACCGCGCTCGGTTCGGTGGACCGATGGCTTGCCCGTTTCGAGGGGCAGGTCGGCGAGGTCCGCTCGGCGCTGCCGAAGGCGCTGGTCGAAAGCTTCACCATGCGTGTCGTCGATCCGGCGCTCGATGCCATGCTCCAGCGCGTGGCGTGGCCCTCTTCGTCGGACGCCGAAATTTGGCTGGCCCAGGCGCGGACCGCAGTTCGCGCCGCGGTCAACGGTTTTTCGTTGCAGCTGACCGATGCGATCGACGACTTCGAGGGGCTTTCGGACGGGATGGCCGAGAAGGCCATGGATCTCTGCAAAAAGCTGGTCGGCACAAGGGACAAGCTTTTCGAGGGGGCAAAGGAGTACAAGGACGCGATCGTCGCCGATTTGACCGAGCAACTAAAGCTCGGCCCGCTCGAGAAACGGATCGCCGAGCTTGAGGCCAATTGGAAGTGCGCGAAGGACGCAGTCGATGAGCTCCAGCGATCCGCCCGCACTGTCCTCGCCGCGCTCGACGGCGTGGCGATGGAGGTGGCCTCCGCCGGAGACCACGCCCGCGCGTATGTCGACGGCGGGGTCGAACGATTTCACGAACTCCTCAAGGGCGATCCGTCTGGATTGCCGGGCAAGGCGCTTAATCTCGTCAGTTTCCTCGCCCATAGCCCGGAGATCGCAGGGCTGCAGACCAATGCCGACCGCATCCGAATGTATGGCGACCAGGCTAGGCGCGTGCTGGAGACGCCCGAAGTGCGGGCCACGCTCAACTATCTCGGGGATGCGCTGAAGGCCCTAGGCCTCGACTTCAACGTCAAGCAGATCGCCGACTCGCTCAAAGTCTCGATTCCGGAAGGCTGCAAGTTCAAGGACATCGTCTCAAGGATAGGCGGCATCGACCTGAGCCACCTGATGTCCGACACTCCGGTGTCGGACGGCATTCGCGACGCCGTGAAGGTCACGCACGACCTGGATACCAAGGCCGGCCGCGCATGGGTGAGGGTCGACGTCAATGCAGCGCTCCCGGATCGCCAGCGCATGTTTTCAATTGGTCCGTTCACGCTGTTCATGGTTAGGAGCCAGTTCACCGCCTTCATGCGCGCCGAGGCCAGCAAGGACCGTCTCAATGCCGATGTCACCGACATGGCGGAACTGCGAACCGATCTCGAGGCCGTCGTCGCCGGCCAGGTCATGCTGACGCTTGCCGACGTCAGGATCAGCTACTCAAGCAAATCCGACCTCGACTTCAAGATCGATCCGACCAAGATCCGGATCCATCAAAGCATGCGCTTCATCCAGGACATGTTCGGTTCCATCTTGGGCGGAGATGGCGTCGGCCCCCTAAAGTATCTGCGTGAGAATAAGCAGATCGTCGGCGTCGAGCATCAGTTCGCGCTTCCGCCGCTGTCCTTCAACTTCGGGACGTCGGGCGTATCGAACATCCAGATCGCGAATCGATTTTCGCTCAGGGCGTTTCCCGATTTCGTGATCGCAAACCGATTCAACCTTTCCCGCCGCGACCTTCCCTTCATTTTCTCGATCTTCGTGATAGGTGGGACAGGCTATTTGCAGGTCGACACGGAATACCGGCCCTTCGACAAGACCTTGCTGGTGGTGGTGGAGGCCGGCGTCGGCGGTTCGGCGTCGCTGGCGTTCTCGTTCGGGCCGGTCAGCGGCGGCGTCTACATCACGCTCAGCATCGTCCTTCGATACCAGAAGCGGATCGGCCCGCCCTCACAGCCCGATGACGGGCTTTCGGTATCGATGGTGCTCGTCATCGCCGGCAACGTTTCGCTTTGGGGCATGGTCACGGTCTATCTCGGACTGATGCTGTCCATGTCTTACCATGAGAGCGGGCGGATAGACGCCACCGGGCAGCTCAGCGTCGAGGTCAGGATCTCGCGCTGGTTCAAGCTCAAATATTCGACCCAGGTCCGCTACAAGCTGCGCGACGGGCGCTCGAGCACGGAGGTGGCCAGCCAGTCGAGCGTCACCGGCGAGGCGCCCGACCGCGCGAGGGATGCCCTCGAAAAGCTCCGCAAACTCGATGAGGCGAGAAAGTCGCTATGATCAATGTCATCCACATTGTCGCCGAACCCGAGCCCCCTGCCCTGCATGGTCTCGCCGATCCGTTGCGCGTTTTCGGGGTCCACCTCGCGCTTGAAGTGACGTCCGACGAGGATGTCAGCGACGAAATGGAACGGGACGCCGAGCAAACGTTCGAAGAGTTCGCCGTTCGGGCGCCGCTCGGCGAGTTTCATCTCTATCGCATCGAGGCCGGCGATGCCCACCACGTCGCCCTCCTCCCACGAAATCACCTGATGCCCGGCAATCCTCCCGGTCGCCTAGACGTCATGAAGTGGCTGCTGAAGTGCCGCGACGCGTTGCAGACGCTGAACGGGCAAGAGTCAGCAGGCGTCGCCCCGGCGTCCAAGCCAAGATTTTTCGTGACCCCGCAGCGCGAAACGGCCGATATGCGCAACGCCAGGGCCGTCGATCTGCTTCGGGCCTCTGCGCGCTGGCCGGCGCCGGTGGCGCAGCACGCGGGCTTGACAAGTGCGCTCGTCGCAAAGGCGGCAGGTCCCGGCGACGAGGTGATCGTCTTTATCCCGGTCGAACGAGGAATGCCGACCAAGGTCAAGGTGGTGGGCAAGCTCCACGAAGGAAGCCAGACGGCGCTGTATCACCTTGCGATGGAGTGGGAAGACCCCGCCGGTACGATCGTCGAGACTTTCGAAACGAAGACCCCGCTTCTGAAGCAGTACGAAGACGCCCAGCTGTCGAACGGATTGCGGCCCGACGGAAGCGTCGACATCGTGCCGCATGCCGATCCCTTGCATCGCCTTGTCGTACGGATCGAGGATAGGGCGTCATCCCTGCTCTGGCCCACGACCATTTTGGGGACTATCGCGGGCATCGATGAAGTCATGAAGGAGTTCCAACCCAAGGGCCAGGAACTATTCTCGCCCGACGGTCTCCGCTGGTTTATCCGAGCCTCGGTGGCTACACTCTTCGACCCGAGCATCACCGGTCTTCTTCTGCCGGTCTCGAACGAGCGATCGCGGGTGCGGCGCTTCGGAGAAGTGCTTGGCCGGTTGACGCGGCTCGTTGCCGGCACGTTCGAGGCCGCCGATACGCGCCTGGATGTCGACGAGCGCAAGCTCTATCTCAATCTTCACGAACGCCTTTGGGAAAAGTTTGCGACGTGGGCAACGCCGGAGACGCTCCTTCCCGAGATCGTGAAGATGTTTCCCGACCCGGATGAACTGGGGCGGATAAAGGCGTCGCTTGGTCCCAAAATGGATGCTCCGCTGATATCCCGGGATAGGTGGATGGCGGAGCTCGACCTGCTGTCCGCCGAATTGGCCAAGATCACCCAGAAGCTCGAAAGCGAAGAGGGCGTCGAAGGATGGCTCTGGACTATCCTTGACGAGACGCTGAGACCTTCGGTGGCAAAGACCGCCTATACCGACGGCACCAACCTGGACCACGTTCCCGACCTCGACGACGCGCTGGAAAAGGCATTCGCGGCCTTCCGTATCCAGTTGAACAAGGACTTCGACGCCGCCGCCGCCATGCGCAGGGACTTCGGCACGGAGGCACTCACGGCGGTGCTGGACTACGACGGCGTCAAGGATACGCCGGTCATCGCCGATCGGACACGCAAGATTCGCGAGGCCATTCGATCGAGCAACACACTTTGGCGCAGGCTGGACGACGCGACGAGTATCCCGGGTCCTCCTGGGGCCTTGGACCGGCTGTGGCTTGTGGCGCCGAAGCTCGCCGTCAAGGGCGAAGACAGCTTGCGCCAGGGGTTGGGGCCCCTTCTCGAGAGGGAGATGGCGTCCAGGCTGGATGCCCTCGTCGCAGACCCCGACGAATCCGAAAAGACGGTCTTTCGCCCGGACGACAAGCCCCAGGCGCTCATGATGCCGATCGCCTCCGCGCCGCTCGACCATTCGGAAGACTTGGGCACGCCGGAGATCCAGTCCTTGGGCGCCCGAATTTCCGGGCTTGGCTTTCTCGTTCGCGCATATCACCCGAACGAGGAGGCGGACAAGACGAACGCGCCCATTCACGTCAGCCTTGTCGGCCTGGAGGTCGACGGTCCAAAAGCCTACAACGTCGACGTCACCGTGGATGCCACCATCCCGACCGCCGCTCCAGGCAGTTGGGGCATGTTCATTCCCTATTCCGGGTCGCCGCTTTCGAGCCCTGGGCAGTTGAAGCCCGGCTCGGAGGAGCACCCCGCCGCCATGGCGCCCTTCACTGAAGCGTCCACGGCGATGTCGGCCTTTGCCATGAAAGAGGCGATCTACACGAAACATGAACCGGTGCCGACGCTCGCCTACGGCCTGGTCTACGGGTTGTCGGCCTTCTGGGTACCGTCTTCGGGACTATTGCCGAGCGCCGTCAGCACGCGGATCGGTTCCGGTTCCGCAACCGCAATCGCACCTTTTCTCCCCAAAGCGCCCGGACCCGACGATCGCATGTTTTGGCCGTCCGGCTCGGGTTGGGCATGCCTGCGGCGAACGGCGATCTCGGAAACGCCGCTTGCCGCCACCGACGGGACCGAGCTTCGAGAAGACAGCCTACCCGGCGACGTGCATCCGATCAGTTTCGATGACCCTCGGATCGCGTTGGAAGGCTTGCCTCGATCGTCGCGGTGGCGGGACATTTATCGCGCCGGCGATCGTCTTGGGGCCTTGGGCAAGGATGACGGACTTCCGCTGGCCAAGGACGATCGCGTGACTGTCGAACTTCATGAGGTGATGGTCGACCAAGCCTTTGATATCCACGATCTCATCGTCGTCATCAAGACTCATCCAGATGGAGAACACGGTCTGGTGGAAGCGGCATTCAATCCCGGGACGCGAACGATATCGCTTCGCTTCCATCCTCCGCAGGAGAGGTACTGGCTTCGCCTGAAACTGGCTTCGGGCGGGGCACAGGCATTGAGCTTCGCCGACCCGATGAACGAGAAGGGGCAGGCGAACAGCGACCGGAAGGCCAATCTGCTTTTGCTTGCCCCCGGTGCGGGCTGGACGCGTCCATCCGAGCGAACGATCAGGTTTTCGGTGCCGTTGGCGTCCATCGAAGACGTCGAACGTTGGGGCCGGAACACGGCGTTGTGGTCTCAAACATGTGGTTCCGGCGACAAGAAGAAGACCCAGGATCTTCTCAGGGCCCTGCGCGAGGCGCGAGCTCTTTTCGAAGTGATCGGCGATCCGATGAAAAGCATGATGCACAAGCTGCCCGACCCGGCGGTCAGCGGCTTCCTCATCGGCGCGGCCTTTGCGGACTGGACGGTCGAACCCAAGTCCGGACGACGGGAAGCGCAGGAACAGTTCATTCCGGTGCGGCCCTATGATCCAAGCTTTCTCGACACATACAAGCCTATCTTGACCGACGATGACCACAAGGACCAATCCTCGTTCCGCCGCGCCGTCCTGAGAGTGAAGGCCTTCGTGAACGCAATCTTCCAGGCCGCCGAGCACAAATTGAGTATCGTCGCAAAGGGCCCCGACCTCGAGTTCGAAGACCACCAGCTCAGGGTTCCCGTCGGCACCGCGACACACCTTTGGATCACCCCGGCCGTGGATCGGGAATTGTTCGAGACGTCGCCGGAGACGGGGAAGATCCGAGGGATCTTCGACCCACGGATGAGACAACTTGCGGTCGGATCGACGTCGCAGGCGTCGACTGGCTATTTCCTCTTCGACGGTGTTCGCCTGGTCGTCGAGGCGATGGCCGAATTGGCCGACGTGACCGGCCTCGTTGGAAAGGAGAGCGGCTCGAAGCTCGGGCATCTCCCTTCAGACGTGGTGTCCATACGCCTCCACGGCACGTCGCGAAGCTTCTCGGTCGACGCTGCCCCCGCTCTCTCGCTGCGATTGTTCTCGCGCGCCAGGCTTTCCACCCAGCAATGGTCCTTCACCGGCCGGCCAATCTATCACTGGATTGATCCGACGGATGGCAGGCCGCAGCCTGGGCCTGTCGTCCCCCTCGGCAGAACACGGTCAAGCGTGCCAAGCCAAGTGGTTCCCATCGAGGTTGGCGACTTTGAAACCGACGCGTTCGGGACACGAGGCGCCGAGGGGAATCCGCGCTTGTTCCGGTTGCGCCCGGCTGAGGAAACCACCCCGTTGATGGACTATCAATGGCCGGAGCGATCCGCGACCTACTATCGCTTCAAGCTCGAAATGGTATCGCGCTACGGCCCGTTGATGGATGGCCGGCGGACGTGGCTGGCGACCGCGGACTGGGCCGCGCGCGTGGCCGTGCTGGCGGATCTCGACGCGGCACCGCTGGCGCGTCCCCAGTTACGGGCCTTCATCCCCTTGCTTGGAAGCATCGAAGAGGCAACACGGACATCGCTGACATGCGTCCTTTCGGAACAACCCTTCGCCTTCCTCGGATTGGCGGGGCGCGTCTGCGCGGAACTGTCCATCACCAACAGGTTCGTCCTCAAGGACGACGGCTCCGGGACACGACGCCTGAGGCTGGAGGACGTTCGCAAGCAGTTCAGCCCGGATCCTCGCCTCAGCTACTACAGCGTGCCCGCGGAACGATCGAAGGCGGCAACCTTGCGGACCGAAGGGCCAATCGGGCTGCATTTCGATGCGCCGAATGCCCCGGATCCGGCCTGGTCGAACAGTCAGTACGTCATCCACGTGGACGCTTCACAGGAGGGGGACGGTGCGTCGCCTGAAGAAATGGAGGAAAGCTTCCTCGGGATCCAGCTCACTCGGTTCGCGGATCCCGGCTGGTGCTGGATGGATCCGAAAACGCCCCGAACGTCGAACGTCGCAACAGACACGTGGATCGACGCCGCATTACCCTTCGAGATCCGGTCCGCCGAAAAGGCGCCGGGGCAGTCCGACACCTACGTCAAGGTCGGTGACCAAGGCGTCGAGGTGCTTAGGGCGGCGCTGTTCAAGGATGGTGGCGACGGATACGTGACCTTATGGCGCAAACCCGTCGTCGCCGTCTTGCTCAAGCCTATGGGCGACAATCGGTTCCGTCTCAGTCTCTTCTGCAAGGAGAGCGATAGTCTTGCCGGCGCCGGCGTCGACCAGCCGCGGCTTGTCTCGTCGGTGATCTTCGCGGCCGCCGGCCCCGTCGTATTGTCGGGGAAGGTTTCGACCCGGCCGACGCGGCAATCCGAAGCGACGATCATCGAATGGGCGCGCACGTCTCGCGACATGCGGCAACTCATGGTCTCCCAGCCGCAAGAAACCGAACCGCAGATGACATTGGTTTCTGCACTGAAAGGCTTTTTCACACCCGCAGCCGCGGCCGGACAGTCGACCATGTCTGGACGGGGTCTGTTCGTATTTCACAAACGCGGCAAGGGCCTCGTGCGCGTGGGCAGTCCCGTTTCGCGGCGGCCTAATCCGCTTCACGTGCATCGTCGCCTGATGCTGGTCTTCACTAAGGCGTCCGAACAGGTCGGCCATCAGGTCGACCTCTTCCACGACGCCGTCCTTGCCGACGAGTGGGGCGCGGCAACCATCCGTGCCGGAGACGACCTCTCGGTGAAGGTCGGTGAAATCGAGCTGCGCGCCGAGATCCACCAAGTAAAGAACCAGGCCCCGGACGCCGATGTCGGCGATCGCTACAAGACCGCGAAATTCGATCTTTTCGCCAGCCATAGTTCTGGAATAAAGCAGCTGCGGCTGCATGTCCGCGCGGCGAACACACCGCTCGACCTGAACCGTCTGCAATTCGAAATCAGCGACCCCGGGAACGCCGTGCCGCTCTTCAAGAAAGTCGGTTCGGCCGGAATTGACGACGACGACGACAAGGTTGAGGGCGTCGATCTGATCATTTACCGCGAGGCCGATGGCGCGGCGTCGCTGCATGCCTGCTGGCGCAACGCAAAAGGCGAGAGCCGGTATCGGAAAATGACGCTGGAAGCGGTGGACGGGAGTCCGCATATTACCAAGTGGTCGGACTTGTGTCATCTGGAAACGCTTGGACTTCGACTGATCGACAACACGGCATCGGAGCGCTGGGTCGATATCTCCATCTTGCAAAGCAGGATGCCTTTCGATCCGGAGGCTCCAGACGCGTTCGATTTCGACTGGTTGTTTGGAACCGACACAACCCCCCTCCCCGCCGCAGTGAGCATGCCAATCTTGAATCGGCTCCCCGAAGCGCAAGTGAGCCTGCTCGGATTGTCCGACGTTATCCCGGTCGAAAGTGCCGCAACGGGCGTTTAAGTTCCCCCGAATGGAGATCTCGTTTTCATATGCAAACAGGAGTGTCAATCGGCTTGAGATAGGGGTTCATCCGCGCATTCGGTGCTGAGACGGACGGCTCGTAGCTATTGGTGCACATGTGAAGCGGGGAGATTCACATGATGCAGATCTCGGATCACGCCCTGCCGCTGGTGCCGGCCGGCCTTCAGGCGACGGCGGTTATGATTGAGCAAGATCGCATCGTCGTCACCGCCGGAACGATTGGAACGGTGGCAACTTGTCCGACCTGCGGAACGGGATCGGACCACGTTCACAGCCACTATTGGTGCACCATCGCTGACTTGCCGTGGCAGGGACGTCAGATCGTTCTGCGGGTTCAGGTGTGAACCAGCAGCCAACCGGGACCACGAACCGACGCACCACAGTCACTTGAAGTGGTTGAGAAAAATTCTGCTGGGGTGCGGTCTTGATCGGCGCCGATCAGGATCCTACCTCGGTGATTAAAATTCATTCATTTATAAAGGGCTACATCGCTTCTGATGGGGTCCCGCTTGCGAGCCGATTCACAATCGGCGCCATCGGCTCTGCTCGGATCAGGCGCAGCAGTGTGTCACCACTGACCGGCATGGCGAGCCGGGAGGACAGACGGGCGCCAGGATTTCCGCCAGCACTCAGTGCAATGGCGCGCTGCGCCTCGGCAAGCCGCCGGGTGCGCCGGACCCGAGGGGCCGCCACTGTGGGCAGCGGCTCGGCGAAGATGCGGCGGGCACAGTCCGCCGCCGCACACCGGAAGCGGCGAACCTGCAGGTGGAGTTCGCCAATCCGGCCCTGCCACGGCGGGTCGCCCAGATGTCGGGAGTACCGACTGTGGACGCGTGCGGAGGGGCGACGGCACAGCGGACAGGTCGCCTTTGTGGCCCGCATGTGGGCCGTAATGGCTATGCGATCAGCGTCGACCGAAACCCGGTCGACGACAAGGCCGGCTGGGAGCAACGAAAGCAGTGATTTGGACAAGGAAACCGGTGCTCTGCAGGGAAAGGAGTTCCCTCTATGTGCTCATCCTCGCGTCGATCTGCATCGGGGATGCACCGAGAATGCGGATGGGCCAAACTTCATTCGGCCTTTACAGTTGGTGCAAATCTCGGTGCGTTGACGAACTGCGCCGGCGTGTTGCAGCGAGGCGAGCGGTGCAAGAGACGCCCCAGCTCCGTTGGTGATCAGGCAACGCGTACGGAGTTCGGGCGTCCGAGGTCGAGCATGCGGTTGAGGAAGATGACGCCAATGGCGACTTCGGTGACCTGCGCCTGATCGGAATGGAAGCGCTGCGCCTCGCCGAAGACGCCCTTCCAGCGCGCCATTTGGCTCTCCACGCCAGCCCTCTTGTTGTAGCCGCTGGTCTGCTGCCACGTCATCCGTCCGGTCTCGGTGATCATCTGGATGTGACGGTCGCGTTGGGTGGGAGCGGTCTCGGCCGTGTCGCTGAGCACGGCATCGCGGCGCGGTGGCGCCACCACCGCGGCTTCGGGATTGCGCCCGTGGACCGCCGCATAGACCCCGGTTCGGTCGTAGACGCCGTCGCCCGCAATCGAGGCGACCGGCTCGGCGACTTGGTCGAGCAAAGGAGCAACCTGCGAGGCATCATCGACATCGCGGTCGGTCAGCATGGTCGCGACGATCCGCCCGCTGCCCATGTCCATCCCAAGGTGCAGGACGCGCCAGGAGCGCCGCCGCTTGGTGCCGTGCTTCTCAATCAGCCATCCGCCCGGTCCGCACAGCTTCAGCCCGGTGCCGTTCAGCAGCAGGTGGACGGGCCCACCGCTCGAGCGCGGCGCCGAGGGCAGCGTCACCGTCCGGGCACGGCGGGCGATGGTAGAGTGATCCGGAACCGCCAGATCCACACCGAGCAGATGGAGAATAGAGGCGAGCAGCCCCTCGGTCTGCCGCAGCGCCAGCCGGAACACCGCTCTCAGCATCAGCGCTGTGGTGATCGCCAGGTCCGAATAGCTCGCCTGTCCACCCGGCGTTCGGCGCGGCGCCGCTTTCCACTGCTCGATCGCCGTCTCGCTGACCCAGAGTGTAAGGCTGCCACGCTGGCGCAGGGCGGCATCGTACTCGGACCAATTCGTCACTGTGCGATTCGGCCGGGAAATGTATGGCGACGAGCGGCATTGGCCTTGTACGGCATAGCGGGCGACCAGAGCGGAGACGGGGCATGGACCTACGACACCGACCGCATCCATGCAACACGGCGGCGAGTTGACAGAAAGAATGCGACCTTTCATAAGCTGATCTTGCTGAAGGACTTGCGACCGGGAATGGCAAAGGCGCCCCATGGAACTCCTCCGAATTGCCGTTGTTTCCGCGCCATCGGCGCGGCGTCATGCCCGCCTGATTGCCAATGACCTCGACCTGCATCGCACGGATCGCCGGCAGTTCCGCGCCGACGTGCTCGATCCGCACCGCGATCGCGATCTCCGCGCCCTTGCCGCACGCCCATACGATGCGGTGGTCCTGCTGCTGTCGCGGGATTTGGACCTGCCGCCGAAAGCGCAGAGACGGATTCGCGATTTGCGCAATCATGCCGACATGGTCGGCCTCTCCCTCGATCAGGCTTCCCCGGCACTGGCGTCTTTTGTCGACCAGTTGGGCATCCATATCGGGCGCAGGCACATACCGCTGGCCATGGCGGCCGAATATGAAATGCGGATTGCGCTCGGCATCCTCTGCTCCAGCATCGTCATCGGCCTTCTATTGAAAGAATGGCAGACCGACTCCGGCAATCCGGAAAGCCTGTTGAGCTATCGCAAGCACCATTTCTCGTTCAATAAGGAAAATCCCTTGCCGGGCTACAACCTTGCCCGCGAGCCGTCGCTTTCTGGTTCCTCCGCAAGCCGGCTTTACGGTCATCTTGTTGTCTATGGACCTTTTGCCTTCTTTATGAATGTCCATAGAAATCGGAAGGAAATGCAAGATTTCTTCAATGGTCTCGCAGCCATTCAAAAGGAAGGCGATGAATCCCTATCAATTGCATTTCTCAGATTTTATGAGAGTCTCCCCGGCGAGGAAATAAGTTCTACAAAGCTGAAACTGCACGACCTCCTCGTCCGAATTTACAGGGGATTGCCGGCTGTCGGCAGTGTGCGCGACGCCTTGATCTTCGCTCCCAAGGACGCCAAGCGATATCTCGACGAGATGGAACTGCCGGGTGAATTGACCGCGGAGGCCGGCCTGCTTCTGCGTGCCTATGCAAGCGTGCAGGCGGAGCCGAGCCCGGCATCCCTGACCGAACCGAGCAGCGCCGGGCTGCTGGAACTGGATCGGGCGCTGCGCGCCACCTATGCGCCCAAATTGCTCTTGAACGGACAGCTCAAATCCCCGCTTTTCCAGCGCGTGCCGCTGGACGAGGTGTGGGCCGCCTGGGTGGAGGCCCGTCGCCCCGACATGATCGACCGCATCCGCCAGGCGGCGACCGAGGGGTACCGCAGCGCCATGCTGAAGGGCAGAGGTCAATAAGCATGGGTGCCGTCCCGTCGCCCCCGCCCCTTCCTGCCTCCCCGACGATCCAGCAAGCCTCGCTGAACGCCTTGGCGAGCGTGGTGGAGACCGTGTCCGCCGGGCGGACGCTGATGTTCGTCGGCTCGGGAGTGTCGATCGACAACGAAGGCACTGATGCCCGCATGCTGATGGGCGCGCTTCTGTTGCGCCTGACCGCGTTCCGCGAGGTTCTGTGCGTCTCCCGCGCCGTGCTGGGGGTGACGGCGGCCACGGACGCGATGGACCAGATCTGGAAGTCCTTTGCGGGCTTCCTTTGGATGAAGCCGTCCGCCATCGCCGCCGCCGCCGCCGATGACGTTCTGGTCGCCAGCAGCCTGTCGGGAATGGCCGATCAGTATTACGAGGTGAACGAGTGGTTCTGTGAAGCGTTCGGCGAATTGATCAAGGCCTTGGACGGGGTCACCGACACAACGGTGGGACTCCTCTCCGTCCTCGTGGCAGTCGAAGAGCGCCGATTGTCCGCGACGCTGCATGCCAAGCTTGCCGGCGGCACGATCACCCTTGGGAATCCGCAACGACTCTCGCTTGCGTTTTACGTCGGCTTCGCGCACGCGCTTTGCGCGATGAAGCATGAGGGCGTTCAGCCCTACACGACGGCCGGAAAGGCGCTGTTCCTCGATACGCTTGGTTTCGCCGGCTCCGACATCATGGGTGGAGAACCGGGCGGCACCGACCGGACCATGGTTCGCAACAGCTATCTGAGGGGCGGCGGCGCCGACCGTCTCCTTCCCCGCCAGCATGCCCTGGCCCGTCTGGCGCGCGAGGGGCTGCTTCCTGTTCTGCTCACTACCAACTTCGACACGCTGGTCGAAGGCGCTTACCGGCTGAACGGCTTCCGGGCCAACGATCCGGCCTGTCTGGAGGAGGGGCCGACCGTTTACGTCATCACCCAGCGGCGGCAGTATTTCGACTGGGGAGCCGGACCGGATGGCGCCCGTGTCCTGAAAATCCATGGATGCGTGCGTGGTTACGGAAAGGTGCGCGCCAGCGCCGAACCCGATCTGAGGCTGTTGTGCGGATCGCCGGCGGGCGCTCCGGTGCTCGATAGCCAGCGGGAGTCGGCGCGGCAGATGCGGCGCGCGCTCGCGGCGATCGTCTATACCTACCGCGAAATCCAGCATTGGCGCGACGATGCCTGGTCACGCGACCTGCTGCGGTCGCTGATCCGCACGCATGACGTGGTGTTCATGGGATATTCCGCCCGGGATCCGGTGATTCATGACACGTTCCGCAGCGTCTACGAGGAGATGGGACGCGCCGGGGGACCCCGCAGCACGCGGGAGACCTGCGCCTATTTCTTCGAGGCAAGCAGTGCTCCGGGGGAGAGTCCGAGCTTCCACTCCGGCGCGCTGCTGCGGCAGGCAAGGCTGGCGGCGGGACAGGATCACGCGGCGCTGGTCGAGGATCCGCATCGCATCCACCTGCCTTTCCGGTTGCCGGGCGGCGCGGTCACCGCGGACTACGACGTGATGCTCCGTTGGCTGTATCACGGCGTCGTCCGCCGTCTGCAAAGACGGGCGCTGGAAACCCACTTGGACACCGTTTACCGGATGATTCAAGGAACGCCCGCGCCGCTGTTGGACCGTGACCGGCTGCTCGCCGCCTTCGACGGTCTCGTCGCCAGGGAAAAAGCGGATGTCGACCGGCAGGCTGCAACCGCCACCTGGAACGCCGTGGGGGTGGCCGTAACCCGGCACACCGCCTGGACCTGGACCTTCCACCCCAAGCTTCTCGCCTTGGCGGAGCGGGTCCGCCGGTGGGCGCGCGGCGTGGTCCCGCCCGATGCGTTCGTCGCCTACACCGAGCAACCGGCCACCACCGCCTGGTTCGCGGTGGTGGAGCTTGCGATACATGCGCTGGCCGCCGGCGCGCCGACAGGAGCCAGCGTGTACGAGCCAGCCCTTACCGCGACCGCGATAGTCCCGACAATGGCCCCCGGAGCGACGGCGCCGGTGGTCAACCTGCTGGCGTTCGTCGCCGCCGGGCTGACCGTCGCCCCGTCGCGGGCCATCACCGGCTACACCGTGCACACAATGGTCCTGTCGGCCACCGCGTCTCGGGGGGGCGCGCGCTCCGCCGACCGGATCCTTCTCGACCTCGCACTCGGTGCCGGATCGTCTCTCCCCGCATTGGCGCGCAGGTCTCTGAGCCTGGTTTGAGCAAGGGAACGGCCCGATCATGATCCCCGACCGCAACACGATCCGCAGCTCCATCGCCCATTGGCTGACCGTGGCCGAGGACGGGCCGCGGCTTGCCGCCGCCGGCGATCCGCACAGACGCAGCGTCGTGCTGTTGAACAAGGGCACCGTCCTTCGCTGCTTCGGCCATCTGGACATCGCGGATTTGGATGCCTTGGTGATCGACCCGGTGCTCAACGTCCTCGGTATCGTCCAGATCGCGTCCGCGCCGGAGGAGGGCGCATCGCGCGCGACGGCTGCGGAAGCGCTGATCCAGCAGGCCGGCTACCTGCGTTTTCTGGCCGCCGAGCTGTATGGCCATGCGCGGCCGGCACCGGCCGTGGAACTGGTGCTCGGACGGCCGAAGGGGGAAATCGCCGATCTCCGCCACCAGCTCGGACGTATCAACCGGGAGACCCACCTTCTGCACGGCATCGGATTGAATCTCCTCGATGTGGAGTCTCTCGGGCCGCGCAGTCTCGCACGTGCCTTCTGCTGGCTGCTGCCGGCAACCCGGCGCCTTTACGAGTCCTATGCGGGAGAGCAAGGCGGCGTGGATGTCCCCGTCACGCTTGAGATCCGCACCTTGCGCAGCATGCGCGACCTCACGCTGACCCTTTCGGAACGGGTCACGGTTATCCGCGGACAGAACGGGACCGGCAAATCGACCATAGCAGAGGCGGTCGAACTCGCGCTGACCGGAGACTCCGTGCGCCTGCGCAGCCTGTCGGCCGGATCCTACGCCGATGTGATGCGTGCGTTGCGGCCGATTGACGATCCCGATGCCGATGTCGGAGTCACCCTGCGTCGCGGTCCGATCTCGCGGCGTTGGTCAGGTGAACCTCTGCCGGTTGGGCAATCCCGGCCGGCGACACTCGCCTTCCGTCTGGACATCCAGGACATGCAGCGTCTGTCGGCGGTCGACCCGGTGCGCCGGCTCGCAACCCTCGACGAGGCATTCGACCTCGGCGCCGACCAGGAGCGGCGCTTCGCCCAGGCACGGGACAGGCTGGCCGAGGCGCTCGGCAAGAACACGCATGTCATCGGCCATTTTTTTCCGGAGAGAGCGGCGGAGGGAACGGGCGGAGAGCTGCCGGGAACGGATCGCGTCAAGCTTCGGCGCCATATATCCTCGCTCATCCACGCCGATGGCGCGGGCGCGCACAGGATCTTGGCATCCTTGCTGCTCCATCCCCTTCGTCCGGAGGATCTTGAAACCCTCGGCATCGAGATCGCTCCGCTCCCGCCGGACGAGCTGGCTAAGCATCTGGACAAGGTGGTGAAGGAATTCCATGAGCGCATGGAGGTGGCACGCCGTTACCTTCCCGCCGCAGCGGAGGCGCTTCGGAGCGTGTCCGATTGGCATTCCCGACGTGACGGAAACCGCCGGGCCGCCATAAGGGACCGCAACGCCACAATGGGAAAGTTGCAGCGCTTTGTCGCCCTCCATGAGGTCGTCTCGTCCCTGTCCTCTCTCGCGGCGGCGGCGGACGCGATGCTGGAAGCGGCCGAACACCAGCCGGACGGTCATTCCGCGGCGGAAGACGATAGCGAGGCCCATGCCCTGGAAGGGTTGAAGGGATTGGCCGAACTCGATGGACGGATCAATTTCCGGCTGCTCGCGAACGATATCGAAGCCGACCTGCTCCGTTATGTGGAGCGTGCCGCCTACGTCTACCCGCAAGACGACAACGCGCCGTCCGGAGGGGACCGCCGTGTCCGGACGCTCACGCGCAAGGGGCAGGAGGCGCTGGACACTCTGACCCCCATCCTGGCAGGTTCCATCGATGCGCCTTCCGCAATGGAAGGGTTCGGAACAGCCATCGTCCGGGCCATGGAGCCGCCCTATCGTCGGATCGCCTTCGGCGACGTCGACATCGGTTCGCCGGGCTGGGCCAATCTGCCCTTGCAGATCACCGACCGGGTGCAGCATGTGCTGCGGAGCGTCGAGGATGGCCGGACCCCCGGCATCGAACCCTCGCAACGCCTGGCCGACCTGGCCGAACTTTCCGAAAGCCTGGAGGACTACGGCAGGAAGGAAATGGAACTGAGCAGTTCCTTCATGCGGAAACTCGATCCATTCGCCGAAGCGGTCAACGAAATCGTCGCGCTGATGACCACGGCGCGGTGGGCCTACGACCCGCTGCGCCTGACGGTAAACGAACAGGGGACGGGCCTTCCGATCGCGATCGAGCGGTCGGAAGGGTTGGGCATCGGGGTTGAGGCGATCCTGAACACGGCGGAACTCAATGTCCTCACCCTAGCGCTGTTTCTCCTGCTGGCCCCCCGCATGGACAACGACGCGCGCCTGCTGGTCCTCGACGATCCGTGGCATGCGATGGACGAGCAATCGGCCGCCACCGCAAGCCGGGCGCTGGCACAGATCCTGAGAATTCTTCCGCCGGAATGGCGGGTGCTGGCCTTGGTCCATGGCGACTTCCACGCCGCAACGCTTACCCAGGAAACCTCCGCGGAGCAGCGGAGGCTCTCCTGGTTCGACACGAAGGTGTCGCTTGATTTGGAGAGACTCCCGGAGACCGTCATTCCCGTAGCGGATGTCCTGGATCGGACGGTGTTGCTGCCGCCGACCTGAGCCGCGTGGGTTCGGCAGCCCACGGGAACGCCGGGCAGGCAGCCGCGCCATGCGGGAACGGCAGTCCCGATGTCCGCCCGGCAGCTTTCAGTCGTCGCTTCCGGCCGTGTCGCGCACCAGGCGACGTTGGTGCACAAAGCCCGGGCCGGTGGTGGTCGGGAGGGCGAGCGGGTATAGAGGCGCCCCCCGCTGAAGTCGAGCCGCTGATGCCGTACAAGGTCAATGAGCCCCACCGCCACAAGATCCCAAAGGCCCGGTACCGTGTGGAGAACTGGCCTGTCTACGATGCGGCGCTGCGCCGGCGCGGTGACCTGACGATCTGGGTGACGCCGGAGGCGGTCGCCACCTGGACGCCGCTGGCTTCGGACCGACGCGGCCGGCCAGCGCGCTACTCGGACGTGGCGATCGAAGCCGGGCTGATGCTGCGCTTGGCGTTCGGCCGGCCATGGCGGCAGACCGAGGGTTTGCTGGGCTCGCTGATGCGCCTGCTCGGCCTGGACCTGCCGGTTCCGGATCACACGACCTTCTCCCGGCGCAGCGCGAATCTGGAGGTCGCGTCAGCGCTGTCCACGACACATGGGCCGGTCAACGTGGTGATCGATTCGACCGGGCTGAAGGTGTTCGGGAAAGGCGAGTGGCACGACTTGAGCGCATAAATCGGCGTGAGGGCGGATTCTGCCGGCGGCCGGCGGCCGGCGGTGATCAGGTGATTTTGCGGGAGGCCGGCATGCCAAGACTGGTCATCCTGTTCATGACCTTGCAGCCGATGGCCGCTTCGACCTTCTGCGCGGGCAGAGTCCGGGCGCGCAGGCTGCGTCCGATGAGAACCTTGTACCTGAGCATCGCCACCTCGACGAGAGAGCGCCGTCCGTAGTGGACCGCTCGTTGCCAGCCCAGCCGACCACGCTCCTTGATCATCTGGATGTGGCGGTCGCGCTGAGTGGGAGCCGTGTCGGCAGTGTCGCTGGTCACCGCGGTGGCGCGCGGCGGGATGATCACCTCGGCGTCCGGTGCACGCTCGGCAATGGCACGATAGACGGGTTCGCCATCGTAGGCGCCGTCAGCAAGGACCGCGCCGATTGGTCGCGTGATCTGGTCCAGCAACGGGCCGACCAGGGAGGCGTCGCCCTCCTCGTTGCTCGTCAGGTCGGAGGCAAGGATCTCGCCAATGTCTGGGCTGACAGCCAAGTGCAGTTTGCGCCAGGATCGGCGTGCCTGACCGCCGTACTCTTCCTGGTGCCACTCGCCCTTCCCGAACACCTTCAGTCCGGTGGAGTCGATCACCACGCTCACCGGGCCGTCCGTCCTGGACAGCGCGGACGCGACCTCCAGATCGGCGCTGCGCCGGGAAAGCGTTGTGTGATCCGGGACCGGCAATTCCAGGCCGAGCAGGCGCATGAGCGAACCTAGCAGGCCTTCCGTCTGCCGCCACGGCCGGCCAAAGGCCAAGCGCAGCATCAGCCCGGCTTCGATCGCAATGTCGGAGTAGTGCGCAGGCCGACCACGCTGGCCCGTCCTCGCCGGCGTCCAGGCGGCGATCGCCTCAGGTGTCACCCAGACCGTCAGATCGCCACGACGGCGAAGCGCCGCATCGTAAGCTGCCCAGTTCTCCACCCGGTACCGGGCCTTTGGGATCTTGTGACGACGGCTCTCGTTGGCCTTGTACGGCATCCGGCTCTCGGCTTCAGCGGAGGCGCCTCTATACCCGCTCGCCCCGCAGACCACCACCAGTCCGGCTTTTTGCACCAACGTCCCATCGGATCGGTCTCCTGTTTGGCGGCCCTGGGGTGGCGGACGGTCCCCCGCTTCTCCCATCGGTCGTATTCGGCCCCCGACTTCCTTAGATGGAGTGGAGGGTCACGCTGTAAGCCGGCAGAGTCTACGCTGCGCAGCGCCACGATGCGTGAGTTTTCTCCGGTGCCGCGGTGGCACGCACGTCTGCTGGTGCGCTGATCGATATCGGGGGCGCGGCCGACCGGCCAAGCCAATACAGCAGACTGATCGACGCTATCAGCGCTCGCTATCCGTCCTTTTCGCGATGGCTTCAAGCATCTGCTTCTGACCGATAGTGTTGAAAAAGTCGGTTGTCGGCAGCGAGCCGCTGTGGCGTCAGCGAAGGGTCAGCGGGGAAATGCCCCTCATGCTGGCCTGAGTTCCGACATCGGGATGAGCTTGGCGAGCTTGCGGAGGTTCTGAGCGGCGGCTGCGAGGTGGAATTCGTCGCGCGCCCCGTTCGGCCCCCGCAATCGCAGGCGGTCCAGCCTCAGGATGCGTTTGAGGTGGGCGAACAGCATCTCGACCTTCTTCCGCTCGCGCCGCGAGGTGGCGTAGGCGTCCGTGGTGGCGATAGCGCGCGCCAAATCGCGGGCCCCTTCATGGATGGAGCGCGGAACCTTGCGCGCGGGCGTGTTCGGGCAGCAGCGCGGCTTGAGCGGACAGGGCGCGCAGTCAAGCGTGCTGGCGCGGTAGCGGATCACGCCGTCCTCATCGGCAAGCGGGCGCGGCGTCCGATAGGTCTTCCGCCTCGGCCGAAGCTCCTTGCCGGTGGGGCAGACATAGGCGTCGGCCTCGTGATCGTAGGTGAAATCGGCCCGTTCGAAGGTCCCGTCGCGGCGCTCGGATTTGTCGAAGACCGGGATATGCGGCTCGATCCCGCGCTCATGGACCAGCCAGCCCAGCATTTCGGCCGAACCGTAGGCGCTGTCGGCCGCCATCCGCTCGGGATAGAGCCCGAAGCCGTCTTGGGTGCGGTCAAGCATGGTGCGGGCGGCGCCGACCTCCGCCTGGCGGATGGCACGGCTCGCCTCGACATCGACGATGACGGCGTGGTCGAGGTCGATCAGATAGTTGGTAGCATAGGCGAAGAAGGCATGCCCCTTGTGCGCCCCCGTCCACTGCGCGGCCGGATCCGAGCGCGAGACGAACTTGGGCTTCACCTCGCTGGCGGCGCCCCAGGCCGCCTCGTCCAACGTGTCGAGATACTCCCGGACCGAGCGCCGGGTCGCCGCCAGCGCCTCCCAGTCGACCTCCTCCGATCCCGCCGCCGAGCGCTGCTTGTTCGCGTCCGCCCGGATCAGGCTGGCATCGACTGCGAAGCCGTCACCGCTAACAAGCCCAGCCTCCATGCAGCGCCGCACCGTGGTTTCGAACAGCTTCCGCAGGAGGTCGCTCTCGCGGAAGCGGCCGTGACGGTTCTTGGAAAAGGTCGAGTGATCGGGAACGGCCCCCTCCAGGCCAAGCCGGCAGAACCAGCGGTAGGCGAAGTTCAGATGCACCTCTTCGCACAGCCGGCGCTCCGAGCAGAAGCCGAAGCAGTAACCGATGATGAGCATCCGGACCATCAGCTCCGGGTCGATCGAGGGCCGTCCCATCTCACTGTAGAACGGCCGCAGATGCACGCGGATGCCGGACAGATCGACGAACCGGTCGATCGAGCGAAGCAGGTGATCTGACGGCACGTGCCGCTCGAGGCTGAACTCGTAGAACAGTGCCTCCTGCATCACCGTCCGCTCGCCCATCACCGCTGCGTCCTCCTTCTGCCAAGGAGGATTGAATCAGGGCTTCAAGCGGCCGGCAACACCGACTTTTTCAACACTATCGGTCAGGAGCGGACATGAGCAGCCGGTATGCAACGGGATCGGGATTGCTGTAGCCACCGACGAGGAGATCGCCGTCGTGGTGGGCAAACAGTCGAAGTCCAAGGCTGGGCTGCTCTGAAGGGCACGGTCGGCGGGGAGTAGGCATCAGCCCGTTCCCCCGTCGGCCAGCGTCTTATCGACATCACACTTTGCAAGATCAAGCTTCGTCAGGATCAAGCACATCGTCGGGATCGAGTTCGTCGTCGAGAACAATGTCTTCTTCGTCTTCTTCCAGGTCGTAGAAGTCGTCCTCGGCCTCATACTTTGAGCGGTCCTCCGGCCTAATAAGTTCGTGCGCTTTTGCGGCCTCGTCCGCTTCTGCGGCCGGCCGCGCGGTCGTGGCTAGGAACTCGCGAAGCGATTCTAGCTTAATCAGAAGTTCGTCAAAGGTGACGATACGCACGTCCTTTAGACTCTGGCGGTAAATCTCGAACGACTGCCTGCAATCCTCGTCCTCTGGCGTCCGGCCCGCCACGACGACGCAATCCACGTGATAGGTTGTGAGCTCAAGCCCACGATTGTTGCTCCGGTGAGTCGCTATATCCTTCTGTAGGCGGTAGCGCTGATCAAGGACCTGGGCCACAGCGCCCGATAGGTCGGCGTGCGGCTGGTAGACCGGATTGGCATTTGTCGCCCCACGATAGGGCTTGGCCGCGAGCAGCTCTGCTTGCGGCGTCTTCAGTTCGACAAGTGCCGCGTTACTGGTGACTGGATTCTTCGCCAGAAAATCGGCGATCTTGGCCCCGCTGCCATCAAGATGCGGAGCGCCAACGCTCGCTTCCCTCAAGACCTTTACCACGGGGTATCCAAATATCATCGACAGTATGAACGGGTTCAGATCGAAGATTTTCTGCCACCGCTTCTCAGTCTTCTTCGGCTGATCTAACAATTTCTTGAAATTCACGATGAGGGTATCGAGATTGACCAGTTCGATATTGCGATGGAGTTGGAACAGCTTCTCTGGCGCCGCGCGCTTGAGATCATTGACCCGCTTTTGAACTTCCGACACAAGGGCGGTCTCATCCTTGCTCGAAAGTTTCAGCTTCGAGCTACGAACCACGTTCAGAGTCTCGAAGATGGTATCTTCCGTGTATGGCGGCACCTCTTCAGGATAGGTGTCGGGATCTAGTGGCGAGATCAGATGGTTCCAGACGTGGGCGTTACGTTCCTGAAGGCTCCGTCGTTGGTGGCGATCGGCAATACGGCTGAGGTAGGTAAGTGCGGCATCAACTTGGTCATGCCCAAGAGTTAGGGTGTCACCATTCAGTGCCGGATCACGCACCTTGGAAACCACGAGGCGCGTAACATTCGTCAGATGTTCAATCTGCTTGATGAACGGGAGGTAGACCTTAGGCAGGCCTAGTCCGTATTCAGCGCGCTTATAAAAGCCCTCCGGCAGGACCGCCAGTGCGTTTTTTACTTCATCGGGCGTTTGCGGCAGAACGACTTCATACCCTTCGAAGAGTATCGTCCGGATATTATTGAAGCGGGGTCGGAGGAATTGATCCTTCGGTGGATAAATTATGATCGGTGTGATTTCAATTTCCCTGGCGTCAGCATCGAACCGGATCACGTCCCGGCGCGGTAGATCCGTGCCCGGCGCTGGCGACTGCCCGGTTGCGTGTTGATATGCGAGCGCGCTCGGCTCGAAAGCCACCGTCAGCTTGCAAGCACCGTCCGGGCTTAGGTAAAGGGTTCCGGCGTATCGGACATCGAAAGTAGTCAGAGCCACGGGTCGTCTCCGTCGAGGAGATGGATCTTTACCCTTCAATATCACGATGTTGAGTCAAACTCACAACTTGAGTGAGAGTGTCAGGAATTTCGTACTTGGCGGGGTTATCCTAGAACGGAAGGAGGCCCACCATGGCCCGATGCAAAGAGCCTGTTATCCCGGATGCGATCCCCGACCAGCTTTTGGCTGGAGCTGACGCCAAGACGGCCTTCGATCAGAACGGCTTGCTCGACCATGTGTGGACGGCACCTCCGGCGAAAGAGGGAAATCCGCGTTGACGGGCCGAGAAGGATGCATCCATGTGTCCGGTCTGTTGTTGCAGCCGCTGGCTGCTGGCCTTGATGAATTCCGCGGATCGACGCCCAAATCAGCTCATCGTGCTCGGTGGCGCTTGGTCCCCATGGGTTTGGCTGATCGCCGGTCCTGCCGGTTCGTCATGACGTCTCACCACCCTTGCCCCCACCCCGCCGAGCCATCCGACGCCCGCGAGATGGATGCTGTCTACGCTACGCTCGGCGCAGCGTAGGTCACTCCCTGCGTCATCACCACCCAGGCGATGCGCGCGGTCTTGTTGGCCAGAGCCACGGCGGCCAGCTTCGCCGGCTTGCGCTCCAGCAGCTTCGTCGCGCAACTGCGGCTGGCGTTGTCCTTGCGGGCCAACTGCATCACTGCGGTTGCGCCGACGACGAGCAGGCCGCGAACATAGCCGTCGCCCTGCTTGCTGATGCCGACCTGGCGCTCCTTGCCACCGCTGCTTTGGGCCTTCGGCGTCAGGCCGAGCCATGCGGCGAACTGCCGGCCGGAGCGAAACAGCGTACTGTCCGGCACGGCCGCGGTGATGGCGCTTGCAGTGATCGGTCCGATGCCGGGAATGGTCGCCAAACGCCGGCTGGCATCGTTGGCCCTATGCCAGGCGAGGATGTGTTTCTCAAGCCGTTCGATCTCGGCCTCAAGCTGCCGGAGTTGCTCGACGATGCCGTGCAACGCCAAGCGCGCCAGCTCCGGAAAGCGATCCTGCGCCTCATGGAGGGCCACGGTCACTGCCTTCACGCCGCCGGGCTCCTTGACCGCAATGATCCCGAACTCTGCAAGGTGCCCGCGCAACCCGTTGGTCAGCATCGTTCCCTGCCGCACCAGCAAGTCGCGGGTCTTGTGCAGCATCAGCGCGGCCTGCTGGTTCACGCTCTTGACGGCCACAAAGCGCATGGTCGGCCGCGTGACCGCTTCGCAAATCGCCTTCGGCATCAGCCGTGTCGGTCTTGCCCCGCTTCACATACGGTTTGACGTAGGCGGGCGGCATCAGCCTCACCGTATGCCCGAAAGCCGCAATCTTGCGCGCCCAGAAATGCGCCGTGCCACAGGCCTCTATCCCGACCAGGCAAGGCGACACGCTCTGAAAGAACTTCAGAACCTCGCCTCGCCGCAGTTGCCGACGGATCAGGATCTTTCCATTCGCGGCAATTCCATGGATCTGGAAAACATTCTTCGCCTAGTCCAGATCGATCGTCACCACCTCTCCCATGGACGGCCCTTCTGAGTTGGTTTCTTCAACGGCATCAGCTTGCCGCCGATCCTACAAGGTGGAAGGGCCGTCCACCACATCAGCTCACTGAACATTTAAGAGCCTGTTAGAGAATGCGGCTAATAGAAAGCATGCCGGCGGGGGGAAGAGTTCCTGCGTTTCCATCACGTATTGGGTTTTCCGCCGATTCTTAAACAGGCACTAAAGTTTAGTTCCCATGTATTTTATCGGAAGAGACTCCATAGGGCAGCACGTTCTGCTTCACATATCCGCATGGCGTTACCCTGCAGTGCTGAGAGCCATGCATATCGATGACTGTTAGGCGCAGTAGCACTTTCCTCAAGGGCAAGATCAATATCCTCCCAAAGGTCAGCAGTGGCCAAAGGTGGGAAATTCGGATCCCATAGACCATGGCAAGCACCAAAATCCTGCCACCAATCATTAAAATGATGCGAAGGATGGACGCCTGAAGCGCGCAGATTCTCTTCAGCCATTCCCGTTGCCAATCTAAGAAGAAGACCAGCCCGACACATCATTGCATAAGGGTGTGCCGGATATGAAGTGTTCGCCAGCCAGGAATTGAATTGGTGGTCATAAGGATCACTAACCCGAGTCAGAAAATCGAAGGATACGATGGACTTAGTTATTTCATCTAATCGGGAATAGCTGTGCGCATAATCTGACACCTCAAGGCCATGGTTTCTTGCCTCGGTCTCAAGAAGAATGCGCAACAAATGTCGCTCAATCTCCACGCCATTCGGCCGGAGTGTCCTCCAAAACATTGAAAGAAATGCTACATCCTGAGCCGGAGTAGTTGAAATAGGACGAAGTGCGGTCGGTTGATAGCTTGACCAATTTCGCTGGTCGCGGTCATCCGCACCCAGCCGAAGATCGAAGCCCCAGTTATACATTAACTCACGCGCACCAGCTAAAGTCTGCGCAGGAAAAAATTCCCGGAAAGACTTAAGCAGAGACGCGCCAGCCAACTGAACTGGACTGATTAGTCGCTCCATGCTCGATGGCCCCGTCGACCACTCGGCCAGCGCAAGCCAAGCCATTTCATGGGTAGATATATCGGACATTATATGGGATTTGCCTAATGCGTCGATAACCGCATTTCGTCGATTGAATATTCCGATACTGGAACTCGCAAGTATTGAGAGAGCAGCTCGCAGTTCTGCATAATAAGATAGATGTCGTACAGCGTGAGCTTGCCCACTTAGCAAGGCAGAAAAAGCCCTTCCAAGGTAACTCCAGCCGTCAATAGCGTGGAGAGGCCCCCGTATAGCGATTACCTCTAGCATGTCAGAATCGGATACCGCAGCGAAAGCGGCTTTTCCTGTCGGAAGCATGCCATCTTGATATGGGTGCGCGGCCGGCAGCCAGGGTGGGCAGGCTTGCGTACGAAATCGGCTCAAAGCATTGACAACGGCGCTTGGATCAGCAAGGGCCAGAATCGATTTGTCGGTCACTTCTAATGGGGCATTCATATTAGGATAGCCGTTTCAAAACTTCGCCCGCCACCTCCGCGATATCCTCGGGACCGTTAGTGAGATGACGAAAGAGTTGCTCGCGCAGTGCCACATAACCGCTACTGCCGCGAAATGCACGCTTAAGCATGCGCTGCTCCTCAGTGATTCCTGGCGCATCCGCAGACCGCCAGTCGAAATGAGAAATAGCCATCCCGAAATCGCTAATCTTTTTAAAGATCTCGGATTGCTTTAGCTCATCTAGTGCAATTGTTACATCTTCAGAATTGGTCGCTGTTCCAGGCGTTAAAGCAGTATCCAATTCAAATAACCCTGGTTTTCGCTGGGCAAGTGAAAAGAATATATCATTTGCTACAGCCAATATACCGCGCACACCCTGCTCCTGATTAAGCATTGTCCTGTTACCGATAAATGCTTGTGCGGGGTCATAATCCAAGGTTTCTTGCCCTTTTGGGCGAATAAGTTGGTCAACCCATTCATGCGTAGAACAAGTAACGTGTTCATAAATTGCATTCCATATAGCGATCAGAAATGCCGCCTGCTGAGGACGTGACCAGCGAAGAGGTCCGCTTGCAGGTGTGATATTAGCAGCAAAAAGGCCGCTAACTGATCGCCCGCTACCCGTTGAAAGAAAACTTATAGTAATTGCCTGTACCCAGCCAGCTTGAGTTACACCTGCACCAAGTGGCGCCGTTTTTGAAGATTCTCCCAACATGTTAATGCGATTATGAAACGGGCTCTCTGGCTGACTATAAAGGATTTCCGTTAGCTCTTGCGCTCGCGCCTGGCGGTATATCCGCAAATCAGAAAGAGTTTCCAACCATTCTGCTGAACGCAGCAACGGAAAGAGATCAAATGCATGGCTAGGGTTAATACGTTTTGGAGAGACATTAATTGACCAGAACAAATACGCCTGCCAGCCTACATCAAGGCCGGTGAAGGCAACTACCGGTAACTCGAAATCTCCGGGTAAACTGCCATCCCTGAGCGCCTCATCGAAGGCCCATAACCGATGCTGGCCATCAATGACTTCGAACGGTTCCAAGTCGGAAGGAGACCATTGCTCAAGGCGGTTAGAATATGGCAGAGTTAGTTCAGCACGATTTTCATCCTCAACATTAATCTCGACTATATCACTGGCCGCGACTTTACGCCCGCGCCGCTCGTCATCTGCCGTGAGGATATTGACAACAATAGCCGTTGGCAACCAACCAGGTTTCCGCATCGCAGCTGAGGTTTTATCACGGGCAGCCATGGGCAAGCTGCTATAAGGGTGTCCAAATCGAACAAAGTCACGAATTGCCGCCGATCGCTTAGGGTCATGGAGGCGTTGAAGCCCTTCACCGCCTTTGTTACTTCGAACTCGCCGGTACACACCGCTCAGGGCACGCAGTTGGACTGCGGGCATGGAGAAAAGCAGGATATGCTCATCGGGCTTACGCCGATGATGCTCCAAATCAAATGCGAATTCGTCCCATTCTGAAAGCCACTGCTTAAATCGGATCGCATGAATTTTATGAGCCATCACGCCCCCCAACAACCGTTATAGCGAAATTGTATACATAGATACCATTTCTAACGCAAAAGCTATCCCAGATCCTATTCTATGATAATGTGGCAGCAGTTTGAAGAAGCGCCACCTGATGGCTCCAAAAGCTCTCAATGGCAGGCTGAAGATGCTCTGGAATACGGAGCATTGACGTCGAGTGTGTCGTTAATGTCGGTCATTGCTTCCCTCCGTCGCCGTTCTGCCGCCTTCCGTAGGCTCTAGCAGGCCGCGGAAAAAGGCTATGCCCGGCTTGCCGGTCGTGATTCTCTCCGTTTGAAGAGACTGCGGCCGGTGAGGTGACGATGCGGGGATTGGACGAACACAGCGAGGGGCTGTTCAGCTATGTGAGCTGTGAGGCCCGTGTTCCGGCGAGCCATCCTCTACGACCGATCCGTGCCATCGTTGATGAAGCGCTGGAGGTGATGTCGCCGGCGTTCGAGGGACTGTACTCGACGATCGGCCGACCATCGATCCCGCCGGAGAAGCTGCTGCGGGCGCTGCTACTCCAGGCCTTCTACTCGGTGCGCTCGGAACGCCAGTTGATGGAACAGCTTGACTACAACCTGCTGTTCCGCTGGTTCGTCGGCTTGTCGATGGACGCCCCGGTGTGGGACGTGACGGTGTTCACCAAGAACCGTGAGCGCCTGCTGGCCGGCGATGTGGCGGCCAAGTTCCTGGCCGCCGTTCTGGGTCAACCCCGGGTCAAGGCGCTGCTGTCGGACGAGCACTTCTCGGTGGATGGAACGCTGATCGAAGCCTGGGCGTCGGTGAAGAGCTTCCGGCCCAAAGATGGCAGTGGCGAGCCGCCGGGGCCGGGACGCAACGGCGACCGCGACTTCCATGGTGAGAAGCGGTCCAACGAGACCCATGCCTCGACCAGCGATCCTGAGGCGCGGTTGTACCGCAAGGGCAACGGGCAGCCGGCGAAGCTGGCCTTCATGGGCCATGCATTGATGGAGAACCGTCACGCCCTGGTGGTGAATGTCCGGCTCACCGCGGCCACCGGTCTGGCTGAACGCGAAGCGGCGGTGTCCATGGTCGAGGCGATCCCCGACCGCCACCGCATCACGGTGGGCGCCGACAAGGCTTATGACACCAAGGATTTCGTGGCGAACATGCGCAGCCTGGGCGCCGCTGCGCACGTCGCGCAGAACACGAGCAACCGCCGCTCGGCGGTCGACGGCCGGACCACCCGTCACCCCGGCTACGCCGTCAGCCTGAGAATCCGCAAACGGATTGAGGAGCTGTTCGGCTGGATCAAGGGAGCTGGCTTGCGCAAAACGCGTCATCTCGGCACGGCCCGCGTCGGCTGGATGTTCACCCTGACCGCTACCGCCTACAACCTGATCCGCCGGCCCAAGCTGCTGGCGGCGGCATAATGACGCCCGGAGTCCGCCTGAACGGCGGCTCCGAGCGTCTCGGAGCGCGAAAAGGCGCTCCATTCTGACAAAAACGGGCGGTGGAAACGCCATTTCCAAGCCTCAGCAGAGGCAAAAAGCCGAAATATGTTCGTTTTTCCGCGACCTGCTAGTGTCATACCGGTGCAGGTCTGGCACACCCGCGCGAAGACTCCGGAGCGAGCGGAACAGTTGGTTGGACAGCTGCCCGAGGCGGTCGGCCTGCGGCTGCAGGCGATCGAGATCGGTCACACCGCTCAGACGGTCGAGAGTGTGTCCGGGGCGATACCCTGGCCCTGGCCCAACAAGGCGACGTGAGCAGGGGGGCAGATGCGCTCGCACTGCCCATGCAACAGGCGGGGACCAATCGATCCAGGCCAGTGAGTGGTTCGACTGCCTATAGGACCGGGATGAAGCGGATTATCCTCCTCCTGCCGACTGTAGGGTGCGGTCTTCTCCGCCGCAAACCGCCACGGTTCACTCTGAAAGCAGTCTCTTAGTCTGCAGATTGAGCAGGATGGTCCCCGCTTGTTGTAGGTCCTGGGCGGCGCCGACATGGGTCGAATGGCCGCACATCCGCCACGGCCTCCGGCTCCATCCCCGCCGCAGCGGCGAATCGCTTGAGGCTTACCGACACCACACTGGTTGGCAAAGAGGCATCGCGCACCCGACCGGAGAGGTAGATCGACCGGAACAGCGGCCCCTGGTCGACTCAGAC
The DNA here is from genome assembly GCF_058780665.1 of Azospirillum sp. UENF 112521. Taxonomy (NCBI): domain Bacteria; kingdom Pseudomonadati; phylum Pseudomonadota; class Alphaproteobacteria; order Rhodospirillales; family Azospirillaceae; genus Azospirillum; species Azospirillum sp. UENF 112521. The sequence continues at coordinate 454,472 of NZ_JBSNCI010000004.1, forward strand.
ACTACAACACTTCGCTGCCATGGGTGAATTGCTCCTGCGGACGCAGGAGCAACTCCGCAGCCTAAAGTCTATGAATAAAATCTATGCACATTTCAGGAAGCGCATGCGGCACCAAATGCACCTTCAGGTATTCCGCATCTTCGAGTTCGTTCAGCTTTGCCTGAAGCTGTTGAACCTTTTGCGTTAGGGTGTCGCTGTCCTTTTTGGACAACGGGGCAGTGCCACATGCTTGTCGAGCCTTCTCCAAAAGCGTCGGATTGGCGGCCACCTCAGGACGGTAGTAGAATACCGCAGAGATCGACTGAAGATCAAGATTTTTGGAGACAATTCTGATATGGGAGATCAGGTCATCCAGACGACCTGAAAGCTGGGAGGTTAGCGGCAAAGCGGGATCTATTTTGATTATCACGCCTTGATTAACCTGCTGCTCCATAAGCTTGTAATCAACCCCAATGGTGATTTTGCCAATGAGATCACCATTCCCGCCATGCATGAAGATTGTCGTTGAACACAAAACTTGTTTGGCGAACCCCCGACTGACCGTAGCTTCGATTGTAGGGTTTTGGCATTCCGCAGGAAACGCCCGGAGGATCGATAGACTTACTGACCTTGCGGCTGCTGGCCGGCTCAGCACCACCTGAGTGTTCACGTCAGGATCACGAGAATCGACAATCATAGTTTCCTCCGATTTAGGTAAACGGTAGCCAAAGGCGAGCAATCAACTTATGGGAACACCTTCTCTTCCACTCTCCCCCTCTGCTGTGCTTCCATGGTGAAATCGTCGCCCATCATCTCACGACCGTTTTCGTAGAGACTAAGAATTGTCGCAAGTGCCTCAGCCGGCAATCTCTTGGTTGGCTTCTTGCCACCATCTTCGTCTTTGCTAGGGTTCACTTGAGGGTCTTCGACCGACAAGCTCTTGACAGGCTCTTGGTCCACTTCAATCGCAACACCAGGCCGGCTGAACGCGGCGAGGAAGACACGCTTGATCCGGACCCATAAAGCGTTCGCAATCGGTAAGAGCGCAATTCCGATACCAATGATCGCGCCAGTTGCCTGGAGCGGGTCTCTCCATCTGGTCAGCGTTGTGCTCAATCTGGCAAAGAATCCACCGCCAGTTCCTTCGACGCCAGGGGGTACTTCGATCATGCATCACCCTCCCTAAATCCCGTTGCGCTCACGCCCAGACTTGCCCAGACCTGAGAGGTAGGACCGACTAGCGTTATCAGCAAGCATTGAGGAAAACCTCCTCCATCAGTGGTATCCGGAGACGCCAATACCTAAATATATATTTGCGTATTACTCAGGCGATGGGCGTAACTCTCCCCTGAACTTCATCTTAAAGGATTGCTCTTAATGCGTCTGGCCTACCGGTTGCGGTATGACGAGGCCTGTCTTCGTGCTATACTTAATTCATGCTAATCGGCTTCTCGGCAACTTGGTGCTCAGACCAAAGCGCGGTCGGCTCAACCCTCCCCTCCTGAATCTGTACTCCTCCGCGGCGCCGTCGCCCGCCAAGCTGTGAGCGCCGCCACGACCTCAGCGGATAGCCAGGCCACGGCGCCCTGCCCCTCCTGGTCCATTCCGGAACGGCGGATCCGAATGGTCGCCTCGCCTGGTTGCGCGGCCGGATTCAAGGCAATTTCCACTACGTTGAGGTCGGCCTAGCGCAGCGCCAACAACTCTTCGGTGCCGGCCAGGGTGTCGCGGCTCACCGGGAGCAGCGATCGGTCGCGCAAGTCGATCGGACGGAGTGGCTTGCGCCGGTCCTCAACTCCGCGGAGTTCATGGTGGCGCCCGGGTCACTTGCCGGCGTCGCCCTCTCTGTCGTCTGCGCCGAACTGGTGGACCGCAGAGCGGGCGCCAATGGTCCGAGGCGCCCGGCCGTCGCCACCACCGGTTAGCCGGGTCCTGCGCCCGCGGCCAACAATGCTGGAGACGGCAGCCTTCGCTAACGTGGTCACCGTTGCCCTGCAGCTGTCGTGGTTCGGCGGTTTGCCCGCCGACGTCCTCATAGTCGGCGCAGGCGTGCGGATCGCCGGTGGGAAAGCCCGTTGCGCCCTCGCGGCCTATCGCTCTTACGGGTGCCGCAGGCAACCAAAAACCCTAGGTTTGACGCTTTCCGGCGCCCTATCGGAGAGGGTAGTCTGCCGTTTAGAAAGTGACGGGGCGCAGACCTGTCCGCTCAATCTTCAGGCAAAGCTGGAACGGTTCTCTTGCCAGACAATTCCAATCGAAAAATCTGTTGCGGCTGCATCGGCGAGCCCTTCCTGCGCGAACGCGTCGTAAAGGAAGGAGAGGTTGCCACCTGCGACTACTGCAACGACGAAGAAGAACCCTGCATAACGATCGAGGATTTGGCCGATCACATCGAAGGCGCTTTCGAACGGCACTACCAACGCACGTCCAACCAGCGTGACGACTACGAGCGGATGCTCCAGTGGGACAAGGAAAGCGACTACGAGTGGGCCCCCCCGGCGAACCCGTCCTGTACGTCATCCAGGGCGCTGCGATGATCGAGGAGGACATCGCACGCGATGTCCTCGACTTCCTCGACCTCCGCAATTGCGATATCGAGATGGCTCAGATGGGCGAGAAGTGGGAGTTCTCCAAGGAAAGCCGGTATGAGGAGAAGGGCGTCGATGACCAGGAGTTCGCCTTCGAATGGCAAAGCATCGAACACTCCCTAAAGTCGAAGTCCCGTTTCTTCAACCAAAGCGCGGAAACGTTCCTATTCCGCCTGTTCTCCGACATGGACAGCAGCGTCACGCGTGAGGGTCGTCCGGTGGTCATCACAGCGGGACCCAACACCGAGCACCGATCGTTCTTCCGTGCACGCGTGTTCCACAGGCCTGAAGACCTCGAAGAGGCGATGAAGCGGCCGGATATCCACATCGGGCCGCCGCCAGGAAAGCTCGCGCGCGCGGGCCGCATGAATGCAAACGGCATCTCCATGTTCTACGGCGCGTCCGAAAAGGCCGTCGCCCTCGCGGAGGTGCGACCGCCCGTCGGCAGCCGAGCACTCATCGGCGAGTTCCAATTGATCCGCCCGGTCCGCCTGCTCGATGTGAAAGCGCTACAGTCCGTGGATGTCACCGGCAGCATTTTCGACCAGAACTACCTTGACCGGCTGGTGCTCGCCAAGTTCGTGGAGGGGCTCAGCGAGCGGATCACAATGCCCGTGACGCCCGACGACGAACCGACCGAATACCTCGTCACCCAGATGATCGCGGACTATCTGGCGCGGCGGCCCGCGCCGGGGCTCGACGGCATCCTGTTTCCGTCCGTCCAGTGCCCTGGAGAGCATCGCAACGTTGCACTTTTCCATCACGCCTCCCGCGTGGAGATGATGGTGCTTCCGGAGGGCGCAGAGCTGTCGGCGATGCAGTGCCTGTCTACCGAGGACGGCGAGGAATACGACTACCGGCTGTGGGAAGAGGTTCCGCCACCGCCTGAGAAGGTCGAAGAGCGGAAGCCCAAAAACAGCCTGTTCAGCATGTTCAAACCCGTGCGGTATGATCCGAGCGAGGACACCCGCGAGAACACGCTACGCGTCGTGGCCGACGAGATCACCGCGCATCATATCAAAGGCGTCACCTTCACGACTGAGAACTACTCGGTCCACCGCAGCAGAATCGCCAAACGCAAGTGGAAGCTGGTTTAGTCCAGATGCAGGAGGGCGGGCGGCGCCTGCTCCTGCGCGGCGAAGAGGGAGGCTCCGTTCAGGCCTCAAGGGCGGGCCTCCTCAGCCACCGGGAGTTAGAGCCCGAGCTTGCCGGCCGAACTGCGCCGGAACACGTTCGCTTCCCGGATGTACCGTCGCGTCATTTCCGGGTTGTGGTGCCCGAGCTGAGCCTGGATCGTGCGCTCGTCGCCGTCATTCATGGCGACGGTGGTGGCATGGCCGCTGCGAAGGCTGTGGCCGGCGTACTCAGCCGGATCAAGGCCAGCATTCTTGGCAGCCTGTTTGACAATCAAGGAGACGGCGCGGTCGGACAGCCGGTCCGGTTGGACATAGCCCCCGCGGTTCACGGAGCGGAACACCGGTCCATGGACGATCCCGGCAGCCATCATCCAGTGGCGCAGGGCCAGCACCGGGCAGGTTTCCGGGCGCTCGCCATAAGGGACACCGATGGAGCGTCCATGCCCCTCCTGGTCGGTCTTGGACGAGGTCAGGCGGATTTTAATGCCCTCGGTGTGCACCTCGATCCAGCCCGTGCCATCCGCCGTTTCACCCGGCCCGTGATCAAGGCCGACCAACTCCGAGCGGCGGAGCGCCGAGGCAAAGCCGAACAGCAGCAGGGCCTTGTCGCGCTTGCCCTTCAGATCGTCGCTGAGCGCACCGACCATGGCCAGGAGGTCATCGGCCACTGCTGGCGTTTTCGCTTTGCGAAGCGCGCCAATGGCGCGGCGGATGCCCCGCCAAACATCGCGCACGGCCGGATGGTTGGTGTCGAGCGGGAGGCCTTGGATGCGGTGGGCTTCACGGAGCGCAGAGAGCCGGCGCTGGATGGTGGACGCCTTGAAGCCGGTCTCCGCCAAATGCGTGATGTATAGCCCGACGGTTTCTGGCGTTGCCGGCAGGGAGGCCACCTCATGTGCGTCGCAATAGCGGCTGAAGTCGCTCCAGTCGGCCTTGTAGGCGCGCTTGGTGCTGGTCGAGCGCGATTGATCGGCGAACTGCTTCGCCTTTTCCGCCGTCGCGGTCAGACGCTCAAGGGCGGTGCCCATCGTCACCGTGACAGCGTCGGCCGTTCTAATAGTCGGCGAGGCTTTTGGTCTCCTGGTCATGCCGATACCGGCCATGCTGGGGTCTGTGCAATTGACCGAGGGCCTTCCTTCAGCAGTGTGCGAATGCAGGTCGCATTCTGGCGGTCTGGCCAAGAAATATAGTCGAAAGACGACATTCGGGGTACTTTGAGACCAGCAACATCAGGAACGCTACCTGAGAGCAGCAAGCTCATCAATCCTTTCCCATATTGCATAATCTATCCGTCTAACGCTGCGGCGTTTCACGCTTAACCTTTGTGGCCGCTGCAGCGAGGACGAAGGCTTGTTCAAGAAAGCGCTCGATGACTATCACGCAAGTGTTGACGCTCTCAGCCGTCGGTCGGAAGGCACGATGTGCCGCCGCGTTGCCGGCGTCCGTCACGATTTCCAGGGCCTGCCTTTGCTGAGCAGTGAGGTGGCCGGCTTTCTCGGTTTCTTCCAACTTCCTTCTGAAGCTGCCCGCATCCCGCTCCAACAGGATTACAGAAGCACGATCAAAGGCCGTCCGCACCCCGATGGCCGCAAGCATCAGGAGGTCATGATCGAGGGCCTCGTAGACCTCTTCGACGGCTTGCCTCAATGCTTCGTCCTCAAGAGTCGCGACCCACGTCGGCTTTTGGCGTGCAGAGCGTGCCGGCCAGTAGGCGATTTCCACCGGAATGTAGAGACTCTCTTCACCGGTGAAGGGGTCATGCTGCACGTCTTCCCACTCTGAGCAGGTGATCTCCCGCTTCACGAAAGGGATCCCACAACCACGGCACTCCAGAACGGTGAAGACTTCCTTGATCCAAGAATCCTCACCCAACGGACGCTCGTGTTCGGTCCGGGAGAGAACATCAGCCCGTCGTCCCGGCCCGCAGTTGTTGCAATCAGCAAGGACCATCGCGCGCTGTTTCGGAGCAGGAGGATGTTGACGTTCCCGGGTATCGCTTGCTGGCGGCCGGTACGCACCTCCTCCCTGCGTACCGTGATTGCCTCCGTCGATCGCCGCCCAGCCCTGACCGGTCAGGCCCACCTCAAGATCCCGCGCGCCAGGTTTGATCAACTCCTTCCTGATCCCGTCCGCGACCAGTTCGGCAACGTCCCGTTCATTAACCACGCCGACCAACGACGCGACGGCGGCCGGGTCGAGTACCACCGTGCCATGATGATGATCCGCCAAGCGGCCACCAATGATCCTCAGGAGGCGCGGCAGCGTTTCCGCCATACCCGGAAGGCGGCGCGTCACCAGTTCATCAAGGTTTCCGCTCGTCACCATCTGCGGCGTGCCCGCCGCGGCACCGATCCGGAGAGCGTGACTCAGACGCGCCCAAGCCACGTCATCTCGATCCAAACGACTGGGCAGCATCGCTTCGGCAGAACCGCTGATTTGGAAGGCGCCGCAGCGCGGGCACGTGATCCGGCTGAAGTCACCGGTTTTGGGCTCAAGAGTGGCGCTGGACCGGCACACCGGGCAGTCGATCTGCATGCGGAGGATACTCTGGAAGGGCCGAAACGAGGCGCCGGTTGCCACTGGTGTCAAACCGGGGGCGAGCGGCTCGCTACTGTAACGACCTGAATGGAGGGCGGCAAGACATAGCTTCCGATAATGTGGCCTTATCGGAAGCTACGCCTCCGCCCGGCAGAAATAGGGACCTTGGAAGAAACAGGCCGGTTTGCTTTAATTCGGTCCCCTCCCCTTCTCCGCGCGGACGATCCCCCCATGCTGATGCCGGTCCCCGACCCTGCCGCCCGCGCCCTGGAGCGCACCGCGTTGGCGCTGGGCCGCCTGGACGCCGCCCTCGCCGCCCATCCGCTGCGCGCGGCCTGGACGCAGTGGAGTGTGTTGGGCGCCGCCTGCCGTCAGGCCGTCACCGACGGCCACGCCACCAATCCACACCGCCTCGCCGCCTTCCTCGAAGGCCTGCCGCTGACGGTGAACCGCGATCTGGCTCTGGCCGAGCGCGGCAGCGACCTCCGGGCGTTGGCCCACGCCGCGGCGCTGGTGTCTTGGATGACCACCCCTGTCGCTTTCACCTGAGACTTTTCATTGAAAATTTTCAGCATCAAACAGCTTTGGTCGCATAACAAGAATGCAGTTGCGAGCCCCACAAGATTCAACGAAGTCAACTGTCTGAGGTCTAGGAAAGGTTTGAAGTGCAAGAATCCGGGCGCGTAACCTCTCCCTTTCGCGACAGCCTGTGAATCGGCGTAGGGTTCTGACGCCGATTGGTATGGGAACATGTTGGTAAAGATGGAAACTCTGGGCCCCGACCGCGTGCTGTTTTACAGTTCGGGCCTTCGCTGCTGAGATGCTTGAACATCATCCCAAACGATGCGCGGTTGAAAATCTGCTTGGCTGGTGGCATGATTCCCTCCGGTTGCCGTCGCCAGCCGCACGCGCCCTCATGGGTTTGACGAAGACGGTGCAAACAAGTTCCTGCCGATCATCCACTGTGATCCCCAAGGGCTTTCCGCAACGCGTGCACCGGTTCGATGCCCGATGGAGATCATCATGGACGCCCAGATCCTCAAAGGATTGGCTGAGCCCCTGCGTGCCTATCTCGCTTCCCATGATTTGACGATCAAGCATGGCCATGCACTCGATTTGCTCGCAGCCCTCCCAGGGCTGCGCAATTGGCCCGAGGTTCTTGCCTTTCCGGCCCGAGTTGCGGAAGCCCGTCTCGATGACCGGGCCATCGCCCGGCTGACCGGACGCCTGGAGGTGAAACACGGCGTTGCCGTCGCCCCGAAAGCGCTCGAGCGGGCGCTTCTCAGCGAGCGGGCACCGGAGCGCATGGCGACGACGATCTGGCCGGATGGTCCCATGCCCGGGTTGTACGTGGCCACCTCGGAAGAGGCTGTTGATGCGGCGATTCGCCGGTACCAAGCCGCAACCGATAGCGCGCTGACCTACACCGAAGGCTTGGGAGCCGATTCTGGCTCGGCGATCAACCTTGGCGACAGCGGTCTTTTCTCGCCGGGTTTGAGCCGCCTTCCGAGCGGTACATTGCTCGTGCTCGGGCCGTTACTCCTCGTGCAGGAATCCTGGCGGGACCACAGTGACCGAATGATCTGTGCCAGCAACCTGGTCCAGGACGCGTCGGTTCGCGTCATCGTCCTGGTGGAGACCCCCCAGCCGACCAATCTCCACAGGGATATCGACCTCCTGCTGCGCCTGGACATCGACGATCCGCAAGAGGTGGTGACCGATGTGCTCGGCATCGTAACAGAGGATGGCGAGATGCTGGTCAAAGAACCGTTCGTCGATAGCCACGCCTTGCTGCCGGCGGCGCAAACGTTCACAACCACGCAGCAACTGCCCGAGGCCCTCTCCAGGGCGTTGGAGGAAGGCGTCCGGCGCCGCCCCTTCGGCTGCGTGGTCCTGGGAACCGGATTCTTCGAAACAGAAGCCAAGGGGTTGCTGGAAGCGACGATGCCGCTGACGGATCACGCTGGCCCCGCCGCCCGCGTGATCGCCAACGACCGCATCGGCTACGGCGGGGAGGCCCCGCTGTCGGAGTACTTCCGAGGCCTGCCTGTGTTGCCCTCCATCGAGAGCGCCCATGCCCATGGCTATCGTCGGATCATCATCGAGCGGCCCGACCTCAGCTCCGTCCAGGCCATGGCCCCTTATACCCGTGACACCTGCTTTCTGGTTGAGGCGTCCGCCGCCTGCGATGTCGAAACCGTATGGTCGCGCCTGTACGTCGAGCATTGGGCCAATTCATGCCCACCGGATGCCATTGTTGCCCTGCTGGCGGTGCAGTTTGTCAAAACGAAGAGGGAAACACTCGCGATCTGCGATGCTTACATCGGGGGAGGACTACCGGGCGCCAGCTCTATCATGGGCGACGAGTTTTCCGATCAACTGCTTCATCACAGGCTCTTACGATGGCAGGACCAAGCCGTGGAACTGCTGTCCGCCGGCCGGGTATCACTCCAACAATTGAAGAAGAGCCTGCGACATCCCGGCCTAGAAGAATTTCTGTCCGCTCGAAAGGCCCTATCTACCTCTGACAAGAGTTCCTGATGATCGGCTACGATCAACGGGGTTGGATAAAGGACGGCAGCCGGTCGGCGCCCGATTTCGGCGATCCCGCATCGGCCACCTTGCTGCCCGCTCGAGCCCCCCATTGATCCAGCTGCTGCACTGATAGCGCCCTCCACCGGGGTCGGAATAATCCGGCTCCGGTCCAGGCAAAGGGAAAGGGGCTCTGCGGCGGCAGACACAATGACGAACCAGTCCGGGATGCGGCACGGCCGGCAAACCGGCGTGGAGGTCTGAGGCTGTGAATCGGCGTAGGGTTCTGACGCCGATCGGCGTGGGAACGTGTTGGTAAAGATGGGAACTCTGGGGCCTCGACCGCGTGCTGTTTTACAGTTGATCCGTGGTGAGGCTGTTTCAGCACCAGAATCATACACGAATTCAGCGGTTTAAACTCGCGCCCACCGCCCCAGCTTCAAACCTGGTGAATTATCCAGGGTAAATGGACGATTGCCCCTCAACATTTCCGACGATCGAACAGCACCCCGATCACCGGAGCCAACCGCTTCAGGCGTGGCAGAAACGTCAAGCTGCAGCAGACACGCACTGGCAGAGAGTTGTGATCGGGGTTGATGTTGACCAGCCACGCCGTTTCACCGTCGAAGTGAATACGTTTTAGATAGAACTGCTCCGTGTCATCTTCGCCCTCGCACGCAGCGATGACGATCCTCCCCTCCAGGTCGAGCATCCCCATCCCGTCTACCCAAGCTCCGGCAATGACCGAGTGCCCGTCCAAGGCCCGTGGTTCGGCGCTGACGCCGTCGACCTCGAATAAGTAGGCATCGGCCGGCAGACCGATGGCATCGTCGCTGCCCAGTTCAGCGATATCGTCGGCTACACCGAGTGCCCCAAGGGCAATACGGGAACGCCAGATCACGCCCGTCACGGCTTTCAGTTCCGCACTTCCGCGGGGAAAGCGGACCGGCGCCACCGGTCGGTCCACTGTCTGCGACATGGCTGCGAGACTGACAACCGGAGCCTGAGGGGAATCCTCATGCAACCGGCCCAACAGCAGACGGTCGCCGGCGGCCGCAACGACCAGATCGCCGTCAGCCGGCCGCTTTACCATATGCACCAGGATCGTATCGCCAGCCCGAACCAAGGGCGCCAAGCTGTCGGTGGTTGCCATCACCGCGCCGAAAGGAGCCAGCTTCCGCGGCTTCTGCTCGACTTCCGGCGCTTCGATCACCACCCGACCGCCGGTTAGTGCTGCAACACGCCCGGCGAAAAGCAACGGTCGGGCCAGGAAATGGTCTTTCCCGCGCAGCGGAATCACTTTAGCCGGCGGCCCCAAGGCGCCGCGGGCGACCGTGCCGTTGCCGGCCTGATGCAGTTCGACTTCCCGACACGCAACAAAGAGCCGACTTTCTAACGCATGTTGCCAAACTTGGTGAACCAGCTCGGCATCCTTGCTGTCGAGCTGGCGAAGCCCGGCCTCATGATGGGCTTCATTCATGGTGCGGCGGAACACGGACTGATTTTCCAGTTCATCCGCAAATTCCTGAACTCCTCCCAGCCGCAAGGACCCCGGAATGTCCGCCTTCTTGAATTCTTTCAACAGTCCGCCTACCGTCGTGTCGGTGACACGTACGCCAGCATTGCGAAGCAGCCCCTCACACACGGCCTCGACATGCTCGCGAAGGGCCTTGATGTAATTCTGTGCATGGCGCTCCACATCGCAATTCGATGTCTTAGCCCCTTGAAACTCTTCCCAACACCGCTTCAATGCATCCCCATCGAAAATCAGGTTCGGCTTAGTAGAGTTCAAATTAAGCCCCAGAACCATGATGGGCCGGGCAGGAAAATTGTTGAGGCGCAAGCATTTGAGGAAATTTTCGTCGTGGCTCGTAATGATGAATTGAGCCAACCCCACCTGCGCCATGCCGCGGAAATGCTGTACCCAGCGTTTGGCGTGCGCGCTGTCGAAACTCACCTGAGGATCATCGGCCAGCAGCAAAGGCAGGGGGATGCCACCGAACCGCTGGATCGCACGCTCGCGGAAAGCGAGGTAGAACGACCATAGAAATGCACGGAGCCACGACGTATTGGCCAAGTATCGGGCGTCGACCCGATGTCCGCCATGACCGAAAGCGCCGATGAATTGGGTCTGGCCTCTCTGACCTGCCACAGCCTCCGGGGCGACCAGCATGCGGCCGTCGTATACGCTTTCGAATATGGTTGCCGCCCGATCGGAAACCGATGCCAGTGCCGCCTCCGCCTCCTGGTTCACGTAGGTCCGTAATTCACGGAGCGGCAAGAGGGCTTCCTTGATGGCGTCCTTCAGGTCACGCTCCCGACCCAGGTCATCGTGGCGCTTCGCCGCGGTGGCCGCATCCTCCAGTGCTTTTGCGGCGGTCTCGAATGGCTTCGCCCGATCAACGGCGTCGTCCACTGCCGCACAAGCGCCCAGAAGGGTTTTGGGATCGTCTGCCGTCCCCATTGCGGCTTTCCAAGCCGCAGCAACGGCAGGCTTGGCCGCAGACCACCACTCCGCCCAGATCAACAGCCAACCCGCACGATCGAACGCTTTGCGCAACCGATCGTCTTCTCCGACAAGTGGGGGCCCATCGAGAGTGCGAGCCTGATGACTGTTGCAGGTCGGCAGGTCAGCCAGAGCGCTGGTCAGTCGGCGGACGGCGGTCGTTCGTGCCTTTTGGGCAACGATGCCAAGATCCATGTTGTCTTCGAGAACGCGCCGTAAGGCTTCGGCCACACTACGCGCTGGATCGGCTCCGGGGTCCGTGCCCCTGTGCTTCCTGATCGTTTCCGGAATGGAGGCAACTACCTCGTCCGATAGCTCACGGCAGCACTCACTGAAGGTCTTTTCAACGCGTCCTGCTTCCTCCCGCAGTTGCTCGAGCTCTTGGGCCAAGGCTTGCCCGTCGGCGTCCGAGAGCGGTTTGCGGCACAACGGACAATGGGTGACCGGTACGCTTTCCCCATGCGTCTCGTGGTGAAAACGCGCGGCCACGGCCTTGAGCCGCAAGGCGTGATCGGCCAGTTGCCGTTCGCGGATCACCTGGGCACGGCCGTACTTGTCACGAACCTCCACCAAGATCTGCCGAATGCGTGCGAGCTGTTCCGATTCTTCCGCCTGACGGAGAGCCTCGAACAAGATGACCAGGGGAACTTCTGGCAGCCGGTCACCGTCGAAGCAGCCGTGCAGACGAGCGATGGCCCCGGCAACGGATTTGCGATTGCCCTCCACGCTCAAATCAATAGCATCGGCAATGATGCCGGCAACGGCTTGAAGCATCTTCGCAGCTTGTCCGGCGAGTTCCTGGGCGAACTGCCGTGCCTGCGCTTCCCGCTCATGCCGAACCGTAGCGGACAGCGCAGCCTTCGGCGGAACATGGATCGAAAGCCCGCGCAATGCCTCGTCGGCACGCCCGACGTGCTCCTGGAAGCGCCGCTCCGCGTCCGTGATATCCTTGGCGCTCGGCGACCTCATGAAGGTGGAGTTGCCATGGATCAGGGCGCTGACGTGATCGGCGAGCCTACCCAGGGGTTCAAGCCCAAGCAGCTTTACCAGAGCGGCAATTTCGTTCTCGCTCGTGTTCACGCCGATGAATGGGATGCGGTTGGGCATCATCACGGCGATCTCGACGGCGATGTCAGGGACGCCCAGTGCGGTGAAATCCGGCTCTTCCATGACGCCATCTTCGGAAAGAGAGCGGTGGAGTTCCGTCGTATTGCCGGCGTCGTCCGTGAAGGTCAGAATCACCTCGGCTCGGCCTTTGACCGCGGTGATGTCCTCGGACGGGGTGCTCCAAGGATACGCGATCACCGGCGGCCAGCGGCGCGCCACCTTGAGGCGGGTCTCCTTGAGTTGCCCTTCGGGGACGGCGGGCTCATAAAGCGGATGGGCGTCATTGACATCCTTGACCGGGCCGGCCTGGGGAATGAGCCGATGGCCGGTCAAGGCCCACACGATGGCGCTGACCAGTGACGTCTTACCCCGGCCGTTGTAACCCTCGACACATACTCCTTCGCGGCTGATGTTGAGAATGAAGGGTTCGCCGTTCAGAGCGTTGAGGCCACCAAAGGACCGGGTTTCAATGCGGGACAGCCACTGGACTTTTGTCGCCTTGTCCGCCGCGTCCATTGCCGAAACGCCAGGCACCTCATGACCGTCTCGCTCAGTTGCGTCATCCCCGAGAAAGGCGGCCTTCAGGCCGTCCAGATAAGGCAGAGGAAAGGGTGACGAGGGAAGGTCTGGCTGGTCGAGCAGATAACGAAACAATCGCCTCTGAGCTGGAATTTCCAGAGTGATGCCTGCAAAGGGTTTGCCAGACAGCAATGCCCGTTCAATCCCTTGGCGATCAGGAATACCTGCCTCCTGCACCTCAGGGTGATCGAGCATCTGCATTGCCATGTCACGGCTCCTTTTTGCCGCCCATTCCTCCCGCCTAAATCGATTGGGCTTCGACGTATGCTCGTTATGAAACACGCCGTCGTCAAGTGAGTGAAGTTGAGGGTGCTGCCCGAATCGGTGCCGGCTTCTGATCAAGACCGGACGATGTCGTGGGGCACTCGTCCTGGAATTCAAGGATGCACAAGAGAAAGCAGCGGACAAAGCATCCGTCCGGACTCTATTCCTCGTAATAGAGCCGACCCGGCAGACTCCATCTTGGATGGGCAATCAGGTGTCAGCCGATCCTCGCGCTCTGCGGACCCGGGCCACCGCTCCCCTTGTTGCCCGCAAGCGCTCGGTGTAGCGCGCCGGCATCACCGGCGAGGACCAGCGCCCCGCCTGCATTAGCCCGGGCAGATCGACGCCGGCGGCCAGCAGGTCCTGGGCGGCACCGACACGCAAGCTGTGGCCGCTGAAGCCGACGGCCAGCGGGTTGGCTTCGCCGGTGCGCCGCTCCACCACGCGGCGCACCGCCGCCGTGCTCATCCGTTCGCCGGCGCCGCTGCGCGACAGGTGGCAGAACAGAAAAGCCCCGTCCCGGGTGTGCGGCCCCTCCCCGTCCGCGTCGGCCGGCCACCGTGGTGCCACCGCCCGCCAGGCGGCGAGAGCCGCCACCGCCTCGGCCGACAGCCAGGCCTCGGCGCCCTGCCCGTCCTGGTCGGTCTTGGAACGACGGATGCGAATGGTCGCCTCGCCCGGCCGCGCATCTGGGTTCAGGGCAAGATCGACCGGGAGGAGGTCCGCCCAGCGCAGCGCCACCAGCTCGTCGGCGCGGGCCAGGGTGTCGCGGCCGACCAGCAACAGCGCGCGGTCGCGGAGATCGATCGGCTTCAGCGGTTTCGGCCGGTCGAGCTGGGCGGGATCGAGACGGTCGAGGATCGGCGCCAGAACGGCGTCGGTCAGCGCCGCCGCCTGCAGCCGCTCGGAACCCACCTCGCGCGCGTGGCCGCGCCGCTCCAGCGTCACGCTCCAGTGCCGGCAGGGGTCGGTGTGCCCGGCGGCGCGGTGGATCAGGCTGATCGACGCGAGATAGCGCGCCACGGTCGCCGGCTTGCGAGAGCCACCGAGTTCTCGGATGTAGCGCCCGACGGTCATCGGCTCGGCCGGCAGCCAGGACAACCCCTGCTGCCCGCACCAGCCGGCAAAGAGGCGGATGTCGGCCTCGGTGGCGCGCAGCGTCGCCTTGGCATAGCCGCGCTGGGCAACGTCCATGAAGCTGTGCAGCGCCGCCATCGCGGTGTCGGTCAAGTCGGGCACTGGCACCGGCACCGCCACGGCCGACCCGGCGCAGGGGTTGGCGAAGCCGCCGGCGGCGTGCCACCAGGCGATTGAGCTGCGGTAGCGCCGCAGGGTAGCGAGCGACCGCCCATCGGCCGAAGCCGCGGCCAGGAAAGCGTCTACCGTCTCCCGGCTGGCCGGCATCGCTTGGCGCTTGGCCTGACCGCACCAGGTCACGAACAGCTTGCCATCACCGACCAGCGCGCGCCGGGTAGACGCCGCCATAGTCCGGGCTGCAAAGGCCGCGCGCAGGGCCTCGACATCGCTGCGGGATAGCGACGGCACGAAGGCGAAGGGAATGGCGATGACTGCTGCAGCAGCGTCCGCCTCATCCATGGCCGCCCCTCCTTGCCGCTTCACCGGGGTCATGACTATAGTATCGCGAACGGGTTTTCGGAGCATGCGGCCAAGACGTGGCTGTCAGGTGCCCCAGACCATGGGCTGGTGGACATTACGCGGCTCCCAGACGTTGAATGGCCCTCAGCCGGGATCGTTGGAATCGGGACTCGCTCCATGCGGGAGCCTGCTCATCGACGGTATTGAGTCGCCACCGCAAGATCGCGGTGTCAACAAACCGCTCGAGGACATCATCTTCGACATAACCTTCCCCGTGGAAGGCCCGGACAAACCTGACCAGCGCGGCATCGTCGTGCTGAATCTGCCGAGTCATCGCTTCTCGGTGCTCCGCTCCCCAGACATCAACCTCATGGGCCAGCAGCAGGGGCTCTGCGCTTTCGACGCTGGCAAGCAGCCGATCACCGATATGGGCGGCCACGACGGCGGCGCCCAAGTCATGGGCCAACTCCCGCACGATCGCGGCCGGAAGCCACCCGCTGGGCTCCCGCGCGGGCTGGCCGAAGAGCCCATGGGCAAAAAAATGGTGGCGCAGGAGCCAACTCGGGGCATCGAACTCACCGGCGCCGATGAGAGTTGACAGGGCGATTCGGACCATTTCTAGCCGCGCCCCGTCACCACGACGGTACACAATCTCGGCAAACCGATCGAACCAGCGGCAGAGCGCGGTGACGGTGCCGATCCCAGTACCGCTGGCGACGCTGGCCGTCGAGACGACCACACGGGGCATCGCGCCGAGCACCCGAAGGGTTCGCGTCGGATCGCCATCCCCGACATCGTCGTAAATTCCCGCCAAGCGGTCGAGCAAGGCCCAGAGCCGCTGCTTCATCGCGGCGGACCGAACATGCTCCAGCATGGCCTCATCACCAAGCTTGAGAAACGCCATGACATCCTGTCGGGAAATGGCGCCGGGCATCAGACCAAGGCGCAACAGGGTCATCAGCGCGCCATACCGGCGCAGACCGTCTGGCGGTTCGCGATCCTCCCGGATCTCGCCGGGGTTCAGACGTGGGAACAGCACCCCCAGCAGGCGCGCCGCCGGCGACGCTACGTCCACGCCCAACCGAAGCATCAGCTCTCCCGGATTGGCTCGCCCGCCCTTGAGCACCTCTTGCCAGTCGGTGCCTTCCCGATGGATGGGGGGATCCTGCACGACCAGCGCCGGCTGCCGGCGGATGGCTTCGATCACTTCGGGCGCCTTGGCGCGCAGGATGATGAATCCGAGCAGGTCCGCCCAGTCGACCTCGCCGGCGACCATCGGCGCCAGAGCCGCGTACATGCCGCAGACCCGACGGATGTCGCGCGGCGTGGCCATCAGCGTGCCGGCGGCAGTCGACACGAGTTGGTCAAAGCGCGGGTCATTGCGCCAACCGACCGGCAGGAGCCCCGCCGGCGCCGCCGCTTCCAGCTCTGCGATCACTAGGGCCATGATCTCGCCCGTCAGAGTGACGGGCAACGGCAGCTCCAACTGGACGATCTTCTCCAGATAGGCGTTGCCACGCGCCTCCCTCTCGTCAGCCGCCCCTGCACCCAACGCTTCGACGACACGGTCGCGGTCGTAAGCCAGCAGGTACGAAATGCCGGGAAAGTCGGCAACGGCACGAACCAGTTGAGCGACCGCGCGGACCTCGGCATCCTCGACGCGGTCGAGTTCGTCGATAAGAACGACGATTGGTACTTCGACACCCTCAAGGCAGGCTTTCAGATCTTTATGCTGAGCGGCAAGGCTTTCCGTCCGATCCAACGCCTCTCCGACCGCTTTCAGCGCCTCCCGCAGACCAGGGATGGGCAGGCCCAGTAGTGCGGTCGCCGGTGCTAAGTTCGCCGCGTACTTGGTCAGGCGGCCAGTCAGTTGAGCCGCGACCTTGCCGGTTTGCGGATTGTTGGTGCCCACCGTCTTGATCGTGGCCAGAAGCTCGGCGAAGAATTGCGTAATAATATCGTCGCGCCCGCTGACCAGCCAGGGGTCGAAGCGCACCACCACCGCCGATTCATGGGCAGTCTTGATCTCAGTCTCGAGCAGGTTGAGGATCGACGATTTGCCGCTGCCCCACGGCCCGGTCAGCCCGACGACCACGCCGCTAGCCCGGCCAGCCGGGGTCACCAGGGCGCGAGCGAGGCGACGGACGAACTCGCCGCGGCCGAGCGTGTCCTCGCCGGCGGTGGTGATCGGCCGGTCGGGCCGGTGCTCGGGAAGGACCGCGTCGGGAGTATCTTGACGGTCGCTCATCGCGGGCACATCCTTGCGGCGTGAGGGCGGAGCACCCGCTGGCCATTGCTGTCGCAATGACTGGCGAGGGACGATCCGCCGGGGGCCGCGCCCCGCCGGAAGGACGGTGGGAACGGCCAGATCAGGCGCCAGGATGGTGCCCTTTTTTGAATCCGTCAATGATAACCCCTCGATAAGTGTCATTATCAAGTCGTTATCGTTTTGAGGATTTCCGCGTTGGCGATGTCGATGTAGCTACCTACATTCACTGCAATCGACTGAACTCTCATGGAACTTTCGGTGCCGAGGATGATGATCCTCTCTCTCCTCCCCACCCTACTCGCCGCCGAACGCGCGCTCGGCCGCCTCGATCAGGCGCTCGCCGACCCGGCGCGGCGCCGGCGCCTCGCCGCCGATGCCGCCCGCCGCTCGGCCGCCGCCGTGATCCGCCTCGACGGCCACCGCCTCGACGCCCATGACTTCCAGCGTGCCTTGGCTGCCCCGGAGCATGCCCGGGGCGAGGCCGCCCGCGCCGCCTTGCTGGTGCCGCTGTTCGCCCAGTTGCCGGCCGGCCTGACCACCACTTTGCCGCCGGAGTGTGGAACCGTCCAGCCTAAGGTGCTTCTATCCGCAGAGGAGGCCCCGACCGATGTCGTGGCCGCGGTGCGCGCCTCGATCGCTGCCCTGGAGGCGGTCGACCTCGGGGGCAGCGAAGACCTGGACGACGAGGAAGGCGACGAGGCCGCTGCCCTCCCGCCGCCGCTGACGCCCTGGACCCAACCCTGGCTGGACGAGCTGCACCGGCGCTGGAGTGTTGCCCAGGGCGGCCGTCCGGTCGGCCTTGGCGCGGCCCGCGCCGCCGATGCCGGTCCGGCGCTGGAGGCGGTGGCCGAGGCCCTGGAGGCCGCCCCCGGCCTGCTCGGGGCGGCGGCGGCGATCCGCGCCCTGGCGCTGCGCCCCGACCCAGGTGCGCCGGACCGCCGCAATCCGGACGATGATGCCGAGAGCGCGGCCTTGCGGGCTGCGGTTGCGGCAGAGCGGCCGCCGACCTCGTGGTGGAGCGTGGTGGTGTGGCTCGGCGCCCCCGAGCTGATCCGCAGTGCCTGTCACCTATACCATGCTTGGCCACCATTGACGGCGGCGCTTGCCCGCGACGTCACCGGCTACCGGCTTGCCCTGGCCGGAACCGAGGGCGCCTGGACCCGCTGGGTCCTCGACAGCATGCCCGAGCTGGTGGCGCATGAGCTGGAACGGCTGCACCACCTCGATCTGGTCCAGGAACACTGGGAGGCGCGGCTGGCCACCACGCCGCGGCGCAGCAGCTCGCGGCTGCCCGACGTGCTGGACTGGCTGCACGACCGTCCCGCCTTCACCATCAGCCGGGTGGCGGGCGAGCTGAAGGGGCGCTGCGGCCTGTCGCTGCGTGGGGTGCATCTATTGGTGGAGCAGCTCGGCAAGGCTGGCGTGGTCCGCGACATCGCTGACCGCGGCGGTGAACGAGTCTGGGCCTGCGACCTCAGCTTCCTGCCCCCCGGACGCTGACTGGATAAAGAGGTGCGCGGGAGGCCGTACCGCCTGTCTACGATAGGGCTTCTCGGAACCCTATCGAGGCCAATTTGGCCTGCAATGTCGGTTCGATCTTATGGTTCTTGAAGCGCGTCACTCTCGCTCCAAGCACAGCTGCCTGCCCAATTCGTAACATTGCTACGGCAGCGTCGTGCAGGGGCAAGCGATCAAGAAACGAATGCCTCGACGCTGCAACGACACCGAGGCGCCCGATCAGATACCGGTCCGCCGCAAGATCCGTGTCGTCGAGGGAGGAACTAGTCAGCCCGATGAGATCCTGACCGCACCGGCAATAGCGCGGTGACGCCGGAGCACGTGACGGATGCATCCCGCAATTGGGGCAGACGTGAAGCAACAGCACTTTGTGGAGCGGGCAACTCACCACTCCGACCAAGTCCCACCAAACCCTTCGGTGCGGGCGGCAGGTCACTGGCCCATCCCGCATCTCGATATCAGCGCGCAAACAGTGCGGACAAACGCGTCCAGCAGCACTGACGGCACGATGGTTTGCCGTCGCGCTGACTCGCTCAGTACCAATCCACAGAGTTCCTGTCGGATCCGTGACCAGCGTGGACGCGACGACATTCGCCTCAGCCGTTCTGGTCAGGCGTGCGAGTTCAGCCAAACGACGGCCACATTCGACTTCATGCAGAAAGTCTGGGATGCCAAAGGCCATCTCAGTGACAAAGGCTTGGCTTATGGAGTGGCCGTGACGGACAGCCAAGCGCCCAAGAAGCCCGTAGGCCGGCTCGAACAGAGCCGGTCTTACCCGCAGAGGAATGGGCTGAAGGTGAGGGGGTGGCCTTTTCATGACCGAGTGAAAGGCGTATAAGGCGCGCGCCCCGTCGCCTTGAGCTTGGTGACACGTGAGCCGTCCGCACCAACACGCACAGAAGCCAGGAGCGTGTCACGGTCAGCCTGCAGTTTGTTCCATAGGCATTTCAACTCCGAATTGCTACAAAGGAATGGATTATCAATTTCTCGACTAGCCGAAGCCTTTTCCAGCAAATCAGCATCATCAAGAAGGATATCGAAGTCCAGAATCTGATCAGGCGCATAACTCCGATGCCAGCTGTCATGGACCTCAGCCATCAGCTTCATATCGATGGTGCGGAGGTTCTCAGCCTTCACACGGGATAGAGCTTCACTGAGGTACTTCGATACAATGCCAATCTCGCCGCCGGTGGCCACATAAATGCGTCGTGCAAAATCATGCTTCGCCAAGCCGGAGGGCTCCGGTAGATGGAGCAACTTTTCAAAGGTACTAAGAATGAGCAGGAAATTACGGCGTCCCGTGAGCGTGCCCCAATGATAGGGGGTGAGAATGACCGATGGCTGCAAACGACGATGGAGCTGCTGGTAGCGGGTGATCTGAAGAAGAGTTGGAGACCCTGCGATGACGATCTGACGCTTTGTCCGATTGAGCAATGATTTTATGAATTCAGCGACATCCTCTGTCTGCTCGGGATTTGTGCTGCTTACCAAATGATGCCCCTCGTCAATAAAGATCATTTCGGTATGCATTTGCTCCGCATAGAACTCAATCTTCGTAATGATATCGCTGGTGTTCCAGTGGTCAGACGCCCTATAGCCGAACGCACCGAGCAGCGCAGCAACAAGCGCACGCTGGGTGGTTCCTTTAGCGGCCTCGACATAGATGATGCGACGTTCGTCAGCGTCCTGCAGAGCAGCATCCGAGACGATCGCGGCGCCGTTGATCGTGTTCTCCAGACTGCGATCCCGATACCCGCTGTGGTAGTCTTCCAAAGCAGTTGTCTTTCCAGCTCCTGTTCCACCGACAATCAACAAAGCCCGGGCTTTCAATGACCTGCTCCCTGCTGGTTGAAAGCGACTGTGCAATCGAGCAATGGCAGCCTTAGCTTCAACGTGACTGGGATGAGGCATCACCGCCGTTTCCAAGGAAACGATGGGATCGATACCTTGAAGGTGGACAGCATTCATCGCATGCTTTTGAACCATGACTCGCTAATCCTTTCAACCTCATCCTCCAAATCAGAGTGGATGGATGATGGAGAGGGCGGTGTCGGAAGTGATGGAAGCGGAACAGGGGCTCGAGCGGCTGGCATTTCAGATTGAACAGAAATACTAACGGGCGATGGGAGCGCCGCTGTTGCCAGCGAGGAATACTTACGGTTGGCTGTCAGCGAACCACCAGCCAGAGGTGTGAAGGTTTCACCATTTGAATCGTAGCGGGCTGCCCGGGCCGCCGTCCTAGTGCGAGTCCCGTGTTCGAACTGGATGCGAACGGTCTCCTCTGCCAGGGCTTTCGCCTTTCGCAGATGCTCGATCGTGATCGGCATACCTGCGGCAAGGTTGCGCTTGGCCATCAGTTTATGGACACGATGCTGATACTTGCTAATATGACGGGAAATATCCTGGTCGGTACAGGGCAACACATGCCACTGGCCGTTTTCGTCATCAAGGATCGCAATTTCTCCCAAATCATACGGATCTATCCGCAATGTCCACTTCTTATTCAATCCTCCACGTCGCGCCCTAAGCTCTTCCAGTACCTTTTTATCTGCATAGAGAAGACCTTCGTAGTGAACACCGACGTTTGAAATGGAGCCGGTAATAAGGTCACCGGTCATGCGGATAATTTGGTCGAAGCTGGGAACAGGCCGGACTGGGTAAAGCAGAGTTAATTGGAGCCATTTCTCAAGAGGTGTGACGCCAAGCGCAGGATGTTCCGTGACATGATACTCATCTACAATCCATTTTAGCAATATTTGGTTGATTTCGAACAGAGACCGGCGAGCCCGCGCCACTGGATTGTAAAAATCCTTCGTGCGAGAAAGCACGGTACCTTCCTGGTGACTGAAGACCTGGACGCCAATCGAGCCGAACAGCCGCTCGACTGCCCCTTTGAGCCAGGGTGATTTGACCGGCAGATTGACAACACCGAAATCCAGCATCGCTTCGCTCAGCCGCAGACTATCGGAGCGCAACTCCCGGCCATTATCGGTGAAAATCCACTCGGGGATCCCATGGCATGGCCAGTCATGCTCAAGCCCCTCAATGCCAGACAGGTCTTTTTTCCAAAAAGCGTGAGCCAATGCGCGTTGCAGGGAAGCGTAAGAGGGAACCTCAAAGCTCAGGTGAACGCCCAGGATCACACGGGTGGCACGGTCGAGAAGCGCTGTCAGCCACGGCCTGCCGAGGGGACGGCCGGTGATTGGATGCGTTGCGATCAGATCGATCAGGCAATGATCGAGTTCGACCTCCTCCAATGGTCGTTCCGGAAGCTCGGTGCGCTCAAAAATCCCAAACTTCAGGTAAGCTGCGCGTCGCCCATACCGCCTTTGGTACTCTTCGTAATCGGTATAGCTGCGCTCAATGAACAAGCGGAACGTTCGATAGCTGGCCGGATGCAGTTGGACCGCCCTGCAGGCGTCCTCATATTTTCGAAAAGCATAGGTCTTCCGCTTACGTGGCATGCTGAGGTAGTGCTTTTGGACGGCCTCTTTCATCAGCATATAATGGTCAGCAGCACCAGGAACATGCGGCAGCCCCGGCCGACGTTTACCACGGCGATGTTGTTGAGAAATCAGTATGCGGATATCGCGGCCGTAATGGTCCCACAGTTGGTACCAACCCCGAACGGTCAACGGATGCGGCTTACGGATGGGAGAACGAGCGACCGAGTTTGCACTACCCCAGTCTGGCTTCCGACGACGGCCGATGGCCTCACCAGCACGCTTGGCGATGAGTTCACGGTCTTCAGCTTCCCATTCCTCGTGGTGAGCGGAATAAACGGCCTCGGCCGCAGCTGTGAAGGTATCCAGCCATGTCGAGTGTGCGGAACGCAGAGCATCCGCCATCATCACATAGGCCAAACGGCGTTGAGCGTCTCGCCGGACCTCCTCTGGCCAGTATTCCCAGGTCTTATCCAGAATCTCGGCAAGATGCTCTGGCAGGCCCCTGACGTCGCAAGGGTAATAAGTTAGCCGGCGGCTGGCGTAGGCGTCGTCAAGCTCATCGTCCGACCATGTCCGTGGATCGGAACCTGCCAACGGCTTGAGTAAATAGCCGCCACGTTTGCGTTCGACCACCACCCAAAGGGCCGACCCAGCGGCGTCATCACGAATGGTCAGGCTATCTCCCGGTTGGAACCTAAGCGGCACTGCGCTCATACGGTCCTCCCAAAACTGCAAACCTCCGTGCGATCCGAGCGGGACAGAAGATCCCTTTCTTGTTGCGAAAGGCTCGCTCCAGGCTTAAGAGCGCCTATCAAAACCTTGTCCCGATGCGCTGAGGCGGTTGATTTCCTTCGACCTCGACCGGTCCAGATCCGCGCTCTTAGCAATAGGCGAGGTCTTCAAGACCGAAGACAATCCTCGGAATTCAGGCGCACGTCCAAAACGATGCGGCTGACACGATGCAAATGCACTGTCAGCCAGGGCCGACCCAGGGACCGGCCGGTAAACGGATGCACCACGATGAGATCGATTTGACGCTGCTCGAACTCAGCTTTCGCCATTCCCCGCTCCAAGCACACGGCGCAGCTGACGCGCGCAGACGGATCAAGTGTGACCCTACCCTGCCAATACTCGAACTCCCGATGCTTGGGAGGAGCACCCACAAAGGACCGAAAGGTTGGGAAGTGGGCGGGCCAAAGCCGGGCGGTCTCGGTGGCCTTCAAAGCAGGGTGCCTGAGCGGCTTTTCCAGGGGCCGGCAAGTGGCCATGGGGTCCTCCCAAGATGCAGCTCGGTGTCAGGTGTGATCGCGGCATTGAGGTCGAGCGCGAGCTCGCCAACAGCGACGAGGCCAAGTAACGCGCCGACGAATTCCGGGTTCGGGCCGAGTGCGATCTGCAGACTGCCAAGGCTGACCGGACAGCCGGCCGCGAGCCCATTTCGAACAACGGAAAGATTGGTCGGGGTCAGGAAAGCCACGGCGGCACGGATACGGCTGCAGTTTGTCAACCGCGGCTGTCTGCGGATTTCCGCTTCAGTCCAGATCTCGAAACTTGCCCCCCGCGCCGCACAAGCATCGATGATCCTTGACCGTCGCCCCTTCAGGCTAGGGTCGGCGTCGAGTTTCCGCTGGGGCAAGGCTTCGCGATAGACGACCCGGTTGTTTCGAGTGATCACCTTGAAGTCGGGCATGTAGCGCCGCTCACTCCCTCCATCCGCCCAAATCACGGTTTCGGGTTTGAGGGCGAAGGCATCAATCTCCGGGTCGATGTCCTGAAGCACCATCAGATCGCGTTCGAGCAAGCTCCCGAAGGGCAATTGGACGCCACACTTGATTGACTGGTACCAACCGGAACAAGATCGGTAAGAGAGGCGAAAAGAGGTTTGAGCGCGAACAGGCGCAACCTCCCAGCGGAAAACGACCTCATCCAACGGTTTCATGGCTTGGGTTCCTCAATGGGACTGGAGATTAAACCGCTGATTTCCTCCGTTTGATGTCGCTAAAGCGTACGCTCGCAACAAACCGAATCTGACTAAAAGGAAGCACAAGTGGTCAATGATCGCGAAGATCACCTTTAGACTGCACACCCGCACGCGACATGAACGATGCGGTGATAAGGCCAGCCTCTAAGATATGCAGTTTTCAATCCGCGCACCCGCAAGAGATGCAGACTTTCCGAGTTGAACAGGCAAGCGGCATCCACGCTGCAAGACCTTAAGCATCATCTTTACCAGCGTCTGCTGGCCATGTTTCAATCGGCGCATCCACAGGTGATGCAATAAGGGCGCGGGGTCGGCACCTGGTCCAATCGTGTTTCAATCCGCGCATCCGCAGGGGATGCAATTGCTTAACCATAAATCCGTGTTCCAACAACTGAATCCGTACCAAATCTGCGAACCGTCTCATGAGGACTCGGCGACTGGAAATCCAATCGCTTTACGAGCTCCTTTAACACACAGATATTCAGCACTTTTGACCAATTACGAACCTTCCGACATTCGGCTGTGCGCTTGAGGTTCGCGCGGAACAAGGACAAGCCACCAAACCACAAGCTTCTTCAAAACCGGACGATCGCTTCTACACCGGCCGGCATGTTGGTGAGATCGAGGTCGATCTCGTAATCCTCGAACCGCCGTGCTGGCGGTAGAGTATCCAGCTCGGAGCTGGCAAGGTCATACGTTGCCCCCTGTACCCGGCGCCGAACCGTGACACGCCGAAATAGGCTGGCGGGAGATGCATTGCCGAGGGCACTATCGTGACGGAAGACGATCAGCCGCCGGCTGGCCATTTCCCCACGCGCAGCCGAGTGGTCATGGTCGAACATCCGCTCCAACGCCGTCCACAGCAGCTCGAGGTCACTCTCATCGAAACTGATGCCCTCTGCTTGTTTGGCCGAGATATAGCCATGGACACGATAAAGGGCGTAAGGCACCCGGTACTTGCGTCCCATTGTCCGGTTTTCAATGCGCTCGTCGTCAGAAGCTGCCTCTCCTTCCTGCAGCGGCGTGAGACTATCCAAGTTGGTCCTTAGGTCCTGACCGGGCCGCTTTGCTCTCTGCGTCTTCCGGTTCCGCTCTTCCGGTTCTGCGGTGGCTGCCATGCGGGTGATCGTGATCTCTTGCGGCAGGATCGGCTCGACCGATTCGGCGAAGCACAGTTGTACTGGGCCGAGAACCTGACCGCAGTTCACCCCGAAGCCCATCACAGCGCCAAAGGTGCGCACGTCGAAGAAATGATCGCACATAAACCGACGCAGAGCTGCCGCCTCGTCATCGTCCCGCGGTGACAGCCGGGCGGCCGTTGCCACCGCTGCTTCGCCAGGACGTACCGCCCGATAGGCGTCACGGTGCGTCCGGTTGAGAATGGCACCATCGCGCAGGTAGATTCCAAAGCGAGGATCATCACCGTGAAACAGGCTGACGTAATTGCGGATTTTACGCTTCAGACAAACATCGGTCACCAGCCCATGACTGGTTTCTGGATCGAGGCGAGGCTGGTTGCCAAGGTCGGGGTCGCCGTTGGGGTTGCCGTTCTTCACCTCGAAAAACAGGACGCACTCGTAGCGGTTTGAGACAGCAGGCATGGGCTCATTCCTCCGGTTAAGCAACCGTATCGGCAACCTCTGAATCGGGTTTGCGAGCATGGCGTTGGTGGTAATAGCCGACAGCGAAGCGGCCCTGTGCCATCGGCTGCAGTTGGCGCGGAAGATTCATGTCCAGATCGCGCATGATCTCGTCGATTTCGCGCTCGAACCAGACAGCGAGGCCGCGGGTCACGCGCTCCCTGTGCAGCACCTTCAGATGATGGGGGGTGGTGCGCAGCAGCAGAGGAAAGACATTGGCCGGCGTGGCCGAGGCCGCACCGTAATAACGGTCCCGGACACTGGCGTTGAGCCGTCCCAGGGCGGCACGCTGGACATTCTCAAGAACAGCGAACAGCCGTCCGAGCCGGTAGGCTTGATCGAACTCCTTACGATCGAGGCTCACTGACACCTCCATGGCCGGATCGGTGTGTGGATTGGCACTGCCACGCCGGTGCCGGTGGGCAGCACGCTGGAGGATCGCTTTGCACAGGGCAGCACGCGGGCCATCGACAGGTTCGCCGGCACGCAAACACTGGAGGACCGCCGCCAACAGGGTCGACGGATAACGCTCTCCCGTCAGGATCGCCCTCATCAGGTCGCCGGCGAGTTGCTGCGGAACGGATCCGGAGCGACCCTGCCGTGCTACGGCATAGAGCAGCGCCGCCGGTGAGGGAGGTATTTTCCAAGCTAGTGGCTCGATCCGCAGATCGTGCCAATGAGCGGTCAGTCGATCGATCAGCTCCCCCGCGGTCACCTCCTGCCAGAACCGCACCGACAGGCGTGGACCGTTCGGCATGAGGCCGAGGATAGACACGCGGACGCTGGGCTCTACGCCAATAGCGGCGGCTTGCGCAGCGGCAGGCTTATCCAGCCATTCCCAGCGACGGCGAAAAACCGGGCACCCCTCTTCATTGATGGCAGGAGCGGGTGGTCCGGTAGGCGCTAACAGGCTGCCCACCAGCGCCTCGATCCGACGGGCCGCCGCCTCACCACGGACGGCGGCGTCAGCCCAGAACACCATGGTGATGTCCCCGATCCGGAGTTTGGATCGGCTGCCCGGTGCCAGCAGCGCGTTGAGCGCCGCGCCGTACTGGAAGGCAGCAGCTTCCGAGACGGGAGCGTTATCACCCTGGACCTTGCCATGGGATCTGAAAGCAGGCTGGTGGAAAGACACCAGTGATGCGCCGGTTGTCGGGGCTCCCCACACACCCTTGATCGCAGGGTGCAGACGAGCAACCGGGGCAACCTGGCCTGTGACCAAGCACATTGCCTTGGGTCGGTCACCCTCAGTGGCATGGGGTTCCCACGCGGCCTGGGCTGCCGGCCGATCATGCAAAAAGCGCGGCCGACCGGCGGCATCGACATCGTCGAGCAGGCGAAAAACAAGTGTGCGATCGAGCATCGCCGGCGAGAATGGCGCTCGCCGGAAGCGACTTGGCGTCCAGCTGCGCAGAAAGCGCAAGACCGCCAGGAGGCCGGGATCCTCTGTGCCATCCAGCAGCCGCTCGTGCCAATCACGGAAGGCCTCGGCACGGGCAGGATGAGCGGATGGTTCCGTGCCCTCCGGCGAGCTGCCGAGCCCGAGAACGAAGTGGCTGTTGTCCCAGAGGAAGAAGGGCCGGGGCTTGATGCCGGATCGCGTGAACGACCGCGGAACCGCCATCGACTGCCCGCCGCCGCGGTTCTGTTCTCCAGCGGGAAGCCGGAGGTCGTCACAGGCGACGGGCTCGCCGTCTGCCGATAGCACCAGCCCGAAGGCAATGCGCTCACGCGTGAAACCGAAGGACGGGACATCGCGACGACGTTCCAGCCGGCCATAATGGGAGGTAAGAGAGGCGAGGACCGTCATGGCCGCACCGCCGTAACAAAGGGTGGAACGCTGATAACGCCGTCGCGCAGAATGGCGTGGAAAAACCGGGCGGCGTGATTGTTGGCGTAGTCGATGTCGAGCAGCATCGGGCCGAGATCGCGGTCGCGCTGGTCATCGGGCAATTGGTGCTCAGGCAATGGCCCCTCCCACAACGCGACATCGGCTGGAAACTCGCGGGTGCCAAGATAGGGCGAGCGGAAATACTGACCGCGCCGGGCTCGACGACGAAAGATAGTAAGGGGTTCATCCAGCCTGTCACTGCTTGGCGCATCATCCGTCAGACGAAGGCGAGCGGAGATCAAATAATCGACGTCAACCAAAAAAGTCGTGGCTCGGCGCTGCCGGATGTCCGCGGCGTTCCGCGGCAGACTTTGAATGTCACCGCTCTGCTTTGCATGGCGTACGGAAATAGCCGAAATGCGCTCGCCGACTTCGTTGCGCGTTAGCGACTGGAAGCGAATCGGTTTGAGCACATGAATTCGGTCGATGACCCAACGCAGTCTGGGGCGCCAATAAACAGCTTCAAAAATTCCGCGGGCGGCAGATGGCGTGATGACCGGATAGGAGGAACGCTCAGTCTTGAACTCCGCGCATGAAAAGCAAGCGCGAGCACCAGAGACACGCAATGTGGCGTCACATCCCATAGCAGCCTCCCACAAAAAGCATTTATCGGAAGGATAGTTGATTTTCCTCCGAAAAAAACTGGTCATCAGCGATATACTTATGGGAATTATCACCAGAATTTGGCATAACGGGTCCAGAATATTCTAACTTTCAGATTTTGCGATGGGGGATATAGTAATTAAGATCACGGAATTTTGGTGAATTTTCTCTCAGAAAAACTATTATCGACTCAAATTTATTATTATAACATTCAAATGCAGTTAAATTTTCTTCCATGGCCTTCGAAACATAGGTGAGCCAAAACTGGAAGACTGAAATTCAAGAACAGGGTGCTGGTCGCAGCGGTAATTTTACAAAACAAGATTGTCTTTATGTGGATTTCCACAGAACCAAAAACACTTCGCTAGTCCATTCCGAGCACGGTTGTGGCGAACTATTTTATGGTTCCAGCGAGTGCGTTATATGGGTGCTCTCGTAAGGTTTTATGGTTCCATCCAGACAGACCATGCGCTTCGACCTGACCGACCTGCGGCTGTTCCTGCACATTGTCGAGACCGGCAGCATCACCGCCGGGGCGGAGCGCAGCGCGATGGCGCTTGCGTCGGCCAGCGCGCGGGTGCGCGGGATGGAGGAGGCGCTGGGCATCCCGCTGCTGGAACGCTTCCGCCGCGGCGTCCGCCCCACACCGGCCGGCCGCGCGGTGGTCCACCATGCCCGCCTCGTCCTCCACCAGCTGGAACGCATGCGCGGCGAGCTGGCGGAATACGCCAAGGGACTGAAGGGCCATGTCCGGCTGCTGTCCAACACCGCGGCGATCAACGAATTCCTGCCCGACGCGCTCGCCGGCTTCCTCGCCGACAATCCCAGCATCGACATCGATCTGGAGGAGCGGCCGAGCCACGCCATCGTCGAGGCGGTGGCCGCCGGGCTGGCCGACCTCGGCGTGGTCGCCGACATGGTCGATCTCGGCGGGCTGGAAACCCGCCCCTTCCGCAGCGACCGGCTGGTCGCCGTGCTGCCGCTGTCGCACCGGCTGGCCGGGCACGAGCGGATTTCCTTCGCCGACCTGCTGGACGAACCCTTCGTCGGCCTCAGCGCCGGCAGCGCCCTGCAGGACTATCTGAACGGCCACGCCACCCGCGCCGGCCGCAGCCTGTCCTACCGCGTGCGGGTGCGCGGACCGGTGGCGCTCTGCCGGCTGGTCGAACGCGGGGTCGGGGTCGGCATCGTGCCGGAGACCGCAGCCCTGCGGGCGCTCGACAGCGGCGGCCTGCGGGTCATGCCGCTGAGCGACCCCTGGGCGCCCCGCCTGCTGGTGCTGTGCGCCCGGAATTTTGCCGATCTTTCCGCCCACGCCCGCCGGCTTGTCGATAGCTTGTCCGAAAACGCCCCGGCGCCGATCTGAAACGCCGTTAGGACAGTATAGCTTACCTTTTTTCCCGTCGGTTTTCCTGAATTTCCGCCGGTTTGCCGGTTCCGCCCCCTCCCGCCGACTCGAGTCGGCTTCCTCCCTCCCGGCGCACCGATCCGTCCACCGCCGGATGCGGCGGATGGGCGCTGTGCGCCTTTGCCGCGGCATCGGCGATGGCGGAGCCATGGCGGGGATGTGAATGCGCTATGGATAAATTCGGCGAACATGTGACTGGGTTGTCCGAATCTTTGGACAAATACCCCAAAAGGAGTGCGAATCGCCGCTTGGTCAGAAATCCTGCCGTTTATTTGCCGTCGAAAAGTCGTCGGGGGGGTGGTACTACCAATCAAAAGAAAAACGCGTTCAAAGCAGACACGCCCGAAAAACCCGAGAGGAGAAAACCACCATCATGCGTACGGCGACGAAGGATCTGGCAGGCGACTTGCGGCAGCAGCTGGCCGAACTGGTGCGCAGCCGGGTTCCGAACGCGCGGGCGGAGCGCTTCGTGAAGCGCTTCTACGCCAACGTGCCCCCCGACGACCTGCTGCGCAGCACGCCGGAACAGCTTTACGGCGCGGCACTGGCCATGTGGCAATGGGGCCAGCAGCGCACCGCAGGCCGGCCCAAGGTGCGCGTCTACGCGCCGCGTCTGGACGAGCACGGGTGGCAGGCCGAACGCTCGGTGGTGGAGATCGTCAACGACGACATGCCCTTCCTGGTCGATTCCGTCACGGCGGAGCTGAACCGGCAGGGCGTCACCGTCCACCTCATCATCCATCCCGTCACCCGCGTCGTCCGCGACGCCGACGGCCGCATCGTCGAGCTGCTGGAACCCGGCGAGGAAGCCGACGGCGCGCATGACGAATCCTTCATGCACTGCTCCATCGACCCGCTGTCGGACCCGGCCGCCCAGGCCCGCCTGCGCGAGGGCATCGAGCGGGTGCTGGCCGACGTCCGCGCCGCGGTCGAGGACTGGATGCCGATGCGCGAGCGCGTGCGCGCCGCCCGCGACGACATCGCCCACGCCCCCGACGCCGAGGAATCGCAGGAGGCGGCCGATTTCCTGAGCTGGATCGACGACGGCAACATGACCCTGCTGGGCAGCCGCCTCTACACCGCCACCATCGGCGGCGCCGGCCAGGAGCCCTGGCTGGAGCTGGTCGAGGGCAGCGGGCTGGGCGTGCTGCGCGCCCCGGAGATCACCGTGTTCGACGAGCACGGCCACGCCGCCGTGCTGCCGGAGGAAATCCGTGCCTTCCTGCACCAGCCGCGCGCCCTGCTGGTGACCAAGGGCACCCGGCAGGCCACCGTCCACCGCTCGGTCCCGCTCGACGCCATCCTGGTCAAGCGCTTCGACGGCGAGGGCAAGGTGGTCGGCGTCACGCTGGCGGTCGGCCTCTTCACCTCGGTCGCCTACAACCGCAGCCCGCGCGAGATCCCGTTCCTGCGCCGCAAGGTCGCCCGCGTGATGACCCGCGCCGGCTTCGACCCGTCGGGCCATGACGGCAAGGCGCTGCTGAACATCCTTGAGACCTACCCGCGCGACGAGCTGTTCCAGACCCCGTCGGACGAGCTGTTCGAGACGGCGGTCGGCATCCTCTACCTGCAGGAACGCCAGCGCCTCGCTCTGTTCGTCCGCCGCGACCCGTTCGAGCGCTTCGTCTCCGCGCTGGTCTTCGTGCCGCGCGACCGCTACGACACCGCGCTGCGCCGCAAGATCCAGTCGGTCCTCGAATCCGCCTTCCACGGCACCTGCACCTCCTACTTCACCCAGCTGTCGGACAGCGCGCTCGCCCGCCTGCACCTGATGGTGAAGACGGAGCCGGGCAAGCTTCCCCCGTCGACATCGGCGAGATCGAAGCGCGGCTGGTGCAGGTTTCCCGCAGCTGGGCCGACCGCATGCGCGACGCGCTGGTCGAGGCCCATGGCGAGGAGACCGGCAACGCCCGCCTGCGCCGCTACGCCGACGCCTTCCCGGCCGGCTACCGCGAGACCTTCCCGGCGGAAACCGCGGTCCACGACATCGACCGCATCGAACGGGCCCTGACCGAACAGCGGCTCGGCATCGTGCTGTTCCACCCGCTGGAGGCCGACGGCGACGAGCTGCACGTCAAGATCTACCACCAGGGCCGGCCGGTGCCGCTGTCCGACGTGCTGCCGATGCTGGAGCACATGGACCTGAAGGTGATCACCGAGCAGCCCTACGAGGTCCGCCCGGCCGGCGGTTCCACTCCGGCCCAGTCGGTCTGGATCCACGACTTCGCCGCCCGCACCCAGAACGGTCTGCCGGTCGACTGCGTCAAGGTCAAGCAGACCTTCCAGGACGCCTTCGCCGACATCTGGGACGGCCGGATGGAGGATGACGGCTTCAACCGTCTGGTGCTGCGCGCCGGTCTGGCCGGCCGCGAGGTCACGATCCTGCGCGCCTACGCCAAGTACCTGAAGCAGGCCCGCTTCGCCTACGCCCAGGACACCATCGAGACGACGCTGGCCGCCCACCCGCAGACCGCCCGCCTGCTGTCCCGCCTGTTCGCCGCCCGCTTCGATCCGAAGAACCTTGTCGAAGAGGCGCCGATCCTGGAGCAGATCGAGACCGCGCTGGACGCCGTCACCAACCTCGACGACGACCGCATCCTGCGCCGCTTCGTCAACCTGATCCGCGCCACGCTCCGCACCAACGCCTATCAGACCGGGCCGGACGGGGCGCCCAAGCCGCACCTGTCCTTCAAGCTGGACAGCGGCTCCATCGAGGAGCTGCCGCTGCCCCGCCCGTGGGTGGAGGTCTTCGTCTACAGCCCGCGCATGGAGGGCGTCCATCTGCGCGGTGGCAAGGTCGCCCGCGGCGGCATCCGCTGGTCCGACCGCCGCGAGGATTTCCGCACCGAGATCCTCGGCCTGATGAAGGCGCAGATGGTGAAGAACACCGTCATCGTGCCGGTCGGCTCGAAGGGCGGCTTCGTCGTCAAGCGTCCCCCGCCCGTCAGCGCCGGCCGAGAGGCGGCGCTCGCCGAAGGCATCGAGTGCTACAAGATTCTGATGCGCGGCCTTTTGGACATCACCGACAACTTCGCCGCCGACGGGTCCGTCGTGCCGGCGAAGGATGTGGTGCGCCATGACGCCGACGATCCCTATCTGGTGGTCGCCGCCGACAAGGGCACGGCCACCTTCTCCGACATCGCCAACGGCGTTTCCATCGACCACGGCTTCTGGCTGGGCGACGCCTTCGCGTCCGGCGGCTCGGCCGGTTACGACCACAAGGTGATGGGCATCACCGCCCGCGGCGCCTGGGAATCGGTGAAGCGCCATTTCCGCGAGATGGGCACCGACATCCAGACCACCGACTTCACCGTGGTCGGCGTCGGCGACATGTCGGGAGACGTGTTCGGCAACGGCATGCTGCTGTCGAAACACATCCGCCTGCTGGCCGCCTTCGACCACCGCCACATCTTCCTCGACCCCGATCCCGATGCGGCGACCAGCTGGGAGGAGCGCAACCGGCTGTTCGCCCTGCCCCGCTCCTCCTGGGCCGATTACGACCGCTCCAAGCTCTCCGCCGGCGCCATGATCGTCGAGCGCAGCGCCAAGACGGTGGAGCTGACGGCGGAGGTCCGCGCCCGCTTCGGCATCGAGCAGGCCCATCTGTCGCCGGTCGAGCTGATGCGCCGCCTGCTCACCGCCGAGGTCGATCTGCTGTGGTTCGGCGGCATCGGCACCTACATCAAGGCCGCGACCGAGACCAACGCCGAGGCCGGCGACAAGGCCAACGACGCGCTGCGCATCGATGGCGGCCAGATCCGCGCCAAGGTGGTCGGCGAAGGCGCCAACCTGGGCGTCACCCAGCGCGGCCGCATCGAGGCCGCGCAGAAGGGCCGCGACGGCAAGGGCGTCCGCCTGAACACCGACGCCATCGACAATTCGGCCGGCGTCGACACCTCCGACCATGAGGTGAACATCAAGATCCTGCTGGGCGACGTCATGGCGCGCGGCGACATGACGCTGAAGCAGCGCGACACCCTGCTGGCCGCCATGACCGACGAGGTGGCGGGGCTGGTGCTGGCCGACAACTACCGCCAGACCCAGGCCCTGACCATCGCCGAGGCGCAAGGGGCCGGCCTGCTGGAAGCCCAGCTGCGCTTCATCCGCAATCTGGAGCGCAACGGCCGGCTGAACCGCGCCATCGAGTATCTGCCGACCGACGAGGAGCTGGCCCAGCGGATGGCCGAGCGCCGCGGCCTGACCCGGCCGGAGCTGGCGGTGCTGCTGGCCTATGCCAAGATCACGCTGTACGACGATCTGCTGGCCTCGGAGCTGCCGGACGATCCGGCGACGGTCGAGGATCTGCTGCGCTACTTCCCGCAGCCGCTGCGGGACGGCCAGGGCGAGGCGATCTCGCGCCACCGCCTGCGCCGCGAGATCATCGCCACCGCCGTCACCAACAGCCTGGTCAACCGCGTCGGTCCCACCTTCGTCCGCGACATGGTGGAGAAGACCGGCCTCGGCCCGGCGGATGTCGCCCGCGCCTATGCCATCGCCCGCGACGTGTTCCAGCTGCGCCCGCTGTGGGACGCCATCGACGCGCTCGACACCGTCGTGCCGGCGGCCTTGCAGACGGCGCTGATGCTGGAGACCATCCACCTGCTGGACCGCGCGGTGGCCTGGTTCCTGGCCCACAGCCCGCACCCGCTGGATCTGGGCCGCGAGTCCGCCGCCTTCCGTCCGGGGGTGGAGGCTCTGGCCGCCGGGCTGGACCGCTTCCTCGACGAGGAGGAGTCCTCGCGCCTCGCCACCCGCATCGCCGACGCCATTGCCCAGGGCGTGCCGGAGGATCTGGCCCGCCGCATCGCCGCCTTGCCGGTTCTCGCCGCCGCCCCCGATCTGGTGCGGATCGCCGAGCGCACCGGCCGCGCGGTGGAGGGCGTCGCCTCGGTCTATTTCGGCCTTGGCCGCCGCTTCGGCCTGGAATGGCTGCGCGACCGCGCCAGCACGGCGAAGGTCGACAACCACTGGCAGCGTCAGGCGGTCGCCGCCATCGTCGACGACCTGTTCGCCCACCAGAGCGCCTTGACCGTGCGCGTGCTGGAAAGCGAAGGCGACGAGGCCGCGGCGGTCGATGGCTGGATCGCCACCCGCAATCTGGTGGTCGAGCGGGTCGAACAGCTTCTGGCCGAACTGCGCGCCCAGCCGGCGGTCGATCTCGCCATGCTGGCTGTCGCAAATCGGCAGCTGCGCGGCCTGATCGCCGGGTAACCCTGTCACAGAGATAGGAGACGCTCGGTTCGGATGGCTTGGCTGCACTGTCCTGCGCAGCCGGGCCTTTCGGAGTGCCGGTGCCTTTACAGGCACGTTCGGGTACCGGCTTTCAGTCTCCTCGCCTCGGGCGGATCCACCTGATCGTGGATCCGCCCATTTTCTTTTCTCCTGCGTATCTCGGGGGTTGGGTAGCAACGGAACAGAAAACCTGCACAAGGAGCTTTCCCGGACCGAAGGGGCGTTACACGACGCGGGAATGTTGAACGGGCGGCTGCATCAGTTCGATGGTGATACCATCCGGACCGGAGATGTACGCGACCATTGTTCCGCATCGGGGGCCGGCTGGTATCGGCTGCGGCGAACCTTTCACTGCCCACCCCGCCGTCTCAACCCGCGCGATCGCCTTGCGGATATCCGCAACCGTGATGGCGATGTGCGCGGCACCGATCGCACCTGCGCTACGAGGTGTCTGGCCCAGCGTACGGCCTGTCGAATATTCGAGGAGTTCGACAGGGTAACCGTTTGGAGCCGTCACCAGCGCCATTCGGCAGCGCGGATCGTCAACCCCCGTGGCCTCCCGTAGAAACTCCCCACCCATCTCTCCTCGGCGAGCAAGGTCGAAACCCATCGCCTCAGTCCAAAACTGGATCGCCTCCTCCAACGAGGCGACCGAGAATCCCGTATGGTCCACAGCTATCACGCCAGCATCTTCGGCCATTTTCAATCCTCTCATATCGACCAGTTACGTCTGTGCCCGAGCTGACGACGGCTTTGCGGCTTCACCGCTCGGCCTATCACTACGATGGCGGCTACCGGTCACATATGGTCCGACAAACCCCGGTTTGATGTTACGCAGCACGGCCAATCCTAAAAATCCCGAAACAACTGCCAATCCAGACGACAAACCGTGAAATCCTTATGTAGGTTTTCTGTTCCGCTGCTACTCAGACCCCTATCTCCCACTTGCGGCGGGGAAATGCCCTCTCCCGCCTCTCGCACAAACGAAGTTTGTACTGACGGCGTCAGGCGGATCGAAGATCCGCTGAAAGCCCCGGGACAGGGAGGCATATGCGACAGCTCTCTGAACCGTGGCAGGCTTTCCAACTCGAAAGCAACTTTAACGATTTGGCCTGTCGCAGCCGACTCAACCGCCGATGCGCCCAGGATGGTCGCTGTCCAGCAGCGCCTCCACATGCCGGCAGAGCGGGCCGAGCAGCGCCGGCCACTCATTGTCGGTGCGCTCCAGGAACGCCGTGCGCACGCGGTCGCGTTCGGCGGCCAGACCGGCCGGCCCCAGCTCGTGGAAGATGTGGCGCAGGTTCTCCCGGTTCGTCTCCTGCGCCGCCGGGTCGTAGGACCAGCCGAAGCGCGGGTTGCCCGCCCCGTCCCACCAGTCGCCATGGCCGTAGATGGCGAAGCCCGACAGCAGATACTCGATCATGTTGATCGGCCCGGTCTCCAAGTAGGAGGTGTTGCCGACGATCAGGAAATTCTGGCGCAGGAAGGCCATCAGGTCGGCCCGTCCCTTCGGCACATGGGCGGCGACGCTGAAGTCAGTGTTCTCCTGCAAGCCGATGTCGCGCAGGGTCTGGATCAGCTCCGCCGAGTTCTTCCGCGGACCGCCGTGATAGACCAAGCTCCAGCGGCACGCGCCAGGGCGAGAAGCCCGCCCGCGCATCGAACACATCGCGGCTGAGCTGGGCATGCCAGTGCATGCGGCTTCGGATAGGCGTCCGGCGGCTACGGGAAACTGACATGGATGATGGGATCGCTCATCCCCGCTCTCCCATGGTCGCAGCCAGCATGTCCAGAATGCGCCGCGTGGCGTCGGCCGGATCGATGTCGGCGATGCAGTGCGCCTCGGCCGCCAGACAGGACACGGTGCAGGGCGGCACCGCCGCCTCGGGCCGCAGGACCAGCGCCCGCTCCTCTCGCCCGCCGGTCCAGGGCCGGAAGCGCTCCGGCGCGTGGAAATGGTTGGGATCGCCGCCGATGGGATGGCAGGAGAACACCGCCACCGGCACCCCGGCCGCCGCCGCCAGATGGGCCGGGGCGGAATCCATGGTGATCGCCAGTGCCGCCTCCGCCATCGCCGCCGCGGCAACGCGCAGCGGGGTGGCGCCGGTCAGGTCGATGGCCCGTCCCGGCAGTGCCGCCAGAAGCGCGCCGGCAGCCGGCCGTTCCTCCATGGTGCCCAGCACGGCGACCCGCGCATCGAGCGCGCCCGCGACGGCGGAGACCACCGAGGCCAGCCGCTCGGCCGGATAGACACGGCGCAGGCTGGCCGCGCCCGGCGCCACCACGATCAGCGGCCGGCCATCCCCAGGGCGGTCGCCGGACCCGAGAAGCCGCCGCGCCGCCGCCCTGTCCTCCGCCGTCAGCGCCAGTTCCAGCGGCCCCAGATCCGCTCCCGCGCCCAGCGCCTCCAGCAGCGCCGCGTTCTGCTCCACCTCGTGCCGCCCCGGCGGCGGGGCCAGCGCCAGCCCATAGGCACGGTCGAAGCCCTGGTTGCCGTCGGCCTTCCACGGCGTGACCCGCTCGGAGAAACCGGCGACCAGCTTTGCCCGGCTGTTGGCGGCCAGCGTCGTCGCGCCATGGCGGTCGAAGTCGTAGCGCGGCACCAGCGCCAGATCGAAGCCGGCGCGGTAGCACTCGGCAAACAGTTTCAGCCCGCCGGGGGTGATGCCGCGGAAATCGATGCCGCCGCCCTCCTTCGGCCGCGGCGCCACCACCCCGTCGACCCAGCGGCAGGTCAGCGCCAGATCCGCCACCGCCTCGCGCACCGCCAGCAGGATGCGCGCCTGCGGGGCGGCGGCGCGCAAGGCCCGCAGGAAGGGGGTCGCCATCACGAAGTCGCCGGCCTCGTCCAGCTTGACGACCAGGATGCTGCGGACGGCCGCCAGATCGCAGACGCTCATCACCGCCCCTCCCCTACTGAAACGTCGAAGGCCGCCACATCGAAGGCGACCGCCGGCAGCCCGGCGCACCAGCGGCGCCATGCGGTGCGATAGCCGGCCTCCACCGCGCGGGCATAGCCGGGCTCGTCCATCAGGACCGACCGCCGCATCCGCTCGCGCAGGCCCTCTCGCTGCGCGTCGAGGAAGGCGCGGTCGGTCGCCAGCCGGACACCCTGCGCCAGATAGGCCTCATCGTCCCTCGTCACCAACGCCGCCATCCCGACGGCATCGATCAGGGTCGCCCCCCAATGGCCGATCAGGGTCGGCCCGGTCCGGTTCAGCACCGGCACGCCCATCCACAGCGCGTCGCAGATCGTCGTTCCGCCATTGGCGAAGACGGGGTCGAGCGCCACGTCGATGGTGACGTAGTCCTGATAGGGATCCGGGGTGATGCCGCGCAGTTCAAGCCGCTCCGCCGCGATGCCGTGCCGGGCGAAGGCGGCCAGCAGGCGCCGGTCGGCACCGCCGCCGCTGCCCAAGCCCCGCCATTTCAGCACCAGCTTCGCCGTCGGCACCAGCGCCAGCAGCCGCGCCCACAGCGCGATGGTGGCGGCGTTCACCTTGGTGATGTTGTTGAAGGACCCGAAGGTGATGTGGCCGCGGCGCTCCAGCGGCGGCTGGATCGGCGGCGCGAAGGCGGAGTCCGCCGGGCGGTAGCACAGCACGCAGCCCGGCAGCCGGATCAGCTTTTCCGCATGCAGCGTGTCCGCCCCCGGCGGCGCCAGGCGGGGATCGGCGAGCTGGTAATCGACGGCGTCGAGGCCGGTGGTGTTGGGATAGAGCGGCAGGCTGACCTGAACCGGCGCCGGGCGGCGCGCCATCAGGGCCATGCGGTTGCGCGACATGTGGCCGCCGGCATCGACCAGCAGGTCGATGCGGTCCTCCCGGATCCGGCGGTCGAGTTCCTCGTCGGTCAGCACCGCCACGTCGCGCCAGCGGTCGGCTGCCGCCTGGAAACGCTCGGTGGTGGCATCGCGGCTGCGGTCGTTGTGGTAGCAGGTGACCTCGACCCTCCCGCGGTCGTGCCCCTCGATCAGCGGCAGCAGGAAGTGATAGCCCGGCCCCGGATAGCGCTGGAAATCCGGCGACAGGTAGCCGACGCGCAAGCGCCTCTCCGGGTCGCGGCTCTCCACCGCATGGGGAACGGCCGGGACCGCCGGCAGATGGCGTTGGAAGGCGCGATGCTCGCGGAAGACCTCGACCGGATCGGCCCGGTCGTCGAAGCACAGGCAGAACAGCATGTTGGAGCGGATCGCCGCGTCGTCCGGCGTCCGGTCGAGCGCCGCGCGGAAGGCCGCCACCGCCTCCCCATGCAGCCCCAGCGCCATCCGGGCGACCCCGAGATTGGAGTTGGCGAGCGCCAGCTGGTCCATGTCCTGCGCGATTTCGCCGAGCCGTCTGGCGCGGTCGAGGGGCGGGATCGCCTCCTCCGCCGCGTTGGCCTCCAGCAACAGGGTGCCGATGTTGACCCAGGCCGCCACATCGTCGGGCGTCAGCACCAGCGCCCGCCGGTGCCAGGACAGCGCCGCCTCCGGCTGCAAGGCCAGCTGGAAGGCGGATCCGGCATTGGCGGCGAGTGCCGCATCGTCGGACGCCACCCGCACCGCACGCAGCACCGCCGGCACGGCCCCCGCCATCCCCAGCGTCGCCCGCGCTAGTCCCAGCCCCGACAGCGCAAGGCCGGAGTCCGGCCTCAGCGCCAGCGCGTGGCGGTATGCCCGCTCCGCCGCCGCGATCCGCCGCCGGCCATAGAGCCGGCCGGCCAGCGCCAGCACCACATCCTCGGCCAGCGGGTCCAGCCGCGCCAGCCGTGTGAGCCAGACCAGCTCCTGCGCCGGCCCGGTCCCGGAACCGCCCAGGCTGCGGACCGCCGCCGCCTGCGCCGGCACCAGCGCCAGCAGCCGGCGGGTCGCCGCCCAAGCGGCTCCGTTGCCGCCCAGCTGCCGGGACAGCTGCATGTATTGCTCCAGCGGCTCCGCCATCTCCGG
This sequence comes from Azospirillum sp. UENF 112521, assembly GCF_058780665.1. Taxonomy (NCBI): domain Bacteria; kingdom Pseudomonadati; phylum Pseudomonadota; class Alphaproteobacteria; order Rhodospirillales; family Azospirillaceae; genus Azospirillum; species Azospirillum sp. UENF 112521. The sequence continues at coordinate 494,212 of NZ_JBSNCI010000004.1, forward strand.
CGCCCGTCCCGCCAGCGCCCGGAAGGCCGCCGCCGCCCCGGCGATCCGGCCGCCGTCGCGCAGGGCCGCTCCCCGGTTGAAGGCCGCCAGGATCCGGTGCGGCTCCAGCGCCGCCGCCCGCCCGTACCAGTCGGCGGCCGGCAGGAAGCGCCCGCAATCGTAGAGCGCGTCGCCCAGATCCGCCGCGGTGCCGGCATCCGCCGGTTCCAGCGCCATCGCCCGCAGCAGCGCCTGCGCCGCCGGCTCCTGCCGGCCCAGCCGCGTCCAGCCCGCCGCCTCCAGCCGCGGCAGCGACGGATCGAGCGGCGCCAGACGGCCCGCCGAGCGGAAGGCAGTCGCCGCATCCTCCCATTGCTCCGCCGCCTCCAGCAGACGGCCCAGATTGGCATGGAAGAGCGGCTGGCTCGGGTCGGCCTTCACCGCCTGCCGGATCCGCTCGATCCCCTCCATCACCGCACCGGTCTGCGCCTTGATCAGCCCCGACAGGTGCAGCGCGTCCGCCTGCTGCGGCAGCCGCTTCAGCACCTGTTCGTAGAGCGTCGCCGCCTCGGCCAGCTGCCCAGCCTGATGATGGGTGACGGCACGGGTCAGCAGCGCCTGTGCGTCGGCGGTCCCGGCCGGGCGATGTGGCGGGCGATGGTTCGGTTTCATCCGCTGGCGGCACTCTCTGGTGGTCCGGCGGATAATGCTGGTCGACCGGCCCCCGGACAAGCGGGAGTTCGGGCAGGGGTTCGGCTGCGCGCTGAAGCGCCAGTTCACGCTGCCGGTCGGCCAGGGCGGCTTCGCGGGCGCGGGTGCGGCGGCGCTGCTCCTCGGTGCGGGCGCGCAGCTGCTGTTCCTGGCGCAGCCGGCCCGCCAGCCGCCGCAGATCGTCGGCGGCGCGGCTTTCCACCGCCGGCGGCAGGGCGCCCAGCGCCTCGCGGAAGTCGCCCAGCGTCGGAAAGCGGCTCCAGCCGCTGCGGAAAGCCGCCCACACCGCATCGAAGGCCGCCATCCAGCGGTCGGCCGGCCAGTCCGCCATCGCCCGCACATCGGCCTCCAGCAGGTCGGCGTCGGGCAGCTCCAGCGCGAAGCGGTCGGCCAGCTTCTCCAGCCCGATCAGCACATTCTCGATGCCGATCGGCGGGGTCAGCGTGCCGATGGCCTGCTCGACCCGGTCGGCGAGCGCACCGATCTCGTCCGGCGCCAGATCCTGGGTCTCGAACCGCAGATCCGCGGCGTCAAGCCTGGCCAGCGAGGCGAAGCCGCAAGGCTGCGAGGGTGTCGCGGTTGCGGCCGGCGGCATCGGACGCAGGGCCGGCACGCAGGCCACCGCTTCGGAGTTCGGCACGGAGTTCGGGGCGACGGTCATTGCGGGGCTCCCGGCGGGGTTGGGCGGTGGAGGACTGGACGAAAGGCTGTTCGGCTGGCTGCTCCACCGGCTGCTCCACCGGGGCCACCAGCTCCCGGGCGATCCAGCGGCGCCATGCGGCCCCCGGATCCGGTGGGCGGTAGCCGTTGCGGCGGTGGGCCTTGCGGCACCAGGACACGAACTTCGCCGTCACCCGGCCGGCATCGACCTCCGGACGCTCCAGGGCCGCCCAGGCCAGATCGGCGGCATCGGGCTGCCAGTCGGCCGGCAACGCCTCGTCCTGCCGACCCATCCCCCCGCTCTGGAGGCCCCCGCCCTGGAGGGAGGAGGAGGATTCAGGATTCTGGGAGTCTATGGAGATGTCGGCCGGCGAACCGCTGCTGTCAGCCGGCTGACAGGACATGCCGGCGGTAAAGCCCTCCATCCCCGCCAGCTGATAGGCGAATCCGCGCAGGCCCCGCCGCGGCTTGGCGCAGACCAGCGCCGCCGCGGAGTCCGAAGGAGCGTCCTGCGCGGCTTTCTCCTGCAGGCCCTTCAGCACGGCATTGAACCAGGCGCGGCTTTGCCCAAGCTCCTCGGCCAGCTCGCCTTGCGTGGCGGTGCAGACACCGTCGCGGTCGGCATGGGCGTAGAGCGCGGACAACACCGCGATGTCGGCGGCCTGGATGCCGGGCACGGCAATCCAGCGCCTGTACATGTCGATGTATGGCTTCATTGCATTACCCGTCTGTCGGTCGATCCCTGGGACGGGTGAAGACAAAGGAAGAGCGTCAACGGATTCGCAGTGAATCCGCTTGGCTTTGCGGGCCTGCCCTGCCATCATGGAGTCGCCAAACCGCCAGATGTGGGGTGCCCGGGGTCTTCCTCGGTCTCCTCCGTCCGACACGAAGGGCCCGGAGCAATCCGGGCCCTTCGTGTTTCCGGAGGTCGGTCCTCCGCTACGTCATGATGCTCTCCGTCACGATGCCCTCTTCGGATTGCCTGAGATTCAGGTTGTCTGAGATTGACGTTGCCTGGACCGAATACCGCCCGTCACACCGGCGCGTGGCGCCGGCCAGGAGCTGGCATGGGCGCACGACGACGGCATGAGGGCGGTTTTCGCCCGTTTTTTGAAATGTGTACGTGGCGTTGCGCGTCTGTCCACGGTCTTGGAAGAATCGCCGGGGGACGGCATTTCGCGGACGCCTGCCTGGATTCTTGCGGAGGAATCAAGCACTTGCAGCACCGTTCCTCCGTCCGTCCGGGTCGAAGTGTCGCCGTTGTGCCGAAAGATTCGGCTCCAAACGTCGCCGTTGTGCCGAAAGATTCTTGGCCGTCGGCGGCTTGGGCGGATGGGATGGCCCAGCCGAACGTCGCCGTTCTGCCGAATGATGGAGCGGATTCCACCCCTCCCCTCCCCTCCCCGCTATGGAATCGGCGGAGAATCGGGTGGGAATCGGCCCTTCGGCGGATCGTCCGAACGTCGCCGTTCTGCCAGTCGATGCCCTCCCCAGGGGCCTTCCCGCCCGATCCCTCGACCCCAAGCCATGTAATAACCAAGGAAAATCAATATGTTGATCTGATGCTCCCCTGCCCCGTTCCTCCCCGGCACGGCAGAACGCAGACGTTGCCGCCACCGCGGGCCGGCCGGAGCGGCTCCGGCCCCCGCCGAATCCGCGTCCGGCTCCCGTCCGACGGCCCTCCCCCGCCACCGGCGGCAAAAACTGGCAGAACGGCGACATTCGACCGGGCATTCGGCGCCGCCCGCGGGAATCTTTCGGCAGAACGGCGACGTTTGGCCCGGCAGTGTGGAACCGGGCGGCAGGCTTGTGGATTATGGGTTCAACCCACTTGAGGCCGCCCGGGACCAGCGGAGAGATCGCATGACCCAGACCATCAACGCCGAGCTGCTCGACCGGCCGCTGCAATTGGCTCTGCGGCTCGATTCACCGCTGACCGGCGATGTGCAGAACGACCGCCACATGATGGTCTACAGCCTGTTCGGCCTGTCGAAGGACAAGGCGGAATCGCTGCCGACCTACGATGACGGGAAGGTGCGGATCGAGGTGCGGGCGCCGAAGAATGTCGGCGTTGCGACGATCTGGGACAAGGCGGTGCTGCTCTACGCCATCTCGCTGCTGCGCGAGAAGATGGACTCCGGCAAGGGCTCCAAGCTGGGCGAGCTGCACTTCACCACCAGCGACCTCCAGCGCATCGTCGGCAAGACCGCCGGCGGCAGCGCCTACGACAAGATCGAAGGCGCGCTGGAACGGCTCCAGGGCACGCAGATCAAGACCAACCTGGAAACCGGCGGCGAGGGCGAGAGCGGCGCCTTCTCGTGGATTTCCGACTACAAGCTGCTCTACCAGCGCAAGAAGGACGGCGAGCGGGCGGTGCGCGGGCTGAAGCTGACGCTGTCGGGCTGGGTCACCCGCGCGGCGCTGGGCCACAATCTGCTGAGCTACGACGACCAGTATTTCGCGCTGAAGCCGGTGGAGAAGCGCCTGTACGAGATCGCGCGCGCCCACCTCGCCCGCGGCCATGCCTTCTGGATGGCGCTGGAGCCGCTGCGCAAGCGCGTCGGCTCCGACAACGACCTGCGCAAGTTCAAGAACGCGCTGAATCCCGTCCTGGCCGCCGACCGCATCCCCGGCTACGGCGTCCGCATCGTCGAGACGGCGGAATACAAGGAGACGATGAAGGCGCGCGGTGCCGTGCTGGGCCGCGTGCTGAACGCCGACCTGCCGGTGCTGTTCTGGAAGAAGAGCCAGGGCCAGCCGGAAAACTGGATCGACGTTCCCAAGGTGGAATACGACGAGACGGTGTGAACCCGCCGGTCGATGCCCATGGCGCGCTGATCCCCTCCCCATCCGGTAGACACCCGTTGCCGGAGTCGCGACGACTTGCTAGGGTCGCTGCCGACCGGTGCCGGGGCAGGAGGACGGGGCGTGACAGGGGAACAGTTGAAGGCGTTGCGGGAACGGCGCGGCCTGACCCAGACGCAGATGGCGGCGTTCGTCAATGAACTGACGGGCCGCAAATACGACAAGCAGCGGCTCAGCAAATGGGAAACCGGCAAGGAGGCCCTGCCGCGCGACGTGCTGGGCCGGTTGCTTCTACTGGATCTCGAACGGCCGGAAAGCCCCCTGCCCCGCCGCGGCACCACCGTCGCCGTCGGTTTGCAGAAGGGCGGCACCGCCAAGACGGCGACCTCGATCAATCTGGCCTTCATCCTGGCCCGTGCCGGCAACCGCGTGCTGCTGGTCGATGCCGACCCGCAGGGCAACGCCACCGTCCATGTCGGCGTGCCGCAGACCGACATCGTCGCGCTGACGGAGGCGGGCAGGGTCCTCTACCATGCGCTGATGGGCAAGACGCCGCTCGACGCGGTGATCCGCCCCACGAGCGTCGAGGGGCTGGACGTCGTGCCCTCCAGCATCGCGCTGGCCAGTGCCGACACCGAGCTGCCGGGCAACCTGACCAACGCCCAGACGGCACTGGCCGAGATGCTGGACGGGGTGCGGGACCGCTATGACGTGATCGTCATCGACTGCGCCCCCAACCTGGGTGCCGTCACCATCAACGCGCTGACCGCCGCCGACTATGTGCTGGTGCCCTGCCAGGCGGAGCCGCACGCCATCCTCGGCGTCAGCGCCTTCCTCGACACCGTCGCCAAGATCCAGCGGCGGCTGAACCCGCGGCTGGAGGTGCTGGGCATCCTGCCGACCATGGTCAACCCGCGCCAGACCCAGGACCGCTCGTCGCTCGACGACATCCAGCGCCTGTGGGGCGAGAGCCGCCGGGTGTTCCCGCCGGTGCCGCGCGCAACCATCTACGCCCAGGCCGCGGGCGCCAACGTCATCACGCTGGATGCCGACATCGGCGCACCGGGGGTGGAGAGCTATGCCGCCATCGCCTCGGCGCTGCTGACCGCCATGGGCCGCCTGCAGGAGACCGTCGATGCCGCCTAAGAAGCTGACCCGGCAGACCGCCGCCACCGTGCTCCAGGCCAAGGAGGCCGGCTTCGCCGCCGAGACCGACCGCATGTTCGGGCTGAGCGGCATGCTGCCCCGGCTGGTCGAGGTCGATCTGGACGCCGTCGAGACCAATCCCGGCCAGCCCCGCACGGTGTTCGACGACGAGTCCCTGCGCTCGCTGGCCGACTCCATCGCCCGCCACGGGTTGCAGCAACCTGTCCTCGTCCAGGAGGCGGAGCAGAAGGGCCGCTACCGGCTGGTGGCCGGCGAGCGGCGGCTGCGCGCCCACCGGCTGCTCGGCCGCGGCACCATCGCCGCCATCATCACCAAGGGCCGGCCCGAAGAGATCGCGCTGATCGAGAATGTCCAGCGCGTCGATCTCGACGCCATCGACCTCGCCCGCGGCCTGTCCCAGCTGATCGAGGCGCACGGCTACACCCAGTCGGAGGTGGCGGCGGCGGTCGGCTGTTCGGAGGCCGAGGTGTCGAAGCGCCTGAAGGTGCTGCGCCTGCCCGACGACATCCTGGCCGATTACCGCGCCAACCCCGACGCGGTGTCGCGCTCCGCCCTGGTCGAGCTGGCCTTCGTCGAGGACGAGGCGGAGCTGCGCCGGCTGTGGCAGACGGCGCGCACCGGCGGACTGACGGTGGGTGCGGTTCGGGCCGCCCGCCCGGCGGCGTCCAGCACGGCGGAACCGATGCGGGTGCTGGGCAAGGCGATCAACCGGATGGACAAGGATCTGGCCGCCATCGACACCGTCGCCCAGGCCTTGCAGCGCGAGCACCGCGAGCGGCTGCAGGCTCTGCGCGACCGCATCGACGCCCTGCTGAACGGCTGAGGTTTCCTCCCTCTCCCCCGCTCACGCGCAAACTTCGTTTGCGCTGACGCGACAGGCGGACCATAGGTCCGCCGATAGCGGGGAGAGGGGATCCAATTTCGATTACGAAAGCCCGCTCCGGTTGTCCTTCAATCAGAAGGCGCGTTAAAGTTGCTTTCGATTGCGAAAGCATCTGGCGCTCGGCCAGGGTGACCGCCTGCCCCGCCCCGTGTTAAGGATTGCCTGCAAGACTATCGGGGGTACGGGTCAGCGATGCAGGCGGTGCGGAGACGACATTTCTTGAGCCTGCTCGGCGGCCTGCTCGGGGGCGCCAGTCTTGCCGCGGCCCTGCCCCGGCCGGCGATGGCCGCCGGCACCCTGCGCATCGGTTTCAAGTCCCTGCCCGGCGGACTCAATCCGCTGACCGTCAGCGATCTGGTCGCGCGTCAGGTCCTCGGCTCGATGTATGAGAGCCTGACCACGGTCGATCCCAAGGGCCGCATCCTGCCCGGCCTCGCCACCGCCTGGGAGGCGTCGGCCGATGCCCGTCGCTGGCGGCTGACCATCCGCGACGGCGTCACCTTCCACACCGGCCGGCCGCTGATCGCGCGCGACGTCAAGCGCAGCTTCGAGGCGGCGCTCAGCGGCGACGGCGCCAACTTCGCCGTGCTGGCGCTGTCGAAGGTGCGGGGCTTTCGCGAGCTGCGGGCGAAGACCGCCGCCGAGCTGTCCGGCATCACCGTGATCGACGACCGGACGCTGGAGGTGGTCTGCGACGAGCCCTGCGCCGTCTTCCCCTTCGCCCGGCTGAACATCGTCGATGTCGAGGCGGCCGAACAGGCCGGCCCCGACTGGTTCCGCAGCCTGTCGGCGGGAACCGGCCCCTACCGGCTGGTGCGGTCGAGCGACGGCATCCGCATGGATGTGGAGGCCAACCCCGGCTGGCGCGGCGGTGCTGTGCCGTTCGAGCGGGTGTCCTTCCTCGCCACCGGCATCGGCAACGACGGCATCACGCTGTTCAACGACAGCCAGATCGACTTCACTTTCGTCGACACCGATGCGCTGCGCGGGGTGATGGACGATCCCGGCTTCAAGCGCTCGCTGTCGAATGTGCCGCGCATGCAGATGCGGGTGGTGGCGCTCGACCCGCGGCGGGTCAAGGCGTTCGGCGATCTGCGGGTGCGCCGGGCGATGTCGCTGCTGATCGACCGCAGCGCCATGGTGGAGCGCTTCTTCCGCGGCGTGGCGAGCGTCCACAACGGCATCGTCCCGCCGGCGCTGCTGTCCAACGAGAAGCTGGAGCCGCTGGTCTACGACCCGATGCTGGCCAAGCGCCTGTTGGAGGAGGCCGGCTATCCGGAGGGGCGCGGCATCGAGCCCTTCCAGGTTACCGTCGTGCCGGAATACCGGCGGGAATTCGTCTATTACGTCTCGCAGTGGAACAATGCCGGCATCCCGGCGAAGCTGGTGATGGCGCCGCGGCAGGAGTTCATCGCGCGCTCGCGCCGCCGCGATTACGACGCCTTCCTGTTCGGCTGGACCGCCACCTATCCCGACCCGATGAACTTCCTGGACGAGCTGTTCAGCAGCAGCAGCCGCTTCAATCCCGTCGGCTGGACCAGCGCCCGGTTCGACGGCCTGATCGAGCGGGCAATGGCGATCCCCGATCCCACCCAGCGGGCGGAGGTCTACAAGGACGCCGAATGTCTGGTGATGCAGGATTTGCCGGTGATCCCGCTGGTGGTGCCGGACTATGTGGCGCTGCGCGGCAATGTGCTGAGCGACAATTTCATCACGCCGTTCGGCGGCCTGAACTTCGGCTGAGGCGGAGGAGGGCAGGGCGACCGCATGAAAAAAGCCCCTGTCCGGATGCGGACAGGGGCTTTTCCGTTCTTACAGGGACGGGAACGTCAGGCGGCGCCCTGCGGCCGTGCTTCGCGCAGGCAATCCGCGGGCTTCGCCTCGCGCAGGCAGTCGGCCGGCTTTGCTTCACGCAGGCAGTCGGCCTGCTTCGCCTCTCGCAGGCAGTCGGCCTGCGCGGCCTCGCGCAGACAATCCGCTCCCTTCGCTTCCCGCAGGCAGTCGGCGCTCTTGGCTTCCCGCAGACAGTCGGCCTGCGCGGCTTCGCGCAGGCAATCCGCACTCTTGGCTTCGCGCAGACAGTCGGCTTGCGCGGCCTCCCGCAGGCAATCGGCGCCGGTGAGCAGGCTGGCGCTGTCGCTGCGGGCAGCCTCCATGCGTCCGGCCGGCACGGTCACCCCGTTGTGATGGAGATACTCGCCATAGACCGCCTCGCAGAAGCGGAAATAGGCGCGGGTGTCGGCGACGATGAACTCGTGCCACAGGTCGTCGCAGGCGGCCGATTGCGGAACGATGTCGCGGTCGGGATGCTCGGCGCAGGCCAGCAGGAAGGTCTTCAACTGGGCCAGCGCGATCTCGGACGTGCGGCGCGACATGCCCGCGGCGACCGCGCGGTCGACGACATAGCCGAAATCGAAGCCGGCGACGATGTCATGGGCACGAATGATGTCGGTCTTGCTGGCGCCGCGCATGGGATCCTCCGAAGCTGCTTTCGGTTCACCCTCGGATGGGGGGCGGAAATATCCGAGAGTACCGCTCGGATGTTGTGACACAGCATAAACCTGTATGTGAGATCATTTTTGGTCCTAAGCCCCAGGGTGGGGGACGGGGACCTCAAATCGTCGGAGTCTTATGCGGAGCGGCGATGCCGGCTCCCCCCGATACCGATACTGCTGCCGGCCGGGCCGCCGTCATCTGTTCCACCAGGGCCGACAGGCGATCCGGCATGATCGGCTTGGCGGCGACGATGACGCCCATCTCCGCCGCGCGGGCGGTGACGGCGCCGTCGAGCCGGCCGGAGATCAGCACCGCCGGGATCCTGAGCCCGAGCCGCTGCCAGAGGGTGCCGATGAAATCCAGGCCGTTCTCGGTGGCGGACAGGTGATAGTCGGCGATCACCGCATCGGGCCGGAAATCGCCGCCTTCGACCGCACGCAGCCCCTGGGCGACGCTGGAGGCGCCGACGACGCGATGGCCGGCGGTGTTGAGGAACATCGACACCGCGGACAGCACGAACTGGTCGTCGTCGATCACCAGGATGGCGATCTCGCCGCTCTTCGCCGGTGCGTCGGCCAGCGTCGCCAGCCCGGCGACGGCCACCGGGGCGGCCACCGGGGCGGCAGCAGGGGCAGGGGCGGGGGCAGAGGCAGGGGCGGGGACAATCGGACCTTCGGCCCGCCGCAGCGGCTCGCGGGCAGGCTCCAGGGCGGGCTCCAGGGCGGGCTCCAGGGCCTGTTCCACCGGCGCCAGCGGCAGGGTGACCGAGAAGACCGAGCCCTTGCCCGGCGTGGAGCGGACCTTGACCGGGTGATCCAGCACGCCGGCCAGCCGGCGGACGATCGACAGGCCGAGTCCGATGCCGTTGTCGCGGTTGCGCTCCGGGTTGCCGATCTGGTGGAACTCCTCCCAGATGGCGTCCAGCCGGTCTTCGGGAATGCCGATGCCGGTGTCGCGCACCTCGACGATCAGGCTGGCGCCGGACTCCAGGCAGGCGACCTGCACCTGCCCGCTGGCCGTGTAGCGGATCGCGTTGTCGATCAGGTTGCCCAGCAGGCGCAGCAGCAGCACCCGGTCGGTCAGCACCGGGGCGCGGTACTGGGGCACCCAGAAGGCCAGCCCCTTGTTGCGGGCGACCGGGCCATATTGCGAGTCCAGCGCGTCGAACAGGTCGGCGACCTCGTGCACCGCAATGTTGGCGGTGACGCCGCCGGCATCGAGCCGCGACACCTCCAGCAGCTCGTCCAGCAGCTGCTTCAGCGTCATCACCACCTGTTCGATCTTGCGCGCCGATTCCGCCACCTTGGGGTTGGGGGCGGTGGCGCGCAGCATGGCGGTCAGCATCAGCAGCGACTGGGCCGGCTGGCGCAGGTCGTGGCTGGCGGCGGCCATGAACTTCGCCTTCGACGCCACCGCCTGCTCGGCCCGCTCCTTGGCGATGTGCAAATCGATGGCGTTCTGGCGGAAGGTGTCGAGCGCCTTGGCCATGCGGCCGATCTCGTCGTCGCGGTGGCGCACCGGCACCGTCACCGTCACGTCGCCGGCGGCCAGGTCGGCCATGGCGCGGGTCATGCCGGCGATCGGCAGCGTCACCCCGCGCGTCGCCCAGATCACGCCCAGCACCACCAGCAGCAGCGTGACGGCGCCGATGCCGCCCAGCACCAGCACATGGTGGCGGATGGCCGCGTCGGTCGGCCCGGTGTCGAGCCGGACCAGCAGCGTGCCGATGGTGCGCGATCCGCCGGTGCGGTCCTGCCGGGTCAGCGGCACGGCGGCGGCAGTGGCGGCGGCGGTGGCGGCGGCGGCGGGATTGGCTGCCGCATCGGCCAGCACGGGCGAGCCCGGCTTGCGGTAGATGGCGAAGCGCTCGCCATGGGTGCCCAGGATCACCGCCTCGGCGAAGCTGTCGATCGAGCGCAGCGGGCTCAGCGCCGTCAGCGCCTCCTCCGGGTCGAGGTCCCACAGCGCGTTCGTCACGTCGTCCAGCACGATGCGGGTCGCCATCTCGGCGCGGATGGCCAGCTCGGCCCGGGTGTTGCGCACGTCGGACTGGATCAGCACGACCATCGGCACGGCGACCAGCACCGACACCAGCACCACCGCCGATGCGGTGGACCGGGCAACCAGGCTCCGCGAGAAGATCTTCAAGAACATGCCGAAGCCCACGAAAACACGACGAGCACGAACGACGCGCGGCGGCATTCTAGCCGAATCGGACGCCAAACACGACAGCGACGTCAATGCCAGCGGTTCATGCGGCTGTCATCCGTAGTAGTAGGAAAAAAGGCAGTATGACTGTTTCGAATCGTTTCTTCTTCTTGTTAAGTTGCGCGTGTAAAAATTCCCGCCGGGTTTCGACGCATTCGATTGGGAGCGGGGTAGCCGTTGGCGTAGCCGCCGGGGAGCGGAGCAATGGGAACGGGCATCATCATCGCCCTTGCGCATGGCGTCGGCCTGCTGGCGCTGGTCCTGCTTGCCTATCGCCATGTCCTGCGGCGGTTCGGCACCCGGCGCGGCGCCTTCGCGGCCTATTCCGGCCTGCTGTTCGGCGTGGCCGCCGTCCTCTCCATGCTGGACGCCTACCCGGTGGCCGACGGGGTGCTGGTCGACCTGCGCAACGCGATGATCGGTCTGGCCGGCCTGTTCGGCGGCTGGCCGGCGGCGCTGCTGTCGGCCGCCATCGCCGCGGCGGTGCGGCTGTGGCTGGGCGGGGTGGGGGCGGCGACCGGGCTTGCCGGGCTGGCCCTGACCGCGCTCGCCGCCCCGCTGCTGGCCCGCCCGATGGAGCGGCGCGCCGCCGGCCCCGGAAGCGGCCCCAGAAGCGGCAAGGGCGCCTTCGGCTTCGGCCTCCTGGCGCTGTTCGGTCTGGCGCTCGCACCGCTGAGCCTGCCGGCCGTCCTGCTGCTGCCCGATTTCGACCTCGCCATGCGGGTGATGGAGGAGGCGGCGCTGCCGCTGATCGCCTTCACCGCGCTCGGCATCGGCCTGCTCGGCACCATGCTGGCGCGCGAGCACCGGCGCGTCGCCGACGAGGCCATGCTGGCCGAGAGCGCCGCCCTGTTCCGCGCCGTCTTCGACAGCTCCGCCGACATCCATGTCGTGCTGCGGGTCAACCCCGGCGGCAGCTTCACCCTGCACTGCGCCAACGAGGCCGCCGCCCGCGCGATGGGCGAGCGGCTGGCCACGGCGCGCGGCAAGCCGCTCGACGCCCTGCTGCCGCCCGACCTCGCCGCCAAGGCGATGGCCGACCTGCAATCCTGCATCGATGCCGACGCCCCCACCCGCTTCGAGGAGCAGCACACCCACAATGGCGTCACCCGCTGGTGGGAGGTGTCGCAGGTGCCGATCCGCGACGAGAGCGGCGCCATCGCCCTGCTGTCGGTCGGCGCCCGCGACATCACCCGCCGGCACGAGGCCGAACGCGCGATCCGCGCCAGCGAGGCGCGCTACCGCCTGCTGGCGCGCGGCGTCACCGACATCATCGGCCGCATCGGGCTGGACGGGGTGCGCCGCTTCTGTTCGGAGGCGACGCGCGACAGCCTGGGCTGCCCGCCGGCCGAGCTGGTCGGCCGCCCGCTGGTGGAGCGGGTGCACCCCGACGACCGCGCCGCGCTGTCCGCCGGCCTGTCCCGCCTGACGCCGGACCGCCCGACCCTGAAGACCACCTACCGGCTGCGCCATGCCGACGGCCGCTGGGTGTGGATGGAGGCGGCGGTGCGGCTGGTCACCGACGATTGGGGCGCCCCGCAGGAGTATGTCAGCGTCGAGCGCGACGTCACCGCCCGCAAATTCATGGAGGCGGAGCTTCAGGACGCCCGCCACGCGGCGGAGGCGGCGAGCCGCAGCAAGTCCGAATTCCTGGCGAGCCTGAGCCACGAGCTGCGCACGCCAATGAACGCCGTCATCGGCTTCGCCGACCTGATCGCGCGGGAGTCGGAGGGGCCGGTCGGCACCGCCCATTACCGCGACTTCGCCGTCAACATCCGCGACAGCGGCCAGCATCTGCTGGAGCTGATCAACGAGATCCTGGACCATGTCCGCGCCGAATCCGGCCAGTTGATCCTCGACGACGAGCCGGTCGATCTCGACGCCGCCGCAACCTTCGCCGTCCGCCTGCTGACCCCGCGCGCCGCCCGCGCCGGCATCGCCCTGTCGGCGCGGGTCGCCCCCGCCGCCCGCCACTTGCGCGGCGACGAGCGGCGCATCCGCCAGATCCTGCTGAACCTGCTGTCCAACGCGGTGAAATACACGCCGTCCGGCGGGTCGGTGTCGCTGACCGCCGATCCGGCGCCTGACGGCGGCCTGCTGCTGGAGGTGCGCGACAACGGCGTCGGCATCCCCGAGCAGGATCTGGACCGCGTCCTGCTGGCCTACGCCCGCGTCGCCACCCCGGAGAACCGCCAGACCGAGGGCGCCGGCCTGGGCCTGCCGCTGACCCGCCGGCTGGTGGAGCTGCATGGCGGCGTGCTGACCCTGGCGAGCCGGGTGGGGCAGGGCACCACCGTCACCATCCATTTCCCGCCCGAGCGCGTCGCCGGGGAGACGGGCGGCGAAACCGCCGCCGCCCCAGCGGCCCATCCGTCGGCCCAGTCCGTGGGGGGCCGTCCCGGCCTGTCGATCCTGATGGTGGACGACGACCACAACATCCGCGAGACCGGCAGCGCCCTGCTGCGCAGCTGGGGCCACCGGGTGATTGCGGCCTCCGGTGCCGGCGAGGCGCTGGTGGTTCTGCGCGGGCCGGAGCCGCTGGACCTGCTGTTCAGCGACATCGTGATGCCGCCGGGCATGAACGGGGCGGAACTGGCGCGCGAGGCGCGCCGCCTGCGCCCCGACCTGCCGGTCCTGCTGGCGTCGGGCTTCGCCGCCCATGCGGTGGTTGCCGACGACGTGGCGATGGGCGGCTACGACCTGATCGCCAAGCCCTATGACGCGGCGGAGCTGCGCGGCCATCTCGACCGCCTGCGCCCGCCGGCCTCCCCCCGCCTCCCGGTACCGGCCAAAACCCCGACGCCAACCCAAGCCCCGGCCCAGGCCCCGGCCCGATCCCGAGCCAGCCCCCGATCCCGGAACCGCTCCCCGCCCCGGCCCCCGCCGCCGAACCGTCCTCTCCGCCGCCGGCCGAGGCCGAGCCGCCCGCCCCCCGTCCCGCTGCTGCCCTGCCGGCCGCTGCGGGCGGGGGCTTGCGCGTCCTTGTGGTGGAGGATGTGGAGATGAACCGCCTGCTGGCCGTCACGCTGCTGAAGCAGGCCGGCCACAGCGTCGCGGCGGTGGAGGACGGCGCCCAGGCGGTGGAGGCGGTGGCGCGGGCGGCCATGGGGGAGGATGGGGGCGAGCCCTTCGACGCCATCCTGATGGACATCAACATGCCGGTGATGGACGGTCTGGAGGCGACGCGCCTGATCCGCGCCATGCCGGGTCCGGAGTCCCGCGTCGCCATTGTCGCCCTGACCGCCAACACCTTCCCCGACGACATCGCCCGCTGCTACGAGGCCGGCATGGACTGCCACGTGCCGAAGCCCATCGACCGCGCCCAACTGCTGAGCGAGGTTGCGCGGTGCGTGGCTTCGCGGCGGGCAGTGGGGGCGATGGGGTAGGGGGCGGAGACCATAACGTTTGCTATCAACTTTGACAGAGCAAACTACTGGAGGAGTGAGTAATGCCGTATTCATAGTTGGGCAAGGAAGCAGAGGTGGTCATGGTCTAAGGGTTAGACGATACGGCATGGCCTAGATCGCTTCTAAATTTTGAAATGTAGATTGTGGTAAGCGAAAAATCGCAAGCATTAATGCTTGAAGTGCATGTCGGGTATATGCAAAAAGTTTTTGCTTGCGGAAAGCTAAAATGAATTTTAGCAATCATGCATTTGAGCGGTTGCCACACAAGGATAATGGAAATGATTATTAGCGCGGATGAGAATATTCGTAAATTTGCCTCTGGTGAAATCCTGAATTCGGAGGAAAATTTTACAGATATAGTTAAGACTCGTTTGACTTTATCGCGCAACGCCATCAAGTACATGCTTCATAATGAGCAGGAGTATATTGAAAGCAGTGTTTTGACACTGGACTATAACATTAAGATGATTCGTACCTGCATCAGTAGGTTGGAAAGCGCAAGACCAGGAGATAGAGAAAGTCCGGAAGATCTCTCTTCAAGACTAATTGTAGCAATTTTTCACCTGATTTATGAAAAAACCTTGGCGACAGGTGAGTGGGAAACATCATCGGAGTATCCGGTTCTGGAATTTATACTAAGCGATAATATAGATCATAGCAAAATGGAAAGAGATCAAATGCCTCTATGGGTATTTGGTTTTCAGAAAGATTTTCTAGAATTTGTTAACAATAAGAAGTTGCAAGAGCTAACAGAGGTCGTTTTGAAAGTTGACGTTTTAAATAGAGACTATGAGCAAAAATCAAATCAATGGGCAAGCGTGATTAATAACTGGGATGAAAAGCTAAAAGGATATAGAGATTCTGTGGAGAAAATGACAAGTCAATATAATTTTTTTGGTCTTGCAAAAGCTTTTAAAGAATTAATTGATGGGAAAAAGAAAGAGTCTATTTGGGCGCGTATTTGGCTTATTTCCATGGCAATTTTCGTTCTTATTCCTTTGGTCGTATCAATATATGTTTCGTATTTAATTTGGACCGACGCAAATGCAGGCGTAGATCCAATGAAAAATAAGTTGTTTCTTGGGCTTCCTGTCTTAATCCCACTAGAAATGATATTGATTTACTTCTTCCGCATCATTCT
The DNA here is from genome assembly GCF_058780665.1 of Azospirillum sp. UENF 112521. Taxonomy (NCBI): domain Bacteria; kingdom Pseudomonadati; phylum Pseudomonadota; class Alphaproteobacteria; order Rhodospirillales; family Azospirillaceae; genus Azospirillum; species Azospirillum sp. UENF 112521. The sequence goes on from NZ_JBSNCI010000004.1 coordinate 509,669, forward strand.
AAAGAATCAGTTAAGTTTGAAAGCGCAGATTCTTCAGTTGGAACTGCGCTACAGCGTTTGCGCATTCATCGAAGAATATGCGAAATTCGCAAAGGATGTGCCGAAGGAAAAGCTGGAGAAGTTTGAATCTCTTATTTTCAGTGGCATTACACCTGATCCGATGGCTGTTCCAGGCACCTTTGATGGCATGGAGCAACTCGCAAGCTTAGTGCAGAAGTTCCAGAAGTAGGGTGTTAAGTAAGAGTGTCTTGCTCTGTCGAAAGCCTCATGCGGAAATGCCAAGCAGAATAAGACGGTTGACATTGTAGACGACGCCTCTGAGCAATGATTGAAACTGTTGCGTGAGGTTGGTGTGGGCGTATAGTGCCTCGCCCTACCTCCGCTTCGCAACGGACATGACGGTTGCGAATTTCCAGCACTGGCCGGTAAGCCCGCTTGCTGGGAGCATCCCTTGAGTCATTGAGCAGGCGGTGCATCTCATGTCGGTATGGGGTAGTTGCGATGACATTAATCGAGCGGAAGATGCTCCTTCACGAGAAGAGCGGCGAACAGGCTGGAGGGACGTACTTGCTCAGAGGGATGGGGGGAGCGCGCGGCGCGCCAGTGCATGGGTCAACCGCGCAAAGTACAGCAGATGATTTTCTATCATACCCAGCAGATGGGTATCAAACCGTCAGAGCGCGAAACTTTCGACGGAGCAAGCTGCTCTTAGCATTAACCCTGTTCCAAATGGGCTCTAAGGTTACGAAGAAAAGATTTTTAGAAAATAGACATGAGAAGATTGATAATAATTTTCATTATGACCTTAAGTCAATCGATATTATTTCGGAATATCTCCCTTTTTTACTTCCGGAACAAATATCGATTTTATCATAGAGTCTGCGGCGTCTTCCTCTTCTTCACTAAATTCAGCATCTAGGCCATTTTCAATTTGCGACAAGAAATTCATTGCTTCAATAAACATTTTATCATCAAAGTCTTTTGGCTTTCTACCAAATTTACTTTCAATGATCTCTATTATCAAAATAGCAAGACTTTTCGCCTTTTCTGACGGCGTGCTCCTATAATCGTCAGCAAATATATCTTTTGGATTTTTCTCCAATTCGTTGGCTTGTTTGATAAATCTTATTACGTAATAAATCGCATCCAAAGAGTCTTTTCGGTTATTCTGCGACACAAGCTTAGATATCAGGTCCATTGCTTATCTATCCTATGCTAATGAGGTCGAATGCTGATTGTGGAAGGTCTGCTACGATGTACTCGTGAGAGAGAGGATTGGCTTTTGCTCCGATAGCAACTGGCTGGTAATGCGGAATTGCAGAAAGCCTTGGTATAACACATAGCAATGGTCGAAATTGGATTTTATCAGCCTTTCGTGCAATAATTTCTATCTCATTGAGTTGGGTTGAAGAGATCATGCCGCGGGCATGCATCGCATTCGCGCCTTTTTTTATTCCAATTCTGTTTGCTTTAATTTTGACTCCATGTTGGTCCGATCCGATTATCTCTTCTTTTATTTGCTTGTATATTTCGAATGGAGAAGAACTCGGGGGGACGGAATAATGTGGAGATTGAAATTCAGAATTAAAGTATGGCGTACACCACATGTAATGTAGTCCTCCATAATACCTAAGGTTGATATTGTATGCTACAAGTGTCATTGTTGAATAAAGAACTGGATGAGGAATACTGGAAAGAGACAAATGAAACCTCCGTCATGGAAACTGACAAATATTAGAAGAAAAGGTCGTTTTTAATCTATCTGGAACATCCTATATCAGAATGCATTGCCAAAGCAATCCCTTCAAGCGGGTGGCGGCATACCGTCAAAGCTCGTTTTTGATCGGCTCAATGGTGGACTGGTCAGAATGGCCGGTTCGCCATAGCGAGCATGCATCATGCTGCCTTGCTCTGTCGAATGCCTCGCGGTCTGACGGAGTGATGCCCATCTGCCGGGTATCATGGAAAATCATCTGCTGTGCTTTGCGCGGCTGGCCCATGCTGTGGCGCGCCGCGCGCTTCCCGTACTTCTGAGCAAGTACGCCCGCCCGACCTATCGGCCTTCCAGCCTGTTTGCCGCTCTGCTCGTGAAGGAGCATCTCCGCCTGAACTATCGCGGCTTGGAGGACCTGCTGCGGATCTCAGGCCAACTTCGCCGCCTGTTCGGCTTCCTGAGCGTCCCCGACCACTCCACCTTCTGGTGGTTCGCTCGCCGCTGGCTCAGCGCCGAACTGGTGGCGTCGGCTTTGGCGGAGACCGTGCGCCGGGTCAAACGCGATGGCCAGCGGTGCCAAGTTGCCCTGGACAGCACAGGGCTCTGGCTCAGCCATACCTCACGGTATTTCGAGTGGCGGGCCAAACGCGAGCGCGGTCAGCGTGGATGGCTGAAGTGGGCGTTGGCTATGTGGGTAGGCCCGCAAATGCTTTTGGCGCAACGTGTTCGTCCCGGACCAGCGGGCGATTTCCCCGATCTGGTCCCGCTGGCGACGGACGCCTCTGCGGTGATGGCCTTCGACGAGGTGATCGCGGACGCTGGGTACGACAGTGAGGCCAATCACCGCTTCTGCCGCGAGACGTTGGGCGTCCATTCCCTCATCCCGGCGAAGAAGCGGCGCTCGATCAAGGTCATCGCAACCACCCCATACCGGCAGGAGATGCACCGACTGCTCAATGACCCAGGGGATGCTGCCAGCAAGCGCGCTTACCGGCAGCGCTGGAAGGTCGAAACCGCCATGTCGGTTGCGAAGCGGAGGTGGGGTGAGGCCCTATCCGCCCGCACCGACCTCATGCAACGGTCTCAAGCATTGCTCAGAGGCGTCGTCTACAACGTCAACCGCCTTGTTCTCCTTGGTATTTCCGCATGAGGCTTTCGACAGAGCAAGGCGCTCTAAGACATCAATGCGCACTTCATAATTGTGTACCAGCCGCCTCCAGAAGATCGTCCATCCGAACATCCCTTCGACTGCTCAGCGCAGTAGTACTGTCTTAGCCCTCGTCGTCGTTCAGGAGGCGGTGATAGGCATCCGGTCGAGCAGCTGGTTAGCAGTGATGCAGTTGGTAGCTTGACTTTTGATCAGCAAAAAGTACATAGGCTAAGACTGGAAGATATATTTTTATAATATCTTAGACGCCCAGCGCATATCAAAAAATAATATTAAACATTTTTTCAGATATTCAAAATTTTATATTGATAAATCTCTCTTGTAAGATTTGAGAAACTTGTAAAACTCGCAATTTATATTATAAATGGCGTAAGGTATCTTAATTCTTGTATCAACTTTGGCTCTGAGCTCACTCCTACTCTGTCCGCCTCCCCACTTTTCCCAAAACCTCCCCATATCAGGACCAAAATCCTATACCCTCTCCGCAATGCCCCCTCATTCGCGGAGCCACGCCATGCCCCTCGACAGCCGCAGCTTCACCACCGACAACTTCCCCCGCTGGGCCGAGGAGCCGCCGACCCCGTCCGAAGGCTCGCTGGTTCCCGGTTCGCAGTTCCATGAGGAGCAATGGATCATGGCCGCCGGCATGCTGGCGCGCGGCAACAGCTTCCTTCAGGTCTCCCGTGCCATGGGGTGCAGCCGGACGACACTCTGGCGCGCCTATTACGGCTCCCAGGATTTCCGTCACAGGGTGTGGTGGGAGCGGCAGGCGCTGAACCGCGAGGCCGAACTGCGGCTGTCCTCGCTGCGGGTGCTGGTGGCCGAGCAGATCGAGCGGCTGGTCTCCGCCGGCGATCCCGCCACCGTGCGCTGGCTGGCCGAGCGGCTCGGCCTATTCGCCGGCCTCGACCTGCCCGCGGCCAAGCGGCAGGCCCCGCAAGCCGCCCAGAAATCCGCCCAGCACTCCGCCGAGCCGCCCGCCCCCAGGCCGGCCCCGAAACCCGAGGATCCGCCCGCCGTCATCGTCCCCGAACTGGACGACGACGACATCCCCGGCGCCCTCCGCGAGCGCCATCCGCCCAGCCCGGCCCTGGTCGCCGCCGTCGTCGCCCAGCCGGAGGCCGCCGGGCCGAAGGGCGTCTTCCCCTACACCCTCAACCAGTACGAGGAGTACCCCAACCTCAACCCCGGCCCGGTCAGCCGCCGCGGCGTCGGCGCCTTCTCCTGGCAGCGGTAGGGGGCGGCCGGCAGGGGGCGGCCGGACGATGGAACATCCGCCGGATCCTGTTCCACGCCGTTCCATCCTCCGCCGGACGCGGGACCGGTCCCGGCAGGGCGCTTGCCAGGGCACTTGATCACGCGGCCGAACTGTCCGACCCTGCGGGTCCGTTCGACTCCCGAGGATCCTGCGATGACCGCCAGCCCCGCCTTCACCTGCGTGCTCGATGCCCGTGCCAGGCTGGGGGAGGGGCCGGTCTGGTCGGTGGAGGAGCAGGCGCTCTATTGGGTCGACATCAAGGGCAAGGCGCTGAACCGCTTCGATCCGGCGACGGGGAGCAACCGCGCCATGGCCCTGCCGGAGGAGATCGGCTGCGTCGCCCCGCGCAAGGGCGGCGGCTTCATCGCCGGCCTGCGCTCCGGCCTGTGGCAGCTGGACGGGGAGGGGCGGCCGGTGACCTGTCTCGCCGCCAATCCGGAGGACCAGGGCGCCAGCCGCTTCAACGACGGCAAGACCGATCCCGCCGGCCGCTATCTGGCCGGCACGCTGGACGAGCCGAAGGCCGGCGGCAAGGCGCATCTCTACCGCTACGACCGCCGCGGGCTGGCGGTGCTGGCCGGCGGGCTGCTGACCTCCAACGGGCTGGCCTTCAGCCCGGACGGGCGGACGCTCTACCATGCCGACACGCCGACCTTCACCGTGCGCCGCTACCGCTACGATCCGGCGACCGGGGCGATCTCGGACGGCGAGGTCTTTGTCCGGCTGGAGCCGAAGGACGGCGACCGCGGCCGGCCGGACGGGGCGGCGGTGGATGCCGACGGCTGCTATTGGTCGGCGCTGTACGAGGGCGGGCGGGTCGCGCGCTTCTCGCCGGAGGGGGTGCTGCTGTCGGAACATCCGCTGCCGGCGCGCTGCCCGACCATGGTGGCCTTCGGCGGTCCCGACCTGCGCACGCTCTACGTCACCACCGCCAGCGCCGGCCGCCCGGCCGACGAGCTGGAGCGGCTGCCGCAGTCGGGCGGGCTGTTCGCCATGACGGTCGATGTGCCGGGCCTGCCGGTCCCGCCCTTCGACCCGGCGGCTTGAGCCAGGGGAGGGGCGATGTTCCGCAAGTTCGTCTATCTGCTGGCCCTGGCGCGCGAAAAGCATTTCGGCCGCGCGGCGGAAAGCTGCCACGTCTCGCAGCCGACCCTCTCCAACGCCATCCGCCAGCTGGAGGAGGAGCTTCAGGTCCCCATCGTCGAGCGCGGCCAGAAGTTCGAGGGCTTCACGCCGGAGGGGCTGAAGGTGCTGGAATACGCCCGCCGCATCGTCGGCGAGCGCGACAGCCTGCGCCACGAGCTGCTGGCGCTGGCCCAGGGCGTCACCGGCCATCTGCGGCTCGGCGCCATCCCCACCGCCTTGCCGGTGGTTCCGCATGTGCTGACGCCCTTCACCACCCGCTTTCCGCACATCCGCTCCAGCGTCGTGTCGCTCAGCTCGCGCGAGATCCAGCGCGGGCTCGACGAGTTCGAACTGGACGCCGCCATCACCTATCTCGACAACGAGCCGCTGAACAACGTCCGCACCCTGCCGCTCTACACCGAGCGCTATCACCTGCTGGCCCGCCGCGACGATCTGGCGGAGGAGCTGATCGCGCAAGGGGCGGTGCCGTGGGAGAAGGCGGCGGCCTTGCGGCTCTGCCTGCTCACCCCCGACATGCAGAACCGCCGCATCGCCGACACCGCCTTCCGCATGACCGGGCGGACGGTGGAGGCGGCGATGGAGACCAACTCCATCGTCACCCTCTACACCATCGTCCGCGCCGGCACCTGCGCCAGCATCGTGCCGGGCCAGCTGCTGACCTTCGTGCCGCCGCATCCCGACATCGTCGCCCTGCCGCTGGTCGATCCGGAGCTGAGCCACGTCGTCGGCCTCGCCTATGCCGACCGCGACCCGCCGCCGCCGCTCGCCAAGGCGCTGGCGGTGGCAGCCGCCGACGCCGACATCGCCCAGCGCGTCGCCATCGGCGTCGCCGACGCCATGATCCCCTGGCGGCTGGCGCTCCGCTGAACGGTCGTCGCGGCGCTTGATAGTCAAAAGCTATCACGCCATCAGAAAATACAATTTGCTGGTATACCGTATCCTCCGCCACTCTGACGGTGCCGGGCGACGAGAGACGTCCGGAAAAAGCCAACAGAGCCAAGCCAGAACGACGCCGACCCCAAGAGCGGCGCGGACGATCGCAAGGAGGGATACCCGTGAACGCTTGCCATCCGTGGAGCGCTGAGCGCGCCATGACGATTGTCGAAGACAATCGGCATCTGCGCGGCGCCCTGCTGCCGATCCTCCACGCCCTGCAGGAAGAGTTCGGCTACATCGACGAGGAAGCCATCCCCCTGCTGGCGACGGCGCTGAACCTCTCGCGCGCCGATGTGCATGGCGTGGTCTCCTTCTATCACGAATTCCGCCGCGAAAAGCCCGGCCGCCACACCATCAAGGTCTGCCGGGCCGAGGCCTGCCAGTCGATGGGCGCCAACGCGCTGGTCGACCACATCAAGTCGCGCCTTCAGGTCGATTTCCACGGCACCACCGCCGACGGCGCCTTCACGCTGGAACCGGTCTTCTGCCTGGGCAACTGCGCCCTGTCGCCCGCCGTCATGATCGACGAGAACCTGCACGGCCGGGTCTCCCCCGACCGCTTCGACGAGCTGGCGGCCGAGACGCGGACCAACCCGCACGCCCACAACCAGATCCCCCGCGCTCTCAGCCACTCCCACAAGGGGCACGCCCAATGAGCGGCCATCTGATCACCGTCTTCGTCCCGCGCGACTCTGCCGCCCTGTCGGTCGGCGCCGATGCGGTTGCCGCCGCCATCCGGGCCGAGGCCACCAGGCGCGACCTGCCGCTGCGCATCGTCCGCAACGGCTCGCGCGGCATGCTCTATCTGGAGCCGCTGGTCGAGGTGGAGACCCCGGAAGGCCGCGTCGCCTACGGCCCGGTCACCCCGGCCGACGTGCCCGGCCTGTTCGACGCCGGCTTCCTGACCGGTGGGGAGCATGCGCTGGGCCACGGCCTGACCGAGGAAATCCCCTATTTCAAGAAGCAGGAGCGGCTGACCTTCGCGCGCTGCGGCATCATCGATCCGCTGTCAGTCGAGGACTACCGCGCCCATGGCGGCTTCCGCGGGCTGGAGAACGCGCTGGCGATGTCCCAGGCGGAGATCGTCAAGGCGGTGACCGACAGCGGCCTGCGCGGCCGCGGCGGCGCCGGCTTCCCCACCGGCATCAAGTGGAACACGGTGATGCAGGCCCCGGCGGACGAGAAGTTCGTCTGCTGCAATGCCGACGAGGGCGACAGCGGCACCTTCGCCGACCGCATGATCATCGAAGGCGACCCCTTCTGCCTGATCGAGGGCATGACCATCGCCGCCATCGCGGTGGGGGCCACCTCCGGCTACGTCTACATGCGCTCGGAATACCCGCACGCCACGGCGACCCTGCGCCATGCCATCAAGCTGGCCTATGACGAGGGCTGGCTCGGCGACAACATCCACGGCACCAACCGCACCTTCCATCTCGACGTCCGCGTCGGCGCCGGCGCCTACATCTGCGGCGAAGAGACCGCGATGCTGGAAAGCCTGGAGGGCAAGCGCGGCATGGTGCGCGCCAAGCCGCCGCTGCCGGCGCTGGAAGGCCTGTTCGGCAAGCCGACCGTGGTCAACAACGTGCTGTCGCTCTGCTCGGTGCCGATCATCCTCGACAAGGGCGGCGAGTATTACCGCGACTTCGGCGTCGGCCGGTCGCGCGGCACGCTGCCCTTCCAGCTCGCCGGCAACATCAAGAACGGCGGCATCGTCGAGAAGGCCTTCGGCATCACCCTGCACGAGCTGCTCTACGACTTCGGCGGCGGCACCATCACCGGCCGGCCGATCCGCGCGGTGCAGGTCGGCGGTCCGCTGGGCGCCTATCTGCCGCCCTCGCAGTTCGACCTGCCCAAGGATTACGAAGCCTTCGCGGCGCAGGAGGCGATGGTCGGGCATGGCGGCATCGTCGTCTTCGACGACAGCGTCGACATGGCCCAGCAGGCCCGCTTCGCCATGGAGTTCTGCGTCGCCGAATCCTGCGGCAAGTGCACCCCCTGCCGCATCGGCTCGACCCGCGGGATGGAGACGCTGGACAAGATCATAGCCGGCAAGAACGTCGATGCGAACTTGGACCTGCTCGCCGACCTCTGCGACGTGATGGTGGACGGCTCGCTTTGCGCCATGGGCGGCATGACGCCCTATCCGGTGCGCAGCGCCGTGAAGCACTTCCCGGAAGACTTCCGCAAGAAGCAGCACGCCGTCCGCGTCACCCACATCGCCGCCGAATAACGAGCGACCCCAGGAGCACCCGAGATGACCCTCATCCACGAGACCGACTACGGCACCCCGGCCCGCGTCTCCGAGACCCTGGTGACGCTGGAGATCGACGGCCGCAGCATCACCGTTCCCGACGGCACGTCCGTGATGCGCGCCGCGATGGACGCCGGTATCACCGTGCCCAAGCTGTGCGCGACCGACAGCCTGGAGCCCTTCGGCTCCTGCCGCCTCTGCGCGGTGGAGATCGAGGGGCGCCGCGGCACCCCGGCCTCCTGCACCACCCCCGTCGCCCCCGGCATGAAGGTTTATACCCAGACCGACAAGCTGGCCAAGCTGCGCCGCGGCGTGATGGAGCTGTACATCTCCGACCACCCGCTGGACTGCCTGACCTGTGCGGCCAATGGTGACTGCGAGTTGCAGGACATGGCCGGTGCCGTGGGCTTGCGCAACGTCCGGTACGGTTTCGAAGGCGAAAACCACCGTGCCGCCGCGAAGGACGAAAGCAACCCGTACTTCACCTTCGACGCTTCCAAGTGCATCGTCTGCTCGCGCTGTGTCCGTGCCTGCCAGGAGACCCAAGGCACCTTCGCGCTGACCATCGACGGACGCGGCTTCGCCTCCTCGGTGTCGCCGGGCGCCAACGAGAGCTTTATGGACAGCGAGTGCGTGTCCTGCGGCGCCTGCGTCCAGGCTTGCCCGACCGCGACCCTGACCGAGAAGTCGATCATCGAGCACGGCCAGCCCGAGCATAGCGTCATCACCACCTGCGCCTATTGCGGCGTCGGCTGCTCCTTCAAGGCCGAACTGCAGGGCACCACGGTGGTTCGCATGACGCCATGGAAGGACGGCGGCGCCAATGAGGGCCATTCCTGCGTCAAGGGCCGCTTCGCCTGGGGCTATGCCACCCACAAGGACCGCATCATGAAGCCCATGGTGCGCGAGAAGATCACCGACCCGTGGCGTGAAGTGTCGTGGGAGGAGGCGGTCGCCTATGCCGCCGAGCGGCTGAAGGCGGTGCAGGCCAAGTACGGCCGCGGCTCCATCGGCGGCATCACCTCGTCGCGCTGCACCAACGAGGAGGTCTATGTCGTCCAGAAGATGATCCGGGCCGCCTTCGGCACCAACAACATCGACACCTGCGCCCGAGTCTGCCATTCGCCGACCGGCTACGGCCTGTCGCAGACCTTCGGCACCTCAGCCGGCACCCAGGATTTCAAGAGCGTCGACAAGTCCGACGTCATCCTGGTCATCGGCGCCAACCCGACCGACGGTCACCCGGTGTTCGGCTCGCGCATGAAGAAGCGCCTGCGCGCCGGGGCCAAGCTGATCGTCGTCGATCCGCGCCGCATCGATCTGGTGCGCAGCCCGCACGTCCAGGCCGAATACCATCTCCAGCTCCAGCCCGGCACCAACGTCGCCGTGGTGAACGCCATCGCCCATGTCATCGTCACCGAAGGGCTGGTCAACCGCTCCTTCGTCGAGGGGCGCTGCGATCCCAAGGAGTTCGCGAAGTGGGAGGCGTTCATCGCCGAGCACCGCAACTCGCCGGAGTACCTGGAATCGCGTACCGGCGTCCCGGCCGATCAGGTCCGCGCCGCCGCCCGTCTCTACGCCACCGGCGGCAACGCCGCGATCTATTACGGCCTCGGCGTGACCGAGCACAGCCAGGGCTCCAGCACGGTGATGGCGATCGCCAACCTCGCGATGGCGACCGGCAACATCGGCCGCGAGGGCGTCGGCGTGAACCCGCTGCGCGGCCAGAACAACGTGCAGGGCTCGTGCGACATGGGCTCCTTCCCGCACGAGCTGCCGGGCTACCGCCATGTGTCGGACGATGTTGTCCGCCAGGAGTTCGAGACCGCCTGGGGCGTCACGCTGGATCCGGAACCCGGCCTGCGCATCCCCAACATGTTCGACAGCGCGCATGACGGCAGTTTCCGCGGCCTGTTCGTGCAGGGCGAGGACATCGTCCAGTCCGACCCCAACACCAACCACGTCACCTCGGCGCTGGAATCGCTGGACATCGTCATCGTCCAGGACCTGTTCCTGAACGAGACGGCGGCCTTCGCCCACGTCTTCTTCCCCGGCACCTCCTTCCTGGAGAAGGACGGCACCTTCACCAACGCCGAACGTCGCATCAACCGCGTCCGCAAGGCGATGCCGTCGAAGGTCGGCCGGGACGAGCATTGGGTCGCCTGTGCGCTGGCGACGGCGATGGGCTATCCGATGCACTACGAGACCACGTCCGAGATCATGGACGAGATCGCCCGTCTGACCCCGACCTTCCGCGGCGTCAGCTTTGAGAAGCTCGACCGCGTCGGCAGCGTCCAGTGGCCCTGCACCGGCTTCGAGGACGACGACACCGGCATGGCGATCATGCACGAGGAGAGCTTTGCCCGCGGTCTCGGCCGCTTCGTGATCACCGAATATGTGCCGACCGACGAGCGGACCACGCGGATGTACCCGCTGGTGCTGACCACCGGCCGCATCCTCGCCCACTACAATGTCGGTGCCCAGACCCGCCGCACCGCCAACGTGGCCTGGCATCCGGAGGACGTGCTGGAGATCAACCCGGTGGACGCCGAGATCCGGGGCGTCAAGGAGGGCGACATGGTGTCGCTTGCCAGCCGCATGGGGGCGACGACGCTCCGCGCCGTCATCTCCGACCGCATGCCGGCCGGCGTCGTCTACACCACCTTCCACCACCCGGTGACCGGGGCCAACGTCATCACCACCGAGAATTCGGACTGGGCGACCAACTGCCCCGAATACAAGGTGACGGCGGTGCAGGTCGCCCGCAGCAACCAACCGTCGGACTGGCAGGTTGACTACGCGAAGAACGACGTCGAGCGCAAGCGCATCGCCGCCGCCAACGTGATCGCCGCCGAGTGACGGCCTGAGGAGTGGGAAGCATGACCGCGATGCCTTCTGGGTCCATCCCTCCCGACGATAAGTCCCCGCTCTCCACGGCGATGTGCTCCATCGCCGTCACCGGCACCGGCTTTTCCGCCGGTGTCGGGATGGAGGAGGGCGCGGACGTCGAATGGCAGGTGCCGGAGGAAACCGCGGTCGCTTTCGAATACAACGGCCGGTCCCATGCCGTGATGATGGCGACCCCCGCCGATCTGGAAGACTTCGCGCTGGGCTTCAGCCTGGCCGAGGAGATCGTCGGGTCCGCCGCCGATATCGAGAACATCGCCGTGCGGGAAACCCCGCTGGGCTTCGTCGTCAACCTGACGGTCGATCCCCTGCGGCTCCTGCGCGGAAGTCTGCGCAGCCGCTCCATGGAGGGGCGGAGCGGCTGTGGCCTGTGCGGCGTGGACAGTCTTGTCCACGCCGTTCGGGAGCCCCGCAAGATCGAGACCTCGCTGGAGGTGGACCCGGCCGCCGTGGCCGCCGCCTTCCGCGCCCTGCCGGACCACCAGCCGATGAACCGGGCCAACCGCTCGGTCCATGCCGCCGCCTGGTGCGCGCCCGACGGCGCCATCCGCATGGCCCGCGAGGATGTCGGCCGCCACAACGCGCTGGACAAGCTGATCGGCGCCGTCGTGCGCTCGGGCGCCGACCCGGCCACCGGCTTCGTGGTGATGACCAGCCGTTGCAGCTTCGAACTGGTGCAGAAGACCGCCGCGGTGGGCATCCCGCTGCTGGCGACCATCTCGGCGCCGACTGCGCTGGCGCTGGAGCTGGCACGCAACGCCAACCTGACCCTGGGTGCCCTGTCGCGCCGCGACACCGTCATCCTGTTCCGCTGACACCAACCCCTTCCGGAGACACCGATGAGCCACACGAACCACGCCAAGGATCTGGTCCGGATGGCGAACCAGATCGCCGTCCATTTCGCCACCTACCCGCATGAGGAGGCGGTGACGGAAACCGCGACCCACATCCGCAAGTTCTGGGATCCGCGCATGCGCGCCGGCCTGTTCGCCCATGTCCAGTCCGGCGGCGAAGCCGACCTGCACGAGGTCGCCCGCGGTGCGGTTGGGGTGCTTCAGGCGCGCTGAGATCGGTCGAGCGTCGCCGGGAGCCGTCAGACCTTGCGAAAGGCGAACATCGCCGTTTCGTAGGGAAAGGCGATCTCGGTTGCGCCCGCCAGTTCCGGCGTGTTCGCGATCAGCGCGCGGACATCCCGTTCGACCTCCGCCTGCAGGTCGGAGGGAAGTGCTGCGATAAAGCTGACCGAAAGCGTACGCCTGACGATGACGTCGTCCGGGCTTCCGACATGGGTGTGGCGGACATGGCGTTCGTCAATGGCCTCGAAGCCCGGTGCCGGGAAGGCCCGGCGCCAGTCGCCGGTCCGGTAGCGCGGGGTGCCGGCCTCCCAGGGGTCGGTGATGGCGGACAGTGCCGCCACCCAGGGCCTGCTTTCATCCCGCACGTTCCAGATCAGTCCCAATCTTCCGCCCGGCGCCAGGACCCTGCGCATTTCCTGCAAGGCGGCGGCCGTGGCGAACCAGTGAAACGCCTGCGCGCAGACCACCGCATCGACGGAGCCGTCGGGCAGGGGAATCGTCTCGGCGGTCCCGGCCAGGACGGTCAGGTCGGGGAAGCTGTGGACCAGCTGCTCGCGCATGCCGGGAATCGGCTCGACGGCGACGATCTCGCCGCCGCACTCCTTCAGCACCGCGATGAACTTGCCGGTGCCGGCACCGACCTCCAGGACTTTCCGGCCAGGACCGACGCCCAGCACGTCGCGAAGCCATGCCAGGGCTTCGGCCGGATAGCTGGGGCGGCCTAGGACATAGGCTTTGGCACCGGTTTCATAGCCGCTGGAAGAGTGGTGAACCGGCATGTCGACCTCCAACCTTCCTTGCGGCTTGGAAACCTATCCTCACATGCCGGTCGACGTCGGCAGCGGCTTGGCCGGAGCCGGGGTGGAGGCCGAGGACAGCGACGTCGGCGCATGGGCGGTCGGGACCGGCAACGGCGCCGGCTTCGACAGCGGGCGCGGCGTCGACACCGGTGTCACCGGATTGGCAGTTGCCGGGTTGGCCGACATCGCCGGTGCCGCAGAGCCCGACTGGCCCGACGGCGTCGCCAGCGTGGGCGGATCCTCGTAGATGTCGGGATGGACGCGCACCACGCCGGCGGTGTCGACCGAGGCGTTCCAGTAGACGAAGCGCACGGGGATGGCGTTCGGCAGCCGGATCGTCTTGGTCTCCCCGGTGTCGAGCTGCTGGCCGATGCCGGCCGGCGTCATCTTCGCGGCACCCAGCAGCGTCTCTGCCATCATCCGGGCATCCTCCAGCCGCACGCAGCCGGAGCTGGCGGCGCGCAGGTCGCGGCTGAACAGGCGCGGGTCGTTGGTGCCATGCAGGAAGATGCCGTCGCCGTTGGTCAGGTTGAAGCGGAAGCGGCCCAGCGCGTTGTCGTCGCCCGGCCTCTGGACGATGCGCACGCGGCCGGGATCGACCGACCACCAGTTGACCGACTGGGTGTTGGCGACCTCCGACCCGTCCAGATAGACGGCGGCGTTCTTGATGCCGGTGGTGCCCTTCTTGCGCAAGGCCGGCAGCTTGTCCTCGCTCAGCACCGTCGGCGGCACGGTCCAGGTCGGGTTGATGGTGACGCTGGTCACCTTGTCCTGGAGCAGCGGCGTCTTGCGCGACGGCCGGCCGACCACCGCCCGCATGGTGAAGGTCGGGCGGCCATGCTCGATCAGGGTGACGGACTGGCCGGGCAGGTTGACCAGGATGGTGGTGTCGGGGATGGAGGCCTGCTGCGCCCGCATCGCCGCGGCGGCGCGGCGCAGAAGCGCCACGGTCTGCGCCGGGGTGCGGTCCATCGCCTGACGGGTCACCTCGCCGACCTTGCCGTCGGGCTGCAGCCCCTCGGCGAGCTGGAAGGCGCGCACGGCGGTCTCGACATCGTCGTTGAAGCTGTCGGTCCACTTGTCGGCGGACAGGAAGCCCATCTCGATCAGGCGGCGCGACACCTTGCCGACGCGGTCGGCCAGCGGCGAGCGCACGGTGATGACCACCGGCGGCGCCGGCTCCACCGGTTCCAGGCCGGGCAGGGTGGGGGCCTGCGCCTGCTGCACGTCGGCAGGGGGCACGTCCATCGCCGGGGCGACGCTCTCGACCATGCCGCCGTCACCCTTCTTGACGACGGCGCCGTAGCCGATGCGGGTGACCTGTGCCTTGGGCGCGTTCTGCACCTCCAGGGCACGCTGTTCCAGCGCCGCGGCCCAGCCGGCAACCAGCGGCGGCTTGGCGGCGTGCACGGCCTCCTTCGCCGCCGCGGCAAGCGCCGGACCGCTCAGGACGATGCCGACCAGCCCGCCGACCATGCAGAGGGCGGCGGAACGGCGGGAGATCGGGCGACGGATGTCATGCATGGCGACGGGACCGGAACGTGAACGGAAAGGATCGAACGCTGCAACCTTCGACAAGCCTCCCGTGAATCGCAAGCGACATTTGGTGACGACAGCCCTGCTGTTCACACTGTTGCTCCCTTGCATCGCCGCTTCACCCGTCAAGAGATGTTGCCGTTACACGCGCTCATCCACCGGTTGGACGCCGTGGCGACCGATTTATTCCGAACCTTCACAGGAGGTAACGCCGCGAAGTCGGACATGGAGCCGGGGGCGTGGCCGTATGTGTCATTTGACGTAGATACCGCCTTTCGCATGCGCGGTAGCTTTTCCTTCGACGATGTGGCGAAGCCCCGGAGCAACCGGGGCGCCAAAGGAAGGGGGCAACTTCATGCGGACCAAGCAACTGACGTCGAGCTTCGGGATCAGCGCGCTGGCCGGTCTGGCCATGGGTGCGATGGCATCCTTCGCGATGCCCGCCCAGGCGGCGGACGACACCATCAAGGTGGGCATCCTGCACTCCCTGTCCGGCACGATGGCGATCAGCGAGACGACGCTCAAGGACGTCATGCTGATGCTGATCGACGAGCAGAACAAGAAGGGCGGCCTGCTGGGCAAGAAGCTGGAGCCGGTGGTGGTCGATCCCGCCTCCAACTGGCCGCTGTTCGCCGAAAAGGCGCGCGAGCTGATCAGCAAGGACAAGGTGTCGGCCGTGTTCGGCTGCTGGACCTCGGTCAGCCGCAAGTCGGTTCTGCCGGTGTTCGAGGAGCTGAACAACATCCTCTTCTACCCGGTCCAGTATGAGGGCGAGGAGTCCTCGCGCAACGTCTTCTACACCGGCGCCGCCCCGAACCAGCAGGCGATCCCGGCCGTCGACTATCTGATGTCGAAGGAGAAGGTCCAGCGCTGGGTGCTGGCCGGCACCGACTACGTCTATCCGCGCACGACCAACAAGATCCTCGAAGCCTACCTGAAGAGCAAGGGCGTCAAGCCCGAAGACATCATGATCAACTACACGCCGTTCGGTCATTCCGACTGGCAGTCGATCGTGGCGGACATCAAGAAGTTCGGGTCGGCCGGCAAGAAGACCGCGGTGGTATCCACCATCAACGGCGATGCCAACGTTCCCTTCTACAAGGAACTGGGCAACCAGGGCGTCAAGGCGCAGGACATCCCGGTCGTCGCCTTCTCCGTCGGCGAGGAAGAGCTGGCCGGCATCGACACCAAGCCGCTGCTGGGCCATCTGGCCGCGTGGAACTACTTCCAGTCGGTCGAGACCCCGGCCAACACCGACTTCATCAAGGCCTGGAAGGCCTACACCAAGAACGACAAACGCGTCACCAACGACCCGATGGAAGCCCACTACATCGGCTTCAACATGTGGGTGAAGGCGGTCGAGGCGGCCGGCACCACCGAGCAGGACAAGGTCATCGACGCCATGGTCGGCGTGGCCGTGCCCAACCTGACCGGCGGCTATTCGGCGATGCTGCCGAACCACCACATCACCAAGCCGGTGCTGATCGGCGAAGTGCAGGAGAACGGCCAGTTCGACGTCGTCTCCAAGACTTCGGGCCTCGTCCCGGGCGACGAGTGGTCGGACTATCTGCCGGACAGCAAGGATCTCATCGCCGATTGGCGCAAGCCGATGTCCTGCGGCAACTTCAACGTGAAGACCGGCAAGTGCGGCGGCAAGGGGTCGTGAGGGCCGCGTTCCCTCTCTGACCTGCCCTTTCTGAGCTTGAGTGGTTGCGACGCTTGCCCTTTCCCCTTTCCCGCCGGGCGGGGGAGGGGAGAGGGCAAGCGTTTCGCGTTTCCAGCCCCCCGCACCGCTCCTCCCGCACCGCCCCTGGATCGCCCCTGCACCGAAGGACTCCCGATGCGACGCGCTCTCCGCTGGCTGATGGCCGTCTGTGTGGTGGTCGCCACATCGACCGCCGCTTACGCCGCCGATCCCCGAGCAACTGATCTGCGCCCGCTCGTCCAGGCCCTGGGCAGCGGCGGCTATTCCGGAACCGAAAAGGCCCTGACGCAACTGTCGGAGGCCGGCGACCCGGCCGCCGTGCCGGTGATCGAGGCGCTCCAGGCCGGCGATCTCTATGTGCGCAAGGCCGACGGCACCGTCGTCGTCGCCCGCAAGGCCGGCGATGCCTTCACCCTGACCGACCCGCTGACCCGCGCCGCGCTCGGCGATGCGCCGGCCGCCGCGGTCGAGAAGATCCGCATCAACAATTCGCTCCGCCGCGCCATCAGCGCCTCTCTCGGTGCGCTCACCCTGATGAGCCCCGATGCCGGCGTCCGCCGCTCCGCCGCCGACGCGGTGTTCAAGAGCCGCGACGCCTCCGCGCTGGAGACGCTCGGCGCCGCCATCGCCAAGGAGCAGGACAAGGGCGTGCGCGCCGCCATGGAGCAGGCGCGCGCCGCCATCCTGCTGACCGGCGAGGCCGCGTCGAAGATGACCGACGCCGAAATCCAGTCGGCGACCGACACGCTGACCGCGCGCGGCGACCGCGACGCGCTGGTGCTGCTGAACATGGTCGCCGGTTCCGGCGCGTCCGACATCACCAAGAAGTCGGCCGCCGCCGCCGTCTCCACCCTGGAACAGAAGCTGGCCTTCTGGGCCGCGCTGCAAAATCTCTGGTACGGGCTGTCGCTGGGGTCGGTGCTGCTGCTGGCCGCCATCGGGCTGGCCGTCACCTTCGGCGTGATGGGCGTCATCAACATGGCCCATGGCGAGATGGTGATGATCGGCGCCTACACCACCTTCCTAGTGCAGGAGTTCTTCCGCGCCCATGCCCCCGGCCTGTTCGACCTGTCGATCCTAGTGGCGCTGCCCGCCGCCTTCCTCGTGTCGGGCGGTGTCGGCATCGTCATCGAGCGCAGCGTGATCCGCTGGCTCTACGGCCGTCCGCTGGAAACGCTGCTCGCCACCTGGGGCCTGTCGCTGGCGCTCCAGCAGGCGGTCCGCTCCATCTTCGGCCCGACCAACCGCGAGGTGGGCGCACCCAGCTGGATGTCCGGCGCCTTCGAGCTGGGCGGCCTGACCATCACCTACGGCCGGCTGTGGATCGTCATCTTCGCCTTCACCGTCTTCGCGGCCCTGCTGGTGGCGCTGAAGCGCACCTGGTTCGGCCTGTCGATCCGCGCGGTGACGCAGAACCGGCCGATGGCCAACGCCATGGGCATCCGCACCGCGCGGGTCGATGCGCTGACCTTCGGCCTCGGCTCCGGCATCGCCGGGCTGGCCGGGGTGGCGCTGAGCCAGATCGACAATGTCAGCCCGAACCTCGGCCAGGGCTACATCCTCGACAGCTTCATGGTCGTGGTGTTCGGCGGGGTGGGCAACCTGTGGGGCACGCTGGTCGGCGCGCTGACGCTGGGGACCATGAACAAGTTCCTCGAACCCTATGCCGGTGCGGTGCTGGGCAAGATCCTGGTGCTGATCTTCATCATCCTGTTCATCCAACGGCGTCCGCGCGGCCTGTTCGCGCTGAAGGGCCGCGCGGTGGAGGCCTGATCCGATGCTGCTGCGCTTTTTCCTGATGGGGCTGGACCGCAAGGCCGGGATCGTGCTGACCATCCTCGCCATCCTGGCGGTCGCCGTCCCGGCAATGACGCTGTGGGTCCCGGCGGACTCGCCCTTCCACCTGTCGATCTTCACCGTCTCGCTGTTGGGCAAATACCTGTGCTTCGCGCTGCTGGCGCTGGCGCTGGACCTCGTCTGGGGCTATTGCGGCATCCTGTCGCTCGGCCATGCCGCCTTCTTCGCGCTCGGCGGCTACGCCATGGGCATGTACCTGATGCGGCAGATCGGCCCGCGCGGCGTCTACGGCAACCCGGTCCTGCCGGACTTCATGGTCTTCCTGAACTGGAAGGAGCTGCCCTGGTACTGGTTGGGCTTCGACCATTTCTGGTTCGCCGCCATCATGGTGCTGGTGGTTCCGGGTGCGCTGGCCTTCGCCTTCGGCTGGTTCGCCTTCCGCAGCCGCGTCACCGGCGTCTACCTGTCGATCATCACCCAGGCGCTGACCTTCGCCCTGCTGCTGGCCTTCTTCCGCAACGACATGGGCTTCGGCGGCAACAACGGCCTGACCGACTTCAAGGACATCCTCGGCTACGACATCCAGGCCGACACCACCCGCGTTGCGCTGTTCGTGGCGACGGTGGCGGCGCTGGCGCTCTCCTACATGATCGCGTCCGGCGTCATCGGCTCGAAGCTGGGCAAGGTGCTGGTGGCGCTGCGCGACGCCGAGAGCCGCGTCCGCTTCATGGGCTACGACACCGAGAGC
Organism: Azospirillum sp. UENF 112521; assembly: GCF_058780665.1. NCBI lineage: Bacteria > Pseudomonadati > Pseudomonadota > Alphaproteobacteria > Rhodospirillales > Azospirillaceae > Azospirillum > Azospirillum sp. UENF 112521. Next base: position 528,714 of record NZ_JBSNCI010000004.1, read on the forward strand.
TACAAGCTGTTCGCCTGGACCCTGTCGGCCTGCATGGCCGGCGTGGCCGGCGCCCTCTACGTCCCGCAGGTCGGCATCATCAACCCGTCGGAGTTCGCCCCGGCCAGCTCGATCGAGGCGGTGATCTGGGTCGCCGTCGGCGGGCGCGGCACGCTGGCCGGCGCCATCCTGGGTGCTGTTCTTGTCAACATGGGCAAGAGCTATTTCACCGGCGCCCTGCCGGAGCTGTGGCTGTTCGCCCTTGGCGGCCTGTTCGTGGCGGTGACCCTGTTCCTGCCCAAGGGTCTGCTCGGGCTGGGCGCGCAATTGAAGGCGAAGCTGCCGGGCCGCAAGTCCTCCCCTCTCCCCACCGCCCAAACCGCGAACCAAGCCACTGGCCAGACCGCTGGCCAGAAGGGAGCCTGACCCATGAGCGCGGAATCGACCCTTCTCTATCTCGACGGCGTGTCGGTCAGCTTCGACGGCTTCAAGGCGCTGAAAGGCCTGTCGCTGGTGATGATGCCCGGCGAGATGCGGGCGATCATCGGCCCCAACGGCGCCGGCAAGACGACGATGATGGACGTCATCACCGGCAAGACCCGTCCCGACACCGGCACCATCCTGTTCGAGGGCGACACCGACCTGACCCGCCTGCGCGAGGCGGCCATCGCCAACCTCGGCATCGGTCGCAAGTTCCAGCGCCCCACCGTCTTCGAGCCGCACACGGTGTGGGACAATCTGGAACTGGCGCTGAAGGCGCCGCGCCGGCCGCTGAAGACGCTGACCTACGCCATCAGCCGCGACGACCGTGCCCGCATCGAGGAGATCCTCGACATCACCCGCCTGTCGGCCCTGCGCAGCCGGCAGGCCGGCAGCCTGTCGCACGGGCAGAAGCAGTGGCTGGAGATCGGCATGCTGCTGGCCCAGGATCCCAAGCTTCTGCTGGTCGACGAGCCGGTCGCCGGCATGACCGACGCCGAGACCGAACAAACCGCCGAGCTGCTGTGCAGCATCGCCGGCAAGCATTCGGTGATCGTGGTGGAGCATGACATGAGCTTCGTCCGCGCGCTCGGCGTCAAGGTGACGGTGCTGGCCGAGGGCTCGGTCCTGGCCGAAGGCTCGCTGGACGCGGTCAGCGCCAACCAACAGGTCATCGACACCTATCTCGGCCGCTGACGGGAGACCCCAGCATGTTGGACGTTCGTTCCCTCGATCTGCATTACGGCGCCGCCCAGGCTCTGCGCAGCGTTTCCATGAAGGCCGAAATCGGCAAGGTCACCTGTCTGGTCGGGCGCAACGGCGTCGGCAAGTCCAGCCTGCTGCGCGCCATCGTCGGGCTGAAGCCGGTGTCGGGCGGCTCCATCGGCTGGGATGGCGCCGACGTGACGAAGATGGCGCCGGCCGACCGGGCGCGACGCGGCATTGCCTATGTGCCGCAGGGGCGTGAGATCTTCCCGCTGCTGACGGTGCGTGAAAACCTGCTGACCGGCTACGCCCCGCTGCCGCGCGCCCAGCGCTCGATTCCCGACGAGGTGTTCGAGCTGTTCCCGGTGCTGAAATCCATGCTGGAGCGCCGCGGCGGCGACCTGTCGGGCGGCCAGCAGCAGCAGCTCGCCATCGGTCGCGCCCTGGTGACCCGTCCGCGCCTGCTGGTGCTGGACGAGCCGACCGAGGGCATCCAGCCGTCGATCATCAAGGACATCGGCCGCGCCATCTCCTACCTGCGCGACAAGGGCACCATGGCGATCCTGCTGGTCGAGCAGTATTTCGACTTCGCCCGCGACCTTGCCGACGACTGGGTGGTGATGGAGCGCGGCGAGGTGATGCTGTCCGGTCCGCGCAGCGGCCTGGACGAGCAGGAGGTCCGCAAATACCTGACGGTATAACCCCGATGGCATGGCGTTCCGGCCGGTGACGGGCGGAATATCCGCGGCCCCGTTGCGTCCTTGATCCATCGGGCCTGCCGTCCGGCGGGCCTGTTTCGGGAGGAACTGCGCAATGAAGTCCGCACTCCGTATCGCCGCTGCCGCCATTGGCCTGGGGGCTGTCCTGTCCGGCGCCCCCGCTTTTGCTCAGGACAAGGAACCGGCCATGACGGGCAAGACCGCGATGGGCCCTGTCCTGACCGACGCGAAGGGCATGACGCTCTATGTCTTCGACAAGGACGGTGCCGGCAAGTCCGCCTGCAACGGGCCTTGTGCGACCAACTGGCCGCCGCTGATGGCTCCCGCCTCCGCCAAGCCGATGGGCAAATACAGTGTCGTCACCCGCGACGACGGAAGCCGGCAGTGGGCCTACAACGGCAAGCCGCTCTACAGTTGGGCCAAGGATGCGAAGCCCGGCGACACCACCGGCGACGGCGTGAACAACGTCTGGCACGTGGCGAAGCCCTAACGCTCCATTCCTCGGCGGCGCCATGGCACTGCCGCCCAGCGCCATGGCGCCGCCTTTGCAGGAGTATACTTATCCGGTCGAGGTAATGCGCAAACGCCGACTTCGCAGGCGGCGCTCTTTAACAGTCGTTAAGGATCGAAACCGCATGATGGCTTCAACGTCATCTTGCTCATGGAGCAGCGGGCCATGTCGATCTACAACGCCACCTCGTTCGAAGCCGTTCCCGTCACCGAACCGAAGGTCCGCAAGATGCGCGGCCTGCCGCGCCTCGCGGTGTGGGCGGTGATGATCGGCACGCCGTGGCTGCTGATCGTGGAAGCGGTGCGCCTGATCTTCTGAAGGTCAACCTCCAGGCCCGGCGCACCGTCCTTTCAGGCCATTATTGGGCAGGCCGTTATTGGGCCGGTGCCACCCAGGGCTCCAGCGCGCCGATCTTCTTGGCCCGCTTCTCGTCCGCCGACAGTTTGAAATTATGCCCGAAGGGCGCGCTCTCGAACGAGCCGTAACCGGGATTGGCCAGCATCAGCCAGTCGCGCCCGAAATGCTCCTTCGCCGCCTCGAACGCCTTCAGTCGGTCGGCCTCGCTGCCGTTGTAGGCATCGCTGAAGTCGCCGAAATTGTCGCCGAACAGCAGGACGATCCGGTAATCCTTGGCGATGTAGGCGCGCCGCGTCCCCTTCGCCGAGCCCCAGTCCGGTTTTTCCTTTGACATCAGGAAGGTATCGACATTGCCGCCCATCGGGAAGCCCAGCGCCTGCGCGTTGCGGCGGGTCGGCTCTTCCTGGTCGGCGTTGCGGTTGGTGACGTAGAACACCTTCACGCCCTTCGATTCGGCATACTGGGTGAACTCGACCGCCCCCGGCACCGCCGTCGCCTTCTCCGCCTTCACCCAGGCATCCCACGTCTTGGGCGAAAATTCGCCGTTGCTGGTGACCAGCCCGGCTTGATAGGCGGAGTTGTCCATCGCCGTCTCGTCCAGGTCCAGCACCACCGCCGGCGGCAGATCCTGGTAGTTGCCGGTCTGCTCGGTCGCCGCGGTCCAGGTCTTTTCGGCCAGCGCCTTGTCCAGCTGCATCCGGCCCAGCGCATAGACCGCCAGCGAGTTCGCCTTGTATTCGACCGACCGCTGCATCCACAGCTCGGCGTTCAGCAGATCGCTTTGCGGCACCGGGCCTTGGGGAGCCGGATCGGCCGCCAGGGCGGGGCCGGCCAGAAGGGAAAGGGCAACCGCACCGGACAGCAGCGACCAGCGCCCGGAACAGGCGGAATTGCGCATCGACTCATCCATCCATCAAGTGTCATGGAACTGTCATCGAAGCACAGATTCGGGTGCTTGGCGACGGTCCCGTGACGCTTGCGTCACGGTAATCGGTTACGCTTGCGTCACGGTAATCGGCGGCGGGTCTTCAGGCCGGCTGGGGGATGGCGCTTTCCGGCATCGGGGTCAGCGCCGGGATCGCTTCCACCCGTTCCAGCCAGCGCCGCACCGCCGGATAGGGGGCGAGCGGGATGTGCCCTTCGGGAGCGCGGGCGACATAGGCATAGCAGGCGATGTCGGCGATGGTCGGCCGCTCCGCCGCCAGCCAGTCGCGATCGCTCAGATGGCTGTCCATGAAGCGCAGCAGGCGTTCCGCGACCCTCTGCGCGTCGGCCAGCGTCCCAGGCCCGCCCCACAGGGTCAGGATGCGCGCCAGCGCCGGTCCGAAGCGCAGGTCTCCGGCGGCGACCGACAGCCAGCGCTGCACCTGCGCCGCCTGGTCCGGCGCCTTCGGGTTCCACAGGCCGGAAGCGTCGTAGCGGTCGGCGAGATAGACGAGAATGGCGACCGAGTCCGGCAGGACGAGATCGCCGTCGACCAGCACCGGGATTTGTCCGAAGGGGTTCAGGGCGAGGAAGGCATCCGACCGGCGAACCTCGGCGTTTGCTTCGACATAGCGATAGGGCAGGCCAAGGATGTTCAGGAAGGCTTCGACCCGGTGGGCATGCCCCGACAGCGGCGTGCCGTAGAGCGTAATGGCGGGATCGGTGCTGGTGCCCATGGCAAGGCCTCCTTCTCTGTGGATCGCGGATGCCCACAGCCAACCACTTGCGCCGCTCCGCAGGAATGGGTTTTGATGAAAAGGGACTCTTTCAGGAATTGGAAGAATTGTGGACCGGCTGGATGAACTGACGATCTTCGTCGCGATCCTGGAGACCGGCAGTCTGGCTGGGGCGGCCAAGCGGCTGCGGCGGTCGGCGCCCGCCGTCACCCGCGCGCTGTCGGGGCTGGAGGAGCGGCTGGGTGTGCGGCTGATCGAGCGGACCACCCGCAATCTCGCCCCCACCGATGCCGGCCGGCGGCTGGCCGAGCAGGCCCGCCGGCTGCTGGCCGATTATGACGAGGCGCTGGCCGCCACCGGTACCGACCGGCCGATGCGCGGGCGGCTGCGCGTCACCGCACCGGTGATGTTCGGGCGCAAGCATGTGACGCCTCTGGTCCTCGACTTCATGCGGGAGTTTCCGGACATCCGCGTCGAGCTGACGCTGTCCGACGGCAACCTCGACCTGATCGAGGAGGAGCTGGACGTGGCGATCCGCATTGGCCCGCTGCCCGATTCCGGCCTCGTCGCCCGGCGGGTGGGGCAGGTCGGGCGCTTTCTGGTCGCCAGCCCCGGCTATCTGGCGCGGCGCGGCACGCCGTCGATGCCGGAGGATCTGTCCGGCCACGACATCATCCTGACGACGGCCCGGCCCGGTCCGCCGGACTGGCGCTTTCTGATCGACGGGCGGGAGCGGGTGCTGCGGGTGACGCCGAAGCTGGCGGTCAGCCACATCGAGCCGGCGTTGCTTGCCGCCCGCGACGGGCACGGCATCGCCCGTCCGCTGTCCTATCAGGCGGCGGACGATCTCGCCGCCGGCACGCTGGTGCGCCTGATGCCGCACGCCGAGCCGGAGCCGCTGCCGGTCCATGTCGTGGTGCCGACCGCAAGGCTGATGCCCGGCCGGGTGCGTGCCTTCCTCGACCATGCGGTGCAGGGCCTGTCGGCTCTGGAGGTGCTGCGCAGCTGATCCGCAGCCACGTCAGGGGTCACATGGTCAGGAATCGCATGGTCAGGGATCGCGGGCGACGCGGATGCCGTAGGCGGCATAGCCGCTCTCCGCCGCGTCCACCCGGCGCACGGCGGAGCGGACATAGCGCGGGTTGCTGTGCCATGACCCGCCGCGCATCGTCCGCTGCGAACAGCTCTCTCCGGACCGGCCGTCCGATGCGCAGTCCTCCACCCACTGCCAGACATTGCCCAGCATGTCGTAAAGGCCGAAGCCGTTGGCGCGGTAGCTGCCGACCGGCGAGGTGAACAGGGCGCCGTCGCGGCAGTTCGCCACCTCCCAGTCGGTGAAGCGGTCCTTGGCCGTCAGGTCGGCGACGTTCGCCGCATCGCAGCCCCTGGCCGGATCGTCACCCCACCAGCGTGCGGTCCGGGTGCTGGCGCGGGCCGCATATTCCCACTCCGTCTCCGTCAGCAGGCGATAGCGCTTGCCGGTCCGGCGGCTGAGCCAGTCCACATAGGCCTTGGCGTCGTACCAGCTCACACAGACCGCCGGGTCGTTGTTCGTCTGCGCGAACCCTGGCCGGCGCCAGGAGAAATGCCAGCGCGGCAACAGCTCCGTCTCTCCGGCATAGCCGCGGCAGACCGTCCGTGGCCGATAGCCGCTGTCCTGGATGAAGCTGGCATATTCGCCGCGGGTGACCGGATATTTGCCGACGGCGATGGGATGCTGGACCGACGCGGGGGTTTGCGGCGGCTCGTCGGGAAAGCGTTCCGTCTCCGTCGCCGGAGAGCCCTGGAGGTAGCTGCCGGCCGGGATGGTGACCAGGACGGGGGCGTCTGGATGGTCCCAGACCTCACGTGCCGGGCTGCCTGCCTGCCAGACATGGTAGGTCGCCAGCCTTTCGGTCCGCCAGGCGGTCAGATCGTCGGGCTCCACCCGGCGCCAGGCGGCCAGGGCCGTCAGCATCAGGATGAGGGCGACGACTGCACCGACGGAGCCGGGCAGGGTGACGGTCATGGCGGGGATGTCTTTTGCTGAGGTGCCGGTGCGGATCATGGAGCCATTTCCCCGCAGCCCGCCGCATCCGGCAACCGCGCGTCCGTGTCCCGGTCGGGGCACTTCCAGCCGCTACCCCAACCGGGCTTCAACGGGTACTGGGGCACCACAGCCGGAGGTTTGCCCCTTTGCGGTATGGCGCAAGCGGTAAGCATCGAAGACGGTGCCCTGCTGTTGGTGCGGGCAGACGTTCAACGGAGCGTTGATGCCACAGGAGAAACACATGGCTGCCTATCCCGCGGACCTCACGCGCGCGCTGTTCGTTACCGGCCTGCGCAACGCCCATGCGGTGGAACAGCAGGCTCTGGCCCTGATGGACCGCCAGCTCGACCGTTCTGGTGAATTATCCCGAGGTCTCCGACCATTTGCGCATGCACCGTGGCGAGACCGAAGGCCAGATCACCCGCATCGAGCAGATCCTGGACCAGCTTCAGGAAACCCATTCCGGGCTGAAGGACACCGCCCTGTCGATCATGGGCAATCTGGCCGCACTCGGCCACAGCTTCGCCGAGGACGAGATCCTCAAAAACTCCTTCGCCAACTACGCCTTCGAGAATTTCGAGGTGGCGAGCTACCGGTCGCTGCTGACAGTGGCGGAGGCCGGCAACTTCGCCTTCGCCACGCCGCTGCTGCAGACTTCGCTGCGCGAAGAGGAGGCGATGGCCTCCTGGGTGCTCGAAAATGTGCCGACGCTGACGCTGAAGTACCTGTCGCTGAAGGCCAGCGACCGGACCGCCGGCCGCTGACGCCCGTTCCGCGTTGATGATGGCCGGGGCCGTCAGGTTTTCCCCGGCCATCGCGCTGCTGCAATGCAGCATTCCCGTCGCGTGCGGATTTTGAACGGTGACGAGTTCGGGGGGCTTTGCCGTAAGAAACTTGGCGGGGTTTCAAAACGGATGGTTTGCCCGTGCTTCGATCGGTCTCTCTCTGCCTGTTCATCGCCGCGGTCGGCGGTCTTGCGGGCTGCACCTCCGACTATTCTCCCAACACCTACGCCTCCAGCGCGGTCCAGCAGGCCAACAAGGTCGAGCCGGGCATCGTCGTCGGCTTCCGTCAGGTGGCGATCAGCGCCAACGGCACCGTCGGCGCCGTCAGCGGCGGTGCGGCCGGCGGCATCCTGGGCGCGCAGGTCGGGACGGGCGGCATGAACGCCGCGCTCGGCACGGTCGGCGGCACGGCGATCGGCGGCCTGCTGGGCACGGCGATGGAACACATCGCCGGCGACACCAACGGCTGGGAATACATCGTCCGCAAGTCGAACGGCGAATTGCTGTCGCTGACCCAGAAGGAGCCGCAGCCGCTGCCCATCGGGCAGAAGGTGCTGGTCATCACCGGCAGCCAGGCCCGCATCGTCCCCGACTATTCCACCCCCGCCGACCCCGAGCCTGCGAAGGCCGATTCGGCGAAGTCCGAGGCCGCCAAGGCCGAGCCGGCCAAAACTGAAACGCCCCGGCCCGAAACCCCGAAGTCGGACATCAAGGCGGTGCCGCTCGCTCCGCCTGCCGAGCCCGCCCCGGCAGCCGCTCCCGCCGAGCAGTCCGCCACCAGCCCGGCGCAGCCTTCCAGCGGCGGTGGGCCGGTCCGCCTGACCGCCCCCACCGACAATCCCCCCACCAGCCCGGTCCCCACCGTTCCCACGGCGGGGGCGGAACCCGCAGCGGCGGCTCCCGCCTCGTCGCCTGCCTCTCCCTCGGCTCCGGTGGAGACCAAGCCGGCCGAGTAGCACCATACTTGTCCGAATGGACGGGATGGCGCACAGTTCGATGGTCCAACCAAGATCACCGACAGAGGCCCCATGTCCGCCGTCGACCGTTCCGCCGCCGCTCCCGTTCCCGCGATGACGAAGGAGGAGCTGGAGGATTCTGATCCGCGAGGGGGTTCCGCTGGTCGGAAACTTCGGCGTCGTCGTCGAAAGCCTGGGGGCCGGCACGATCCGCCTGCGCCTGCCCTACAAGGACGATTTCGTCCGTCCCGGCGGCACCGTCACCGGCCCGGCGATGTTCGGGCTGGCCGACGTGGCGCTCTACGGTGCGGTGCTGAGCCTGATCGGCCGGGTTGAGCTGGCAGTCACCACCAGCATGACCATCAACTTCCTGCGCCGTCCGCCGCCCGTCGCCATCGTCGCCGAAGCGCGCGTCCTGAAGCTGGGCAAGCGGCTGGCCTATGGCGAGATCCTGCTGTTCTCCGAAGGCGATCCGGAGCCGGTCGCCCATGTCACCGGAACCTACTCGATCCCGCCGCATGACCCTGTCACCGTTGCGGTATCTCATTACCGTACCGATGAAGCCTCATAAAAAGTCGTTTCAGATCAATGGGTTTGCCAGAGCGGTATCTTATTACCGCGATTGCAAATCATTGAAATGAAAGGATAATTTTTCCATTGACAGAGGCATGTTCCGGCCCGTAGAAAACCGTCCGCTTCGGCGCCCCGGTATCGGCGGCCAGCCGATCCGTATTCGAAGAAACGAGTGTGGCGATGAAGACCTTCAATCTGAAGCCGACCGAAATCGAGAAGAAGTGGTATGTCGTCGACGCCGACGGCCTCGTTCTCGGCCGGCTTGCCAGCATCCTGGCGAACATCCTGCGTGGCAAGAACAAGCCGACCTACACCCCCCACATGGATTGCGGCGACCACATCGTCGTGATCAATGCTGAGAAGGTGAAGCTGACCGGCAACAAGCGCGACGCCGACATCTTCTACTGGCACACCGGCTATCCGGGCGGGATCAAGGGCCGTTCCAAGGGCCAGATCCTGGACGGCAAGTATCCGGAGCGTGTGATCGAGAAGGCCGTGGAGCGCATGGTTCCGCGCGGTCCGCTCGGCCGCCAGCAGATGACCCACCTCAAGGTCTATAAGGGTGCCACGCATCCGCACGATGCGCAGCAGCCGGTCGCCCTCGACATCGGCGCCCTGAACCCGAAGAATAAGCGGAGCGCGTAAGCATGGCCCAGGTCACCACCACCCTCTCCGGCCTTAAGGAACTGACGGGCGCTGCCGCCACCGCGACCGTCTCCGAGGAGCTCGCCGCTCCGAAGCTGGACGCCCAGGGCCGCGCCTATGCCACCGGCAAGCGCAAGGACGCCGTCGCCCGCGTGTGGATCAAGCCGGGCTCCGGCAAGGTCACCGTGAACGGCCGCGACCAGTCGGTCTACTTCGCCCGCCCGGTGCTGCGCATGATGATCGCCCAGCCGTTCGGCGTGACCGAGCGTTCGGAGCAGTTCGACGTGGTCGCCACCGTTGCCGGCGGCGGTCTGTCGGGCCAGGCCGGTGCCGTCCGTCACGGCATCTCCAAGGCGCTGACCTACTTCGAGCCGGCCCTGCGCCCGCCGTTGAAGGCCGCCGGCTTCCTGACCCGCGACGCCCGTACGGTCGAGCGTAAGAAGTACGGCCGCGCCAAGGCCCGCCGCAGCTTCCAGTTCTCGAAGCGCTAATCCCTACACGGGCCTGCTGCTTTACGGTACAAGCGAGGGGCGCCCCGGAAGGGGCGCCCCTTTCTTTTTGCGCTGTCATCACGCTTTCGCTTATCCCGGATACAGATTCCACCCGTCTTCAGATCGTCTTCAGCGAAGGACATTGCCTCCATGGCCTCGACCAGCATTCTCGGCAGCACGTCCGGCGGTTCGAAAATCCGCGTCGGCATCCTGGGCGCTTCCGGCTACACCGGCGCCGAACTGGTGCGCATGCTGCTGCGCCACCCGAACGTGGAGATTGCCGCGCTGACCGCCGAACGACAGGCCGGCAAGCCGATGGCGGAGGTGTTCCCGCATCTGGGCGGCTATGGCCTGCCGGATCTGGTGAAGATCGAAGAGCTGAAGTGGGACAACCTCGACTTCATCTTCTGCGCCCTGCCGCACGGCACCACGCAGGAGGTGGTCGCCGGCCTGCCGAGCGGGCTGAAGGTGGTCGATCTGTCCGCCGATTTCCGCCTGACCGACCCGGCCGAATACGCCACCTGGTACGGGCATGAGCACCGCGCCGTCGACCTGCAGAAGGAGGTCGCCTACGGCCTGACCGAGTTCAACCGCCAGGGCGTGCGCAAGGCGCGGGTGGTGGCCAATCCGGGCTGCTACCCGACCTGCTCGCTGCTGCCGCTGCTGCCGCTGCTGCTGGAGAACCAGATCGAGCCGGGCGGCATCGTCATCGACGCCAAGTCCGGCGTGTCGGGCGCCGGCCGCGACGCCAAGCAGGCCAACCTGTTCACCGAGGTGTCGGAAGGCTTCAACGCCTATGGCGTCGGCCATCACCGCCACATGCCGGAGATCGAGCAGGAGCTGCGGCTGGCCGCCGGCCGTCCGGTCACCGTCTCCTTCACCCCGCATCTGGTGCCGATGAACCGCGGCATGATGGCGACCATCTATGTCCGCATGGCCGACGGCGTCACCGCCGACGATCTGCGGGCGACGCTGGCCGCCCGCTATGCCGACGAGCCCTTCGTCGGCGTGACCCCGGCCGGCGTGGTGCCGGCGACGCGCCATGTCCGGGCCTCCAACCACAACCTGATCGGTGTTGTCGCCGACCGCGCCCCGCGCAGTGCCATCATCGTGTCGGTGATCGACAATCTGGTGAAGGGCGCGTCGGGTCAGGCGATCCAGAACATGAACGTCATGATGGGGCTGGGCGAGACGACCGGCATCGATCAGGCGCCGCTTTTCCCGTAATCGGCTACCGCGAAAGGATAGGTGGGGGGCTGTGACAGCGTTGTGGCCCCCTGTCCGCACTGTTGCACAGAGGCACCAATCGGGATTTGCTTTGGCCTGTCAATGCGAAATCAGGTGGTGCCTTAAGCCTTACGGTGCTTCAATCCGGCCCGTCATGCACGACTTCGGTACGACCTGATGACTGGCCTTGTCCGCGCCTACAACGGCATCCTGCCCACCATCGACCCGACCGCGTTCATCGCGGAAACGGCGGCGGTGATCGGCGACGTCGTGATCGGGGCGAACAGCAGCATCTGGTACGGCTGCACCGTGCGTGGAGACGTCAACGAGATCCGAATCGGCGCTCGCACCAACATTCAGGACGGCACCGTGATCCACGTGGCCTCCGAAGGGCAGGGCACCTACATCGGCGACGACATCACCGTCGGCCACATGGCGTTGCTGCACGCCTGCACGCTGGAAGACGGCTGCTTCATCGGCATGAAGGCCTGCATCCTGGATGGGGCCTATGTCGAGTCGCGGGCGATGGTCGCGGCCGGTGCTCTGGTGACGCCCGGAAAGCGGGTTACGTCCGGATTTTTGTGGGCCGGCAGCCCTGCTAGACCGGTTCGCGAGCTTACGGAAAAGGATCTCGCGGTTTTTCCTGTGCTCAGCCACCGTTATACGGATTTGGCAGAATCATACCGGAAAAGCTGCTATGGAAGTGGAGCATAGGTCAAGGTACAGGTACGGTTCGGCCGAACGGCTGAGGTGTCGGAACATCGCCGCACACCACATGTTGGGAAGGTCGCTGCCGCGCTTGCACGTGGGCCGTTGCTTCGATTGATACGTTCATCCCCCGCAGGCACTCTGATGGGGAAGGGTTCTGGAAGGGAGTGAAGACAATGAAGACTATTGTTCGCGCGGGTCTGGCTGCCATCCCGGCCGCCATCGTCGCTTTCGGTCTGTCGGCGGCCGCCAATGCCCAGGACGCGAGCCTGGTCGGCAAGGGCACCCAGTGGTGCAACCCGGTCATCGGCTGGACCGGTCAGGTGTCGGAAGGCGTCGCCGCCCGCACCGCTGACGGCGGCTACGTCATCCATCAGGGCAGCTATCCGTGCCCGCCGGCCGCTGCCGCTCCGGCTCCGGCCGCCGTTGCCGCGGTCCAGAGCGAATATCTGGTGTTCTTCGACTGGGATAAGTCGAACATCACCCCGGCCGCCGATCGCGTGATCGGTGACGCGGTGTCGGCCATCCTGAAGAACGGTGGCGCCAAGATCCACGTCGTCGGCCACACCGACACCTCGGGTTCGCCGGCCTACAACCAGAAGCTGTCGGTCCGTCGCGCCGACGCGGTCAAGAAGGCCCTGGTCGCCAAGGGCATCCAGGCTGCCAACATCACGACCGAAGGCAAGGGCGAGAGCCAGCTGCTGGTCCAGACCGGTCCGAACGTCCGCGAGCCGTCCAACCGTCGTGCGCAGATCCTGCCGCGCCTGCTGAACGCTCCGTCGTCCTAAGGACGGTTGGCAGGGGGCCGCTCCGGGGGTTTCGGAACGGCCTTCCCGCCTGCGGGAGAAACCGCAAGAAAAAGGCCGCGCCGGGCTTCCCGGTCGCGGCCTTTTTCTTTTTCAGCTGCGAGCGCCGTCTGCGCCTCAGCCCGCGGTCTGCGCCGGATCCTGTTCCGGTTCGCCGGCGACCAGCCGCAGGGGCACCACGCCCGCCCACACCGGATGGGCCATATCCTCCGGATCGTCGGACGGCGGGCCGGAGCGCCGCTTGGCCGATGCCTCGGCAATCGGGAAGGCCAGAACGCTGGTCGCCTTCAGTTCCTGCGCGTTGGGCGCCCGCACCTTGGCGCTGCGGCCGGGCTCGATCTTCTCCATCAGCACATCGAGGGCGGCACGCTTCTCCGTCTCCTCCGACACCAGCCGCGGCCGGCCGAACAGCATGACCGAGCGGTAGTTGACGGAGTGATGGAAGGCCGAGCGCGCCAGCACCCAGCCATCGATCAGCGACAGCGTGATGCAGGCCTCGCCCCCCTCCTGCAGCCGGCGGATCATCCGGCTGGACGAGGCGCCATGGATCATCAGCTCGTCGCCCACCCGCCAGGGAACCGTCGGGATCACCATGGGGGAGGGGGACCCATGGCCCTTGATGGCATCGTCGACGAAGCCGACGTGGCAGATCGGCGCCTCGTCGATGATGGCGTGGATCTGGGCGACCTCATGGCTGCCGCGGTCGCCCAGACGCACCGGGCGGGTGCGCGGAGTCTGTGCCAGAGCGGCGGAGGAAACGGCGGCGGCGGCGGAATCGTTGAGGGCGGAATCGGCGGGAAGGCTGGTCATTGTCGTGCTCAAGGCCGGACTGTTGCGGTGATGCAGAATGGCCGGCAAAATGGTCCCTTTGAAAGGTCCGGAATGTCGATTCCATAGGGGCCAATTCCAGAGACCGCTTTGCTTGACCCTTGCGAGGATCGCCATGGCCCGCTCGGCACGTCCGGTTCTGTCCAGCCTGGGGCCGGTGGCGCTCGACCGGGATGGGGCGGAGCCGCTCCACCGCCAGCTCTACCGCGCGCTGCGTCAGGCGGTGCTGGACGGCCGTCTGCGCCCGGGCGAGCGCCTGCCGCCCAGCCGGGCGCTCGCCACCGAATGGGCGCTGTCGCGCAACACGGTGGTCACCGCCTATGACACGCTGCTGGCGGAGGGGTATGTCACCAGCCGGGTCGGCGCCGGCACCTTCGTCGCCGCCTCCCTGCCCGATGCGGCACCCGGCGGTGCCGCCGGCCGCGATGAGGCGCGCCGGGGCGTCGGGCTGTCCGCCCGCGGCCGGGCGCTGGCGGAGGCGCCGTCCATCGCCCGCGACCGGGTGGGGCGGCCCTTTGCGCTCGGCACGCCGGACCTGGAGGCCTTTCCATTCGCCCTGTGGGCGCAATTGATCGGCCGCTGCTGGCGCCATGGCGGGCGGGCGCTGGCGACGGAGCCGGACCCGTTGGGCTACGGCCCCTTGCGGGCGGAGATCGCCGCCTATCTGCGGGCGGTCCGCGCCGTGCGTTGCGAGCCGGAGCAGGTCGTCATCGTCTCCGGCGCGCAGCAGGGGCTGGCGCTGATGGCGCAGCTGCTGCTCGACCCCGGCGACGCGGCCTGGGTCGAGGAGCCGGGCTGGCCCGGCAACCGCGCAGCATTGCTGGGCGCCGGGGCGCGGCTGGTGCCGGTGCCGGTGGACGGGGAGGGCATCGACGTCGCCGCCGGCATGGCCCGCGGGGCGGATGCCCGGCTGGCGCTGGTCACCCCGTCCCACCAGTTCCCGCTGGGCGTGACGATGAGCCTGGCCCGCCGCCTGCGCCTGCTGGATTGGGCGGCGGCGCGCGACGCTTGGATCGTGGAGGACGATTACGACAGCGAGTTCCGCTATGCCGGCCCGCCGCTGGCCGCTCTCCAGGGGCTGGATGGCGCCGGCCGGGTGATCTATGTCGGCAGCTTCAGCAAGGTGATGTTCCCGGCGCTGCGGCTCGGCTATGTCGTCGTGCCGCCCGATCTGGTGGAGCCGGTGCGCGCCGCGCGCCGCCATTTCGACGGCGGGACCAGCGTGGTGCCGCAGGCAGCATTGCACCGCTTCCTGGCCGACGGCCATTTTGCCTCGCATCTGCGGGCAATGCGTTCGCTTTACGCCGCCAAGCGCACTGCCATCCTGGCATCGATAGAGACTGCCTTCGCCGGCTTTGCCACGGCCGAGGCGGGCGAGGCCGGCATGCATGTCCTGCTCCGCCTGCCGCCGGACTGCCCCGACCATGTCCTGGCCGGGCGCGCCGCCCGCATCGGCCTGACCACGCCATGCCTGTCCGGCTATTACCGCGCTGATGCCGAGACCGCTGACGCGGTCACCGGCAACGGCTTCCTTCTCGGCTTCGCCGCCCACGACCCGGCGGCACTCGACCGCGCTGTGCGCGATCTGGCGCGGCTGGCGGTCGACATGCCGAACGGCTGACGCGACCTCGCCATTTGCTCCGCCGCCGGTCACGACGATGAAGGAGCCATGCATCGCCCCTCCTCTTGCGGCATACGCTCAAAGCGGTACGTACGATCAGGCCGCCCGCACGATCCGTCGGTGTCACTCCATGTCCACTCCGGATTGCCGCGCACTCGAACGGATCCCCCGGCACTCTCTCTGAAGGGTGTACGCCTTGGTTTCCGCCATCCCGCCTATCCGGAAGTCAGGGGTTGCCGGACGGCCGTCCGGGTGAAACCTTCGACCCTCTGGCTTGTTTCCGTCCCGTGTTCCCGCGACACGTGTTCCGTCAATCGCTTCTCGAAAGTGCTGGACTCATGATCGATCGGCAGGACCGGCTCTGGTACAAGGACGCCGTCATTTATCAGCTGCACATCAAGGCGTTCTTCGACGCCGACAATGATGGCATCGGCGATTTCGCCGGCTTGACCCAGAAGCTGGACTACATCCAGGAGCTGGGTGTGACGGCCGTGTGGCTTCTGCCCTTCTATCCGTCGCCGCTGCGCGACGACGGCTATGACATCGCCGACTACACCTCGGTCAACCCGACCTACGGGAACCTGGATGACTTCCGGCGCTTCATGGAGGAATGCCGCAAGCGCGGTCTGCGGGTGATCACCGAGCTGGTCATCAACCACACCTCCGACCAGCATCCCTGGTTCCAGCGCGCGCGCGAGGCGCCTCCGGGCTCCAACCACCGCGACTATTATGTCTGGTCCGACAGCGACCAGAAATACCAGGGCACGCGGATCATCTTCTGCGACACGGAAAAGTCCAACTGGACCTGGGATCCGGTCGCCAACGCCTATTACTGGCACCGCTTCTATTCGCACCAGCCCGACCTGAACTTCGACAATCCCGAGGTTCTGGAGGAGGTGCTGAAGGTCATGCGCTTCTGGCTGGACATGGGGGTGGACGGGCTGCGGCTCGACGCCATTCCCTACCTGAAGGAGCGCGAGGGCACCAACAACGAGAATCTGCCGGAAACCCACGACGTCCTGAAGGCGATCCGCGCCGCGCTCGACGCCGAATATCCCGACCGCATGCTGCTGGCCGAGGCCAACCAGTGGCCGGAGGACGTGCTGCCCTATTTCGGCGATCCGGAGAAGGGCGGCGACGAATGCCACATGTCCTTCCACTTCCCGCTGATGCCGCGCATCTACATGGCGGTGGCGATGGAGGACCGGCATCCCATCGCCGACATCATGCGCCAGACCCCGGACATCCCGGCCGATTGCCAATGGGCCATCTTCCTGCGCAACCATGACGAGTTGACGCTGGAGATGGTCACCGACACCGAGCGCGATTATCTCTGGAACTTCTACGCCGCCGACCGGCGCATGCGGATCAACCTGGGCATCCGCCGCCGCCTCGCCCCGCTGCTGGAGAACGACCGCCGCAAGATCGAGCTGCTGAACAGCCTCTTGATGTCGATGCCCGGCACGCCGGTGCTCTATTACGGCGACGAGATCGGCATGGGCGACAACATCTATCTCGGCGACCGCGACGGCGTCCGCACGCCGATGCAATGGTCGATCGACCGCAACGGCGGCTTCTCGCGCGCCGACCCGGCGCGGCTCTATCTGCCGGCGGTGCTCGACCCGATCTACGGCTTCATGGCCGTCAATGTCGAGGCGCAGTCCCGCAACCCCTCCTCGCTGCTGAACTGGATGAAGCGGCTGGTGGCGGTGCGCAAGCAGCGCCAGAGCTTCGGCCGCGGCAGCTTCGCGCTGCTCTATCCCGGCAACCGCAAGGTCCTCGCCTACATCCGCAGCCTGGAGACCGAGAACGGGTCGGAGATCGCGCTGTGCGTCGCCAACCTGTCGCGCTCGGCCCAGGCGGTCGAGCTTGATCTCAAGAACTGGAAGGGCCGCATCCCGGTCGAACTGCTGGGCCGCACCGTCTTCCCGCCCATCGGCGACCTTCCCTATCTGCTGACCCTGCCGGCCTACGGCTTCTACTGGTTCGCCCTGACCGCCGAGGCGGAGCTGCCGACCTGGCACGAGACCCCGCCGGAGCCGGTGCCCGACCTGCTGACCGTCGTCGTCCGCGACGGCTGGCACAGCCTGACCACCGGCAAGGCGGCGGATGAGCTGGGCCGCGATGTCCTCCAGGGCTTCCTGCCGCAGCAGCGCTGGTTCTCGGCCAAGGACCGCCGCATCACCCGCTCGCACGTCACGCTCGCCGCCCAGCTTCCGGGGCCGGGCGAGGGCTTCATGCTGGTCCGGACGCAGGTCGGCCTCAGTGGGGTCGGCCTGGACGGCGACGCCGCGGAGCAGAGCTATTTCCTGCCGATGGCGATGAGTTGGGAGGATGGGGCCGGCGGCACCGGCTGGCCGCTGCTGCCCTACACGCTGGCCAAGGTGCGGCGCGGACCGCGGACCGGCGCCATCTACGATGCCGTCCAGGCCGACGGCTTCGCCCTGGCGCTGATCGAGGCGCTGCGGCGCGGCGACACGCTGAAGGCGACCGCCGGCGAGGACAGCATCCGCTTTACCGCGACAGAGGCTTTGGGCGCCATCGAGCTGTCGCCGGAGCCCGAGGTGCGGCGCCTGGGCGTGGAGCAGAGCAACACCTCCGTCCTGGTCGACAGCCAGATCGTGCTGAAGGTGCTGCGCCGTCTGGTGGAGGGCGAGCATCCCGAGGTCGAGATGGGGCGGTTCCTGACCGAGGTCGGCTTCGCCAACACCCCGGCCCTGCTGGGCACGGTGGAGCAGGTCGCCGCCGACGGCACCCCGACCGCCCTGGCGGTGGCGCAGGCCTTCGTCCGCAACCAGGGCGACGGCTGGGCCAGCACGGTGGAGGAGCTGGAGCGCCAGCTTGAGGACATCCGCCTGGGCGTCGCCGGCAGCACCGAGGACGCCGCCGAATCGGGCGAGCCCTTCGGCATGCATCTGGTCATGATGACCACGCTGGGGCAGCGCACCGCCGAACTGCACCGGGCGCTGGCGCAGAGCACCGGCAATCCGGCCTTCGATCCCGAGCCGATCGCCGCCGGCGATCTGGCGAACTGGGCCGATGCCGTCCGCACCCAGGCCGAGGCTGCCTTCGCCGCCCTGCCGGGGACGCTCGACCGCCTGTCGGCGGACGTGCGGACCGACGCCGAACAGCTGCTGGCCCGCCGGGCCGAGGCGATGGAGCGCATCTCGGCGCTGGCGTCGATGCCGGCCGGCGGGGTCAAGACCCGCATCCATGGCGACTATCACCTGGGGCAGGTCGTGCGGGCGCAGAACGACTGGTACATCCTCGACTTTGAAGGGGAGCCGGCCAAGACGCTGGAGGAGCGCCGCGCCAAGTCCAGCCCGTTGCGCGACGTGGCCGGCATGCTGCGCTCCTTCAACTATGCGGCCTGGGCGGCGCTGTTCCGGCTGGACAGTGCCGGCGAGGGGGCCAACAGCGGCGACAGCCCGGCGCTGGCCGCCGCCCGCGACTGGGAACGCCGCAGTGTCGACTCCTTCCTCGACGGCTACCGCACGGCCATCGAGGGCTGCCCGGCCTGGCCGGAGGCGGAAAGCACGGCGCGCGGCCTGCTGACCCTGTTCCTGCTGGAAAAGGCCTTCTACGAGATCGGCTACGAGGCGGCGAACCGGCCGAGCTGGATCGGCATCCCGGTGAAGGGTGTGCTGGGCCTTCTCGACGATGCCGACGGGGCGGGCGCGAAGGAATAACCGGACAAATCCGCGGCGGGCATGGTGTGACGAAACCGCCGCGGGTATGTTCACGTCCGGAGAAGGCGTTCCGGCGTCGGCCGTCATTCCCGCCTTCGCGGGGATGACGGCGTTGGGACAGGTATGGTCCACGAGACGACAGAGCCTCCACGAAGAAGGGCACTTGGCCAATGGCGAGCGACATGACGACGGACACCCGCAAGGACCAGGCGCAAACCGGCGTCTCCGAAAGCCGCACCCCCGAACAGCGCGCTGCCGACCATCGGGCCGAGGCCCTGCGCGCGGCGGCGGACGCCATCGCGCGGGCCGACCATGGCGATCCCTTCGCCGTGCTGGGCATGCAGCAGGAAGCGCCCGGCCGTCCGGTGGAGGTCCGCGCCTTCGTGCCCGGTGCCGAAAAGCTGTGGGTGATCGACAGCGCCACCGGCGAGCCGGCCGGCGAGGCGGAGCGCATCCATCAGGACGGCTTCTATCTCGCCGTGATGCCCGACCGGACGGAGCGTTTCCGCTACCGCCTGCGCGCCCAATACCCGCTGGCGACCCAGGAGTTCGAGGACGCCTATCGCTTCGGCAACATGCTGGGCGAGCTGGACGTCCATCTGCTGGCCGAAGGCACCCACCTGCGCAATTACGAGAAGCTGGGCGCCCACCCGCGCGAGGTCGACGGCGTGGCCGGCGTGGCCTTCGCCGTCTGGGCGCCGAGCGCCCGCAGCGTCAGCGTCGTCGGCGACTTCAACAACTGGGACGGCCGCCGGATGCCGATGCGCCGGCGCGTGGAGGTCGGCGTCTGGGAGATCTTCGTGCCTGGTGCCCATGCCGGCCAGCGCTACAAGTTCGAGATCCGCGGGCCAAACGGCAACCTGATGCCGGCCAAGGCCGATCCCTACGCCTTCCAGGCGGAGATGCGCCCGGCGACCGCCTCGGTCGTCCACGGCCTGTCGTCCTACGACTGGCGCGATCAGGAGTGGCAGAGCCGCAAGCTGGCCGCCTCCGAGCGCACCGCGCCGATCTCGATCTACGAGGTCCATCTGGGATCCTGGGCGCGGGTGCCGGAGGAGGACAACCGTTTCCTGACCTATCAGGAGCTGGCGGAGCGGCTGATCCCCTACGCCAAGGACATGGGCTTCACCCACATCGAGCTTCTGCCGATCACCGAGCATCCGTTCGACGGTTCCTGGGGCTACCAGCCCATCGGCCTCTATGCGCCGACCGCCCGCCACGGCTCGCCGGAGGATTTCAAGGACTTCGTCAACGCCTGCCACCGTGCCGGCCTCGGCGTGCTGCTCGACTGGGTGCCCGGCCATTTCCCGACCGACCCGCACGGGCTGGGCGATTTCGACGGCACGCATCTCTACGAGCATGCCGACCCGCGCCAGGGCTTCCACCAGGACTGGAACACCCTGATCTACAATTTCGGCCGGACGGAGGTGCAGAACTTCCTTCTGGGCAACGCGCTGTTCTGGCTCGACCAGTACAAGCTGGACGGGTTGCGCGTCGATGCCGTCGCCTCCATGCTCTATCTCGATTACAGCCGCAAGGAGGGGGAGTGGGTCCCCAACAAGTTTGGCGGGCGCGAGAACCTCGAATCCATCGCCTTCCTCAAGCGGATGAACGAGCTGGTCTACGGCCAGCAGCCGGGTGCCATGACGGTGGCGGAGGAATTGACCTCCTGGCCGATGGTGTCGAAGCCGACCTACCTCGGCGGCCTCGGTTTCGGCTACAAATGGAACATGGGGTGGATGCACGACACGCTGCATTACATGCAGAGCGATCCGATCCACCGCCGCTACCATCACCATGAGATGACCTTCGGGCTGATCTACCAGTTCTCCGAAAACTTCGTGCTGCCGCTCAGCCATGACGAGGTGGTGCACGGCAAGGGTTCGCTGATCAACAAGATGCCGGGCGACGACTGGCAGAAATTCGCCAACCTGCGCGCCTATTACGGCTTCATGTTCGCCCATCCCGGCAAGAAGCTGCTGTTCATGGGCGGCGAGTTCGCCCAGTGGCAGGAGTGGAGCGAGGCGCGCAGCCTGGACTGGCACCTGCTGGACCAGCCGATGCACCGCGGCATGCGCGACCTCGTGCGCGACCTCAACGGCCTCTACCGCGAGCTGGAGCCGCTGCACAAGACCGACTGCGACCCATCCGGCTTCGAGTGGATCGAATCGAACGACAACGAGAACTCGGTCTTCACCTTCCTGCGCAAGGCCGACGAGTCCGGGCACATCGTCATCGCGGTGTGCAACTTCACCCCGGTGCCGCGCCAGGGCTACCGCGTCGGCGTGCCGCTTCCCGGCCGCTATGTCGAGCGGATGAACACCGACGATGCGAAATACGGCGGCAGCGGCATCGGTAACCCCGGCGGCGGCGTCTATGCCGAGGAGATCCCCTGGCACGGCCGCACCCACTCGCTGGACCTGACCATCCCGCCGTTGGGCACGCTGATCCTGGAGCGGACGGCTGAGTAGCGTCTTCCGCCCAACCCGCACCGGCTCCTCCAACCCGACACCCATCCCTTCTCCCCCCTGGGGAGAAGGTTAGGATGAGGGGGTGCCGAAGGCACGGCCCCGACTTGTACGGGATACTGCACTGTCGCGACCTCGTTCGGTTCGTTCCCGATCTGACCGGTGCGGTGCATTTCACACCCTCTTCCGAGACGGCAGAGGGCGATCATCGCCAAATGCGACCACCCGCCCATGTTGCCAACCTCCCTTGACGCCGCCGGGGGGAGGCTTTCTTATTGGATCCCTTGTGTCTTTTCGGGGAACCGGTGAGGCGTGCGCTGGCTGATGGTCAACAGGAACCCCGTTCCCTCCCTTGATGACGCGTTGCGGACCCAGCGGGAAAACCGCAAGGTGCGGTGCTGCCGATGGTGTGGAACACTGGAACAGGCCCCGAAAACCGTTTCATCCTGTTCCAAACGTCCCATCCGCTGGCCTTCCGACCGGCGACCTGCCGGATCCCCCGTCCCATCGCCGGCCCTGACCATCACCTCCAAGACATCCACCACACAGGCCGCCCGCTGATGCCCCTCTCCCCCGCGCGCACCCCGGTCTGGCCCGGCAAGCCCAATCCGCTCGGCGCCACCTGGGACGGGTTCGGCGTCAATTTCGCGATTTTCTCCGCCCATGCCGAGCGGGTGGAGCTTTGCCTGTTCGACAAGACCGGCCAGCGCGAAGTGGAACGGGTTACCCTGCCGGAACACACCGATGAGGTCTGGCACGGCTATCTTCCCGACGCCCGGCCCGGCCTGCTCTACGGCTACCGCGTCCATGGGCCGTACGAGCCGGAGGAGGGGCACCGCTTCAACCCGAACAAGCTGCTGATCGACCCCTATGCGCGGGCGCTGTTCGGCGGTTTCAAATGGTCGGACGCCCATTACGGCTACCGGGTCGGCTCGACCAAGGAGGACTTATCCTTCGACCGGCGCGACAACGCCCGTGGCATGCCGAAATGCCGGGTGGTGGACGGCGCCTTCACCTGGGGCCATGACCGCCACCGCCGGGTGCCATGGACCGACACGGTTCTCTACGAGACCCATCTGCGCGGCTTCACCATGCGCCATCCGGACGTGCCCGCCCATCTGCGCGGCACCTTCGCCGGCATGTCGACCCAGAATGTCGTCGAGTATCTGCGGGCGCTCGGCATCACCTCGGTGGAGTTCCTGCCGGTCCAGGCCGTCGCCGACGAGCAGCATCTCGTCACCCGCGGCCTGACCAACTACTGGGGCTACAACACCATCGGCTTCTTCGCGCCGGAACCGCGCTACATGAACACCGGCGTCCTGTCGGAGTTCAAGACGATGGTCGCCCGCCTGCACGAGGCGGGGATCGAGGTCATCCTCGACGTCGTCTACAACCACACGGCCGAAGGCAACCATCTGGGGCCGACCCTGTCCTTCAAGGGCATCGACAATCTCAGCTATTACCGGCTGATGCCCGACAGCCCGCGCCACTACATCAACGACACCGGCACCGGCAACACGCTGGATTTCAGCCACCCGCGCGTGGTCCAGATGGTGATGGACAGCCTCCGCTACTGGGTGACGGAGATGCATGTCGACGGCTTCCGCTTCGACCTCGCCACCGTGCTGGCGCGGGAGCCCTACGGCTACGACCCCGGCTCGGGATTCCTCGACGCGGTGCGCCAGGACCCTGTGCTGGCCGACGTCAAGCTGATCGCCGAGCCGTGGGATGTCGGTCCCGGCGGCTATCAGGTCGGCAATTTCCCGCCGGGCTGGGCAGAGTGGAACGACCGCTACCGCGACACCGTGCGGCGCTACTGGCGCGGCGACGACGGCATGCTGCCGGAACTGGCCGGACGCATCGCCGGCTCCGCCGACCTGTTCGAGAAGCGCGGGCGCCGCCCCTGGGCCAGCGTGAACTTCATCACCGCCCATGACGGCTTCACCCTGCACGACCTCGTCTCCTACAACGATAAGCACAACTGGGCGAACGGCGAGGAGAACCGCGACGGCCATTCCTCCAACTGCTCCTGGAACCATGGGGTGGAGGGGCCGACCAACGACCCCGCGGTGACCGGGCTGCGGGCGCGGCAGAAGCGCAACATGCTGGCGACGCTGATGCTGTCGCAGGGCACGCCGATGATGCTGGCCGGCGACGAGCTGGACCACAGCCAGGACGGCAACAACAACGCCTATTGCCAGGACAACGACATCACCTGGCTCGACTGGAGCCGGCGCGACGGGGCGCTGGTGTCCTTCGTCCGCCGGCTGGTCGCGCTCCGGCGGGCCCATCCGGTGCTGCGCCGGCCGCTCTTCCTGCATGGGCGGGAGGTGGCGGAAAACGGGCTGAAGGACATCGTCTGGTACAACGCGCAAGGGGTGGAAAAGACGGCGGAACATTGGCGCAACACCCAGGCGCGCTGCATCGTCCTGCTGCTGAACGGCCGTGCCGGCACCCATGTCGGGCCGGACGGGCAGCCGCTGTCCGACGGCGTCCTGCTGATCGTGCTGAACGCCCATGCCGACACCCTGACCGTGACCCTGCCCGACGTGCCGGGCGGCCGTGGCTGGCGCTGCGTGCTGGACACCCGCATCGACGACGGGGCGGGAGACGAGCGCATCCATCTGGCCGGTCGGTCGGCGCTGGTCGACGGGCGGACGGTCCTGGTCTTCACCCTGGTGGAGCAGCCGGGCATGTGAGGAGCTGGACAGGAGACGGGGCATGCGGTGCCCTGCGATCCTTTGCCCACTGTCCCTCTGCCGGGCGGAGATGCTACCGCGACGGGCGGAGACAACGTGTGTTACGCTGTGCGGCGCGTTTCCGTCACAGCCGCAGCGGAGCTTCGGGTAGGACGATGCCGGATTACGATTTCTCGCAGGTCGACGCCGCGATCATCGACAGCCAGCTCAACACCGCGCGCGTGTTCCGCGACGTGCTGATCCGGCTGGGCTTCCGGCGGGTGGAGCTGTTCGATTCGGTGAAGGCCGCCGCCGGCCTGCTGGGGTCGGTCATGCCCGATCTGGTGCTGGTCGATGCCGACGGCGAGGATTCGGAGGCCTTCCACTTCATCCGGGCCCTGCGCAACGAACCGACGGTGCCCAACCCGTTTGCCTGCGTCATCGTCACCACCTGGGCGCCGACCCCGGCGCTGCTGACCCGCGTCACCAATGTCGGCGGCGACGACCTGCTGATGAAGCCGGTGTCGCCCAAACAGGTGCGCGACCGCATCGTCAGCCTGATCGAGGCGCGCAAGGGCTTTGTCGTCACCGCCGACTACATCGGACCCGACCGCCGCAAATCGCCGCGCGAAGGGGCGCAGGTTCCGGTTCTGGACGCTCCCAACACCTTGAGGCTGAAGGCGACCGGCCAATGGACGCAGTCGGGCGCCCGCATGCTGCTGAACGAGGCGGTCGCCACCGTCACCACGCAGAAGCGGCTGCGCGCCAGCATCCAGGTTGCCTTCCTGGTGGAATTCGCTCTGCTCGGCTTGGCGCGGCAGGCTCCCGACCGCATGTCCATCGACCATGTCGGCCGCATCGGCGGCTTTCTGGACGATCTGCTGCGCCGGCTGGGCGATGACGGCGACCATGCCCCCGTCGAGGCGGTCGCCCGTGCGATCAAGACGCTGGCCGACAAGGTGCGCGCCACCGCCGAAACCGGTCCGGTTGCCGCCGACGACCGCGACCAGCTGCAGGCGCTGTCCCGTGCCCTGATGCAGGCCGTCGATCCCGACCGCGCGCTGGAGGCGATGACGCACGAAGTGTCGTCGGCCGTTGCCGGCTACCGCAGCCGGCTGGAGCAGATCGCCCAGGCCAAGGCCGCCGCTGCGGCGGCGCTGACGGCCTCCACCGCCGCGGCGGCCGACGAGGGCGCAAATGAGGGCGCGACCCGGCCCGTCGCACTGTCCGCCCCGTTGCCGGCTGCCGCCGGCACGGCCCTGTCTGCCGGCTGATGGGAGCCGGCTGATTGGGGAGCGCCGATGGCATAGGCCGCCGTGCGGCATTGACGCCGGCCGTTGCCGCCCCAATCCCTAAGCCCCACCCTTCCTTCCGTACAACCCGCGGGGACCCTGCATGAGTGCTCTCGACCGGCTGGCCGATCTGCTTGGACTTGAACCCCACTATCACGACATCTGGGGCAACCGGCGGGAGACGTCCGCCGCCACCAAGCGGGCGCTGATCGCCGCCATGGGGTTGCAGGCCGCCACGGACGGGGAGGTCGCCGACAGCCTGCGCACGGTCGAACGCCGGTCCTGGAGCCGTCCGCTGCCGCCGGTCCTGATCGGCGGGGAAGGGCAGGGGATCGGTCTGGAGGTCGCCCTGCCGGCCGGCCTGGACGAGGCCGCGCTTGTGTGGGAGCTGACGCCGGAGGGGGGAACCGCCCAGGGTGGCCGTGCCGCGGTCCGCGACCTGGCCGTTACCGACCGCACCACCCTGGACGGCACGGCCTATGAGCGCCGTGCGCTGGGCGCCCTTCTGCCGGTGTCCCTGCCCATCGGCTATCACCGGCTGGACCTGCATGTCGAGGCCGGTGGCGGGACGGAGTTGTCGGGCTCCACCACCCTGATCGTGGCGCCGGAACGCTGCGTGACGGTTGAGGAGCTGGTGCCGGCCGGCCGCAGCTGGGGCATCGGCTTGCAGGTCTATTCGCTGCGGTCGGAGCATGACTGGGGCATGGGCGATTTCGCCGACCTCGCCGGCTTCGCCGAAGTCGCCGGGCGGCTGGGCGCCGGGCTGGTCGGGCTGAACCCGCTGCACGCCCTGTTCCCGGCGGACCCAAACCACATCGGCCCCTATTCGCCGTCCAGCCGTCAATTCCTCAACATCCTCTACATCGACCCGGCTGCCGTTCCCGAATTCGCCGGTGCCGACGATCTGCAGGCCCGGATCGCGGAGCCCGCCTTCCAGACGGCGCTGGCGTCGGCCCGGCAGGCGGAACTGGTCGACTACCCCGCCGTCGCCGCGCTGAAGCTGCCGCTGCTGGAGGCCCTGCACGTCCGCTTCCGCAGCCTCCCCGACGACCACCCGCGCAAGGCCGCCTATGCCGCCTTCCGGCAGGAGATGGGGGCGGCGCTCGACCGCCATGCCCTGTTCGATGCCCTGCACGAGCATTTCTTCCGCCAGGACTCCGCACAGTGGATGTGGCGGAGCTGGCCGGCCGCCTTCCAGGACCCGCAGAGCGCCGAGGTGGCGGATTTCGCCGCGACGCACGCCGACCGCGTCGATTTCTTCGCCTGGGCGCAGTTCGAAGCCGACCGCCAGCTGGGCGAGGCTGCGGCGCGCGGTCGCTCCGCCGGCCTTGCCATGGGCTTCTACCGCGACCTTGCCGTTGCCGCCCACCCCGGCGGCGGCTCCGCCTGGGCCGATCCGGCGATGCTGGTGCAGGGCGCCAATGTCGGAGCCCCGCCCGACCATTTCAACATGAACGGCCAGAACTGGGGCTTGGCGCCTTTGTCGCCGCTGGGCCTGCGCGAGTCCGCCTACCGCCCCTTCATCGAGCTTCTGCGTGCCAACATGCGCCATGCCGCAGCGCTGCGCATCGACCATGTGATGGCGTTGCAGCACCTGTTCTGGATTCCGGAGGACGGCAGCCCCGGCGCCTATGTCGCCTATCCCTTCCACGACCTGCTGCGCATTGTGGCGCTGGAGAGCCGGCGCAACCGATGCGTCGTGATCGGCGAGGATTTGGGCACCGTGCCGGACGGCTTCCGCCCGGCCCTGGAGCAGGCCGGCATTCTCAGCTACCGCGTGCTCTATTTCGAGCGCACCGCCGACGGCGGCTTCAAGTCCCCCGGTGAGTATCCGGCCGGTTCGATGGCGACGGTCAGCACCCATGATCTGGCACCCTTCAAGGGCTTTTGGACCGGCCGCGACCTCGACTGGCGCAAACGGCTGGACCTTTATCCCGACGATGCCAGCCGCGACAAGGACCGCTGGGACCGCGGTGTCGACCGCTGGCGCCTGTTGCAGGCCCTGTCGCGGGAGGGGCTGCGCCCGGACAGCTATCCCACGGAGGACGGCGACCAGCCGTTCCGCATCGCACTGTCCGCCGCTGTCCACGCCTATCTGTCGCGCACGCCATCCCGCATCGTGATGGTTCAGATCGAAGATGCGCTGGCCGACGACGAGCAGCCCAACCTTCCCGGCACGGTGGACCAGCACCCCAACTGGCGCCGCCGCCTTCCCCGCAAGCTGGAGGAGTTGGAGGCTGACGAAGACCTTCGCCACATCGTCGCCCCGATGACCGGTATCGTTCCGCGATGACGACAACCGCCGCCGGCCTTGGGAAAAGCGGGCCGGCGGCGGTTGTTGGAAAAAAAATGTATCGGGATCGAAAAAAGCTCTTCACAGCCCGGCACATGGTCGCTATAAACCCGCCCACACCACGGGGCACGGCGAACGAGCCGCCCCGGTGACGGTCTGGGGGATCGTCTAGCGGTAGGACAGCGGACTCTGACTCCGCCAGCCTAGGTTCGAATCCTAGTCCCCCAACCAACCTTTCCTAGAAATCATTGCACATCAGGCACATAGGGCGAAGCCAGCAGGCTGGTCCCCCTACTGTGCTATCGACGGTTCGGCGCCCTTCACGGGGGAGTGCCGAGGATGTCGTTTGGGGTCCATCTCTACCGCCGGCCTCGACGATCATCACGCCGTCATCGAAGCCACGGTGCAGTGGACGCGGCCGGTGATACTGATCGCGCTCGCTGCGGTGCTGGCCTTCATCCCCCTCACGCTTTCCGTCTTTTGGGGGTCGATGGCCTACACGCTGATCGGCGGTACGGCGGTTGGCACGGTACTGATCCTGCTGTTCCTCCCCGTCTCTATGCGACATGGTTCCGCGGCGGCGGTCAGCGACAGGTCAAGCTCCCATGCCTGTCTGGGAGTAATCTGAAGGGCGTTCGAGGTGGTCGTTTGGCAAGAGGGGCCACCTCAAGGTCCGTCCTTCATCCTGGGCGAACCAAGCCTATCCGACCGGCTGGGGATGGGGACCAGCCCTAACTCTGGCATAGGATCGCGTTGCCTTCGCCACGCGGATCGTGGGCGCCGCTCAAGGTGCCGGCATCGGTGAGCCTGATGGCTCCCGCCTGACCGAAGATCGGCGACAAGGCAGGAAGGGGCGCCACCTCATGCCCCAGAGCGGAAAGAGTCCCTATCGTGGCCTCACCCAGGGACGCCTCGATCTTGAGACTGTCGCGGCTGTCGGAGAATGTCTTGCCCAGAAGGAAGCGGGGCTGGGCAAGCGCCTCCTCGGGTGTCATGCCGTGATCGATCAGGCCGGTGAGCAGCACGGACAGGGTCTGTGGCTGGCCGTCCGCACCCTGGGTGCCGTAGAGAAGGTGAGGGTTCCCGTCCTTGAGGGCGATGCCGGGATTGAGGGTGTAGAAGGGGCGCTTGCCCGGCTCGATCCCGTTGCGGTCGCCGGGGACGGTCGAGAATGCCGCGCCACGGTTCTGCCAGAGGATGCCTGTGTCGCCGATGGGGACACCGCTGCCCCAGTCGAAATAAGTGCTTTGCAGGACGCTGGCACAGCGTCCCTGCTCGTCGGCCGCGGCGAAATAGACCGTATCGCCGTGCCGGTAGGGATGGGGCCAGGGCAGGGCACGTGCCGGATCGATGGCGGTGGCCTTGGCGGCCAGACGCTGCGGATCGAGGAAATCATGGGGGAGCGGTTCGGCACGATCCGGATCGGCGATCAGCGGCCGGTCGAGGAAAGCCTGCTTCACCGCCTCGACCAGCAGATGGTAACGGAGCGGGCTGGTGGGAGGCAGTGCCGCCAGATCGAAGTGGGAGAGGATGCCCATGATCGCCAGCGTGGATAGCCCCTGCGTCGGCGCTGGCGGCGCCAGCAGCGTCAGCCCGCGATAGTCCAGGCTTGCGGAGGCCTCGTCGCGCGTCCGGGTCGCCGCCAGAATCCGCGGCACGGAGAGGAGAGCCGGCGGCGGCCAACCCCTCTGCCAGCTGCCGGCCGAGCCGCCCGTCATAGAAGGACCGGTAACCGTCCTCCGCCAGCAGGGAGAGGCTGCGGGCGAGGCCGGGCTGCCTGAAGAGGGCGGCGGGGGCCGCGGTGAAATGCTCCGCGAAGCCTTCCCACTGCGGGATCTCGGCGCGGCGGAAATCGAACCAGAACTGTTGCGAGCGGCTGGGGACATAGCCGTCCCGGGCCAGGGCGATGGCGGGGGCGAGGAGGTCGGCGAAGGGTTGGGTGCCGCCCCAGAGGTCCGCACCGTAGGCAAGGGCATGGCCCCAGCTGTCGACCGCGCAGGCCGAGGTGACCGTCGAGGCCGGTCCGCGCAGAGGGATGGCACCGTCATAGACGGGCAGGGTCTCCGCCGCCTGTCCGATGCCGAGGAAGCAGCGCTGCCGCCCCTGCCGGTCCGCCACCAGCCAGACGGCGTCACCGCCGATCCCGCAGAAATGCGGCATGACGACCGACAGGCAGGCGGCGATGGCGACCGCCGCTTCGATGGCGGTGCCGCCCCTTGCCAGAACGGCGGCTCCGGCTTCGGAGGCCAGGGGATGCGGGCTGGTGACCATTCCGGGCCGGGCGGCGTTCATCTCTTTCCCCCTCTGGTGGAGCCCGGCCGTCGCTGCGGCCGGGCCTGTTGCCCGCTGTCAGTTGGTCTTGTAGGCGAGCTTGCGGTCGGCCGGCGGCGGCAGGAACCGGCGGGTGAAGACCTGGTCCGGCTTGGGCGTGGCGGTCAGCTGATAGCCTTCCACCACGATGCCGATGGAGCGGGCGAGGCGGGCGTCGTCGACATCGCCGAGGCCGAGCCTGTCGACTTCGGGCGAAACGATGAGATGCTCGTAGGAGAAGATCATGCGGGCGCGTTCAAGGTCTTCCTTGGCCAGATTGTCGTATGCCAGGACCGCCTTCAGCCCGGCGGCCGGATCGCCGCCGATCTCGACCGCCGCCTTGTTGACCGCGCGGACGAGGCCGGCGACGGCGGCCGGGTTGTCCCGGATCAGCTTCTGGGAAACCATCATGCCGTTGGAATAGAGGTCGAGGCCGAAATCGCCGAACAGCAGCCAGTTGTAGTCCTTGGCCGGATCCTGGCGGTTGTTGATCAGGTTGAACCAGCTGGTGATGTTGAAGACCAAGGCGCCGTCGATGTCGCCCTTGATCAGCATCGGCTCCTGCAGGTTCGGCCCCATGTTCTCGATGGCGACCTTGGTCATGTCGACCTTGTTGAGCGTGCCGAGCACGGTGACGAGGCGGGTGGTCGGGGTGCCCTGGGCGCCGCCCAGCTTCTTGCCGACGAGATCGGCGGGTGTGGCAATGTTGGTCGCCTTCTTCGAGACGATGGCGAAGGGCGGCTTGTTCCAGAGCTGATAGACCATAACCGGAATGTCGCCGGGGCGGGTCGCCGCATTCTGGATGATCGCGTTGATGTCGCCGAAGCCGGCGTCATAGGCGCCCGACATGATGCGGGTCACGGTGGCCGCCGACCCTTCGCCCTGGTCGATGGTGACGTTCAGCCCCTCCGCCTTGAAATAGCCCTTCTGCAACGCCAGCAGGAACGGCGCGTCGGAGCCCTGGGTCTTCCAGCCGAGCGTGAACTTGATGTCGGTGTCGGCCGACGCCGTCCCGCCCAGGCAAAGGCCGAGCGCAAGCGTCGCGAGAAGCTTTTTCAACATGGGGAGGCTCCGTTTCGGAAGGATGGGTCAGGCGGAGGCAAAGCCCTGGCGGCGGGTGGCCCAGCCGGTGACGTGCGCCTCGACGAGCGAGAAGGCGACGTAGAGCAGGATGCCGAGGGCGGCGAGCAGGAAAAGGCCGGCGAAGACCAGCGGCACGTCGAAGTTGGAGGAGGCCGTCATCATCACATTGCCGATGCCCTTGTTGGAGGCGACGGTTTCGGACAGCACGCTGCCGACGAAGGCGAAGGTGACGGCGATCTTCAGCGAGGCGAAGAAGAAGGGCATGGTGCGGGGCAGGCCGACATTCCACAGGATGTCCAGTTTGCTGGCCCCCAGCGACTTCAGCACGTCCTCCAGCTCCGGCTCGGTGGTGGCGAGGCCGGTCGCGATGTTGACGACGATGGGGAAGAAGCACATGGCGAGTGCCGTGAGGATGGCTGGCGTGGCACCCGATCCGAACCACAACACGAAGATAGGCACCACCGCGACCTTGGGGATCGAGGAGAAGCCGATCAGCAGGGGATAGACCGTGTCGTAGGCGGTGCGCGAGACGCCGATGGCCGCCCCGATGACCACCCCGACGGTGACGCCGAGGACGAAGCCGATCATCGTGGTCCAGAGGGTCTGCATCACATGCGGCCACAGGATGCCGAAGCGCGCGGCCAGCGTCGCGAAGACCTGGGTCGGGCGCGGCAGGACCAGGTCGGAGACCTGGAGGACGAGGCAGAGGATCTCCCAGGCGGCGAAAAAGCCGAGGATGAGGAGGGCGGCCCAGAGGCGGCGGCGAAGCTCGTAGCTCATGGCTCAGGCTCCCTGGATCGCGGTGTCGCTGCGCGCATCGATGATGAGGTCGCGCAGGCGCTGGTTGAGGGCGACGAAATCGGCGTCGAAGGTCATCTCGACCGTGCGCGGCCGGGGGAAGACGACGGCGCTATCGTCGATGATGCGGCCGGGACGGGCGCTCATCACGCAGATGCGCGAGGCGAGGAAACCGGCTTCCTTCAGATCGTGGGTGATCAGCAGCACGGTGGGTTTGCGCGTCAGCCAGAGTGACTGCATCGTCCCCCACAGCTCCTCGCGGGTGAACTGGTCGAGCGCGCCGAACGGCTCGTCGAGCAGCAGCAGGCTCGGCTCATGGATGAGGGCGCGGCACAGGTTGGCGCGCTGCAGCATTCCGCCCGACAGTTGCCAGGGATAATGGTTAGCGAACTTGTCGAGCCCGACATCGGCCAGCAGGGCATGCACCCGGTCGCGGAACTCCGTCCTGCGCTTGGCGCGATAGTCGGAGCGGAAGGGCCGCACGATCTTCAGCGGCAGCATGACGTTCCGCTCGATGGTCAGCCAGGGCAGCATGGTCGGGTTCTGGAAGGCCATGCCGATGCGCAGCGCCTTGGCCCCCACCTCGCGCCCGCCGACGATGACGGCCCCCCGGGTGGGGTTCAGCAAGCCGGCCGTCAGCCGCAGGATCGTCGATTTCCCGCAGCCCGACGGCCCCACCAGGGCGACGAATTCACCCTCGGCGATCCGAAGGTTGGTCTCCTGCAAGGCCGCGACCGTCTTGCCCGGCTTGCCGAACGAAACGGCGGCCTGCGAAAGCTCGACGGCTATGGCCGGGGCTATGGCTGGGGAGATGGACGGGTGGCCTTGCGGGAGGGCTTCGGATCGGGACATGCGGCGTACCTCGTGGCGGATCGGTGAAACTGTATGCAACGGGTGCGCCAGTTTCGTTGAGGGGCCAAGCTCCACGGAGGAGAAGCCGCAAACCGGCTGACAAAAAGTGCATACAGTTTTTGCATGCACTTATTTTATGCATGTGCACGGAGCTGCTGCATTCAAATGCGGCACTTGGCGAGTTGCATTCCCAACCGGCCTCGCTTATGGAAGGCGGAGCAGGCGGGGGCGGTGATGGCCGAGGAAAAGCGCGAGCAGAAGCGTTCAGGGAAAACCGGTGGCGACCGTGTCGCGGCGATCTGCACCGCCTTGCGGCGCGCGATCATCGAGCGGGCGCTGTCGCCGGGAGACCGGCTGCCCGAGGATTCGCTGGGCGAACGCTTCGGCGTCAGCCGGACCATCGCCCGCAGCGCGCTCGGGCAGCTGGCGGCTGAGGGGCTCGTCGATCTGCGCCGGAACCGCATCGCCGTGGTCGCCGTGCCGTCCTTCGAGGATGCGCGCGACATCTTCGACATCCGGGTCGATCTGGAGCGGCAGGTCGTCCGCCATCTGGCCGGCAAGCTGACCGAGGCCCAGGTCAAGCAGCTGACGGCGATTGTCGAGGCCGAGCATCAGGCCCGGCATGGTGCCGAGGGGATTTCGATCCGCCTTGCGACGGAGTTCCATGTCCGGCTGGCGGAGATGACCGGCAAGCCCGTGCTGATCCGCTATGTGACGGAGATCTGTTACCGCGCCGGGCTGTCGCTGGCGGTCTTCAGCCGGCCCCATTCGTCCGAATGCGCAGTGAATGAGCATCTGGAACTGATCGAGGCGATCCGGACCGGCCCCGCCGACAAGGCCTGCGCCCTGATGGACGAGCATCTGGAGGCCGTGGCCTCCCGCGCGCTGCTGCAAAGCTCGGGCGCCCGGAGCCGCGACCTCATGGATATCCTGGCGCCCTACACCGAATAAGGGCGCCAGGACCGGCAGGCTTAACTCAGCGGGCGCAGGAGGGATCGAGGATCCATTCGGCGCTGTCGTTCCAGACATCGGTTTCGACGATCAGTCCGTCCCGCACCACGAAGCGGTCGACATAGCGGTTGTTGTCGAAGAGCGTGCCGTCCGGCCAGGCGCCATACAGGTAGCCCAGGCTGTAGACGATGGTTTCCGTCTCGCCCGGCACCACGTCATAGCGCTCGATCCGCTTCTTCACCCATTTGTAGCGCGCGGCATTGAAACCGGTCGGCCCGCTGGGCGTGTCGAAGACGCGATGCCCGGTGAAGCGGCAGATGAAGCCCGGTGCCACGTGTTTGGCCGCGCGCACCGGATCGGGGGCCATCGACGCCTCCAGATAATCCTTCACCGCCTGCAGATCGCGTTCAGTCGTCTCACTCATCTGGACCTCCGTAAGTGTCGGCATATTGGTATCAAAACTGCATGCGATTTCCGCATGCAAACGACACGCCGGATTTCGAGATGCCGCAGACCAACAGTTTCGATCTTCTCCTGCGCAACGCCCGGTTCAGGGCAGGGCAGGGCTTGCAGGACATCGCGGTCAGGCAGGGACGGATCGCCGCCATCGGCCCCGACCTGACGGGCACCGCCGTCCTGGAAGAGGACATCGGCGGGCGCCTCGTCCTGCCGGGGCTGGTGGACACCCACATCCATCTCGACAAATCCTGCCTGCTCTGCCGCTGCCGCGATGCCGGCGGCGGGCTGAAGGGAGCGATTGCCGCGGTCTCCGGCCTGAAGCGGGCATTCACGGTCGAGGATGTCTACCAGCGCGGCGCCCGCACCCTGGAACGGGCGATCACGCAGGGCACCATGCATATGCGGGCGCATGTGGAACTCGATCCGCTGGTCGGCCTGCGCAGTTTCGAGGCAATGACGCGGCTCAAG
Organism: Azospirillum sp. UENF 112521; assembly: GCF_058780665.1. Taxonomy (NCBI): domain Bacteria; kingdom Pseudomonadati; phylum Pseudomonadota; class Alphaproteobacteria; order Rhodospirillales; family Azospirillaceae; genus Azospirillum; species Azospirillum sp. UENF 112521. The sequence continues at coordinate 563,136 of NZ_JBSNCI010000004.1, forward strand.
CGCGACTATGCCTTCGCCATTGACCTGTCGATCTGCGTCTTCCCGCAGGAGGGGATGACCAACGACCCGGCGGTCGAACGGCTGCTGGTCGAGGCGCTGGCGGAGGGGGCCGATCTGCTGGGCGGCTGTCCCTACACCGATGCCGACCCGTCCTTGCAGATGGAGCGCCTCTTCGCCCTGGCAGTGGCGCATGACGTCGATCTCGATTTCCATCTGGATTTCGATCTCGACCCCAGCTGGTCACATCTGGAGGAAATCTGCCGGCGGACGGTGGCGGCGGGCTGGCAGGGGCGGGTCGCCGTCGGCCATGCCACCAAGCTCGCCGCCATCGACGATGCCGCGCTGGAGCGGATGACCGTGCTCCTGGCCGAAGCCGGCGTGGGGGTGACGGCCCTGCCGGCGACGGATCTCTATCTGAATGGGCGCGATCAGAAGCACCGGGCGCCGCGCGGGGTGGCGCCGGTCCATCTGCTGGCGGACGGCGGCGTCACCGTCTCGGTCGCGACCAACAATGTCCTGAACCCGTTCACGCCCTTCGGCGACGGTTCGCTGATCCGGATGGGCAACCTCTATGCGAACCTGATGCATCTGGGGCCCGAACGGTTCGGCGATTGCCTCGACATGGTCTCAACCACGGCCGCCCGGCTGATGCGCATTGCCGACTACGGCATCGCGGTCGGCGCACAGGCGGATTTGATCGTGCTCGACGCCGACGACGAAACCGACGCCTTCGGCGGCATCGCCACGCCCGTGATGGGATTCAAGCGCGGCCGCAAGAGCTTCGTCAGACCCGCCGCGACGCTGGTGAGATAGCGGCCGATTTCCCACGGCGGCGGGCACCGGCAAGGCCGATGGCGGCGCAGAACACGACGCCCGCGGCCAGGCTGGTGTGGCCGCTGAACATGACGAGGCCGAGGCCCCAGCCCTGCCAGTCCAGCAGGACACCCAGCGCCAGCAGCATGACGCCCGTTCCCGCGACCCGCAGAAGGCGCGTCGCGGCCGGCGGCAGCGGACGGCCGAACAGGTCGTGCTGCTGGCGCTCCGTCGCCAGGGCCAGCGCCGCGAAGGCGGCAAGGCAAAGCGCGAAGGACAGGAGATGCATCATGAGCGTCCCTCCTCCAGCGCGCCGCCGATAACGCCGCCCCGCCCCTTGGCGGGCACAGCCCGCGGTTTCGGCCGATGGCGGGCGGTGCGCAGTGCCAGCACGGCGTGGAGCGCCGCCAGTGACAGGCACATCAAATCCATGCCGGCGAACACCCAATCGGCCTCGGCCACGCTGTGCCACAGCGGCCGGTCGGTCGTGACGGCGTTCAGCACCGGCAGAAGCGCCAGCAGCGCCGTCGCCGCCCACAGCTGTTCGATCCAGGCCGTCTTGGCCGGGCGCAGCACGGCATGCGCCAGCGCCAGCGCCCAGACCGCGAAGAACAGGTGGATCTCCCAGGCTCCCCGGTCCGCCAGTCCCGCCGGCAGCAGGCGGTTGCCCCAGAGGAAGGCCGTCATGGCGACCGACAGCCCGGCGATGCTGGCGATGTTCAGCCGCTCGACGATGCGGAAGCCAATATGGGGCCGCTCGGGATCGGCCAGCTTCTGGCGGCGCTTCACCGTCCACATCACCAGACCGGTGCCGACCATCGCCGTGCCCATCAGGCTGACGAGGAAATAGAGCCAGCGTGTCACCGCGTCGCTGAACCGCCCCAGATGCAGGGCATACAGCACGCCGCGCGTCTCCGCCGCCGCCCCCACCCCCTCGCGGGTCTCCAGCAGACGGCCGGTCGGGCCGTCGAACAGCATGTATTGCGGGCTCATCGAGACACGGCCGGCCTCGCCGCGCGCGACCGCCACACGGGCGGTGCTGTCGCCGGAATTGGTGGCGGTGACGCGGCCGACGGCGTCCTGGCCCCAGCGCTCCTGCGCTTGGCGCACCATGTCGGCGACAGAGGCGAGCGGGACCGCCTGTCCGCTGGGCTTGCCCGGCTGGATGAAGGCGTTCAGTTCGGCGGTCAGCTGCTGGCGCTCGGCCGGTGTCGTGATCGCCGTCCGCTCGCCCCAGGGCATGTAGAGCGCCATCAGCGTGACCAGCCCGGTGTAGGTGATCATGGCGTGGAAGGGCAGCCCGAACACCGACAGCGCATTGTGCGCGTCGAGCCACGACCGTTGCCCCTTGCCGCCGCGGAAGGTGAAGAAATCGATGAAGATCTTCTTGTGCGTGATGACGCCGCTGACGATGGCGACCAGCATGAACATCGCCGCCGCCCCGGCGATCCAGCGTCCCCACAGAACCGGCATGTAGTGGAACTGGAAATGGAAGCGGTAGAAGAAATCGCCGCCCAGCGTTTCACGCGCGGTGACCTTGCCGCCGGTGGCGGGATCGAAGGCGGCCTCCGCGAAGGAGCGGCGACCGGACGCCGCCCCCGCTTCTCCGGGTGCCATGCGCCAGAAGGCGTAGACGCTGTTGGTGCGCCCATCCGGCAGGCGCATGCTCCATTGCGGGCTGCCCGGCGCGATGGTGCCCAGCTCATCGGCGACGCGCTGGGCGACCAGGGCCGGATCGGGCGGTTCTGCCAGATGGGCAAGTTCCGGCCGCATCCATTGCGACAGCTCGTCCTTGAAGTAGGACACCGTTCCGGTCAGGAACATGGCGTACAGGATCCAGCCCATCAGCAGGCCGGCCCAGATGTGCAGGCCCGACATGCTCTGGCGGATGCCGCGGCCGGCGGGGCGCTGTTCCCTTTCCCGCCTTACGTTGTCCGTCTTCACAGGACCTCTCCCCTCACCAGACCGACCATGCCGCCAGCAGCAGCGGGGCCGCCGCCGCCAGCAGGCCGACCCAGGCCCGCAGCGCGCTGCGCGCCGCGAAGACCCAGACGACCGCCGCCGCATAGATCGCGAAGCTCGCCAGCATGCCGGTCAGCACGGCCTGCGGCTTGCTCATCGGCAATGCCAGCGCCGCCACGCTGCCGAGCGCCGCCAGCGCATAGCCGCCGAACAGCGCCGCGACGATGCGCGAGGCGACCGGTGCGGCGCGGCGGACAGGGCCGATCCGCGGCATCATTGGTGCGGCGCTGCCGCCGGGCCGGCGGAAAGCGGCGGCAGGCCGTCGCCGTGGACGTAGGTGACCGTGGTGGCGTAGCTCACGGCGTCATAGCGTTCCGGACCCTTGGCGCCCGGACGCTCGCCGGGGCTGCGGTCGGTCAGGCTGGCCTCGGCGACGTAAGTGCCCTTCCACGGCAGGTCGAAGCCGACGACGCCCTGTTCGTCGGTGTAGCCCTCCTTGGCCCAGCCGGACTGCGTCACCAACGACACCTTGGTCTTCGCCTTGGGCTGTCCCTTGAAGAACAGCTTGAAGCGGCCCGGCTCGCCGGCGGGAACCAGATCCAGGGGCAGCTTCGGCTGCTGCTCCTTGAAGCCGGTGATCAGGCGCGCCGACGGGTGGTACCAGTTGGCGGTCTCCTTCCCGTTGTCCTTGCCCGGATAGAGCGGATAGAGCGGGTCGTCGGCGACGATGGCTTCGCCCTCGCCGGCCTTGAAGGGCAGGGTAAAGCCGGTTGCGGTCTTGGCCGCGTCCACCGTCTGCTCGCCTTTGGCCGAGACCAGCGTGGCGGCCGGCTTGACGAATTTGTCGAGCAGGCCGGGCGACGCCTCGCGCAGGTTGTCGCCGAACTCGCCGAAGCGGATCACCGCATTCTGGCCGTCGGCCTGCTCGATCCAGATCTGGTGGGCGTTGGCGGGTGCCGCGAGGCCCAGCAGGGCGACGATGGCGATGGACAGTCTGGTCATGATCACTCCGGCTGGATCGGGGGGTGGGGATCAGAAATCGGCGGAGGCGGACAGCAGCACCGTGCGCGGCGCGCCGACGGTCACGTAGGTGCCAGTGGTCAGCCAGTAGTTCTTGTCGAACAGGTTCTCGACATTGGCGCGGAAGGTGACCGGCGTGCCGACGACCGTGGTGGCATAGCGCGCGCCGATGTCGAAGCGGGTCCAGCCGTCGAAGCGCAGGGTGTTGGCGTCGGTCAGGTAGGAGCCCGAGGTGTAGATCACCCGCCCGTTGAGGGCGAGGCCCTGGACCCACGGGGTTTCCCAGTCCAGCCCGGCCGACAGGGTCTTGTCCGGCACGCCGGCGGCGTCGTTGCCCTGCACCGCGGCGACGGCGGTGCGCGTCAGCTTCGGGTCCATGAAGGCGGCGCTGGCCATGCCGCGCAGGCCGGGCAGGATCTCGCCATAGACCGACAGCTCCAGGCCGCGGTTGCGCTGCTCGCCGTCATAGGCCAGCTCGTTGGCCGCGGTGCGGATCGAGTTCGGCTTGGTCAGCTGGAAGACCGCCGCCGTGGTGGTGATCGTCCCCCAGTCGACCTTGACGCCGGCCTCGTACTGCTTCGACTTGAAGGGGGCCAGCACCGCGCCGGTGTTGGCGTAGCCTGCGCCGACCACCGTGCCGCGCGTCAGCCCCTCGGCATAGTTGGCGTAGAGGGAGACGTTGGACAGCGGCTTGACGACGAAGCCGGCCAGCGGCGAGGTCGCGCTGGCATCGTAGGTGCCGGTCTGGGCGCCGGTGGCGGTGCTGAAGCTGTCGACATGGACCTTCTGGCGGCGGGCGCCCAGCGTCAGCATCACCCGGTCGTCCAGCACCGACAGGGTGTCGGCCACCGCGACGCTGGTCAGCGAGGTTTCCGCCGACTTGCGCGCGGAGGTGCGGGCGGCGGTGACGGCGGGCAGCGCCACCGGGTTGTAGATGTTCGACAGGGCGGAGCCGGCCGACTGGATGTAGGCGTTCCCCTCGTCGCGCTTGAAGCCGGTGTAGCCGACATTCAGCTGATGATGGACCGGGCCGGTCGCGAAGCGCCAGCGGGCGCCCGCGGTGCCGCTGACCGTGCGGGAATAGGAATCGTAATAGGCGTTGCGGACCGTGAAGTTGCCGAGCGCGTTCACCGCGGTGGTCGAACTGGGGAAGGTCTGGTCGTTCTCGCCCTTGCGGTAGCCGATGCCGGCATAGGCGGTCAGGCTGTCCGTCAGGTCGACCTCGATGTTGGAGGCGACGGTGACGTCCTTCTGCACCAGAACCGTGCCGGGATACCAGTTGCTGCGCGCGTCGGGCGGGGAGGGGATGGCGGTGGTGGCGGGCAGGATGCTGATCTGCGGCCGGAAATTGTCGGTGTCGTCGCGCTGGCTGATGGCGTCCAGCGACCAGCGCAGCCGCTCGCCGCGGTAATCGACCGCCAGGGCTCCCAGGCCGGAGCGGAGGTTGCCGCCGTCGACCGACGCCTCGCCGTTGCGCATCAGCCCGTTGAAGCGGACGCCCCATTCCTTGGTCTCGCCGAACCGGCGGCCGACATCCAGATGCACGCCGAGATTGGCGTCGCTCATGTAGGTGTTGGTGACGCGGGTCAGCGGTTCGTCCCCGGCGCGTTTGGCAAGGATGTTGATGCCGCCGCCGATGCTGCCGCCGGGAGAAATGCCGTTGACCAGCGCGCCGGGGCCCTTCAGCAGCTCGATCCGCTCGACGATCTGCGCCGGCACGCGGTTGGACGACACCAGTCCGTACATGCCGTTGAAGCCGACATCGCCGGACCCGACGGCATAACCGCGGATCTGGAAGGTGTCGTCGAAGCCGTTGCTGCCGGTGGTCAGCCGGACGGAAGCGTCGTTGATCAGCGTGTCCGCCGCGGTGCGCGCCTGCTGGTTCTCGATCAGGTCGGAGGTGTAGTTGACCGTGCTGAAGGGCGTGTCCATGACGTCGCCGCTGCCGAGCAGGCCGACCGATCCGCCGCGCGCGACCTGCCCGCCGGCATAGGGCTGCGCCAGACCGCCGGTCATCAGTCCGGCGTTGGCCGTCACCTGGAGGGCCGGCAGGGTCGTGCTGTCCGGGGAAGTAGCCGGGTCCGCGGCGCTCTGCGCGACGACGGCATAACCCGACGCCGTGCGCGCGATCCCATGGCCGCTGCCGGCCAGCAGGCGGCGCAGGCCATCCTCCACCGTGGTGGCACCCTTCAGGCCGGGCGAGGTCTTGCCCCGGACCATCGCCGGATCCGCCTGGACCGTCACGCCCGCCTGCGCGGCGAAGCGGCTCAGCGCCTCGCCCAGGGGACCGGCGGGAATGTCGGCGTTGACGGTGGCGGCCGTCGTCTGGGCATGGGCCGCGGAGACCGGGAACGCGCCACCCGCCAGAACCGCGGCGGCGAGCCCGGCCGCGATGGCCGCCGGACGCAGGCCGGACCTGCGGGCGTCAGGCCCGGCCGAGCGCTCGCCACACGCAATGGTCGTGCAACGGGCATCTGCCGTGCCGCGAACTAGTTTCATAGTATCGGTTCCCCTGCCTGACGATGGTTGCAGCACGACACCGCCGACCGGCACGGTTCCCCCCAGGCCAGTCGAACGTGTGACTTATATAAGAGAATGCATATCATTCGCATCGATAATGCGAATCGTTCGCACTATAGTCATCGACTCTTGGCCGGTGCAACAGATGTTTGGCTCGATTGGATTTTTCTGGGGAACCGGGAGCAGCCTATCGCAATGCGCGCACCGTCCTGCCGCCGCAGGTGGCGGGCGCAGGCGCGCCGGACCGCCCATCCCGCCTTTACAGCGCTGGCCCAATGATCTTATCTCCGCAGCATGGATCGTCGCAGGCTCCAGTTCTTTGTCGCGCTCTGCGAGGAGCTGCATTTCCACCGTGCCGCCGCGCGGTGCCACATCACGCAGCCTGCCCTCAGCCAGCAGTTGCGGCAGCTGGAGGACGAGCTTCAGGTCCAGCTGGTCCACCGCAACAAGCGGCGGGTTTCCCTGACGAGGGCCGGCAAGTCCTTCCTGGGCGAGGCCCGGAAGATCCTGAACCAGATGGATCGGGCCGCACAGCTCGCGCGCCAGACCGACCGCGGCGAGATCGGGCAATTGTCGGTCGGCATGACCGCACCGGCGCTCTACATCGTCTTCCCCGAGATCATGCACCGGTTCCGCACGGCCTTGCCCAATTTCGGCGTGAACGTGCATGTCATGACGACGTCCGAGCAGGAGGAGGCCCTGAGGGCGGGGGCCATCGATGTCGGCATCTTCCATCCGCCGCTCGACGACCAGTCGCTGTCGTCGCACCTCATCGCGCGCATCCGTTTCAATGTCGTGCTGTCGGACCGCAACCCATTGGCGGAGAGGCCCCGCCTGCGGCTGGAGGATTTGTCCAGGCAGCGCTTCATCATCTTCCCGCGCGTGATCGGTCCGCGCCTGTACGACGAGATCATCAGCCTGTGCCAGCAGGCGGGGTTCAGTCCGGAGCTGATCCTCGAAGCCTCGCCTGCCCAATCGATCATCGCGCTGGCCGCCGCCGACTTCGGCATCGGGCTCATCGCCTCCGATCTTCAGCAGTTCGCGCGGCCGGGTGTCGTCTACCGCCCGCTGGACGGGCCAGCTCCCTACCTGACGCTCGGGGTCGCCTACCAGAGCGACGACACATCCCCGGCGATCCAGACATTCCTCGATGTCGCCGCGACCGTCGGTGAACTGGTCTCCTGAGCGAACGTGCCTCCGGCACGATCTCCGCCGGTAGAAACAGGGCCGGTGAAAACTTCTCCTTATCAATCGATCATTTTTAAAAGTTGGACCTACTCAGTTCGTTGGCCCTATCGTTTGCATAACGGAGGATCAAGCCAATGAAAGTCTTCATGATTGGGGAAGCAGCCAATCACAAGGACAAGCTCGGCGCTTTCCTGACGACACCCTGCGAGATCATTTCCCTTCCCCGTGAGGCCGCCCACTCGCCAGACTTCGATTCGGCGATCACCGCGGACGACGTGGTCGTGTCTTTGCGTTTCTCCCGCAACGATGGGTCCGTTCCGGATTTTCGACTTCTGCATGTGCCGGGGGCCGGGCTGGACGGCATCGACATGGCCTCCCTGCCGTCCGGAGCCAGCCTGTGCAACGTCTTTGAACATGAGATTCCCATCGCCGAATTCGTCATGGCGGCGATGCTGAACTGGGAAATCCGTCCCGATGCCCTGCGCGGCTCCTTCGCCACCGACAGCTGGTCCGACGTCTACCGGGCGCGCGTGCCGCATGGCGAGATCCACGGCCTGACCCTGGGGCTGATCGGTTTCGGCCGCATCGGGCGGATGATTGCCCGGCGGGCGGCGGCCTTCGGCATGCGCATCCTCGCCGTGGATCAATTCGCGGCTGACCCCGACGGTCTGGCCGAGGCGATCCTGCCGCCGGACCGCCTGCCGGAGATGCTGGCGCAGTCGGATTTCGTGGTGATCGCCTGCCCGCTGACCGATGAAACACGCGGGCTGATCGGAGCGGCCGAACTCGCCGCCATGAAGCCGACCGGCGTGCTGATCAACGTATCGCGCGCGCCCATCGCCGACGAGGAGGCGCTGTACGGCGCCTTGCAGCGCCGGACCATCGGCGGTGCGGTGCTCGACGTCTGGTACGGCTATCCGGCCGGGGCGGACGACCGGGTGGCGCCCGCGCGCTTCCGCTTCGAGGATCTGCCGAACGCGGTCTGCACCCCGCATTCCTCGGCCTGGACCACCCGGCTGCCCGAACGCCGCTATGCCTTCATCGCCCGGAACATCGACCGGCTGATTGCCGGCGAACCGCTGCTGAACCTTGTGCGGGCGCCTGCTCCGGCAGCGCGGCCCGCCTTACAGAACACGAGCTTCCCATGATCCGAGACACCGAGGACCTCGCCCGCCGCAGCGCCGGCGTGCCGATCAAGATCACCGGCGTGAAGACCTTCGTCGTCAACGCCGAGATGCGCAACTGGATCTTCGTCAAGGTTTTGACCGACCAGCCCGGCCTGTATGGCTGGGGCGAGGCCAGCCTGAACTGGAAGACGCGGGCCGTCACCGGCGCCGTCGAGGATCTGGAGCCGACCGTGCTCGGCCGCGACCCGCGCGACATCGAGCAGTGTGTCCGCGCGATGAACAAGTTCAGCTATTACAAGCTGGGCATGGTCGGCGTTACGGCGATCAGCGGCATCGAGCATGCGCTGTGGGACATCTTCGGCAAGAGCGTCGGCCTGCCGGTGTGGCGCCTGCTGGGCGGCAAGGTCCGCGACCGCGTGCGGGTCTACACCCATCTCGGCCTCGGCGAGATGAAGTCGGTGTACGAGACCTTCGACATCGGCTCGCTGAAGGAGCGCGCCGCCGCGGTGACGGAGAAGGGCTACGACGCGCTGAAGGTGGTGTTCATCCCCTATGGTGCCCATAGCGCCCCGGTCCCGGCCCAGCGCCATGTCGGCAAGATGATGCAGGCGCTGCGCGACACGGTGGGTGACGGCGTCGACATCATGATCGACTTCCACGGCCGACCCGGCTCCATCGCCGCCGCCATGGGCTACATCCGCGAACTGGAGCCCTACCGGCCGATGTTCTGCGAGGAGCCCGTCCAGCCCGGCGACACCGAGGCGCTGCGCCGCATCGCCGAGCAGGCCGACTGCCCCATCGCGTCGGGCGAGCGGCTGGTGGGCTTGAGGGAATTCATGCCGGTCTTCGCCCAGAAGGCGGTGCACATCGCCCAGCCCGACCTGAACCACACCGGCGGCCTGCTGGAAGGGAAGAGGATCGCGGCACTGGCGGAGGCGGAGCTGATCGGCATCGCGCCCCACAATCCCAACGGCCCGCTGGCCGGCGTCGCTGCCCTGCATTTCGACATCTCCACCCCGAACTTCGTCATCCAGGAGGAGATGAGCGGTGCGGTGCCCTGGTACGACGATGTCGTGCAGACGCCGATCCGCCGCACCGGCAGCCACTGGGAGGTGCCGGACGTTCCCGGCTTCGGCATCGAGGTGAACGAGGATGAGGCGGCCAAGCACCCCTTCAAGCCGGAGGTGATGCACACGACCTCCGCCGTCCTGGACGACGGCACCATCGTCGATTGGTAAGCCGCAATCGGTAAGGCGCGGCCTTCCTGTTTCATCGGACGGATTTCGATCATGAGAGACTTCAACACCCCGGGCGACGTGTTCAACGCGCTGCCGTCGCGGGTCGTCTTCGGGGCGGGCGCGGTCGACCGCATCGACGGAGAGGTGGAGCGGCTGGGGGCCGAACGCGCGCTCGTCGTCTCCACGCCCGGCCGCAGCGCCATGGGCGGGCGTGTCGCCGACCGCCTCGGTAGCCGCTGCATCGGCATCCTGCCGGAAGCGATTTCCCAGGTGCCCATCGAACTGGCCATCCGGGGCCGGGCCAGGGCGCGCGAGATGGGCGCCGACTGTCTGGTCAGCGTCGGCGGCGGCGCCTCCATCGGTCTGGGCAAGGCCATCGCGCTGGAACTCGGGCTGCCGATCATCGCCGTGCCGACCACCTATTCCGGCTCCGAGATGACCGGCTTCTGCGGAATCACCATCGACGGCGTCAAGCGGATGCACCAGAGCCTGCGCATGCTGGCCGGCACCGTCGTCTACGATCCCTCGCTGACGCTCGGGCTGCCGGTGGATGTCAGCATGGCCAGCGCCATGAACGCGCTCGCCCATTGCGTCGACGCCATCTACACCCCCACCATCAGCCCGGTGATCGTGCCGGCGGCGATGGAGGGCGCGCGGGCGATCATGGACGCGCTGCCGCGGGTGGCCGCCCGTCCGGACGATCCGGAGGCGCGTGCCGACCTGCTTTACGGCGCCCATCTCGCCGGTGCGGCGCTGGCCGGCGGCTTCGCCCTCCAGCATGGCGTCGCCCATGTGCTGGGCGGCACCTACGGCGTGTCGCACGGATTGTCCCATGCGCTGGTGCTGCCCCATGTCGCGGCCTACAATGCGCCCTTCGCCCCCCAGGCGATGGAGCGGCTTGCCGCCGCCATGGGGGTGGCAGACGTCGGCGCCGCCATCTTCGACGTGATGGAAACGGTCGGCCTGCCGACGCGCCTGACCGAGGTCGGCTTCTCCGCCGACCGGATCGCGGAGGCCGCCCGCATCACCGTCGAGACCGACAACCGCTACAACCCCGGACCGGTGACCGAGGAGGCCGTGCGCGGCATCCTCGCCGCGGCGGTGGAGGGGCGCCGCCCAGGGTCGCATCCGGGCCGATAGGGGCCGGCGCTGGGAGCCGAACCGGAGCAGAGAACGCAAAAAAGGGAGGAACCACCATGACGATCAAGCCCACCATGACGATCAAGCGCAGACAGTTTCTGGCAGCCACCGCGGCGGGCGCCCTGGCCGTCCCCTTGGCCGCCCCCTTCATCTCGAAGGCGCACGCCGCGGAATTCGCCTGGAAGTTCGGCCACGGCTTCCCTGCCAGCCACCCGCTGCACGTCCGCGCCGTCGAGGCCGCCGAGCGCATCCGCAAGGAGACCAACGGCAAGGTCGACATCGCCGTCTTCCCCAACAGCCAGCTCGGCGGCGACAGCGACCTGCTGGCGCAGGTCCGCTCCGGCGGCATCGAGTTCTTCAGCACCGGCGGCCTGATCCTGTCCACACTGGTCCCGGTGGCCTCGATCAACGGCATGGGCTTCGCGTTCAAGGATTACGACGCGGTCTGGAAGGCGATGGACGGCCAGCTCGGCGGCGTGATCCGCAAGGGCTTCGACAAGGCCGGCCTCCACGCCTTCGAGCGCATCTGGGACAACGGCTTCCGCCAGATCACCACCGCCACCAAGCCGATCACCGGGCCGGCCGATCTGGCGGCGTTCAAGATCCGCGTCCCGGTCAGCCCGGTCTATGTGTCGCTGTTCAAGGGGCTGGGCGCATCGCCGACCAGCATCAACCTGGGCGAGGTCTATGCGGCCCTCCAGACCGGCGTGGTCGATGGGCAGGAGAATCCGCTGGTGGTCGCCGACACCGCCAAATTCTACGAGGTGCAGAAATTCTGCTCGATCACCAACCATGTCTGGGACGGCTCCTGGATCGTCACCAACGGCCGGTCCTGGCGCGGGCTGCCCGAGGATCTGCGCCAGATCGTCAGCCGCAACCTGAATGACGGCGCGCAGCAGCAGCGCCAGGACATCGCCGGCCTCAACGAAGCGCTGCAGAACTCGCTCTCGCAGAAGGGTCTGACCTTCAACAAGGTCGATCCGGCGCCGTTCCGGGAGGTTCTGCGCAAGTCCGGCTTCTACGGCGAATGGAAGGCCAAATACGGCGAGGAGGCCTGGAGCGCCCTGGAAAGCTCGGTGGGGGCCCTGACATGACGGCGGTGGTGGATCACAAGTCCACCGCCGGCCCGTCCGCTGCCGGTCCTTCCGACGGCGCCAGCCCGTGGCTGGCGCAGGTCGACCGGCTTCTGGGCTGGCTGTCCGAATTGCCGGTGGCGCTTCTGGTGGCGGCGGAGGTGGTGATACTCTTCACCGGCATCGTCGCCCGCTACGTACTCCACGCTCCGATCACCTGGTCGGACGAGCTGGCGTCGATCCTGTTCCTGTGGCTGGCGATGCTGGGGGCCGTCGTCGCCTTCCGCCGCGGCGAGCATATGCGGATGACCGCCTTCGTCAGCTGGGCGTCGCCCCGCGCGCGGGCCTTCCTCGACGTCTTCGCAGTGGCGGCGGCGCTCTGCTTCCTGCTGCTGGTCATCCTGCCGGCTGGCGAATTCGCCTGGGAGGAGCTGGAGATCACCACGCCCGCGCTGCAGATCTCGAACATGTGGCGCGCGGCGGCCCTGCCGACCGGCCTCGGGCTGATGATCGCGACGGCCCTGGTCCGGCTGGCACGGGTGGGCGACGTCCGGCTGGTGGCGGGCGCCCTGGCGGCGGTGGCGGCCATCGCCGCACTGTTCACGGTCCTCCAGCCGGTGCTGGCCGATCTCGGCAAGATCAACCTGCTGGTCTTCTTCGTGGTCGTGGTGGCCGGGTCGGTGTTCGCCGGCGTGCCCATCGCCTTCGCCTTCGGGCTGTCGAGCTTCGGCTATCTCGCTTTGACCACGAAGGTGCCGCTGCTCGTCGTCATCGGCCGGATGGACGAGGGCATGTCGCACCTGATCCTGCTGTCGGTGCCGTTGTTCGTCTTCCTCGGATTGCTGATCGAGATGACCGGCATGGCCCGCGCCATGGTGGCGGTGCTGGCCAACCTGCTCGGCCATGTGCGCGGCGGCCTGTCCTATGTGCTGATCGGTGCGATGTATCTTGTCTCCGGCATTTCCGGATCGAAGGCCGCCGATATGGCGGCGGTCGCCCCGGTGCTGTTCCCGGAGATGAAGAACCGCGGCGCCAAGCCGGGCGATCTGGTGGCGCTGCTGGCCGCGACCGGCGCGCAGACCGAGACCATTCCGCCCAGCATCGTGCTGATCACCATCGGCTCGGTCACTGGGGTTTCCATCGCCGCCCTCTTCACCGGCGGACTGCTGCCCGGCCTGCTGCTGGCGGTGATGCTGTGCCTGGTCGTGCGGCACCGCTACCGCAACGAAGACCTGTCGGGGGTGCGCCGGCCGACCGGCAGCGAGCTGGGCAAAAGCCTGGTGGTGGCGCTGCCGGCGCTCGCCCTGCCTTTCGTGATCCGCACCGCGGTGATCGAGGGCGTCGCCACCGCGACCGAGGTGTCGACCATCGGCATCGTCTATGCCGTTGCCGTCGGGCTGCTGGTCTATCGCCGCTTCGACTGGCGGCGGGTGGTCCCCATGCTGGTCGAGACCGCGGCCTTGTCGGGGGCGATCCTGTTCATCATCGGCACCGCGACGGGGATGGCCTGGTGCCTGACGCGCTCCGGCTTCTCGACCGATCTGGCCCACTTCATGGCCAGCCTGCCGGGAGGCTCCTTCACCTTCCTGGCGGTGTCCATCGTCGCCTTCATCATCCTGGGCAGCGTTCTGGAAGGCATCCCGGCCATCGTGCTGTTCGGCCCGCTGCTGTTCCCCATCGCCCGCGAGATGGGCGTGCATGAGGTGCAGTATGCGATGGTGGTGATCCTCGCCATGGGTTTGGGCCTGTTCGCCCCGCCCTTCGGCGTCGGCTTCTACGTCGCCTCGGCCATCGGGCGGGTCAACCCGGACGAGGGCATGCGCCCGATCATGGGCTATCTGGCGGCGCTGCTGGCCGGACTGGCGCTGGTCGCGGCCATTCCCTGGATCTCGACCGGCTTCCTGTAACCCGTATCGTCGGTCTTTTGGCAGGTTGCTCAAGCCGGCTCCGGTTCACTCCGGGGCCGGCTTTGTTTTTGGGAGGCCGGTCAGCGCTGCGAGACCGATCCGGCCGCCGCAGCGTGCAGGCGGACGTCGGCGAGCAGGACATCAAGCTGTTCGTGAAGCCCAGGCTGGGCGCCACCGTGGACATCCCGGCGCTGTCCGACTGGCTCGGCCGTCAGCTGGCGCCCTACCAGAACCCGCGCTACATCGCCCTGGTGGAGGGGTTCGAGCGCACGCCCAGCCAGCGCATCATGAAGCACCGCCTGTCGCCCGCAGTGAATGACAGCTGGGACCGTCAGGCGGCGCGCTGAGGCCGCCCGGCATCGTCTTCGCCTCCGTCGTCGAAAACGGACAAAGCCGGCTGTGAGACCAGCCGGCTTTGTCGTGTAGCAGGGAGGCAGAAGCCCCGCCCTCAGCGGGTCAGGCGCGGCTCCGGCAGGCCCTGGACGCCGGCGTCGAACATCAGGACCCGGCCGCCATGGGGGTCCTCGGCCAGATCGGCCGGGCCGCGGCTGAGCGAGGTGACCAGCATCGTGCGCAAGCCCTCCCCGCCGAAGGCGCACATGGTCGGCTTGCGCATCGGCACCTCGATGCGGCGGTCGAGATCGCCGCGCGGGGTGAAGCGCTTGATGCAGCCCTCGTCCAGGCAGCAGATCCAATAGCAGCCGTCGGCGTCGACCGCCGCACCGTCCGGCCGCCCGACCATCGCCCGCATGTCGATGAAGGGACGCCGGTTGCCGGCGGTGCCGGTCTCCGGATCGTAGTCCCAGGCCCACACCATCCGCACGTCGCGGTGGCTGTCCGACGCGTAGAGCGTCCGGCCGTCCGGGCTGAAGGCGGAGCCGTTGGGGATGACGAAGCCGGTCAGCCCGGTCTCCACCAGCCCCTCGGCGCGGGTGAAGCGGTACCACGCGCCGGACGGGTCGCCCTTGGCGATGTCCATCACCATGGCGGACACCCACAGCCGCCCCTGCCGGTCGCAGCGCCCATCGTTGAAGCGCATGCCCTCCGTCGGGAAGGGGCTATCGGCGAGGCGGCTGAGCACTGCTTCACTCCCCGCCTCGGGCAGGTCGGCATCGAAGAGACCGGTCTGGCAGGCGACGACCGCACCGCCGTCCGGCCGCAGCGCGAGGCTGCCGACCGGCTCCGGCAGCGTCCAGTCCTGCCGCACGCCGCTGGACTGGTCCAGCCGGTGGATGCGGCGGCCCGGGATGTCGATCCAGGTCCAGCTGCGGCGGTCGGCGTCCCAGACGGGATTCTCGCCGGTGCCGTTGCGCAGGTCCGGTTCGATGACGGCGTCGAGGCCGATGGTGGTGACGGCGGTCATTTGGTTGCTTCCACCGGTCCGCCCGATACGCCCGCCCGCTCGGCCCGCCAGCGCTTCACCAGCGGCAGCAGCATCGTCAGGATGGCGACGGTCAGCAGCACCGCGGTGATCGGCCGGCTGTAGAGGAAGTCGTAGCTGCCGCCCGAGAGCGACAGCGCGCGGCGGAAGTTGGCCTCGGCCATCGGTCCCATGATCAGCGCCAGCACCACCGGCGAGGCCGGGAAGTCCCACTTCTGCATGAAGTAGCCGGCGACGCCGGCGGCCAGCATGATGCCGATGTCGAACAGGCTGTTGTTGATGGCATAGGTGCCGACGACACAGAGCGCCAGGATGACCGGCGTCAGCACCGACTTCGGCATTTGCAGGATGCGGCCCATGAAGCGCAGCGAACCAAGCCCCAGCACCAGCATGCCGACATAGCAGAAGATCATGCCGGCGAAGAGGGTGAAGACCAGATCGCCGTGTTCCTTGAACAGCAGCGGACCCGGTTGCAGGCCCTGGAGCGTCAGGGCGCCCAGCATCACGGCGGTCACCGCGTCGCCGGGGATGCCCAGCGTCAGCATGGTCAGCAGCGCGCCGCCGGTGCAGCCGTTGGCGCCGGCCTCGCAGGCGGCCACGCCGCCCAGCTCGCCCTTGCCGTAATTCTCCGGCGTCTTGCTGAAGCGCCGCGCCTCGTTGTAGGCGACGTAGGCGGCGATGTCGGAGCCGGCGCCGGGAATGATGCCGATGACGATGCCGAGGATCGAGGAGCGCGACACGACGCCGAGCAGCGACTTGTAGGTCGCCCAGGGTGGGATGATGCGGCCAAGTGCTGCCGCCATGCCGAGGCGTACCTTCGGGTCCTCCATCGACTTGAAGGCTTCGGCGGCGGCGAACAGCCCGATCATCACCGGGATGAAGGGGACGTTGAACAGCTCGGTGTAGCCGCCGGTGAAGCGCGGGAAGCCGCCCATCGGGTCCATCCCGACGGTGGCGATCAGCAGGCCGAGGAAGCCGGCGATCAGCCCCTTCACCACCGACTTGCCGGAGATGCTGGCGATGATGCTCAGCCCGAAGACGGCGAGCGCGAAGCTTTCGGATGCGCTGAACTCCAGGGCGAAGCCGGCGAGCACCGGCGCCAGGAAGATCAGCACGAGGATGCTGGCCATGCCGCCGAGGAAGGACGACAGGGTGGCGGTGCCGAGCGCCACGCCGGCCATGCCCTTCTTGGTCAGCTCGAAGCCGTCCATCGCGGTTGCGGCGGCGGCAGGCGTGCCGGGGATCTTCAGCAGGATGGCGGTCACCGAGCCGCCATAGACGCCGCCGAAGAAGACGCCGGAGATCATCAGCAGGCCGGACACCGGGTCCATGCCGAAGGTGAAGGGCAGCAGGATGGCGACGCCCATCGTCGCGGTCAGGCCGGGAAGGGCGCCGATGACGATGCCGAGCGCCACGCCCACCAGGGACAGCAGCAGCGCCATCGGGTTGGCGGCCAGCGTCGCGACGCCGTTCATCAGCATGCCGAGTTCATGCATGGCGGCGCTCCTTGGCGGGAGTGAGGCGGGACGACGGGGTCATTCGAACAGGCTCCCGACCGGCAGCGGCACCTGGAGGGCGCTCTGGAAGGTGAAATAGATGACGGCGGTCACGACAACGGCGATCACCGGATTCCACAGCGGGCTGCGCTGCCCCATCAGCCACATCAGGGCTGCCATGTAGACCACCGTGGCGACGGCGTAGCCGACATACTCCATGGCGTAGAGGCAGGCGGCGGTGGCGAGGATGCCCAGCGCCACCCCGGCATAGCCGGCGACACCGACCGGCGGGGTATCGTCGGCGATGGTCGGCATGCGCAGCGTGTTGGCGATCAGGATCAGGCACAGCACGATCAGCACGGAGGCGTGGATGATCGGGAAGCGGGCCGGGCCGACGTCGGCGGCCAGCATGGTCTTGGGGAAATCGCCGGTCGATGCGATGGCGGCGGCGGCCACCGCGATCAGCACGACCGCGATGACGAGATTGGCGATCTTGGTGGAGAGGGGCGCGCCGGCCCCGCCGCCCTGGACAGGTGCGTTGCTCATCAGTCGGACTCCTCGGAAACGGAACGCCGGCCCGGCGGCTGCCGGACCGGCGCGTTTCCGTGTTACTTGGCCATGCCGAGCTTGGTCATCAGATCCTTGAAGAAGGCGTTGTCCTTCTGCATGGCGGCGCCGAACTCCGGACCGTCGGCATAGGCCCAGGTCAGGTTCATCTTGGCGAGCTGCTCACGGAAGGCCGGCTCCTCGGCCGCCGCCTTGCTGGCCTTGCGCAGGGTCTCGACGACCGGCGCCGGGGTCTTCTTCGGAACGACGATGCCGCGCCATGTGGCGACCGACAGGTCGATGCCCTTCTCCTTCAGCGTGGGCACGTCGGGGAACGCCTTGGAGCGCTCGTCGGCCATCACCGCCAGCATGCGGAGCTGGCCGCCGGCAACCTGGCTCGACACCTCGGCCGGGCTGACCGACACCGCCTCGATGTGGCCGCCCAGCAGGGAGGTCACGGCCGGGTTGGCGCCGTCGAACGGGATGTGGTTGAAGGTCAGGCCGGTCTTGTTCTGCAGCGCCTCGGCGGCGAGGTGCCAGATGGCGCCGGTGCCGGAGTTGCCGATGCGGACCTTGCCGGGGTTGGCCTTGGCGTCGGCCAGGAACTCCTCGATGGTCTTCCAGGGCGCATCGGCCTTGACGGTGATGGCGCTCGGCTCGGCGTTCAGGCGGGCGATCGGGGTGAAGTCGTCGACCGAGAAGCGGGCCACGCCCATGTGCGGCAGCAGGGTGATCTCCACCGTGCCCATGCCGACCTTGTAGCCGTCGGCGCGGGCGGCCATGATCTCGGTCAGGCCGACGGCGCCGCCGCCGCCGGTCTTGTTGACGACGCCCATCGCCTGCGGCAGGTGCTTCTTGGTGGCGTCGGCATAGGCGCGGGCGACCAGATCGGTGCCGCCGCCTGCGGCATAGGGAACGATCAGCTCGATCGGCTTGGTCGGGTAGTCGGCGGCCTGCGCGCCGGCAATCAGGCTGGCCGTGGCCAGGACGCCGACGACGGCGCCGGTCAGGAGGCGATAACCCTTCATAAACGTTCTCCCTCGAATTTTGCTTGATGGGGTGCGGATAAGGAAAAGCGGACGGCTTCGCCGCCCGCGTGAAGTCAGCGCGGGTTGAGCGCGGTCCAGGACGCGACGAAGGCGTCGGCCCGCTCGGCGATCTCAGCTGCGGTCATGCCCGGCTTGTAGAGCGCCGATCCCAGCCCGAAGCCGGCGACGCCGACCTCCAGGAAGGGGGCCATGGTGTCGGGGGCGATACCGCCCACCGGCAGCAGCCGGGTGCCGGCCGGCAGCACGGTGCGGATCGCCTTGACGATGGTCGGGTTGATCTGCTCGGCCGGAAACAGCTTCAGCGCGTCGGCGCCGGCCGCCAGAGCCGCGAAGGCCTCGGTCGCCGTGGCGACGCCGGGGACGCAGGCCAGTCCGGCCGCCTTGGCGGCGCGGATCACCGCGGTGTCGGCATGCGGCATCACCACCAGATCGGCGCCGATCTCCTTGAGGCGGGCGACCTGCGCCACCTCCAGCACGGTGCCGGCGCCGACCAGCGCGTCCTGCGGCAGGATGCGGCGGATGGCGGCGATGCTGTCGAACGGATCCGGCGAGTTGAGCGGCACCTCGATCAGGCGGAAGCCGCGCTCGTAGAGGGCGCGGGCGGCGTCCTCGCATTCGGCGGGCTTCAGGCCGCGCAGGATGGCGACCAGCGGCAGGGCGGCGAAGGCGGCGTCGAGCCTAGCCTTCAATGTGTCTTCAGACATGTGTGTCCTTTCCGGCCGGCGGCGCGATCAGGCCGGCGGCGATGGCGAACTGGAACAGCCCCTTGGGCGCGGTGTTTTCGAGCCGGGCGGTGGGCTCGATGCCCAGCAGGGCCAGCCCCTGGACGTAGCGGCGGCACAGCGAGCCGTCACCGATCAGCAGAAGCGGCCGGCCACTGCCCAGCGCCGCCCCCATCCGGGCGAGGCCGGAGACCATCTCGTGCCCGATCAGCAGGCCGGACAGGAAATCCTTCAGCAGTTCCGGCGCCATGCGGCGGGTGATGCCGAGCGTGCGGGCGGCGAAGATCTGGTGCGACAGGTCGCCTGGGCCGCTGGCCTGCGCCGCCCGCACGCCGTCGGCGAAGGCCGCGTCGCGGGCGTCAGCATCGGCCTCCACATCCGCCGGCATCAGGCGGCCGAGGATCGAGTGCTTGGTCAGCACGGCGAACAGCTCGCCGGTCATGTAGGTGGCGAAACGGGTCATCCGCCCGTCCTCGATCTGCACCCATTTGGAATGGGTGCCGGGCAGCACCATGCAGGCCTCGCGCGCCCAGTCCGGACGGTCGGCCAGCACGCCGGCGATCTGGATTTCCTCGCCGCGCAGGATGTCGGGCGGTGCGTCGGGCGGGGCGTAGGTGACGCCGGGGGCGATGAGGATGCGGACGCCGGCGGCACTGTCCACCGCGATGGCGTGGCCGGCCAGCGTGCCGGTGTCGGCCGGGCAGGCGACATAGGGCGCCTCGGCCCAGCCCTGGGCGCTGCCGACCATGCCGCCGGCCACCACCGGGACGCCCGGAGTGCCGGCCAGCCAGTCGCCGCACAGCTCGGCGAAGGCCTGCTCGAAGCCGGGCAGGCCGGGCTGCGGCAGATTCTGGATGCCGTGCGCGTTGGCGCGCTGCTCCAGCACCATGCCGGCGCCGTCCATGAGGAATCCGCGCAGACTGGAGGTGCCCCAGTCCAGCGCGATCAGGGCCGCCCCGTCGCGCTTCCGTCCTGTTTCCATCCCAATTCCTTCGATATCGCATCGGCGGCCGCGCGGACCACCGGTCCGAGTTCAGCCATCCGTTCGTCCGGCATGTAGGGCACCGCGCTCGCCACGCTGATGGCGGCGACCACCTGGTTGCTGATGTCGCGCACCGGCGCGCCGACGCAGCGGACGCCGATCTCGTTCTCTTCGAGGTCGAGCACCCAGTCCCGCCGCAGGAAGCCTGCCATCAGCTTTTCGTATTTCGGCCAGGGCAGCGGCCCGGGCCGTCCGCCCACCGTGTCCGGCGCCGTCGCCACCGCGTCGTGCAGCGCACGCCAGCGCGACGGCGGCATCCCCAGCATCAGCGCCTTGCCGATGCCGGTCGAGGCCAGCGGCATGCGCAGGCCGACGCGCGAGCGCATCTCCAGCCCGCGCGTGCTCGGAATCTTGTCGAGATAGAAGACCTCGTCGCCGTCGACCACGCCGAGATGGACGGTGTCGCCGGTGCGCTGGGCCAGCGCCTCGATGTGGGGCCGGGCGAGCGCCACCAAGGGCCGCTGCTCCAGCGCCCTCATGCCGAGTTCGATCAGCTTCGGTCCCAGCAGATAGCCCTTGTAGGGGACATGGTGCAGGTACCCCTCCGCCACCAGGCTGTTCAGCATGCGGTGAACGGTGCTGCGCGGCGTGTTCAGCCGGGCCGCGATGCCCTTCACCTCGGTCGTGCCGGTCGCCACGCACTCGATGGCCGCCAGCCCGCGGAGCAGGGTCTGCGTTCCGGCGGCCTGCCGCCTTTCGGGTGTGGCCGGGTCGATCGCGTCAACGGGCTGGGTCATGGGATCGATTCTGGTGGGCATTCGTGTCGCCTCGGTGACGGGACCTTAGTGGCCACGTTGTATGTTGTCAAATCTAACAGCAATGATGCCATATAGTGAGACATTTATAAAGAAGGCAATATGACGCGCTGATACGGCCAATCTTGACCCAGCCATGGTCAGCTCCTAACATCCTGATGATATTGAGAGTTATATCTCAATATTTGAGACATTGTTTGCGTCGAGCGCGGGCCGCACCGCGCTTCGCGGTTTTCAACACGAGTGAAGGAAGGGCTCACGCATGTTCGATGATCTGAAAGGCCGGCGCGTTCTGGTGACGGGGTCGTCCCAGGGAATTGGTCTGGCGGCGGTCGAGGCGTTCGCCCGCCACGGCGCGCTGGTCGGCATGAACGGCCGCAAGGCGCCGGCCGACCTCGACTCCACGCTGGCCCGGCTGAACGCGCTGGACGGCGAGGTCGCCTTCCTGCCCGGCGACGTGTCGTCCAGCGAGGGTGCAAAGCGTCTGGTCGAGGATTTCGTCGCCCGCTTCGGTGGCATCGACGTACTGATCAACAACGCGGGCGGTCTGGTCGCGCGCAAGCCGCTGGAGGAGATCGACGACGAATTCTTCGACGCGGTGACCGACCTGAACGCGCGCTCCGCCCTGATGGTCACCAAATACGCGCTGCCGCACCTGAAGGCGTCCGCCACGCAGAGCGGCACCACCGCGTCGGTGATCCTGGTCGGCTCGGTCGCCGGCTACACCGGCGGCGGCCCCGGCGCCGGGCTGTACGGTGCGGCGAAGGCGTGGCTGCACAACATCCAGAAGAACTGGGTGAATTTCCACACGAAGGACGGCATCCGCTTCAACACGGTGTCGCCCGGCACCTTCGACACCGCCTTCCACGCCGACAAGGACACGGACACCAAGGCCCGGATCGGCGCCGGCTTCCCGATGGGCCGCTTCGGCAAGCCGGAGGAATGCGCGCCGACCTTTCTGTTCTTCGCCTCGCATGCCTGCAGCGGCTACATCACCGGGCAGATCCTCGACGTCAACGGCGGCCAGTACATGCCCTGAGCCGGCTGGCTATTCCCTCCGGCCTGAAGTTTCGGCCAATCGGCCGCTCCGGGCCGGCAGGGCAGGGGCATCGTCGCGCAGCACGACGTAGATCGCCGGGATGACCAGCACGGTCAGCAGCGTCGAACTCAGCAGGCCGAACAGCAGCGAGATCGCCAGCCCCTGGAAGATGGGGTCGGTCAGGATGAAGGCGGCGCCGATCATCGCCGCCACGGCGGTCAGCAGGATCGGCTTGAAGCGGATCGCCCCGGCCTCGAGGACGGCCTCCCGCACCGGCAGCCCGCGGTCCCGAAGATGGCGGATGAAGTCCACCAGCAGGATGGAGTTGCGCACGATGATGCCCGCCAGGGCGATGAAGCCGATCATCGAGGTCGCGGTGAAGGCGGCCCCGAACAGCCAGTGTCCTGCCACGATGCCGATCAGGGTCAGCGGCACCGGCACCAAAATCACCAGCGGCAGCCTGAAGCTGCCGAACTGCGCGACCACCAGCAGGTAGATGCCGAGGATCGCCACCGCGAAGGCGGCACCCATGTCGCGGAAGGTGACGTAGGTGATCTCCCACTCGCCCTCCCACAGCAGCGCAGGCCGGCTCTGGTCGTCGGGTTGTCCATGCAGCAGGATGTCCGGCGCTGCTGTGAGCCCGGCAGCTTTCCAGTCGATCCGGTTCAGCCGCTCCTGCACCGCCAGCATGCCGTAGACCGGCGCCTCGTAGCGTCCGGCGAGATTTGCCATCACCATCTCGGCAAAGCGGCCGTTGCGGCGGAACAGCGGATATGACGCCGGTTCCCGCGCCATGGTGACGAGGTCGCCCAGCTCGACCGTGCCGCGGGCGCCGGGCACCGGCGTCGCCAGGATGCGCTCCGACAGGAACAGGCCCGACTTCGGCAGCCGCACCGATATCTCGATGGGGGTGCGTCCGGCCCCGCGATGCGAGTAGCCGACCGGCACGCCGCCGACCAGCGCCTGCAACGTGTCATAGACCGCCTGCTCCTCGACGCCGTGGAACTCCAGGCTCTCGCGGTCCAGCGCGAAGCGCAGCCGCTCGCCGGGCGCACGCACGGTGTCGTCCACATCGACGATGAAGTCCACGCTGCGGAAGGCGTCCCGGACGATGCCCGTCGTCTTGCGCCGCGTCTCCGCATCGGGACCGTAGACCTCGACCAGCAGGGTGGAGAGCACCGGCGGGCCGGGCGGCACCTCGACGGCCTTGAGCGAGGTGCCGTCGGGAACGGCCAGATTCCTCAGCCGCGCCCGGATGTCGAGCGCTATGTCGTGGCTGCTGCGGTGGCGCTCGCCCTTGGGGGCGAGGTTGACTTGCAGGTCGCCCTGCTCCGGCTGGTCGCGCAGATAGTAATGGCGCACCAGACCGTTGAAGTTGAAGGGCGAGGCGGTGCCGCCATAAGCCTGGACGCTCGCCAGTTCCGGCAGGTCGGCGATCTTCCGGGCGGCGGCCAGCAGCACGCGCCCGGTATCCTCCTGCGCCGCCCCGCGCGGCAAATCCACGACGACCTGGAGTTCGGACTTGTTGTCGAAGGGCAGCAGCTTGACTGCCACGTCCTTGGTGTAGAAAAGCGCCGTCGAGGCCAGCGTCGCCACGCCGACCACGAGCAGGAATGCCCAGGCCCGGCGCCTGCTGCGGATGACCGGGCGCGCGACTGTGAGGTATAAGCGGCCCAGCAGGCCGCCCTGCTTATCGCCATGCCCGCCGCCCTGTTCATCGCCGTGCCCAGCCGGGGCTTCGCCCGGCCGCAGCTTCACCATCAGCCAGGGCGTCAGCACCATGGCGACGAAGAAGCTGAAAACCATGGCGGCCGACGCATTCGCCGGGATCGGGCTCATGTAGGGGCCCATCAGGCCGGACACGAACATCATCGGCAGCAGTGCGGCGATCACCGTCAGGGTGGCGACGATGGTCGGGTTGCCGACCTCCGCAACCGCCTCGATGGCGGCCTGGACCTTGCTGCGGCCGTCGCGCATCGACCAGTGCCGGTCGATGTTCTCCACCACGACGATGGCGTCGTCCACCAGGATGCCGATGGAGAATATCAGCGCGAACAGGCTGACGCGGTTGATGGTGTAGCCCATCAGCCAGGACGCGAACATGGTCAGCAGGATGGTGGTCGGGATGACGATCAGCGTCACCATGCCCTCGCGCCAGCCGATCGCCAGCACGATCAGCCCGACGATGGTCACGGTGGCGAGCGCCAGGTGGAACAGCAGTTCGTTGACCTTCTCGTCCGCCGTCTCGCCGTAGTTGCGGGTGACGGTCAGCGTCAAGTCCCTGGGCAGCGGCCCGGCCTGGATGGCCTGCACGCGGTCGAGGACGCGCCCGGCGATGGTCACCGCATTGGCCCCGGCGCGCTTGGCGATGGCGATGGTGACCGCCGGCGTTTGGACGAGCCCGCCCTTGCCGTCGGGCAGCAGGTTCCAGGCCGTGCTTTCGTCCGGCCGCGAGCCCATAACGATGTCGGCCACATCCTTGACATAGACCGGGCGCCCGTCGCGGGCGGTCACCAGCAGCAGGCCGATGTCGGCGGTTCCCTGAAGCGTCTGTCCGGCCAGCGCCGGCAGGCTGCCGCCCTGGGCGCGCACCGAGCCGACCATGAAGGCGCGGTTGGCGCTCCTCACCTTGTCGACCAGCTGGTTGAGCGTGACGCCGAACAGAGCCAGCCGCTCCGGATCCGGTTCCACCCGGATCTGGTCGGGATGGCCGCCGGCGATGACGCTGCGGCCGACATCCTCCACCTGCACCAGCTGCGCCAGCAGCTCGTCCGCCACGCCATACAGCGCGGTGTCGGTCCAGCGCGACGCCGTGTCCGGCCGGGGGGCCAGCGTCAGGGTCAGGATCGCCACGTCGTCGATGCCGCGCCCGACGATCAGCGGCTCCGGAATGCCGAGCGGGATGCGGTTCAGGTTGGCCCGCACCTTCTCGTGCACGCGCAGGATCGCGTCGTCCGCCGAGGTGCCGACGAGAAACCGGGCGGTGACGACGACGCGGTCGTCCAGGGTCTGGCTGTAGGTGTGCTCGACCCCGTCGATGCCCTTGACGATCTCCTCCAGCGGCTTGGTCACCAGCTCGACCGCGTCGTCCGCCTTCAGCCCGTCGGCGCGAACCAGGATGTCCACCATCGGCACGCTGATCTGCGGCTCCTCCTCCCGCGGCAGCGAGAGCAGGGCGACCGTGCCGACCACCAGCGAGGCCAGCAGCAGAAGCGGGGTGAGGGGCGAGCGGATGAAGGTCCGCGTCAGCACCCCGGAAAGTCCGAGCGTCATCATGCACCGTCCGGGCGGACGATCACGTCGCCGGGCCTCAGGCCGGACAGCACCTCGATCCCGCCGAGCTGGTTGCCGACCCCGGGGATCGCACCGCCGACCTGCACCGGCACCTCCGTCCCGTCGGCCAGCCTTACGAAGTCAGTGCCGAAGCGGCGCAGGAGATAGCCGGGCGGAATGACGAATGCCTGCCGCGTGCCGGTGGCGACGTAGACGCGCACACGCTCGCCGACAAAGAAGTCGCCGAGCCCGCTCACCGTGGCGTCGGCCACCACCTGACCGCCGGACATCTCGGGATAGACCTGACGGACGGTGCCGCGCTTCAGGTCGAGCGGCTTCGCGTCCGGCGCGGCCTCGCCGCCGGGCGGCATCACCGGGGCGAGGCCGCGGTCGCCGACCAGCACCGGGTCGCCCTCGTGCATGAAGCGGGCATGGCGTTCGGGCAGGCGCAGGCGCAGCACGTAGGTTTCCGTCGCGATGCTGGCGACCGTCTCGCCGGGCATCACCACGGCGCCGTCGATTGCCTTGACCTGGAGGATGCGGCCGTTGGCGGGGGCGGACACCGCGCCCTCGCGCATCTGCTCCACCACCACCGCCCGCTCCGCCGTCATGGCGGCGATCTGGGCGCGGGCCACGTCCACGGCGGACTGCGCGTCGTCGAGCCGCTGCTGCGTCCCCGTTCCGCTCGCCCGCAGCTGCCGGGCGCGGTCCAGCTCCAGGCCGGCCTGATGCTGCTGCGCCTGGAGCGCCTGGATGCGCGCGTCCAGCGCCGCCAGTTGCAGCGGCAGCTTCGGGTCATGCACGGTGGCAACGACCTGACCCATGCTGACCTTGTCCCCTTCCTTCGCCGTCAGATCGGCGATGGTGCCGCCGATGCGGGTGCGCGCCAGCGTCTCGTGGACGCTTTCCACGGTGGCGAAGACGGCCTTCAGATCCTCCACCATAAGGGCGCGCACTGTGAGCCGGGCGGCACCGGCGTCGGCCTGGGCCAGCGCACCGGACAGCGGAACTGCGGCGAACAGGAGCGTCGCGGCCAGAAGGAGGCCGGCGGGTCGACGGGGCATGACGGCCACCTTGACTGGGATGGATAAAGCACCTCTTGACCATTAAATAAGAATAATCTAATTTAGTGTCAATGAATGAATTGGACCGCAGCCATGTGAGTTCGGCGGCGCGCCTGCTGAAGGCGCTGGCCAACGAACGGCGCCTCTCCATCCTCTGCCTGTTGGGGCGCGGGGAACTCTGCGTCGGCGACCTCGCGGACGCAGTCGGGCTCAGCCAGTCGGCCTTGTCGCAGCATCTGGCGAGGCTGCGTGCCGAGGGCCTCGTGCGGACCCGCCGCGACGGGCTGACGATCTTCTACAGGCTGGCCAGCGCCGAGGCGGCTGCGGTGATCGAGGTGCTGGCGGGCCTGTATTGCGATCCTGTGCCGGAGGACTCTCCGGCTTCGGGCCAATCCTTGCATCGGGAGACATCGACATGAGCATCGACCGCATCGTAATGGCCTTCGCCGGAACCCTTGTCCTGCTGAGCTTGGCTTTGTCGCATCTGCACAGCCCGCAGTGGCTGTGGCTGACCGCCTTCGTCGGCGCCAACCTGTTGCAGGCCGCCTTCACCGGCTTCTGCCCGCTGGCGGTCGTCCTCAAGCGGCTGGGCGCCAGGGCGGGCGCCGCCTTCACCTGAGCCTATGCAGCTGGGGTCATGGCCAAGACGATCCGCATAGACCCTGAGGCCGCAGTCAGCCTTCGCCTGAACCGAAGGCAGACTGCGGCAAAGCCGCATTGTGACGTTCCGCCGCATCGATCAAGCTTGTCCCAGCTACGGAGGCTAAGAGGACGGGAGGACGGAGCATGGCTCTGCTGGATCGCGACAACGCCGAAGCCGATGGCAAAGGCCCGATGGCCGGGGTGGACCGCCGGCTGCTGGTGGTGGCGCTGTCCCTGGCGCTGCTGACCCTGCTGGCGGTTCTGGACCAGTACCGGCCGACGCCGGGATCGGCGCCTCCGATGGAGTGGCAGATCCCTGGCGTGGAACTGCCGCGGACGGTGCCGATGGCAAAGGCGCCCAGCCCGCGCCCGGACGAACTGCTGGGCGCCGACTGACGGGGTTGCCGGTCAGCCGGCCGGCGGGCTTTCGCTCCCGTCGCCGAGCGGCCGTTCCATCAGAACGCCGTCCAGCCAGCGGCCGAACTTGAAGCCCACGGCGGGCAGGATGCCGACAGGACGGAAGCCGCAGGCGCTGTGCAGGCCGATGGAGCCGTGGTTGGCGCTGTCGCCGATCGCCGCGATCATCCGGCGGTAGCCCGCCGCCTCGCACATCTCGATCAGTGGGTCCATCAGCGCCCGGCCGATGCCGCGCCGGCCCATGCCGTCGGCGACATAGACGGAATTCTCCAGCGTGAAGCGGTAGGCGCTGCGGGTGCGGTACAGGCCGGCATAGGCATAGCCGACCAGCCGCCCCTCGCACTCCGCCGCCAGATAGGGCAGCCCGCGGCCCAGGATGTCGGCGCGGCGGCGGGCGATCTCGGCCTCGTCCGGCGGCACCTCCTCGAACGAGGCGGTGCCGTGCAGCACATGGCGGGCGTAAAGGGCGGTGATGGCGGGAATGTCGGCGTCGGCGGACGCCCGCACGGTGATGGCAGGCCCGGTAAGGGAAACCATGTGGATCAGCTCCGGTCAGGACGGTCGGCGGGAAGAAGGAGGGCGCAGACGGTCGCCAACCCGCCGCCGACGCCGAGAAGCGCGAAACCCCAGCCCCAGCCGGCCACGCCGGCACCACCGGCCCGGTCCAGCATCAGACCGACCGCCAGCGGCGCCGCCCCGCCGGCGCCGAAGCCCAGGATGGAGCGGACGGCGAGCGCCGCCCCCAGGCTGCCCGGCTCGACCGATTCGGTCATCGCCGTCGACAGCACGGGGGAGTTGCCCAGCGCGGAAAAGCCGTAGAGCGCCGCCACCGCCAGGACCAGGGCCAGCGGCATCCCGTCCGTCCAGCCGATGGTGAAGGAGCAGGCGGCCCCCAGCACGCCCATCGCCACCAGCACTGCCCGCCGGCCCAGCCGGTCGGATGCGCGCCCCATCAGCAGCGACGAGAGGAAGCCCGAGATATGGATGGCACCGGCGATCCACAGCCCGCGCATGCCCGCCCCGTCGCCGCCGGCGCCGGCCAGACTGGCGGTCAGGAAGGCCGGCAGCCACGCCCACATGCCCAGCAGTTCCCAGCAATGGGCGGTGTAGCCGGCGGTCAGCAGGAAGGACCGGCGGTCGGACAGGAAACGGAAGGCGCCGCGCAGCCGCCGCGCTCCCCCGCCCGCCACCAGATTGGGCCGCCCGAGCAGTCCCGGCGTGGCGAGCAGCGCCGCCAGCAGCGGCCCCAGCCCGCAGGCGATGAAGGCCGCCTCGTAGCCGAACCGTTCGGCCAGCCCGGCGGCCACCGCGATGGAGGCGAAATAGCCGAGCGACCCCGCCGCCAGCAGCCAGCCCACCGCAGCACCACGCCGGTCCGCCGGCACGCCCTGTGCCACCAGCATGATGGAGGGGGCATAGGTGCCGCCCTGCGTCAGCCCCATCAGCGCGAACAGCAGCAGTCCGCTTTCCGCCGAGCGGGCGAAGAATGCGAAGGCGATGCCGGTCAGCGCCGTCGCCCAGCTGGCCCACAGGAAGACGCGCCTGGCGCCCAGGCTGTCGGCGAACCAGGAGGATCCCACCAGCGACAGGGCGTAGCCGACGTTGAAGGCGGTCTGGATCGACCCGGCCTCTCCCGCCGACATGCCCCAGGCCTGCATCGCGGGCACGAGCGCGCCGGCATAGACCATGAAGGACAGCGAGGTGGCGAAACGGCTGGCGCAGAGCAGCACGAACCAGATCGGCCGGGGCGTTTGGGCAGGGGCGGGAGTGGCGATGGCGGCGGTCGTCATGCCCACACCGTCGCGGAGGGCCGGGGAAAAGGCAAATTTATTGATCTGATCGGAATCATAAGGAAGACTGGGGGTATGCGCGGCCTGAACCTTGACCAGCTCATCACTTTCGCGACCGTCGTCGAACATGGTGGCTTCACCGAGGCCGCCGGGCGGCTCGGCCTGACCCAGCCGGCGGTCAGCATGCAGATCCGCAATCTGGAGGAGCGTTTCGGCGTGCGGCTGGTGGAGCGGGTGGGCAAGCGCGCCCTGCCGACCGCGGCCGGCCGCGACCTGCTGCCCTTCATCCGCCGCCTGCGCGAGGAGATGGAGGCGGCATCGGCCGCCATGGGCCGCCACCGCTCCGGGCAGGTCGGGCGCGTGCGCATCGGCACCGGGGCCACCGCCTGCATCTACCGCCTGCCGCCGATCCTGACCGCCCTGCGCAGCGCCCATCCCGGGCTGGAGATCATCGTCGTCACCGGCAACACGCCGGACATCCTGGATGCGGTGGAGGGCGGAACGCTGGATCTGGCGCTGGTCACTCTGCCGGCCGGCCGCCCCGGCCTGTCCATCGAACCGGTCTGCGCCGAGGAGCTGGTCTGTGTCGGCCCCCGGGGCGACGCGCCGCTACCGGAGCGGACCATCGCCCCGGAAATCGCCCCTGCGGCGCTGGCGGACGAAACGCTGATCCTGTACGAGCGCGGCGGGACCATGCGGGCGGTGATCGACGGCTGGTTCATGGCCGGCGGCATCCAGCCGCGTCCATCGATGGAGCTGGGCAATGTGGAGGCGATCAAGAACCTCGTCGCCGCCGGGCTCGGCCGGTCGATCCTGCCGTCGGTCACGGTGGCGGGGCCGCAGGATTGCGACCGGTTCGCAGTACAAGCTCTGACGCCGCCATTGGTCCGCACCCTTGGGTTGGTGTTGCGGCGTGACAAAGTGCTCGATGCCGGCGTGCGGGCAATGGTGAAGGCAATCACCGATATGCGGTAACGACATCGTCTGCATTTTGGATATCGCAATCGTCCGGAATATTGCTTTTGGAAGGTTTACAGCCGCTTTGGGCATTGCGCACTCTCGACGAATGAGCGTTTCGTTTTTCTTTGGGCGCCTATGACCGAACAGCCGTCCGTCCCGACCGAGCCCGCCGATAACCGAACGGGAGCCGGGCCGGATTTGCCTGCCCCGCCAAAGACAGATGTGCAGGCAAGGCTGGAGGAGCTTGAGCGCGAGAACGCCCGGCTCCGGTCGGCGCTGTCCACCGCCCTGTCCACCACCCAGGACGGCCGCGACGATCTGTTGACGGTCACGGCGCTGAACGAGGATTTGCGCACCGCCTTCACTGCGCTGGAGCGCAGCCGCGCCGCCCATGCCGACAGCGAGAGGCGGCTGCGCGCGATCCTGGACAGCGCCATCGGCCACGCCATCCTGACCCTGGATCCTGCCGGCCTGATCACCAGCTGGAACCCCGGCGCCGTCAACATCCTGGGCTGGAGCGAGGAGGAGGTGCTGGGCCGGCCGGCCGACATCCTGTTTCAGCCGGAAGAGGTCGCAGCCGGCGTGCCCGACGCCTTGCGGGTCCACGCCCTCGCCGAGGGCCGCATCCGGGAGGAACGGCCTGTCCGCCACCGGGAGGGCTTCGCCGTTTGGGGCGCGCTGACCATCCTGCCGCTCCAGGGCGACGAGGAGGGATTCCTGTGGATCCTGCATGACCGGTCCGACGAGCGGCGGATGGAGGAGGCGATTGCCGACGTGCGGCGGCGCGCGACCGACATCCTCGACAGCATCGACGAGGCGCTGGTGGCGCTGGACTGCGAGTACCGCGTGATTTACCAGAACCGCCGCGCCGAACAGCTCGACCATCAGCCGCTGTCGGCGGTGCGCGGCCGCCGCCTGTGGGAGGTGTGGCCGCAACTGGCGGGATCGGACCTGGAGGCGCTGTGCCGCAGGACGATGACGGAGCGGCAGCCGACCGCCATCGAAAAGCGCTTCGACGGCGAAGACACCACCTTGTGGCTGGAGGTCCGCTTCCTGCCGACGGCGGAGGGGGTGGGCTGCTTCTTCCGCGACATCACCACGCGCAAGCGGGCGGAGGAGGAGGCCCGCGCCTCGCACGAGCGGGCGGTGAAGATCCTGGAAAGCATCAGCGACGCCTTCTATGCCGTCGATCACGACTGGCGCTTCACCTACATCAACCGCAAGGCCGAACAGGTCTGGGGCCGCTCGCGCGACACCCTGCTGGGCCGCCGCGTCTGGGAGGCCTTTCCCAAGGTGCTGGGCAGCGAAGCCTTTGAAGCGCAGAAGCAGGCGGTCTGCGAAGGCCGCGAAATGACCGTCGAGGTGCTGTCTCCCACCATGGGCAATTGGCTGGAGGCCAGCATCTATCCCAACGCCGACGGTCTCTCGGTCTATTTCCGCGACATCACCGCCCGCCGGCAGGCGCAGCAGGCGCTGTTGCAGGCGAAGGAAACGGCGGAGGCCGCCGACCTCGCCAAGGGCAAGTTCCTGGCCGCCGCCAGCCATGACCTGCGCCAGCCGTTGCAAGCGCTGCTGCTGTTCGTCGACGTGCTGAAGCCGCATGTGCAGGGCAGCCAGGGCGCCACCGCGCTGATGCATCTGGGCCGCGGGCTGGACGCGCTGAAGGAGTTGCTGGACAGCCTGCTCGACATGTCGCGGCTGGATGCCGGCGTGGTCCAGCCCAACATCGAGAATGTGCCGGTCGCCCCGCTGTTCGACCACATCGCCGCCTCCTACCGGCCGGTGGCGGCGGCCAAGGGGCTGGAACTGCACGTCCTGTCCTGCAACGCCGCCGCCCGGACCGACCGCACCCTGCTGACCCGCATGGTGCGCAATCTGGTGGAAAACGCCCTGCGCTATACCGAGAGCGGTCGGATCGACATCGAATGCCGCCGGGCCGGCGGGCGGCTGCTGATCGAGGTGCGCGACACCGGAATCGGCATCCCCTCCGACCATCTGGAAAGCATCTGGGAGGAATTCCATCAGGTCGGCAACCCGGAGCGCGACCGCAACCGCGGGCTTGGGCTTGGGCTGGCCATCGTGCGGCGGCTGTCGCTGCTGCTGAACCATCCGGTGGACGTGACCTCGAAGCCGGGGCAGGGGACCAGCTTCGTCATCGCCCTGCCGCTTGGCCGCAAGGTCGAGACGCCGGTGACCGCAGCGGAGGCGGCGACCGCCGGCCGCGGCCGCTTCGCCGTGGTGGTCGACGACGACGCCATCGTTCTGCTGGGGCTGGAGACGATCTTCCGCGACTGGGGCTATCAGGTGCTGGTTGCCGGCTCCGCCCAGAAGGCGGTGGAGGGGTTGAGCCGCATGGGCCGCCGCCCCGACCTGATCGTCGCGGATTACCGGCTGCGCGAAGGGCGCTACGGCACCGAGGCGGTCGCCCGCATCCGCGCGCTGTACGACGACCCCGGCAGCGCACCGGTCCCCGGCCTGATCCTGACCGGCGAGACCGGTCCCGAATGCGAACGCGACGCCGCCGCCCACGGGCTGGGCATCATCCACAAGCCGGTGACCCCGCGCCAGCTCAGCCACGCGTTGGGCGAATTGCTGGGCGCGCCCTGACAGGGCGGGGCGCCGCCCCCGCCTTCCTCACCCCCGCCCATCCAGGAAGGCGCTCAGCTGCTCGCCCGCCTGGATGACGTGGCGCACGACGATGTCGCAGGCGGCGTCCGCATCGCCGGCACGGCAGGCCGCCAGCAGGGCGTGATGCTCGTCCTGGGAGCGGGGATGGTAGCCCAGCGCCGAGAACTGGAAGCGCAGATAGCGGTCGGCGGCGGCGAGGTGCTGCTCCACCAGCGCCAGCAGGCGCGGCCGGCCGGCGCGGGAATAGAGCGTCATATGGAAGCGCCGGTTCAGCTCTCCCATGCGGCCGGGATCGGCCTCCGCATCCATCTCCGCGATCAGCTCCGTCGCCAAAGCAAGGTCGTCCGTCGTCAGATGCGGCAGCGACAGCCGCAGGGCCGCCGGCTCCAGCGCCGCCCGGATGGCGCCGATGTCCG
Source organism: Azospirillum sp. UENF 112521 (assembly GCF_058780665.1). NCBI lineage: Bacteria > Pseudomonadati > Pseudomonadota > Alphaproteobacteria > Rhodospirillales > Azospirillaceae > Azospirillum > Azospirillum sp. UENF 112521. The sequence continues at coordinate 596,344 of NZ_JBSNCI010000004.1, forward strand.
TCGAATCCTCCGCCGAGATCTCCGCCACCACCGCGCCCCGGTGGGGATGGAACTCGACCAGCGCGCGGGCCTCCAGCTGGCGCAAGGCCTCGCGCACCGGCATGCGGCTGACGCCGAAGGCGGCGGCGAGATCCTCCTGGCGCAGCGGGGCGCCGGCCGGAAGAACTCCCTCAAGGATCGCCTCGCGCATCGCCGCTTCGACGAACTCGGTCGCGGTGCGGAAGCGCGGCCGGTTGCGGGCGATCAGCGCGGCCAGATCGGGAGCCTGTCTGTCTGATGGGTGGGACATAGGGGGCCTGAAAAGTGGGAAAAAGCCGCTTGCCTGGATATTGGATCCAATTTACCTGTCGGTTCCTCTCCTGTCCATCCATACGAAAGGACCGGCCATGACCGGCTCGTCGTCCGCCAAGCGGACCGCCTCCACCGCCCCAGCTCCCGGCCGTGGCCTGTCGCCCTCGGCGCTCGCCACCGGCGGTCTGGTGGCGCTGGTCGGCTATGCCAGTTCGGTCGCTGTGGTGATCCAAGGGCTGGCGGCGGTCGGGGCGGACACGGCGCAGATCACCTCCGGGCTGGTGGCAGTCGGCTTTTCCATGGGGCTGTCGGCGATCTGGCTGGCCTGGACGCAGCGCAAGCCGATCAGCGTCGCCTGGACGACGCCGGGCATGGCGCTGCTGGCGGCGACCGGCCCGGTGGCCGGCGGCTTTCCGGCGGCGGTGGGGGCCTTCCTCACGGTCGGCGGGCTGATCATGGTGGCGGGGCTGTGGCGGCCGCTCGGCCGCTGGATCGCGGCGATCCCGAAGCCGCTCGCCAACGGCATGCTGGCCGGGCTGCTGCTGAAGCTGTGTCTGGCGCCCTTCATGGCGATCGGGCAGGCGCCGGGGCTGGGACTGCTGGTGCTGGCGACCTGGGCAATCGTCGGGCGCTTCGCCCGGCTCTATGCGGTGCCGGCGGCGGTCGCGGTGGCGCTGGCGGCGATGGCGATGAACCCGCCGGTGTCGGGCGCGCTGCCGGCCGATCCCTGGCCGACCCTGTCGCTGGTCGCCCCGGCCTTCACCTGGGAGGCGCTGGTCGGGCTGGCCCTGCCGCTGTTCGTCGTCACCATGGCGTCGCAGAACATTCCGGGCCTGGCGGTGCTGGCAACCTTCGGCTACACGCCGCGGGTGCCGCCGGCCTTCCTGGCGACCGGCTTCGCCTCGGCCCTGACGGCGCCGCTGGGAGCGCCGACGGTCAATCTGGCGGCGATCACCGCGGCGATGTGCGCCGGCCCCGATGCCGACCCGAGGCCGGAGCGGCGCTGGCAGGCCGCAGTCACCGGCGGTGTCGGCTACATCGCGCTGACTGCGCTGGCGGCGGTCACCGCCACGCTGGTCACCCGCTCGCCGCCGATCCTGATCGAGGCGGTCGCCGGTCTGGCGCTGATCGGTGCCTTCGGCGGCTCGCTGCTGGCGGCGGTGCAGGCGGAGGAGGAGCGCATCCCCGCCTTGGTCACGCTGCTGGTGACCGCGTCCGGCCTGTCCTTCTTCGGGGTCGGATCGGCCTTCTGGGGACTGCTGTTCGGCGGGGCGATGCATGTGCTGCACCGGTGGCGCCCCGCCAAAGCATAAGCAACCTCAGCCCTGCTCGATCAGGTCGGCGCAGGCGTTCACCGCGGCGGCGGCGTAGGGGCGGATGCGCGGCGGGATCTGCGACGGGTTGATCCCCGGCCCGAGGATGCCGACGCCGACCGGCTTCATGAACTGGAGTTGCAGGTCGATCAGGCTGCCGATGACCGCATGGCCCATGACGTTGCCATGCTCGGTCTCGCCCCGCTCGATGATGCCAAGAGCGACCGCGCCGGCGACGTCCTCGCGCATCAGCAGGCGCTTGATCGCCAGAGGCTTTTCCATCGAACCGGGAACCCAGACCTCCGCCACGATGCCGAGGCCGCGGCTGGCGGCGACGGTGCGCGCCTCGTCCAGCATCTCTTCCACCTCTTTGCGGTGGAACCGTCCGAGCACGATGCCGATGTTACTCACCCTCTGCGTCTCCTATGGTCGCGGTGTCACGTCCGTCCAAACTGTCGCGTCGCCGCGCAAAGCGCAAGGGCCGTCGCGCGGCACCCGGAAGGGGGCGCCTGTATGGAGATTTCCTTCCGGCTTTATAAAGTTGCCTGGATAAATCGCGCCGCTTTGCGGTGATGTCCAAGCGTCCGGAAAGCAGACCGGGGGAAAACCTTATAGATAGGCCCACGCTCGTCGTGCAAGCTGTTGCCAAGTGCGACAGGCCGTCGCATGGCGCTACAATTCAGAACAAATTGGTCTCCGCCTCCTTTCTTACGACCATGTAATATTGCGGGTATGGCGCAATCGCGGGATCCGGCCGATGGACCCGTGGTGGTGCCGGCAGAGCGATCAGGCGAATCCGGAACGGCAATCATGTTGAAAGGTGCGATCGAATACGCGCCGTCGACCTTCGAGGAGCGGGGGGCCGCGGTGGCCTTCACCACGCCGCTGCTGTCCCAGACCCGCGTGCGCCGCGGCGAGCGGTCGAAGCTCGAAGTGCTGATCCCCAGCCTGTCGCAGGGCATGGGCATCTATGTCGTCGCCTGGAAATCGGTGCCGGAGATGGTGTCGATGACCATGCACGACCGCTACCTGCACGACCTCATCGTGCGGGAGGAGTCCTGCTCCCCGTACGAGATCCGCCGGGCGACGCTGAAGGCGGCGCGGCGCGGGCTCGCCGGGCCGAAGGCGGCGCAGGCCGCCCGCCGCGCGCTCGACGAGGATGAGGAGCAGGGCACCCTCACCCATTATCTGCTGATCCTGTCGATCCTGAAGGCGGTCGGGCTGGAATCGCCGGAGATGCTGAAGGCCGGCATCGACACCGACGAGGGCCAGCGCCTGACCCGGCAGCTGATGACCCGCGCGGCGGAAAGCCTGCGCATGGACGCGACGCTGCTCTATGCCCGGCTGGCCGACATCGCGGCCGTTACCGCGCCGGTGGGGCTGGCGCACTCGCCCCGGCCGGGCCGGCTGACGCGCGGGCTGAACGACCTGAAGGGCTTCCGCGACGGTATGATGGACTGGGCGCGGGACGTGCCGAGCGACGCCGCCCCGGTCGCGGAGTTCTGCGCGGAGGTGGCGCAGCACACCATCGACATCGGCGAGAAGGTGCTGGGCGATTTCCACCGCCGTATCGAGGCCATCGGGCCGCTGATGCGCGACTGGGACGACGCCTTCATCCGCGTCCGCACCCAGGCTGCCCGCATGGCCTGGCTGCTCGACGGCTGGAGCCACATCACCGGGGCGTGGGAGGTGGCGCAGGCCGAGGACCACCACCAGCAGGCCGCCACCGTCAACGATTTGTTCCGCATCCTGCCGCTGCTGCCCCGCCGGGAATCCAGCCGCGATTTCGTCGAGGATTCCAAGCAGGTCAAGATGGCCCACCGCCGCTCCGTCCGCATGCTGGAGGATTGGCGCACCGGCCAGATGGACATCGATGCCATCCGCCGGATCGAGGCGGTGAAAGCCCGCGCCCCATGACCGGACCGGCGGACGGACAGGGCGGGGGCGACCGCCTGCCGGGGCTGGAAAGCCGGCTGTTCGACATTCCCGAGGACAAGTTCATCGAGGTGGTCCGCCTGCTGGAGCGGGTGCGCGACCACCCCGACGTGCGCCAGACCTTCGCCGCCATCCGCCCGCGGCTGGTCCAGGTGCGCCCGAGCCGCCGGCCGACGCTGAAACGCGTGCTGTGCATGCCGTTCGAGGATGTGCTGGAAAGCTTCAACGGCCTCGACGTGCCGGTGGGCCGCATCGAACGGCGGGTGATCGACCCGGTGTGGCGGCTGGTGACGGAGTGCGGCGACCGCGCCCTGATCGACCAGCTCGACCGGCAGGTGCAGGAGACGGCACCCGGCAATCTCAATGCCCTGCGCAACATCGGGCGCCGGCTTTGGCCGATGGCCGCCCAGGCCGTAAGGGGCGCTGTCGGCGCTGCCGGGGAGCCGGACACCGGCCGTCAGGCGCTGTGGCGCGTTCTGCAGGGCGACGAGGAGATGCGGCGGCAGCTGCTGGACGTCGCCGCCTTCCTCGAGATCGGGCTGACGATCGAATCGCTGAAGGACACGCTGGCGCCGAAGCCGCTGGCCGTTCTGGACGACCCGCATGTGGACGCCATCGAGCAGGCGGCCCAGGCGGTGGCGCGGCAATCGGCCGGGCTGGTCTATTACCTGCTGCTGGTCGCCGCCTCGCGCATGGCGAACCCGGCCGACCTGCTGACGGTGCTGAACGATCTGGATTTCGGCAAGGCGCGGCGCGAGCAGCCGGCGATCTTCGCCCAGCTGAGCGGTCTGGTCGTCACCAATCTGGAGGAGCGCTCGGCCCGCCTCGAAAGCAGAGACGGCGGCAAAGGCGCCGGCACCGGGCCGGGTGCGGCTGCCGTCGCCATCGCCCCGGAGGAGGCCGTCGCCATTGCCGAGCGGCTGGTCGCCAGCATCGACACCACCTCCGCCGTCATGGATGTCCTGGCCGACCCGGTCTATCGCGAGCGGCTGGATGCGGTGAAGGCGACCGTGCGGAGCATGGTGGCCGGCGCCGTTCTGGACACCGCGCCCGCCGGCATCCTGACCGCCGTCCCGGCCCCCGCCGCGAATGGCCGTCCCGCCCCGGTGGACGAGGACGCCCAGGCCGCCGCCGAGGACCACGCCCGCGCGCTGCGCCGCTGCGAGGGGCTGGCCGGTGCGCTCGGCCTGCACGAGCCGCTGAAGGACGCGATGGCGTCGATGGAGAAGGGGCTGACGGCGCGGGCACAGGCCCTGCTGGCGGACTATCCCAAGGCGGCCGGCGACCCGGACGATGCCGAGACGGCGGAGATGAACCTGTTCTACGCCCTGCGCCTGCTGGAGCTGGTCGCCGGTCCCGCCAAGGCCGACCGGCTCCGCACCGCCATCATGGCCGCGACGGGAGAGTTCGCGGAGGAGTAGGGCATGCCCCGTCTCCTCACGAGGTCGCCCTCACGAGGTGGCCGGCAGGGCGTCCCGTGCCTCGCCCTCCTCGGCGTAGCGGCGGGCCAGGACGGCGCAGACCATCAGCTGGATCTGGTGGAACAGCATCACCGGCAGCAGCACCAGCCCGGCAGTGGCGGGGGCGAACAGCACGCCGGCCATCGGCACGCCGCTGACCAGCGACTTCTTCGATCCGCAGAAGACGATCACCGCCTCGTCGGCGCGGGAGAAGCCCAGGCGGCGGCTCAGCAGCGTCGTGCCGACCAGGAAGACCGCCAGGATGGCGCAGTCGATCACCACCACCATGCCCAGTGCGGCCGGCGGCACCTGATGCCACAGCCCGTTCACCACCGCCTCGCTGAAGGCGAGATAGACGACCAGCAGGATCGAGCCGCGGTCGGTGAAGCGCAGCATCGTCTTGTGCCGGGCCGCCCAGGCGCCGATCCAGCGCCGCAGAAGCTGGCCGGCGACGAAGGGCAGCAGCAACTGCGCCGCGATGGTCTGCAGCGTGTCGAGCGACAGCGCCGATCCCTGCACCTTCAGGAACAGCGCCACCAGCAGCGGCGTCATCAGGATGCCGGAGATATTGGACAGGGTGGAACTGCACACCGCCGCCGCCACGTTACCGCGCGCCATCGAGGTGAAGGCGATGGAGGACTGGACCGTGGAGGGCAGCAGGCAGAGGAACTGCACGCCGATGGCGACGGCCGGCGGCAGCAGGCTGTGCGGCAGCGTCTCCACCACCGCCCAGCCGATCAGCGGGAAGGCGGCGAAGGTCAGGCTGAAGATCAGCAGATGCAGGCGCCAGTGCGCCATGCCCGCCACCACCTCTTCCCGCGGCAGGCGGGCGCCATGCAGGAAGAACAGCAGCGCGATGGCCGCCTCCGCCAGCCAGTGCACGCCCTGGGCGAACTGCCCCTGCACCGGAAGCACGGTCGCCAGCCCGACGGTCGCCACCAGGGCCAGGGTGAAGCCGTCCATGTTGGGCCGAGGCACGCGAATCATTCGTTGGTCCCCCAAATCGATATCACTGGCCGGATATAACGCATCGGCTTCCGTTATAATCGTCTTCGCCGCTCTGGAATACAGTATCCAACATGCATGGCAGCCTTGAATCGATTGGGGAAAATCGGGCTGCCTCCTTTGGTTTCCACGATGCGGAAAGTCCGCCGCGCTCTCTTGGGCCAGCCAACCGCCTGACCCCGAACGGCTTTTCGCTGTCCTCAGTACCCCCTTGCCACCCGCTGTGCCATACGGTAACGTATGGTCAAAGAACGGATGATTTCCCAGGGGAGCGATACGTCCATGCTGTCCAACCAGTACCCCAGCCTGAATTTCGACCTCGGTGAGTCGGCCGACATGCTGCGCGATTCGGTGCGGAGCTTCGCCGCCAACGAGATCGCCCCCCGCGCCGCCGAGATCGACCGCAGCAACGAGTTCCCCAACGAGCTGTGGCGCAAGATGGGCGACCTCGGCATCCTCGGCGTGACGGTGGAGGAGGAGTATGGCGGCGCCGGCATGGGCTATCTGGAGCATGTCGTGGCGATGGAGGAGGTGTCCCGCGCCTCCGCCTCTGTGGGTCTCAGCTACGGCGCCCACTCCAACCTCTGCGTCAACCAGAATCCGCAAGAACGGCAGCGAGGACCAGAAGCGCCGCTACCTGCCGGGGCTGATCTCCGGCGAGCATATCGGCGCCTTGGCGATGTCGGAGCCGAACGCCGGGTCCGATGTGGTGTCGATGAAGCTGCGGGCCGAGAAGAAGGGCGACCGCTATGTGCTCAACGGCACCAAGATGTGGATCACCAACGGCCCCGACGCCGACACGCTGGTGATCTATGCCAAGACCGACATCAACGCCGGTCCGCGCGGCATCACCGCCTTCCTGGTGGAGAAGACCTTCAAGGGCTTCTCGGTGGCGCAGAAGCTGGACAAGCTCGGCATGCGCGGCTCCAACACCGGCGAGCTGGTGTTCGAGGATTGCGAGGTGCCGGAGGAGAACATCCTGGGCGGCGTCGGCCGCGGCGTGAACGTGCTGATGTCGGGCCTGGATTACGAGCGCGCGGTGCTGTCCGGCGGTCCGCTCGGCATCATGCAGGCCTGCATGGACGTGGTGATCCCCTATGTCCACGACCGCAAGCAGTTCGGCCAGCCCATCGGCGAGTTCCAGCTGATGCAGGGAAAGATCGCCGACATGTACACGATCATGAACGCCGCCAAGGCTTATGTGTACGCCGTCTGCAAGGCCTGCGACCGGGGCGAGACGACCCGCAAGGATGCCGCCGCCGCCATCCTGTTCTCCGCCGAAAAGGCGACCTGGATGGCACTGGAGGCCATTCAAACGCTGGGGGGCAACGGCTACATCAATGAGTATCCGACCGGCCGCCTGCTGCGCGACGCCAAGCTCTACGAGATCGGCGCCGGCACCAGCGAGATCCGCCGCATGCTGATCGGGCGCGAACTGTTTAAAGAGACCGCGTAAAGCGGTTCGGCAAGGCACAGAGAGCATCGAGGGAAAGGGACCGACCACCATGACCGACAGCATCGTCATCGCCGCCGCCGTCCGCACGCCGATGGGCGGCTTCCAGGGCGACCTCATGGGCCTGACCGGCCCGCAGCTCGGCGCCGTCGCCATCCAGGCGGCGCTGGAGCGCTCGGGCCTCGCCGTGGACGCGGTGGACGAGGTGTTCATGGGCAACGTGCTGTCGGCCGGTCTGGGCCAGGCCCCGGCGCGCCAGGCGGCGCTGGGCGCCGGGCTGCCCAAGGGCGTCGGCTGCACCACCATCTCCAAGGTCTGCGGCTCGGGCATGCGGGCGGTGATGTTCGCCCATGACGTGATCAAGGCCGGCTCGGCCAAGGTGGTGGTGGCCGGCGGCATGGAAAGCATGTCGAACGCCCCCTACCTGCTGGACCGCGCCCGCGCCGGCTACCGCATGGGCCACGGCAAGGTGCTGGACCACATGTTCTTCGACGGGCTGGAGGACGCCTACGAGAAGGGTCGCCTGATGGGCACCTTCGCCGAGGAATGCGCCAGCAGCTACAACTTCACCCGCGAGGCGCAGGACGATTTCGCCATCGAAAGCCTGAACCGCGCCCGCAAGGCGGTGGAGGACGGCTCCTTCAAGGCGGAGATCGCGCCGGTGCTGGTCAAGGGCCGGAAGGGTGACGTGCTGGTCGACACCGACGAGCAGCCGGGCAAGGGCGATCCGAAGAAGATCCCGACGCTGAAGCCGGCCTTTGCCAAGGACGGCACGGTGACGGCGGCCAATGCCTCGTCGATCTCCGACGGCGGTGCGGCGCTGATTGTCACCACCCGCAGCGAGGCCGACCGTCTCGGCCTGCGCGTGATCGCCGAGATCAAGGGCCATTCCAACCATGCCCAGCAGCCGGCGCTCTTCACCACCGCGCCGGTGGGCGCGATGCAGAAGCTGTTCGAGAAGGTCGGCTGGTCGGCCCGCGACGTCGATCTGTTCGAGATCAACGAGGCGTTCGCCGTGGTGACCATGGCGGCGATGCGCGACCTCGATCTGCCGCACGACAAGGTGAACGTCCATGGCGGCGCCTGCGCGCTCGGCCATCCCATCGGCGCCTCGGGTGCCCGCATCCTCGTGACGCTGCTGGCCGCGCTGGAGAAGTACGACCTGAAGCGCGGCGTGGCCAGCTTGTGCATCGGTGGCGGCGAGGCGACGGCCATCGCGGTGGAGCGGGTGTAAAGCACTCCCGCCCGTACCCCCTCTCCCCCGGGGAGAGGGGACCATAAAAATATGGGAGGACCAGCATGCACCTGACCGAAGAACAGACCATGGTCCGCGACATGGCCCGCGCCTTCGCGCAGGACCGGCTCGCCCCGACCGCCGCCGAGCGCGACCGCAGCGGCGCTTTCCCCAAGGCTGAACTGGCCGAGATGGGCGAACTCGGCCTGATGGGCATGCTGGTGCCGGAGGAGTTCGGCGGGGCCGCCACCGACCACGTCGCCTACGCGCTCGCCATCGAGGAGATCGCGGCCGGCGACGGAGCCGTCTCCACCATCATGAGCGTGCACAACTCGGTCGGCTGCATGCCGATCCTGAAGTTCGGCACGGACGCCCAGAAGGACCGTTTCCTCAAGCCGATGGCGCGTGGCGAAATGCTGGGCGCCTTCTGCCTGACCGAACCGCAGGCCGGATCCGACGCCTCGGCGATCAAGACCCGCGCCCGGCGCGATGGCGATCATTGGGTGCTGAACGGAACCAAGCAGTTCATCACCTCCGGCTCGCAGGCCGACGTCGCCATCGTCTTCGCGGTGACCGACCCGGCCGCCGGCAAGAAGGGCCTCAGCGCCTTCATCGTGCCGACGGACACGCCGGGCTATCAGGTGGCGCGGACCGAGGAGAAGCTGGGGCAGCACTGCTCCGACACCTGCCAGATCGTCTTCGAGGACTGCCGGGTTTCCGCCGACCTGATGCTTGGGGCCGAAGGCGCCGGCTACAGGGTGGCTCTGGCCAATCTGGAAGGCGGGCGCATCGGCATCGCGTCCCAGTCGGTCGGCATGGCGCGCGCCGCACTCGACCACGCCATCCGCTATGCCCAGGAGCGCCAGAGCATGGGCGTGCCGATCATCCAGCATCAGGCCATCGCCTTCCGCCTCGCCGACATGGCGACGCGCGTGGAGGCGGCACGCCAGATGGTGCTGCATGCGGCATCCTTGCGCGATGCCGGGGTGCCCTGCATGAAGGAGGCGGCGATGGCCAAGCTGTTCGCCTCGGAGATCGCGGAGAAGGTCTGCTCCGACGCCATCCAGATCCATGGCGGCTACGGCTACCTCAACGATTTCCCGGTGGAGCGCATCTATCGCGACGTCCGGGTCTGCCAGATCTACGAGGGCACCAGCGACATCCAGCGGCTGGTCATCAGCCGTGCCCTTGTCCAATAACCAGCCCAGCAATCAAGACCGCCAAACCGGGAGGAAGACGGCATGACCGTCCTGAAGAGCGCCCTGAACGCGCGCTCCGCCGAGTTCCAGGCCAACGCCGACGCCATGCAGGCCCTGGTCGACGATCTGCGCCGGAAGGTCGCCGCCATCCAGCAGGGTGGCGGGGCCAAGGCCCGCGACAAGCACCTCGCCCGCGGCAAACTGCTGCCGCGCGAGCGCATCCGCCAGCTGCTCGATGTCGGCTCGCCCTTCCTCGAGCTGTCGCAGTTGGCCGCCGACGGCGTCTATGCCGAGGACATCCCGTCCGCCGGCATCATCGCCGGCATCGGCAGCGTCGCCGGGCAGGAATGCATGATCGTCGCCAACGACGCGACGGTGAAGGGCGGCACCTACTACCCGCTGACGGTCAAGAAGCATTTGCGGGCGCAGGAGATCGCCCAGCAGAACAACCTGCCCTGCATCTATCTGGTCGACAGCGGCGGTGCCAACCTGCCGAACCAGGACGAGGTCTTCCCCGACCGCGACCATTTCGGCCGCATCTTCTACAACCAGGCCAACATGTCGGCCGAGGGCATCCCGCAGATCGCCGTGGTGATGGGAAGCTGCACCGCCGGCGGCGCCTATGTTCCGGCGATGTCGGACGAGGCGATCATCGTCCGCAACCAGGGCACCATCTTCCTGGGCGGCCCGCCGCTGGTGAAGGCCGCGACCGGCGAGGTGGTGTCGGCCGAGGATCTGGGCGGCGCCGACGTGCATTCGCGCACCTCGGGCGTCACCGACCATTACGCGATGAACGACGCCCACGCCCTGGCGATGGCGCGCCGCGTGGTGTCGAACCTGAACCGCGCCAAGCACATCGACCTCGACCTGCGCGAGCCGGAGGACCCCGCCTTCGACCCGCGCGAACTCTACGGCGTCATCCCCAGCGACGCCCGCAAGCCCTTCGACGTGCGCGAGGTGATCGCGCGCGTGGTTGACGGCTCGCGCTTCGACGAGTTCAAGCCGCTCTACGGCACGACGCTGGTGACCGGCTTCGCCCACATCTTCGGCTATCCGGTCGGCATCATCGCCAACAACGGCATCCTGTTCAGCGAATCCGCCCTGAAGGGCGCCCATTTCGTCGAGCTGTGCTGCCAGCGCCGCATCCCGCTGGTGTTCCTGCAGAACATCACCGGCTTCATGGTCGGCCGCAAATACGAGGCCGGCGGCATCGCCAAGGACGGCGCCAAGCTGGTCACCGCGGTCGCCTGCGCCAAGGTGCCGAAATTCACCGTCATCATCGGCGGCAGCTATGGCGCCGGCAATTACGGCATGTGCGGCCGCGCCTACAGCCCGCGCTTCATGTGGATGTGGCCGAACGCCCGCATCTCCGTCATGGGCGGCGAGCAGGCGGCCGGCGTGCTGGCCCAGGTCAAGCGCGACGCCATGGAAGCCCAGGGCAAGCCGTGGTCGGCCGAGGACGACGAGGCGCTGAAGGCGCCGATCCGCGCCCAGTTCGAGCGCGAGAGCCACGCCTATTACGCCAGCGCCCGGCTGTGGGACGACGGCATCATCGACCCGGCCGACACCCGCATGGTGCTGGGCCTCGGCCTGTCGGCCTCGCTGAACGCCCCGGTGCCGAAGACGCCCTTCGGCGTCTTCCGGATGTGAGGGGGGCGACCATGAGCGACATTCTGATCGAGGTTGCCGACACCGGCGTCGCCACCGTCACCATGAACCGCGGCGACGTGCACAACGCCTTCAACGAACAGGTCATCGCCGACCTCACATCCGCCTTCCGGAAGGTGGGCGAGGATCCGGCGGTGCGCGTCGTCCTGCTGCGCGGGGTGGGCAAGAGCTTCTCGGCCGGGGCGGACCTGTCCTGGATGAAGAAGATGGCCGGCTACTCCCGCGAGGAGAATCTGGCCGACGCCATGGGCCTCGCCACCATGCTGCGTACGCTGGACGAATGCCCGAAGCCGACGGTCGCCGTGGTGCAGGGACCGGCCTTCGGCGGCGGCGTCGGGCTGGTTTCGGCCTGCGACATCGCCATCGGCGTCGAGACCGCGACCTTCGCCCTGTCGGAGGTGCGGCTGGGCATCATCCCCGCCGCCATCAGCCCCTACGTCATCGCCGCCATCGGCGAGCGCGCCTGCCGCCGCTATTTCCTGACCGGCGAGCGCTTCAGCGCGGCGGAGGCCCACCGCATCGGCCTGCTGCATGAGCTGACCAATGCCGACGGGCTGGAGGAAGCGGTGGCGAGGACGGTGAAGACCCTGATGGACAGCGCCCCCACGGCGGTCACCGCCGCCAAGGAGCTGATCCGCGCCGTCGCCCGCCGGCCGCTGACCGACGACGTGGTGCGCGACACGGCGGAGCGCATCGCCCGCCAGCGTGCCAGCGCCGAAGGCAAGGAGGGCGTCGGCGCCTTCCTCGACAAACGCACCCCGTCCTGGCGGAGTTGATCCACATGTTCGACAAGATCCTGATCGCCAACCGCGGCGAAATCGCCTGCCGGGTCATCCGCACCGCCCGCCGCCTGGGCATCAAGACCGTCGCCGTCCATTCGGAGGCCGACGCCAAGGCGATGCATGTCCAGATGGCCGACGAGGCCGTCTGCATCGGCCCGGCCCCGGTCGGCGAAAGCTATCTGCGCGGCGACGCCATCCTCGACGTGGCGAAGCGCACCGGTGCCCAGGCCATCCATCCCGGCTACGGCTTTCTGTCGGAGAATGCCGGTTTCGCCGCGGCTTGCGCCGAGGCCGGTGTCGTCTTCATCGGCCCGCCGATCGAGGCGATCCGCGTCATGGGCTCCAAGGCGGAATCCAAGCGGCTGATGGCGAACGCCGACGTGCCGCTGGTGCCGGGCTATCACGGCACCGACCAGGACTTCGCCACCCTGTCGGCGGAGGCGGACCGCATCGGCTATCCGGTGCTGGTCAAGGCGTCGGCCGGCGGCGGCGGCAAGGGCATGCGCGTGGTGCGCGCCGCCAACGAGCTGTCCGACGCGGTGGCTGGCGCCCAGCGCGAGGCCAAGGCCGCCTTCGGCGACGACAGCCTGTTGCTGGAGAAATATCTCGGCCGGCCGCGCCATGTCGAAATCCAGGTCTTCTGCGACACCCACGGCAACGGCGTCTATCTGTTCGAGCGCGACTGCTCGGTCCAGCGCCGCCACCAGAAGGTGATCGAGGAGGCGCCGGCCCCCAACCTGCCCGACGACCTCCGCCGCCGCATGGGCGAGGCGGCGGTCGCCGCCGCCAAGGCGGTGAACTATGTCGGCGCCGGCACCGTCGAGTTCCTCTATGAGGATGGCGGCTTCTACTTCATCGAGATGAACACCCGCCTGCAGGTGGAGCATCCGGTGACGGAGAAGATCACCGGCCTCGATCTGGTCGAGTGGCAGCTGCGCGTGGCGGCCGGGGCGGAACTGCCGCTGCACCAGGAGCAGCTGACCCGCCGGGGGCATGCCTTCGAGGCGCGGCTCTATGCCGAGGATCCGCAGCGAGACTTCCTGCCTGCCATCGGCAAGCTGGTCCGCCTGCGCCCGCCGGCCGAGAGCGACCATGTCCGAGTCGACACCGGCGTCCGCGAGGGCGATTCGGTGACGATGTATTACGACCCGATGATCGCCAAGCTGATCGTCTGGGACGAGGACCGCGACAGTGCGTTGCGTCGCCTGCGCGTGGCGCTGGCCGAGTATGAGGTCGTCGGCGTCACCACCAATGTCGCCTTCCTCGGCGCCATCGCCGGCCATCCGGCCTTCAAGGCGGTGGAGATCGACACCGGCTTCATCGAGCGCCACCGCGCCGACCTGCTGCCGCCGCCGGCCCCGGTGGCCGACAAGGCGCTGGCCGCAGCGTCCCTGTCGGTGCTGCTGACGCGCCGGGAGGAAGCCCAGGCCGCCCTGCGCGCCCGGTCGGATCGGTATTCCCCCTGGCTGCTCGCCAATGGCTGGCGGCTGAACGAGGAGAACCATTACGACCTGCGCCTGATGGACGGTGACACCGTGCGCGAGGTGACGCTGCATTTCCGCAGCGACGGGTATGAGGTTGCGGTGGATGGCGGCAAGCCGATGCCGGTCACCGGCGTCAGCCTGTCGGACGGGCTGTTGACCGCGACGCTGGACGGCATGCGCACCCGCGCCACCGTGGTGCGGCAGGGCTTGGACATCACCGTTCTGATCGACGGTGCGGTGTCCCGCCTGACGCTGGACGACCCCAGCGCCCGCGCGGCGGAGCAGGAGGGCGGCTCCGGCCGCCTGACAGCACCCATGCCGGGCACCGTCGTCCGCGTGCTGGTCGAAGCCGGCCAAGCCGTCGAGGCCGGCACGCCGCTGATGCTGCTGGAAGCGATGAAGATGGAGCACACCATCAAGGCCCCGGCCGCCGGCACCGTCAGCGCGGTGAATTTCGCGGCGGGCGATCAGGTGTCGGAAGGCGTCGACCTGCTGGTTCTCGACATCGCGGAGGCCTGACCATGCAACTTCCGAAATTCGTCCGCATGGTGGAGGTCGGCCCGCGCGACGGCCTCCAGAACGAAAAGTCCATGGTGCCGACCGCGGTGAAGGTGGAACTCGTCAACCGCCTGTCCGGCGCCGGCCTCGCCGTGGTGGAGGCGGCCAGCTTCGTCTCGCCCAAATGGGTGCCGCAGATGGGCGACAGCGCCGAGGTGCTGGCCGGCATCGCGCGGAAGCCCGGCGTGCGCTATGCCGCCCTCACCCCCAACGTGAAGGGGCTGGAGGGTGCCTTGGCGGCCAAGGCTGACGAGGTGGCGGTGTTCGGCGCCGCCTCGGAAAGCTTCAGCCAGAAGAACATCAACTGCTCCATCGCCGAGAGCCTGGACCGCTTCGCTCCCGTGATGGAGCAGGCCAGGGCGGCGGGCGTGCCGGTGCGCGGCTACGTGTCCTGCGTGCTCGGTTGCCCCTATGAGGGGGAGATCGCGCCCAAGGCGGTGGCCGAGGTGGCGGAGCGCCTGTTCGCCATGGGCTGCTACGAGATCTCGCTCGGCGACACCATCGGCACCGGCACGCCGACCAAGGCTCAAGCGATGATCGCCGCGGTGGCGGAGCGGGTGCCGGTCGACAAGATCGCCGTCCATTTCCACGACACCTACGGGCAGGCGCTGGCCAACATCCTGGCGGCGCTCCAGATGGGCGTGGCGGTGGTCGACAGCTCCGTCGCGGGGCTGGGCGGCTGCCCCTATGCCAAAGGCGCCAGCGGCAACGTGGCGAGCGAGGATGTGCTCTACATGCTGGACGGCCTCGGCATCGAGACCGGGGTCGATCTGGACAAGCTGATCGCGGCCGGTGCGTTCATCAGCGACGCCATCGGCCGCCCCACCGCATCGAAGGTGGCCCGCGCTCGTGGTTGTGCGTGAGGGAACCTTCGGCAACGAAGGGCCGCGTCTCCGGCAGGGGGCGCGGCCCTTTCGTATTTAGGGGGGCCCGCAATCCGCCTGGAATGGTCATCGTTCGGTGCTATCCTCTCAAGCATGGCAGCGACGGATCCCATACTCGCCCGCTTTCGGGCCGATCTGACCCGGCTTTATGGACCAAGGCTGGCCCGTGTCGTGCTGTTCGGGTCGCGGGCGCGGGGCGACGCCCGGCCTGACTCCGACTATGACGTCGCGGTGTTTCTGTCCGACCTGACCGACCGCTGGGAGGAATCCGACCGCATCGCCGGGGTTGCCGCGGACTTGCTGGACGAGACCGGTGCGGTGATCCATGCCATGCCCTACCGTGTCGATGCCTATGCCGAGCGCTCCCCCCTGATGCATGAGATCCGCTGTGAAGGACGAGATCTGTGACGCCTGAGGCAGCGGGCTATCTCGAAAAGGCACGTCGCTGTCTGGAGTACGCGCGGGTGAACCTGAGCGTCGAACTGGGCAACGATGCGGGACGCAATGCCTATCTCGCGGCTTTCCATGCCGCCCAGGCACTGATTTTCGAAAGCACGGGGCGGATCGCCAAGTCCCATCAGGGCGTACAGGCCGAGTTCAGCCGGCTGACCAGGGGCAATCCCGCGTTCCCGCCGACCTGCGCCGCTTCCTGTCGCAAGCCTACAACCTCAAGGCCGTTGCCGATTACGAGGCCGGGCCCGATGCTGAGGTGCCGGTGGATCGGGCCGTTTTGGCTCTGGCCGGAGCAAAGCAGTTCGTGGGATGGCTGGAACAGCGCGTCTCCCCATCGTCCGGATATGCGGCATCCTAAATTGTACGTACTACAAACTTGACCCTGCGGCCTGCCCGGCGCATCATGATTTTCGTGAAGGATGGTGCCGAAAAAGCAGCGTTCCCACGACGCCGACCGGCCTGACGGCCGGCCGGAACCACGGCTGGAGTTCGAGTGGCAACGACCCACGGCCGCTTCGCGCGCGCCGCTACATGACCTGTTGCCCGTCCGGCTGAACGGCGGTGGAGCCATACCCGGGTGGCTCCGCCGCCGATTGTTTTTGTGCCGATTGTTTTTTGGGCAATCTCCACGATCCCGACCCGTTCCGGCCATCCTCCCGCCTCATTTCTGTCACGTCCTGTCGCCCCGCACATCTTCAACGAAGCGGTTGGCGAGCAATGGATTTGACCGGTTTTCATACCACTTTTGAGCAAAGAGCCTCGAGATCCCCCGTGGATTCACTCGAAAATCAAACGAAACTTCAAAAAATATTGATGCGCTTTCGCAAAATGGGGGTACAGGCTGTGGCTTTAACGCGCCATTAACCAGACTGGATTGAGTTTAGGGACATCAGACGCGGCCAACTCCAACCAGCACGCGAAGTTGACTTCCAGGCTAGATGGAAATGGTTCGTCCCGTGTTAATGCCGTTATGTCCGTTCCTCCTGGATTTGAAAGGCCCGCCCCCATGACCGTGCCGGCAGTCCTCCGCGATGTGGCGCAGTTCGGCGCCTACGCCGCCGGCCGGGGCCGACATGCGGGCCTGCTGGTCGCGGTCCTGCTGCTGGCCGGTTGTCCGGCCAACACGGCCGGGCCGGGATGGGGTGGGGCGGATGTAACCTCGGCCAACCCGAACGCCCGTGCGGCAACCCCGCCGGTGCCCAGGCAGAAGCCGGCCCGCAAGGTTCCCGACGCCGCCGCGCTGGCGCCGGCCCTGCCGATGCCGCAGCCCGGCCCGCCGGTCACCACCGGCGATCTGGCGACCGCCCAGTCTTCCACCCAGGCCTCCACCCATCTGGCGGCCATCGCACCCGATACCGCTCCCCAAGCGGCGACCGCCACGGCGAACGCCGCCGCGGTGCCGGCCATGGGGGGCATGTCCACCCCGCCCGCAACCACCAACGCCGACCCCGACAGCCTTGTCGGGCTGGACGAAGTCCAGACTCTCAAACTCCTGGGGTCCCCCGTTGCACGGGAAGAGGCGCCTCCCGCCAAGATCTGGCGGTATGCCAAGGGCGATTGTACCCTCAAGGTCTTCTTCTTCATGGATATGACCTCGTCCCAGGACTTCCGCGCCCTCTCCTACGACATGAAGAGCAGCCAAAATGTCCCTGACGCCGACCACCGATGCTTCGCCCAACTCCTCGCTCAAGCTGACGCAGGGCGCCCTGTCCGCCCCGGGTTTCAGTAAGCCGGAGTCGAACAAGGGAATGTCCGCGATGACCGATCCGACCATTGCCCGCATCGCTCTGGTGGACGACGACGACCTGTTCCGTGAGTCGCTCAGCCTCAACCTCGGCGACGAGGGCTACGAGGTCATCACCTTCGACCGCGGCGAACCGGCGCTCGATTTCTTCGCCGAGGGCGGGTCGGTCGACATCGTCCTGCTGGACTGGCGCATGCCCAAGCTGGACGGCATCGACGTGCTGCGCCAGATGCGCGCCCGCGGCATCGCCACCCCGGTCATCTTCCTGACCGTGCTGTCCGACCAGATTTATGAAGAGGCCGCGCTGGCCGGCGGTGCGCTGGACTTCGTGGAGAAGTCGCGCAGCCTGTCGATCCTGCTGAAGCGCATGCGCCTGATCCTGGACGGCATCAAGGGCGACGGCGCCAAGGGCTCGGAGGATGCGGAGGCCGGCGGCAACGCCACCAGCCACCGCCTGGGCGAGTTGGAGCTGCGCCTGGACAACAGCCGCGCCCTCTGGAAGGGTAAGCGCATCGACCTGACGCTGACCGAGTTCAACATCGTCAAGCTGATGTCGACCCGCCCGGAAGAGGACGTCTCCTATCGCGAGATCTACGACCTCGTCCACGGCAAGGGCTTCGTCGCCGGCTACGGCCCGTCGGGCTACCGCGCCAACGTTCGTGCCTTTATCAAGCGCATCCGCCAGAAGTTCCGCTCGGTCGACGCCAGCTTCGCCTGCATCGAGAACTATCCGGGCTTCGGCTACCGCTGGGGCAAGGGCGAGAACGCGGCCAACCAGGGCCGTGACGAAGACGGTATGGGCGAGGATATGCTGATCGATGGCGCTGCTGCCGATTGACCTTGCGATGCGGGCGCCCCGACGGGCGTCCGCCCGCCTGCTGTGGCTCTGGCGCTCGATGGCGAGCCGCCTGCTGCTGCTCACCCTCGTCTTTGTCGCCGTGCCGGTCCTGCTCTACGACCAGTTCCAGCGGGCCGACGAGGCGTCGCAGCAGCTTCTGCTGAAAAGCGCCCAGCGCCAGGGCGAACTGATCGCCCGCGCGCTGGAACCCGAACTGCTGGGCGTCGACCGCACGGCCCTTCCCAGCCTGAGCATCGCCCTTGCCCGCTACGGCGACGACCGCACGCGGCTGAAGCTGCTGGTACGCCCGCGGGTGGCGGCCACCGGCAACGCCACCACCGCGTCCGGCGCCAAGGCCGGGCCGGAACCCTTCTTCTACGTCGCCGCGGCGCCCAGCCTGTCGACCGCCGACATCGACGCCGAACGGCGCCTGTTGCTCGAACAGGGCGTGCTGGACCGGCTGGGATCGAGCTGCGCCGGCAACGCGACGCTGGCGATGCGCGTCCCCCATGCCGAAGGCGGGGAGGAGGTGCTGTCCTCGATCACCCCAATCAAGACCAGCTTCGGCTGCTGGGCGCTGGTGACCAGCCACGCGACCGAAGCCTACATCTCCTCCTCCATCGGCCGCCCCTATTGGAGCACGCCGGCGGTGCAGGCTGCCGCGGCGATCTATCTGGCGATGGCCGCCCTGGTGCTGGCCGTGCTGGCCGGCATCTGGCGCAACCTGAACCGCTTCGGCGACCTGGCCCGCCGCATCGTCGGCGGCGAGGACGTGCCCGACCAGGACAGCGGCAACGCCTCCTTCGCTGCCCGCAACACCGTGCCGGAACTGGCCGGCGTGGCAGAGGATTTCGACCGGCTGGTCTCCACCCTGCGCGACAGCGCCCAGTCGCTGCGCCGCGCGGCGGAGGACAACGCCCACGCCTTCAAGACGCCGATCGCCGTGATCCGCCAGTCGGTGGAACCGCTGCGCCGCGCCCTGCCGGCGGAGAACGCCCGCAGCCAGCGCGCCCTGACGATGATCGAGAAGTCGCTGGACAAGCTCGACGGCCTCGTCTCCTTCGCCCGCCGCATGGACGAGGCGGCGGCCGACCTGCTGGCCCCGGCACGGCGCCGCGTCGACCTGTCATCGCTGGTGGAACGGATGGCCGGCGGCTACACCGGGCTGCTGGCCGAACGCCGCCTGCACATGCGCTCGCGCATCGATGCCGGGCTGGTGGTGCGGGCCAGCGAGGAGACGCTGGAAACCATCGTCGAGAATCTGGTGGAGAACGCCGTCAGCTTCTCGCCCGCCGACGGGACGGTCAGCGTCCGCCTGACCCGCGTCGGGTCCTGCACCGAGCTTGTGGTGGACGACGAGGGGCCGGGGGTCGATCCCGCCAATTTGGAGCGCATCTTCGAGCGCTACTTCTCCCACCGCGAACCCGGCCGCGGCATGCCGGAGGACGAGGCGGCGGCGCATCAGGCCGGGGCGGCGCATTTCGGCATCGGCCTGTGGATCGTCCGGCGCAACATCGAAGCCTTCGGCGGCCGTGTGCGGGCCGAAAACCGTCCGACCGGCGGCCTGCGTATGACGGTGACCCTGCCGCTGGCGGCGTGAACGGCCACGCTGCCGGCAAACAGGCTTCGGAGGCCGGATGGGTCCAGCCGCTGTGGCTATGGTCCGGCATGGCTTGGCGCCGATTTTTCCGCTAGGATCGGGGCCGCCAGCCGAACAGCATTCCGAGCCGCCGATGGACCGCAGCCTCGATTCCACCGATATCAAGATCCTGCGCGAGTTGCAGGATGACGGACGCCTCAGCAATGTCGAGCTGGCCCGCCGCATCAACCTCAGCCCGGCCGCCTGCCTGGAGCGGGTGAAGCGCCTGCAATCCGAGGGCATCATCCAGCGCTATGTCGCGCTGCTCGACCCGCATCGGCTGGAGGCGGGGATGCTGGTCTTCGTCGAGGTGGTGCTGGACCGTACCACGCCGGACAATTTCGACGACTTCAAGGCCACCGTCCTGCGCATGCCGCAGATCATGGAATGCCACATGGTGGCGGGCGGCTTCGATTATCTCGTCAAGGCCCGCGTGCGCGACATGAACGAATACCGCCTGTTCCTGGGCGAACTGCTGTCCACCGCCCGCGGCGTGCGCGAAACCCACACCTATGCGGTGATGGAAGAGGTGAAGAGCGTCACCGCCATCCCGCTGGACGGGCTGTCCAACGGGCCGTTGCGCGGCTGAACGGTCAGACCATATAGCTTTTTCCAAATTGCATAATACTTTGGGACCAGTCCGCTTTTCCGGAGGCATTTTGCAACGAGCGATGCCATTCGATTTCGCGTTGCCGTTGTGCTCAAACGCGGAGTTTGTTCGCTTACCGACAAAATGATGCGGCATGCCGCTTGCAGCGCAAGCTCCGGTCCTGGAGGCCGACCGATGCTTTCATGCTGCTGCTATCGGTTCGCCACCATGCCCGACCGACTTGTTCGAGGCTATGGCTGGAGCGGAACCGCGACATGCGCGTCAACACACCGATCACCGACCGAGAAGTTCATCTGACCGACGGGGTTCCTCTGGTGTCGCGCACCGACACCGGCGGGCGCATCACCTTTGTGAACCAGGCTTTCGTCGAGATCAGCGGCTTTGACGAGCATGAGCTGATCGGCGCCCCGCACAACATTGTCCGCCACCCCCACATGCCGAAGGAGGCCTTCGCCGATCTGTGGGCGACGGCGAAGGCGGGGCGGCCCTGGGAAGGGCTGGTGAAGAACCGCACCAAGAGCGGCGACTTCTATTGGGTGCGCGCCAACGTCACGCCGGTGATGGAGGACGGCGCCATCACCGGCTTCATCTCGATCCGCTCCAAGCCGTCTCGGGACGAGGTCGCGGCGGCCGACAGGCTGTATGCGGAGATGCGCGACAACCGGGCGGCCGTGGAACTCCGTGGTGGCGGACTGTACCGGAAGGGGCCGCGTCGCTGGCTGGATTCTGCATGGACAAGCATGACCGGGCGGCTGCTTGGTGCTTTCGTTCTGCTGATAGCGGCGATGATCTTCGTGGGTGGCTTGGGGCTGGAGGGCATGTCGGCATCGAACGACGCCCTGACGCGCGTGTACAGCCAACGTCTGGCTGCCGCCAGGATTAGCAACGATATCCTGACCCGTATGGCAGACAACCGGCAGATCATAACCAGCCTGATCATTGAGGTGCGGGATGGCGCCCAACCGGCGGTGATCAAGGATTTGCTGTCCCGGATCGAAGGCAACATCGCGGCCATCACGGCGGTCTGGGCCGAATACAGCGCCTTGCCGAAACTGCCCGAAGAACGGGTGTTGGCCGACCGTTTCTTCGAACTGCGCACGAAATACGTGAAGGACGGACTGCGGCCGACGATGGAGCATATCAAGGACGGCGATTCGCTTGCGGTCGAACGTGATGTCCGGACGGTCGTCACGCCGCTGTTCGCAGCGGCCTTCGAAGCGAACCGTGACCTGCTGAACTTCCAGATGAAAAGCGCCGGGCAAGAGGTTTCGGAGGCGCAGAGTGACTTCTCTGATCGGTTCATGGAGACGGCGGCAATCGTTTCCGCTCTGGCGGTCGCGTCCGGGCTGATCTCCTGGGGGCTGCTTCTGACCTTCCGGAGGCCGCTGAAATCTTTTGAAAGGACGTTCGCCCGCATTTCCCGTGGAGATTTCGTCAGCCCGGCTGAAGCCATCGGCGTGCCGGAATTCCGGCGCGTGGCATCGGAGCTGAACGCGATGAAGGCGAAGCTGGCCTACGGCATCCACGAGAAGCATGAGACCGAGTTGCGCCAGAAGGCGCTGACCCGCCAAGCCCTGTTGGAAACCTGCAAATCCATCGAAGGCGACCTGGATTCCACCTGGATGGGTGTGGAACTGGCGAGCCGGCGGGCCGGCGACGGCATCGAGCATCTGATGGAGGCGCTCGGCGTTGTGCGCGAGAACACCGTGGTGGTGTCGGCCGCGTCGGAGCAGGCCAGTTCCAACGCGCAGTCGGTCGCCGCCGCGACGGAGGAGCTGAATTCCTCCGGGCAGGAAATCGCCCGGCAGGCGGCGCGCTCCAGCGAGGTGGCGCGGCGTGCGGTGGACAGCGCCCGCGGCTCCGCCTCCGCCATCGGCCGGATGGAGATCGCGACGGAGGAGATCGCCAAGGTCGCCACCCTCATCAACGAGATCGCCGGCCAGACCAACCTGCTGGCGCTGAACGCCACCATCGAAGCCGCCAGGGCGGGGGAGGCCGGCAAGGGCTTCGCCGTCGTCGCTAGCGAGGTCAAGACGCTGGCCAACCAGACCGCCAGGGCGACCGAGGACATCGCCCGCCAGATCGACCAGCTGAAGCATGCGGTCGGCGGCAGCGTCCAGGCCATCCAGACCGTCATCTCGGTGATCGAGGAGATCGACGAGGCGGCCACCGCCACCGCCGCCGCGGTGGAGGAGCAGTCCGCCGCCAATGCCGAGATCGGGCGCAGCGCCACCAACTCCGCCGGCGGCGCCTCCCAGGTGTCGGGCAGCGTGCTGCGGATCCGCGACCAGACCGACGAGATCACCGGCATCGCCACCGACGTCAACCGCCGCATGACCGACACCCAGGGCGCGGTGGCCGACCTCAAGCGCCGGCTGGTCATCGCGCTGCGCCAGTCTGTGGCGGGCGACCGTCGCATCTCCAACCGCATCCCGTGCGAGGAGCCGATCGCCATGACCGTGGCGGGCGACCGCCGCACCGTCACCATGCTGGATTTGTCGCTGGACGGGCTGCTGATCGACAGCAAGGGGCTGCCGGAGCTGCCCGAGCAGACACAAGTGACCGTGACCCTGCGCGATATCGGCGATCTGCCGGCCATCGTCGCCGGAACCAGCGATCTCGGCCTGCATCTGGCCTTGGACGACCTGTCGGACGCCCAGAACAGCCGTCTGGAAAGCCTCTACAACGCGATGGTCGAGGCCGATTCCGCCATCATCGCCACCGCACAGGACGCCGCGGCGGCCCTGGGCAAGGCATTGGAGGGGGCGCTTGCCAACGGCGGCATCGGCGAGGAGGCCCTGTTCTCGACCGAGCTGTCCACCATTCCCGGCACGGAGCCGGAGCAGTGCCTCGCCCCCTTCACCGACCTGACCGACCGCCTGTTCCCGGCGATCCAGGAGCCGATCCTTGCCTCCAACCCGCGCATCCAGTTCTGTGCGGCGGTCAACGTCGTCGGCTACCTGCCGACCCACAACAGCCGCTATTCCGATCCGCAGCGGCCGGGCGACGCGGTCTGGAATGCCGCCCACTGCCGCAACCGCCGTGTCTTCGCCGACCGCTCCGGCCTTGCCGCGGCGCGCAACACCCGGTCGTTCCTATTGCAGGCCTATCGCCGCGACATGGGCGGCGGCCAGATGGTCCGCCTGAAGGAGGTCGATGCGCCGATCATGGTGCGCGGCCGCCATTGGGGCAATCTGCGGCTGGCCTACATGCCGTGACCGCTCAGGATTGCGGCTGCGCCGCCGGCACCAGCACGTCGGCGCAGATCGCCCGCACCACCTCGGCCCTGTCGGCCGCGGCGCCGGGGGCGAGCAGGCCCTGGCCGAAGGCGAAGGCGTAGAACAGGTAGGCGCGGGCGAAGGCCTGGTCGGCGGGCAGGCCGAGCGCCACGAACAGGCCGGCGACGCTGTGCAGGCGTTCGCGGTCGACCTCGGCGATGACGCCTTCCGCCTCCGGCGCGCGCCGGGCCCAGTCACGCACCGCCAGCTCGATCGCCATGCCGCGCGGCTTGTTGCCGCCATAGAGCGCCAGCAGGTCGCGCAGCTGCTGCGCCGGTTCGCGCCCGTCCAGCCGGGTCTGTTCCTTGATCGCGGCGATGCGGCCCAGCTTCCAGCTGTCCAGCAGGGCGCTCATCAGCTCGGTGCGGTCGCGGAAATGCCAGTAGAAGCTGCCCTTGGTGACCTTCAGGGCCTTCGCCAGCACCTCAACCCGAACCTTGTCGACGCCGCCTTCGGCCAGCGCCGCGAAGGCGGCCGCCAGCCAGGATTCGCGGTTCTTCGTCTTGGATTCCATACCCGTCCTTCGCGCTCTTCCCATTGCCGCAGCCGCAGTCCCGAACGCGTTCTATACCCGAAAAGAGGGGGCCGTGACTATTCGCCCTGCTGCATCTGGATCGCGTCGGATGCCCGGCCGCGGTAATGGATGTTGCCGTCGCCGTCCAGGAAAGCCCGGTCGCCGGTCAGGTAGTAGCGTCGGCCGTGGCGGAAGCGTTGGGCGGTGCGGTCCGGGTTGTTGGCGTAGGATTCGAACCAGAACAGCGGCGAGTGGTCGACGTCGATCGCGATCTCGCCGGCACCACCCACCGGCGCCTCCCGCCCGTCTGGGTCGAGGATGACGACGCGGAAGCCCGGCATCGGCCGGCCGAGCGAGCCGCTTGCCGGCTGGACCGCATCCGCACCGTCCGGTCCTTCGGACTCGTGGCGGCCGATGCCGTCGGGATCGTAGCGGTTCACGATGAAGATGCCGGTCTCGCGCTGACCATACTGGTCGAGCAGGGGAACCTTCACCGTCCGGTTGGCCCAGGCGATCAGGTCGGGCGGCAGCGGCTCGCCCACCACCGACAGGATGCGCAGCGCGGTCTGATGCGACACGCCGGGGTCGGCGCCGTGCCAGGCGCGGATCTGCGACGGGGCGGCGGTCAGGTTGGTGACGCCGAACTTGGTCAGCATGCGGTAGCCCTGCCGCACATCGTACGGCCCGTCGCAGAAGATCGTCGTCCGTCCGAGCAGCAGCGGCCCGACCAGCCCGTAATAGGCGCCATAGGCCCAGCCGGGATCGGCCATGTTCCAGTAGATGTCGTCGTCGCGCAGGTCGAGGCCGATGCGCATGTACTGTTCGATCCCCGACAGCGCCTTGACCGGCAGCGAGACGCCGAGCGGCGTCGGCTCGGATTCCGAGGTGTAGATCAGGGCGAAGGCGTCGCCTTCGCGGTAACGCGCCACCTCGGCCAGCGGCGCGGCCTCGTGCAGCGACGACCAGAAGGGCACGGCGTCGGGGCCGAAGGCCTCGTCGCCCTCCACCGTCACCACCGGGCGGGTGTTGTCGCGCGGCACCTTGCGGCGCAGGAAGCCGTTGGTGACGATGGCCCGCGCGTCGCTGTCGGCCAGCCGGTAGGCGACGGCCGAGGCGGTGTAGGTGGTGAACAGCGGCATGTAGACACCGCCCAGCCGCCAGATCGCCAGCGCGGTGATCAGCAGTTCCGGCCCCTTCGGCAGCAGGACCGCCACCCGGTCGCCCGGTCCCACCCCCATGCCGGCCAGCACGGTGGCGAAGCGCGCCGAATCCCGGGCCAGCCGGGCGAAACTCAGCTCCGTCGTTTGTCCGGCGACGCTTTCATGCAGCAGCGCCGCCCGCGCGCCGTCGGCGGCACGGACATGGCGGTCGCACAGCAATGTCGCCAGCGCGATGGAGTCGCCGCGGTATTCCGGCCGCAGGAAGGCCGACGGCCTCACCATCAGCACGGGCGGTGAGGGCTGCACGGCCACCGGTGCCGCGGTCTCCGGCGGCTGGGGCGGGGCAGGGGGAGGCGGCGGTGCCGGCGGACGGTGGCGCAGCGCCGCCAGATCGCCCAGCGCCATCAGGTCGGGACCCAGGTGATAGCGCTTGCTGCGACCATCCTGCTCGACCAGCCCGTCGCGCGCCAGCGCCATCAGCAGCCGGTGCGCGGTGGCCTTCGACAGCCCGACCCCCGTCATCAAATCGGCCAGCCGCGCCCCGTCGGTTTCGGCGTCGGCGACCGCGCGCAGCAGCGCGATGGCGCGCTCCAGGCTTTGGGTACCGCCCGCCGCGCCCGGAGTGGAGGGGGGAGTGGCTGGAGCGGGGACGATGTCGGCGTGACTGCTCATGAGGTCCATCATATGGACCGTAAGGCCGCTTGCCGCAACAAAAAACATGCAGTGGCGGAATGTCAGTGTTGAAAACAGACCGCACCCCGGTATATAGTGAGGAAGTTGCTCATGAAACGGTCCACAATATGGACCCCGCCGGCCACCAAAGAGCCGGATCGTGACCCCGAGAAGCGGTACCAACAGCAACGGAGGAGGAAATGTCAGGCGCGCCCGTCGCACCACACCCCGGCCCTGGCCAGAATTCCCCTGGCCAAAAGTCGCCCACCACCCAGGCGGAGACCATCTTCGAGGCTCGGGGCGTCAATCTGCGCTTCGGGGGCGTCCATGCGCTGACCGACGTCAGTTTCGGCATCCGTAAGGGCGAGTTGTTCTCGATCATCGGTCCCAACGGGGCCGGCAAGACCTCGATGGTCAACTGCATCTCCGGCCGCTACCGGCCGACCGACGGCAAGGTCTATTTCAAGGGCCGCGACGTGACGGGGATGACCCCGAACCACCGCGCCGCCCTCGGCATCGGCCGCACCTTCCAGAATCTGGCGCTGTTCGGGCACATGACCGTGCTCGACAACATCATGGTCGGCCGCCACCATCTGCTGAAGAACAACTTCCTGACCGGGTCGCTCTACTGGCTGACCGGCGCCAGGAAAGAGGAGCTGTCCCACCGCCGCGAGGTGGAGGAGATCATCGACTTCCTCGAAATCCAGCATGTGCGCAAGGCGACCGCCGGCACGTTGTCCTACGGCCTGCGCAAGCGGGTGGAGCTGGCCCGTGCCATCGCGTTGAAGCCCGACCTGATCCTGCTGGACGAGCCGATGGCCGGCATGAACCTCGAAGAGAAGGAGGACATGGCCCGCTACATCGTCGACCTCAACGAGGAGTTCGGCATGACCGTGGTCATGATCGAACACGACATGGGCGTGGTCATGGACATCTCGCACCGGGTGATGGTGCTGGAATTCGGCAAGAAGATCGCCGAAGGCAAGCCGGAGGAGGTCCTGGCCGATCCCCGTGTCCGACGCGCCTATCTGGGCGAGGACGACGAGGAGGAGGCGCCGGCGACGGCGGTCCAGCCGCGCAAGGAGGTTGCGTGATGACGACCAACACGCTTCCCGATCTGGCCGTCAACGACACCCTGCCGAAGCTGCTGGCCCTGCATGCCCGTGAGCATGGCAACGACATCGCCATGCGCGAGAAGGATTTCGGCATCTGGCGCACCTTCACCTGGAGCCAGGTCCATGCCCGTGTCCGCGCCTTCGCGCTGGGCATGACCAAGCTCGGCGTCGTGCCGGGCGAGGTCGTCGGGCTTCTCGGCGACAACCGTCCCGACTGGGTGATGGGCGAGATCGCCACCCATGCGGTGCGCGGCTACAGCCTGGGCATCTACCGCGACGCGCTGGACGAGGAGGTCGCCTACCTCATCACCTATGCCGACGTGAAGGTGGTGTTCGCCGAGGACGAGGAGCAGGTCGACAAGCTGCTGAA
Source organism: Azospirillum sp. UENF 112521 (assembly GCF_058780665.1). Lineage (NCBI taxonomy): Bacteria > Pseudomonadati > Pseudomonadota > Alphaproteobacteria > Rhodospirillales > Azospirillaceae > Azospirillum > Azospirillum sp. UENF 112521. The sequence continues at coordinate 624,003 of NZ_JBSNCI010000004.1, forward strand.
CCTCGCCGAGCGGCTGCCGACCCTGCAGCACATCATCTATTCCGACCCGCGCGGCATGCGCAAATACCATGATCCGCGCCTGATGCCGGTCACCGAACTGGTGGCGATGGGCGAGGCGCTGCATGCGCAGCAGCCGGACCTCTACGACCGCATGGTCGCGGCGACCAAGGGTGAGGAGGTCGCCATCCTCTGCACCACGTCCGGCACCACGTCGAACCCGAAGATGGCGATGCTGCCGGCCGGCCGGCTGATCCGCCATGTCGCCAGCTACCTGTCCGCCGATCCCAAGGGTCCGGAGGACGATTACGTCTCGGTCCTGCCGCTGTCCTGGATCATGGAACAGGTCTATGCGGTCGGTATGGGCATGGTGTCGCGGATGCGCGTGAACTTCGTCGAGGAAGCCGAGACGATGATGCACGACTTCCGTGAGATCGGGCCGAGCTTCGTGCTGTTCGCCCCGCGCCTGTGGGAGCAGATCGCCGCCGACGTGCGCGCCCGCATGATGGACGCCTCGCCCTTCAAGCAGAAGATGTTCGATCTCGGCATGAAGCTGGGGCTGGAGGCTCTGGCGAAGGGGCAGCGCTCGGCGATGGCCGACGCGATCCTGTTCAAGGCGCTGCGCGACCGGCTGGGCTTCACCAACCTGAAATCGGCGGCGACCGGCGGTGCCGCGCTCGGCCCCGACACCTTCAAGTTCTTCCAGGCGCTCGGCGTCCCGCTTCGCCAGATCTACGGCCAGACCGAGACGATGGGCGCCTACACCGTCCATCGCGGCACCGACGTCGATTTCGACACGGTCGGCGTGCCGTTCGACAGCGGCATCGAGGTCAAGGTGATCGAGCCCGACCACAACGGCGTCGGCGAGATCGTCACCCGCCACCCCAACATGTTCGCCGGCTATTACCGGAACGAGAAGGCGACCGTCGCCGACATGCGCGACGGCTGGATGCACACGGGTGACGCCGGTTTCTTCGACAAGAAGGGCCATCTGGTCATCATCGACCGCATCAAGGACATCGCCACCACCGCCCAGGGCGACCGCTTCAGTCCGCAATACATCGAGAACAAGCTGAAATTCTCGCCGTATGTCGCCGAGGCGGTGATCCTGGGTGACAAGCGCGACTATCTGTCGGCGATCATCTGCATCCGCTTCCCCATCGTGTCGAAGTGGGCGGAGAAGAACCGCATCGCGTTTACGACCTACTCCGACCTGTCCTCGAAGCAGGAGGTCTACGACCTGCTGCGGGCGGAGGTGGAGCGGGTGAACCAGACGCTGCCCGAGTACCAGCGCATCTCCAAGTTCCTGCTGCTCTACAAGGAGCTGGACGCCGACGACGGCGAGCTGACCCGCACCCGCAAGGTGCGCCGCGGCGTCATCGCCGAGAAGTACGGCACCATCATCGACAGCATCTATACCGGCCAGCCGAAGATCGACGTGGACACCACGATTGCCTTCCAGGACGGCACCAAGCAGCGGATCCGCACCACCCTGACCGTCATCGACTTGGCCCCGGCCGCCGCCAAGGCGCCGCGGCAACCGGTTGCGGCGTAACGCCTATGCAAACAGGAAAAGCCCCTCTCCCCCCGGGGAGAGGATGGGTGAGGGGGATCCGTCTGCCGGACGCTCCTCGCCAAGCAACCCCCTCACCCCGACCCTCTCCCCGGGGGGAGAGGGGGATTTGGATCCCACATCGGCGAGGCCACGCCATGACCCTTCTGTTTCAGCTTCTCGTCAACGGCCTGATCGTCGGCGCGCTGTATGGCGTGGTCGCCATGTCCTTCGTGCTGATCTACAAGGCCAGCCGCATCGTCAACTTCGCGCAGGGCGAATTCCTGCTGATCGGCGCCTGGACCTGCTGGTGGCTGCTGACCCACTGGCAGCTGCCCTTCTGGATCGGCTTCCCGATCACCCTGGCCTTCATGCTGGCCTTTGGCGTCATCCTGCAGATCGTCGTGCTGCGGCCGATGATCGGCGAGCCGATCATCTCCGTCATCATGGTGACGATCGGCCTGTCCATCGTCTTCCAGGCGGCGATGAAGTGGATGTTCGGCGTCTTCGCCAAGCCCTTCCCGCCGATCTTCGCCAGCCCCACCGTCAACCTGTTCGGGCTGGAGGTGCAGACCGTCTACGTCATGTCGCTGCTGATCTCGATCCTGATCATGGCGGGCTTCGGCTGGTTCTTCAAATACTCGCGGACCGGTCTCGCCATGCGGGCCACCGCCTTCGACCAGCAGGTGGCGCAGTCGCTGGGCATCTCGGTCCGCCACATGTTCGCGATGAGCTGGGCGATCTCCGCCATGGTGTCGGCGGTGGCCGGCGTCACGGTGGGCGTGGTCAACGGCGTGTCGTCGGCTCTGTCCTTCTTCGGCATCAAGGTGTTCCCGGCGGTGATCCTCGGCGGGCTGGACAGCGTCATCGGCGCCGTGGTCGGCGGGCTGATCGTCGGCGTGCTGGAGAACATGGCGCACTACCTGGACAGCCAGTGGCTGAACTGGGGCAACATGTACGAGATCGCACCCTTCTACGTCCTGATCGCCATCCTGATGATCAAGCCCTACGGCCTGTTCGGCACCAAAGACATCGAGCGCGTGTGAGGCCCCCATGGCATCCGTCAGCATCATCCCGAGCGGCGATTACAAGACGTCCTACGGGTCCGACACCACCATCTTCCCGACCAGGACCAGCCGCAACTTTGCGATCCTGGGCGTGGTCCTCCTGCTGGCCTGCCCGGCCTTCATGGACCGCTACTGGCTCAGCCTGCTGATCCAGATCAGCTATCTCGGCATCGCGGCACTCGGCCTGAACATCCTGGTCGGCTTCACCGGCCAGATCTCCATCGGCCATTCCGCCTTCTTCGGCTTCGGCGCCTTCGCCTCGGCCTGGCTCAGCAACAGTGTCGGCGTCCCGGTGGCGCTGGCCATTCCGCTGGCGGGCGTGATCACCACGCTGGTCGGCCTCTTGTTCGGCATGCCGGCGGCGCGGCTGAAGGGCCTGTACCTCGCCATCGCGACGCTGGCGGCGCAGTACATCCTTCAGGACTTCTTCGCCCGTGCCGACTGGTTCACCGGCGGCACCGCCGGCACCATCGCCGAGCCGCTGACCATCTTCGGCTTCGCCTTCGATACCGACGAGCGCTTCTTCTACGTGGCGCTGGTGGCGCTGGTGGTGATGTACATCCTCGCCACCAACCTGATGCGGACCCGCGACGGCCGTGCTTTGGTGGCGGTGCGCGACCATTATCTCTCCGCCGAGATCATGGGCATCAACCTGACGAAGTACCGGACGATGTCCTTCGGCATCTCCGCCTTCTACGCCGGCATCGGCGGCGCCCTCTATGCCCATTACCTCCAGTTCGTGTCGGTCGAGGGCTTCACCATCCTCTTCTCGATCCAGTTCCTGGGCATGATCATCATCGGCGGGCTGGGCTCAATCATGGGCACGCTGATGGGCACCGCCTTCATGGTCTTCCTGCCCGAGGCGATGCAGGCGCTGACCAAGCTGGTGAGCGGCACCGCCCTCGATACCGCGCTGAATTTGAAGGACAACATCGCCTTCCTGCGCGAGATGTCGATCGGCCTCGTCATCATCCTGTTCCTGGTGTTCGAGCCCGACGGGCTGGCCCACCGCTGGAAGCAGATCAAGGCCTACTGGAAGCTCTATCCCTTCTCGCACTGAGTGCCGACGCTTTTGCCGATCAACAAACAGAACAGACTGGGGAGTCAACGCACCATGTCGATCAAGACCGCGCTCTTCGCAACCTCCGCCTTCCTGCTGGCGACCTCCGCCACTGCTTATGCCGACATCCCGGTCGGCCATCTGGCGGACCAGTCCGGCGCCACCTCGGACGTCGGCGTGCCCTATGCGCAGGGCGTCGCGGACGCGCTGGCCTACATCAATTCCAAGGGCGGCATCAACGGCACCAAGCTGGCGGTCGACAGCGTCGATTACGGCTATCAGGCGCCGCGCGCCATCAGCCAGTACAAGAAGTGGTCGTCGGGCAGCGACAAGATCGCGGCGCTCCAGGGCTGGGGCACCGCCGACACCGAGGCGCTGACCGGCTTCGTCGGCAAGGACGAGATCCCGGCCTATTCCGGCTCCTACTCCGGCCACCTGACCGACCCGACCGGCAAGGGTCCGCACGGCTCCAAGCCGGCGCCCTACAACTTCTTCTACGGTCCCTCCTATTCCGACGCGCTGCGCGGCATGCTGACCTGGGCGGCGGAGGACTGGAAGAAGCAGGGCGGCCAGGGCAAGCCGAAATACGTCCACATGGGCGCCAACCACCCCTATCCCAACGCGCCCAAGGATGCCGGCGAGCAACTGGCCAAGGAGCTGGGCTTCGAGGTGCTGCCGGCCGTGCAGTTCGCCCTGACCCCCGGCGACTACACCGCCCAGTGCCTGACGCTGAAGCAGTCCGGCGTCAACTACGCCTATCTCGGCAACACCGCCGGCTCCAACATCTCTGTGCTGAAGGCCTGCCAGACGGTCGGCGCCAAAGTGCAGTTCATGGGCAACGTCTGGGGCATGGACGAGAATGCCGCCAAGGCCGCCGGCTCGGCCGCCGACGGTGTGGTGTTCCCGATGCGCACCGCCGTCACCTGGAACGGCGACGCGCCCGGCATGAAGACGCTGAAGGACATCTCCAAGATCTCCGACGCCTCGGGCAACGCCTACCGCCCGGTGCACTATATGGCCGGCGTCTGCACCGCCTTCTACATGAAGGAGGCGATGGACTGGGCCTCGGCCAACGGCGGCGTCACCGGCCCGAACATCCGCAAGGCGATGTACCAGAAGAAGGACTGGGTGCCCGCCGGGCTGGAGGGCGTCTGCGTTCCCTCGACTTGGACCGATACCGACCACCGCGGCATGACGGCGGTCAACATCTACCGTGCCAAGGTGTCGGGCGAGACCGGCGCCGGGGTGGACGAGCTGGTCAAGGCCGGCACCATCAAGCTGGAGAAGCTGACCACCGTCGACGTCCCGCGCAAGCCGGAATGGCTGGGCTGGTAAGCCGCTGAGTACCCGGCGCCCCCGTACGTCATCGGCGGGGGCGCCCCCAATCTTTACGAACAGTTCAGGTGCCGCATGCTGAACACCGCCACGGCCGCTTCGACCAACGCTTCCGTCGCACCGCCGGTCACGGCCGCGAAAAAGCTGATGCTGTCCGTCAACAACATCGAGGTCGTCTACAACGACGTGATCCTCGTGCTCCGCGGCCTCAGCCTGGAGGTGCCGGAGGGCGAGATCGTGGCCCTGCTCGGCGCCAACGGCGCCGGCAAATCGACGACGCTGAAGGCGATCTCCGGCCTTTTGAAGACCGAGGACGGCGAAGTCACCCGCGGCGACATCACCTTCAATGGCGAGCGCATCAACGGCATCGATCCCGACCAGATCGTCCGCAAGGGCATCTTCCAGGTGATGGAGGGCCGGCGCATCATCGCCGACATGACCTGCCTGGAGAATCTGCGCCTGGGCGCCTACACCCGCCGCGACAACGGGGTGAAGGACGATCTGGACATGGTCTTCAGCTATTTCCCCCGGCTGAAGGAGCGCACCGGCCTCGCCGGCTACCTGTCGGGCGGCGAGCAGCAGATGCTGGCCATCGGCCGTGCGATGATGGCCCGGCCGAAGCTGATCCTGATGGACGAGCCGAGCATGGGCCTGTCGCCGCTGATGGTGAAGGAGGTGTTCAGCATCGTCCAGCAGATCAACAAGGACCTTGGCGTCACCATCCTGCTGGTGGAGCAGAACGCCCGCATGGCGCTCCAGGCCGCGACCCGCGGCTACATCATGGAGAACGGCAAGGTCGTGCTGGACGGCACCGCCGAAGAGCTGCGCAACAACGAGGATGTGAAGGAATTCTACCTCGGCGGCGGCAATGAAGAGCGCAAGAGCTTCAAGAACCTGAAGAGCTTCAAGCGCCGCAAGCGCTGGATTTGAGGGGAGTGGCGGGGCGTCGCATCGCCGACCCTCCCGCCGCCGATGCCAAAACCTGATCGGCCGACCCCTGAACGGACGAACGACCATGACCGATTTCTACGACGACCTCGAAACCCGTTCCTCCGACCGGCGCGAGGCCGAGCAGTTCGCGGCATTGCCTGCCCATCTGCACCACGCCAAGGACGCGGCCCCCTATTTCCGCCGGCTGCTGGCCGACATCGACCCGGCGTCGATCCATGACCGCAACGCGCTGGCGACCCTGCCGGTGACGCGGAAATCCGACCTGATCGCGTTGCAGCAGGCCCACCCGCCCTTCGGCGGATTGGCCGCCATGGAGACCGGCCGGCTGGCCCGCGTCTTCGCCTCTCCCGGCCCGATCCACGATCCCGAACCGCATGGCGTCGACCCGTGGCGCAGCGCCCGCGCGCTGTTCGCCGCCGGCTTCCGCGCCGGCGACCTCGCCCACAACTGCTTCGCCTACCACCTGACCCCCGCCGGCTCGATGTTCGAGACGGGGGCGCACGCCCTCGAATGCGCCGTCATCCCCGCCGGCACCGGCAACACCGAGATGCAGGCCCAGGTCGTCGCCAGCCTGAAGCCGCGCGGCTATATCGGCACGCCCGACTTCCTGAAGATCATCCTGGAGAAGGGCGACGCGCTGGGGCTGGACGTCTCCTCCATCCGCATCGCCGCCGTGTCGGGCGGCCCCTATCTGCCCGACGCCCGTGCCTTCTACGAGGCGCGCGGGCTGGACGTCACCCAGAGCTACGGCACCGCCGATCTCGGCATCGTCGCCTACGAGACCCCGGCGCGCTCCGGTCTGGTGGTGAACGAGGGCTGCATCGTCGAGATCGTCCGTCCCGGCACCGGCGACCCGGTTCCCGACGGCGAGGTCGGCGAGGTGGTGGTGACCATCTTCAACCCGGCCTATCCGCTGATCCGCTTCGCCACCGGCGACCTGTCGGCGGTGCTGCCGGGCACCAGCCCCTGCGGCCGGACCAACATGCGGCTGAAGGGCTGGATGGGCCGCGCCGACCAGACCACCAAGGTCAAGGGCATGTTCGTGCACCCGAGCCAGGTCGCCGAGGTGCTGCGCCGCCATCCCCAGATCGCCCGCGCCCGTCTGGTCGTCGGCCGCCAGGATGCCAGCGACACCATGACGCTCCGCTGCGAGGCGGAGGAGAGCGGCGAGGGTCTCGCCGCCGCCATCCGCGAGACTTTGGCGTCGGTGACGAAGCTGAAGGGCGCGGTGGAGTTCGTGGCGCCGGCAAGCCTGCCCAACGACGGCAAGGTGATCGACGACACGCGGGGCTGAACGGTCGCGGCGGCCAACCCGCCGCGACCCCCTTATCTTATTTCAGCACTCGGCGTCGGCCTGCGGCATCAGCTCATACTGCGGCTTGTAGCCCGGCTGCGCGCGGACGCGGTCGGCCCAGGCCTTGACGTTCGGATAGTCCTTCTCATCGATCCCGGATTCGCTCAGCAGGTCGATCCAGGGGAAGGCGAAGATGTCGGCGATGGTCAGGCGTTCGCTCTGGATGTAGCTGTGGCCGGACAGATGCTGGTCGAACAGCTTCAACCCGCTGGCTGCCGAGCCGTCGAGCCAGGGCAGGGCGTTGGCATCGCCGTTGAACTTGCGCACGGCGCGGGCGCGCTGGACCGGCAGCAGCACGTCGGCCAGCCAGCTCAGCCATTCGGCGAGGCGCAGCTTCTCGGCCTCGTCGCGGCCGCCGAACTGGCCGGTCTGTTCGGCCAGATAGGTCAGGATCACGCTGGATTCGGAGATCGAATGGTCGCCATGGACCAGCGTCGGCACCCGGCCGAAGCGGTTGATCGCCTGATACTCCGGCGACTTCTGCTGACCGGCGCGCAGATCGAGGTGACGGTACTGGAACGGGATGCCGGCCAGCCGGAAGAACAGCGCGATGCGGGTCGCGGGCTGGGAATTCACGTTGCCGTAGAGGATGAAGGGCGCGGTCACGATCTCTGTCTCCCTGATTTGTGGGCCCGAACGGGTCGGGTCCGGCGTTGCCGGGAGGATGGCCTCAACCGCCCCGGCCGCGCCAGCGGAAAGCGCTGATGCGCTCAGCCGATCCGCCTGATCGCCAGTCCCGACGCGGCGATGCGGAACCCGCCGTCCGCCGTCTGCTCCACCGCGTCGCCGCCGTCCAGGCGATAGCTCTTGCCCTCCGGTACCCAGCCGGCGGGGCCGCGGAAGGTCACCATCTGGATATAGCTGGTCGTCTCGACCACCGCATGGACGCTGCCGTCCTCGGCCGTCGCCTCGAAGCGGTCCGTCTCCATCTCCTGACGCATCGGCATCGGCCGGTTTCCTCCCGCTGTCCACGCCCTGTCCGCCTCTTGCCGCGGCGCCCATAGCCTGCCATGGCGCCGCCCCGGCAAGGCATAAGTTTAATTTGGGTCTTCCGCGAGGAAAGCTCGTTTGCCGGCCTCCGCCGGGATTTCTATCGTCCTGCCATCGCAACGATGCAGAGGGAGGTCGGAATGATCGGAAGGCGGGGGTTCCTGGCGGCGACGGGCGGGGTTCTGCTGCTGTCGGCGGCCGGGGCGCGGGCGGCGGAAACCGGCAAGAACAAAGGCGGGAAAGCCGCGGGAAGCGATGCGTTCGCAGCGCGCATGAGCGAGCTGGAGGGACGCACCGGCGGCCGTCTTGGCGTCGCGGTGCTCGACAGCGCGAACGGCCGGCTGCAGGACTGGCGCGGTGACGAGCGGTTCCCGATGTGCAGCACCTTCAAATTTCTTTTGGCCGCCGCCGTCCTGAAGAGTGTGGACCAGGGCAAGGACCGGCTCGACCGGCGGATTGCGGTGACCAAGGCCGATCTGGTGCCCTACGCGCCCTTCTCGGAGACCCGGCTCAACGGCACGCCGCCGACATTGGCCGAACTGTGCGAGGCGGCGGTGACGCTCAGCGACAATGTCGCGGCGAACCTGCTGCTGCCGGGCGTCGGCAACCCGGCCGGCCTCACCGCCTTCCTGCGCGGCATCGGCGACAAGACCACGCGGCTGGACCGCAACGAGCCAAGTCTGAACACCGCCATCCCCGGCGACCCGCGCGACACCACCACCCCGGCCGCCATGGTGCGCAGCATGGAGCGGCTGCTGGTCGGCGACGTGCTGCGTCCGGACTCGCGCAAGCAGCTGACCGACTGGATGGTCGCCAACAAGACCGGCGACAAGCGTCTGCGCGCCGGGCTGCCGGCCGGCTGGCGGGTCGGCGACAAGACGGGGACCGGCACCAACGGCACCGCCAACGACATCGCCATCCTGTGGCCGGAGGGCCGCGCGCCGCTGCTGGTCGCCAGCTACCTGACCCACACCGCGAAGGACTTCAAGCAGCAGGACGCCATCCATGCCGATGTGGCACGGGCGGTGGCCGGCATGATCGGCTGAGGCTGGGTCGGGGGGCAGGTTCAGAGAGGGGAGGTGGGCTGCGGATGCGGCGGCACCGCCCCCGCCCATCTGACGATGGAGCGGACGGCGTTCAGGGCGTTCACATTGTCCTGAATGTGGAAATGCCGCCGCAGCTCGACGACGGCCGCCCATTCGCCGCTTTCGTGAAACGCCCTCTGGATCGCGGCGGCTTCAGTCTCGCTGACGCTGAACATTCCAACCTCATGGCCGACCCGGCGGCCCTCTGCATGGATCATGCCCTGACGGCGAGTCCGGTTGCAAGTCCGGCAGCGGGGCCGTCGCCCGATCAGGCGTTCGCCATTTCGGCATCCGGCTCCATGCCGCCGGACTCGTCGAAGTAATCGCCGGCCACGTCCGGTCCCCATTCCTGGACCAGCGCCACCTTCTTCTGCTTCAGCACCTCGACCCGCTTCTCGGCGCGGCTGACCTCCATGCCGGCGACCATCGGCGGAATGCCGTAATAGATGCCCCAGCCGACGGCGGCGGCGCTGTACATCACCAGCCAGGCCAGCGGGTCGGCGAAAATCTTCGCGGCGGCGCCGATGGTGTGCTGGTGCTTCCACAAATCGATGGCGAAGGGCATGCAGCCGCAGAAATTCAGCCCGCCGACGGTGATCGGCGCCGATTTGTCGGGATCGCGGTCGACGACATAGGCGACGATGGTCGGGATCATGCCGATTCCGAACAGGATGGTCGTCGGCAGCACGATCAGCGCCGCCGGCACGATCAGCAGGATCAGCGTGAGGGCGCCACCCTTTTTCTTCTTCTTGCGCGCCATGGCGATCCCCCCTCGATTCAGACTTTACGCGTTCCGGTCAGAAGGCGAAGAACAGGATGATGCCGGCAACCAGCAGGGTCGACAGCAGGCTGGACACGATGGCGGCGACCTGCCGGCCCGACGTCTCGATGATGGAATTGCGGTCGGCGATGGTGTGGCGGATCTTGTCCATCTCCGCATCGGCCTCGCGGTAGGCGATCTGCGCCGCTTCGAATTCCAGCCGGTCGCGGCGAAGCGCATCGGGATCGTCGACCACCTTCAGCAGTTCGGTCAGCCGGCCGTTGTGCGCGGCGGCGTCCGCCATCTTGCGCACCTCCTGCTGCTGCGGCCGGTTGTGGAAGCGGCGGAAGGCGGGGTCGAGCATCGCCACCACCCAGCTGGCCAGATGGGTCAGCCCATCGACGCCGGTGCGGGCCTGGATGTCCGACAGGATGGTCAGCATGGCGATGATGCGCCGCATCGGCTCCACCCCGCTGCCGAGCTGGGTGAACAGCAGCTCGTCCCCGCGCTTGTGACGGGCGCCGAGGAAGGCGGCGATCTGCCGGTCGATGGGGTCCTTGTGCCGTTCGCCCCCGGCGGCGATCCAGTCGAGCGCCCGCAGCAGCTCGGCCGGGGTGGTCGGCAGCTGCTTGACCACCAGAGCGCTCATGCAGGGCATGGTCGGGTTCATCTCGTACAGCACGCGCTCCACCCCCAACCCGTGGCTGGAGCGGTCGAGGAAGCCGCGCAGCTGGTCGAAACTCTGCACCAGCGGCACGAATTCCGGCTTGAAGTCGGCCTGGACGTTGACCCAGAACATCGGCAGCTGGTTGGCGAGCACCTCGGCCACCGCCTGGGGGGATTCGCCGCGCATGAAGGCGTCGGCCAGCATGGTGGCGATGCCGTCCGGCATCATCGCCCGGCCGCGGTAGCGGATGGGGGCGGCAGGGTCGAGCGCGATGCAGACGCGGGCCACCAGCCGGTCGCCCTGGGTGCCGCCCTTGCCGCTGGAGGCGGTCTGGATGGCGTGGCTCACCGCCTCCGCCCGCACATCGTCGCCCATCGACCGGCGCAGCCACTTGTCCAGCTCCCCGCTTTCTATCACGGAGGCGGCGGCGGGGGCATGGCGGGCGAAGGCGCGGGCCAGCGTGCGGCAATGCCAGTATTCCGACCCCTGGAATTCCAGCGGCCGGGCGGCACGGCGGGAAATCTGCGGCTGCTTCGGGCTGAGCCGGCGGCCGGCCACCCACAGATCGAGGTCGTTCAGGGTCCAGCGCTGCTTGGGGTCGTCGACCAGCAGGCCGCGCACCACCTCGTTGATCGCCAGCGGCAGCCGGTGCTGCTGGACCAGCGCCGGGTATGAGCCGCGCTCCATCTTCGCCTGCAGCACCGCCTCGTCGTCCAGGCCGGACAGCGGGTTGCGGCCGAGCGCCAGGATCAGCAGGGTGACGCCCAGCGAATAGAGGTCGTCGGCCATGGTGCCGGTGCCGCGCCCGGCCGGGTTGGCCATGCCGCGCTCGATCGTCTCAAGCAGCACCGGCTGGCCATAGCCGGGCTGGGTCGACACGCAGTCGCCCAGCATCAGCGCGCCGGACGCGAGATCGCGGTAGAACAGATTGGTCGGGCGGATCGCGCCGTGGACGACGCCGCGGCTCGACAGCTCCTTCAGCGCCGACACCAGCGGGTGGACGATCTGCCGGGTCAGCTGGTCTTCCGGCATCGGATCCAGCGTGTCGGTCAGCGACCCCATCAGCCGCTTGCCGCCCGGCCGCTCGAACACCAGGCAGAAGCGCCGCCCGCGGTCCTGCGGCCAGTCCACCAGCCCCCAATCGAGCAGCCGCATGTGGGTGGCGTTGTCGAAGCTGCCGACGGTCGAGCAGATGTCCATCCGCGGCAGCACCGACGCATGGCAGATGATGGCGAAGGGCTCGATCCGCTTTTCACGCAGCGCCTTGGCGGTGAAGGCATTGCCGCCGACGGCGTTCAGCAGCGGGATCGGCGCGCCCGGCTGGATCTCGTAGCGCTCGGCGAGCTTGACCGGTTCGGCGTTCGCCATCGCTGCCGTGGCGGCTCCCATCATACCTGTCTGGGCGTCGGATGGCATGAACGGCGGATCCCCGGGGCGTGCGAATGTGCGCAGGCGTTAGGTGGCGTCAAAAGGGCAAACAAACCCTTAACATGCGCGTGCGTAACACTATCGGATTGGACGGAAAAGAAAAACCCCCGCCAAGTTGGGCGGGGGTTTTCCGTGCGGATAAGCGCGGGTGAAGCCTCTCGGCTCCGCCTTAGCCGTTCTTGACCGCGACGTAGGAGCCGGGTGCGTCTTCCAACGCGGGCAGGGCGCCGTCGCCGGGCTGGCGGGCGGGAACCTTGCCGTTGGCATACTGGCCGACCCACTTGTTCCATTCCGGCCACCAGGAACCGGCGGTCTGGGTCGCCTTCTCCAGCCACTCGTCGGAGGTCTTGGCCAGCTTGTCGCTGGTCCAGTAGCAGTATTTGTTGGCCGCCGGCGGGTTGACGACACCGGCGATGTGGCCGGACGCACCCAGCACGAACTTGACCGGGCCGCTGAACAGCTGGGCGCCGCTGTAGGTGCTCTTCCACGGCGCGATGTGGTCCTCGCGGGCCGACAGGAACAGCGCCGGCACCTTGACCTTGCCGAGGTCGACCGGAACACCCTTCAGCGTCACGGCCCCCGGCTGCGCCAGCATGTTCTTCTGGTACATGTTGCGCAGGTAGAAGCTGTGCATCGCCGCCGGCATGCGGGTGCTGTCGCTGTTCCAGTACAGCAGGTCGAAGGGGAAGGGATCCTTGCCCAGCAGGTAGTTGTTGACGACGAACGACCAGATCAGGTCGTTGGCGCGCAGCATGTTGAAGGTGGTCGCCATCTTGGCGCCGTCGAGATAGCCCTGCTCGGCCATCTGCCCTTCGATGAAGGTCAGCTGCTCCTCGTCGATGAAGATCGACAGCTCGCCGGCCTCGGCGAAGTCCAGCATCGTGGTGAAGAAGGTCGCCGACTTGATGCGGTCGTCCTTCTTGACCGCCATATAGGCGAGCGTGGAAGCCAGAAGCGTGCCGCCCAGGCAATAGCCGATGGCGTTCACGTCCTTCTCGCCGGTCGCCTTCTCGATGGCGTCGAGCGCCGCCAGCGGGCCTTCGACCATGTAGTCCTCGAAGCCCTTGGCCGCCAGCGTCTCGTCCGGGTTGACCCAGGACAGGACGAAGACGGTGTGGCCCTGGTCGACCGCCCACTTGATGAAGCTGTTCTTCTCGCGCAGGTCGAGGATATAGAATTTGTTGATCCAGGGCGGCACGATCATCAGCGGACGCTTGTTCACGTCCGGCGTGGTCGGGGTGTACTGGATCAGCTGCATCAGGCTGGTCTGGTAGACGACCTTGCCCGGCGTGACCGCGATGTTCTTGCCCAGCTGGAAGGCATCGTAGTCGGTCATGGAGATGCGCAGCTCGCCCTTGCCGCGCTCCAGATCCTTCAGCAGATGCTCCAGCCCCTTGACCAGATTCTCGCCGCCGCTCTCGATGGTCGCGCGCAGCACCTCCGGGTTCGTCATGACGAAGTTGGAGGGCGCCATCGCGTCGACGAACTGGCGGGTGTAGAAATCGACCTTCTTGGCGGTGTGGTCGTCCAGCCCCTCGACCTGATTGACGGTCGACTGCATCCACCGGGCGCTCAGCAGATAGGACTGCTTGATGAAGTCGAACAGCGTGTTCTCGTCCCAGGCGGCGTCCTTGAAGCGGCGGTCGTCCTTGGCGGGCGCGATGACCGGCTGGGTTTCCTGCCCGAAGAAGCGCTGGGTGGTGCGCTGCCACAGGGTCAGGTAGTCCTGCCACAGCGACATCTGCGCCTGCATCAGCTTGGCCGGGTCGGCCATCATGCGGGTGGTCATCTCAAGGAAGGCATGGCCGACGCCCATCGGATCCGGGCTCTTCGGGCCGGCGCCGTCGGCGGCCTGACGGGCGAGGAACTCGGAGACCAGCCGCTGGCTCTGCTCGGCGATGCGGGTCATCGCCCGCGACATCTCGACCGGATCGGGCAGCTTGACGTCGGGCACCTGGGGGGAAGCCGGGTTGGAAGCCTGAGGGGGGGCCTTGGTCTCGGCCATGAGCACGGTCCTTCTTCTTCTGTGCGGGTGTCGCGTCGTCTCGGTCACGTCGCCTGTGTCGCCTTGGGTCCGCGGGATCGGGCTTGCGCCAGATTGGGCTTTGGGCCTTGCGGACGGACGGCTATACAGGCTGGCAGGCGATGGTCTTCAGGAAACGGTGTCTGGCGGGCAGTCTCTGGGGGCGGTCTGCACCATGTCGCTGTGGGTGGCGTCGCTGTGGGTCGCGTGCGGCGGTCGGGCTTTATGGTGCGGTGCAGGAGAAATCCGGAACCTCTCATACACCGCAGATGTGAACATTTCATTTCAAGGATCGTCGCACAAGTGTGGCGTATCGGCCAGACACGGGGAAGGATGATGGTGACGGGCAGTCAGGGTAACGGTCGGGGTATCGCTAAGGCCGGGCGGGCGTTCAGCCTGCTAATCGTAGCGATACCAATGGTTTTCGGGCTGTCGGCCTGCAGCGACCGCATGCTCGACACCGGCCCGCTGGGGGCCATCACCGGCGAGGCTTCGCCGGTCAGCGACAATTCGTCGCCCATCCGCAGCATGACCGGGGAGCGGAGCGAGTACCCCAACCTGGGCACGGTTCCGCCGCGGCCGACCGACCTGACCACCGAGGCGCAGCGCCAGCAGGCGATGGACCGTCTGGCCCAGGACCGCGCGGCATCCCGCCGCACCCGCGAGCAGACCGAGGCGATCCAGGTGCCGGAGCCGCTGCCCACCCCGATGGCGGTTCCGCCGAGGCCGGACCTCCGCCCCGGCAGGAGCTGAGCTTTCCGGCCAAAGAAAAAGCCCCCGGCCGGATGGTCGGGGGCTTTTGTCTGTATAGGGGCTGCCGGGGTGAGGGGCCGCCTCACCTCCTGCTCATCATTCCTGGATGAACGCCTTCACGTAGGACTGGCGCAGCGGCTGGATCAGGTAGTCCAGCGGGGTGCGGGCGGACAGCACGATGCGGGCCTCCACCGGCATGCCGGCCTTGATCTTCATGTGGCGGACTTCGTGGCTGTCGGCATCCTTCAGGCGGATGCGGGCCAGGTAATATTCCTGGCGGGTCGCGTTGTCGGTCAGGCGGTCGGCCGACACGTAGGACACGGTGCCGTCGATGGTGCCGACGACGCGGCTGTCATAAGCGGTCAGCTGGACCTTCACCGGCAGGTCGACGGCCATCGACTTGATGTCCTTCGGCTGGATGCGGACTTCGGCCAGCAGGGCCTTGTCGTCGGGGACGATGTCCAGCACCGGCTCGTTGGCGGTGATGCTGCCGCCGACGGCCGGGTGGCCGTACATCACGACATTGCCGGCGTCCGGCGCCTTGACGGTGCGGTTGTCCAGGCGGTTCTTGGCGTCGCGGATCTGCTCGGCCAGCTTCTGGGCGTCGCCGCGGGCCTTGTCCAGCTCGACCAGCACCTTCTCGCGGAAGTCGCTGCGGCGGCGGACCAGATCGCCCTGGGCATCGACCGCCTGCTGGCGCGACTGCGACATGCGGGCTTCCAGTTCATGGTCCTGGGCGTGGAGCTGCGCATTCTCCTTCTGCGCTGCCACCAGCTTTGTGCGGGTGGAGTTGCCGCGGTCCAGCAGGCCCTGGGTGATCTGGATGTCCTCGTCCGACAGCTTGATCTCGCGGGCCAGGAAGGCGCGCTGCTTCTCCAGACTCTGCACCTCGTCGCCCAGCGTGGCGATGCGGTCCTTGGTCAGCTTGGCTTCGGTGTCGAGCTGGGTGCGGCGGACCTGGAACAGCTTTTCCTGGTTCAGCATGGCGTTCTCGACCGCCGGCTCCTTGGCGCGGCGGGCGGCGAGAGCGTCCGGCCATTCGATGGCCGGCTTCTCGAACAGCTCTGCCGACAGGCGCGCTTCGGAGGCCAGCGTGTCGAACAGGGCGGCGTTCAGCATCTCCAGCCGGGTCTGCGCCTCGGTGCTGTCCAGCCGCATCAGGACCTGGCCGGCCTCGACCCGGTCGCCCTCATTGACCATGATGGCGCTGATCACGCCGCCTTCGGTGTTCTTCACCACCTTGCGGCCGGTCTCCGGCGCCAGCGAGCCCGAAGCGCTGATCGCGCTGTGCAGGGGGGCCACCGCCGCCCAGCCGGTCATGCCGCCGAAGCCGACCGCCAGGACCAGGAAGCCGCCCAGCAGCAGGCCGCGGGCATTGGTTTCCGGCATCGCCGCCCGCAGCGCATGGATCGAGGTGATGGTCGCCGTCTTGCGCGACGGCTTGCCGGCGGGGGTCTCGGGGCCGTTGTCGGAAGAAAGCGGGGCGGGGAAGGTCGTGGTCATCGTGGTCATGGGACTTCCTTGGCTCTGTCGGGTCTGGCGTCAGCCGGATGGTCGGTCTTGGGGGCGGTGCCGGCGGTCAGCCGGCGGCCCCTGCCGTGGCGGCGGCCGGACCCTGAGGGCCGAGATTGCGGAGGCGAGCAAGGTTGACGGCGCCGGGCTGGGCCTGCTGCTGCTCCGGACGCGGCAGCTCCATCGCCATGCCGTTCTTCAGGACGTAGGTGTGATCGGACATGTCGACGAAGATCGGGGCGTGGGTCATGACGATGGTGGTCGCCCCGCGCTCCTTGCTGGCCGCGACGAAGGCGCGGACCGCCTTGATGCCCAGCTCGTCCAGGCCGGCGGTCGGCTCGTCCAGCACCAGCAGCGGCGGCTGGCCGAAGGCGGCACGGGCAAGGCCGATCAGGCGGGCGCTGGCGCCGGTGATCGGGGACAGCGGGTCGTTGACCTCGGTCTCGTAGCCCATGGGCAGGCTTTCGACCCACTCATGGATGCCGACGGACCGGGCGGCGGCCTCAACCTCTTCGCGGGTGGCGGTGGTGAAGCGGGCGATGTTGTCGGCGATGCTGCCGGGCAGAAGATCGACCTGCTGCGGCAGGTAGCCGATGCCCTGGTCGGGGCTGTCGGGGGTCAGGGTGGCGACGGACAGGCCGCCCAGCCGCACCGTGCCGGCCGACGGCAGGGCGACACCGGCCAGCAGGCGGGCCAGCACCGACTTGCCGGAGCGGTTGGGGCCGGCGATGCAGACAGTCTCGCCGGGCTCGACCGACAGGGTGACGCTGCGCAGGATCGGCTTCTGGTCGCGGGGGGAGACGAACAGCAGGTTCTCGACGGTCAGGCGCTCGCTCTCGACGGGCACGGAGGGACGCTCCGGCTCACGCGACAGGCGCTTCAGCAGCGGCAGCAGGCGGCGGACGGCCTGGGCGGAGCGGACCAGCCCGCCCCAGGCGCCGGCGGTCTGCTCGATCGGGGCGAGGCCGCGGCCGACCAGCATCGAGGTGGCGATCATGCCGCCGAAGGACAGGTGCTGTTCGATCACCAGCCAGGCGCCGATGGCGGTGACGGCGATCTGCAGGACCATGCGGACCCACTTGGTGGCGGCGCCGATGGCGGCGCTGCGCTCATAGCCCTGGCCCTGCATGGCGCTGGCGGTCAGGAAGTCGCGGTTGACGGCGTCCAGCGAGGCGTTGCCCATGCGCAGGCCGCGCACGGTGTCGGAGCGCGACGCCAGCGCCTCGAACAGCTTCTGGGCGCGGCCGGCCGGCAGCTTGCTCTCGTCGTTGATGTCCTTGACGGCCACATAGCCGATCCAGCCCATCACCGCCATGATCAGCATCGACACGACCAGCACCAGCGCCAGCATCGGGTGGATGACGTAGATGCCGATCACGTAGAGCGGGGCCCAGGGCAGGTCCATCAGCGCCGGCAGCGACGGACGCGAGAAGGCGCCCTTCAGCTCGATCAGGTCGGCGAGCGGGCCGTTGTCCGGGCGGCCGCGGCCGGCGGCGTCCAGCGCGTCGGCGGTCAGCCGGCGGCGCCACCGCACCTCCAGCGCGTTGCCGGCACGGGCCAGCAGGCGCGAGCGCACCATTTCCAGAAGACCGCTCAGCGTCAGCGCCATCACCACGATGACGGTCAGCATGGCCAGGGTATCGTAATTGCCGGACGGGATGGCGCGGCTGAACACCTGAAGCGAATAAAGCGGCATGGCAAGCATCAGCGCGTTGATGGTGGCGCTGAAGATAAATGTACTAACAAGTATCCTGGTGAAATAACCGCGATTGAATGAGGCTTCCGGCTTATCATTGCCGGGCTGTCGCATAGAGTTAGACTTGGTCGAAACAGGCATAAAACAGCCCTCCAATTGTCACCGGTCGGCGCAGTGCCCACTGGATGCAGGCGAGACCAGAAGACGCGATCTTGGTAAAGGGGACCTTAACATTCGGGGACGTCACAGGATTGCCACCGGATGCCACCACTTTTGCGCAGGATTACCTCGGTTTTGTTTGTTCCTTCGGGGGTGACTTGGTGCCGGTGCTTGGCGGAAGGGGCATGACCTATGGCCGGTTGGAGGGGACGGGCATTACCGCTATCGTGCCCCTGCGGCGGTTTCCTGCGGCGGTTCCGCCGGTCCACCCCAACCACAGCCGGAGATGACGATGGAAGGGCGCAAGGTCCCCTCGGTGGTTTTCAAGACCCGCGTGCGCGACGAGAGCGTCGGCGGACCCAACCCGTTCCGCTGGCAGGACGTGCAAAGCGACGAGCTGTTCAAGGGCAAGCGGGTGGTGGTGTTCTCGCTGCCCGGCGCCTTCACGCCGACCTGTTCCAACGAGCAGTGCCCGGCCTTCGAGCGTCTCCATGACGACTTCAAGGCTCTGGGCATCGACGAGGTCTATTGCCTCAGCGTCAACGACGCCTTCGTCATGTTCCAGTGGGGCAAGAGCCTGAACCTGCAGAAGGTGAAGCTGATCCCTGACGGGTCGGGCCATTTCACCCGCCGCATGGGCATGCTGATCGACAAGGACAGCCTGGGCTTCGGCTTCCGCTCCTGGCGCTATGCCATGGTGGTGAAGGACGGTGTCGTCGAGAAGTGGTTCGAGGAGCCGGGGATCAACGACAAGGGCGAGAACGGCGATCCCTACGGCGAATCCTCGCCGGAGACCGTGCTCGCTTACCTGCGGAGCTGATCGGCCCGATTCGGTGCCCGGCCGGCCCGGCTGCCGGGATGATTTCGGAATGACGGTACAAGGCCGGCGGGGCGAGGGCTCCGCCGGCCTTTTCCATGGCTGCCCGAAGTGCCGCCGCCTCCTGCCACCGCCGCCTGCCGCCGGGGTTGGGTTGCGCATGGTCCTGCATGTGCGTGCATCAGAAATCTCTTAAGGCTTTTTGTTAGACATTCCCTGTTCTCTTGCTACCTTCCGCAGAGGTTTTGGCGGATGGGGTGCAGCAGGTGGCAGAAAATCGGCCGCTCCGGTGTTTTCTGGTTGCATGTTTCATGGCGGCGTCGGCGCTGCTGTCTCCCATCGGCACCGCTCCGGCCAGCGCCGATGCCACCGCACCGCCGCTCGCTCCGCACAATGTGGTGCTTGCCAAGAGTTCGGCATCGGGGCTGGCTGCCGGCGCCTTCATGGCGCTCCAGTTCCACGTCGCCCATTCGGGCGAGATGGCCGGCGTCGGTCTGGTGGCCGGCGGTCCCTATCTCTGCGCTGCCGAGAATCCGCTTCTGGCGGCGGCCTGCATGCAGGGCAATCCGCTCTGGCCGCGTGGCCAGCCGCTGTACGAGGCGGCCCAGCCGCTGGCGGCGGCCGGGGCCATCGACCCGCTCGACCGGCTGGCGCAGGCGCAGGTCTACCTGTTCAGCGGCCGCGCCGACATGGTGGTGAACCGCAAGGCGGTGGAGGAGGCGGAGGCCTTCTATCGGGCCGCCCATGTGCCGGCGAACCAGATCCGGATGGAAACCGGGCTGGATGCCGGCAACGGCTTCATTGCGCAGGGTGGGGTCAACGACTGCAACGCCAACCGCAGCCCTTATGTCAATGCCTGCGGCGACTATGACCAGGCCGGCCGGATCCTGTCGCACATCTATGGCGGGTTGAACCCGCCGGCTCCCGACATGCCGGCGGCCATTCCCTTCGACCAGACGCCGTTCGGCGATCCGGACCGCACGGGGCTGGCCCCTGCCGGCTATGTCTATGTGCCGCCCGCCTGCGGGCGCGGAGCGGCCTGTGCCGTGCACATCGTCTTTCACGGATGCCGCCAGTCCGCGGCCGAGGTCGGCGATGCCGTGACCACCGGCGCCGGCTTCAACCGCTGGGCGGCCAACAACAATCTGATCGTACTCTACCCGCAGCTGTCGCCGCGCAATTCCGCGGACCCGATTGCCTGCTGGGACTGGGTCGGCAGGACCGGGACGGAATACGCGACGAAGGGCGGGGCGCAGATCGCCGCTGTCCACGCAATGTTGACAACCCTTTCAGGGCAAAGGTGACCCTTTTCATGACCATTTCAAACAAAGCGATTCTCAAGACCGCTTTTGCGGCGCTCCTCGTCCTGGCGCCGCTTCCCGTGGCAGCCCAAAGCGTCGCCCAGATCAGGCTGTCTGACCTGAAACTGAAGATCGACCCGGCCCAGACCACGGTTTCGGGCATTTCGTCGGGCGCCTACATGGCCGGGCAGTTCCAGGTCGCCTATTCGGGGCTGGTCAAGGCGGCCGGGCTCGTCGCCGGCGGTCCCTACGACTGCGCCGAGGTGTCGACGGGCGGCGTCGCCACGGCAATCGTGGCGCTGAAGCGCTGCATGGACGTGGCGATGGGTGCGCCCGATGTCGATGCCCTGGTCGCCAACGCCAAGGCGCGCGAGAAGGCGAAGGAGATCGACCCGCTGTCCAATATGGCGCAGTCGAAGATCTACCTGTTCAACGGCGACGGCGACGTGACGGTCAAGCGGCCGGTCGCCGATGCCACCGACCGCTTCTACAAGGCGCTGGGGGTGGCGGAGGCCAACCTGTCCTATGTGAAGCTGCCGAAGGCGGCCCATGCCTACATCACCGACGGCTATGGTGCGGCCTGCGACTTCATCCCGAAGGAGGGTGAGAAGAGCGAATACATCAACAACTGCCAGTACGATCAGGCGGGCGCCATCGTCCGCTTCTTCTATGCCGACGCCAGGATCCCGAACGCCCCCGCCGCGGCCCGCCAGCCGCAGCTGTTCGACCAGGCGCCCTTCGTCGGAGACCCCAGCCGCAGCGGCATGGCCAAGACCGGCTACATCTATGTTCCGGAGGCCTGCGAGGGTGGCACGCAGACCTGCCGCATCCATGTCGCCTTCCACGGCTGCCAGATGGCATCGAACCTGATCGGCGACCATTTCGCCGTCAATGCCGGCTACAACCGCTGGGCCGACGTCAACAACATCGTCGTGCTGTATCCGCAGATCGACGGCGGCGCCAAGCCGACCTCCAACCCGAAGGCCTGTTGGGACTGGTTCGGCTACACCGGCTACGATTTCGCCCGCAAGAGCGGCTTCCAGATGACCGCGGTGCGCAAGATGATCGGCGCGCTCGCGGGAGAGTGACCGTCCGCTCAATATAAAAAAGCCCCTCTCCGGCGGACCGGAGAGGGGCTTTTTCTGACCTTGGGGCGATCAGGCCTTGAGGATGCCGCGGCCGGCGAAGCGGGCGGCGACGCCAAGCTGCTCCTCGATGCGGATCAGCTGGTTGTACTTGGCCAGACGGTCCGAACGGCTGAGCGAGCCGGTCTTGATCTGCCCGCAGTTGGTGGCGACCGCCAGATCGGCGATGGTGCTGTCCTCGGTCTCGCCCGAACGGTGCGACAGGACGGCGGTGTAGCCGGCCTTGTGCGCCATATCGACCGCTTCCAGCGTCTCCGACAGCGTGCCGATCTGGTTCACCTTCACCAGGATCGAGTTGGCGACACCCTGTTTGATGCCCTGGGCCAGACGCTTGGGGTTGGTGACGAACAGGTCGTCGCCGACCAGCTGCACCTTGCTGCCGATAGCGTCGGTCAGCGCCTTCCAGCCTTCCCAATCGTCTTCCGCCATGCCGTCCTCGATCGAGATGATCGGGTAGCGGCCGGCCAGATCGGCCCAGTAGGCGACCATCTGTTCCGGCGACAGCGACTTGCCTTCGCCGGCCAGCTCGTACTTGCCATTCTTGAAGAACTCGGTCGAGGCGGCGTCGAGCGCCAGCATGACGTCGTCGCCCGGCTTGTAGCCGGCGGCCTCGATGGCCTTCATGACGAAGCCGAGCGCCTCGTCGGTCGAGCCGATGTTGGGGGCGAAGCCGCCCTCGTCGCCGACATTGGTGTTGTGGCCGGCGTCCTTCAGCTTCTTCTTCAGCGACTGGAAGATCTCGGAGCCCATGCGGATGGCGTCGGCGCCGGTCTCGGCGCCCACCGGCATGATCATGAATTCCTGGATGTCGATGGGGTTGTCGGCATGGGCGCCGCCGTTGATGATGTTCATCATCGGCACCGGCAGCAGCGAGGCGAAGGCGCCGCCGACATAGCGGTAGAGCGGCAGGCCGGCATCCTCGGCGGCGGCGCGGGCGACCGCCAGCGACACGCCCAGGATGGCGTTGGCGCCGAGGCGGCCCTTGTTCTCGGTGCCGTCCAGGTCGATCATCGCAAGGTCGATGCCGCGCTGGTCGTCGGCGTCCAGGCCGGCGAGCGCGTCATAGATCTCACCGTTGACGGATTCGACCGCCTTCAGTACGCCCTTGCCGCCGAAGCGGGACTTGTCGCCGTCGCGCAGCTCGACCGCCTCGTGGGCGCCGGTGGAGGCGCCCGACGGCACCGCGGCGCGGCCGAAGGCGCCGCTGTCCAGCGCAACGTCGACTTCCACGGTCGGGTTGCCGCGGCTGTCCAGGATTTCGCGGGCGTGAATCTCGGTGATGACGCTCATGATCGGTCGATCCTTCGAGGAATGGCAGCCGCGTTGTCTCCGCAGGCCGCGTTTTAAGGCGCGCAGGCTTGATAGCCCCGACGTCCGGGCGATGCAATATCTGCTTCGGCTTACAACCCCGCGCGGATGCGCGGATTCGAGCCGGAAATCAGAGAAATCCCTCCACCATCGCGGCGAATTCGGCCGGACGTTCGGCATGCAGCCAGTGTCCGACGCCGTCGATCATGCGGATTTCCGCCTTGGGGAAGTGGCGGCGGATGGCGTCGTGATGCTCCGGCCGGATGTAGTCCGACGCGCCGCCGCCGATGAACAGTGCCGGACCGTCATAGCGGGCAGCGCCGAAATCGGGGAAGCCGATCAGCTTGCCCATGTTCGCGCCGATGGAGTCGAGGTTGATCCGCCAGGAGAAGGCGCCGTTCTCCAGCACCAGGTTCTGCATGAGGAAGGAGCGCAGCGGCGCCTCCGGCACGGCGTCGGCCAGCTGCGCCTCCACCTCTGGCCGGCGGGTGACGCCTTCCAGCTTGGCGGCCTTCATCGCGGCGACGAAGGGGGCGTGGGTGTGGGTGTAGGCGACCGGGGCGATGTCGGCGACCACCAGCTTTTCCACCCGCTCCGGATGGGCCAGCGCCAGCGCCATGGCGGTCTTGCCGCCCATCGAATGGCCGACTATGGTGGCGCGGGCAAAGCCGCGGTCGTCGAGGAAGCGCAGCACGTCGGCCGCCATCTCCGGATAGCTCATGCCGTCGGCCCAGGGCGCGCCGCCATGGTTGCGCAGGTCCAGCGCATAGACCCGGCGGGATTCGCCGAAGCGGCGGGCGAGAGTCTGCCAGTTGCGGGCCGAGCCGAACAGGCCGTGCAGGACCAGCATCGGCGTTCCGCCATTGGCTTCGCCGGCTTCCAGATAGGTCAGGGGGAGGGCTTGCTGCTGCGGCATGTCGGTGCTTTCGGCCTGTGATGTCGGAAGATGCGTTCTGGACGAATGCGGGTCGCGATCCTATGACGAACGCGGCTGCACCGCTAGGATGCCGCCGGGCATCATCCGCATCACAGAAGCGACCCTGCCATCGTGTTCCGTCATATCCTGTCCGTCGGCGGCCTGACCCTTGCCAGCCGGGTGCTCGGTTTCCTGCGCGACGTGCTGACCGCGGCGCTGCTCGGCGCCGGGCCGGTCGCCGACGCCTTCTTCGTCGCCTTCCGGCTGCCGAACCATTTCCGCGCCCTGTTCGCCGAGGGGGCCTTCAACTCCGCCTTCGTGCCGCTGTTCTCGGGCAAGCTGGTGCAGGACGGGGCAGCATCCGCCCGCCGCTTCGCCGACGAGGTGATGACCCTGCTGGTCATCGTGCAATTGGTGCTGCTGCTGGCGGTGCTGGCCTTCATGCCGCAATTCATGACGGTCTTCGCCCCCGGATTCGCCGACGAGCCGGAGAAGTTCCGGCTGGCCGTTCTGTTCACCAGCATCACCTTTCCCTACCTGCTGCTGATCTCGCTGGTGTCGCTCTATGGCGGCGTGCTGAACAGCATGAGCCGCTTCGGTTCCGCCGCCGCCGCCCCCATCCTGATGAATCTGTGCCTGATCGCGGCGCTGGTGATCGGCACGCCGCTGATGCCGACGGCCGGACATGCGCTGTCCTGGGGCGTGCTGGCGTCGGGTGTCGCGCAGTTTCTCTATCTGGCCTGGGACGCAAGGCGGGCCGACATGACTCTGCGGCCGGTGATGCCGCGCCTGTCGCCCGACGTGAAACGCTTCCTGAAGGTTCTGGGGCCGGCGGCGCTGGGGTCCGGCCTGACGCAGATCAGCCTGTTCGCCGACACGCTGATCGCGTCCGCCTTGCCGACCGGGGCGGTGTCCTACCTTTATTATGCCGACCGGCTGAACCAGCTGCCGCTGGGCGTGATCGGCATCGCCGTCGGGACCGTTCTGCTTCCGGAAATGTCCAAGCGGATCAAGAGCGGCGACGAGGCCGGCGCGGTCGACAGCCAGAACCGCGCCATCGAGCTGTCGCTGGTTCTGACCCTGCCGGCCGCCATCGCCTTCCTGGTGGCGGGCACGCCGATCCTGTCGGTGCTGTTCCAGCGCGGCGCCTTCGGCCCGTCGGATGCCGCGGCTTCGGCGCTTACCCTGCAAGCCTATGCGCTGGGCCTGCCGGCCTTCGTGGTCATCCGCAGCCTCGTCAACGGCTTCTATGCCCGCCATGACACGGCAACGCCGGTGCGGGTGGCGCTGGCGGCGGTCGGCATCAATGTGGCGCTGAAGCTGGCGCTGATGGGGCCGCTGGCCCAGGTTGGGCTTGCGGTCGCCACCTCCGTCGGTGCCTGGGTGAATGCCGGGCTGCTGGCGCTGCTGCTGCACCGCCGCGGCCTGTTCCGGGCGGATGCGCGGCTGACCCGCAACCTGCCGCGGATGGCCATCGCCGCCGTCGCCATGGCCGGCGCCCTGTGGCTGGCGACCGAGCGGCTTGCCCCCTGGCTGGGTGCCGCCAGCATGGTGGAGCGGCTGGGCAGCTTGCTGGTGCTCGCCGTGATCGGACTGGCGGTCTATGCCGTCGCTGCGGTGCTGCTCGGGCTGGTGCGGCGCAGCGACCTCAGCCGTCTGCGCCGTCGCCGGGCGAAAGCCTGATCATCCCTCGGTCTGCAAAGGCCGCTCCGGATCGGCGCTCCATTCCGACATCGAGCCGTCATACAGCCGCACGCCCGGCACGCCGGCGATCTCGCTGAGCGCGAACCAGGACACCGAGGCGAGGTGGCCGGTGTTGCAGAAGGTGATGGGCTGGTCGCGCAAGGGCAGGCCGGCCTGGTCGGCCATCGCCTTCACCGCGTCTGGCGTGGCGAAACGGTGCTCGGCGGCGGAGAAGAGCGGGGCGATGTCCAGGTTGACGGCACCCGGGATGGTACCGGGGGCGCGGGCCTGCGGGCTCTTGGCCTTGCCGGCGAACTGTTCTGCCGACCGCGCATCGTGCAGCGGCACGGCCCCGGCCTTCACGGCGGCTTCGACATCCTCCACGGTGGCGCGCAGGCCGGCGCGCGGATGGGTGGCGAAGCTGGTCGGCTTGCGCACCGCCGGCTCGGGCGTCACCGGACCGCCGGCGGCGACCCAGGCGGCGAAACCGCCGTCCAGCACCGACACCGCATCGTGGCCCAGCATCTTGAAGGTCCAATAGACACGGGTGGCGTTGCCCATGTCGGACGCGTTGGCGCCGGCCGCGAGCAGCACCACATGGTCGCCGTTGCCGATGCCCAGGCCGCCGATCAGCCCCGCCAGAACCCCGGGTTCCGGCAGCATTCCGGCCCCGCCACCGACCACAGTCCGCCAGCCGGCCGTTGCGTAGTCGGAATGAACCGCTCCCGGAACGAAGCCGCCGGCGGGCGGGGTTCGTACGTCGAGGACGGTGATGCCAGGGCTGTCGAGCCGGCTTTTCAGCCAGGAAGCGTCCACAAGCGGGGAAATGCTGCTGTCGGTCATCAGGGTAAACCCGGTTCCGGTTGGTCGGCGGCCTTGCCCTACCGTGATCGTTGCTCGGTCGCAACGGGTCGCCCGGCGGGCCGGCGGACACCCGCCGAGGCGGGCAGGCCGACAGTGTGGGCGAAGCGGCGGTGCGGGAAAAGCCCAATCTTGTCGCAATCCAAGTCGGTCGGTGGCGTTGCCGGCTAGCCCGTCCGGGGTGTAGGATGTTCCGTTCGTATAGGAAGGCGCCCCTTTCCGGCGCGGGAGCTTGGACAGCCATGGCCAACATCGACGACCTGCTCGGCGCGCCCGATCCCAACGACGGCGACGCCTCGTCCTTCGCCATCGGCGATGCGCCGGTGGAGATCAAGGTCGTCATCGGCACCGCCATGCTCCGCGTCCGCGACCTCCTGAAGCTGGGCCGCGGCGCCGTCGTGGAACTTGATCGCCATCTGAAGGACCCGACCGACGTCTATGTCGAGGGCGTGCTGGTCGCCCGCGGCGAGGTTGCGATCATCGACGACAAGATCGGCGTCACCCTGACCGACTTCATCAAGTCCAGCCGCGAATGGAAGCGCTGACCGCACCCTTTTCCGTTGCAGCGCTTTCCCTTTATCGATGCTTCATTCGGTAGCAGCCCCGCTTGCGCTGGCGTCTTGACGGCGGGCGATGGCTTCTGGTGTCGTTGTGTCCGGTCGTGGAAACTGCCGTCGCCGACGGCGTCGCCGGCCCGGAGAGCGAAGCCATGTCCCACACCGCTGTCTCCCCCTGCCTGCCGCGCCATTTTTCCAATCCCCATGCCGACCATGAACGGGTCTATGGCCCGTCGGAACGCGCCATCCTCAGCCGTGCCGCCTTCGAGGAGGCGATGGCGGAGATCGGCGCCTGGCCCGGCTACACGCCCACCCCGCTGCGCTCCCTGCCGGGGCTGGCTCGGGAGGCCGGGATCGACCGCCTCTGGTACAAGGACGAGAGCGCCCGCTTCGCGCTCGGCAGCTTCAAGGCGCTGGGCGGGGCGTACGCCGTGCTGCGGCTGCTGGCGCGGGAGGTGACGGCGCGGGTGCCCGGCGTGCCGGTGACGGCACTGGATCTCGTCGTCGGCCGCTATGCCAAGGTGACGCGGACGCTGACCGTCACCACCGCCACCGACGGCAACCATGGCCGGTCGGTCGCCTGGGGCGCGCAGGTGTTCGGCTGCAATTGCGTGGTGTATGTGCCCGCCGCCTGTACGCCCGGCCGTCGCGCCGCCATCGAGGCGTACGGGGCGAGGGTGGTGGTGGTGGACGGGCCGTACGACGATGCGGTGCGCCGTGCCGCCGCCGATGCGGCGGCGCAGGGCTGGTTCGTCGTCTCCGACACCTCCTACACCGGCTATATGGACGTGCCTCGCGACGTGATGCAGGGCTACACCGTGATGGTGGAGGAGGCGATCTCGCAGCTTCCCGCCAGCGAACGGCCGACCCACGTCTTCGTGCAGGGCGGCGTCGGTGCGCTGCCCGCCGCGGTCTGCGGCCATCTGTGGGAAAGCTGGGGACGTCAGCGCCCGCGCTTCGTGGTGGTGGAGCCGCACAGCGCCGACTGCCTGTACCAGAGTGCCGTCGCCGGCCGGCCGACACGGGCGCAGGGCGACCTCGACACGGTGATGGCCGGGCTTGCCTGCGGCGAGGTCTCGCTGCTGGCCTGGGCAATCCTGGAGCGCGGCGCCGACGATTTCCTGACCATCCCCGACGAGGGGGCGGTCATCGCCATGCGCAAGCTTGCGGACGGCGGGCAGGGCGGCCGTCCGTTGGTGGGCGGTGAATCGGGTGTCGCCGGGCTGGCCGGACTGCTCTGCGCCGCCGCCCACGAGGAGGTGAGGCTAGCGCTGGGCCTCGTGCCCGACGCGCGGGTGCTGGTGTTCGGGACCGAAGGGGCGACCGATCCGGAGGTCTATGAGCGGATCGTCGGCCGCTCGCCGGAGGCGGTCGCCGACGGGCTGCTCAGCGCAGCAGGTCGGTGACGATGTTGGCGCCGTCGGCGGCCAGCCGGTCGGCGGTTTCGCGATGGTCGCGCGCGCCGGAGAAGCCGCCCTCGGCCTTCACCCGCTCGATCCAGCTCTGCGAGGCGCCGAGCGACACCAGCCGCTCGACCATCATCTGGGTGGAGCGCAGGGTCATCCGCCCATTCTCCGCCATGCGCGGGGCATGCACCATGAATTCCGCCCGCGGGGCGGCGTAGCGCGGATAGCCGGCCAGATAGAGGCCGACGCACATGCTTTCGCAGGACTCGCCGTCGCGCACCCGCGTGGCAACCGGCCGCCCGCCCTTGCGTTCGGCCAGGACGGCGTCGATCATCCGGTAGCCCGCGGCGGTGAAGCCGCCGGGGCTGGACAGCTCGATCACCAGCGGGCGGCGGGCCGGCAGGGCGTGCAGGGCGTCGAGGAAGCTGCGTTCCGCTCCCGGCGTGATGATGCCGTCCAGCCGCAGGACGGTGACGTCGCCCTGGTCGTTGCGGGACATCGCCGCATCGGGAAATTCGGAGGAGGGTGCTGCGGGCACCGGATTGACGGTGACGGGGCCGATGGCGGCCGGGGCGGAGCCGGCCGGGTTGAGCGACAGTCCGTTCGGCTGGGTTGCGGCATGGCCGACTGCGGCACCCGCGATCAGCAGGGCGCCCAGACCGGCACCGAACCCGACCCTCCGCAGCAGCTTCCGCACCGACATAATACCCTCCAGCACTCGACCCACCCAGCGTGGCGGTCAAAGCTTGCCCGAGTGTTAACGGCATGTCTGTGGCGGGCCACACAATGTGGGTAGTGGCGAGGGTAGGAAGGCTGCGGCGCGATAAAGCGTGCGCGCGGGCGCAAAGGGCGTTAGAAGAGACAGGATTCCAAGGGTATGGCCGGGGCGTCCTCAACGGGGCGATGCCCGTCCCATCCCGTGCCGTGAACGTCGAAGAGCGGAACGATGTCGTACATCCAGGGTGAAACGGGCGATTGGGAAGTCGTGATCGGGCTTGAGGTCCATGCCCAGGTGATTTCGAACGCGAAGCTGTTTTCCGGCTCCGCCACCGAATTCGGGTCCGCGCCGAACAGCCAGGTCAGCTTCGTCGACGCCGCGTTCCCCGGCATGCTGCCCGTCATCAACGAATATGCCGTCGAACAGGCAGTGCGCACCGGTCTGGGCCTGAAGGCCGAGATCAACCTGCACTCGGTCTTCGACCGCAAGAACTACTTCTACGCCGACCTGCCGCAGGGCTATCAGATCAGCCAGTTCCTGCAGCCCATCGTCGGCAAGGGCGAGATCGTGCTCGACCTGCCGGACGGCACCAGCCGCACCGTCGGCGTCACGCGCCTGCATCTGGAACAGGACGCCGGCAAGTCCTTGCACGACCAGCACCCGTCAAAGACCTACATCGACCTGAACCGGTCGGGCGTGGCGCTGATGGAGATCGTGTCGGAACCCGACATGCGCTCCTCGGAGGAGGCGGGCGCCTATGTGCGCAAGCTGCGCTCCATCCTGCGCTATCTCGGCACCTGCGACGGCAACATGGAGGAAGGCTCCATGCGCTGCGACGTCAACGTGTCGGTGCGCAAGCCGGGCGACGCCTTCGGCACCCGCTGCGAGATCAAGAACGTCAACTCGATCCGCTTCGTCATGCAGGCCATCGAGTATGAGGCGCGCCGCCAGATCGAGATCATCGAGGAAGGCGGCAAGATCGACCAGGAGACCCGGCTGTGGGACACGACCAAGTTCGTGACCCGCTCCATGCGGTCGAAGGAAGAGGCGCACGACTACCGCTATTTCCCCGATCCCGATCTGCTGCCGCTCGAACTCGATGCGGCGTGGGTGGAGGACATCAAGAAGACCCTGCCCGAACTGCCTGACGACAAGAAGACCCGCTTCATCGAGGACTACAAGCTGTCGGTCTATGACGCCGGCGTGCTGGTTTCCGAGAAGTCGAAGGCCGATTATTTCGAGGCGGTCGCCAAGGGCCGCGATCCGAAGCTGGCCTCCAACTGGGTCACCGGCGAGCTGTTCGGCTATCTGAACAAGGCCGGCAAGGAGATCGAGGAAAGCCCGGTGTCCGCCGAAAATCTCGGCGGCCTGATCGACCTGATCGCCGACAACACCATTTCCGGCCGCATCGCCAAGGAAGTGTTCGAGACGATGTTCGAAACCGGCGAGAAGGCCGCCGACATCGTCGAGAAGAAGGGGCTGCGCCAGGTCACCGACACCAGCGCCATCGAAGGCTCCATCGATGCCGTGCTGGCCGCCAACCCCGACAAGGTGGCGGAGTTCCGCAGCGGCAAGGACAAGCTGTTCGGCTTTTTCGTCGGTCAGGTGATGAAGGCGACCCAGGGCAAAGCCAACCCGGCCATGGTCAACGAAATCCTGATGAAGAAACTGAAAGGCTAATCTGCCTGTCCCTGTCGGCGGACGGAAATCGCCGTCTTGCACGAAAGAAAGCCTCTCCGTTCGGCGGAGGGGCTTTTTTCTTGGGTGCCACCCGCCGTTACGGTAAAGCCGCAGTTGAATTTTCCCGGTTTCCGCCGTCACAGTGCTTGGAAACGGTGGAGGAACCATGGCGGCGGAGCCGGTGATGGTGGCGCTGGCGGCTGGTGCTGTCGGCGGTCTGCTCGGGGTGTTGCTGGGCCGGTATACCGGTCGCCGGGCGGCGCGCCATCCATCGTCGCCGCACCCCGCCACTCCTGCCGGCGCCCGGCCGGGGCATGGCTTCCACGAGCCGGATGTCGGCGAGCGGCTGGAGATGGCGCTGGAGGCCACCGGGGCCGCGGTCTGGGATGCCGATCTGATGGCCGGCACCTGCTGGTGGTCGGACACCTTTCCGCGCATGCTGGGCTTTCGCACGCGCCCGGCGATGCCGCCCGATTTCTGGGAGCGGCGACTGCATCCGGAAGACCGCGAACGGGTTCTGGCCCACATCGCCTCGCATCTGGCCGGCGAGACCTCGGCCTACGCCTACAGCTACCGCCTGAGGCACGAGGCGGGCGGCTGGGTGTGGATCGCCGCCAAGGGCCGCGCCTTCCGCGACGAGACCGGGCGGGCGGTGCGCTATGCCGGCATCATGACCGACATCACCGAGGCCCGCCGGCAGGAGGAGCGGCTACGCGCCAGCGAGGAACGGCTGCTGAAGATCATGGAGGCGGCCCCCATCGCGGTGAACGTCACCACGCGCGACGGCCGCTGGCTGTTCTGCAATGCCCAGTCCGTGCGGCTGATGGGCCGCGACCGTTCGGAACTGATGCGCACCCCGGTGGCCGATCTCTATGCCGACCCTGCCGACCGCGATGCGCTGATCGCCCGGTTCGACCGGGAGGGCGCCTTCCGCAATGCCGAGATCCGGTTCCGCCGGCCGGACGGCAGCGTTGTCTGGGTCCTGTCCTCGTGGAACAGCATCGAACTGGACGGTGAGGCGGCCCTGCTGACCTGGCTCTACGACATCACCGACCGCAAGGCGGCCGAGTCGGCGATGATCCAGGCCAGGGAGGAGGCCGAACAGGCGCTGGCCGACCTGCGGGAGGCGCAGGAGAGCCTGATCCAGGCCGAGACCATGGCCTCGCTCGGCCAGCTGGTGGCGGGGGTGGCGCACGAGATCAACACGCCCATCGGCATCGGCCTGACCGCCGCCAGCCACATCGGCGAACAGGCGCAGGTCCTGCGCGACCGGTTCACCGGCAACGCGCTGCGCCGGTCGGAGTTCCTGGAGTTCCTGGATGGGCTGAGCGAGAGCAGCCGCCTGCTGATGGCCAACATCGACCGCGCCGCGTCGCTGGTGCAGAGCTTCAAGCAGGTGGCGGTCGACCAGTCCTCCGGCGACCGGCGGGTGTTCGAACTGGGCGGCTATATCCAGGAGCTGCTGTTCTCGCTGCGTCCGCGGCTGAAACGCACCAATCTGCGGGTGGCGGTGGAGTGCGACGACGAGTTGACGATGGACAGCTTTCCCGGCGCGCTGGGGCAGGTGCTGACCAATCTGGTCATCAACGCCGTCGTACATGCCTATGGCGATGGGGATCGGGGTGGGGATCGGGGCATTGATCGGGATGGCGATCGCCTGGCCGGGACGCCGGTCGGTACGATCAGGATCACCGCGCAGGCGGATGGGGGCGAGCGGGTGCGGATCGACTTCATCGATGACGGCGCGGGCATCGCGCCGGAGCATCTGTCGAAGGTCTTCGACCCTTTCTTCACCACCAAGCGCGGGCAGGGCGGATCCGGCCTGGGGCTGCACATCGTCTTCAACACCGTCACCGGCCCGCTGGGCGGCAGCGTGTCCGTCCAGTCCTGGCCGGGGCAGGGGACCCGCTTCACCATCCAGCTGCCCCGCGAAGCCCCGGCGATGCAGCCGGCCGTCGCGGCGGAGCCGGCCCTGGGCTGAACCCGTGGCGCAGCCCTGCGGCAGGGCGGCCGATCAGGCCCAGGTCCGGTTAGGCGCAGGTCCGGTTAGGCGACGTGAAGTTCGTGGAGTTGCAGATGCTTGGGCCGCCGGCCGCGGCGCTTCGGTGCCGCGAAGCTGGCGAGCGCGCCGTTCTCGCCGCGCAGCTCAGCGGTCAACTCCTGCACGCAGCGCTGGAGCAGTTCTTTCTCGCGCTGGTCTTCGCGATCAGTGATTTCCAGGCAGCTCAGCTTGATCTCGACGAGGTCGATCAGTGTTTCGGCGCAACGGCGTGACAGGGTCATGGCATCCTCCACGGCGACGGGGTGCGGCGTCACTGACCGGCGGGGCACTGTCGGGATCAGCCCCCACGCGACCG
Source organism: Azospirillum sp. UENF 112521 (assembly GCF_058780665.1). NCBI lineage: Bacteria > Pseudomonadati > Pseudomonadota > Alphaproteobacteria > Rhodospirillales > Azospirillaceae > Azospirillum > Azospirillum sp. UENF 112521. The sequence continues at coordinate 657,141 of NZ_JBSNCI010000004.1, forward strand.
AGTCGTTCGGCACCCAGGCTTTTTATTGCTCATGGTGGCATCATAAGCGCCTTCCGTTAAAAAGTACCTAAAATTTTATACAGATTTGTCCCTTCTCTGCGATTTTCGGGAAAAGCGTTTTTTTGGATTTGTAAGCGTTGACAAGGGTACGGCCGGCCGTTAGAACCGCTCCCACGCCAGCGGTGACCCACGGGAAACCGCACTGGCTGGAGGGGTGGCCGAGTGGCTGAAGGCAACGGTTTGCTAAACCGTCATAGGGTTTAAAGCCCTATCGTGGGTTCGAATCCCATCCCCTCCGCCACCGCGTAATTAAATCAATACCTTAGGTGATTTTCGCGTCCGTCGGGGGCTCAACCACTGGCGAACCGTTGTATCTGTGCCGGTTTTTGTGCCCTCCCTCATTGGCACGTACCCCAGGTAAATCTCCGTCGTCTTCGCGCTGCTGTGCCCGAGATGCTCGGACAGCGCGCGATGACTGCCTCGACATTCATCCACTCCGGCGGATTACCCGCATCCCCTGGTTCGACATTCTGCGGAAACGCAACGGCGAACGGATCGCCGTCGGCTTCTGAAGAAAAGAGTGGCGGGCGAGGCGGCCTGAAGCCCATCGCTTACCGCGTCAATCCCCGGCGAGGCGGCGGCGGGCATAGGCAGCGGTCAGGTAACGGCTGACCAGCGCCTCGAATTCGGCCGCTTTCATGCCGCGGATACCCATTGCCTCCAGCACCACGGTCCGCTCTCGACGGTTCACCTTGTTGTAGATGGAAAAGCCGATGCGGTTGGGCAGGGGCGCCTCCTCATGTAGCGCCAGCACCAGCGCCAGCCGTCGCGCTGCCGACACCTGCATCCCACCCACATCGGTCCAGGCAATGGGCTCCCGCAGCCGTGCCGATATCAGGGTGTCTGGCGTCAAGGTCATCAACGGCGCTTTCGTCTTATGGCGGACCCAGGCCGCATAGCCCAAAGCCATGCAGATTCCCACACCCGCCACCGCCCCGATGAATGCCTTCGTCCCCTGATCGGTGCCGAGGCCGAGTTCCCGCCCAAAGACGGTGGTGCCGATGGTGAAGGCGGCGAACAGCGCCGCGATGAAGGCCATGGCCCAGATCATCGGCCTGCCGTTCTCATAGAGCACCGTGTGCTCCGCAGGAACGGCGGCGACAGCGGCCTCCAGTTCCTCCCGGTTCAGCCGGTGCGCCTGCCGGGCCTCGTCGACGTAGGCTGCGGTTAGCGCATGGCAAAGCCCACTCCAGTCGGTGAACAGCCGGTGTGGCAGGCTGGTGTCCTCCGCCGTCGGCGCGCGGGCGGCACGGGCCAGCAGGCGTTCGTCGAGCTGGACGCCAAGGGTGCTGATCCGCAGGGCGGTCGGCGGATGGCTGTCGGTCGGATGGGGCTGGCACTCGTCCAGATGCGCGGCGGGATTTGGGAGGCCATCTTCGACGCGCCGCAGGATTTCGGCCATCATGTCCGGCCCGGCCGTGTCGGGGGCGGAGAAGGCGTCATTGAGCGTCTCGAAGATGGCCGGCGCCAGTGCCGCGTTGCGAAGCAGCGCAAGGGGAACGCTCTCCGGACCGCTGACCAAGCTGGCCCGGCGGTCGGCCTCCAGCTCGCGCTGCCGCCTGTGCTGGGCGACAGAGAGATCGAAGCTCTCCAGTGTATGGAAGCCGAGATGCAAGGCCGGAGCAAGCATGAAGCCGCCCGTCCCGGTGCGCTCGCCAAGCGCGGTCAGGGTCCGCCACAATCCGGCATGGATCGGAGCGAAGCGGCGGCTGTAGGTGGTATCCCCGCCCGAGAAATGGGCAAGCTCATGGCCGATGACCGCCGCGAGTTCGGTCTCGCCGATCAGCGGCAGGCAGGGGGCCGGCAAGTGGAGGGTGCGGCCCGACAGCACCCGCTCCCCGCCGAGCGGCCGGACCGGTGCCTCGGTGACGAAGAAGCCCTCGGTCAGGCCGATCAGGATGCTGTCCGGCATCAGCGCCTCGTGCCGGGTCGCCAGAATCCTCGACGAAATGCCAGAGGCCGGGCGCCTCTTCCCGACTCACCACCAATCCGCGGATGTCGAGCGGCTCCACGGTGTAGAGATCGAAGACGCGGCGCATCGCGATCACCGCCATCACGGCACTGTAGGCGGCGAGCCCCGCGAGCATCACGGCGGCAGCGAAGAGTTTGACGCTGCTGGTCGACAGATGGTCCCAGAACCACAGGCTCGCCGCTTCGAACAGCGACGCCGAGACGCTGGCGATGCTGAGGCCGACGAGCACGGCAGCGAGCGCGAAGGGCAGGCCCCGCCTCAAACGGTCGAAACTGCGGATCAGGGCCTCGCGCGAGCGTCGCGCCCGCAGGGCCGAGACGCGTGCGGCCAGCAAGCCGGACAGCCCGGCAAGGAAAGCCAGCAGGCCGCCGGTTATCGTGCCCCAACTCAACGGGTAGCGGATCCGCGATACTTCGGCGCCCTCTTCCATTGTGTCGATGGCTCTGCGGACTCCGGCGACGGCCATCGAGACCGGCATGCGGCGGCCGTCCGGGCCGCCCATGGTGACGAAAGCCGATGGAGTCTTCGCTTCCATTTGCTGAAGCTGTGCCAGAACCTGCGGCAATTCCTTTCCGGCCTGGCGGTACTCGTCGAGCGTCGCGGCGGCCCGCTGTTCCTGCCAGATCCCGAGCGCCACGAACGACAGGGGAAGGATCAGCAGCCAGATGACGCGAACGAGCCACAGAGGGAAGCGAATGGCACGCCGGACGGTGCCAGCCATACCGCTGGAAGCAACTGCATCGGCCACGACCGATCTCCCATTTATCGATGTATCGCGTGGGAGGATCGCGTAATGCGCGCAACAGGGCCAGCCGCCCGGAGGGGGTAGCAATTTCACGTCAGGCCGGAAAGAACACCGCCTCTCCTGAATGACGGCCGGATACCGGACGTTTGAGACGATCAAGGGGGCGGCGCGGTGATCCCACTGCTGCGATCAGACGGCACCCTCTTCGGCCGGTAGATGGCGCTTTTCCTCAAGGGCGTGGATGTCGTCGAGGAGCGCGGCCGGAGGCGGACGACATCCACATGCCTGGGCGTGTTCCATATGCCATTCGACACGCTGCTGTCGTGTCGCCTTCGCTGGCATGGGATGCGCTTCGTGCCAGTTTCTGTTCATGGATGCCCCTATTGACTGCAGAGCAATTATGCCCGCCGATAGGGCCGGCTTCCATTGGCTCCAGGCATGCTGAATATCATGCCGCAGGTCATCTCTGTGCCTGATATGGCGTCGAGAGGCCGGGAGCGACTTCGCCGGCCATCCGGTTCTGAAGGTCGATGGGCAGTCGACCGCCGGCATCTTCCTGCCTTACATCTCCGGGTGGCCAGCCTCGTCCGGCGGTCAACCCTTCAGACAGCTTGCCATGAAGGCTTTCCGATCGTCCCCACTCTTCCCGACCGCGTCGGCGTTGCACTTTTTCATCTTGTCCTGCTGAGCCGTCAGCGGCTTGGCAGGTTCGGCGGCTGCGGCCGGCTTGTTCGAGAGGCAACTGCTCATAAACGTCTTGCGCTCGTCGCCTTTCAGGCTTTTGGCGGTCGCATCGGCATTGCAGGCCTTCATCTTTTCCTGCTGCTTCTCCTGCTGCGGCGTGGCCGCAGTCGACGCACCGGAACCGCCAGCCAGCGTCACGGCCATGGCGGCAGCTGCAATCACGTACCTCAGCATCTCAAGATCCTCCCAGGCACGCCGCCTCGCACGAGGCATGTCGCGACCGGTGGAGGATCGCACGGGCGGAATCGACGGGCCAACGGGTGCATCCGGCCAGTGCAGGTCGGCTGGATGCGCCCGTCGCCCAACTCCCCCTATACCGAATTGCGTGGGCTTCGCCCATGTCTGCCGCGCTCTCTGCGCAGGTGGCCCTGACCGGCGGCGGAGGGCTAAGGCCGGACCGGCGGCGGGGTCCCCCTCCCCGCACTGGAGAGGGCTTCCGCCGCCGGTCCAACCGCCGGTCAGGCGACCCGCTTGTCGCGGAAGGCCTCGATGGTGCGCATCACGCCGCGCAGTTCGGCCAGACCCTTCAGACGCCCGACGAAGGAATAGCCGGGGTTCATCGTCTGGCCGATGTCGTCGCCCAGCAGATGGCCGTGGTCGGGGCGCATCGGGATTTGGGCATCGGCACGGCCGGCCTGCCGGCGGCGGGCCTCCTCGTCGATCATCGCCGCGGCGACGCCGATCAGGTCGGTGTCGCCGCCGAGATGGTCGGCCTCATAGAAGGAACCGTCCGGCTCGTGCGTGGTGTTGCGCAGATGGACGAAGTGGATGCGCGGGGCGAACTCCTTCGCCATCGCCACCAGATCGTTCTTCGGGTTGGAGCCGAAGGACCCCGTGCACAGGGTCAGCCCGCAGGCCTCCTGCGGCACGGCGTCGAACAGCGCCCGCACATCCTCCGCGGTGGACATCACGCGCGGCAGGCCGAAGATCGGGAAGGACGGGTCGTCGGGGTGGATGCACAGCCGCACCCCCTCCTCCTCGGCGACCGGCGTGATCTCGCGCAGGAACGCGATCAGGTTGGCGCGCAGATCCTCGACGCCGATCTCCTGGTACAGTTCCAGCATGCCGCGGAAGCTGTCGCGGTCATAGGCGAAGTCGCGGGCCGGCAGCCAGTCGATCAGGTTGCGCTCCAGCTCCGCCACCTGCTCCACCGACATCGCCTCGAACCGCGCCTTGGCGGCGGCGACATGGGCGGGGTCGTAGCTGGCCTCCGCATTGCGGCGCTTCAGCACGAACAAATCGTAGGCGGCGAAATCGACGCTGTCGTAGCGCAGGGCATAGCCGCCGTTCGGCAGCCGGTGCATCAGGTTGGTCCGGCTCCAATCGGTGATGACCATGAAATTGTAGCAGATCACCGGGATGCCGGCCCGCGCCACATTGCGGATCGACTGCTTGTAATTGTCGATCTTGGTCTGGAAGTCGCCGGTGCGGGTCTTGATCTCCTCGCCGACGCCGATGCTCTCCACCACGTCCCAGGTCAGGCCGGCGGCCTCGATCATGGCGCGGCGCTTCTGGATTTCCTCGGGCGTCCAGACGCTGCCCTGGTTCATGTGATGCAGCGCGGTGACGATGCCGGTGGCACCGGCCTGACGGGCCTTCTCCAGGGTGACGGGATCGTCCGGGCCGAACCAGCGCCAGGTTTCCTGCATGATGATGTCCTTTCGAATAGGGGTACGGTGGGCGGAAGCCGCCCTTCGGTCAGGGGGTCGCGAGGAAGCCGGTCAGCGTTTTGGCGACGCCGACGCGCATCAGGCTGTCGAGATGACGGACGACCGCGGTGCGGAAGGCGTCCTCGGCGACCAGTTCGGGGTCGAAGATGTCCTCCACGGCGAACAGTGCCGCCGCCAGGGCGCCGGCATCCTTGCCATGGGCGCCGGCGATGCCGGTGAGCAGTGTCGCCATCGGATCGGCGACCGCATAGGCGGCACCGGCCTCGTTCTTCTGCGCCAGGAAGCGCATCCAGGCGGCGACGGCCAGCGGGATCACCCTCGGCGCCTTGCCGGCGGCGAACAGCTCGCGTGCCGGTTCCAGCAGGCGCGGCGGCAGCTTCTGCGAGCCGTCGGAGGAGATCTGGAGGGTGCGGTGGCGGATGCCGGGGTTGCGGAAGCGTGCCTCCAGCGCCGCGGTGTAGGCGGGGATGTCGGTGCCCGGAACCGGGGGCAGGGTGGGGATCGAATCCTCCGCCCACAGGCGCCGGACGACGGCCTGCAACTGCGGGTCGGCCATGGCTCCGGCGATGGTCTCGATGCCGGCGATCACCGACAGGTAGGCCAGCAGCGAATGGGCGCCGTTCAGGCAGCGCAGCTTCATCAGCTCGAACGGGTGGACGTCCTCGACCATGATGGCGCCGGCCTTTTCCCAGGCCGGGCGGCCGAGCGGGAAGCGGTCCTCGATCACCCATTGCTTGAAGGGCTCGCTGACCACCGGCCACGCGTCTTGGCAGCCGGTCGCCTCCTCCACCGTGGCGCGGTCGGCGTCCTGGGTGGCGGGGGTGATGCGGTCGACCATGGTGCAGGGGAAGCCGACCTGCCCGGCGATGTAGGCCGCGAGGCCCGGATCGCACAGTTCGGCGTAGCGGACGACGATGCCACGCACCTTGATGCCGTTCTGGGCGAGGTTGTCGCAGACCAGCACGGTGAAGGGCGCCACCCCGCCGGCGCGGCGGCGGCGGATCGCCTCGGCCAGCAGCCCCGGCACGCTGCGCGGCTTGGCGGGGTCGGCAAGGTCGGCGCGGATCAGCGGATGCGCCTCGTCCAGCGCGCCGGTGGCGGCGTCCTGGCAATAGCCCTTCTCGGTCACCGTCAGGGTGACGATGCGGATCTCCGGCTTCGCCATCAGCGCCAGCACGTCATCCAGCTGGTCGGCGGTGGCCATGGCGTCGAGGAAGGAGCCCATGACGCGCAGCCGGTCGCGGTTCTCCTCGCGCACCAGCAGGGTGTAGAGGCAGTCCTGCGGCTTCAGCGCGTCGCGGATCGCCGGCGACAGCGGATCGACGCCGACGATGCCCCAACTCTTGTCGCCGGTCGCCAGAAGATCGTCGGTGTAGGTGGCGAGATGGGCGCGGCAGAAGGCGCCGAGGCCGATATGGACGATGCCCGGCGTGACCGCGGCGCGGTCGTAGGCGGGGCGTTCGACCTCCGGGGCCAGACGGTCGAGGGTGGCGGTGGAAAGGCGGGTTTGTGAAGGACGGGCCGCCAGCAGGGCGGTGTTCGCGTCGGGCATGATGGGCTCCGGGTCGCGGCGGTCGCTGCGGTCTCCCTGTCCGCTGCCGCCCCAGGGGGGCGGCAGTGCGGGTGGGCCGGTGCACCGTCATTCTCTAAAGGTGGTGGTGGTCGATTGGACCTCCGGGGCGGGGCGCCCCGGAGTGTGTGGGCGGAGTGGGCGCGGAGATCAGACCTCGATCCCGGCCGGGGTCATGCCCGACCCGGTCTTCGGCAGGATGAAGTGCATGATCGCCAGACCGACGAGGTAGAGGACCGAGGCGATGCCGAACAGCACCTGATAGTTGCCGCCGGTCGCATCCAGCAGACGGCCGACGCCCATCGAGACGAACATGCCGACGAAGTAGGCGCAGAAGCCGCCGATGCCGACCACCGACCCCACCGCGTTGCGCGGCATGGTGTCGGACACGATGGTGTAGACGTTGGCCGAATAGCCCTGGTGGGCGGAGGCGGCGATGCCGATCAGCAGGACGGCGACCCACATGCTGGACACGGTGGAGGCGAAGAACACCGGCAGGACGCACAGGCCGCAGACCAGGAAGGTCAGCTTGCGGGCCCGCAGGGGCTTCACGCCGCGCTTGATCAGGTGCGAGGAGAACCAGCCGCCGCCGACGCTGCCGAAATCGGCCATGGTGTAGATGATGATCAGCGGCAGCATCGCCCCGAACAGGTTCACGCCATACTGCTTGTTCAGGAAGCCCGGGACCCAGTTCAGGTAGAACCACCATACCGGAGCCGAGAAGCAGGTGCCGACGATGTTCGCCCAGGTGCCGCGGTAGCTCAGCAGCTTGATCCAGGGAATGTTCTCCTGCGGCAGCACCGGGTCGCTGCGGATATAGGCCAGCTCTTCGGCCGTCAGCTTCGGATGGTCTTCCGGCTTGCGGTAGATCAGCAGCCAGGCGATGACCCAGAAGAAGCCGATGCCGCCGGTGACCAGGAAGGCGGCCTGCCAGCCATAGGCGACCAGCAGGATCGGCACCAGGATCGGGGCGACGACGGCGCCGACGTTCGATCCGGCGTTGAAGATGCCGGTGGCGAGTGCCCGTTCCTTGGCCGGGAACCACTCCGACACCGCCTTGATCGAGGCCGGGAAGTTGCCGCCCTCGGTCAGGCCGAGGCCGGCGCGGGCCATCTTGAAGCCGAAGACGCTGCCCATGAAGGCATGGACGCAGGCGAAGAAGCTCCAGCCGGCGACCGCCGCCGGCAGGCCGATGCGGATGCCGATCTTGTCCATCAGCCGGCCGCAGCCGATGTAGCCGAAGGCGTAGGCCAGCGAGAAGGCGGCGACGATGTCGCCGAAGTCGGACTCGGTCCAGCCCATGTCGCCCATCAGCGTGGACTTCAACAGGCCCAGGACCTGACGGTCCATGTAGTTGATGGTGGTCGAGAAGAAGAGCAGGCCGCAGATGGTCCAGCGGTAGCGGCCGATGGCCTTGCTCACCGTGACCGCCGCTTTGCCTGCCGCTTGGCCGATGCCGCCGGCCCGGTGGGCCGGTTCCGCCGACTGGCCGGGTCCGGCGTCGGCAATGATCTGTTCGCTCATGATAGGCGTCTCCAGCCAGGACGCACGCCGCCGCCCGGTGTTCGCACACCGGTTCCCACCAGGCACCGAGCCTTCATTGGGCGCACCGATGGCTTCGCGCGGGAGCCGTCCTTCGGCAGTCCCACAGCGTCGCCCGGCGGCGGTCGCACGTTTCAGAACTGTTTCCTGGATCAGTCAGGCCATCGTCGGGAGCGGTGCCGCTTGGGAACCGTTCATGGCGTCGCATACTACCATTCCAGTTGCTGGTATGGTAGTTGCGCCGGCCCTCGTTGGTCAACCGCACCATCTGCGGCATATCGTCAGGCGAGGACCGCCCGAATCCAGGCCTACCTTGGTATGTTCGATTGGACTGGACGGCATTTGGGACAAACCCCAATGTACTGTCTCAGGAGCTTCGTAAGAGGATGATCGGCGGAATTTCAATGGCTGCATAGATCACAACCGCAGACTACAGGGAAGGGCCGCAGGTGGAGGAACCCAGCGCCACGGGAACGATTGTAACCGCACTTGCCGGTGGCGTCGGGCTGCTGGCGCTGATGACGCTGCTCTACGGAACAATCCTGTATCGCCTGGGGGATCGGCCTTGGCTGCGCCAGCTTTGCCTGGGCTTGATGTTCGGAGCCGGCGGCGTGGCCGCCATGCTGCAAGCGGTCCCGATCCTTCCGGGTGTTTATCTGGATGTAAAGACGGTGCCGGTGGCGCTGGCCGCCCCCTTCGGTGGGCCCTTGGCCGCCCTCCTGGCCGCCGGACTGGTGTCGGCCGGCCGAGTGGCGGTCGGCGGCGCCGGCATGATGCCGGGTGTGATCGGGATTCTCGTGGCCGGAGCCGCTGGGCTGCTGGTGCGGCGGCTGGTTCCCGTGCCGGGCTGGCGGACCGCAAGGCTGCTGTTCGTGCTGGCTCCGGTCGCGGCCCTCCACCCGCTCAGCATCTTCGTGCTGCCCTGGGAGGTGGCGCTGCCGACCTTCGTCACTGGCGGGCTTCCCATCGCGCTGTTCACGATGGGCGGCATCCTGATGCTGGGCACGATGCTGGGACGCGAACGACGCCGCGTCGAAACCGAAAAAATGCTGCGGGACGCGGCCTTGAGCGACCCGCTGACCGGTCTGGCGAACCGCCGGGCCTTTTTCGCCGCCATCGACCGCATCGTGGCCGGCGCGCTGCGCCACGAGACGCCGGTGTCGCTGCTGATGCTGGACATCGACCATTTCAAGGCGGTGAACGACACACGCGGACACGACGCCGGCGACGCGGTGCTGGTGGCGCTCAGCCGACTTCTCCAGCGCAGCGTGCGGCAGAGCGACCTCGTCGCGCGCTTCGGCGGCGAGGAATTCGCCATCCTGCTGCCCAACGCGCCGATCGATGGGGCTTCCCTGCTTGCCGAACGCCTGCGCTGCGCCGTCCGCGATCTCGCCATTGCGCAGGACGGCGCGGTCCTGCATGTGACGGCCAGCATCGGCGTGTCGACCCTCGCCGCCGGCACCGACCGCGCCGACGCCATGATCAAGGCGGCCGACATGGCGCTCTATCGGGCCAAGCAGGGCGGCCGGGACCGGGTCTGCCGCCATCAAGAGGCCATCGTCAAGGAACCGGTGCCGGTTCCCTGACGGGGGCGGGCCTGCGTCGACGCCTCACAGCAAGGGCAGGTCGCTGCCGCCATTGACGATGTCGACGGTGCCGGAAATCAGGTTCTCGCCGTAAAGCGCCTCCAGGTCGATGCCGCCGGCCGGGCGCACCGGGCGGATGGCGCGGAGCCAGCCGGCGATGGCCTGCTCCTGGCGGCGGCGGATCGCCTCGGCCTCCTCCACCGTCACGGCCTGGAAGGACAGGCTGTCGCCGGGGCGCAGGCGGCCGGCGCGGGCAAGGTCGGCGGAGATCACCGTGGCGATCTTGGCATAGCCGCCGGCCGTCTGGTGGTCGTTCAGCAGCAGGATCGGCTGCCCGTTGCCCGGCACCTGGATGGAGCCGGTGACCAGCCCGTCCGACGGAATGTCGGCGGAGCCGCGATGCTCCAGCGCCGGGCCCTCCAGCCGCAGCCCCATGCGGTCGGCTTGGCTGCCGACGCGGTAGGTCGCGGACAGGAAGGTCTCCAGCGCCGTTGCGGTGAAACGGTCCTCCTGCGGTCCTGGAACGACGCGCAGCGGCCCGGCGCCGTAATCGGGCGGCTGCGGCAGTTCGACGTCCGGGCCGTCCGGGGCGGCGTCCAGCGTGAGCGGCAGCCGGTCCCCCTCGGCGAGCGGCCGGCCGCCGAGCGGGCCGATGCCGGCGCGCACATAGGTGGACAGGCTGCCCATCACCGGTGCCAGCGCGAAGCCGCCAGCCACCGCCAGGCAGGCGACCGACGCCCCGTCCACCGCCCCCAGCCGCAGCACGTCGCCCGAAAGCAGGGTGTGGCTGCGGTGGGACTCCAGCGGTTGCGGAGCGGCACCGTCGCGCTCCAGCGTCAGGGCCATCGGGCCGACCGCGGCGATGCGGACCGATGGCGCATCCACCCGCAGGGCAGGGCCGAGCAGGGCGATCTCCAGCCCGGCCGTCCCTTGCGGATTGCCGACCAGCGCATTGGCGAGCCGCAGCGCCACCGGGTCGAGGGCGCCTGCCACCGGCATGCCGAGTTCCTGGAAGCCGAAGCGTCCCAAATCCTGGATGGTCGCGAACAGGCCCGGCCGGACCACTGTCAGAAAACCTGTCATCACGCCGCCCTCAGGCTGGCGGGATCGAAGCGTCCGGCGGAAGCCGCCTCGGCGATCTCCTCGAACGCCGCGCGGTCCACCGCCTCGAAGCGCACCCGGTCGCCGGCCGCCAGCAGCACCGGATCGGGCCGGTTGCCGTCATAGAGCGGCACCGGGCAGCGGCCGATCAGGTGCCATCCGCCGGGGCTCTCCCACGGATAGACGGTGGTCAGCCGGCCGGCGACGGCGACGGAGCCGGCCGGAACCCGCACCCGCGGCTCGGTCCGGCGCGGCCGGTCCAGTTCCGCCGGCAGGTCGCCCATATAGCCGAAGCCCGGCATGAAGCCGAGCATGTAGACGAAATACTCCACCGACCCATGCAGCGCCGCCACCCGCTCCGCGCTCAAGCCGAGCTGGTCCGCCAGCTCGGCCAGATCGGGGCTGAGGTCGGGATCGTAGCAGACCGGCAGCCGCCACAGCCGCCCCTCCGCCGGCGCCGTGCCTCTGCCGGCCAGCGCCGCCTCGACCGCCGCCTGCATCTCCCGCCGCCCGGTGGATACCGGGTCGTAGACCACCAGCAGCGAGCGGAAGGTCGGCACCGTCTCCACCAGCCCCGGCGGCGGGGCCGCCTTCAGCCGGGCGTGCAAATCCATGACGCGGGCGTTTGTCGCCCGGTCGATGGTCTCGCCGAACTCGACATTGAAGGCGGTGTCGCCGGCACTGGTGAAGCGGACTTGCACGTTTTCCTCATTAACCGATCATCATCGACGGCAGCCACGACACCATGCCGGGGAACACCCACAGCAGCGCCACCATCACCACCATCAGCAGGAAGAAGGGCAGGCTGGCCTTGCCGATGGTGAAGATGTCCTTGCCGGTCATCGATTGCAGCACGAACAGGTTGAAGCCGACCGGCGGGGTGATCTGCGCCATCTCCACCACGATGATGATGTAGATGCCGAACCACAGCAGGTCGATGCCCGCCCGCTGCACCATCGGCAGGATGACCGAGGTGGTCAGCACGACCATCGAGATGCCGTCGAGGAAGCAGCCCATCACCACGAAGAAGGCGGTCAGCGCCACCAGCAGGGCCGCCGGCGACAGCTGCATGGTGGTGATCCATTCCGCCAGCAGGCGCGGGATGCCGGTATAGCCCATCGCCACCGTCAGGAAGGCGGCACCCGCCAGGATGAAGCCGATCATGCAGCTGGTGTGGGCGGCGCCGAACAGGCTGTCGCGGAAGGTCGTCCAGTTCAGCGTGCCGGTCACCAGCGCCAGAACCAGCGAACCCAGCACGCCGATGCCGGCGGCCTCCGTCGGGGTGGCGATGCCGACATAGATCGAGCCCAGCACCGCGGCGATCAGCAGCATCACCGGGATCAGCGCGCCGGTGTCGCGGATCTTCTCGGCCAGACTCTGCGACGGTTCGGGCGGCGGCACCCGGTCGGGGTTCAGCAGCGACCAGCCACCGACATAGAGCATGAACAGGCCGGTCAGCACGATGCCGGGAATGACGCCGGCGATGAACAGCCGGGCGATCGACACGTCGGCGGCGACGCCGTAGACGATCATGATGATCGACGGCGGGATCAGCAGCCCCAGCGTGCCGGCGCCGGCCAGCGAGCCCAGCGTCATCATCGGGTCGTAGCCGCGGCGGTTCAGTTCCGGGATGGTCATGCGGCCGATGGTGGCGGCGGTGGCGGCCGACGAGCCGGACACCGCGGCGAAGATCGAGCAGCCGATGATGTTCACATGCATCAGCCGGCCGGGCAGCCAGCCGGTCCAGGGCGCCAGCCCCTTGAACATGTCGGACGAGATGCGGGTGCGGAACAGGATCTCGCCCATCCAGATGAACAGCGGCAGGGCCGTCAGCGTCCAGGAGGTGCTGGCCCCCCAGATGTTGGTCGCCATCACCATGCCCACCGGCCTTGCGGTGAACAGCGCCATGGCGACGAAGCCGACGCCGGCCAGCGCCAGCGCCACCCAGACGCCGGCCCCCAGCATCAGGAACATCGTCACGACGACGACGATGGATGCGGTCGTCTGATCCATCGCTCAGCCCTCGCTCTGCATGCCGGCATGCTGGTAGGAGGCTTCCCGCCCCTGCAGCACGGCCAGCAGATCGTCGATCAAGGCGATGACCAGCACCACCAGACCCACCGCCATCAGCGCCTGCGGCATCCACAGCGGGACCGGCAGCACGCCCTGGCTGAGATCGCCGAAATCGTAGGACTCATAGGTCATGCGCACCCAGTACCAGGCGAAATAGCCGCTGAGCGCGGTGGCGAAGCCCAGGCAGAGCAGTTCGAAGATGCGGCGCGCGGTGCCGTGCAGCCGCTCCACCAGCACGCCGACGCGGATGTGCGCGCCGCGGCGCAGCGCCGGCCCCAGCATCAGGAAGAAGGATGCCGCCATGCAGTAGCCGGCAAGCTCGTCGGCCCCCGGCACCATGCGGTCGAACAGCCGCGATGCCACCTGCGTCACGATCAGGACGGCGATGGCGGCAAGAAGGACCGCGCCCAGGATCTCGGCGGCGCGGTAAAGGATGGACAGTGCGGTGCGCATGGCGCAACCACCTCCTGCGGTCGGGACGGAGCGAAGGGGCGTGGAGGGGGCCCGGCCGGCCGCCTGTTCTGGGGCGGAGCCGGCCGGACACATCCGGACCGGTTACTTGCCGAAGGCGGAAATGATCGCCTCGCCGTCGGCACCGGCCGCTTTCGTCCATTCGGCGGTCATGGTCTTGCCGATTGCGGACAGGCCTTCCTTCAGCTTGTCGGACGGCAGCAGGACCTTCATGCCGTTGTCGGACATGGTCTTGTTCAGATCGGCCGTCTTCTTCTCCCACTCGGCCCAGCCGGTGGCCTCGGCCTTCGCCGCGGCGTCCTGGATCGCCTTCTGGGTGCCGGCGTCCAAACCCTTCCAGACCTCGGTGTTGACGAACACCATGTTGCGCGGCAGCCAGGCCTGCACGTCGTAATAGACCTTCACGAAGTCCCAGGCCTTGGTGTCGACGCCGGTGGCGGCCGACGTGATCATCGCGGTGACGATGCCGGTGCCGAAGGCCTGCGCCACTTCGGCCGCCTCGATCTTCACCGGGATGGCGCCGCTCAGTTCGGCGATGCGGGTGGTGGCCGGGTTGTAGGCGCGGAACTTCTGGCTCTTCAGCCCGTCGACCGACTGGATCTCGTCCTTCACGTACAGGCCCTGCGGCGGCCACGGAATCGAGTAGAGCAGCTTCAGGCGCTGGCGCTCCAGCTTCTTCTCCAGATAGGGCTTGGAGACCTCGTACAGCTTGTGGGCGGACTTGAAATCGGTGGCGAGGAAGGGCACCGAATCGAGGCCGTAGAGCGGATCCTCGTTCGCCCAGGAGCTGATCAGTACCTCGCCCAGCTGGGCCTGACCGGACTGGACCGCGCGCTTGATCTCCGGATGGCGGATCAGCGAGCCGTTGGAATGGACGGTGATCTGGATCTTGCCGGCGGTGGCCGCCTTCACGTCGTCGGCGAATTGCTTCACCACGATGGTGTGCAGGTTCGTGTCCGGATACGGGGTCGGCATGTCCCAGGTTTCGGCAAGCGCTGCCATCGGCCCGGCGGCGACGCCCAGCCCCAGAAGGCCGGCGACGACCGGACCGGCGATCCGGCTGACGAGATGGGAATGCAGCGTGTGAGCGGTCATGATGTTCGCAAAGCCCCCTGTTGTTGCCCGATGCGGCATCCGCCGGCCTTCTGGCCGGTCGGAGGAGAGCGGCAGCCGCTCCCCTGATCCCGCCCTTGATCGGACTCCAAAGGTTCACCGTTCCGGACCGTCCGTCAAACCCCCTGTGAGGCCCGGCGGGAAAAAAGTCAGCGCCGCCCGCCGCTTATCGGCGGCAACCGCACCCGCCGGTCAGTAGATCAGCTCGTTCTCGCCGCTGCCCTCGGCCAGGACCAGCTCGCCGCGGGCGGCCAGATCCTTCGCCAGCTGCACCATGTACATCTGCGCCTCGTCCACGTCGCGGACGCGGACCGGTCCCATCGCTGCCATGTCCTCGCGCAGGATCTTGGCGGCGCGCTCGGACATGTTGGAGAAGAACAGGTCCTTCAGCGACTCCGACGCCCCCTTCAGCGCGGTGCCGAGCTTCTGCTTGTCGACCGTCCGCAGCATCGTCTGGACGCCCGAGGGGTCGAGCTTCGACAGATCCTCGAAGGTGAACATCAGCGACTTGATGCGCTCGGCGCTGTCGCGGTTGCGCTCCTCCAGGGCAGCCATGAAGCGGTGCTCGGTGGTGCGGTCCAGCCCGTTGAAGATTTCCGCCAGCATCTCGTGGCTGTCGCGCCGGCTGGTGCGGGCGAGGTTGGTCATGAACTCGGTGCGCAGCGTGCGCTCGACGTCGTCCAGAACCTCCTTCTGCACCGCCTCCATGCGCAGCATGCGCATGATGACTTCCATCGCGAAGCTTTCCGGCAGCTGCGCCAGCACGCGGCCGGCATGGTCGGAGCGGATCTTGGACAGGACGACGGCGACGGTCTGCGGATATTCGTTCTTCAGGTAGTTGGACAGCACCGACTCGTTCACGTTGGTCAGCTTGTCCCACATGGTGCGGCCGGCCGGACCACGGATGTCCTCCATGATCTGGTCGACCTTGTCCTTCGGCAGGGTCTTCAGCAGCAGCCGCTCGGTCGAATCGAAGGAGCCGACGACGGTGCCGCTCGACGACATCTGCTCGGCGAACTCGACGAACAGGCGCTCGATCAGGTTGGCCGATACCGTGCCCAGGTTGGCCATCACCTGGGACAGCTCCTTGATCTCCTCGTCGTCCATCAGGGAGAACAGCTTGGACGAATGCTCCTCGCCCAGCGCCAGCATCATGATGGCGGCCTTTTCCGGGCCGGTGAGGGTCCGGTAGTCCTCACGAACCTTCTGAGCCATTGCTAACCTTCACGATGCTCGATTCCAACGATGCGCGATAATTGCGGCAAACATCGTTAACAAACGATAAGGAAGAGGCTGGAGACATACGAAAACAGGCATTTCGGAACCGAATCCGGACAGGGACGGTTGGAGGTTGCATCCCCGTTCTTGTGCGAAAGGTGGCTTTCATGCCCGTCCGTGCCGCCCTTCTGCTGCCCTGCCTCGTGATGCTTATGCCGGCGTCCGCCCTGGCGGAACGGGCGGTGACCGCCGAGGGCTCCGACTGCCGGGTGTGGGACCAGTATCCCGACCGGCGCAAGACCGTCCGCTGGTCCGGCGCCTGCCCGGACGGCTGGGCCAGCGGGCCCGGCGTGCTCAGCTGGTTCCATGACGGCCGCTACGACGGGCAGGTGGAGGGCACGCTGGTCGACGGGCGGATGGAAGGGCAGGGGCGCGTCACCTGGCGCGACGGCCGCCGCCTCGACGGGAATTTCCGCGACGGTCTTGTCTCGGGGCAGGCGACCCATGTCTGGGCCGATGGCCGCGTGTATGAGGGGGAGTGGCAGGACGACCGCCGGACCGGTTTCGGCACGCTCACCTTCCCCAGCGGCAACAAATATGTCGGCCGGTTCCAGCGCAACCGCCCGACCGGAGAGGGCGAGTTCGTCACCGCCGACGGCCGCCGTTACCGCCCGCGGGTCGACGCCCGCGGCACCGTCGGCGCCGGTGCCCCGCTGGACCGCCCGCCGCAATCAGCCTCCATCCCGGCAGCGGCGGACGCCGATCCCAGTCCGCCACCGCCGCCGGCCCGCGCCGCCCGGCCGCAAAAACTGGAAGACTGGCTGAACCGTTCCGATCGACTCCTTCGCGACAGTTCCCGCTGACGGCTTGGCCCCCGCACGCACCGCATACGGCCATATGTGAAAATGGATTTACAGAAATATGCCATTCCTGTAACTCTGTACTCACAAGGGCCGTGCCGACGCAGTCGAGGGGGATCGGGGGATGGAGCCGCCCATTCAGACGGGATCGCTGCTGATCCGCATGCAGAACTGCCAGCAGCAGCTTCCGGCCGCCCTCGCCAAGGTGGGGGAGTGGGCGCTGGCCTATCCCTTCCGCACCGCGACCCTGAAGATCGGCGAGCTGGCGGCGGCGGCGGAAGTGTCGGTGGCGTCGGTCAACCGCTATGCCCGCTTCCTCGGCTATGACGGCTTTCCGGAGTTCCGCGAGGATCTGCTGCGCGCCTTCGAGTCGACCTTCGCGCCGGTGGAAAAGCTGCGCGTCGCCGTCCAGCGCGACACCTCCAACGCCGAGATCATGCGGGAATCGCTGGCCAGCGACGCCGGCAACATCGCCCGCACCATGGATCTGCTCCAGCCCGAGCAGTGCGAGGCCGCCATCCGGCTGATCCGCGAGGCTGGCCGCGTCGTGGCGCTCGGCCTCGGCGACAGCGCTTATCTCGCCCTGTTCCTGGCCGACGTGCTGGAGCCCTATGTCGAAAATGTCCGCGAAGCCATCGAGTTCGCCGGCACCGAGCGCACCATCCGCCGGCTGTTGACGGTCAGGCCCGGCGATCTGGTGATCGCCATCACCTCGCCGCGCTACTCGCGCCGGACCATCGAGCATCTGCAGCTGTGCCGGGAGCGCGGGGCCAAGGCCATCGCCCTGACCGATGCGCCGGACAGTCCCATCGTGCCGCTGGCCGACGTCACCCTGCTGGCCGGGGCCGACCATGGCGTGCGCCACAGCTCCCCCACCGGGCTGATGGCGCTGATCGTGGCGCTGGGCACCGCGCTGTCGCGCTCCGGACCGGACAGCGTCGGGCAGGCCGCCGACGTCGCCGAACGCATCCTGCCCTACCTCCACGTCGTGCCGAAATCGAACCGCCCGACGGAGTGATCCGGGCCGATCAACCGGGGCCTCCCCCTCCACGCGCCGAAGAAGTTGGAAAGCGATGACGATCTCCTATTGGAACGGGCGTTACCTGCCGCTGAACGAGGTCCATGTGTCGCCGCTGGACCGCGGTTTCCTGTTCGCCGACGGCCTCTACGAGGTGACCGCGGCCTACAATGGCCGCCTGTTCGAGCCGGAGGCCCACATCGCCCGCCTGCAACGCGGCATGGCGGAACTGCGCATCGACTGCGCGCTGTCGGCCGGCGACTGGCTGGGCATCATGGAGCGGCTGGCGGCGGAGTCGGGCATCGACGGCGACCTGACGGTCTATCTCCAGGTCACCCGCGGTGCCGCGGCCAGCCGCGGCCACGCCTTCCCGGCCGGCGTCACCCCGTCGGTGTTCGGCATGGCCAGCCCGCTGAAGCGCCCGCCCGCGGCGTGGCGCGACCAGGGCGTCGCCGCCATGACCATCCCCGACATCCGCTGGGGCCGCTGCGACCTGAAGACGGTGGCGCTGCTGGGCAGCGTGCTTGCGCAGCAGGCGGCGACCGATGCCGGCGTGGTCGATGCGCTGCAACTGCGCGACGGTCTGGTGACCGAAGGGGCCGCCACCAACATCTTCGTGGTGAAGGACGGCGTCATCGCCACCCCGGTCAACGACAACCGCATCCTCCAGGGCATCACCCGCATCGTCATCCTGCGGCTGGCCGCCGAGGCCGGCCTGCGGCTGGAGGAGCGCGACATCCCGGCGGCGGAGCTTGAGGCCGCCGACGAGATCTGGATCGCCAGCACCACCAAGGAGATCACGCCCGTCACCAGCCTGAACGGCAAGCCGGTCGGCAGCGGCGCGCCGGGCATGGTCTGGCGCCGCCTGTTCTCGCTGTTCGCCGAAAGGCTGGGGCGATGAATGTGGCCGCTGCCGCGAAAGAGGTCTACACCGCGCCGGCCCTGCTGTCGGTCGAGGGGCTGAGCGTCGCCTTCGACGGCGACAACGGGCCCCTGCGCGTCGTCGACGATGTCAGCTTCACCGTGGCGCCCGGCGAGACGGTCGCCATCGTCGGCGAATCCGGCAGCGGCAAGTCGGTGACCTCGCTGTCGCTGATGCGTCTGGTCGATTATGCCGGCGGGCGCATCGTCGGCGGACGCATCCGCTTCAAGGGTCGTGACGGGCGCGAGCGCGACCTCGCCACGCCGCCGGCCGAAGCGCTGACCGACATGCGCGGCAACGACATCGCCATGGTCTTCCAGGAGCCGATGACGTCGTTGAACCCGGTCTTCACCATCGGCGACCAGATCGCCGAGGCGGTGATGCTGCACCAGGGGCTCGACCGCAAGGCGGCGCGGGCGGAGGCCCTGCGCATGCTGGAGAAGGTGCGCATTCCCGAACCGGCACGGCTGCTCGACCGCCACCCGCACCAGCTGTCGGGCGGCATGCGCCAGCGCGTGATGATCGCCATGGCGCTGTCCTGCAAGCCGTCGCTGCTGATCGCCGACGAGCCGACCACGGCGCTCGACGTGACCATCCAGGCGCAGATCCTGCGGCTGATCCGGCTGTTGCAGGACGAGATGGGGATGGGCGTCATCTTCATCACCCACGACATGGGCGTGGTGGCCGAAGTGGCCGACCGCGTCGTCGTGATGTGGCGCGGCCGCAAGGTGGAGGAGGGGCCTGTCGAGCGCATCTTCCAGGCGCCGCAGCACCCCTACACCAAGGCGCTGCTGTCCGCCGTGCCGAAGCTGGGCGCGCTGCGCGGCCAGGACTTGCCGGTGCGCTTCCCGCTGCTGGTGGTCGATGACGCCAAGGCGGAGGCTGCGCCGCCGGCCCCGCCGCCGGTGCAGGACACCGTGCGCGCGGCCGACGCCCCGCTGCTGGAGGTGCGCGACCTCACCACCCGCTTCGACGTGCGCAAGGGTATCTTCGGCTCGCTGAAGGCCCGCGTCCATGCGGTGGAGAAGGTCAGCTTCGCCGTCCGTCCGGGCGAGACGCTGGCGCTGGTCGGCGAGTCCGGCTGTGGCAAGTCGACCACCGGCCGCACCATCATGGGTCTCCAGGCCGCCACCTCCGGAACCATCCGCTTCGACGGGCTCGACACCGCGACGCTCGATTCCAACGGTCAGGCGAAGCTGAAGGAGAAGATCCAGTACATCTTCCAGGATCCCTTCGCCTCGCTGAACCCGCGAATGACCGTCGGCTTCAGCGTCGCCGAGCCGATGCTGGTCCACGATTATGCGCCCGCATCCAGGCCCGGCCTGTCGCGCCGCCGCGCCGTCGAGGAGCGGGTGGCGGAACTGCTGACCCAGGTGGGGCTCAAGCCGGAACACGCGCGCCGCTATCCGCACGAATTCTCCGGCGGCCAGCGCCAGCGCATCTGCATCGCCCGCGCCATCGCCTGCGACCCCAAGCTGATCATCGCCGACGAGGCGGTGGCGGCGCTCGACGTGTCGATCCAGGCGCAGATCGTCAATCTGCTGATGGAACTCCAGGCCAGGCGCGGCCTGTCCTACCTGTTCATCAGCCACGACATGGCGGTGGTGGAGCGGGTCAGCCACCGCGTCGCGGTGATGTATCTCGGCCAGATCGTCGAACTCGGCCCCCGCCGCGCCGTGTTCGAGAATCCGCAGCATCCCTACACCCGCCGCCTGATGGCGGCGGTGCCCGTCGCCGATCCCAGCCGCCGCACCCGCGACCTGCGGCTGCTGACCGGCGAGATCCCGAGCCCGATCCGCAGCATCGGCGACGAGCCGCTGGTGCAGCCGCTGGTGCCGGTCGGCGACGACCATTTCGTCGCGCGCCACGCCGTGGGCGGCGACTTCTGAGTTTGCCGATTTCCGAACCAAAAAAGCAGGGAGCCTACACGTGAACCGCTTCGCCCTTCCGCTTCTCGCCGGCCTGCTCGCCGGCACCGCTCTCGCCGGCCCGGCCTTCGCCGCCAAGGATTTGGTCGTCGGCCTGCCCGACAACATCACGACGCTGGACCCGGCCGACATCAACGACACCCTGTCGCAGTCGGCCAGCCGCACCATGCTCCAGGGCCTGTTCGGCTTCGACAAGGACATGAAGCTGGTGCCGCTGCTGGCGGAAAGCTTCACCGTCAACGACACCGCCACCGAATACACCTACCGCCTGCGCAAGAACGTCACCTTCCATGACGGCACGCCCTTCAACGCCCAGGCGGTGAAGACCAACTTCGACCGCCTCGCCAACCCGGCCAACCGGCTGAAGCGCCAGAGCCTGCTGGCGATGCTGGCCGAGACGGTGGTGGTCGACGACTACACGATCACGCTGAAGCTGGCGCAGCCCTTCGGCGCGCTGAACAACAACCTCGCCCACCCCGGCGCGATGATCCACAGCCCGAAGGCGCTGGAGACCTTCGGCAAGGAGATCGGCCGCCACCCGGTCGGCACCGGCCCCTACAAGTTCGTCAGCTGGGAAGCGGACACCCTCAAGGTCGAGAAGAACGACAAATACTGGAAGCCGGGCCTGCCGAAGATCGACCACGTCACGCTGAAGAGCGTGCCGGAGAACGGCAGCCGCATCGCCATGCTCCAGACCAACGAGGCGCAGTTCATCTATCCGCTGCCGCCCGAGATGGTGAAGATGGTGGAAGCCAACAACCAGCTTGAGCTGATCGACGCCCCGTCGATCATCGCCCGCTATGTGGCGATGAACACCATGAAGAAGCCGTTCAACGACCCGCGCGTCCGTCAGGCGCTGAACTACGCCATCGACAAGAACGCCTACGCCAAGGTGGTCTATCGCGGCTATGCCGGCCCGCTGGATTCGGCAATCCCGTCCAAGCTGGGCTTCCACGTCGCCCAGCCCAACCAGTACACCTACGACCTCGCCAAGGCGAAGGCGCTGCTGGCCGAAGCCGGCTATCCGAACGGCTTCGAGGCCGAGATGTTCGGCCGCAACAGCACCAACTTCATCCGCGGCATGCAGTTCGTCCAGCAGCAGCTGTCGCAGATCGGCGTCAAGCTGACCGTCACCCCGCTCGAATCCGGCGTCGAGACCGCCCGCGTCTGGGGCGTCGAGAAGCCGGAGGATGCCACGGTGCAGATGCAGTATGGCGGCTGGTCGGCCTCGACTGGCGACGCCGACTGGGGCCTGCGCCCGCTGCTGTGGGGCAAGGGCTTCCCGCCGAAGTTCTTCAACGTCGCCTACTACAAGAACGACACCGTCGACGCCGCCATCGAGACCGGCATCGGCACCGCCGACACCGCCAAGCGCGCCGAGGCCTACCGTGTCGCCCAGGAGCAGATCTGGAAGGACGCGCCCTGGATCTTCCTCGGCGTCGAGAACCTGCTGGCCGGCAAGTCGAAGAAGCTGACCGGCTTCTACTACGTCGCCGACGGCGGCCTGCAGATGGAAGAGGCCGACCTGCAGTGATGTGAAAAATCGCCCTCTCTCCCCCGCTCTCGCGCAAACTTCGTTTGCGCTGACGCGACAGGCGGACCTTCGGTCCGCCGATAGCGGGGAGGGGGCATCTTTTCTCTGCCTACCCAGGACCTCTGCCCCATGCTGAAATATCTCGTCGGCCGTCTTGCCGGCATCCTGCCGGTTCTGCTGGTGATCTCCGTCTTCGTCTTCGGCTTCGTCCATCTGCTGCCGGGCGATCCGGCGCGGCTGGTCGCCGGGCCGGATGCCACCCAGCAGGACGTCGAACTGGTGCGCCAGGATCTCGGTCTCGACCAGCCGCTGTGGGTGCAGTACGGACGCTTCCTCGGCAATGCGGTGCAGGGCGAGTTCGGGCGGTCGATGAAGTCCAAGCGGCCGGTGTCGCAGGAGATCGGCGAACGGTTCCTGCCCACGCTCTACCTCACCGTCGTCGCCATGGTGTGGGCGACGCTGGCGGGGCTGCTGATCGGCGTGGCGTCCGCCACCAAGCGCGGGCGCTGGCAGGACCATGTCGGCATGATCGTCGCGGTGTCGGGCATCGCCTTTCCGTCCTTCTGGCTCGGTCTGCTGATGATCGACCTGTTCTCGGTCAAGCTCGGCTGGCTGCCGACCAGCGGTTACGGCACCTGGCAGCATTACGTCATGCCGTCGCTGACGCTCGGCCTCGGCGTCGCCGCTGTCATGGCGCGCTTCACCCGCTCCGCCTTCATCGAGATCGCGCGCGAGGATTATGTCCGCACCGCGCGGGCCAAGGGCGTGCCGGCCCGGCTGGTGGTGTGGAAGCACACGCTGCGCAACGCACTGATCCCGATCATCACCATGGTCGGTTTGCAGTTCGGCTTCCTGCTCGGTGGGTCCATCGTGGTGGAGACGGTGTTCTCCTGGCCGGGTCTGGGCCGGCTGCTGGTGGATAGCGTCAATTACCGCGACTACACCGTCATCCAGGCGGAGATCCTGCTGTTCTCGCTGGAGTTCATCATCATCAACCTGCTGGTCGATGTGCTGTACGCCTTCGCCAACCCCGAGATTCGCTACTCATGACCACGACAGACGCAACCGGCGTGGCCGCCGCAACTCATGAAGCCGTCCGCTCGCCGCTGCGCGAGTTCTGGCGCAAGTTCCGGCGCAACCGCACCGCCATGGCGGCCGGCTTCTGTCTGCTGGCGCTGGCGCTGGCCGCGGCGGCGGCACCGTTGATCGCCCCCTTCGACCCGGCGGCCTTCGATTACGACCGCATCCTGGAAGGCCCCTCGGCCGACCATTGGGCCGGCACCGACGCTTATGGCCGTGACATCTTTAGCCGCATCCTGTGGGGTGCCCGCATCTCGCTGTCGGTCGGGCTGCTGTCGGTGCTGCTGGGCGGGGTGGCCGGCGTGGCGCTGGGTCTGATCGCCGGCTTCCGCGGCGGCTGGATCGACAGCCTGATCATGCGCGTCTGCGACGTGCTGCTGGCCTTCCCCGGCATCCTGCTGGCCATCGGCATCGTCGCCATCCTCGGGCCGGGCATCGAGAACGTCATCTATGCGGTGGCGATCTTCAGCGTTCCCGTCTTCGCCCGTCTGGTGCGCGGCAGCACGCTGTCGCTGAAGCGCGCGGTCTATGTTGATGCCGCCCGCGCAATCGGCGTGCGCGACCGGCTGCTGATGGTCCGTCACATCCTGCCCGGCACGCTGCCCAGTGTGATCGTCTATGTCTCGATGCGCATCGGCACCTCGATCCTGACGGCGGCGAGCCTCAGCTTCATCGGCCTCGGCGCCCAGCCGCCCAGCCCGGAATGGGGCGCCATGCTGGCCGACGGGCGCAGCTACATCGGCGTCGCCAGCCATGTCACCTTCTATCCCGGCCTCGCCATCTTCCTGACGGTGCTGGCCTTCAACCTGCTCGGCGACGGACTGCGCGATGCCCTCGACCCCAAACTGCGCTGAACCGGCGAGACGCGCGCGGGCCTTCGGGCTCGCCTGCGGCCGGCTGACGCCGGGGCCGCGCAACGCCATCACCGACGTTCCGGGCGTGCGCATCGCTCACGTCACGCTCGATGACGGCGCCGTCCAGACCGGCGTCACCGCCATCCTGCCCCATGCCGGCAACCTCTACCGCGACAAGCCCGTCGCCGCGGCGGAGGTGCTGAACGGATTCGGCAAGAGCGTCGGGCTGATGCAGGTGGAGGAACTCGGCGCGCTGGAAACCCCGATCCTGCTGACCAACACCCTGTCGGTCGGCACCGCCTCCACCGCCCTGGTCCGCCACGCCATCGCCGCCAATCCCGACATCGGCCGCAGCACCGCCACCGTCAATCCGCTGGTGATGGAGTGCAACGACGGCCCGCTGAACGACATCCAGGCACTGGCGGTGACGGAGGCCAACGCCGCCGCTGCGCTCGCCGCCGCCCTGTCGGAAGCGGACGGTGCCGAGGTCGCGGTCGGATCGGTCGGGGCCGGGCGCGGCATGTCCTGTTTCGGCTTCAAGGGCGGCATCGGCACCGCGTCGCGCCGGCTGAAGCTGGACGGCAAGCGTCATCACCTCGGCGTGCTGGTGCTGGCGAATTTCGGCCGACCCGGTGAGCTGCGCCTGCCGGACGGCCGCCGCGTCGCCCCGCCGGCGCAGGACGATGCGCCGGAGAAGGGCTCCGTCATCGTCATCGCCGCCACCGACGTGCCGCTCGACCACCGCCAGCTGCGCCGGGTGATCCGCCGCGCCGGGGTCGGGCTGGCGCGGGTGGGGTCCTTCTGGGGCCATGGCAGCGGCGACATCGCGCTTGGCTTCACCACCGCCAACCGCATCGACCATGACGAGCGGGCCGACATCCTGGCCCTGCGCATGGTGAACGAACACCGCATCGACAGGCTGTTCGAGGCGATGGCCGACGCGACGCAGGAGGCCGTCCTCGACGCTCTCGCCGCCGCCACGCCGGTGGTCGGCCGCGACGGCGCCACCCGGCCCTGCCTGTCCGATACGCTCACCTCCGGGAGCACTCCGTGAAGATCTACATTTCCGCCGACATCGAAGGGGTGGCCGGCGTGGTCTCCCAGCAGCAGGTGACGCCGGGCAATGCCGAATACGAGCGCGCCCGCCGCCTGATGACCGCCGAGGTCAACGCCGCCATCGACGGCGCGCTGGAGGCCGGGGCCAGCGAAATCCTGGTCAACGACAGCCACGGCCCGATGGTCAACCTGCTGCCCGACGAACTGCACCCCGCCGCCGAGCTGATCCTTGGCCGGCCGAAGCCCATCGGCATGTTCGCCGGGCTGGAGCCGGACGCGGCGGGCGTGATGTGCGTCGGCTTCCACACCTCGGCGCGCCAGTACGGCATCCTCGCCCACACCACCAACAGCTTCGCCTTCGGCCGCGTCCGGGTGAACGGGCTGGAGCTGGGGGAGGCCGGCAATTACGGCGCCTATGCCGGCGAGATCGGCGTGCCGGTGATCCTGCTGAGCGGCGACGACCGCTTCGCCGTCGAGATGGCCCCGTTGTTCCCCGATGCCGAACGGGTGGTGGTCAAGCAGGCGCTGGGCCAGCGCGCCGCCCGCTCCGTCGCCCCGTCGGTCGCCCGCGACCGCATCCGCGAAGCCGCAAGCCGCGCCGTCCGCCGGGCGTCCAGCATCCCGCCCTTCCGCGTCCCGCCGCAGGCCGATGGTGCGCCCTACCGGCTGGAGATCGAGATGAACAGCCCGGCACTGGCCGATCTGGCGTCGCTGATCCCGGTGTCGGAGCGGCTCGATCCTGTCACCATCCGCCTGCCGGCCGCCAGCATGGCCGCAGCACTCGGCTGGATCAACACCCTGTCCGCCATGTCGGCCACCCTGCGCTGAGACCCGCACCCATGACCCTTTCGCACCCGCAGCCCTTCGCTCTTGCCATCCATGGCGGCGCCGGCACCATCAAGCGCAGCGCCCTGACCCCGGCGCTGACCGAGGGCTACCACGCCGGCCTGCGCCGGGCGCTGGCCGCCGGGCACGAGGTGCTGGCCGACGGCGGCAGCGCGCTCGACGCCGTGACCGCCGCCGTGATGGCGCTGGAGGACGAGCCGCTGTTCAACGCCGGCCGCGGCGCCGTCTTCACCGCAGAGGGCGTGCAGGAGATGGACGCCGCCATCATGGACGGCCGCGACCGCGCCGCCGGGGCGGTGGCCGGCCTGTTCGGCCCGCGCAACCCCATTCTGGCCGCCCGCGCCGTCATGGAGCACAGCGAGCATGTCCTGCTGATCGGCGAGGGCGCGCTGGATCTCTGCCGCCGCCAGGGTCTGGCGATGGAGGAGGCCCCCTATTTCTTCACCCAGCCGCGCTGGGACGCCCTCCAGGCCGAGCTGGAGCGCCGCCGCTCCAACGCCCCCGACGATGGGGACGAGCAGCGCCGCCACGGCACCGTCGGCGCTGTCGCCCGCGACCGCGACGGCAACCTCGCCGCCGCCACCTCGACCGGCGGCATGACCGCCAAGGCCAAGGGCCGGGTCGGCGACAGCCCGGTGATCGGCGCCGGTACCTTCGCCGACAACATCACCTGCGCCGTCTCCGCCACCGGCCATGGCGAGCATTTTATCCGCCGCTGCGCCGCCCACGAGATCGACGCCCGCATGCGCTGGGCCGGCCAGACCCTGGAGCGCGCTGCCGGCGACGTGGTGGACGAGCTGGGCGTGATCGGCGGCTCCGGCGGCCTGATCGCCATCGACCGCGACGGCCGGGTGGCTCTGCCCTTCAACTGCTCCGGCATGTATCGCGGCGCCATCGGGCCGGAGGGGCTGCCGATGACCGCGATCCACCGCGAGGAGTTCCGCATCGGCTGACCCTCCCCGAAGAAGTCCCCTCTCTCCCCCGCTGGACAGGCGGGGTCCGCGATCCACGTTGCTGCTTTTCCAGTGCAACAGCCGGAACGGAGGATGGCGGCATGCGTGCGATGGTGATTTCACGGTTCGGCGGTCCCGACGTGTTCGAGCTTCAGGACCGGCCGCGCCCGGTGGCGGGTCCGGGCGAACTGCTGGTCCGCGTGGTGGCGTCGGGCACCAACCCGGTGGACGCCAAGATCCGTCAGGCCGGCAACTGGGCCGGCATCCCCTTTCCCGCGGTGCTCGGCTATGACGTGTCGGGCGTGGTCGAGGAGGCCGGCCCCGGCGTGACCGGCTTCAAGGCCGGCGACGAGGTGTTCTACACCCCGGAGATCTTCGGCAACCCCAACGGCAGCTATGCCGAATACACCGTCGCCGCCGCGTCAATCGTCGCCCACAAGCCGCCCGGCCTTTCCCACGTCGAGGCGGCGGGCATCCCGCTGGCCGGTGGCACGGCGTGGGAGGCCATCGTGCGGCGTCTGGCGGTGCGGCCGGGCGAGACGGTACTGATCCATGGCGGGGCCGGCGGCGTCGGCAGCTTCGCCATCCAGTTCGCCAAGGCGGCCGGCGCCCGCGTGCTCGCCACCGCCAGCAAGGCCAACCACGAGGCGATGCGCGATCTCGGCGCCGACGTGACGCTCGACTACCGCGACGCCGACGTGGCAGACCAAATCCTGCGCGAAGCGGGCGGGGCAGGGGTGGACGCGTCCTTCGACACCGCCGGCGGCAATGTGCCGCTGAGCACGCAGGTCACGCGTCCCTTCGGCCGCATCGCCACCATCCTGCCGCCGACCGGCGACCTGAACGCGCTCTATGTGAAGAACCAGACCCTCTACGGCACCTTCCTGACCCGCGAGGGCGCCCGCCTGCGCGAGATGGCGCCGCTGTTCGTGCGCGGACAGGCCAAGGTGATCGTCGACGCCGTTCTGCCGCTGGAAGAGGTCGGCAAGGCGCACGAACGGCTCGATTCCGGCCACGGCCGCGGTAAGATCATCCTGCAAGTGGGCGCCTGACGCGAGGTCGGGCCGGGCTTTTGAAGGACGGTCGCGGTGTATATCTGGCTTATCGGGCTGCACGTCACGGCGGTGACGCTCTGGATCCTGGGGATGTCCGCCGCCGCCATCCTGATCAGCGCCCTGGACCCCGCGACCGCCGTCGAGGAAGGACCGGCCCGCCTGCTGCGCGCCATGGCCCGCTGGGAGCGCCGCGTGACCTCCCCGGCGATGGGGCTGGCGTGGCTGCTGGGCATCACGCTGGTGGTGGTCGGCGGCTGGGGCTTCGAGCCGTGGCTGGTGGCGAAGGTCATCATCGTCCTCATCCTGTCCGCCCTGCACGGCAAGATCGCCGCCGGGTTGCGCCGGCTGGGCGAACCGGGGGCGCGGCCGGTGTCGCCGCTGCTGCGCTTCTCTCCGCTGGCGGTGATCGCCGGGGCCATCGCCATCGTGACGCTGGTGGTGGTGAAGCCCTACTGAACACGGTATGGTGTCGGACCGGGAGGGGCCGGCCCGTTCGACCCCGCGCCCGGCCGGTTCGGTTCCAGCGCGAAAGGACCCGCCATGGCCGTCGCCAAGACCACGATCTGCCTCTGGTTCGACAAGGACGCCGAGGCCGCCGCCCGCTTCTATGCCGAGACCTTCCCCGACAGCACGGTGACCGCCGTCCACCGCGCCCCCGCCGACTACCCGTCCGGCAAGGCGGGCGACGTTCTGACGGTCGAGTTCACCGTCGCCGGCCTCCCCTGCCTCGGCCTGAACGGCGGCCCGGCCTTCACCCACAGCGAGGCGTTTTCGTTCCAGATCGCCACCGACGACCAGGAGGAGACCGACCGCTATTGGACCGCCATCACCGGCAACGGCGGCCAGGAGAGCGCCTGCGGCTGGTGCAAGGACCGCTGGGGAATCTCTTGGCAGATCACGCCCCGCGTGCTGACCGATGCGCTGGCGGCGGGCGGGGATGAGGCCAAGCGGGCGTTCGAGGCGATGATGGGGATGACGAAGATCGACGTGGCGGCTATCGAGGCGGCGCGGCGGGGGTGAGGGGAGCAAAAATCTGTTTGAGTGGGGCGGAGAATGTCGGCGGTAGAATAATCTTGTGCGGATTATCAACCTTTAATCAACGGAAAGCCGACATATACGCTGAAAACTATTGACCTGAAAGAAAGCTGTATCTTAAATTGTATTTATGCAAGTGCTTCATTTTAAAACGAGGTGTAAATTCAAATAAGTAATATCCATCAAGCAAACTCGAAGTTTTGAAAGTGTGTTAGGCTTGCTTCTGTGTGGAGATCGTCGTGGATAAAGTATCTGATGATACAGACGTTGAAATAGATGGGCAGGGTTCTTCATCATCTGGAAGAAGAGGAAGGCCTCCAGCCCCCGCGCCGATGGAAAGCCTATGGGATATACTCCAGGCCATTGAGAAAGATGGACAGCAAGAAGGGAAAATTACCCTTTACAGAGGTCATACGTCCTTTAGGCATAAACTTAAACCAGCCATTTTTAGAGATAACAACTCTAAGGTAAAATCTAGAGAAAATACGATACTGAGGGAGCTGATTACAAGGCATCCTGAAGATTTTGCTGATGACGTTAACGTTTTTGAAAATCTTGTGAGAATGCAGCATTACGGACTTCCAACTCGCCTTCTTGATGTTACTTATAATCCTCTTGTTGCTTTGTTCTTCGCGTGCGAAATCGATAATAAGGATCATGCCGAAGTTATATCAATAACCGTTGAAATGCAGCAGTTTAAGTACTACGATTCAGATACTGTTCATTGTATATCAAATCTTGCAAATCTGACCGCTTCAGAGCAAAAAGCGGTCAAAGAATGCAGAGATGATGACTCTCTCAAAAATAGTGATGCCGGGAAAAGGCTTTTTGACTTCATCGTGCAAAAGAGACCAAATTTCACTGAGAGGATAAAGAGGGAGCATCTATCTAATATATTCGTTGTTTCTCCTAAGTTAAGCAACCCAAGAATTAGAGCTCAAGATGGCGCGTTTTTGATATTTGGAGTCGAAGAAGAATTGAACAAACATCCTTCCTTTCAGATAAAAAGGTATCGAGTTGACAAAGATAAAACGTCTGCTGTACGGAAAAGCCTTCAGATGCTGGGCATAAAGGAGTCAACTATTTATCCGAGTTTGGATCGAACTGCGAAGCAAATCATCGCGAAATACCTTGGATAATTGTAAGGCTAATTTCAGTTAGCGTGGATCGAGTAACGGTCCTCTCCGACCGGAATCATGACCAGAAACTTCTCACCGGTCGTTGCCCAACAACGGCCCCTCACCCCACCCCCACATCATCCCGAATGCAAGCCACCGAATGCCCCGGCGCCACCTCGCGCAGCGCCCGGGCTTCCGGCTCGGCACAAGCGGGCAGCGCGAACGGGCAGCGCGTCCGGAAGACGCAGCCGGACGGCGGGTTCATCGGGCTCGGCACGTCGCCGTCCAGCAGCATGCGGGTCTTCGGCGCGTCGGGGTCCGGGTCGGGGGCGGCCGACAGCAGGGCCATGGTGTAGGGGTGGCGCGGACGCTCGTACAGGCTGTCGCTCGGCGCGATCTCCATCAGGCGGCCGAGATACATCACCGCCACCCGGTCGCTGATGTAGCGCACCACCGCCAGATCATGGGCGATGAACAGCACCGCCAGCCCCAGCTCGCGCTGCAGATCGCCCAGCAGGTTGACCACCTGCGCCTGCACCGAGACGTCGAGCGCCGACACCGGCTCGTCCGCGACGATGAAGTCGGGCTCCACCGCCAGCGCGCGGGCGATGCCGATGCGCTGGCGCTGGCCGCCGGAGAATTCGTGCGGGAAGCGGTCCATGGCGTCGGCGCTCAGGCCCACCTTCTCCAGCAGCGCCGCCACGCGGTCGCGGCGGTCGGCGCGGGTGCCGATGCCGTGGATCGTCAGGGCCTCGCCGATCACCTCGCGCACGCGCTGGCGCGGGTCGAGGCTGGCATAGGGGTCCTGGAAGACGATCTGCATGCGGCGGCGCTGCGCCCGCATCTCTGCCGTGCCCAGGCCGGTGATCTCCTGCCCGTTGAAGCGGATGGAGCCGCCGGTCGGCTCGATCAGCCGCAGGATGCTGCGCCCGGCGGTGGTCTTGCCCGATCCGGATTCGCCGACCAGCCCCAGCACCTCGCCGCGGTTCAGGTCGAAGGACAGATCGTCCACCGCCTTCACCCAGCCGACCGGCCGTTGCAGCAGCCCGCCGCGCACCGCAAAGCGCTTCTCCAGATTGCGGACGCTCAGCAGGGGCTGTTCGGTAACGGTATCGGTGCTCATTGCACGTCTCTCCAACGGCGGCAGCGGGCGGAATGGTCGGGGCCGACCGGCTCCAGAACGGGTTCGGCGGCGAGGCAGGCGGGTTCGGCCAGCGCACAGCGCGGGGCGAAGGTACAGCCGGCCGGGCGGTTCACCGGGCTCGGCACGCTGCCGGGGATGGCGTAGAGCCGGCCGCCGTCGCCTCGGCGCTGGCCCAGATGCGGCATGCAGGCCAGCAGCCCGCGGGTGTAGGGGTGCCTGGGCGATTTCAGCAGGGAGCGGACATCGCCCTCCTCGACGATGCGGCCGGAATACATCACCACCACCCGGTGCGCCACTTCGGCCACCACGCCCAGATTGTGGGTGATGAACAGGATCGAGGTGCCGGTCTCCTCCTGAAGCCGCCGCATCAGGTCGAGGATCTGCGCCTGGATGGTCACGTCGAGCGCGGTGGTCGGCTCGTCGGCGATCAGCAGGGTGGGGCGGCAGGCCAGCGCCATGGCGATCATCACGCGCTGGCGCATGCCGCCCGACATCTGGTGCGGATACTCGTCCAGCCGCCGCTCCGCCGCCGGGATGCCGACCTTCTTCAGCATGGCCAGCGCCTCGGCCCGCGCCGCCCGGCGGTCGAGGCCCTGGTGGTAGCGCAGCGCCTCGCCGATCTGGTCGCCGACGGTGTAGACCGGGTTCAGCGAGGTCATCGGCTCCTGAAAGATCATGCCGATCTCGTTGCCGCGGACGCGGCGCATGGCGCGCTCGCTGAGGCGGGCGAGGTCGCGCACCTGCCCGTCGCGGCCGCGGAACAGGATCTCGCCGCCGGCGATGATGCCCGGCGGCGTCGGGATCAGCCGCATCGCCGACAGGCTGGTCACCGACTTGCCGCTGCCGGATTCGCCGACGACGGCCAGCGTCTCGTTGCGGCGCACGGCGAAGGACACGCCGTCCACCGCCTTCGACACGCCGGGATCGGCGGTGAAGTGGGTTTGCAGGTTGCGGATGTCGAGCGTGAGGTCAGCGTCCATGACGGGATCCCGGAACTTGGGCTAACTGAGACGGATCAGCGGGTGCAGCCGCGCGCCGGCACCGGCCAGTCGCCGACGACTTCGCCGTTGCGGGTGATCGCCATGCGGTCGTGCAGGTTGGTCACCACGCAGACATGGTTGGGCAGGATGCGCACGCGGTCGCCGATCTGCGGCTTCGCCGCGCTCCGGCTGAGGTCGACCACCGCATGCTCCTCGTTGACGCGGACGATCACCGCGTCGGGGTAGTCAAGGATCAGGCCGTAACCTTCCCCCACCGACGGGGCGACGCGGTCGCTCGACAGGGTCTTGCTGCCGCAATCGAGAACGGCGCGGTCGGGGGTGGGGCGGCTGACCACGGTGGCGTGGACATGCACGGCGCACTCGTCCAGCGTCGCCACCCCGGCGCCCACCGTGGCGCGGTCGTGGTAGATGTAGGTGCCGACGCGCAGCTCGGTCACGCCGGGAAGCTCGTGGGTGTCCCAGCAGCCGGGGGTGCCGCCGACCGACACCGTCTCCACCGCGATGCCGGATCCCTCCAGCAGGGCGCGCGTCTCGGTGACGAAAGGCACGGTGCGGGGGCCGCGCGGGTAGGTCATCAGGCCACGGAAGCGGGTCAGGCCGTTGCCGGCGGCGCGGCGGGCCAGCGTCAGCACCTCGTCCGGGGTCTGCACGCCGCAACGGCCGTCGCCGCTGTCGAACTCCACGAGGATGCCGATCTCGACGCCGGCCTCCGCCGCGGCGGCGGCCACGGTGTCGAGGGCGACGGCGTTGTCGAGCGCCACCGTCAGCCTGGTCTTGCCGGCCAGATCCGCCAGCGGCGACACCTTGGCGGCGCCGACGATGGGGTAGGTCAGCAGGATGTCGGCGCAGCCGGCCTCGGCCATCACCATCGCTTCGCTGATCTTCTGGCAGGTGATGCCGACGGCGCCCAGCTCGATCTGGCGCAGGGCGAATTGGGGAAGCTTGTGGGTCTTGATGTGCGGGCGCAGCGCCAACCCGTGCCGGTCGCAATAGGCCTGCATCTTGGTCAGGTTATGCTCGACCCGGTCGAGGTCGATGACGGGGACGGGGGTGTCGAGATCGTCGACGCGCATGGGACCGCTCCGGAACACGAATTCGGGGAATGGGCCGATCCCGGCGGCGGCGCCATGGGATCGGCCATGTACTCTGAACCTTACGCCGCCTTGTTTTACGCTTGGGGCAGGACGGCGATGCAGTCGATTTCGACCTGGATGTTGTTCAGCTGGCAGCCGATGGTGGTGCGGGCCGGCGGCTCGGTCGGGAAGAATTCCGAATAGAGCGCGTTGTATTCCTGGAAGCGGCCGAGGTCGCTGAGGTAGCTGTTGACCTTCACCACATGGGCGAGGTCGGTGCCGGCGGCCTTCAGGATGATCTCCAGATTTCGCAGGGTCTGGCGCACCTCGCCGGCGAAATCCTCGGGCAGCGCGCCGGTCTCCGGATGGTGCGGCCCCTGGCCCGACACATAGACGAAGCCGTTCGCGACGATGGCGTGGCTGTACTGGCCGGCGGGCTTCGCACCCTTTTCGGCGAAGATCGGCTTGCGGTTGGTCATTCGGTCCTCACAGGTTGAAAGATCAGGCGCGGGCCAGGGCCTTGCCCGGACGCGCGCCGGTGTGCCCGCCGTCGCGCAGGACGAATTGTCCGGCGACGAGCACGTCGGTGATGCCGTGGGGCGGGCGCGTCGGGTCCTGGAAGGTCGCGCAATCCGCCACGTCGGCGGTGAACAGGGTCAAATCGGCCACCATGCCCGGCCGGACCAGCCCGCGGTCGGACAGGCCGAAACGCTGGGCCGGGACGGCGGTCATGTGGCGCACCGCATCCTCCAGCCCCAGCCCGCCCTCGCCCCGGATCGCGCGGGCGAGATAGTGCGGGAAGCTGCCGAAGGCGCGGGGATGCGGCTTGCCGGTCTCGCGCGGCAGCCCGTCGGAGCCCAGCATGTGCAGCGGGTGCGACAGCGCGGTCTCCAGATCGGCCTCGGCCAGCTGGAACATGACGATGTTGGTGCGGCCGCGGTCGGCGCGGATCAGGCGGACCAGCGTGTCGAAGGGCTGTTCCTTCGCCACATCGGCTATTTCGGTCAGCGACAGCCCTTCCAGGGTGCGCAGGTCATCTGCCGAAACGCCGCCGATGCGGACATTCTCCCAGCCGATCAGGCGGATTCTTGGATTCCCAGCCGGCGTCATTCGGCGCCTCGCCGTTCTCCACCGCCCGGCGCAGAGCCGCCAGCCCTTCCGTATCGGCCATCCGCGCCAGCAGCGCCTCGACCCCGCCGGCCAGCGCCGAGGGCGGCAGCAGTTGCAGGATGGTGCTGGAGCCGGCCGGGTAGGGGTACATGTCGAAGCTGACGTCGGTGCCGCCCTTGCGGGCGATCTCCAGCCGCTCCACCGCCCGCGGCAGGCTGCCCCAATAGGGCCTCCCGGCGGCTTGCAGGTGGGAGAGCAGGCCGCTCGCTCCTCCCGCCTTCAGCAGGTCGAGGAACTCGTCCACCGAGGCGATCAGCCCGCCCTCGTAGGAGCGGACATGGGCGGTCAGCAGCGCTCCATTCTCCGCCACCACCTCCGCCAGCCGCACCAGCTCGGCGCGGTCGGCCCAGGCGCTGGGCGGATAGACGAGGCCGAGCGACAGGCCATGTGCGCCCTGGCGCAGTTGGTCGGCCAGCAGGGCCACCATCGCCTCGCGCTCGTCCGTCGTGGCGGCGCGGTTCTGCCAGCCCATGACGGCGAGGCGCAGGGCCGCGTGGCCGACCAGCGAGACGAGGTTGATGGCGGTGCCGCGTCCGTCGAGTGCTGCGCGGTAGCCAGCGAAATCGGCGAAGGTCTCCTGGGTCGTCACCGTGCCCAGCAGGTTGCCGAAATGCTCGCGCAAGGGGGCGCCGCTGTCGGGGCTCTGCGGGTAGAGGCCGAAGGAGCAGTTGCCGACCACCACGGTGGTGACGCCCTGGGCCACCTTCTCCGGCCGGCCGGGCTGGCGCAGCTGGATCAAATCGTCGTGGCAATGGGCGTCGATGAAGCCGGGGGCGAGGAAGCGGCCCTGCGCCTCCAGCGGTTCGGCGTCCGGGGCGTCCAGCATCGGGCCGACGGCGGCGATGCGTCCGCGCTCCACCAGCACGTCGGCGGGGAACCAGGGGGCGCCGGTGCCGTCGATGACGCGGGCGCCCTTGATGAGAAGCGTATCGGTCATCTCACTTCGCCTTCTGGAGCCGGGGGTCGAGCGCGTCGCGCAGCCCGTCGCCGACGATCTGGAGCGACAGAACGGTCAGGACGATGGCGCAGCCGGGGAACAGGATCAGCCAGTCGGCCTGCTGGAAATACTGCTGGGCGCTGGCGATCATGTTGCCCCAGGTCGGCGTGGTCGGCGGCACGCCGACGCCGAGGAAGGACAGCGCCGCCTCCGTCAGGATGGCGTAGGCGAAGATGAAGGTGGCCTGCACCAGGATCGGCGATATCAGGTTGGGCAGGATGTGCAGGAAGACGATGCGCGGGGTGGAGGCCCCCAGCGCCGTCGCTGCCTCGATGAAGGGCATCTCGCGCACCACGAGACAGGCGGCGCGCACCACGCGGGCGACGCGCGGGGTGTAGACGATGCCGAGCGCCAGCACGACGTTGTAGAGCGACGGCCCCAGCGCCGCCATGAAGGCAATGGCGAGCAGGATGTCGGGGAAGGCCATCAGCGCGTCGGTCAGCCGCATCAGCAGCCCGTCCAGCGGCCGGATATAGCCGGCGGCCAGCCCCAGCAGCGTGCCGAGCAGCGTCGCCACCACCACCACCAGCAGGCCGACCAGCAGCGACAGCCGGGCGCCCAGCATCACGCGGGACAGCACGTCGCGGCCATACTCGTCGGTGCCGAACCAGTGGGCGGCGGTCGGCGGCTTCAGCCGGCCGAGGATGTCCATCTTCATCGGGTTGAAGGGGGTGATCCACGGCGCCAGCAGTGCCACCGCCAGGATCGCCAGCATGATCAGGAAGGACAGCACCACCAGCCGGCGGCGGAACAGCTGGCGCAGCAGCAGGGCGGCCGGCGACCGGCTGTTCTGCGGCTTGGCCGAGGAGGGAAGGGGGACGTTGCCGTGACCGGCGGGGACGCTTGCCATCGAAACCCTCCCTCTCAATAACGGACCCGCGGATCGACCACGGCATAGAGCAGGTCGACCGTCAGGTTGATCAGCACATAGATGGCGGACACCACCAGCAGGGCGCCCTGGATCACCGGATAATCGCGGCGCAGCACGGCCGAGACGATCAGGTTGCCGACGCCGGGCAGGCCGAACACGGTTTCCGTCACGATGGCACCGGCGATCATCACCGCGGTGGTCAGGCCGATCACCGTCAGGATCGGGATCATCGCGTTGCGCAGCGCATGCTTCAGCACGACGACCAGCGGCGGCAGCCCCTTGGCCCGCGCGGTGCGGACGTAATCGTGGCTCATCACGTCCAGCATGCTGGTGCGGGTGAAGCGCAGGATCAGCGCCGAGTTGGGAATCCCGAGTGCGATGGCCGGCAGAACCAGATGGCGCATGCGCTCCAGCAGGTCGGCGTCGGGCGGGCCGTAGCCGGCGACCGGGAACCAAGCATGGTCGACCGCCAGATACTTGATCAGCGTCAGCCCGATCCAGAAGCTGGGGATGCTGGCAGCCAGCATGGCGAGCCCGACCGCGGTCTGGTCGACCAGACCGCCGCGCTTGGCCGCCGACAGGATGCCGACCGGCACGCCGATCAGCATGGCGATGCCCACCGACATCATGGTCAAGAGCCCGGTCAGCTCCGACCGCTCGGCCAGCGCCTGCGCCACCGGGCGGTTGAGGAAGATGGACTCGCCCAAGTCGAAGCGGACGATCTGCCCGAGATAGAGCAGGAACTGCGTCAGCAGCGGCTCGTCGAGCCCGAGCCGGCCGCGCAGCGCCGCGATGTCCTCCGGCGTGGCGGAGGAGCCCAGCATGACGGCGGCGGGATCGCCCGGCACGACGCGGGCGATCAGGAAGACCACCATGGCGACGAGCAGCATGACGACCATCATGCCGGCGAACCGGCGGACGATGTAAACGAGCATGGTTGCGGTCCCGGACCGTAGCAGGAAGTATCGCCTGAGCGGAGTCCCCTCTCCCCCCGGGGAGAGGGTTAGGGTGAGGGGGACGCGCGTCGTGAATTTGCAAGAATTGCGACGCTCTGATCGTTCCCCGATCCACGCTGTGCATCCCCCTCCCCCCGACCCTCTCCCCGGGGGGAGAGGGGGGTGGCTGGGAAAGTGGTTTATCCCGACCCTCAGCCCTTCAGGTCGGTGTTCCAGAAGAACGGCCAGGGCGTCGGGGTGTAGCCGGTCAGCTTGTCGCTGCTGGCGGCGAGGTTGTAGAACTCGCCGACCTTGATGCTCGGCACCTCGCTGTAGAACAGCGACTGCAGTGTCACCCACTTCGCCTTGCGCGCCGCCGGATCCATCTCGCGGTTGAAGGCGGCCAGCGCCTCCTTCTTGGCCGGGCTGTCCCACCAGCCGGGATAGCTGGGGTTCAGCACGGTGATCAGCGACGGTTCCGGCACGAAG
Source organism: Azospirillum sp. UENF 112521 (assembly GCF_058780665.1). Lineage (NCBI taxonomy): Bacteria > Pseudomonadati > Pseudomonadota > Alphaproteobacteria > Rhodospirillales > Azospirillaceae > Azospirillum > Azospirillum sp. UENF 112521. Next base: position 694,945 of record NZ_JBSNCI010000004.1, read on the forward strand.
GTGTGGTAGGTGAAGAAGGAGTCCCACCCCTTGTCGTCGCCGCGGCGTTGCAGCAGCGTCGCCCAGTCCAGCACCTGCAAATCGACCTTGAAGCCGGCGAGTTCGAGCTGGGCCTGGGCCACCATGCTCATCTTGTACAGGAACTCGTACTGCACCGAGGTCATGATGCGGATCGGCTCGCCCTTGTAGCCGGCGGCCTTCAGCAGCTCCGCCGCCTTGCCGGCCGCATGGTCGCTGTAGGGCTTGGCGCTGGCCGCATCGTAATAGGGCGTGCCCTGGGCGTAGATCGACCCTTCCGCCTGGACGAATTCGGGATCGCCGAAGCCGGCCAGCAGCATGTCGTTCGGCTCCAGCGCCGCCAGGACCGCCTGACGGACCTTCGGGTTCGCCATCACGCCGGTCTTGGTGTTCATGATCATCAGCGGGAAGCCGAACGGCTTGACGATCACCGGCTTGACGCCGGCAGCCCCCTTGATGCGCGCCAGCGTTTCCGCCGGCAGGCTGTCGGCGAACTGGTACTGGCCGGCCAGGACGCCCGACACGCGGGTGGCGGCGTTGGGCACCGGGACGAAGCGGACCTCGCCGATGTTGGCCTTGCGGCTGCCGGCATAGCCGCTGGGCGTGCCGGCGGGCGAGGCGTAGGCGTCGTGGCGCACCAGCCGGATATACTGGTCGGGCTTGTGCTCCAGCAGCTTGTAGGGGCCGGTGCCGATCAGCGACTTCAGGGCGCCCGGCCCGTCGATCACCGACTTCGGCACGATGGCGGCGGCGCCGTTGTTCATCGCCAGCAGCGCGGTCAGGGGCGCGAAGGGCTCCTTCAGCGCGATGACGACGGCGTCCGCACCCTTGGCGGCGATGCTCTCCACCAGCGGGGCGACGGTCTTGCCGCGCGGCGAGGCCTTGGTCCAATGGTCGAGCGAGGCGACCACGTCGTCCGCCGTGACGGTGCTGCCGTCATGGAAGGTGACGCCGCTGCGCAGCGGGATGGTGTAGGTCTTGCCGTCCGCCGACACCTGCGGCAGGGCCGAGGCCACCAGCGGGGCCAGCTTCCAGTCGCCGTCGAAGGTGAACAGCGTCTCGAACATGTGCTGGGTGATGATGCTGACGAGGTCGGACGTGGTGCCGACCGGGTCCAGCGTCGGCGGCTCGCCGATGGTGGCGACCGTGACGACCGATGCGCCGCCCTGCTGGGCCAGCGCAGGGGTGGTCCAGCTTCCGAGAATTCCAGTGGAAAGCCCGCCTGCGGCCAGCGTCGTGCCGAGGGCGGTGTTGAACAGACGTCGCGTGATCCCTGTCATTTCCGTCTCCCGAACCGTTTGTCCGAAATATCGGACGTCGGTCTTGTATTCCAGACAAGCGAACGGTATATCGGACAAAGACCGCTGGCAAGCCGAAAATCCGCGTGCTAATCGGTTGTGCGACGACCAGGGAGCGTGGATCGATGAAAAGCGGCGAAGCAGCGGTGAAGCAGGCCGAGGAGAAGCAGTCTGCGGAAAAGCCGACGGGCCGCGCCCGCGGCATCGACCGTGTCATCGCGCTGATGGAGCATCTGCACGACCGGCGCGCTCCGACGCGCATCGCCGACATCGCCCGCGACACCGGCACCCCGCGCTCGACCATGTACGAGTTGGTCAACACGCTGGTGGAGGCGCGCTGGCTGGAGCTGCGCGACGGCGACGGCACGGTCTATTTCGGGCCGGCGATGCATTACTACGGCAGCGATTACCTCGACAGCGTCGACCTGATCCGCAAGGCGCGGGTGGAGGTCGCCCACATCGCCGAGACGGTGGGGGAGACCGCGCAGTTCTGCACGCTGGACGGCGACAAGTATCTGGTCGTGCTGAATGAGCCGGGGCGGCGCATGTTCCGCATCAGCTCCGAGATCGGCATCAAGGTGCCGATCCCCTGGACGGCGTCCGGCCGTCTGCTGGTCGATCACCTGGATGCCGAGGAGATCCGGCGCTTCATCCCGTCGGAGGATTTCACCCTGCCCGACGGCCGCCGCATCGCCGAGGACGAGTTCCTGGAGGACATGCGCCGCGCCCGCACCCAGGGCTATGTCCGCACCACGGCGCTGGTCGACCGCTTCACCACCTGCCTTGCCGCCCCGGTCCGCGATCCGTCCGGCCGCTGCATCGCCACCATCTGCTTCGTCGTCCCCGCCGACACGACGGAGGAGGCGCAGCAGGTGATGATCGACACGCTGAAGGCCAGCGCGGAGCGCCTGTCGCCCGGCCGCTGATACCGGTGCGGAATCGGCGCCGGGCCGTTGTCATTTGACGACCGCGCACCACATGTTTTAAATGGGGGCAGACAGCGAGCAGTAATAGCGCTGCGAAAGCCCCATAATCCCCGATAGAGCGCTGCGAAACGTAAATCTGCTTTAAGAATTGGCTTCATCGCCGTCTTTCGCAGCGCTATGCTGCAATGCGAAAGAGCCAGTACAGCAATGTGATGTCTCCTCTTTTGCGCATGCGGGATCGTGTCAATATCTTCCTCAACAGGCCGCGACACCGGCCGCCGGAATTCAAAACCCGATACTGAAGGAAGACCGCCATGACCCCGTATGATGTCGAATCCGCCAAGTTCGCCGCCAAGTTCGCCATTGCCCGCATTGTTGTCGGCGCCATCCTGTTCGCCGCCGTCGCCGCGGTCGCCCAGATGAACCCGAACGCCATCCTGGCCGCCGACGAGGCCCGTGCCGCCGTCGCCCTGGAGATGGTCAAGACCATGCCGGTGACCGTCGCCGACGCCGCCCACTGAGCGCATCACGGTCCGCAGGCCGGGCCGGTGGTGCAACATTGACGGCTTGCCCCTGTTTGCTGGGACTGATACCCGGCTGACAAGGAGGCGCCGATGCCCCGCACCACCGACCCCGCAGACGGTCAAATAGCAGACGGCCAAGTTACAGGCGGCCAAAGTACGGACGGCCGAGCGACCGGCGACCGCCAGTCCGGTCAGGCCCAGGTGCCGAAGCCGCCTTCCCGCGCGGAAGTCGAAGAGATCAGCCGCTCGCAGGAGTATCTGACCGACGACTGGACCGGCGACGGCGGCGGCAAACCCCCGGGCGACCGGCAGGGCGACCGCAAGGACGGCTGAGGCCGCCGTCCTCGTCACAGCAGTCCCATTCCACCGAACGGGCTGGAAGCCGGAGGGATCCGACGGCTTCCAGCCCGTTCGTTTGTCCGCATGACGCCATCGGAATCCGAACGGCGTACATCCTCCGCCCTCAGGCTTAAGCTCTCTGAGAGATGGACGAATCCGGGAACTTGCAGTCCGCGCTCCTGTCGAAGGAAGTCCCCCTTCCTGAACCGGAGAGACTGGGATGCGCAACCTCCTCACCACTCTGCTGCTTGCAGCCGCCCTGTCGCCCACGGCAGCCGCTGCGCAGGCCGTCGGTGCAGATGACGGCGCTGCCGTTTGCCGGCCGGGTGACAAGGGCTGCGCGCGGTTCGTCGGCGACGAGAAGGGCGGCGTGCCGAAGCGGGGCGGCGCCAAACAGGCGGTGATGATCGGCGCCTCGGTCTTCATGCTGACCCCGTGGCAGGCCGAACGGGAGCGCCGCTGTCTTGCGCTGGCCGGCTGGGCCGAAGCGCGGGGCGAGGGCGCCGACGCCATGGCGGCCGTCATGTGGGTGGTCGCCAACCGCGCCGCCTCTGCCGATCAGCCGTCGCTGCCCTGCCGCGTCGTCGTCGCGACCGGCCAGTTCGAGCCTTTCGCGGCGCCGCCCGTCGAGCCCGCCAACCGGAAGACGGCCAAGGCGGTCAAGGCAAAGGGCAGGCAGGCGGACAAGGCGGCCCGGCAGGCGAAGCTGGCGGCCGATCCGCGTGTCGAAACCCGGCGCATCCTGGCGGAGATTCGCCGGCAGGCCGCGGTGATCCGGGCGGGCGGCATGCCGTCCTGGCCGAAGACGCGCCTCGCCCCCGACCAGGAGGCGTTGCGCACCGCGCGCGGGCTGGCCTGGAACCTGAACGACGACGACCTGCCCGATCCGACCGCCCGCGCCTCGATGTTCTACAGCCCGCCGGCACAGGCCGCGCTGCGCCGCCAGAAGCCGGAATGGGCGGAGGCGCGGCTGAAGACCGCCTCCATCGGCGGCCATTCCTTCTACCGCGCGCCGACCCCGCCCGAAGAGCGCACCATCGCCACACTGGTGGCGGAGATTGCGGAGTAAAGTGCCGGGGCAGGCGGCCTCCAGCGGAAATAGCCGGGCGGATATCCGGTCCGGTTAAGTCGATATTCTCTGTCAAGTACTTGACCCAGCGGACCAGACCGGATTTGCAGGGGTGATGTTTGTATTTTTCATCATGCGGAAAGGCCGGTGCCGAATTGCTGTAGATCAATCGCTCTCGTCTGTCGACCTCCTAGGCTGTCTCCGTTCCACGACATCAAAGGGAGAGAAACGATGAAAGCAATCGATCTGATGACACCGCGGGTCATCACCATCGGCCCGGACGCGACCGTCGCCGATGCCGCCCGGACGATGCTGGAGAATCACATCAGCGGCCTGCCGGTGGTCGATGCCGCCGGCAAGGTGGTGGGGATCATCAGCGAAGGCGACCTGCTGCGCCGGGTGGAGCTGGGGACGGAGCGTCACCGCTCCTGGTGGCTCGGGCTGGTGTCCGGCGGCACCCTGCCGGCGGAGGATTTCATCAAGTCCCATGCCCGCAAGGTCGCCGACGTGATGACCGCCCACGTCACCACGGTGGACGAGAGCGCCTCGCCCGAAGAGGTCGTGCGGGTGATGGAGACGCGGCGGATCAAGCGCGTGCCGGTGGTGCGCCACGGCGCCCTGGTCGGCATCATCAGCCGCGCCAACCTGTTGCGCGCGCTGGCCAGCGTCTCGCCGGAAACGCCGGCCGCCGCGGCTGACGACCGCGACCTGAAGGAGCGGGTGGCCGCCGCCGTCAAGGAACTGTCGTGGGACTCGCGTTCGCACGACGCCATCGTCGTCCGCAACGGCGTCGTCCAGCTCTGGGGCTTCGTCAGCAGCGTGTCGCAGCGGGACGCGCTGCGCATCGCGGCCGAGCGCGTCCCCGGCGTGAAGGCGGTGGAGAACAACATCCAGGTCGTCGACCCCGCCGAAAGCGGCGCCTGGGGCCTTTAACGTAAAGGATGTGCCGGGGAAGGCGCGCGGTCAGATCTTCCCCGGCAGCCGCGCTCCGACCAGATGGGTTGCCTGCGCGCCATACTCATAGACGGCCTCCTGCACCGCCCGGGCCGACAGGGTGTCGGGGGCGGTGCTGGGAAGCGGCATCTCCGCCTCCGGCAGTTTGCCGGTGATGTGCTCGGCCAGGCAGCGGCCGAGCACGGTGCCGGGGGCGATGCCGCGGCCGTTGTAGCCGCTGAAGCCGATGACGTTGCGGTCCAGCCGGTGGAAGCGGGGCAGGTTGTCCTTGGTCATGCCGATCTGGCCGTACCATTCGGATTCGAACCGCACCGGCCCCAGCTGCGGGAACAGCGCGGCCAGCGAGCGCAGCGCCCAGGCGCGGTGGACCGCGGTTCCGGTCCCGCGCAGCGCGCCGACGCTGCCGAACACCAGCCGGCCCCGGCGGTCGAAGCGGTAGGAACTCAGCACCGACTTGGTGTCCCACACCCCCTGGCGTTCCGGCAGGATGGCCTTTTGCATCGCATCGGACAGCGGCTCCGTCGCCAGATTGAAATAGGGCAGGTGGACCTGCTCGGTGCGCAGCTGCACCCAGGGGCCGATGCTGTAGGCGTCGGTGGCGACCACCACCCAGTCGGCGGTGACCGATCCGTCCGGCGTCTTCACCTCCCACCCGGCTCTGGTCTGGCTCGCCGACTGCACGGGGCTGCCGGTGAAGATGCGGGCCCCCGCCGCGATGGCCGCCGTCGCCAGCCCGCGGGCATAGGCCAGCGGCTGGATGGTGCCGGCGCGCAGATCCAGCAGCGAGCCGGTGTAGGCCGTGGTGCCGACCTTCTCCGCCGTCTCCTTCGCGTCCAGCAGGCGGACCGGTGCGCCGCGCTTCTGCCAGATGTCCGCGCGCTGTTCCAGTTCGCGCAGGCCCGCCGGGCCGACGCCGCAATGGAGCGTGCCGCTGCGCTCGTCCTCGCAGGCGATGCCGTGCCTGGTGATCAGGTCGAAGACGGCGCGCGGCGCGTTGCCCAGCAGCTCGATCAGCCGCTCGCCATAGACCGGTCCCAGGGTGCTGACCAGCTGGTCGGGCATCACCCACATGCCGGCATTGACCAGCCCGACATTGCGCCCGGCGCCGCCGAAGCCTATCTCCACCGCCTCGACAACCACTGCGCTGACGCCGCTTTCGGCCAGATGCAGTGCCGCCGACAGGCCGGTGTAGCCGGCGCCGACGATCACCACGTCGGCCTGGACGCTGCCGGACAGCGGTGCTGTCGGCGGTGCCGCCGGTGCGGTGCGTTCCCAAAGCCCATGCGACCGCGGATCGTTCAGCATCCCCTGAGGTCCTTTTCGCGTCTGTTCTGTGCGCCAGTCATTCCCGGTGCGAAAGATTGACTTGCCTACCCCCTTCGGCAAAATGATCTTTGCTCAACCAGTCATTCCATTCCGGAATGAAATCCGCCGAGACCGTGATACCGAGACCGTGATACCGAGACCTTGATGCAGAGCCCGCGCCGCTTCCTTCCTTCCCTGGCCCTGCTGTCCGCCTTCGAGGCGGCGGCGCGCACCGGCAGCATCACCGCGGCGGCCAAGGAGCTGTCGCTGACCCAGAGCGCCGTCAGCCGCCAGATCAAGGCGCTGGAGGACCTGCTGGAGGTCGAGCTGTTCCACCGCGAACGGCAGACCATCCGCCTGACCGCCGGCGGCGAGTATTACGTGCGGGAGGTGCGCGACGCCCTGCGCCGGATCAGCACCGCGTCGCTGAACTTGCGCGCCAACCCCTATGGCGGCACGCTCAGCATCGCCATCCTGCCGACCTTCGGCACGCGCTGGCTGGCGCCGCGCCTGCCAAGCTTCCTGGCCGGCAATCCCGGCATCACCATCAATCTGGTGACGCGGATGGCGCCCTTCGATTTCCGTCTGGACCCGGTGGATGCCGCGATCCATTTCGGCCGGCCGGACTGGCCGGGCGGGGAGATGGCGCTGCTGCGCCGCGAGACGGTGATTCCCGCCTGCAGTCGGAGCCTGCGCGACCGCTTCGATTTCCGCCAGCCCGCCGACCTGCGCCTCGCCCCGCTGCTGCACCTGACCAGCCGTCCCGACGCGTGGGAGCGCTGGCTGACCCTGCACGGCACGCCGGCCGACGGCGTGCACGGCATGCTGTTCGACCAGTTCGCCACCGCCTCGCAAGCGGCCATCGCCGGGCTGGGCGTGGCGCTGCTTCCGCTGTTCCTGATCGAGGAGGAGTTGCGGTCGGGCCAGCTGGTGCCGGCGCTCGATCTGCCGATGGAAAGCGAGAACGCCTATTACGTCGTCTGGCCGTCGGAGCGGGCAAGCTATCCGCCGCTGGCCGCCTTCCGCGACTGGATCCTGGCGGAGACGGCGGACTGCCGTACCTCCGGCAGGTCATGAGCTTTCCTCATGATGTCGGGAAAAACAATCGCAATCCATCCCGCCGCTTCGTTGCTATATCAGCAGCCTGTGAAGGGCCGCGGAGGTCCGGCCAGCCAATGCGAGCGAGATTTGGAATGAGCGTCCAGACGATTACCCGCGCCGATCTCACCGGCCCCGATGCGATCCGCACCCTGTTCTCCACCGCCATGTCGGAGATGTATCGGACGGAGGTGCCGGCCTACCAGACGCTCGTCGAGCTGGTGGAGGAGGTGAACGCGGCGCTGCTGGCCGCCGATCCGGCGGAGCGCCATCGCCTGGACTCCGCCGGCGGCCTCAATCGCATCACCGAGGAGCGCCACGGCGCCATCCGCCTCGGCACCGCGCAGGAGCTGTCCACCATGCGCCGCCTGTTCGCGGTGATGGGCATGCAGCCGGTCGGCTATTACGATTTGTCGGAGGCCGGCGTCCCCGTCCATTCCACCGCCTTCCGTCCGGTGGACGGGGAAGCGCTGAGCCGCAACCCGTTCCGCGTCTTCACCTCGCTGCTGCGGCTCGACCTGATCGCCGACGAAGCCTTGCGGCAGGAGGCGGAAAAGGTGCTGGCCGCGCGCAGCATCTTCACCCCCGGCTGCCTTGCCCTGATCGAAAAGGCCGAGGCCGACGGCGGGCTGGATGAGGAGGATGCCGGGCGCTTCGTTGCGGAGGCGCTGGAGACCTTCCGCTGGCACAGCCGGGCCAATGTGCCGCTGGATCTCTACAACCGTCTGCACGACGCCCACCGGCTGATCGCCGACGTGGTGTCCTTCAAGGGGCCGCACATCAACCACCTGACGCCGCGCACGCTCGACATCGATGCGGTCCAGCGGCTGATGCCGGAAAAGGGCATCGCGCCGAAGGCGGTGGTCGAAGGCCCGCCGACCCGCCGCTGCCCGATCCTGCTGCGCCAGACCTCCTTCAAGGCGCTGAGCGAGCCGGTCGATTTCCAGGCCAGTGACAGTGAGGGGGGCGGCTGGCGGTCCGGCGTCCACACCGCCCGCTTCGGCGAGATCGAGCAGCGCGGCATCGCCCTCACCCCGAAGGGCCGGGCGCTCTACGACACGCTGCTCCAGGACTCCCGCCGCCTCGTCGCCCCGGCGGCCGACGGCTCCAACGCCGCGCAGTACATGGCGGCCCTCCAGGAGGTCTTCGCTCCCTTCCCCGACAGCTGGGACGGGATTCGCCGCGAGGGGCTCGGCTATTTCAGCTATTCCCTGACCGAGGCCGGGCGCCGCACCCCGCCGACGCCGGGAGCCGATCTGGAAACGCTGATCGAGAGCGGCGCCGTCCGCTTCGATCCCGTCGTCTACGAGGATTTCCTGCCGGTCAGCGCCGCCGGGATCTTCCAGTCCAACCTGGGCGACGAGGCCCGGCAGGATTTCGCCGCCAGCCCGAACCAGCAGCGTTTCGAAGCCGATCTGGGTGCCGCGGTGCTGAACCCGTTCGACCTCTATGCGGAGATCGAACGCGCCTCCATCGCCGCCTGCCTCGCCGCGAAGTGAGTCAGACCTGTATGGCGGCGGGGCGGAAGGCGCCCGCCGCCAGCCAGTCTTCGAAGGCCGCCGGTGCCAGCGGCCGGGAGATCAGATAGCCCTGGCCGAAGTCGCAGCCGTGCAGGCGCAGCCAGTCATAGGCCTCGGCCGTCTCCACCCCTTCGGCGATGACCAGATAGCCCAGGTCATGGGCAAGGTCGATGGTCGAGCGGACCATGATCTGGTCGCTGCGCTCATCGGCGATGGAACGGATGAAGCGCTGGTCGATCTTCACCGCCGTCGCCGGGATATCCTTCAGATAGGACAGGGCGCTCTGGCCGGTGCCGAAATCGTCGATCTCCACCTCGATGCCCAGGCGGCGCAGGCGGAGGAGCTGGCGGTCGACCTCCGCCCGGTCGGTCATCAGGGCGCTTTCCGTCACCTCGAAATCGATCCAGTCCGCCTGCACGTCGTGGCGCGCCAGCAGGGCTTCAACCCGGTCGGTGAAGTCGCCGCTGCCGAGATCCAGCATCGAGATGTTGATCGACACCGGCAGGTCGATGCCGCGCTGGCGCCAGTGCACCACCTGCGTCAGGACGGCACCGATCACCCATTCGGTCAGAGGGCGCACCAGCGCCGTGCGTTCGGCCAGCGGCACGAACTCGGCGGGCGAGATCGGTCCCAGTTCCGGGTGGGTCCAGCGCAGCAGCGCCTCCGCCCCGATGCAGCGGTCGGTGCGCAGATCCACCTTGGGCTGATAGGCCATGTGCAGCTGGCCGTGTCCGTCCATCGCCTCGGTCAGGCTGCGCAGCAGCAGGAAGGCGCGGTGGGCGGCACGGTCCTGCTCCTCGTCATAGGCGCACCAGGGCTTCTGCGTCTCCAGCGACTGGTGGGCGGCGCTGGTGGCGGCCCGCAGCAGCTCCACGCTTTCCACGGGGCTTTCCGCCGCGATGTCCGACCGGTGCACGAAGCCGATGCCGGAGGACGTGGCGATCGGCACGCCCTGATACTGGAAGGGGCTGCGCACCGCAGCGCTGATGCGGTCCAGCGTGGCGGCCAGATCGCCGTCGCCATCGGACAGCAGGATGAAGGCGAATCGGGCCGGCGACAGGTGATAGAGCCGCGTGCGGTCCGGCAGGCAGGCGGCGATGCGGCGGGCGCAATCGACCTCGAACGCGTCGGCGCAGACCTGCCCCAGCACCCGGGTCAGTTCGGCATATTGCTGGGACGCCGCGGCATCGATCACCACCGCCGTCCCCGGCAGCGTGGCGGGGTCGTCCGCCAGGGCGTCGGCGTCTGCCAGGAAACGGAAGCGGTTCGACAGCGAGGTGACCGGATGCAGGTAGCCGACGGCGCGCCGCGCCTCGATATGCGCCATCGTCATCGCCGACAGGTCGCGCAGCGCCTCCTCCTCCTCCGGCGTCAGCGGCGGGCGCGGCTGGTCGTCGATCACGCAGATGGTGCCGAGCGCCAGCCCGTCCGCCGTGCGCAGCGGGGCGCCGGCATAGAAGCGGATGTTGGGATCGCCGGTCACCAGCGGGTTGTCGGCGAAGCGTTCGTCCTGCCGGGCGTCGCCGACCACGAGCAGGGCCTCGGAGTCGAGCGCGTGGGCGCAGAAGGCATATTCGCGCGGCGTCTCCTGCACCGGCAGTCCGACCCGCGACTTGAACCACTGGCGGTCGCGGTCGACCAGCGAGATGAGCGCCACCGGTACCTTCAGCAGCTTGGCGGCCAGACGCGTGATCTGGTCGAAGGCCGCCTCGGCCGGCGTGTCGAGCAGTTCGTACCGCTGGAGCATCGCCAGCCGATCCTCTTCACGGACCGGAACCGGCGGCAGGCGCTTCGCCTTTGCGGGCGTCATCTCGGTGGTCATCCTGTTCCGGGCACTGTCGTCTTCAATAGTTCCAGCGCCGAACTTGCCGTCAAGTTCGGAGAAACGCCAATGAGAATGGTGCAATGCGGCATGGACTCAATCGTCGATCTCCAGCCCAGCTTCCCGCCGTCCTATCGCCGTTCAATCGCCGCCAGCGCCGTCACGGTCAGTTGTGCCAGCACCATGCGGTCCACCATGCCGAAACTGCGCGGCGCCGTGTCGATCAGGCAGACGGAGCCAAGCGCCAGCCCCTGCCGGTTGATGATCGGGGCGCCGGCATAAAAGCGGATGTACGGTTCGCCCAGCACCAGCGGGTTGTGCTGGAAACGCGGGTCGCGGGCGGCGTCCTCGACCACCATCGGCAGGCTCTGGCGGATGGTGAAGTCGCAGAAGGCGACGTCGCGCGGCGTTTCCTGGACGGCCAAGCCGCGGCGCGCCTTGAACCATTGCCGGTCGGCGTCCAGCAGCGACATCAGCGCGATGGGCACGCGGAAATGATCGCAGGCCCAGGAGACCAGATCGTCGAAAGCGGGTTCCGGCTCGCTGTCCAGCAGCCCGGTGCGGCGCAGCGCCTCCAGCCTCGCCGCCTCGTCATCGACCGGGACGGCGCCGCGGCCGACGCTCTGCGGGACGGCCCCGCTCGCGATGGTCTCCTTCAAAAGCGTCATGGGCTGGGCTCCGCGGTCATGTTGGATGGTTGGCTCCCCGGCGATGGCGCAATTCTGTCAAGAGACAAATAATTCGCCCGACCGGCAAATATGATTATTGAGGAGATTCGGTTAAGAACTCCTTCTTTTTACGCATGGGACGAATCCTGGATCTGTTGGCTTTCATATTATTTCAGAAGGCATAGTCATATCCGACGTTATGATTGTCTAATGGACCGCTGCCGCCCGACCCTTGTTGCGGTTCGCGCCGTCCGGCCCCGACCATCGACCTGTGGCATGGCTGTTCTGCGGATGCGTCCGCCGGCTTTCTGCCAAGCCCGTGCAACGATCGGGTGGTTCCGGTGTTTCGCGCTGGGGAGCGGGGACGCTCTCCCACGACAGGGAGCGGGGACGCTCCCGCGCGGCAACGACCGGGCCCTTGCTGATCGCCCGGCATTTCGGTCAGGAGCGTCATACCATGCCGGACGACCAGCATCGCAGGGACGTCGTCGATCTCACCGGACAGGAGGCGGACGGCCAAGCCGGGCGCAGCGAGCGCGGACAGCCGGCCGCGGGCGATGATCGCAAGAAGCCGGGCTTCATCCGCCGTCACCCGGTTGCAATCCTCGCCGGGCTGGTGGCGGTCGCCCTGCTGGCGGTGGCCGGCTACATCTATTGGCAGCGCAACATCCACCCCTACGAGTCGACCGACGATGCCTTCGTCGACACCCGCCAGTTCCCGGTGGCGGCGAAGGTGGGCGGCTATGTGACGGAGGTGGCGGTCGGCGACAACCGGCATGTCAATGCCGGCGACCTGCTGTTCCGCATCGACACGCGCGACTACCAGACGGCGCTGGATCAGGCGCAGGCGCAGATCGACTCCGCCCAGGCGGCGATCACCGGCTACGACGCCCAGATCGACGCCCAGCGTGCCCAGATCGAGCAAGCCAAGGCGGAGGTCTCGCAGGCCGAGGCCGCCGTCGGCTTCGCCAAGGAGGATGCGGCGCGCTACCGCGACCTGCAATCCCGCGGTGCCGGAACGGTGCAGCAGGCGCAGCAGTCCACCGCCACCCTGCAGGAACAGCAGGGCAAGCTGACCAGCGCCAACGCCGCGGTGATCGCCGCCGAACGGCAGGTCGGGGCGCTCCAGGCGCAGCGGACCAGCGCCGTCGCCGATCTGGCGCGGGCGAAGGCGCAACTGGCCCAGGCCCAGTTGAACCTGTCCTACACCGCCGTTACCGCCGCACAGCCCGGCCGGGTGGTGCAGCTGAGCGGGGCGGTCGGCCAGTTCGCCCAGGCTGGCCAGAGCCTCGCCATCTTCGTCCCCGACGACATCTGGGTCACCGCCAACTTCAAGGAAACCCAGATCACCGACATGCGGCCGGGCCAACCGGTGGACATCAAGATCGACGCCTATCCCGGCCGCAAGGTCACCGGCCATGTCGACAGCGTGCAGCCGGGCTCCGGCACCGCCTTTTCCCTGCTGCCGGCCGAGAACGCCACCGGCAACTATGTGAAGGTGGTGCAGCGCATTCCCGTGAAGATCGTCGTCGACCAATGGCCGGACGGCGTCTCCATCGGTCCCGGCATGTCGGTGGTGCCGCGGGTGACGGTGCGATGAGCGCCGCCGCGGAAGGTGCCGGCGGCTTCGATGCCTCGCAGAGTGCCGCCGGCGGCCGCAACCCCTGGCTGATCGCCGTGGTGGTCTCCATCGCCACCTTCATGGAGGTGCTGGACACCACCATCGCCAACGTCGCCTTGCGCTACATCTCCGGCACGCTGGCGGTCAGCGCCGACGAGGCGTCGTGGGTCGTCACCTCGTATCTGGTGGCGAACGCCATCGTGCTGACGGCCAGCAGCTTCATCGCCAAGCGCTATGGCCGCAAGCGCTTCTATCTGGCCTGCCTCGGGCTGTTCACCGTCAGCTCGCTGGCCTGCGGCTTCGCCTGGAATCTGGAATCGCTCCTGCTGTTCCGGGTGCTCCAGGGCTTCGCCGGCGGCGGCATGGTGCCGATTTCGCAGTCGATCCTGGCCGACAGCTTCCCGCCGGCCAAGCGCGGGCAGGCCTTCGCCATCTTCGGCATCGCCGTGGTGGTGGCGCCGGTGGTCGGGCCGACGCTGGGCGGCTGGCTGTCCGACAACCTGTCCTGGCACTGGTGCTTCCTGATCAACGGGCCGGTCGGGGTGATGGCCTTCGCGCTGGTCAGCTTCCTGGTGCAGGAACCGAAATCCGCCATCGAGGAACGGCAGCGGCTGAAGCGCCGGGGCATCCGCATGGATGTGATCGGCTTCCTGCTGGTGGCGACCTTCCTCGGCTCGCTAGAGGTGGTGCTCGACCGCGGCCAGACCGACGACTGGTTCGCGTCGGGTTTCATCATCACCTTCGCCGTCATCTGCGTGGCGTCCTTCTGCCTGATGATCCCGTGGGAGATGACGCGGGAGAACCCGATCCTCGACCTGCGGATGGTGGCGACGCGGCAGTTCGGCTCCTGCTTCCTGGTGATGATGGCGACCGGCGCCATCCTGATCGCCACGACGCAGTTCCTGCCGGAGCTTCTCCAGCAATATTACGGCTTCACCGCCACCTGGGCCGGACTTGCCCTGTCGCCGGGCGGCATGGTGACCATGGTGATGATGCTGGTCGTCGGCAGGCTGGCCGGGCGCATCCAGCCGAAATACCTGATCGCCACCGGCGCCACCATCGTGGCGCTGGCGATGTGGGACCTGACACGGCTGAACCCGGACTCCACCTTCTGGTTCTTCGCCTGGTCGCGCATCTATATCGGCATCGGCCTGCCGCTGATCTTCATCCCGATCACCACGGCGTCCTATGACGGCATCCCGCGCGACAAGACCGACCAGGCCTCGGCCCTCATCAACGTCGCGCGCAATGTCGGCGGCTCCATCGGAGTGTCGATCGCCCAGAATGTGCTGGCCTTCCGCGAGCAGTTCCACCACAGCCGGCTGGCCGAGCATATCGTGCCGTCCAACCCGGCCTATCAGCGGACCATGGAGCAGGCGACCAACTACTTCTCCATGGCCGGCGGCGAGGCCGGAGCGCGGGAACGGGCGATGGCCTTCATCGGCCAGCAGGTGCAGATGCAGACCGCCTACTGGTCCTACATCGACGTGTTCTTCGCGCTGATGCTGATCTCCGCCTCGGCGGTGCCGCTCGCTCTGATCCTGCGCAACGTCAAGCGCTGACCGGCAGGCGCCCGTGCAAGGGTCTCTCATTCCCTCATGCTTCGTGATAGACAGCGCCGGTTCCCGCCCGTGACCGGATGAGGTCTCCACCCATGAAGCGCCCGACGATTTCCGACCTCGCCAAGGCGGCGGGCGTCAGCGTCGCCACCATCGACCGGCTGCTGAACGGCAGGCACCCCGTGCGGGAGGAGACCGCCCGCCGCATCTTCGAGGCGGCGACAGACATCGGCTTCCACGGCGCCAACGCCATCCGCCAGCGTACCCTGGCCCAGCAGCCCGACTATCATCTCGGCTTCATCCTTCAAAAGGAGCGTCACGCCTTCTATCAGGAGTTCGCGGCGCGGATCGAGGAGGTGGCGCGCAGCCATCCCGACCGCCGGCTGCGCGCCACCATCCGCTTCGTCCAGTCGACATCCCCGGCAGAACTCGCCGAGCTGATCCGCGGCATGAAAGGGAAGGTGAGGGCGGTCGCTGTCACCGGCATCGACCATCACGACGCCACCGCCGCGGTGGCCGAACTGAAGGCCGCCGGCATCCCGACCTTCTCGCTGCTGTCCGACTTTGCCCAGGGCGTGCGGGAAGGTTACATCGGCACCAACAACCTGAAGGCCGGCCGCACCGCGGCGTGGCTGATGTCGAAGATTGCTCCGCGGCCGGGGCGCATCGCCGTCTTCATCGGCGCCTTCCGCTATCACGGCCATGCCCTGCGCGAGACCGGATTCCGCAGCTATTTCCGCGAGTTCGCGCCCGAATTCACCCTGATGGACAGCATCGTCAACGTCGAGACGCGCCAGCTGACCTACGAGGCGACGCTTGGCCTGCTGGACCGGCACGACGACGTGGTCGGCATCTATGTGGCGGGCGGCGGCATGGAGGGCGCCATCGCCGCATTGCGCGAGCTCCGCCGGCCGGACGAGGTGACCTGCATCGTCCACGAGCTGACGCCGGAATCGAGGCAGGCGCTGCTCGACCGCCATGTCTCGGTGGTGATGGCGACGCCGCTGCCGGCGCTCTGCGCCGACCTGATCGAGATGATGGTCCACAGCATCGAACACGGCATGGCGGAGAATCCCGGCCAGCGCTTCCTTCCCGCCCAACTGTGGACGCCGGAGAGCCTGTAGGGGAGGGCCTCCCAACGCCATGATGGAAAACCATCATGGTGTGCTGCAAATTCTCTCATGTTTGACGGCGATCCGGCCGGCTGGCGCGTTGACCGGACCGTGCGCGATGGTGAATGCTTCCCCTGCCAATCAAGAGCAGAAACGGCCGGGAGGAAGCGCGATGACGGATTCGGAACCCTAGAGTTTGGTTTTCCGTGTGATTCACGCTTCAAGCGATTCCGCTTGAAACGATCACACTCCAGCCATTTCCGGCGGCCCGCCAGCGGGCGGCCCCCCAAGAACCGAAAACCGCAATCGACCCCGGTGACCCGCCCGGGCGCGGCGCGCAGGACTGCGCGCGTGGCCCCGCTCGCCCACCGAACGACATGAGGCATTAAAACAATGACCGTCAGACTTGGCATCATCGGCACCGGCGCCATCGGCCGCGACCATGCCCGGCGCATCGAGCAGGTGCTGGCCGGCGGCAAGATCGTCGCCCTGACCGACGTCAACCGCGAGTCCGCCGAAGCGGTGCGGGCCGACATCGCCCCCGATGCCGAGATCTTTGAGACCGGCGAGGAGCTGATCGCCTCGCCGCTGGTCGATGCGGTTCTGGTCACCTCCTGGGGCGCCAGCCACGAGCAGTATGTGCTGGCTGCCATCGCCGCCGGGAAGCCCTGCTTCTGCGAAAAGCCGCTCGCCACCACCGCCGACGGCGCCAAGCGCATCGTCGATGCCGAGGTGGCGCACGGCAAACGTCTGGTCCAGGTCGGCTTCATGCGCCGCTATGATGCCGGCTACATCGCGCTGAAGGAGGCGGTGACCAGCCGCACCGGCGCGCCGATCATGGTCCATGCCGCCCACCGCAACCCGACGGTCCCCCAGCATTACGTCACGCCGATGGCGATCCACGACACGCTGATCCACGAGATCGACGTGTTCCGCTGGCTGCTGGACGACGATTACGTGTCCGCCCGCGTGATCTTCCCGCGCCGCGCCGCCCGCAGCCACGGCAAGCTGCGCGACCCGCAGGTCGTGCTGCTGGAGACGGCGAAGGGCGTCGTCATCGATGTCGAGATCTTCGTGAACTGCCACTATGGCTACGACATCCAGTGCGAGGTGGTGGGCGAGGACGGCATCGCCCGCCTGCCGGAACCGATGGCGGTGCAGATGCGCCTGAATGCCAGCCTGCAGAACCCGATCCTGACCGACTGGAAGGATCGTTTCATCGCCTCCTACGACGTGGAGCTTCAGGATTTCCTGAAGGCCGCCGCCCAGGGCACCGCCACCGGCCCGACCTGCTGGGACGGCTATGTCGCCGCCATCACGTCGGATGCCTGCGTCACCGCGCAGGAGCGCGAGGGCGAGGCCGTCGCCATCACGCTGCCCAGCCGTCCGGCGCTCTACAGCTGACGGCCGCCTGTCCGGCGCACGGGGCCACCGGTCCGTATCCATTGCCATCGCCAATCCGACGACCGGATTACAGCGGAGCTGACCCATGCCAACTCAACGCGGTCAAACCGAGCGCGAACTCGACGTCATTTCCATCGGCCGCTCCTCCGTCGACCTTTATGGCGAACAGGTCCGCGGCCGGCTGGAGGACATGCAGAGCTTCGCCAAATATGTCGGCGGCTGCCCCACCAACATCGCGGTCGGGACATCGCGCCTCGGCCTGCGCTCCGCCCTGCTGACCCGCGTCGGCGACGAGCATATGGGGCGCTTCATCCGCGAACAGCTGATCCGCGAAGGCGTCGACACCAGCTGCGTCGTCACCGACCCGGAACGGCTGACCGCCCTGGTCATCCTGGGCATCCGCGACAAGAAGACCTTCCCGCTGATCTTCTACCGCGAGAACTGCGCCGACATGGCGATCTGCGAAGAAGATGTCCGGGAAGCCTTCATCGCCTCTGCCAAGGCCGTGGTGGTCAGCGGCACCCATTTCTCCACCCCCACGACCGAAGCCGCCATGCGAAAGGCGATGCGGCTGGCTCGCGAGAACGGCACAAAGGTGGTTTTCGACATCGATTACCGCCCGGTGCTGTGGAAGCTGACCGGTCACGGGCTGGGGGAGGAGCGCTTCGTCGCCGACGGCGGCGTCAGCGCCCTGTTGCAGACCATCCTGCCCGCCTGCGACCTGATCGTCGGCACGGAAGAGGAGTTCCACATCGCCGGCGGCAGCACCGACACGCTGGCGGCGCTGCGCCGGGTCCGCGAGCTGACCGGCGCGACGCTGGTGTGCAAGCGCGGCCCGATGGGCTGCGTCGTCTTCCCCGCTGCCATTCCCGACAGCCTGGAGCAGGGCATCCGCGGCCCCGGCTTCCCGGTCGAGGTCTACAATGTGCTGGGGGCCGGCGACGCCTTCATGTCGGGCTTCCTGCGCGGCTGGCTGCGCGACCATCCGCTGGAGGAGTGCTGCGCCTTCGCCAACGCCTGCGGCGCCTTCGCGGTGTCGCGCCACGGCTGCGCCCCCGCCATCCCGACTTGGACGGAGCTGTCCTATTTCATCGAGAACGGCAGCCCGACGCCGCGGCTGCGCGAGGATGCCCGGCTGTCGCACATCCACTGGGCGACCACGCGGCGCCGCGACTGGCCGGAGGTGATGGCCTTCGCCATCGACCACCGCGCCCAGCTGGAGGCGATGGCGGCGCGGCTGGGCGCCGACCCGGCGCGCATCGCAGCCTTCAAGCTGCTGGCCCTACAGGCGGCCCAACAGGCGGCACGGCAGGCCTGCGACGGCCGCGACGGCTTCGGCATGCTGCTGGACGGCATCCACGGCCAGGACGCGCTGGATGCCTTGACCGGGACCGGCGCCTGGATCGGCCGCCCGGTGGAACTGCCGGGGTCGCGTCCCCTGCGCTTCGAGGGCGGCCCCGACATCGCCGTGACCATCCGCGAATGGCCGGCCGAGCATGTGGTGAAGTGCCTCGCCTTCTACCACCCGGACGACGAGGAGGCGCTGCGCACCGAGCAGGAGCGCCAGATCCAGACCCTGTTCGCCGCCTGCCGCGCCACCAACCACGAGCTTCTGCTGGAGATCATCCCGCCGCGCGGCATGCCGGCCGGCGACGACACGATTTCCCGTGCGCTGGAGCGCGTCTACGGGCTTGGCGTCCATCCCGACTGGTGGAAGCTGCCGGCGCCGGCCAGCCAGGGGGCCTGGAACAGCATTGCCGGCACCATCGACCGGCATGACCCGCTGTGCCGCGGCGTGCTGATCCTCGGCCTCGATGCGCCGGAGGAGGAGCTGAAGGCCGGGCTGGCGCTGGCCACCCGCCAGCCGGTCTGCAAGGGCTTCGCCGTCGGCCGCACCCTGTTCGGCGCCGCCGCCGAGGCGTGGCTGGCCGGCAGCATCGACGACGCGGCGGCGGTCGCGGCGATGGAGGCCGCCTATGGCCGGCTGATCGCCTTCTGGCAGGAACAGCGCAGCCGCCACGCCGCCTGATCCTCGAACCGTCGCCAAAAACAACAGGGGCCGGACTGGCCCCGCCAGGGAGAAGCCATCATGGACAGCGTGCGCCTAACCGTCGCCCAGGCCGTCGTCCGCTATCTCAGCGCCCAGTATGTCGAGATCGACGGCCGGGAACTGCCGCTGTTCGCCGGTGTCTGGGCGATCTTCGGCCACGGCAACGTGGCGGGCATGGGCGAGGCGCTGCATGCCGCCCGCGATGTTCTGCCGACCTACCGCGCCCACAACGAGCAGGGGATGGCGCATGCCGCCATCGCCTATGCCAAGGCGCAAGGGCGCCGCCGCATGATGGCCTGCACCACCTCCATCGGGCCGGGTGCCGTCAACATGGTGACGGCGGCGGCGCTGGCCCATGTCAACCGCCTGCCGGTGCTGCTTCTGCCGGGTGACGTCTTCGCCACCCGCGCCCCCGACCCGGTGTTGCAGCAGGTCGAGCGGTTCGAGGACGCCACCGTCAGCGCCAACGACTGCTTCCGCCCGGTGTCGCGCTTCTGGGACCGCATCACCCGCCCCGAACAGCTGATCCCCAGCCTGCGCCGCGCCCTCCAGGTGCTGACCGACCCGGTGGAGTGCGGGCCGGTGACGCTCTGCCTGCCGCAGGACGTGCAGGCCGAAGCCCATGACTTCCCGGTCTCCGTCTTCGAGCGCACCGTCCGCCGCACCCGCCGTCCGGAGCCCGACCGCGACGAGCTGGCCGCGGTGACAGAGGCCCTGCGCACCGCACAGAAGCCGCTGATCGTCGCCGGCGGCGGCGTGTTCTACAGCGGCGCCTGCGACGCGCTGGCCGACTTCGCCAAGCGTCGGGGCATCCCGGTGGCGGAGACCCAGGCCGGCAAGGGCGCCCTGGTCTGGGACCATCCCTGCAACGTCTGCGCCATCGGCGTCACCGGCTCCAGCGCCGCCAACGAGCTGGCGGCGGAGGCCGATCTGGTGCTGGCGGTCGGCACCCGGCTCGCCGACTTCACCACCGCCTCCTGGACGGTCTTCGCCAACCGCGGCGCCCGTCTCGCCGGGCTGAACGTCGCCGCCTTCGATGCGGTGAAGGGCGACGCCCTGCCGCTGGTCGCCGACGCGGCGCGCGGGCTGGCCGCCCTCGACGCCGGGCTCGGCGACTGGTCGGCGCCGTTGTCCTGGCAGGCTTTGGCGCAGGAGCGCACGGCGGTGTGGACCCGCATCGTCGACCGGGTGACCGCCGACGCCGGGCTTGACCTGCCGACCGACGCCCAGGTGCTGGGGGCGGTCAACCGCGCCGCCGGCAGGGACGGCACCATCGTCTGCGCCGCCGGCGGCCTGCCGGGCGAACTGCACAAGCTGTGGCGCAGCGGCCGGCCCGGCGGCTACCACCTCGAATACGGCTTCTCCTGCATGGGCTACGAGATCGCCGGCGGGCTCGGCGTCAAGATGGCCTGCCCGGACCGCGAGACCTTCGTCATGGTCGGCGACGGCAGCTACATGATGCTGAATTCCGAGCTGGCCGTGTCGGTGGCGATGAAGCGCAAGCTGATCGTCGTCCTGCTCGACAACCGCGGCTATGGCTGCATCAACCGCTTGCAGAACGCCTGCGGCGGCGCCCCCTTCAACAATTTGCTGCGCGACACCCATTACGAGACCGAGACCCTGCCCGACATCGACTTCGCCGCCCATCTGCGCGCGCTGGGTGCCGTGACCGAGAAAGTGACGGGTGTTGCCGCGCTGGAACAGGCGCTGGAGCGCGCCAAGGAATCCCCCGTCACCTACGCCATCGTCATCGACACCGACCCGCTGCCCTCCACCCAGGAAGGCGGGGCGTGGTGGGACGTGCCGGTGCCGGAACTCTCGACCCGTCCCGAGGTCGCGGCGGCGCGTGAACGCTACGTCGCCAACAAGGCCCGCCAGCGCCGTTGACCGCGCCCCTCTTCCCCAATTCCACCATCTTCTTCCGTCTTGGGAGCATCCGATCATGACCGTTCGTCTCGGCGTCAATCCGATCGCCTGGAGCAACGACGATATGCTTGAGCTGGGCGGGGCGACGCCGCTGGAGCAGTGCCTCGCCGAAGGGCGCGAGGCCGGCTTCCAGGGCTTCGAGCTTGGCAACAAATTCCCGCGCGACGCCGCCGTGCTGCGCCCGATCCTCGACGGCTACGGCCTGTCGCTGGTGTCCGGCTGGTACAGCGCCGGCCTGCTGGAGCGCAGCGTCGCCGAGGAGATCGAGGCGGTGCAGCCGCACCTGCAATTGCTGAAGGCGATGGGCTGCCCGGTGATGGTGGTGGCCGAGACCACCGGCTGCGTCCATGGCGCCTGCGGCACGCCGCTGTCCCAACGCCCGACGCTGGAGTCCGGCCAGTGGGCGGAGTTCGGCCGCCGCATGGCGGAGTTCGGCGATTACCTGCGCGACCAGGGCACGCCGCTCGCCTACCACTACCACATGGGCACGGTGGTGGAGACGCCCGACGAGATCGACCGCTTCGCCGAGGTCACCGGCGACAGCGTCGGCATCCTGCTCGACACCGGCCATTTGACCTTCGCCGGCGGCAATCCGCTGGATCTGATCGCCAAATGGGGCCGCCGCATCAACCACGTCCATTGCAAGGACGTGCGCGCCGACGTGCTGACGCGGGCCAAGGCGACCGACAGCAGCTTCCTTGATGCCGTCATCGACGGGGTGTTCACCGTGCCGGGCGACGGCTGCGTCGATTTCCCCGCCGTGCTGAAGGCATTGAAGGACGCGGACTATCGCGGCCAGTGGCTGGTGATCGAGGCGGAACAGGACCCCGCCAAGGCCCATCCCCTGACCTACGTCACCAAGGGCCGCCGGCATCTGAGCGCGCTCGTAACAGAATACGGCCTGTGAGCATCCAAATGACCAACATCGTCACGCATTTCATCAACGGCGCCCCGGTCGGCGGCACCAGCGGCCGGCTCGGCGACGTCTACAACCCGGCGACCGGCCGCAACAGCGCCAAGGTGCCGCTGGCGACCGCGGCGGAGGTCGACCGCGCCGTCGCCGCCGCCCGTGCCGCCTTCCCGTCCTGGTCGGCCGCCACCCCGTTGCGCCGCGCCCGGGTGATGTTCGCCTTCAAGCAGCTGCTGGAGCAGAACGCCGACCGGCTCGCCAGCCTGATCACCGCCGAGCATGGCAAGGTCCATTCCGACGCGCTGGGCGAGGTGGCGCGCGGGCTGGAGGTGGTGGAGTTCGCCTGCGGCGGCCCGCATCTGCTGAAGGGCGAGGTGGCGGAGAATGTCGGCACCCGCGTCGACAGCCATTCGCTGCGCCAGCCGCTGGGCGTCGTCGCCGGCATCACGCCGTTCAACTTCCCGGCCATGGTGCCGATGTGGATGTTCCCGGTCGCCCTCGCCTGCGGCAACTGCTTCATCCTGAAGCCGTCCGAACGGGTACCGAGCGCGGCCCTGTTCATGGCGGAGCTGCTGACCCAGGCCGGCCTGCCCGACGGCGTCTTCAACGTCGTCCATGGCGACAAGGTGGCGGTCGATGCGCTGCTGAGCCATCCCGACGTGAAGGCGGTCAGCTTCGTCGGCTCGACTCCCATCGCGCAATACATCTATGCCACCGGGGCGGCCAACGGCAAGCGGGTGCAGGCGCTGGGCGGCGCCAAGAACCACATGGTCATCATGCCCGATGCCGACCTCGATCAGGCGGTGGACGCGCTGATGGGGGCGGCCTACGGCTCGGCCGGCGAGCGCTGCATGGCGATCTCGGTCGCCGTGCCGGTGACGGAGGCGGTGGCCGACGCGCTGGTCGAGCGGCTGGCCGAGCGGGTTCGCGCCCTGAAGATCGGTCCCGGCACCGACCCGTCCTCGGAGATGGGGCCGCTGGTCACCCGCCAGCACCGCGACAAGGTGCGCGGCTACATCGACCTCGGCATCGAGGAAGGGGCGACGCTGGTGGTGGATGGCCGCCACGTCGAGATCGCCGATCCGGAGTGCGGCGACGGCTATTTCCTCGGCGGCACGCTGTTCGACCACGTCACGCCGGACATGCGGATCTACAAGGAGGAGATCTTCGGCCCGGTGCTGGCGGTGGTGCGGGTTCCCGACTACCGCACGGCGGTCGACCTGATCAACGCGCACGAGTTCGGCAACGGCACCGCCATCTTCACCCGCGACGGCGACACCGCGCGCGCCTTCGGGGCGGAAATCGAGATCGGCATGGTCGGGGTCAACGTGCCGATCCCGGTGCCGATGGCCTTCCACAGTTTCGGCGGCTGGAAGCGCTCGCTGTTCGGCGACCATCACATGCATGGGCCGGAAGGCGTGCGCTTTTACACCCGGCTGAAGACCATCACCAGCCGCTGGCCGACCGGCATCCGCTCCGGCGCCGACTTCGTGATGCCGACAATGACGTGAGCGGGAACATATGATCCGAACCGTCCGCGCCTGAACCCAACACGGCTTCGCCAGGGGGCGGAGACGCATCGCGAGACCATCCGGCACCACAGAGGGCGACCATGAGCAAGCTGCTGCTGCGCAACCACGCACCGGACCCGGCCGGCCGGGTGCACCATGTCACCCCTGAATCGGCGGGCTGGTCGTGCATCGGGTTCGACCTTTACCGCCTTGAGGAGGGCATGACCGTTTCCGGCGAGGATGCGGACCGCGAGACCTGTCTGGTCTTCGTCGCCGGGCGCGGTGCGGCGATGGCCGGCGACCGGGAATGGGCGGAGCTTGGCGACCGCATGTCGCCCTTCGAGGACAAGCGGCCTTATGCCATCTACCTGCCGCAGGGGACGCCGTGGCGGGTCAGGGCCACCACCGCGCTGGAACTGGCGGTCTGCACCGCGCCCGGCCTGAACGGCGGGCTGCCGGTGCGGCTGATCCGTCCGGAGGATGTCGGCGCCTCGGTCCGCGGGCAGGGCAGCAACACCCGCCATGTCTTCGACATCCTGCCCGAATCGCAGCCGGCCGACAGCCTTCTGGTGGTGGAGGTCATCACGCCGGCCGGCAACTGGTCGAGCTATCCTCCGCACAAGCACGACGCCGACGACGGCACGGCGGAAACCCAGCTGGAGGAGACCTATTACCACCGCATCGACCCGCCGCAGGGCTTCGCCTTCCAGCGTGTCTACACCGACGACCGCTCGCTGGACGAGGCGATGGCGGTGGAAAACGGCGACCTCGTCATGGTCCCGCGCGGCTACCACCCGGTCGGGGCCGCCCACGGCTACACCGGCTATTACCTGAACGTGATGGCCGGCCCCCGCCGCGCCTGGCATTTCAACACCGCCCCGGAACATCGCTGGCTGCTGGCGCCGGGCTGACCGGGGGCCCGCGGTCACAGTCCCGGCAATGGAAAAGCCCCCGTCCGGCAGTTCGGACGGGGGCTTTTCAAACAGATCGACTTGCCGTCCGGCGGCGGCGTGGCTCGCCTCAGAGGTCGCCGAGCGACCGGTCGATCTCCCACACCAGCCGGTCCGCCAGCTTGATCGAGCGGGCGAGGTCGGCGGGGCACATCCCCAGGCCGGGATCCTCGACCACCGGGAAGCTCTCCGCCTTGTCGAGCCCCAGGCCAGTCGCGGTGACCAGCACCTCGTAGCTGCGGTTGTCCTCGTTGAACAGGCATTCGGTCTCGAAGCCGCGGGCATCGCTTTCGGCCCACATGATCGCTTTGCTCATGGTCTCGTATCCTGACTTAAGGGGTTTCGTTACTTGGCGAGCGCGGCGTCCTTGCGGGCGGCGGACTTGCCGGCTGGCTTGACTTCGACCGGTGCGGCGTCCTGGGCCGACGGCTCGACATAGGCGCGTCCGTAATAGCTGTCGATCAGCAGCTGCCTGATCTCGGCGACCAGCGGATATCGCGGGTTGGCGCCGGTGCATTGGTCATCGAAGGCCGCTTCGGCAATCGCATCGACCCGCGCCAGGAAGGCTGCCTCCGGCACCCCCGCCGCCTGGATCGAGGCCGGGATCTCCAGCGCCCGCTTCATCTCCTCGACCCATTGGATCAGCTTCTCCACCCGCTCATGGTCGCGGCTGCCGCCGAGATCCAGATGACGGGCGATCTGCGCATAGCGCGCCACACCCTTCGGACGGTCGTACTGGCTGAACGCCGTCTGCTTGGTCGGGATGTCCGCCGCGTTGTAGCGGATTACGTTGGCGATCAGCAGCGCGTTGGCGATGCCGTGCGGGATGTGGAACTCCGCCCCCAGCTTGTGCGCCATCGAATGGCAGACGCCCAGGAAGGCGTTGGCAAAGGCGATGCCGGCCAGCGTCGCCGCATTGTGAACCAGCTCCCGCGCCTTCGGATCCTGGCACCCGTTGCGGTAGGCCGACGGCAGATGCTCCTTCAAGAGCTTCAGCGCCTGCAACGCCTGCCCGTCGGAATACTCGTTCGCCACCACCGAGACATAGGCCTCCAGCGCATGGGTCACCGCGTCGATGCCGCCCGCCGCCGTCAGACCCTTGGGCATGTCCATCACCAGGTTGGCGTCGACGATCGCCATGCTCGGCGTCAGCTCGTAATCGGCAATCGGGTACTTGGTCCCGGTGCGCTCGTCGGTCACCACGGCGAAGGGCGTCACCTCCGATCCCGTGCCGGACGTGGTCGGCACCGCCACCAGCTGCGCCTTCACGCCGAGCTTGGGGAAGGTGTAGATGCGCTTGCGGATGTCCATGAAGCGCAGGGCCAGATCCTCGAACGCCACCTCGGGCGCCTCGTACATCACCCAGATGATCTTGGCCGCATCCATCGGCGAGCCGCCGCCCAGCGCCAGGATGACGTCGGGCTGGAAGGCATTCGCCAGCGCCACCCCCTTGCGCACCACCGCCAGCGTCGGGTCGGCACTGACCTCGAAGAAGGTCTCGACCTCCAGCCCCAGCGATTTCAGCACGCGGACGCTGTCGTTGACATGGCCGTTCTCGAACAGGAAGCGGTCGGTGACGATCAGGCAGCGCTTCTTGCCGCGCAGCTCCTCAAGCGCGAAGGGCAGGCAGCCGCGGCGGAAATAGATCGACTTGGGCAGCTTGTGCCACAGCATGTTCTCGGCCCGCTTGGCCACCGTCTTCTTGTTGATCAGATGCTGCGGCCCGACATTCTCCGAGATCGAATTGCCGCCCCACGAGCCGCAGCCCAGCGTCAGCGACGGGGCCAAGCGGAAATTGTAGAGGTCGCCGATGCCGCCATGGGACGACGGCGTGTTGATCAGGATGCGGGCGGTCTTCATCTTGTCGCCGAAATGGCGGATGCGCTCGGCCTGCCGGTCCTGGTCGGTATAGAGCGCCGAGGTGTGGCCGATGCCGCCGAGCGCCACCAGGGCGGCGGCCTTGTCGCAGGCTTCCATAAAGTCCTTGGCGCGGTAGAGCGCCAGGGTCGGCGACAGCTTCTCGTGGGCGAAGGGCTCGCTGTCGTCGACATCCGAAACTTCGGCGATCAGCACCTTGGTGGCGAGCGGCACGTTCAGCCCGGCCATGGCGGCGATGGCATGGGCGGGCTGGCCGACGATGTCGGCGTTGAGATGGCCGTCGGTCAGCAGCACCTTGCGCACGGCGTCGGCCTCGCGGGGCGACAGGATGTAGCCGCCATGATGGGCGAAGCGGTCGCGCACGGCGTCATAGACGGCCTCGACCACCACCGCCGACTGTTCGGACGCGCAGACCACGCCATTGTCGAAGGTCTTGGACATCAGGATGGAGGCCACCGCGCGCTTGATGTCGGCGAACTCGTCGATGACGGCGGGGGTGTTGCCGGCGCCGACGCCGATGGCGGGCTTGCCGGACGAGTAAGCGGCCTTGACCATGCCCGGCCCGCCGGTGGCGAGGATCAGGTTGATGGCGGGATGGTGCATGACGGCGTTGGAGAGTTCGAGCGAGGGCTCGTCGATCCAGCCGATGATGTCGTCCGGCGCACCGGCCTCGACCGCGGCGGCGAGCACGAGGCGGGCGGCCTCGCAGGTCGATTTGCGGGCGCGGGGATGGGGGGAGAGGACGAGGCCATTGCGGGTCTTCAGCGCGATCAGCGCCTTGAAGATGGCGGTCGAGGTCGGGTTGGTGGTGGGGACGATGCCGCAGATCAGGCCGACGGGCTCGGCGATGGTGAGAATGCCGGCGTCGTTGTCTTCGGACAGCACGCCGCAGGTCTTGTCGTCCTTGTATTTGTTGTAGATGTATTCGGCAGCGAAGTGGTTCTTGATGACCTTGTCTTCCATGACGCCCATGCCGGTCTCCGCCACCGCCATCTTGGCGAGCGGGATGCGGGCGTTGGCGGCGGCCAGAGCGGCGCTGCGGAAGATCAGGTCGACCGTCTCCTGCGGATAGTCGGCGAAGCGCGCCTGCGCCGCCTTCACCCGCGCGATCAGGGCGTTCAGGTCGGAAAGGGTTTTAACGGTCGTGACCATGATCGGGCGTCTCCCGTCGGGTGTCGCCAAAGGGCCGGTTTGCCGGCCCGGAACCCCCGAATCTCTCGGTTCCATGCGATATGTAGGAAACCTACATCCTGCCCGAGGGCGACGCAAGAGTGGTCCTACCACTTGCCGCGAGATTTGATCTGGATCAAGTCATGCTAAGCGGATAAGGGAGCATCTTGGCGTAACAGACTCAATTTCCCCACATGTTCCGGTATAAAACCACCATAGCAGAAATGTAGTTTCACTACATATCGGCGGTATGCCGGGACCGTCTCAATCATGCGCAGAAAAGACCCATGAAAAGGCGGGGGTTCATGCCCCCGCCTTACTTTCGTACCACGGCTTGGTTGCCTTGACGATGCGCACCACGGACAGCATCACCGGGACTTCGACCAGCACCCCGACCACGGTGGCGAGTGCCGCCCCGGAGCCGAGCCCGAACAGACTGATGGCTGCCGCCACCGCCAGTTCAAAGAAGTTGGAGGCGCCGATCAGCGCGGCCGGCGCCGCCACGCACCATGCCACCCCGAACCGGCGCGACAGCCAATAGGCCAGCCCGGCGTTGACATAGACCTGGATCAGGATCGGCACCGCCAGCAGCAGGATGACCATAGGCTGCGCCAGGATCTGCTCGCCCTGGAAGCCGAACAGCAGGACCAGCGTGCTCAGCAGAGCCAGCAGCGACACCGGCTGGATGCGGCGGAGCACGCGCGTCAGCGCCGGCTCGCCGCCAGCCGCCAGCAGGCTGCGCCGCCAGATCTGCGCGGCCACCACCGGGATGACGATGTAGAGCAGCACCGACAGCAGCAGCGTGCCCCACGGCACGGTGATCGACGCCACCCCCAGCAGCAGCCCGACCAGCGGCGCGAAGGCGAACACCATGATCAGGTCGTTCAGCGCCACTTGGCTCAGCGTGTAGTGCGGTTCGCCGTCGCACAGGTTGGACCACACGAACACCATGGCGGTGCAGGGGGCGGCGGCCAGCAGGATCAGCCCGGCGATGTAGGAGGAGATCTGCTCCTGCGGCAGCAGCGGGGCGAACAGATGGCCGATGAACAGCGTGCCGAGCAGCGCCATCGAGAAGGGCTTGACCGCCCAGTTGATGAACAGCGTCACGCCGATGCCGCGCCAATGTTCCTTGACCTGTCCCAACGCGCCGAGGTCGATCTTCAGCAGCATCGGCACGATCATCAGCCAGATCAGCAGGGCGACCGGCAGATTGACACGGGCGATCTCGGCCGCGGCAATCGCCCGGAACAGGCCGGGCACCAGATGGCCGAGCGCGATGCCGGCGACGATGCACAGCCCCACCCAAAGGCTGAGATAGCGCTCGAAAGTCCCCATGGCGGGACGGGCGGCCGGGGCGGACTGGATGTCAGCGGTCATGGATTTGCTCCCCGCGTCACGATTTTGCCGGCGCCATCTCGTCCATCCGCCGCTTCAGCGCCATGCGGTCGAGCGACGCGATGGGCAGGCTGGCGAAAGCCTGGATGCGGCGCTCGATCTGCCCGAACACCGTGGCGGTGAAGGCTGCCTTCTCCGCATCGGTCCCTTCGGCGCTGGAGGGGTCGGCAAAGCCCCAATGGGCGCTGATCGGCTGTCCCGGCCACACCGGGCAGACCTCGCCCGCGGCGTTGTCGCAGACGGTGACGATGAAATCCATGTGGGGCGCGCCGGGTGCTGCGAATTCGTCCCAGCTCTTCGACCGGAGGTCCGCCGTCGGAAAGCCCAGCCGCTCCAGCAGGTCGCGGACGGTGGGGTTGATGCGCCCGGACGGCTGGCTGCCGGCGCTGAAGCCGCGGAAGCGGCCCTGGCCCTCCCGGTTCATCAGGCATTCCGCCATGACACTGCGGGCGCTGTTGTGCGTGCAGAGGAACAGCACGTTGTAGACGCGGTTCTCGGCCATTTTCCGCTCCGTTTTCGGTTCTCAGCAGCCGCAGCGCGGGCTTGCGGTCTTCTCGCCATTGGCAGCTTCCGGCGTCGGCGCGCAGACCGGGATGCAGGCGCCCGCATTGGCCGACCGGCCACAGCAGTTTTCCGACAGAAAGCCGACGATGCCGGTCATCCGCCCGAAATCGGCCGAATAGATCAGCGACCGGCTCTCGCGCCGCTGCAGGATCAGCCCGGCATTGGTCAGCGCCGACAGGTGGAAGGACAGGGTGGCCGGCGCGACCCCCAGAGCCTCCGCAATCGATCCGGCGGAGCGGCCTTCCGGCCCGGCTTCCACCAGCAGGCGGAAGATGTCCAACCGCGTTTCCTGCGCCAGGGCCGCCAGCCCGGCCAGGACATCCTTCTTTTCCATCGTCTTTTCCAAGCCAACCACCCATCGCCTGAAGCCGTGCTATTGGCCGGGCGCCGATTCGATTATTCGATAAATATCGAAATAATACGTGGTGGTGTCTGTGGTCAACATCATTTCGATGAAAATCGAAATGACAAGGCGGATCGTCCTATTTCACGGAAAGGTTTGAAAGGGCAGAGGCAAGATCGCCCTTAAGGAGAATTGTATATTAACTAATGTATATCCGGTCATATGGCGCAATATTTTGATGATATGATTTTGAGTTTTTGTAGACAAACGAGTTCACGATAAATACCTCTATGGATAACGGCAGCGACGATGAAAAACCAAGCCGCCGAACTCTTCTTTGAAATCATCCTTCATGCGACGGATCGCCTCCAGGAGGCGTCGTAACCTGCCCGCTGTGCCGTCGGCGCAGCGCCCATCGTCCTGGACACGGAGATTTTTCCATCATGACCGCGACCATGCAGCTCGTCGAATTCGGCACGGCCGACATCGAGAACACCCTTGGCAAGATGAGTGCGGCGGACATCGACCGTCTCGCCTTCGGCGCCGTGCAGCTCGATGCCGCCGGCCGCATCCTTCAGTACAATTCCGCTGAAGGCGCCATCACCGGACGCGATCCGAAGACCGTCGTCGGCAAGAATTTCTTCACCGAGATCGCCCCCTGCACCAACACCCCGGCCTTCAAGGGCGTGTTCGACAAGGGCGTCCAGTCGAAGGACCTGAACACGATGATCGAATACACCTTCAATTACCAGATGAAGCCGACCAAGGTGAAGGTGCACATGAAGAAGGCCCTGATCGGCGACAGCTACTGGGTTTTCGTCAAGCGCCTGTGAGCCGATTGCCATGAAGACCGATCGCTGGTGGCAGGATCGCGACGCTCTGGGCAGGGTCGTCCGCGATCTGCTGGCGGGGGAATTCGCCCGGCTCCGGCCGGGTGTCCCGCCGTCCGCCGCAGGCTCTCCCTGGCCCGAAACCGTCCCGCTCGGTCCCGGCGGGGTGGGGGCGGATTCCCTCGACCTGCTGCAACTCGCTGCGGCACTCAACGAGTCCCTGCACCTCCACCGCAGCGGCATCGAGGACTATCTGCTGGTGCGGCGGACGGTCGGCGACTGGCTCGATGTCTGCGAAACGGCGCTCGGCCGCTTCGACAGCGCCCTGGGTTTCCGCACCTCGGGCAGCACCGGCGAAGGGAAGCGCTGCGAACATCCGCTGGCCGCGCTGGAGGAGGAGGCCGACGCGCTTGCCGCCCTGCTGTCCGCCGGTCCGGTCGCTCCGCGGCGCATCGTCAGCGTCGTCCCGGCCCATCACATCTACGGCTTTCTCTTCACCGTGCTGCTGCCGAACCGTCTGGCGGTTCCGGTGGTGGATGGGCGCGCCGCGTCGCCCGGCGGGCTGGCGGCCCGGCTCGAACCCGGCGACCTCGTCGTCGCCCATCCCGACTGGTGGGGCGCCCTGCTGCGGTCCGGCGCGGGGCTGCCTGACGGCGTGATGGGCACCAGCTCCACCGCGCCCTGTCCCGCCGACACGGCGCATGGCGTGCGCCGGCTCGGACTGGCGCGGCTGGTGGAGGTGTTCGGCTCGTCGGAAACCGCCGGACTGGGCTGGCGCGACAACCCCGACGCTCCCTTCCGGCCTTTCCCCTGGTGGCGGTTCGGCGAGGAGGGCAGGGTGAGCCGCCGGCTTGCCGATGGAACGATCCTGTCCGCAACGCTTCAGGACCGGCTGACCCACAGCGACGGCGGTTTCCGTCCGGGCGGCCGTCTCGACACGGTGGTGCAGGTCGGCGGCGTCAATGTCTCGCTGGCGGCGGTGCAGGCGCATCTGGCCGGCCATCCCGACGTCGAAGCCGTCGTGGTGAGGCTGATGCGGCCGGAGGAGGGCACGCGGCTGAAGGCTTTCGTCGTCCCGGCATGCAACGCGCCGCCACAGGAGGACCTGTGCCGGCGGCTGACGGATTGGATCGAGGCGACGCTTCCGGCTCCGCAGCGCCCGCGCGCGCTGGCCATCGGGCCGGCATTGCCGGTGAATGACATGGGAAAACCCTGCGACTGGCCCGTGGCATCGCAGGGGTGATCGGCATAAGGGGAAAGTGACGGGCGATCCGGTCCGGGGCTGCCGTGTTCGGCGGCTCCGGTCCGGTCGCGGAGACCCTGAGGCGGGAGGTCAGAAGCCGATGATGCCCGTCATCCACAGCAGGATCACGATAATTCCGGGAACGCCCAGAAGCCAAAGCAGGATAGGCATGCGTTTCCTCCATATTCAGGTGTTCAGTCTGCAAGAGCGCTGCTCTTCGATGCTGCTGAATGAACGGAGTAACTTGCCGGTCTGTTCCCTCGTTTCTCCCGCCGAGGCCGTGCTTCGCGTAAAAATTTTGTCGGTACCGCCGATGGTACCGCCCGTGATTGCGTCGCAACGACGACGATAATGCCTTCAATCCTCCAGCAGCGACCGCTCTGCGGCGATGATCGACACCAGGGCGTCCATCACCGCCCGCACCCGTGCCGACCGCCGGAGATCGTTGTGCACCAGCAGCCACAGCTCGCGCGGCTGCGGCGGCGAAAGGCCCGCGGCCGGAACCGCCGGAACCAGGGCGGGAATTGGAACCGCGTCCGCCCGACCCAGGAAATGCGGAATCGCGGCGATGCCGATGCCGGCCGCCGCAGCCGCGCGCAGGCTCATCAGATCGTTGGCGCGGAAGACGAAGGGGCGGCGGCCGGCCACCTGCCGCAGCCAGCGCTGCTGCGGCACATGGTCCATGCTGTCGTCATAGCCGATGAACTCCCAGTCGGCCTCGTCGCGGCCGTCGAGATAATCCGGCGTCGCATAGAGCCCATAGCCCATGGCGCCAATCCGGCGGGCGACCAGCCCGTCATCCTCCGGCCGTTGCAGGCGCAGCGCGAGATCGGCCTCCCGCCGGGTCAGGCTGACCGCACGGACGTCGCCGACCAGCTCCACCACCAGCCTGGGCAGCGTCCGCCGCAGGCCGGCCAGCCGTGGGGCGAGGAAACTGCTGGAGAAGGCCGGCGGGGCCGACAGGCGCACGACACCGGCCGGCTCGCCCGGCTGGCCGCGGGCATGGCGTTCCACCGCCAGCACCCCATCCTCCACCCGGCGGGCCAGGGCCGCGAATTCCTCCGCTTCTGCGGTCGGGGCATAGCCGCGCGGCAGCCGGTCGAACAGGCGCACGCCAAGGTCGGCTTCCAGTGCCGCCACCCGGCGGGCGACGGTGGAGTGGTCCACCCCCAGCTTCCGGGCCGTCGCCGACAGGCTGCCGCTGTCCGCCAGCGCCAGGAAGACGCGAAGGTCATCCCAGTTCATCGGCCCATTCCAACCGGTCTCCACATCTCTGTGCAAAAACACCCAGGACTTGGGCGAGTTTGCCGAATTTCAGCGTATTGCACCACAGATTAACCTCCGCTCCACCGCAACGATCGATGGAGACACCCGATATGATCCGCTCAATCCAGATGACGGGGCCAGGCGGCGCCGAGGTGATGCGGCCTGCCCTCATCGACCTGCCGGCCCCGCGCGAGGGCGAGATCCGCCTGCGCCATGCCGCCGCCGGGGTCAATTTCGTCGACATCTACCACCGCACCGGTCTCTATCCGCTGCCGGCCTATCCCGCGACGCTCGGTGTCGAGGGCGCCGGCGTGGTGGAGGCGGTCGGGCCGGGGGTGAACGGGCTCGCGGTCGGCGACCGCGTCGCCTGGGCCGGGCTGCCGGCCGGCGGTTATGCCGAGGCACGCCTACTGGCCGCCGACCGCGCGATGCGCCTGCCGGATGGTGTGGAACCGGTGGCCGCCGCGTCGCTGCTGCTGCGCGGCATCACCGTCCACATGCTGCTCAACCGGGTCTGCCCGGTCGGTCCGGGCAGCACGATCCTGGTGCATGCCGCCGCCGGCGGGCTTGGCCTGCTGCTGATCCAATGGGCGAAGAGCCTGGGCGCTACCGTCATCGGCACGGTCGGCAGCGCCGCCAAGGCGGAGACCGCCCGCGCCCACGGGCTTGACCACGCGATCCTGTATCGGGACGAGGACTTCGTCGCCGCCGTCCGCGACCTGACCGGCGGGCA
Organism: Azospirillum sp. UENF 112521; assembly: GCF_058780665.1. Taxonomy (NCBI): domain Bacteria; kingdom Pseudomonadati; phylum Pseudomonadota; class Alphaproteobacteria; order Rhodospirillales; family Azospirillaceae; genus Azospirillum; species Azospirillum sp. UENF 112521. The sequence continues at coordinate 728,951 of NZ_JBSNCI010000004.1, forward strand.
CGGCGCCGATGTCGCGGTGGACGGCATCGGCGGCGACACGCTGCGCCGGACCTTCGACGCGGTGCGGCTGTTCGGCACGGTGGCCAGCGTCGGTCAGGCCGGCGGGCCGGTCGCCCCGGTCGAACTGTCCGAACTGGGGCCGCGCCGTTCGCTCTGCCTCGCCCGGCCCAGCGTGTTCGCCTACATGGCCGATCCCGCCACCTACCGTGCCGCCGCCGGGGAGGTGCTGGCCCGCGTCGCCGCAGGCCTGAGCGCCGGTCCGGTAACCTGCCTGCCGCTCGATGCCGCGGCGGACGCCCATCGCGCGCTGGAGGGGCGGGACACCAGCGGCGCCCTGGTCCTCACGCCCGGTTGAGGCGCGCCGCCGGGACCAGCCACTTCTCCATGGCGTAGTTGTGGATCGGCACATCGCCGATTTTGAGATCCCGGCGAGCCAGCAGGGTGAAGCCGCGGCGCAGCAGGAAGGGGCGGGCGGCCTCGCTCGCCTCCACATGCAGGCGGGGGTGGCCGAGCACCAGGGCGCGTGCCTCCAGCACGTCGACCAGAGCCGACATCACGCCGCGGCCGGCGGCCTCGGGCGCGCAATAGAGGAAGTTGATGTGGCCGTCGGTCTCGACGTCGCTGAAGGCCACCGCCTGGTCGTCGCCATCCACCGCGACCAGGGCGACGCGGCCGTCGCCATAGGCCTCCAGCACCCGCTCCACCGTCGGCGCCCTGGCGGCCCAGGCCTCCACCTGCTCGGCGCTGTAGAAGCGGGGGCCGATGCCGCGGACGGAGCGGGCGTAAAGCTGCGCCAGGACGGGCGCGTCCGACGGCCGGTAATCCCTGATCCTCATCTGTCCCACTTCCTGTCCCATCTTCCGGCCCGCTCTTCAGGCGGTCATTTCGCCGGCGCCAGCCGCAAGACCGCGCCGTCGGCGGCATCGGTGATGACATAGAGGGCGTCGTCGGGACCCTGTGCCACATCGCGGATGCGCGCGTCGAGCGGAATGCGCTCCACCTCTTTCGCCCCGGTGCCATCGATGGCGACGCGCACCAGCCCCTTGGCGCTGAGGCCGCCGATCAGGGCGCTGCCCTGCCAGTCGCGGAACAGCCCGCCGGTGTAGAAGGCCATGCCCGACGGCGAGATCACCGGCGTCCAGTGGATGACAGCGTCGGTGAACTCCTTGCGGGTCGGCGGGTCGGGGATGTCGCGGCCGTCGTAATGCTTGCCCCAGCTGACGAGCGGCCAGCCGTAATTCTTCCCGGCTTCCGGCCGGTTCAGCTCGTCGCCGCCCATCGGGCCCATCTCGGCGATCCACAGCGCTCCGCTGCGCGGGTCGATGGCCGCCGCCTCGATGTTGCGGTGGCCGTAGGACCAGACGGCGCCGGCCGTCGCCCCCTCACCGGCGAACGGATTGTCCTTCGGAGCCGAGCCGTCGCGGTTCAGCCGGACCACCTTGCCCAGCGTGTTGTCGCGGCTCTGCGCCGGATCGAACTTGTAGCGCTCGCCCAGCGTCAGGAAGATGTGGCCGTCGGGCGCGAAGGCGATGCGGGTGCCGAAATGGTTGCCGCCGTCCACCTTGGGCGTCTGGCGGAAAATCACCTTGAAGTCCTCGATGCCGCGCTCGCCCAGCGTGCCGCGCGCGAGCGCCGTGCCTGCGGTGCCGCCATCCCCCGGCTCGGCATAGGCGAGGTAGATCATCCGGTTGCGGGCGAAGTCTGGATCGACGGCCACGTCCATCAGTCCGCCCTGGCCCTGGTTGAAGACCTTCGGCGTGCCAGCCAGCGGGGAGGAGAGCGAGCCGTCGCGCGCCATGATGCGCAGCCGCCCCGGCTTTTCCGTCACCAGCGCCCGGCCGTCGGGGAGGAAATCGATGCCCCAGGGCCGCTCCAGCCCGGCGGCGACGCGGCTGACCGCCACCGGCCCGGCGCTGGTGCGGACGGTCTTCACCGTCTGGGCATTGCCCGCCTGCACCTGACTTTGCCCCTGTTGTGCCTGTGCCGGGGCAAGCGGAATGGCGAGGGCGGCAATGAGAGCGGCGATCGGGGCGGTGGCCGACAGGGTCAGGGTGCTGCGCATCACGATCCTCCGGTTTTTCGGGATTGACCTTGCAGATGGGGGTGCGGGGCCGGCGGCCAAGGCCGGCTCCCCCGAAAGACTCGCCCGGCGAGATGGCCGACCGGAGCCTGGACGCAATTCGTCACATGTTTGTGTGCATACCCGGGTCATCCGATTTCACACGCCGATTGTTACCGTTCCGTTGCGGTGTTCGGAGCAGGGAACGGGGTATGGAAGACTTTTTTCGCCGGCTGTCGTCCAGCCTCCCACGCGCCGTCTGGGCACAGTACGGGATCACGCTGTTGCTGGTCGGGCTGACGGCGCTGGTGCGCCATGCGCTCGATCCGCTGCTGTTCAAATACCCGTTCCTGCTCTTCATCCCGACCATCTTCGTCATCGCCCTGCTGTTCGACCGCGGGTCGGGCTATCTGGCGGTTGCGCTGTCGGGTCTGTTTTCGGCCTGGTTCTTCATGAAGCCGGAGGGGATGCTGTGGGTCGCCGAGCCGGGCGACCGTCTGGCCTTCCTCATCTATATGGCCCTCGGTTTCGGCATCGCCGGCGGTGCCCATGCCCTGCGCCGGGCGAACGAGCGGCTGCGCGACTATTCGGACCGGCTTGCCGCCGCCAATGAGGAAAAGGATCTGATGCTGCACGAGATCCATCACCGGATCCGCAACGACCTGCAACAGATCTGCGCCCAGCTGACGCTCGCCGCCCACAAGGCCGGGGCGGGGGCGGAACAGGACATCGTCAGCGGCACCATCGAGCGGATCGGCGTGCTGGCCCGCGTCTATGTCCGGCTGCGCCGGGTGGAAGGCGTCAACATCGTCAGTTCGAAGGATTTCCTGGAAAGCCTGGTGGAGGATATCCAGCTCGGCGTCGTCGGGGTCAGGCCGGTGGCGGTCATCGCCGAGGTGGACGATGCCGATCTCGACATGAGCGTCGCGGTGGCGGTCGGCACCATCGCCAACGAACTGATCACCAACGCGCTGAAATACGCCTTTCCCGATGGCCGGGCCGGCCGCATCGAGCTGAGCTTCCGCAAGGAGGAAACCGGGTGCGTGCTGCGCGTGTGCGACGACGGCGTGGGCATGCAGTCCGAGCGGCCGCAGGGGACCGGGCTGGGCGGCCGGATCATGCGGCTGCTTGCCCTGCAACTGCGCGGCAGCCTCGACATCGAGCCGAGGCCGGAGCGTGGGTTGAAGGCGACCCTGCGCTTTCCCTGCTGCCAGGCGGCGTCGTCCGCGGGCGACGGTCCCGCCATCTGCTGAAAAACAGGCCATGCTGGAGCGGGGGAGGGCGATTTCCCGCAACCGGCCAATCTGCGTCAATGCGAACGTCCTCCCCGCCGCGTAGACTGGTCGGCGTGAAGCACAGCGCCGGCCGCGGGCCGTTTGCGAAGGTCACGCCAAACAGCCCCCCGACCGGCGACCACCATACTGGGAGGACGCCATGGTCATGATGAAAGCGGCGGTGTTCGTCGAACCGGGCCGCATCGTGCTGGACGACAAGCCGATCCCCGACGTCGGGCCGCTCGACGCGCTGATCCGCATCACGACGACGACGATCTGCGGCACCGACATCCACATCCTGAAGGGCGAATATCCGGTTGCCCGCGGCCTGACCATCGGCCATGAGCCGGTCGGCATCGTCGCGAAGCTGGGCTCCGCCGTCACCGGCTACCGCGAGGGGCAGCGGGTGATCGCCGGGGCTATCACCCCCAGCGGCCACAGCAACGCCTGCCTGTGCGGCTGCCATTCCCAGGACGGCGCCGGCACCAGGCATGGCTGGAAGCCGCTGGGCGGCTGGCGCTTCGGCAACAGCATCGACGGCTCCCAGGCAGAATACCTGCTGGTCCCCGACGCGATGGTCAACCTCGCCCCGGTGCCCGACGGGCTGACGGACGAGGAGGTGCTGATGTGCCCCGACATCATGTCCACCGGCTTCGCCGGGGCGGAGCGCGGCAACATCCGCATCGGCGACACGGTGGCGGTGTTCGCGCAAGGTCCCATCGGCCTGTGCGCCACCGCAGGCGCCAGGCTGAAGGGCGCCACCACCATCATCGCCGTCGACACCGTGCCGGTGCGGCTGGAGATGGCGCGGCGGATGGGGGCCGACCATGCGGTCGATTTCCGTCAAACCGATCCGGTGGAGGAAATCCTGCGGCTGACCGACGGCCGCGGCGTCGATGTCGCCATCGAGGCGCTGGGCACCCAGGCGACCTTCGAGGCGGCGCTGCGCGTGCTGCGGCCGGGCGGCACGCTGTCCAGTCTCGGCGTCTATTCCGCCGACCTGCGTCTGCCGCTGGGTGCGTTCGCCGCCGGTCTCGGCGACCACACCATCGTCACCTCGCTCTGCCCCGGCGGCAAGGAGCGGATGCGCCGGCTGATGGGCGTCGTCGCCTCCGGCCGTGTCGACCTCAAGCCGCTGGTCACCCACCGCTTCCCGCTGGAGCGGATCGAGGAGGCCTACGACCTGTTCGGCCACCAGCGCGACGGCGTGCTGAAGGTGGCGATCACGCCCTGATGCCCGACCCAATGCGCACATGAAAAGAAGCCCCTCTCCCAGGCGGGAGAGGGGCTTTCCAAGGTCACACGCAACACCAGAGGAGAGAGGACAAACAAGGAAAACCGAGGCTTACTTCGCCAGATCGACGGCTTCGGCCAGACGCTTCACCGCCTCCTGCGAGGTCATGGTGGAGTTGAAGTGGGCGGTGACGACATCCAGGAAGGCGCCGCGGACCGCACCGGGGACCGCCATCTCGTGGGCCATCGACGGAACCGCGCTGTTGGTGTCGATGGCGGTCTTCAGATCGTCCATCGACTTCACGGCGCATTCGTCGAAGCTGTCGCGCGCCATATCCTGGCGGGCGGGGATCGAGCCCTTCAGCACGTTGAAGGTCTCCTGGAACTTCTTGCCCAGGATCAGCTTGGCCAGCAGCTTCTGGCCGGCGGCGCGGTCGGCGTTGGCCGAGCTGAACATGACGAAGCTGTCGGAATTGACGATGTAGCCGAACTGGCCCGGCACATGGGCACAGACGAAATCCTTGCCCGGCACCTTGCCGGCGGCGGTCAGCTCGCCCTTTTCCCAGTCGCCCATGATCTGCATGGCGGCCTGCCCGTTCATCAGCAGGCCGGCGGCGAGGTTCCATTCGCGGCCGGGGAAGCCGTCGTCGACATAGCCGCGCAGCTTGCGCATCTGGTCGAACACCTTGACCATCGTGTCGCTGGTCAGCGCCTTGGCGTCCAGCTCCACCAGAGCCTTGCGGTAGAAGTCGGGACCGCCGAGGCCGAGGGTGACGTCCTCGAACAGGGCGCCCTCCTGCCAGGGCTGGCCGCCATGGGCCAGCGGGATGATGCCGGCGGCCTTCAGCTTGTCGGCGGCGGCGTTGAACTCGTCCCAGGTCTTCGGGATGGCGACGCCGGCCTTCTCCATGACCTTCGGGTTGACCCACATCCAGTTGACGCGGTGGATGTTCACCGGCACCGCGTAGTAATGGCCCTTGTAGGTCACCACGTCGCGGATCTGCGGCGGCAGGATGGCGTCCCAGTTCTCCGCCTTGGCGACCTCGTCCAGCGTCGCCAGCTTGCCCTGTGCCGCCCAGTCCTTGATGTTCGGACCCTTCAGCTGCACGGCGTTCGGCGGGTCGCCGGCCAGCACGCGGGAACGCAGCACGGTGCTGGCCGCGTCGCCGCCGCCGCCCGCGACCGGCGCATCGATCCACTTGCCGCCCGCCGCCTCGAAATCCTGGCGCAGCGCGCCCGCTGCCTTCGATTCGCCACCGGAGGTCCAGTAGTGCAGAACCTCCACCGCCGGCTCGGCCTTGGCGGGCAGGGCCATCAACGCGCCGGCCATGACGGTGGCCAGGGCAACCATGCTGGTCGCTGTCATGCCGAGGATGGATTTGCTGAGAGACGGCATTTTGGACATTTCCCCCTGTTCCCTGTCTTCGTTCGATCTTCGAGTTGGCCTTGGGCTGTCAGCCGTCCGGCCGTTGGAGGAACTCTATCCCGCGTGCAATTCGGCGCCCGGATTATTTGGTAACAACGCCTTATCACGGCCGCACCGCTGTTACGCAACCGTTACAAAGAGGCCCGCGCGGCGCACTGTACCCGGACCGGCGCGGGAGGCTACACTCAGGCCCAACGAACAAGAAAGCCCCCCTCCGCGGGGCAGGGAACGGAAGAGGGAAGGGTCGCCATGGAGCGCGCGCGCCATCTCCTGGTCGTGGACGACGATCCCGAGATCCGGGACATGCTGCATGATTTCCTGGTGAAGAGCGGCTTCCGCGTCTCCACCGCCGGCGACGGGCGCGAGATGGCGCGGGTGCTGGCGCAATGGCCGGTCGATCTCATCGTGCTCGACGTCATGCTGCCGGGGGAGGACGGGACCAGCCTGTGCCGCGGCCTGCGTGCCAAGTCGGAGACCCCCGTCATCATGCTGACCGCCATGGGAAGCGAGGTCGACCGCATCGTCGGGCTGGAGGTCGGCGCCGACGATTATCTGGTCAAGCCCTTCAGCGCGCGCGAACTGCTGGCCCGCATCCGTGCCATCCTGCGCCGCTGCGGCGGGCCGGAGCCGGTGCGCGAGCGGCCGCGCGTGCTGGGCTTCGCCGGCTGGTCGCTCGACCAGGGGCGGCGGGAACTGCGCACGCCGGACCGGGTGGTGGTCCATCTCAGCCAGGGTGAATACGCCCTGCTCGGCACGCTGCTGGAGCGCGCCCCCCAGGTGGTGGAGCGCACCGAGCTGCTGGAGAAGCACCGTGGCGACACCTCGATCCCCTTCGACCGCAGCATCGACATCCAGATCAGCCGCCTGCGCCGCAAGCTGGAGGAGGGGCCGGGCGGCTCCGGCCTGATCAAGACGGTGCGCGGCATCGGCTATCAGTTCACCGCGACGGTGGTGGACCAGGGCGAAGCCGCCTCTTCCGGGATAAGCCGTGGCGTTTGAACGCCTGCTGCCGGCCCAGATGCGCGCCGCCCGGCTGCGCCACCGCATCCTGGCGGCGATGGTGGCGCTGCTGGTGCTGACCCATGGCGGGGCACTGGTCGGCATGCAACTGGTCGACGACCGCGCACGGGAGCTGCTGACCGCCCACCGGCTGGGACCGGCGATGGCAGCGGCGGTGGAGGCGGCCGACCGCGCGCTGCTGGACGGGATCGCTGCCGGGCCGGCGCTGGCGTTGAGCGGGCTGCCCGACCTGTCGGTGTCCTGGCAGGGGCCCGGCATGCCGACGGTGCCCGCCGGCTGGATGCTGGAGGGGGTGCTGGACGCACCCCGCCCGGTGTTCGTCGCCGTCCAGCGCGCCCTGCTGTCCGTCCATTCCGCCCGCGCCCAGACGCTGGCGGAATCCCTCTCCCTGGTGGCGGAGGACACGGCGGCCCAGCTGCGCGACGCCCGCGTCTATGTCCAGCTTGCCGGCGGCGGCTGGCTGGAGTTCGCCAGCCCGCGCTTCTGGCGGCCGCGCACCACGCCGTTCGAGATGGTGCTGGCCGGTCTGGCCGCCTTCGGTCTGGCGCTGGGGCTGCTGCTCTGGCTGCCCGGCCGGCTGGTCCGCCCGCTGGAATCGCTGGCCGAACAGGCGACCCGCCCGCACGACCGCCTGCACCCCCGTCCCCTACCGGAGGATGGGCCGGAGGAGGTCGCCTCGCTCGCCCGCGCCTTCAACCAGGCGCGCAACGCGCTCCGCGACCTGATGGAGGGGCGGACCCATCTGCTGGCGGCGATCAGCCACGATTTGCGCACCCCGGCGACGCGGCTGCGGCTGCGCGCCGAATATGTCGATGACGACGCGCTGCGCGCCAAGATGATGGCCGACATCGACGAGATGGCGGCGATGGTCACCGCGACGCTGGAGTTTCTCGGCGACGACGTGCTGCGCGAGGAGGTCGAGGTGGTCGCCTTCGCCAGCCTGCTGCAGAGCCTGTGCGACGATTATGCCGACACCGGCTCCCCGGTGACCTACCACGAGCCGCCGCCGCTGCAGTTCGCCGCCGTCCGCACCATCTTCGGCGGCGGGGTGGAGCGCAGCGACCGTTTCGAGCAGGCCCGCCAGCTCCGCCTCGCCGGCCGTCCGTCCAGCCTGCGCCGCGCCTTCGCCAACCTGATCGACAACGCCATCAAGTACGGCGAGCGCGCCACCGTCTCCGTCGATGCCGACGCCGCCGAGATCGTCGTCGATGTCTGCGACGAGGGACCGGGCATCCCGGAGGCCGAGATCGCCAACGTCTTCAAGCCCTTCGTCCGGCTGGAAGGCTCCCGCAACCGCAAGACCGGCGGCAGCGGTCTCGGCCTGTCCATCGTGAAGTCCATCGTCGAGGCGCACCAGGGGCGGATCGAGCTGAGCAACCGCGCCAGCGGCGGCCTGCGGGTGCGGGTAACGCTGCCGCGGATGTTGTGAATGTCTATGCGTGTATCTCGGGGTTGTGGCTTGATTTGTGCGTTGTTCATGCGCATCATTCATGCGCATTGTCATGGAGGGTTCGATGGCTGGCGAGCGCTATACGTTCGATATGTCCGCGCCCAGGCGGGCAACCAACATCAGCCTGAACAGTGATTTGCTGGAGCAGGCCAAGGCGCTCGGCATCAATGTTTCGCGCGCCTGTGAACGCGGACTGGCGCAGCAGATCGCCGAGTTGCGCGACAGGCAATGGCTGGAGGAGAATCGGGAAGCCATTCAGTCGTCCAATGCCTATGTCGAAGCACATGGCCTTCCGCTGGCAAAGAACCGGCCTTACTGATGGCGCGTTTCGATATTCATCGCCGGTTGGATGGGCCGGGTTATCTGCTCGACCTTCAGGCCGACATCCTGCGCGACTTGAACACTCGTTTTGTCGCTCCGCTGCTGCCACCGGACAAGGCTCCGCGTCCGGCAGCGCGTCTCAATCCCGTGTTTTCCGTCGAGGGTCGCCCACATGTCATGGTGACGCAGTTCGCCGGTGCTGTGATGCTTTCGGAACTCGGCCCTCATGTCGGCAACTTGCTGGCGGAGGACACCGTCATCGTCGCAGCTTTGGACATGCTGATCGGCGCGTGAGCCGATAAGCTCACGCGCCCCATCCATCAATACTGCTTTTTTCTCACTTGTCCCAAGACGGTGCCAGCCCCGCCGGGTTGACGATCCGCCCATCCGGCCGCGCCAGCTTCGCAACCGTGGCCATGTCCCCATCGTCCAGCGCAAAGTCGAACACTGCGAAATTCTCCGGCACCCGGTCCGGCTTGGCGGTCTTCGACAGCACGATGTGGCCCAGCTGGATCAGCCAGCGCAGCGTCACCTGGGCCGCCGTCTTGCCGTGTTTGGCGCCGATCCGCTGCAATTCCGCATCGCGCGGCACCTTGCCGTCGGCCATGGCGTAATAGGCGGTGATCGCCACGCCCAGCTCGCTCGCCGCCGCCGCCATCGCGCTCTGGTCGAGATAGGGGTGGACCTCGATCTGGTTGGTGACGATGGGGGCCTGGCTGCGCTCGACCGATTCCCGCAGCTGGGCGATGTTCTGGTTGCTGACGCCGATGAAGCGGGTCTTGCCGGCGGCCTGTACCGCGTTCAGCATCTCGATCTGGTCGGCGATGGCGACCTGATCGGCCGGCCAGTGCAGCAGCAGCAGATCGACCCGGTCGACCTTCAGCTTCTCCAGGCTCTCGTCAACCGACGCGGCGAACAGCTCGGGGCTGTATTTGTCGACCCACACCTTGGTGGTCAGGAACAGCTCGTCGCGCCGCGCGCCTGCCGCTTGCAGGGCACGGCCGAGGGCGGCCTCGTTGCGGTAGATCTGCGCGGTGTCGAAATGGCGGAAGCCGGCTTCCAGCGCCGCCGGCACCACCCGCTCGACCTCCTCGTCCGACATGCGGAAAACGCCGAAGCCCAGCGCGGGGATTTCGGCGCCATTCGCTTTCACGGTCTGCATCCTGCTCTCTCTCCTAACCAGCGCCGCAGCGCATCTTTTCGCTTGGGAAGGAGACTTAGGACGGGAGAGGCACTCTGCAAACCGCCTCTCCCGCCATATCACCTGTGAACCGAATTCCCAAATCGAAGCCTTTGAAGCGTCACATCAGCTTGTCGAGCGTGATCGGCAGGTCGCGGATACGCTTGCCGGTGGCGTTGTAGACGGCGTTGGCGACCGCGGCGCCGACGCCGGTGATGCCGATCTCGCCGATGCCGCGGGCGCCCATCGGCGCTTGCGGGTCGGGGATGTCGGTGTAGAGGATTTCGATGGCGGGAACGTCCATCTGCACCGGCACGTGGTAATCGGCGAGCGAGGCGTTGACGATGCGGCCGGTGCGCGGATCGAAGTTGGTCTCCTCGGTCAGCGCCAGTCCGATCCCCATGATGATGCCGCCCTTGAACTGGCTGGTCGCCGTCTTGGCGTTCAGGATGCGGCCGGCGTCGAAGGAGCCGAGGAAGCGCGAGACGCGGACCTCGCCGGTGACTTCGCTGACCCGGACCTCGCAGAACTGCGCGCCGTAGGAATGCATCGAGAAGGCTTCCATTTCCGCCGGTGGCGGGGCTTCGGCCTCGCAGACCAGCTCGCCGCGTCCCGCCCGGCGCAGGATCAACTCATAGCTCTCGAAGCGCGCCGGGTCGTCGCGGTGGCCGATGCCGCCGTCCCGTGTCTCGACCTCGGCCAGCGACAGGCCGGCCAGCGGCGAATCGTTGCCGGCGAGCTTCAGCAGTTCCTCGACGAAGACCTCCGTCGCGGCGATGACGGCGCCGCCGATGGAGGCGGTCTGGGTCGAGCCGCCGGCGATCACCCCGCGCGGCAGGCTGGTGTCGCCATACTCGAAGCTGACCTTGTCGAGCGGCACGCCGAGCCGGGCGGCGATGTGCTGGACCTGCGCCGTCGCCGTGCCCATCCCCATGTCGTGCACCGCGGTCGAGACGGTGACCTGCCCGCCGGCCGTCAGCCTGATCCGCGCCGCACCGCCGGGGAAGCGGTGATAGGGGTAGGTCGCCGTGGCGCATCCCATGCCGATCAGCCACTCGCCGTCCCGCCGCTGGCGCGGCGTCGGGCTGCGGCGCTCCCAGCCGAACCGTTCGGCACCCTTCTCGTAGGCGTCGATCAGGTGGCGGGCGGAGAAGGGCTTGCCGCTGGTCGGATCCTTGTCCGGCTCGATGCGCCGGCGCAGTTCGATGGGGTCGAGGCCCAGCTTTTCGGCCAGCTCGTCGATGGCGCATTCCAGCGCGAAGGTGCCGACGGATTCGCCGGGCGCCCGCATGAAGGTGTTCGCCAGCATGTCCATGTCGGCGACCTCCTGGGCCAGCCGGACCGACTTGGCGGCATAGAGGTGGCGGGTCGGGAAGGTGAATTGCTCGGGGCAGGAGTTGTGTTCGGTCATCGCCGCGATGCCGGTGTGGATCAGCGCGTCGAGCCTGCCGTCGGTGCTGGCGCCCAGCGCCACCCGCTGCTCGGTCAGCGTCCGGCCGCCGACGATGCGGAACACCCCCTCGCGCGACAGCATGATGCGCACCGGCCGGCCGGCGAGCTTCGCGGCGGCGCAGGCGAGGATCTGGTGGTCCCACAGGCATTTGCCGCCGAAACCGCCGCCGACATAGGGGGAGGAGACGCGGACCTTCTCCGGCTCCAGGCCGAAGATGTCGGCCAGCTGCCCCGCCGTCAGGTCGAGAAGCTGGCTGGCGTCATGCACCCTCAGCTCGTCGCCGGTCCAGGCGACGGTCGCCGCATGCAGCTCTATGGCATTGTGGTTGTGGCGCGGCGTCCGGTAGATCTGGTCCACCTGCACCGCGGCGGCTTTCAGGGCGGCCTCGGCATCGCCGATCTCGACCACCGGCGGCTGGCCCAGGATGTTGTCCAGTTGACGCGGCGTCTTCTTCGCCTCGTCGAAGGACGTCACGGCCGGCAACGGCGCATAGTCGGCCGTCACCAGCGAGGCGGCATGGTCGGCCTGTTCCTGCGTCTCGGCGAGAACGACGGCGATGGGCTGGCCGTTCCAGTGGATCTCGTCATCCTGCATCACCGGCAGGTCGCTCGCCCCGGCGGCCGTCGGCGACGACATCATCAGCGACGGCGCCTTCATCCGGGGGGCGTTGCGGTGGGTCATGACCAGCACGACACCGGGCGCCGCCTCCGCCGCCGCGGTGTCGAGCGCCGTGATCCGCCCGCGCGCGATGGTGCTGAAGGCGAGTGCGGCGTAGCAGAGACCCTCATAGGGAAACTCGGCGGCGAAACGCGCCTTGCCCTGGACCTTCAGCGGCCCTTCGATGCGCGAAACCGGCTGGCCCAGCGCTCCATGCCCCTGGGCCCCATGCTTTTGCAGCAGAGGATCCTGCGTGACCGCCGGCTGCCAGCGGCCGGGCCGGGAAGCGGCGGCGTCGGAGTGCGCGCTCATGCCTCGTCTCCTGTCAGGTCGCCGAGGACGGCGACGATGGTCCGTTTCGCCAGCTCGATCTTGAACGTGTTGTCGCGAAGCCCGGCAGCGGCGGCCAATTCCGCCTCCGCCGCGGCGCGGAAGCTCTCCGGATTGGCCGGCCGGCCCTTCAGCGCCGCTTCCGCCGCCGAGGCCCGCCACGGCTTGTGGGCAACGCCGCCGAGCGCCAGCCTTACGTCCCGCACCGTCCCGTCCTCGGCGAGATCGAGGGCGGCGGCGACCGACACCAGCGCGAAGGCATAGCTGGCGCGGTCGCGCACCTTGCGGTAGGTCGAGCGGCGGGCAAAGGGCAGGGGCGGCAGTTCGACCGCGGCGATCAGCTCGCCCGGCTTCAGCTCCGTCTCGATGTCCGGCCGGTCGCCCGGCAGGCGGTGCAGGTCGGCAAGTGCCATGCTGCGCGGCCCGTCCGGGCCGTCCAGATGCACCGTGGCGTCGAGGGCGGCGAGCGCCACGCACATGTCGGACGGATGGGTGGCGACGCAGGCCGGCGACGCGCCGAGGATGGCGTGGTAGCGGTTGAAGCCGTCGCGCGCGTCGCAGCCGGCCCCCGGCTCCCGTTTGTTGCAGGCCGCAGCCGTATCGTAGAAATAACGGCAGCGCGTGCGTTGCAGGATGTTGCCGCCGACCGTCGCCATGTTGCGGATCTGGGCGCTGGCCCCGGCGAGGATCGCGCGGGAGAGAAGCGGGTACTGCGTGCGGACATGCGCATCTGCGGCCAGCGCGGTGTTGGTCGCCGCCGCCCCGATCAGCAGGCCGCCGTCTGAGCGCGGCTCGATCTTGTGTGACAGGCCGGTGACGTCGACCAGCATCTCCGGCCGTTCGACCGTCTCGCGCATCAGGTCGACCAGATTGGTGCCGCCGCCAAGATAGCGCGCCGCGGTATTGCCTTTCGCCAATCCAATGGCGGCGGCCGCGTCGGCGGCTCGTTCATAGCTGAAGGGGTTCATGCCCGTGCCCCTTCCTGCATCTTGCCCAGCGTTTCGGAGATGGCCTCGACGATGCCGTTGTAGGCGCCGCAACGGCAGAGATTGCCGCTCATGCGTTCGCGCAGTTCGGTCTCGTCGATGGCGACGCTGCCCGCCGACAGGTCGGCGGTGACGACGCTCGGGATGTTGCGCTCGATCTCGCGCGCCATGCCGACGGCGGAACAGAGCTGGCCGGGCGTGCAGTAGCCGCACTGGAATCCGTCATGCTCGACGAAGGCCTGCTGCAACGGATGCAGGGCGCCGTCGCTGCCCAGCCCTTCGACGGTGGTGATGCTGCGGCCCTGATACTGGACCGCCAGCGCCAGACAAGAATTGATGCGTTCGCCGTCGACCAGAACGGTGCAGGCGCCGCAGGCGCCCTGGTCGCACCCCTTCTTGGTCCCGGTGAAACCCAGACTGTTGCGGAGGAGGTCGAGCAGCGAGCTGCGGATGTCCGCCTCGACCTCGACGCTTTGCCCATTGATGGTGAAGTTCATCAGCGCATTCCCCATGACGGAACGGGTCCTGCCCGATGGCAGACCCTGGCCCGCCCCCGCCTTGCGGGCGGATTGAGCCGGCCTGTTAACCGTCAACGGCGCTGGAAATCACGCTGGGTCGGAAAAAATCCCCCTCTCCCCGGGGGAGAGGGGATTATCGCCGGGGCTCCGGACGCTCAAATCCGCTGTTCGGTCTTCGGGTCGAACAGGTTGGCCCGCGCCATGTCGATCATGAAGTCGGCGGTTTCGCCCTCCGCCACCCGGTCGCTCGGCTTGATGCGGGCGACCACCTCATGGCCGTTCAGCTCGACATAGGTGATGGTGTCGGCGCCGGTCGGCTCCAGCACATTGACGCCGCAGGCCACCTTCACCAGCGCCGGGTTGCCGGCGGCGATCGCCGGGTCGTAGCAGGTGATGGCCTCCGGCCGGATGCCCAGGATCACCTCCTGGCCCAGCCAGCTTCCGGCCTGCTCCGGCGCCTGGAACAGCGGCAGGAAGCCGCTGCGCTCGCGCCCGATGCTGACGCCCAGCCGGTCGCCCTCGGCCGACAGCGTGCCGCGCACGAAATTCATGGTGGGGGAGCCGATGAAGCTCGCCACATACATGTTGGCCGGCCGCTCATAGACCTCCTGCGGCGGAGCGAACTGCTGGACAACCCCCTCCTTCATGATGGCGATGCGGCTGGCCAGCGTCATCGCCTCGATCTGGTCGTGGGTGACGTAGACCACGGTGGTGCCGAGCCGCTGGTGCAGCTTCTTGATCTCGGTGCGCATGTCGACGCGCAGCTTGGCGTCCAGGTTGGACAGCGGCTCGTCGAACAGGAACACCTTGGGGTCGCGGACCAGGGCGCGGCCCATGGCGACGCGCTGGCGCTGGCCGCCCGACAGCTGCGCCGGCTTGCGGTCGAGCAGATGCTCGATCTGCAACAGCTTGGCGACGCGGCGGACGGCGCCCTCGCGCTCCGGCTTGGCCTGCCCGCGCATTTCCAGCGAGAAGCCGATGTTCCGCGCCACCGTCATGTTGGGATAGAGCGCGTAGGACTGGAACACCATGGCGATGTCGCGGTCCTTGGGATGGACCTCGTTGACCACGCGCTGGTCGATGCGGATCTCGCCGGCGCTGATCGTCTCCAGCCCGGCGATCATGTTGAGCAGGGTGGATTTCCCGCAGCCCGACGGACCGAGCAGGACGAGGAATTCGCCGTCCGTCAGGTCCAGGTCGATGCCCTTCAGGACCTCGACGCTGCCATACTGCTTGCGGACATTGTTGATGCTGAGAGTCGCCATCGGAAGATCACCCCTTGACGGAGCCGGCGGTCAGACCGCGGATGAAGTATTTCCCGGCGAGCACATAGACGACGAGGGTGGGCAGGCCGGCGATCATCGCCGCCGCCATGTCGACGTTGTACTGCTTCACGCCGGTGGTGGTGTTGACGAGGTTGTTCAGCGCGACCGTCACCGGCTGGGCACCGCCTGCCGCGAAGGACGCCCCGAACAGGAAATCGTTCCAGATCTGGGTGAACTGCCAGATGATCGTCACCACCAGGATCGGCAGCGACAGCGGCAGCATGATCTTGGTGAAGATCTGGAAGAAGCCGGCGCCGTCGATGGTCGCGGCCTTCACCAGATCGTCGGGGATGCTGACGTAGTAATTGCGGAAGAACAAAGTGGTGAAGGCGAGGCCGTACACCACATGGACCAGGATCAGCCCGCCGGCGCTGCCGGCCAGCCCGAGAAAGCCCAGCGTCTGCGCCATCGGCAGCAGGATCACCTGCGACGGCAGGAAGCTGCCGAACAGGATCATGCCGAAGACGATGTTGGCGCCGCGGAACCGCCACTTGGTCAGGGCATAGCCGTTCAGCGCCCCGAACAGGGTGGAGATGATCACCGCCGGTCCGACGATCACCAGGGAATTCAGGAAATAAGGGGCCATGCCGCGGCAGTCGGCGCCGATGCAGGCGCGGTTCCAGGCATAGCTCCAGGCATCCAGGCTGAAGTCGCGCGGCAGCGACAGCAGCGACCCGGTGCGGATTTCCTCCGGGCTCTTGAACGATGTGGCGATCATCAGCAGCAGCGGCAGCAGGTAATAGGCCGCGAACAGCAGGAGGATCAGATACAGGCCCCAGCGGGCGATGCGGGCGCCGGTGCCCTGCGCCGGCGGCAGGGCGGAGGTCAGGCTAGACACGCTTGCCTCCCTTCAGTTCGGAATAGAGGTAGGGCACGATGATCGCCACCACGGTCGCCAGCATCATCAGCGCGCTGGCCGAGCCGATGGCGATCTGGTTGCGGCGGAAGGTCATCTCATACATGAAGGTCGCCGGCAGGTCCGACGCATAGCCCGGACCGCCGCCGGTCAGCGCGACGACGAGGTCGTAGCTCTTGACCGCGAGGTGGGCGAGGATGACGAAGGCGCTCATGAACACCGGCCGGATCGACGGCAGGACGATGCCCCAATAGATGCGCGGCAGGCTGGCGCCGTCGAGATAGGCCGCCTTGATGATCTCCTGATCGACGCCGCGCAGTGCCGCCAGGAAAAGCGCCATGACGAAGCCGGAGCTTTGCCAGACCGCGGCGATCACCAGTGTGTAGACGGCGGTGTCCTGCTGGACGATCCAGTCGAAGGTGAAGCCGGGAAAGCCCAGGTCGCGGACGAACTGCTGGATGCCGATGCCGGGATTGAGGATCCATTTCCAGGCGGTGCCGGTGACGATGAAGCTGAGCGCCATCGGGTAGAGATAGATGGTGCGCAACGCCCCTTCGCCGCGGATGCGCTGGTCGAGCAGCACCGCCAGCAGGATGCCGACGATCAGGCTGATGCCGATGAACAGCCCGCCGAAGATCAGCAGATTCTCGATGGCGACGTACCAGCGCTCGATCCGCCACAGCTTGGAAAAGGCGTCGGCGCCGACCAGCTCGTAGGACGGCAGCATCTTGGAGTTGGTGAAGCTGATATAGACCGTCCAGACGATGAAGCCGTAGACGAACAGCAGGATCGCCGCGAAGGACGGGGCGACCACCAGCTTGGACAGGTGCCGCTGCGCCAGCGCACGCAGCCCGCCCGACTTGGGCGGGGCGGCGCTGCCGGGGGCGGCCTCTTCTCCGGCTGCCGGGCGGTAGGATGGGGTCTGCAAGGTCATGGTGCGAGCCTCATCGGCTTTCGGGCCGGCTTTCGGGCCGGCGTCGCACACGGATGCAGGTCGCGCATGTCGGTTCCCTCCCGTGACGCGGTGTTGTTGGACCGCTGCAAGACGGTCGTTCGCTTGGCGGTCACTGTACGCTGCCGATGATGGGCGGGGCGGACAATTTGGTAACGCGGCGCTTTCCCGGCGCCCGCCTTGTTACGCAACCGTTACACAGACCTCCGCCCGCCCGGCCGGGACGATGCTATGCCGGTGCGGGCGCTGTTGCGCCGGGGCCGGGCGGGGGCCATGGTCTGTCGGGCAAGCCTTTTGCGAAGAGGACACTGGACGATGAAGTGCCTGTCGGTCGGTCTGCTGGGGTTCGGCCTTGCCGGGTCGGTGTTCCACGCGCCGCTGATCCTGAGCGAACCGCGCCTGCGCCTGACGGCGGTCGCCAGTTCGCGCATCGACGACATCCGCCGCGCTGCACCGGGGGCGGAGGCGACGACGGCGGAGGCGGTGATCGCCGACCCTGCCATCGACCTCGTGGTGATCGCAACCCCCAACACCAGCCACGCCCCGCTTGCCCGCGAGGCTCTGCTGGCCGGCAAGCATGTGGTGATCGACAAGCCGATGGCGACCAGCGCGGCGGAGGCCGGTGAGCTGATCGACCTCGCCCGGCGGCAGGGCCGGCTGCTGACCGTCTTTCACAACCGGCGCTGGGACAACGATTTCCTGACCCTGCGCGCCTGCCTGGAGGCGGGCGAGATCGGCCGCCCCTATCATTACGAGGCGCATTACGACCGCTTCCGTCCGCAGATCAAGCAGGGCTGGCGCGAACGGACGCTGCCCGGCTCGGGCGTGTTGTTCGACCTTGGCGCCCACCTGATCGATCAGGCGGTGACGCTGTTCGGCATGCCCGACCGCATCCTCGCCGATGTCGGCGCCCAGCGGCCGGACGCTGAGGTCGACGACTGGTTCCACATCGTATTGGGCTATGGGCCGATGCGGGCGATCCTGCATTGCGGAACGGTGGTCTGCCGGCCGGGTCCGCGCTTCCAGCTGCATGGCGACGGCGGCAGCTTCCTCAAGCACGGCATCGACGGGCAGGAGGCGGCGCTCCGCGCCGGCCGCCTGCCGACCGAACCCGGCTGGGGCGCCGACGACCCGGAAAACCATGCCCTGCTGGTCCGGGCCGACGGGACGGAGCGCCGGGTGGAGACGCTGCCCGGCGATTATCCCGCCTTCTACCGCGGTGTTGTCGCCGCCATCCTCGACGGCGCTCCGCCGCCGGTGACCGCCGAACAGGCACGCGACGCGCTGAGCGTGCTGGAGGCGGTGCGCAAGGCGGTGGGTCTGGCTTAACTTCGCCAGGGCACCACGCCCGGCGGCAGGCGGCGGCCGAACCTGCCGGCGGCGAGCATCGCCGCCAGCACCACCAGGATGGCGATGACGCCCAGCGCGGCGCCCAGCGTCGGACTGCCGCCTTCCTCCAGCGCATAGACGACGACGCCCAGCGTCTCGCGCCCCTGCGACCACAGCAGGATGGAGACGGTCAGCTCGTTGAAGGCGGTCAGGAAGACCAGCAGCCCGCCGGCCGCCGCCGCCGGGGCGACCAGCGGCGCCACCACCGTCACCAGCCGCCGCAGCGGTCCGGCGCCCAGCGCGCGGGCGGCTTCTTCCACCGTCGGGTCGAGTGCCGCGCAGGCCGCCTGCACCGGCCGCAGGGCCAGCGGCAGGAAGCGGACCAGATAGGCCGCCAGGATGATCCACAGCGTGCCGTACAGGCTGATGCCCAGCCCCGGCAGCGGTTTCAGGAACAGCAGGATGCAGCCGATGCCCAGCACCACGCCCGGCACGGCATGCGGCAGCTCCACCAGCACGCCGACCGCCCGTGCGATCCGCCCGCGCCCGCCGGCCAGCGCCATCGCATGGGCCAGCGGCACCGCCAGCGCCCCCAGCAGCAGGGCCGCCGATCCCGACAGCAGCAGAGAATTGGCGAAGGCCCGCCCGACCTGATCGAGCGCCAGCACCTCGCGGTAATGGGCCAGCGTCAGCGTACCGAAACCTATGGGCAGGCCATAGACGCTGACGAGGCTGGTCGCCAGCAGCGCCGTCAGCGGTGCGGCGACCAGCAGCGCCAGCACGCCCCAGGCGAGCAGTTCCACCGGCGCGCGGGCCGCCCCGAGCGGCAGCTCGGCCAGCGGCCGGGCGCCGCCGGGCAGGCGGCTGGCGATGCGTGCTTGCAGGATGGTCTGGAGCGCGATGCCCAGGCAGGCGACGAGGCCGATCAGCGCCGCCAGCACCGCCACCTCCGGCAGGGCCGACGGCCCGAAGCCGGCCAGCCGCCGGTAGATCAGTGTCGGCAGCATCGGAATGCCGGCCGGCACGCCGAGCAGCGCCGGCACCCCGAAATTCCCCAGCGCCGCGACGAAGGCCATGGCCAGCCCGGCTACCAGCCCCGGCAGGCAGAGCGGCAGCACCACGCCGCGCACCGCCCGCCACGGCCCGGCCCCTGACGCCCGCGCCGCTTCCAGCACGTCGCCGGGAATGGCGCGCAGCGCCGCGCGCAGGGCGAGGAAGACCAGCGGCGCATGTTCGATCCCCATGACCAGCATCATGCCGGCGGACGACTGCATCGGGTTCGCCGTGCCGACCGGGGGAGCCAGCCCCAGCGGCTTCAGGATCGGGCTGCCGGAGCCTGCGAGATGGGTCCAGGCCATCGCCACGATCTGCGGCGGAATCATCAGCGGCAGGATCAGGGCGAAACTCATCGCCGTGCGGGCGCGCAGGTTGGTCAGCCCGATCAGCAGGGCGAAGGGCCCGCCGATCAGCGCCGCCGCCAGCGTGGCGCCTGCCGCGATGGCGATGCTGTTGGTCGCGGCCCGCCACGTGGTAGGCGAGTTCAGCACGCGGGTCAGCACCGCGGCGTCGCCGGCTTCCCACAACAGGCGTAGCACGGGCAGCAGCACCAGCAGGCCGACGAGCAGCGGCCAGCCGGGGAGGGCGGAGAGAATGCGTGTTCCCGCCCTTCGACCACCCGGGGCAATCTCCCTCTCTCCCCCGGGGAGAGGGTCGGGGTGAGGGGGACGCACAGCGTGGATTTTCACAGGAGCAACGGGGTGTGCAATTCTTGGAGATCCCTGCAACGCACCCCCCTCACCCTAACCCTCTCCCCAGGGGGGAGAGGGGACTACCAGTTTTCACAGCCGCACCCTCACCCGCCGAACAGGTCGGCGAAGGCGCGCTTGTTGGCCTCGTCCTCGGCCAATGCCTTGGCCGGATCGTAGGGCAGCAGCGTGATGCCGGCCGGGTCGGGGAAGCCCGGCGGCGGGTTCACCCCCGGCAGCGCCGGCAGGAAGCCCTGGGCCGAGGCCAGCTCCTGGCCCTCGCGGCTCAGCAGGAAGTCGATGAACGCCTTCGCCGCCGCCGGGTTCTTCGCGGTGCTGAGGATCGCCACCGGCTCGCTGACTGCGCTGACGCCCTCCTTGGGGAAGACGAAGGCGACGGGCGCGCCCTTCAGATGCTCGCGGATCGGCAGGTAATCGACGATCATGCCGTAGAGCTTCGCCCCGCCGGCCACGTCCTTCAGGATGCCGCCGTTGCCCTTGGCGGCGGTGACGGCATTGCGCTGCAACGCCTCGTAATACGCCATGCCCAGCGCCGGCTGCGCCTTGATCGACGCCATATGGATGGCGGCGGCGCCGGAATAGAGCGGGCTCGGCATCACCGTGGTGCCCTTGGCCTCCGGCTTCAGCAGATCCTGCCATGAGGTCGGCTTCATCGGAGCGGCGGTGTTGTAGACGATGCCGGTGGTGATCAGCTTGGTGCCGAACCAATAGCCCTGCGCATCGTGCGTGCCGGGGCGGTAGCCGGCGACCGGAGCGCCCTCATAGGCTTGCAGCCGCTTTTCCGCCTTCAGCGATTCCATCGTCACCGCGTCGGCGATCAGCAGCAGGTCGGGCTGCGGCGCCCCGGCGGTGAACTCGGCGCGCAGCTTGTTCATCAGCTCGGTGGTGCCGTTGCGGATCCACTCCACCTCGACGCCGGGGTTCTTCGCCTTGAAGGCCTCCACCGTCTGGCGGGCGTCCGGCTCCAGCTGCGAGGTGTAGAGCACCAGCTTGCCGGTGGCGCCGTCGGCCAGTGCCGCCTGTCCGAACGTGAGGGTCAGCACGGTGGCGAGGGTGGCGAGGAACGCCTTCATCTCTGTCGTCTCCGTTGGATCGGGGAGCCTTGTCTTACGCGATACCGATGACAGGCGCGTGACAATGGACGGAAAGGCCCAAATCAATCAATAGAGCCTGGCAATAGGGGCCGGCAATAGGGGCTAGTCGATCAGCTTTCCGCCCTTGAAGAAGGGATAGGGGCCGTCATAGTCGCCGACCATGGCGGTGTGGCTGACCACCCCGGTGTCGGCGCGCCACATGTGGATCTGATAGCCCGGCGGCTCCATCACGAAGGCCGACGGCGCATCGTCGCGCAGGTCGAGCGCCACCTGATGCGCGGTGGACGGCGCGGTCGAGGCGATGGTGCCGGCCCAGCGCACCTGGATCGGCCGGTGCAGATGGCCGCACAGCACCCGCTCCACCTGAGGATGGCGGCGGACCACGTCGGCCATCGCCGCCGCCCCGCTCAGTCCCAGCCGGTCCATGTGGCCGATGCCGGTGTCGAAGGGCGGATGGTGCTGGAAGACGATGGTCGGCCGGTCCGGCTGCTCCGCCAGCCGCGCGTCGAGCCAGCCGAGCCGCTCGGCGCAGACCTCGCCGGCACCGGAACCGGGCAGGACGGTGTCCATGGCGATCAGCCGCACCGGCCACTCCTCCACCGTATAATGGAAGAACGGGCCGCCGCCCACCCGCGCCGCCAGATCGGGGAAGGCTTGGGCCAGCCCGGCGCGCTCGTCATGGTTGCCCGGCACCGCGAAGAGCGGGATGTCGAGCGGCCGTAGCAGGCCGAGCAGCCGCTCATACTCCTCCGCATCGCCGGCATCGACGAGGTCGCCGGTGGCGAGGATGACGTCGGGCCGCGGGGTGAGCGCCAGGATGGCGGCGACGGCGCGCTCCAGGAAGGGGGCGGTGTCGACGCGCCGGTAGGCGAGGCGGCCGGGCGGCTTGATGTGGGTGTCGGTGATCTGGACGATGATCATGGGATGGGCTCTCGGGGGGCTTGAGTGTTCGTTCGGGAGTGTTACGGAACCGCCAGCACCCGCGCCGGATCGACGCGCAGCCAGACCCGGTCGCCGCGCCCCAGTTCGCTGCGCCCGGCGGCGTCCACCGTCAGCGCCGGCCCGTCCGCCGGCTCCACCACCAGCCGGGTGCGGTCGCCCAGGAACACCGCGGCGGCGACGGTGCCGCCCAGATGCCCGTCGGCCTCGCCGGCCAGCGCCAGAATCCTCCGGCCGGACCAGCAGTTCCACCGCACCCTCCGGCCCGCTCCAGGGCAGCGTCGCCGATCCGATGGACAGCGTACCGCCGCGCGCCATCCCGCCCAGCCGGTTCATCGTGCCGATGAAGTCGGCGACGAAGCCGTCCGCCGGCTGATAGTCAGATCTCGCGCGGCGTGCCGACCTGCGCCACCCGGCCCTTGGCCATCACGACGATGCGGTCGCCCAGCGCCATCGCCTCGCCCTGGTCGTGGGTGACATAGACGGCGGTGATGCCCAGCCCGCGCAGCAGCCGGTCGATCTCCAGCCGCAGGCTGTCGCGCAGCTTGGCGTCCAGCGCCGTCAGCGGCTCGTCCAGCAGCAGCACGCGCGGCCGCACCACGAGCGCGCGGGCCAGCGCCACCCGCTGCCGCTGCCCGCCCGACAGCTGGTCGATCCGCCGCCCGGCGAACTCGCCCAGATGCATCAAATCCAGCATCTCCTCGACCCGGCGCCCGCGGTCGGCGCGGGCAATTTTGCGAACCTTCAGCCCATAGGCGACATTCTCCGCCACCGTCATATTGGGGAACAGGGCGTAGCTCTGGAACACCATGCCGACGTTGCGCCGCTCGATGGGGAGCGCCGTGACGTCCTCCTCGCCGAACAGCACGCGGCCCCCCCGATCGGGGCTTTCCAGCCCGGCGATGATGCGCAGGGTCGTGGTCTTGCCGCAGCCGGACGGGCCGAGGAAGACGATGGTCTCGCCGCCGCGGATGGTCAGGTCCAGCGGCTCCAGCGCGCGGGCGCCGCCGGCGAAGGTCTTGCCGCAGCGCTCCAGGCGGATCGGCACGGCGTCGAGGTGGAAGCTGTTCTGCATCGCGCTGTTCTGCATCACGCTGTCTGGCATCGTGGAAAGGACCTCAAACGGACGGACGGCCGCGCCTGGACAGACCCTGCATCAGGATCAGGCTCGGCACAATCATCAGGAAGAAGACGAGGGTGTAGGCGCTGCCGATCTCGATCCGCAGCGAGGCATAGCTGTCGGCCAGCCCGACCGGCAAGGTCTTGGTCAGCGGCGTGTGCAGCAGCCAGGTCAGGTTGAATTCCCCCACCGACAGGGTCAGCACCATCAGCGACCCGGCCAGGATGCCGGATCGGCAGTTGGGCAGCACCACCGTGGCGAAGCGGCGCAGGAAGCCGGCGCCCAGGCTGGCCGCCCCCTCCTCCAGCGTCGTCAAATCGATGGAGCCCATCACCGCCAGCACGGCGCGCACCATGAAGGGCAGGGTGAACAGCACATGGCCGATCAGGATGAACAGCCAGCTGCCGCGCAGATCCCCGACGCCGCCATAGGTGACGATCAGCGCCAGCGCGGTGGCGAGGCCGGGGATGGCGACCGGCATCATCAGCAGCTCTTCCACCAGCCGGGCGATCCGGCCGGGACGCCGCGCCAGCGCATAAGCCGCCGGAACGCCCAGGACCAGCGTGCAGGCCAGACAGGCGAAGGCGATCTGCAGGGACAAGAGGATGGTGCCGGAATAGACCCGCAGAACCTCGTCGACCCAGCGCAGGGTCAGGCCGCTCTTCAGGCCCACGAAGTAATTGGCGGTCAGCCCGGCCAGCATCGACATCGCCATCGGCACGGTCAGCAGGGCGCAGACCAGCAGGGTGAAGCCCAGTTGCAGCCAGAACCCCCAGCCGCGTCGGTGGGAAAGGTCACGCATGATCGTCACCCCGCCGCCGCAACCGACGTGCCGGCGACGCTGCGCGCCACCGCCAGCGCCGCCCAGGTGATGAGGCCGAGCAGGACACTGAGCGCCGCCGCCGCGGCGATGTTCGCCTGGAGCGTGAATTCGGTGTAGATCGTCATCGGCAGCACATTGATCCGGGTGGCGAGCGTGAAGGCGGTGCCGAACGCACCCATCGAGGTGGCGAAGCACAAGGCACCCGCCGAGATCAGCGCCGGTTTCAGCGCCGGCAGGATCACGTCGGCGACCACCCGCCAGGAGGATGCCCCCAGCGAGCGCGCCGCTTCCTCCAGCCGCGGGTCCAGCTTCTCCGCCGCCGCCATCACCGTCAGGATGACGCGCGGGATCGAGAAATAGACGTAGCCGAGGAACAGCCCGGTCATCGAATAGGCGAAGACCAGCTTCCCGGCGCCCAGCGCCTGGGTGATGGTGCCGATCAGCCCCTGGCGGCCTGCCAGCATGATGACCATGAAGCCGATGACCACGCCGGGAAAGGCCAGCGGGAAGGTCAGCAGCGCCACCAGCAGGGCATGTCCGGGAAAGCGGTTGCGCACCAGGAACAGCCCGGCGACGGTCGATACCGCCAGCGTCACCAAAGTCACCCCGGCCGACAGCGCCAGCGTGGAGATCAGGCTGTCGAGATGGCCGGGATCGGCCAGCGTGGTCAGATAGGCCGACCATCCCGCCGTCCCGCCGGCGCCGATCAGGATCAGCCGGACCAGCGGCAGCAGGAAGAAGGCGGCGAACACCACCGCCGCCGGCGCCAGCAGGGCCGCCAGCCGCAGCGGTTCGCCCGCCCATCCCGAGCGAACCGGCGGACGGGCCGCCGGCCGGTGGGGAAGGGGGGCGTCCTGCGCGCAGGCGCTCACTTCACCTCCGCCTGATAGCGGTCCATGAAGCCCTTCTGCGCCTCGGCCATACGAACCAGATCGACCGGCTTGGCGCGGGCATAGTCGGCGGCCGGCAGGAACTTGGCCGCGGTCTCCGGCGACATCGCCTCGGCGCGCACCGGGCGCATGAAGGCGTTGGCCCACAGGGTCTGGCCCTTGTCGGACAGCACATAGTCCAGCACCTTCTTCCCGTTCTCCGGGTTCGGGCCGTTCTTGACCAGCGCCATCACATAGGGGACCGACACCGTGCCTTCCGTCGGGATGACGAAGGCGACCGGCGCCTTGTCGGTGTATTTGGCGCGGTAGGCGTTGAAGTCGTAATCGATCAGGATCGGAACCTCGCCCGACAGCACGCGGGCGTAGGAGGTCTGCTTCGGCACGATGGGCTGGTTCTTCTGCAAGTCCCTGAACCAGCCGACCGCCTTGTCGAAGCTGCCGTAATCGCCGCCCAGCGCCAGATTGACCGCCACCGCGCCGACATAGCCGACGGCGGCACTGGTCGGGTCGAGATAGCCGACCATGCCCGAATAGTCGGGCTTCAGCAGGTCGGCCCAGCTCTGCGGCACCGGCTTGCCGCCCAGCGCCTCGGTGTTGACGAAGAAGCCCAGCGTGCCGCTGTGGATGGCGAACCAGTTGCCGTCGACATCCTTCATCCCGTCGGGGATGTCGGCCCACGCCGCCGGCTTGTAGGGGGTGACGATGCCGGCCGCCTTGGCCTGGATGCCGACCGGCCCGCCGAGATAGGCGACGTCGGCCACCGGCTTGTCCTTTTCCGCCAGCATGGCGGCCATCGCCTGGCCCGAGTTCTTGTTGTCGAACGGCACGGCGATGCCGAGATCGGCCTTGATCGCCTTCAACTGCGACGCCCAGTCGGCCCATTCCGGCGGGCAGTTGTAGCAGATGGCGACC
Organism: Azospirillum sp. UENF 112521; assembly: GCF_058780665.1. Classification (NCBI taxonomy): domain Bacteria; kingdom Pseudomonadati; phylum Pseudomonadota; class Alphaproteobacteria; order Rhodospirillales; family Azospirillaceae; genus Azospirillum; species Azospirillum sp. UENF 112521. Next base: position 754,864 of record NZ_JBSNCI010000004.1, read on the forward strand.
GGCTCCGCGGCTGCGGCGGGTGTCACCGTTGCGGTGAGGGCGGCGGCCAACGCGGCAGCGCCGAGAAGGAGCGGCTTGAACATGATCCGGGGGGTCTCCGTTCCGAAAGTGCTTAGGAGGATTTCGATGGCGCCGGCCCGAGCGATTCGCCCGGCCGCAGGGTGAAGGGCAGCATCACGGCGCGGCCCTGCAAGTCGCCGGAAAAGCCGGTGCGCAGGCATTCGAAGGCGGTGGCGCCCATGGCGCGGGCCGGCTGCACCAGGGTGGCGAGGCTGGGCGCCATCAGCCGCCCGACCTCGATGCCGTCGAACCCGCAGACCGACAGGTCGTCGGGCACCGACAGGCCGAGGTCGCGCAGCGCCCGGATGGTGGCGAGCGCCAGCATGTCGTTGGAGGCGAAGAAGGCCGTCGGCCGCTCCGGCCCTTCCAGCAGGGGGGCCAGCCGGTGGGCCAGCCGCAGCTCGTTGAAATCGACCTCGACCACCGGCCCCGGCGGCAGCCCGGCATCGGCGAGCGCAGCCAGCCAGCCGGCATGGCGCCGGCGCGAGCGGTCGGACTGGCGGAAGCGCCCGGCGATCATGCCGATGCGCCGGTGGCCGAGCGCCGTCATCCGCTCCACCACCGCGCGGGAGGCCGCGACATTGTCGACGGACACATGGGCGCGCGGCACCCGTTCCGGCTGGTTGTAGGCCAGCACATAGGGCAGCCGCACCTCGTCCAGCGTGTCGAGCGACCCGCTGCGGTCGGCATCGGCGACGGTCAGCACCAGCCCCTCGACCCGGTTGGACAGCAGCCCTTCGATGGCGCGCACCTCCCGTCCCGGATCGTAGTCGGTGGAGGCGATCAGCACGCTGTAGCCGGCCTCTGCCGCCGCGTCCTGGATGCCGGCGACGCTTTCGGCGAAGACGGGATTGGTCAGCGACGGCACCAGCACGCCGACGGTGCGGGTGCGCGCCGCCTTCAGGTTGCGCCCGATGGTGCTGGGGCGGAAGGACAGGTCGGACGCGGCGGCGCGGACCTTTTCCATGGTTTCCGGCGTGGCGTTGCCGCTGCCGTTCAGCACGCGCGACACGGTGGCGATGGACACCCCGGCACGCGCCGCCACGTCGCGGATCGTCGCCACGCGGTCCATCGCGCGTCCGTCCGCCATCTGTCCATCGCCCGCCCGCATTCCGCCCCGCACCATCCGTCAACCCTTGTTCCAGGCTGTTGTTTCCGGCGCCGGCCGATCCGGCGCGGGTGCAGAGTGGCGGCGGTGTGTTGCAATCGCATGACGTCGTGAAAACGGTTTCGTGAAGAATGGAAACGTTTCCATGCGCCCGAACCGGTTGAAGCGCTGCCCTCCGAAGGCAGAGGTCGAAGGGCGGACGAGGGTGTCTGCAAGCTGTCGGAAAATCTGTGATTTTTGTGTTTGCGTCCCCGAATGGCTTGGGCTATGTTGCGCCTCCACCAGCGATGGACCCGTAGCTCAGCTGGATAGAGCGCTGCCCTCCGAAGGCAGAGGTCATGAGTTCGAAATCTCGTCGGGTCCGCCATCGATTTGCGCTAGAGCGTTGATTTAACAGTTAAATCCGCTCTAGCGCGTATCGCCTCCCCATCAGATTTTTCCTTGGTCTTTCGAGCCTGCCAGTGGACGATAACGGCCGTTGTTCGGCCGTCGGCTCGCGATCCACAATCTGCTGCCCGACAATATCCTAAAATACTGATTGGTTGATTGCATAGGCGCCAAAACTAAACCTTGGGCTGGCATTTGTATACGCCTGAAATCTTTCTCCCAGCTCCCGCGGCGACTTCATCGAGCGCTATGAATTTTACGGATTCCTCCGAAGAACAATAGCCATTGATTCTAATCATATACTCCAATTCTTGAGCGGCGGATTTGCCCTGATCGCCTGTCCCCGTCCAATAGGTAACTGAACTTCCCATGGTTCCGTCCGGCAGCAGAGCCGCATGCGGGCCATCCTTGGCGCCGCATCCCACAACCAACAATATCGCCGGAAGAATTAGCGCCTTCATATTTTCTCTCATAAGTTGGTTTCTGAATTTGCCCTGCCGTGGCCGCCGGGTAAAGGATAGTTTTTGTCATGCACCGCCCACCGGCAGCGCCTCCTGACCCAGCCGACGGATGCGCCATGGCGCGGCGCTCGGCGCTCCCGCACCGGAACCGCACTCACCGCAAGATTTTGCAGAAGGCGTTGCAGAAAAGGCGTTGCAGTCCGGGGGACCTTATTCGGCCGCGCCCGCCTCCGCCAGCAGCGGCGGAGTGTGGTCCTCGTCGACGAAGCGCCCGCGGATCGCCACCATGACGTCGAGCCTGTCGAGGAACACCGTCACCAGTTCGGGATCGAAATGGAGACCGGCCTGCTCCCGCATGAAGCCGACGACTTTCTCCAGCGGCCAGGGCTCCTTGTAGGGGCGGGCGGACAGCAGAGCGTCGAACACGTCGGCGATGGCGACGATGCGGCCGGACAGCGGGATGTCCGTTCCGGCCAGACCGTTGGGGTAGCCGGTGCCGTCCCATTTCTCGTGATGAGTCCCGGCGATCTCGGCGGCGAGGTCGAGCAGGGGCAGCCCGCTGCCGGCCAGCAGCCGCTGTCCGATGCTGGCGTGCCGGCGCATGATCACCCATTCCTCAGGCTCGAGCCGTCCGGCCTTCAACAGCACCTGGTCGGGAACGCCGATCTTGCCGATGTCGTGCAGGGGGGCCGCCTCCAGCACCTGCGCGGCATAGTTGGCGGTGCAGCCGGCGGCGAGCGCCAACTGGTGGGAGATCTGCGCCATGCGCGCCACATGCTGGCCGGTCTCGTTGTCGCGGAATTCCCCGGCGCTGCACAGGCGGCGGATGATCTCGCGCTGGTTGGCCTCCAACTGCAGGCGGGCCGCCTCAAGTTCCAGATTGGCGATGCGCAGGGCGGCGGCCTCGCGCGCCGACGCGGCGGAAACCTTGCGGTCGGCCATGGCCGAGACCAGCGCCAGCAGCAGAAGGCCGAAGGCCGCCACCGCCACCAGAGCGGCCAGGGGGCCGCTCGACACCCCGTCCCCCAGGCTGCCGTCCGCCGCCATCAGCGTGGGATCGACCTGCACCACCAGGGCGGCCATGCCGGTGTAATGCATGCCGCAGACCGCCACCGCCATCACCAGGGCGGCCAGCGTGCGTTCCAGCAGGCGGTGGATGCGGGTGGCCAGCCACAACCCCGCCGCCGCCGCCGCTGCCGCGATGGCGACCGACAGGCCCCACAGGGTGGGGTCGTAGGCGATGCGGGCCGGCAGCACCATCGCCGCCATGCCGAGATAATGCATCGTCGCCACGCCGAGCCCGACGATGAGGCCGGCCGCGGCGATGGTGGCGAGGGAGCGGCGGCGCTGGATGATGCGGAAGCCGACGGCGACGAAGGCGACCGAGGTCAACAGCGACAGCAGCGTCTTCACCGGATCGTAGGCGATCGGCGTGTCGATGGTCAGCGCCAGCATGCCGATGAAATGCATGGCCCAGATGCCGCCGCCCAGCGCCGCCGCGGCGCAGCCCTGCCACATCATGCGGGCGGCGCCGTCCGTCCGGTGCATCCGCTCCGCCATGTCCAGCGCGGAGTAGGAGGCGAAGGCGGCGACGGCATAGGACAGGGCCACCAGCCAATGGTCGTGGGAGAACGGCAGGCCGGACGCCGTTGTGAAGCACAACCCGGCCAGTTGGAACGACATCCACGACACTCCTGAAAACACCCGGCCGCTGCCGGCCGTCCTGCCCGACCGCCTCTTTTCGACCGCCCGGTCAACCGTCAGGGCGTCCAGAAGGAGAAATACCCCGACTCCAACAGTCGGGCATCGAGCGGCACCGGTCAATTGCCGGTAGTTAGCTAAAAAGCTATCTTTCTGCGGCGGGTGTCAAGAGCATTGGAGTCGATAGAACGTCAGGCAGATGCGCTGTGCGTTTGGTACTCCGCCAAGCCTCCGTTTATACGAAACGGAAGCCTGGCGGTCGGCGGAAGGTAAGATGCGGTCAGGCGTCGGCGAAGGCCATCGGCTGGCGGGCACGGGCCTCGCGGTCGCGCTCCGGGCGGCTCGGCGCCTCGACCCAGGCGATTCGTAGGATATTGGTCGATCCCGGCATGCCGAACGGCACACCGGCGGTGATGACCAGCCGCTGCCCCTCCTCGGCCAGCCCATGAACATAGGCCAGCCGCGCCGCCTTGTGCACCATGTCGGCGAAGCTCTGGACATCCTCCGTCAGCACGGCGTGGACGCCATAGGCCAGCACCATCCGGCGGGCGATGGCGGCGCTCTCGGTCAGGCAGAGGATCGGCACCTCCGGCCGTTCGCGCGCCGCCCGCAGGGTGGTGGAGCCGCTGGTGGTGTAGGTGGCGATGGCCGCCGCCTTCACCGTATGGGCGACCTGACGGGCTGCGGCGGTGATGGCGTCCGATTCCGTCTGTTCCGGGTCGGCATGCTGGGCATCCATCAGGCCGCGGTAGAGCGGATCGCCCTCCACCCGCCGGGCGATGCGGTCCATGATCGACACGGCTTCGACCGGATAGTCGCCGGACGCGGTCTCGGCCGACAGCATGACGGCATCGGCGCCGTCGAACACCGCGGTGGCGACGTCGGAGGCCTCGGCCCGGGTCGGGGCGGGGGCGGAGATCATCGATTCCAGCATCTGGGTGGCGACGATCACCGGCTTGCCGGCCGACCGGGCGGCGCGGATGATCCGCTTCTGGATCGACGGCACGTCTTCCGGCGGCATCTCCACGCCCAGGTCGCCACGCGCCACCATGACGCCGTCCGACATCTCGACGATGCGGTCGAGATGCTGGATCGCCTGCGGCTTCTCCAGCTTCGACAGCAGGGCGGCCCGGCCGGCGATCAGCTTGCGCGCCTCCGCCACGTCCTCCGGCCGCTGGACGAAGCTCAGCGCCACCCAATCCACCCCCTGGTCGAGGGCGAAATCCAGGTCGGCGCGGTCCTTGGGCGTCAGCGGCGACAGCGGCAGCACCACGCCCGGCACGTTGACGCCCTTGCGGTCCGACAGCTTGGTGCCGGACACCACCACCGTCTCGGCAAAATCGGCGCCGCAGGCGGTCACCCGCAGCCGCACCTTGCCGTCGTCGAGCAGCAGTTCGGCATCCGGCACCAGAGCGGCGAAGATCTCCGGATGGGGCATGCCGACGCGGCGGGCGTCACCCGGCTCGGCCAGCAGGTCGAGGCAGAAAGGCTGGCCGGCGGTCAGCGTCACCGGCCCGTCGGCGAAGCGGCCCAGCCGCAGCTTCGGCCCCTGGAGGTCGGCCATGATGGCGATGGGGCGGCCGGTCTCCTCCTCCAGCGCGCGGATGGCGCGGACGCGCTCGCCATGGTCCTGGTGGCTGCCATGGCTGAAATTCAGGCGGAAGACATCGACGCCGGCCTCGAACAGGCGGCGGATCATCTCGGGCGAGGAGGAGGACGGACCCAGCGTGGCGACGACTTTCGTCTGCCGGTAACGGCGGATCGGCTTGGCGGTGCTCATGGCGTAACGGACTCCGAGGGAGGAATGTGGGCTGCCGTGCAGGTCGCGGGGGCGGAGACGGGCGGCGCGGCGCCGCCTCAGGCGACCCCGAACCGGTAGACGATGGACCCGGCGGTCCATTGGCCGGGACGCAGCACGGTCGAGGGGACGGACGGCCAGAGGGAGGGGAGATTGATGGAGTTCGGGAATTTCGACGGTTCGGCGCAGAAGGCGCTGTGCTTGGTGTAGAGCGTGCCGCCCTTGCCGACGTCCCGCGGGGTTTTTCCCTCCAGCGCATTGCCGGTGTAGAGCTGCAGGCCGGGTTCGGTGGACAGCACCTCGAGCGTCCGGCCGCTGGCCGGGTGCAGGAAGCGGGCGTTGAGGACGGGCGTCGGGCCGTTCGCCGGCTTGTCGACCACGTAATGCAGGTCGTAGCCCTTGCCGAGCGCCAGCATGCGGTCGTCGGCGTCGATGCGGGCGCCCAGCGCCGCCGGGGTGCGGAAGTCGTGCGGCGTGCCGGCGACCTCCACCATCTCGCCGGTCGGCACCCCGGTATCGCCGAGCGCCAGATAGCGGCCGGCCTGGATGGTGGCGACATGGTCGAGGATCGACGACCCCAGATCGCCCGACAGGTTGAAGAAGGTGTGGTCGGTGAAGTTGGCGATGGTGGTCCTGTCGGCCGCCACCGCGGTCCAGGCGATGGTCAGGGCGTTGTCGTCGCCGACCGTATAGACCAGCCGCAGCGGCAGGGTGCCGGGAAAGCCCTCCTCGCCGTCCGCGAAGACATGGCTCAGCTCCAGGCTGGCCTCGTCGAGCTGCCGGGCGTCGAAGACCCGGAAGCGCGAGCCGCGCTGGCCGCCATGCAGGGTGTTGGGCGGGCTGTTGACCGCGGCCTGATGGGCGACGCCGTCCAGGGTGAAGCGCCCGTCGGGGATGCGCCCGCAATAACGCCCGATGAAGGAGCCCATGGACGCCTGCCCGCCCATCGCACCCTCGATCCCGTCATAGCCCTGGACCACGTCGCCCACCACGCCGTCGCGGTCGGGAACCAGGATCTGTTCGATCTTGGCGCCGTAATTGGTGATGCGCACCACCATGCCGCGCCCGTTGCGCAGGGTGAACAGATCCACCGGCTTGCCGTCGATGGTGGCGGAATAATTCTCTCGCTTGAGGTCGGTCGCCATGCTCAGGCATCCCTGTCGAAGAGGTTAGCAGAAACCGAGAAGCAGCAGCCCCAGGATCACCACCACGCGCAGGAGCAGCGCCGTCTCCAAGGGATCCGCGGTCATGGCTCGGCCTCACCGGATAACTCATGGCATTATTATACTAATATATTAGCGTAGAAGGCAAACCGCATCGGGAGCCGGACGCTGATGTGGACAGTATGCCGCAGGATTCCGGTTACGGCGCGTGACGGCCCGCCGCTTCAGGCGTGCCGCATCGTCACCACCAGCACGTCCCGGAAAGCCGGGCGCGCCGGATCGGTCGGCTCCACCGGCGTCACGCCGTGGAACACCCGGGCGTCGTCCACCACCGCCGATTCCTGCGGATGGCGCAGGGTGAAGCTGCCGAGCGGCCGGCCGGCGAGGTCATGGATGCTGGTCGTGCCGCTGGAGACGTTCTCGCGCCGGATCAGCATCACCAGCACCCAGTCCACGCCGTCGCGGTGCATCCCTTCCGGGGTGGGCCGTCCGGCCTCGCCGGCACGGGCTTCGATGCGGAACTGATGGACCTCGGTGTGCCAGACCTCCGGCTTGGTGGCGGCGGGGGTGAGCGGGTCGAACAGCGCGAAGCAGGTCTTCAGGATCGCGTCCAGGGCGGGGTGGGTCGCGACCGCCTCGCTGATCGGCTCGAACCAGCGTTCCAGGCCGCCGTTCAGCGGATTGTAGTCCCGGCTCTGGTAGTGGGGCTGGTGCGGCTTGCGCCTGATCTCCCCGGCCGACACCGCGAAGGCGGCGTGGCGGCGGCGGCGGTAGCGCCCGCCGTCCGCCATGTAGGTGTCGAGGCCCAGGTCGTTCCAACTGGCGCTGAACCCCTCCCAGTCCCGCAGCCCGGCGGCGTCGAGCACTCCCTGCATGGCGTCCGCCGCGACGAAGGAGAAGCCGTCCGCCGCCACAGCGTCACGAACCGCAGGAAGATCATCGGTCATCTGGCCTGTCCGCTTTCAATAGCTTTGTGTTTGACGATCGGAGTCACGCTTCAAATCGAGCCCGATTTTCCGCGATCCGATCTCAAGCGATTTCGTGCCCGCACCCTATCACAACAGCCGCGGACCCTTCTCATCCCGCAGCCCCTGCTCCAAGCGCCGCCTTGCATGACGACGACTGAACCCCCTTGTCAGAGCCGGCGCAGCCGCCCCAGCAGCGACGGGTTGTCCCAGCTCGGCTGCCGGTCCTCGATCACCACGCGGTGGGGCAGGGGGGCGTCGCTCTCCACCGCCACCTCGACCCAGCGCGGCACCAGCTCGTTGTTGATGTCGTCGAGAATGGCGACGGCCAGCGCCTCTAACCCGTCCGGGAAGCCGGCAAACTCCGCCAGATAGGCAACGACAGACGCCGGATCGGGCACCAGCAGGTCGGGCACCAGCCGCAGGGTCAGCCGCACCCCCGGCAGCGGTTCGCCGCGCAGCTCCACCAGGAAATCGTGGCGGGCATCGGGAGACGGGCGGGTGGACAGCCGCTCCCGCCTCATGCCGACACCCCCAGCCCGGCCTGGCCGGCGCGGGTCAGCTTCACCCAGCTGCGGGCGCCCGACTGGAAGGACAGGCAGCCGGTGTAGCCCACCGCCCGCACGCTGTCGGCGAAGATCTGGATCAGCTCGACCCGCAGTTCCGGCGGCAGGGCGGCATGGCTGCGCAGGATCAGGTCGAAATGGTTGGGCCGCACCAGACCGTCCAGCTGCATCGGCCCGAACCGGCTGAGGTCGAGGTCGATGACGAAGCGGCTGCCGGGCTTCGACCGCTCACCGCCCCCGCTCTCCTCATCCTCCTGCAACGGGTGGACATGCAGCCTGATCGGCTTCGGCCCGTTCGCGTCCATCAGCGGGATGGTGTAGCTGCGCCAGTCGCCCGGCAGCGGTTCCGCCGCCTCGCGCCGCAGCCCGTCGAAATCCTTCTCCAGCCGCTCCAGCAGGTCGCGGCGCCCCGCCTTGTCGAGTGCGGAGGCGGCATCGTCGCCCAGCCAGCCCTGCGCGTCGCCGCCGCGCATCGCCGACAGGAAGAAGCCCAGCGCCGCGGTCAGCTTGCGGTTCGGCTGCGGCATCGTCGCCAGCATCGCCTTGGCTGCTGCCGGATCGGCCGCCGCCAGTGTCGCCATCAGCTGCCGCATCGCCGGCCAGTCGCGCCCGTCCAGCGGTCCCGGCGGGCCGGGCAGGGTGGGGGCCGCCGCCTGGGTGGCGCGGGCGAGGTCGGCCAGCGCCGCCGTCACCGTGGCCCCCTGCGGCAGGCTGGCCGGGACGTTCAGCGCCAGCATCCCCTGCTTGGTCGCCAGGATCGGCTGCCCCTGCGGCGTGCTGCCGGCCACCGTTCCACGCAGGATGGGGGTATCGGGCGGCAGGGCCGCCTCGTCGGCCTGCGGGGTGGGCAGAGCGGCGGCCTGTCCGCCCGGCTGCTGGCCGGATTGGCTTCCCGCCTGCTGGTTGGGCCCGTTGGCCTCCGAATTGCCCGCCCCCGGATTACCGGGCGGTTGGGGCTGTTGCGGCGGCGGGGTGACCGTCAGGATCTTCAGCGCCACTGTGGCGCCGCGCGGCAGGTCGGGCGGTTCGGGATTGCCGCTGTCACCGGCTGGGTTGGAACCGGCTGGGCTGGAGCTGGGCGGGTTGGAGCCGGGCGGAGTGGGCGCCGTCGGCGTCTCGGCGCCGGGATGGGCCGCGTTGCCGCCCAGCTGGACCGGCGTTCCGAAGGTGGCGCTGCCGCCGCCCATGGCCGGGGCAGGGGTGGAGGGACCGCCCGTCGCCGCAGCAGGCGTCCCGGCGGCCGGAGCCTCCGGTTTCGCGGTCCCGGCCGGGGCGGCGGGTGACGGGGTGGCAGGGGCCGGCTGCGCCGGGGGCGCGGCGGCGGTCGGCAGCTTGGCGCCCGACCCGCCGGCCAGCACCAGCGCCGGCACGACGGTGCCTGGCAGCAGCGGCGGCAGATTGGTCGGGACGGTGGTCGGCGTCGGGGTGGGCAGCAGGACGGCGGGCGTGGCGCCGCTGCCGACCGCTGGGGTCTGGGTCGTGCTGCCGGTCTGCCCGGCGCTCTGTGGCGTGGCCGGGCTTGCCAGCGATTGCAGCAGGATCAGCGCCGTCGGCTTGCCCGGCAGCGCCGTGGCCGGTGCGCCCGGCGAGGCCGTGCTGCCGGGGGTCAGCTGCACGGTGACCGGCTTGTCCGGCGGCAGTTCCGTGGCACTGTCGAGCAGCAGTTCGCCCGCCGCGGTGCGCACGCGGGTCAGCCCTTCCGGCGTCTGGCCGGCGACGGTGCCGGTCAGCACCACCGGTCGGGTCACCTCCGGCAGCCGTTCGGGAAGTTGGACGACCGTGGCCTCGGCGGTGACGGGGGCGGGCGCGGCGGGGGCTGCCGCGGCGGTGGCGGCGGCCGGCGTGACCGACGGTGGGATCGCCCCGCCCATGCCCGCCCGTCCCGGCCGGTTACCGGGCGCTGGCGAGCAACCGCTGCACGATCGCCTCGACGTCGCGGGCCGCGTCGCTGGCGGGCGAGCGGGTCAGCAGCGGGGTTCTGGTTGCGGATGGCGTCGCGCACCTTCAGGTCGCGGCGGATGATGCCCGCCAGCGCCGGCTTGTATTTCAGGAAGTTCTGGCAGGCCTTCAGGATGGTGCCGTAGGTCCGCTCGCCGTCCTTCACGCTCTGCGCCATGTTCACCACGATCCGCAGGTCGGCCGACGGGTTGGTGGCATGGGTCAGCTTGATGAAGGCATAGGCGTCGGTCAGCGAGGTCGGCTCGTCCGTCGTCACCACCAGCGTGATGCCGGCCGGTCCCGACAGGGTGCGCACCGTGCGGTCGACGCCGGCCCCCATGTCCATCACCACCCGGTCATAGCTCTTCGCCAGCTCCAGCAGGTCGTTGCGCAGGCCCGACAGGCGCTGGCTCGGCAGCTGCGCCAGCGTGCCCGAGCCCGAGCGGCCGGCGATGATGTCGAAGCCGGTGTCGGTGAAGCGCTGCGCCGCCTTGGCCAGCGTCACCTCGCCGTTGATGACGGCGCCCAGGTCGTTCTTGGGCGAGAATCCAAGCTGGATGTCGACGTTGGCGAGCCCGAGATCGCCGTCGAACAGCAGGGTGTTCATGCCCGCCTTGGTCAGGGCGTGGCTGAGCGTGATGGAGAACCACGTCTTGCCGACGCCGCCCTTTCCACTGGCCACGGCGATGACGTTGGCGCCGCGCAGCGGGCGAACGTTCTTGAGGGCGGCCGGGAACACCGGATCGGTCATGGCAGGGTCCTCGACGAGGGGGAACTGGCGGCTTTAGCCTTGGTTGCGGGTTTTGCGGTTGCGGGTTTCGTCGGCTTGGCTGCCGCGGCGGCCCTGCGCGGTGGTGGTGGCGGCGGTGCCGGCTCGATCTCCGGTTCCTCGTCCTCCGGCTCATATCCCCGCCCGAAGCTCGGCTTGCGCTCGGGGGTGCGGTCCGGCTCGTGGTCCTGGTGGTCGCCGCCGTGGCCGTCCTCGTCCTCGTCCCAGCCCGCCTTGCGGGCGGAGCGGCGCGGCGCCTGGTCCTTGACGGCGGGCGCCTTCTCCTCGGCCGGGATCATCATGCGGGCGAGCGCCAGCGGGTTCAGCGCGGTCAGCCCCTCCGCCACCTTGGACGAGATGCTGGCGTCGCAGAAGGACAGCCGGGCGCGTGCGGCGATGGCAAGGACGCTGCCCAGCCGGCGCGCCATGTCCAGCCGGGTGACCAGCATGCGCCGCACGCCGACCGCCTTGAAGGCCATCGCCATGTCGGCGGCCTCCAGCGCGTCGAGCCCGGCGGGCAGCACCAGGATCGGCTCCACCTCGCCGGCGGACAGCATGGCGCGGAGGTCCTGCATGTCCTCGGCGTCGAACGGGTTGCGCCCGGCGGTGTCGACCAGGACCAGATCGGTCCGGCGATGCACCTCGAAGGCGCCGGCCAGCGCGTCTGGATCCTCCACCGTCGCCAGCTTCAGCTTCATCAGCCGGGTGAAGGCGGCCAGCTGGTCGACGCCGCCGGCCCGCACCGTGTCGGTGGTGATGACGCCGACCGAGCATTTCCGGAAGACGGCGCGCGCCGCCAGCTTGGCCGCGACCAGCGTCTTGCCGGATCCCGGCGGGCCGACCAGCGCCAGCGGCTTCACCGGCGCGCGGCCGTCCGGCAGCGGGTTGAAGGTGAAATAGGAATCGAGCGCCGACCCCAGGGCCAGCCGCGGATCCTCGGTGTCCAGCCCCGATGCCGCGTCGATCAGCTGTTCGGCCAGCGACGCCGGCACGCCGTGGCGTTGCAGGGCGTCGGCCACCACCTCGCCGACGTCGATCTCGGGTTCGACCGGCTTGGCCGGCGCCCTGCCGCGGCCGTTGCGCGCGGAACCGGAGGACGGGGCCGGCGGCAGGTCGTCCTCTTCCACCGCCGCCGTCACGCGCACGCCGCCGCCTTCCTCCTCGCGCGTGGCGACGATGATGGCGTCGTCGCCCAGCGACTGGCGCACCATCCGCATGGCGTCGGACATGGTCTTGGCGTGGAAGGACTTCAGCCGCATCGGCAGCGCCTTCCGTCAGCTAAGGGGATGGGAACGCCGCGCGCCATCAGATCTGCCCCAGGGTCTTGATGCGGGCCTTCGGGTGGATCTCGTTCTGCGACATGACCACGGTCGCCGGCCGGAACCGCTCGACGATCGAGCGGACGAACGGACGGATCAGCGGGCTGGTCAGCAGAACGGGGCTCTCGCCCATCATGGCATGTCGCTCGAAGGTTTGACGGACGGAGGTGATGAACTGTTGCAGGCGGGACGGGGCCATCGTCAGCTGCCGGTCGTCGCCGTCGCCCACCAGCGATTCCGCGAAGCCCTGCTCCCATTCGGGCGACAGGGTGACGAGCGGGATGAATCCCATCTCGTTGGTGTTCGCGTCGCAGATCTGCCGGGCAAGGCGGGAGCGCACATGCTCGGTGATCTGGGTGATGCTGCGGGTCTGGCTGGTCGCTTCGGATACCCCTTCCAATATCGTGGGAAGATCCCGGATCGAAACCCGTTCGGCAAGGAGATTCTGCAACACCCGTTGCAGGCCGCCCACAGTGATCTGTCCGGGCACCACGTCGGCGATCAGCTTCTGGTGTTCCTTGTCGGTCTCGTCCAGCAGCTTCTGCGTCTCGGTGAAGGACAGCAGCTCCGGCATGTTGTCCTTGATCAGCTCGGTCAGGTGGGTGGTCACCACGGTCGACGGATCGACCACGGTGTAGCCCTTGAACAGGGCCTCCTCGCGGTATCCCGGCTCGATCCAGATGGCGGGCAGGCCGAAGGTCGGCTCCACCGTCTGTTCGCCGGGAAGGCTCATGGCGTCGCCGCGCGGGTCCATCACCAGCAGCATGTTGGGCCGGATGTCGCCGCGCCCGGCCTCGATCTCCTTGACGCGGATGATGTAGGTGTTGGGCGGAAGCTGCAAATTGTCCTGGATGCGCACCGCCGGCATGACGAAGCCGACCTCGCCGGCGATCTGCCGGCGCAGCCCCTTGATCTGGTCGGTCAGCCGGTGGCTGCCGGCCTGGGGCTGGTTGATCAGCGACAAGAGACCGTAGCCCAGCTCCAGCCGGATCAGGTCGATGGCGAGCGCCGTGGCGATCGGTTCGTCCGGCGCCGGCCCGGCTCCGGGCATGCCGCCGGGGCCCGCCCCGGCCGCCGCCGCTTCCTCCGCCGCCGCGGCCTCTTCCGCCTCCTTCTTGGCGCGCAGGCGCGGCATGTACCAGGCGGCGAAGCCGACGGCGCCGATGACCGGGGCCAGCGTCAGGATCGGCATGCCCGGCAGCAGGGCCAGCACGCCGACGGCGCCGGCCGACAGGGCGAGCGCCTGGCTGTGGCCGGTCAGCTGCCCCACCACCGCCTTGTCGGTGGAGCCGCCCATGCCGGCCTTCGACACCAGGAAGCCGGCGGAGATCGAGATCACCAGCGCCGGGATCTGCGACACCAGCCCGTCGCCGATGGTCAGCTTGGTGAAGGTGTCCAGCGCCGTCATCACCGGCATGTCGTGGCGCAGGACCGCGATGGTCACGCCGCCGATGATGTTGATGAACATGATCATCAGGCCGGCGACCGCGTCGCCCTTCACGAACTTCGACGCACCGTCCATCGAGCCGAAGAAGGCGCTTTCGTCCTCCAGCTCCTTGCGCCGCGCCCGCGCCGTGCTCTCCTCGATCATGCCGGCCGACAGGTCGGCGTCGATGGCCATCTGCTTGCCGGGCATGGCGTCCAGGGTGAAGCGCGCCGCCACTTCGGCGATGCGGCCCGAACCGGCGGTGATGACCTTGAAGTTCACGATGGTCAGGATGGCGTAGATGATCACGCCGATGACGAAATCGCCGCCCATGACGAGGCTGGCGAAGGCCTCGATCACATGGCCGGCGGCCGACGTCCCCTCATGCCCCTGCGTCAGGATCAGGCGCGTCGAGGCCATGTTCAGCGACAGGCGCAGCAGCGTGGTGATCAGCAGGATCGTCGGGTATGACGACAGCTGGAGCGGCTTCTCGATGAACAGCACCACCATCAGGATCAGGATGGAGATGGTGACGTTCAGCCCCAGCATCATGTCGAGCATGACGGCGGGCAGTGGCATGATCAGGCCGACCACGACGATCAGGATGCCGATGGCCATCGCCACGTCGCCGCGCTTCAGCGACGCCTTGGTGACGGCCCACATCTCGCCGAAGGCGGCCATGTTGCCGGGACCGCCGCCCCCGCCGCCGCCATTATGCTCCGTCAGCGCCATGGATGCTCCCGCCGCTCAAGATCCCGGTCCCGGACGGGACGTCAGGCCGTCGCCCGTTCGTCGTTGCCCGGGGTGGGCACGCTGCGGCCTTCGTCGCCATACTGCTTCAGCTTGTTGCGCAGCGTGCGGATCGAGATGCCCAGGATGTTGGCGGCGTGGGTGCGGTTGCCCAGGCAGTGGGTCAGCGTCTCCAGGATCAGGTCGCGCTCGACGTCGGCCACCGTGCGGCCGATCAGCGCCGCCAGGCCGGCGCCGCTGGTGCCGGCATTGGCGGCAGCCGCGGCGCTGCTGTTGGCGGCCATGCCGTAGGGACCGGGCTTGCCGCCCTTCGGCGGGCCGTAGCTGGTCGGCAGGGCACCCTGTGGCGGCACCACCAGGGGGGTGGCCGGCTGGCTTTGGGCGGCGGCGGCCGGAACCGTGCCGCCGGGGCCGGCGAACGGGTTGGCGACCGGCGAGTCCGACGGGATCGATGCCTGGGCGCTGCCTTCCGGGGCCAGCATCTTGCTGGTCAGCATGATGGCTTCCGGCCCGACCTCTTCGCCGCGCGACAGCAGGACGGCACGGTGCATGGTGTTTTCCAGCTCGCGCACGTTGCCGCGCCAGTGATGCGTCTTCAGCATCAGCATGGCGTCCTCGGTCAGGCGCTTGTCGCCCAGGCCGTTGGCCTCCGCATACTTCTTCAGGAAATGCTCGGCGATCATCGGGATGTCGGCCGGGCGTTCACGCAGGGACGGGATCGCCACGCTGAACACGTTCAGGCGGAAATACGAATCCTCGCGGAAGTTGCCGGAGCGGACCTCCGCCTCCAGGTTGCGGTTGGAGGTGGCGATCAGGCGGACATTGACCTTCACCGGCTGGCTGGAGCCGATGCGGTCGATCTCCTTCTCCTGGATGGCGCGCAGCAGCTTGGCCTGGAGCCTCGGGTGCATCTCCGACAGCTCGTCCAGCAGCAGGGTGCCGTTGTTCGCCTCCTCGAACTTGCCGAGCCGCCGGGCGACGGCGCCGGTGAAGGCGCCCTTCTCGTGGCCGAACAGCTCCGATTCCAGCAAATTCTCCGGGATGGCGGCGCAGTTCACCGCGACGAAGGGCTCGCCCGACCGGCGGCTCTTGCGGTGGATGAAGCGGGCCATCAGCTCCTTGCCGGTGCCGCTCTCGCCGGTGATCATCACCGAGGCGTCGCTGGGCGCCACCTGCTCGGCAAGGCGCAGAGTCGCCAGCATCGCCGGGTCGCTGCAGACGATGGAGTGGCTTTCCTCGGCCACCGCCTCCAGCACCGCGGCGATCAGCTCGGCATTGGGCGGCAGCGGCAGATACTCCTTGGCGCCGGCGCGGATGGCGCGCACGGCGGCGGCCGCATCGGTGCCGATGCCGCAGGCGACCACCGGGATGGTGATGCGCTCCGACTTCAGGCTGTCGATGAAGGTCGCGATGTCCAGCTTGACGTCGATCATCACCAGATCGGCACCGGCGGCGGCACGCAAGGCGGTCAGCGCCCCTTCGATGCTGTCGGTGTGCGACACCTTGGCCCCCCGCTTCATGGCGATCTTGCCGGCGGCGGTGATGTAGCCTTCCAACGTTCCAACGATCAGCAGACGCATAGCCTTACGCTCCCACTCTCGGGGCTTCCCGGTCGAAATACTGGATCCGCTTTCCAGGCGGCAGGACGGCGTTCAGGAGCATCTCCAGACGCCGCGGATTCTCCTGGCGCGCGATGGACACGGCGCCGATGGTATAGAGGGTCTTGACCAGCGCGTCCTCCTCAGCCGCCCGCTCCACCTTGGCGGCGAGCGGGGACAGGACGACGTTGCCGAGCACGGCCCCGTAGAAGGTCGTCAGCAGAGCCAAAGCCATCGCCGGCCCGATGGCCGACGGGTCGCTCAGGCTGCCCAGCATCTGCACCAGCCCGACCAGCGTGCCGATCAGCCCCATGGCCGGCGCCACTTCCGAGGCGCGGCGCAGCACGCCGGCGCTCTTGCCGTGGCCGCCGGCGGTCGCCTCGACCTCGCCGGTCAGCATCCGCTCGATGGCGTCGGGCGGCAGCCCCTCGGTGATCAGGGTGACGCTGCGGTGCAGGAAGGGTTCGGCGCGCAGTTCCGGCAGGACGTTGCGCAGGGTCTCCGGCCCGGCCCGGCGGGCGGCCTCGGCCAGCAGCAGGACCTGCCGCGCCACGCCCTTGGGGTCGAGCGTCTGGTGGACCAGCACCGCCGCGGCGTTCTTCCAGGCCACCGCCACGTCGCCCAGCGAGAAGGAGGCGGTGGTGACCGCCAGAGTCCCGCCCAGCACGATCAGCAGCGACGGCGGGTCGAGGAAGGCGCGCGCCGACCCGCCTGTGGTGATGGCGATCAGGATCACCCCGGCCGCCGCCGCCAGCCCGACCAGCGTCGCCACGTCCAGCCCGCCGCGCAGCCGCACGCTCCGTCCCGGCGCGGCAGCACCGGTGGGGGTGCCTGCCGGCTCGCCCTGCGCCGCGGCACGGGTGCCGCCGCCTGGGTTCGCCTTGGCACGGGCCGCGCCGGTGTCGGACGAAACCGCCATCAGCCGCGGTCCGACTTGATGATTTCCGTCATCGTCACGCCCAGCCGGTCTTCCACCACCACCACCTCGCCGCGGGCGACCAGGCGGTTGTTGACGTAGATGTCGATGGCCTCGCCGACCTTGCGGTCCAGCTCCACCACCGCGCCGCGGCCCAGCTTCAGCAGTTGCGCCACCTGCATGGTCGATTTGCCCAGCACCGCGGAGATCTGGACGGGGATGTCGTACACCGCCTCCAGGTCCTTGGTGATTCCGGGGCTGGCGTAGTCGTCGCCATCGCCGCCGTGCAGATCGTTCAGCGAGAAATTGTCGCTCGGCATGTCGGTCTCGGACCTCCTTCATTCCGGTCACCCCTTAGACGGGGGCCGGAGCCTCCAGCATGTGCGCCGCGCGGCGTTCGATTTCGTCCAGCAGCTGGGCGGTGTCCCGCTCCACGCCGCCTTCGGCCCATTCGATGCGGCAGCCGCCGGGAGCGACCGACGGATCGCCGATCACCATCAGCTTCGCGCCGAAGCCGCGCGCCCCCACCGTCTCGTCGAGATGGTCGCGGACCAGCCCCATCGTGTCCTCCGCCACCCGGATGACCAGCCGCGGCTCGTCGATCAGGTCGGTCAGGCAGGCGCGGACCATTCCCTCCACCTCGACCATGCCGCCGCGCCGCGCCCATTCGGGCAGCAGCTTGCGGACGATGGCGAGCGCCAGATGGACCGGCTGTTCGCTGCGCGCGGCGTTGCCCGCCTCGTGCGCCGCCAGCAGATGGCCCACCCCGTCGGCGATCTGGGAGAGCGCGTTGGCGATGCGGGCGTTCACCGTCGCCTCGATCTCCGTCCTGCCGCGCTCGTACCCGGTGTTCTGGCCGGCGGTCATGCCGTCGGTGAATCCCTTGCCGTAGCCCGCCGCGGTCCCTTCGGACCTGCCGGCGGCCATGCCCTCCTCATAGCCCTGGGCGCGGGCGGCGGCCAGCTCCTCCTCGCCGAAGGTGGGGGCCGGCGGCAGTTCCGGCTCCGGCTCGGGCGCCGGCATGGCCGACAGCTCGTCCTCGGGCAGCAGGTCGTCGTCCTCCACATGGGTCATGCGGGGGACGGCGTCCACGTCGAAGGACTCGTCGAAGAGGAATTTGCGCACGCTCATCGCCGCGATCCCCCTTCGGACAAGGTGGCCTCAAGCGGTGTGGATTTGGAGACCGGCATCGCTCAGCTCTCCTGATAGAGCCAGTTGCGCAGGATCGAGACCGCCTCTTCCGGATGCTTGTCGACGATCTCGCCGACCTTGCGCAGCGAGGAGGCGCGGACGCGGCCCTCCACCCGGTTGATGTCGATCATCTGCTCCAGCTCCTCGTCGGCCTGCGCCGCTTCCAGCGCCAAATCCTGGGCCAGCGCGCCGGTGGGGGCGGCGAGTGCCGCCGGCATGCCGGCCTGATCGGTCAGCAGGCGGTCCATCTCGTCCTCCTCCTGCATCTCCGCCTTCTCGAAGGCGCGGGAGATCAGCGGGCGGATGACCAGCAGGATGATGAGGACGGCGACGATGCCCAGGACCACCATCTCCGCGATGCGGAACAGGTCGTCCTTGGTCATGCCCATGAACAGCTCTTCCGGCTTCTGGATGTCGTCCTCGGGCGACCAGAAGCGCATGTTGATCACCTCCAGCGAGTCGCCGCGCACGGCGTCCAGCCCGACGGCGGAGCGCACCAGCGCCTTGATGCTCTCGATCTCCTGCTCGCTGCGCGGCTGGTAGGCCGGCGGTGCGTCCTTGGAGAGCTGATAGGTGCCGTCCACCAGCACCGCGACCGACAGGCGGCGGACCTGGCCCGCCTCGCGGACATGCGACTTGGTGGTCTTGGTGATCTCGTAGTTGATCGTCTCTTCGGCGCGGTTCGACTTGTTCGAGGACAGCGGGCTGGCGCTGCTGCTGGCCTGGGCCGTGGGCAGGTTCTGGTCAACCGTCACCGGGGCCAGCGGGTCGCGGTCGCTGCTCTCGTTCGATTCGTTGACGGTCTGGGTGGAGCGGACGACCTGGCTTTCCGGATCGAAGATTTCCGACTGGGTGGTGATTCGGTCGAAGTCGAGGTCGGCGGACACCTCCGCCCGGACCTTGCCGTAGCCCAGCGTGCGGCCCAGCAGATCCTCGACGGTGCGGGCCAGCCGGCCCTCATAGGCCTGCTTCTTCTCTTCCGCGTTGGCCGCCATCGCCTCGGCGCTGTCGTTGCCGGTGCCGCGGGCCAGCAGCTTGCCCTTGTCGTCGACGATGGAGATGCGGCCGGGGTCGAGGTTGGGCACCGAGGCGGCGATCAGCTGCTGGATCGCCTGGATGTTCTCGCGGCTCAGCTGGGTGCCGGGGCGCAGCTTCAGGAAGACGCTGGCGGTCGCCGGGTTCTGCTGGCGGGCGAACAGCTCGCGCTTGGGCAGCACCAGATGGACGCGGGCCTGCTGCACGCCGTTCAGCGTCTGCACCGTGCGCGCCATCTCGCCTTCCAGCGCGCGCAGGTGGTTGATGTTCTGCATGAAGCTGGTGGCGCCGAAGCCTTCGCCCTTGTCGAACAGCTCGTAGCCGACCGAACCGCCGGACGGCAGGCCCTGCGCCGCCATGCGCATGCGCATCGGCCCGACCTGATCGGCCGGGACCATGATCTTGGTGCCGGACTTGTCGACGCTGTAGGGGACCTTGGCCTCGTCCAGCTTCTTGGCGATGGCCGCCGCTTCCGTCTGCTGGAGTTCGGAATAGAGAAGTTCCATCTCCGGTGTGGAGAGCCGGGTGGTCAGATAGACGAAGAATCCGATCAGCAAGAGCCCGACGCCGCCGATCGCCGCGAGGCGGGCGGGCCCGAGATTGCGCAAGGTCTGCAGCAGGTTGTTCACGCGCGGTCCCCGATCGGAAGTCTTTCCGGCATGGTCTCCACACAGTCTCCGTTCGCGATTGCGAAACGGTTTGTGCAAGTTCCGCGCCGGTCTTGCCTACGTTGGGGCATGCTGCGGCGTCTTGATGAAGAGAGGGTTAATCGGCGGCAGTTTTTGCCGGGCGCCCGGCAAAATATGCCTAGTGCTCCGCAAATGTTGCAGCCCTGCGACCGCGGCGCCACAGCGGGTTTCGCAACCTTGGGTCACAATGACGCAGCCAAGCCACGGCATGGGCGGCGCGACACCGATTGCGCGACTTTCGGTAAAATCATACCGCGCAATGCGCGAGAAGAGTGCGGTCCTATGACCAACAGGCCGATTCCCGCGAACAGGCGCCTGCCCAAAAGAGGTATCTGGTCCAGCCAAGGTTGACATCGGCAACACCCGATCATAGCTGAGTTGCATTCCATGCCCGAAACCGGCCGATTCGTCTTCCCGGCGAGGTATTTCCAGGCTCGGCCGCCGGAAGCGGTGCTTCGAGGCGGGTGCCGACCGGCCCACTGGCCGGCGGCGGGAATAATCGGCTGCCGGGACCAGTACAGGAGCGAAGGGGAAGAGCGATGAAACGGCGTGGCCGCGAGAAGAAGGAAGGCCTGAACGAGGTCGATGTGTTCGTCGGCCAGCGCCTGCGGGAACTGCGCATGCTCGCGGGGCTCAGCCAGAGCGACGTCGCCTCGGCGCTGGGGCTGACCTTCCAGCAATTGCAGAAATACGAGCGCGGCTTCAACCGCGTGTCCTCCAGCCGCCTGTTCAAGCTGGGCCAGTTCTTCCGTGTCCCCGTCTCCGTCTTCTTCGAAGGGCTGGAGAACCGCCAGCCGGCGGCCGAGGGCGGCGAAGTGCCGGCGGCGGGTGGCGGCGAGGAGCAGGAGAACACCCTGCAATCGCGCGAGGCGCTGATGCTGGCGCGCTATTTCCAAAGCATCCGCGATCCGCAGATCCGGGCCGCCATCCGCGAGCTGGCCGAGCGCTGCGCCGAGCAGCAGGCCGACGGCGGTGCCTCTGCCGGCGGCGGAGCAACCTCCAGCGGGGCATCGGCGTCCAGGCGCGGCCGCGGCCGCCGGGCGGAGCAGGGCGGCCACGCCTGAGGCCGTCTGCCTGGAAGACCTGTGCCTGAAACCGCCCGGAAGCGTTCAGGCCGGCTTCAGCCGCCGGTAATGGTCCAGGAAGTCGGCCAGCGCCTCTTCCGGGCCGAGCGGCAGGATGGCGGCCTCGTCGGGGTCCGGCAGGTCGCGCCAGTTGACGCGGTGCGGCGCGCAGAGGTCGCGCAGCTCGGTCGCCAGCGCCCGCTGGTCGGCCAGCTTGACCGCTTTCGGCTCCGGATGGCGGAAGCCGAAGCGCAGGGCGAGCGCGCTCTTGATCGGCTCCACCGCCTGCCGGATGGCGTCGCGGCCGATCCGCACCTTCCATGGCGTCGGCCAGTCGCCGGTGAAGGCCTCCTCGCAGTCGTGCATCAGCGCGTCGTAGGCATAGCCCTCCGGCGCCAGCCGGCTGGCCAGCACGCAATGCTGGGCCACGCTGAAGAAGCGCTGGGTGTTGCCGACGAACCGGCACTGGTAGGCCAGCGGGCGGGCGATGTCCTCGATGTCGAAGGGGCCGAAGTCCGGGTTCTCCAGATCGACGGTGCGCCCCGAATAGGTGATCATGACCGCCGTCGGCTCGGGCACGTCGAGCAGATCGAACTGGTCGGGATGGATGATGCGCGGCGACCCGCCGCGCCGCTTCGGCGTTGCTTTCTTCATGATCCTGGACTCTGAAAAATCCCCCTCTCCCCCGGGGAGAGGGTCGGGGTGAGGGGGATGCACAGCGAGGATTCTCGGGTCGGGCACGCAGTGCGCCCCCCTCACCCTAACCCTCTCCCCGGGGGGAGAGGGGATACTATCCGCCGGATCGCGCACCAGGCTGCTTGTGGCGGCGACGGTCGTTTCCAGCAGGGGCAGCAAGGCTGCGACCTTGTCGGTGTCGGCCGGGCTGTCGTTGATGGCCCGCGCGATGGCGGCCATGCGTGGCGTGCCGAAATTGGCGGCCAGCCCGGCCAGCGTGTGGGCGGCCTGCTTCAGCTCCTTCGGCCTGCCGGCCTGCAGGGCGGAGCGGATCGCCGTCAGCTCGCGCAGCGCCGTCTCCGGCAGCAGCTGCAGCATCCCGTCCAGCGCCTCGCCGCCCAGCGCCAGCCGCAGTTCGGCCAGCTTCACCCGGTCGACCAGCGGCAGGGCCGAGAAATGGCCGCTGGCGGCCGGCGGCCGGCTGGGCACCGGCACCACGCGCCCCTCCTGCGGCCGCGTCGCCAGATCGACCAGCACGGCGTTCAGCTGGTCCCAGTCGATCGGCTTGGTCAGATAGGCGTCGAGCCCGGCGGCCAGATGGCCGTCGCGATGCTCCGGCAGGGCGTCGGCCGACAGCCCGACGATGGGGATGCGCGCGACCGGCCCGTCCATCCGCCGGATCGCCCGCGCGGTCGACCGCCCGTCGAGCACCGGCATCTCCATGTCGAGGATCAGCGCGTCGTAGTCGGTCGCCGCCGCCAGCGCGTCCAGCGCCGCGCGCCCGTCGGTCACCGCGTCGATCCGGTGGCCGATGCGGGACATCATGGCGACGACCAGCATGCGGTTGATGTCGTTGTCCTCGGCCAGCAGCAGCCGCAGCGGCACCTGCGTCTGCTCCGGCGTCTCGGCCGCCCCGGGGAGCGTGGGGCGGGCTCCCAGCTCGCCGACCGGCGGCGCCTCCGCCAGCCGGCTGAGGATCGAGAAGCGGAAGGTGGAGCCGCGGCCGGGCGTGCTGGCGACGGTGATCCCGCCGCCCATCGCCTCCACCAGCCGCTTGCAGATCGCCAGCCCCAGGCCGGTGCCGCCATATTTGCGGCTGGTCGACACGTCGGCCTGGACGAAGGCGTCGAACAGGCGGGCGCGCTGCTCCTCCGTCATGCCGATGCCGTTGTCCTCCACCTCGAACCGCAGGGTGACGGGCGCATCGGCCGGTGCCGCACCGGTGAGCGGGTCGGCGGGGGGATCCGGCGACCAGACGGCGATCTCGATGCTGCCGCGGTCGGTGAACTTGATGGCGTTGGACACCAGGTTGAACAGCACCTGCCGCAGCCGGGTCGGGTCGCCGCGGATGTGGCGCGGCGTGTCGTCGGCGATGGAAGCCGACAGGCTCAGCCCCTTGGCCGCCGCCCGCACCAGGAACAGCTGGACCACGTCGTCCACCAGCCGGGGCAGGGAGAAGTCGATCTCCTCCAGCGTCAGCTGCCCGGCCTCGATCTTCGAGAAATCCAGCACGTCGTTCAGGATGGTCATCAGCGTGTCGGCCGACGACCGCAGCGTCCTGACGAAGGCCTTCTGCTGGTCGTTCAGCCCGGTGCCCATCAGCAGGTCGCCCATGCCGATCACTGCGGTCATCGGCGTGCGCAGCTCGTGGCTCATCATCGCCAGGAAGCGTGACTTGGCGCTGCTGGCATTCTCCGCCGCGATGCGGGCGGCCTCCGCATCCTCGCGCGCGCCGTCCAGCTTCTCGGCCAGGGCGAAGGTCTCGGCCGCCAGCCGGGTCAGCTGGTCCTCGGCGGCGCGCAGCTCCTCCTGCGACCGGCGGCTCTGGGTCACGTCGGCGCAGGAGCCGGCGATCCAGCGCGCCCGGCCATCGGACGGCCCCCCTGCTTCCGGCACCGGCCGCAGGGTCAGCGCGTTCCAGAAGGCGCTGCCGTCCTTGCGGTAGTTCAGCACCTCCACCGACAGGGGGCGCGCCTCCGCCAAGGCGGCGCGGATCGCCGCCGCGGTGTCCGGATCGGTGTCGGGCCCTTGCAGGAAATCGCCGTTGCGCCCGATCACCTCGCCGGCCTCGTAGCCGATCATGTCCAGGAAGGCGCGGTTGCAATAGACGATGGGATGGTCGGGCCGGGTGGCGTCGGACACGACGAGGCCGGCCCCGCTGGTCTCGACCACGGCGGCCAGCATCGCGGCATCGGGCGAGCCGCCGAAGAACGTCGTTGGGGAGGAGGGCGGCGCGGTCAAGGGCGGATCCCGGTCGGTTCAAAAAGAGCGCGCGAGGGGACAGGATAAGCGGTCGCGGGGCCGATTGCCATTGCCCGGCTGGAGGGCCCGGCCAGCAGACCCGGCCATGCGGGCCGGACGGGCAGACAAAGCATGCGAAACATTTTCTATCGCCACCTCATGGCGATTCCGTTAACGACTGTGCAACACTGCAATCCGAAAACTGTGCGGACCGGCCATGCCGATGGCGGCCGGAGAACTTTGGCGGAGCGGAGAGCGTCATGGTGGTGGAGGCAGGCAACCGGACCCGCCAGGTTCGGACGATACAGGATCTCGGTGTTCTTCTGGTCGAGGATGACGACTTCACCCGCAAGCTGATCTACCGGCTGCTGCACGACATCGGGCTCCGCACGGTGTTCGAGGCGGCGGACGGCATAAAGGCGCTCGAAATGCTGCGGGTGAACAGCGAGGACATCGACCTGGTGATCTGCGACCTGGAAATGCCGCGCATGGGCGGGCTGGACCTGCTGCACGCGCTGCGCACCGCCACCGGCAACCCGCTGGCCGACCTGCCGGTTCTGGTGCTGACCGGCCACCGCGAGGCCGACGTGGTCAAGCGCGCCATCGCCTACGGCATCTCCGGCTATCTGGTGAAGCCGGTGTCGAAGGCCGACCTGATGAAGCGCCTGACCTTCGCCATGCAGAAGCGCTGACAGCCGGGACCGGCGGCCCGCGGCTTTATTGCGCACCGCAACCCGCTCTGGCGCTTTCGCCGTCCTTGATGTAGAAGGAAGGCTGCTGCCGCCGTGACGCGAAAGGTCCATGGGTTCCTTCCATCCTTCGCCCGGCCCGCTCCGATCCCGTTTCCGGCCTCGGGGAGAGCCGTGAGCAAAGATCGACCTCCCGGGTCGTCCCCCAGGTCGCAAGACGCACGCCCCTCCGGCGCGGACCGGTCCTGCGCGCGCGTTTCCGATCTGTTGGACGACTTCCTGACGCGCGGCGACGCCGCCGAGTCCGGCGGTTCCGATCCGGACGACCCGTCCCCGGCAAGCCGCCCGACCGGCGAGGATCGCTCTAAAATCTCGCTCGGCGAGGACCGCTCTAAGATCTCGCTCGGCGAGATCATGGATGCGCTGGGCGACCGCGCCTTCGGCGCTCTGCTGCTGATCCTGTCCATTCCCAACGTGCTGCCGGTCCCCGGCCTGTCGACCGCCACCGGCGTGCCGATGATCCTGCTCGGCGCCCAGATGGCGGTGGGCCGGCACAGCCCCTGGCTGCCCCGCCGCATGCTGGCGGCCAGCTTCGACCGCAAGGCCTTCCTCGGCGTGATCCGCCGGGCCAAGCCGTGGGCGGAGCGGGTGGAGCGCCATCTGCGCCCGCGCCTGCCGGCGATGGCCGGCCCGACCGCCGAACGGCTGCTCGGGCTGGCGGTGGTGGTGCTGGCCGTCATCCTGTCCCTTCCCATCGTCTTCGGAAACCAGCCTCCCGCCCTCGCCATCGCGCTGATCGCGCTGGGGCTGATGGAATCCGACGGCGTCTTCGTGTCGGCCGGCCTCGTCGCCGGCCTTCTTGCCATCGTCATCGTCGCCGCCGTCCTGCTCGGTCTCGGGCAGGCGGCGGTCGCCGTGGCGCAACAACTGATCGGTTGAGGGAGCGCCCCCAAAGGGCACAAAGCCATGATTTGGGAATTGTTGGTCATCGTCCTGCTGATCCTGCTCAACGCCTTCTTCGCGATGTCGGAGATGGCGCTGGTGTCGGCGCGCCGCGCCCGGCTTCAGCAGATGGCCGAGGAGAAGGGCGGCGCCGGTGCCCGCGCGGCCCTGGAGCTGTCGGAAGACCCGAGCCGCTTCCTGTCCACCGTGCAGGTCGGCATCAGCCTGACCGGCATCATCGCCGGCGCCTATGGCGGCTCCACGCTCGCCGAACGGCTCGGCGGCGTGCTGGACGAACAGGTCGCCTGGATCGCCCCCTACGGCCACACCGTGGCGTTCGCCCTGGTGGTCGCCGCCATCACCTATTTCTCCCTGATCATCGGCGAGCTGGTGCCCAAGCGGGTGGCGCTGATCTCGTCGGAGCGGATCGCCTCGCTGGTCGCCGCCCCGATGCGCACGGTGTCGCGCCTGTCGGCCCCGGTGGTCTGGCTGCTCGGCGTGTCGAGCGACGCGGTGCTGAAGCTCCTGCGCCTGCCCACCTCGCGCGAGCAGACGGTGACGGAGGAGGAGGTCAAGACCCTGATCGCCGAAGGCACCCAGAGCGGCGTCTTCGAGCCGGCCGAACGCCAGATGATCGAGGGCGTCATGCACCTGTCCGACCGCACCGTGCGGTCGATCATGACCCCGCGCCCCGACCTGATGTGGCTCGACATCGACGACAGCCCCGAAACCTTGGCGCGCGAGATCTGCGAGAGCGGCTATTCCCGCTTCCCGGTCTGCCGCGGCGACGTCGACGAGGTGCAGGGCATCGTCGCGACCAAGGCGCTGCTCGACCAGTCCTTGAAGGGGATCACCTTCGACTTGCGGACGGCGATGGTCCAGCCGCTGGTCGTCCATGACGGCACGCCGGTCTTCCGCCTGCTCGACCTGTTCAAGCAGGCCAGCGTCCACATGGCGGTGGTGGTCGACGAATATGGCAGCGTCGAGGGCCTGGTCACCATGACCGACATCCTGGAGGCCATCGCCGGCGAGCTGCCCGACAGCACCCAGGAAGGCGAGGCCGGCGCCGTCCAGCGCGAGGACGGCAGCTGGCTGGTCGACGGCATGACCCCGGTCGAGGAGGTCGAGGCGCTGGTCGGCGTCAAGAACATGAAGGGGGAGGGCGATTTCCACACCATCGCCGGCTTCCTGCTCGACCGGTTCGGTCATGTCCCGACCGCGGCCGAGCATTTCCACTGGAACGGCATCCGCTTCGAGGTCGTCGACATGGACGGCCGCCGCATCGACAAGGTGCTGATCCAGCTGAACCCGGAGGTGTCCGAGGGCTGAGGGCTGAGGAGGGATGGGGAGGGGACAGAAAGACCGGCGCCCCCTCAATGCAGCGCCGTCTCCCCGCCGCGGAAGCGCATCCCCCCGTCACCCTTGGTCATCCGCACCGCTTCGACCAGATCGCGAACTTCCTCCGACAGGTCGTTGGCGTCCCAGCCATGGCCGTCGGCGCCGGCCACCACCAGCAGGCGCAGCGTGGTGCGCAGAAGGTCGCCGGCCTCCCAGCCGTTGGACCGCTCCGCCTCGCGCGCCATGTGCAGCAGGCCGGTGGCACAGTTCAGGACCTCGGGGTCGACCTTCATCGGGCGCTCCTCCTCGCCCGCAATGGGCGAACTCTGTTGGTCTGACAAACAATTATCGGAACGCCACCTTGGTCTGTCAAACCCATCCTTCAGCGGCAAGGGGAAGGGCTTAGGTACCGCGTGCCGGTTGGGGCCGCTCCCCGAAGCCGTCCGCTGTACCTGCCCCCCTACGACACTCACTCCATATTGACGAACTCCCTACTAGTTGGTAGGCTCTCTGCATGAACACGCAATCGACCAGGGCCGACGATATTCTCGACTGTGCGCGCTCCCTCATCGTCAGGGGTGGCTACAACAGTTTCAGCTATGCCGACATTTCCAAGGTCGTCGGCATCCGAACGGCAAGCATTCACCATCATTTTCCCAGCAAATCCGATCTGGTCCGCGTGCTCGTTGCGCGGTATCGGGAGGAGGCTGCGGCCGGACTGGTCCAGTTGGAACAGGCCATCCCCGATCCGCTCGATCAACTTCGCGCCTATCTCGGCTATTGGGAGCGGTGTTTCGCCGATACGGCCGCCCCTTTCTGCGTCTGCGCGCTGCTTGCGGGCGAAATCCCGGTTCTGCCGGACGAGGTCGCCGTTGAGGTGCGGGCCCATTTCCGTCGGCTCGCCGACTGGTTGACGGGCGTTCTCGAACGCGGCGCCGCCCAAGGCCGCCTCCGCCTGTCCGGAACCGCCGGGGCCGACGCCGAGATGTTCATGGCGACCACGCATGGCGCGATGCTGTCGGCCCGTGCCTACGGCGACGCCACGGCCTTCGGCACCATAACCCGTCCCCTGCTGGAGCGGATCGCCGCGTGAAAGCGGCGGCCTCACCCGCCGGGCAAACGCGTGACCCCGCAGCCTACCAACCAGTAGGTAGTTTTAACGTCCCTTGAGGCGGGGCCTGTCCTGCCGGCCCTCCCGCTCCTCTGACCCTGAAAGGAAATCGCCGATGTTCGGAATTTCTCCGATTGGCTGGGTTCATACGCTCGGCAGCCTGCCGGCCATCCCGGTGGCTGCCTACATGTTCGCCCGCCACGGCCGGATCGTTCCGCGCTCCCTTCCGGGTGCCGTCTATTTCGCATCCATGCTGATCGGCGCCTCGACGGTCTTTCTCGTCGCCCACCAGTCCGTGAGCGTCGGCATCGGTGCCGTGACGATCCTGCTGCTGCTTGCGGGCTATGCGGTCGGGTGGATAGCGGCGGCGGGGCGTGCGGCCCGCTACGTCGAGACCGTCTGCCTCAGCGTCAGCGCCTTTCTGCTGATGGTGCCGACGGTCAGCGAAATCCTGCGCCGGGTTCCGGACGGCCACCCCCTGGTGACCGACCTGAAGTCGCCGCTGTTGCTGGGCGCCCAGGGTGCCTTGGCGGTCCTCCTCGTCATCGGGCTGACCGCCCAGATCGTCCATCTGGCGCGACGCCGGCAATAAACCGTCTCCCCCGGTGGGGGCCGCGGTTCAGTCCTCCAGCGGCGGCAGGCGGGAAACGAAACGGCCCTTGACGCCCTGCGGCCATTGCTTGAACGGAACGATGCCGTCCCCGGTGGCGGCATAGGCGCGCAGGTAAGCGGTCAGCGTCTCCACCGTCATCTCGTCCGGGGCGAAGTCGCCCAGCACATAGCTCATCCGCGTGGGCGAACGCACCGCGACGGCGCAGGGGCGCTTGCAGCTCATCAGGCATCGCATCGGCCGCAGCCGCACCGAGGCGGCCAGATCGGGCTGATCGGCCAGCGCCCGCTCCATCAGCGCCACCAGCTCGGCCCCCGGCCGGACGGCGTCGGGCGGGTCTTCCGGACGGCGGCAGGTCTCGCAGACGACAAGCTCGACTGTCCTGGTCTCGACGGTCATGAATTCGCTTTCCTGATGCTCATTGTCCGCTGCGGTCCGCCGCCTGGACATGCTGCGGGGCGAAGCTCAGGCGGCACTCAACTCCGGGATGGGCGTTCCGCATCGAGATGTCGGCACCCAGCTGTCCCGCCAACGCCAGGATGACCCGCATGCCCAGCGAACGGCCGCGCCGTATGTCGAAGTCGGCCGGCAATCCCTGTCCGAAATCCCTGACCAGCAAGCCAGCCTTCCCGTCCGTCCGCTCCAGGGTGATCCTGATCTCCCCGCCGCCGGTGTCGCGATAGGCGTACTTGATCGCGTTGGTCGCAAGTTCATTGACGATGAGCGAGATCGGTACCGCATTGTCGAGGGAAACCGCAAGGGAGACGGCGTCCACGCTGAAGGTGATGCCCTCCGGCGCCGTGCTCTGGAACCCCTGGGCCAGGGTTTCGAGAAAATTCGCGAGATCCACGCTGTCGGCCTCGTCGGCCCGGTAGAGCCGCTCGTGCAGAGTCGCCATGCTGCGGATGCGGCTGCTGGTGTCGAGCAGGGCCTCCCGCGCCGACGGATCCTGCAGCGTGCGGAGCTGGAGCTGGATGATGCTGCTGATCAGCTGAAGGTTGTTCTTGGTCCGGTGATTGACCTCCTTCAGGAGCGTTTCCTTCTGCTCCAGCAGCCGGGCCTTCTGCTTCAGGGCCAGACGGAGTTCCATCTGCGCCATCACCTGGTCGGCGAGCGCCTTCAGCGCAAAGCGCTGTCCCTCGCTCAGGTCGCGGGCGCGCCGGTCCAGGACGCACAGCGTTCCGATGCCGTGCCCGTCCCGGGATTGGAGCAGGCAGCCCGCATAGAATCGCAGACCCTCGCCGGCCCCGACCAGCGGGTTGGCGCAGAGCCGGTCATCGCCGAGCATGTCGGGGACGACGGTCACCCCCGGCTGGGCCAGGAAATGGCGGCAGATCGATATGTCGAGCGGGGTTTCCCGGATGCCGAGGCCGACTTCCGCCTTGAACCATTGGCGTTTGTCCTCGATCAGGTTGATGACGGCGATCGGGGCGTCGCAGATATGGGACGCCAGCGCCACGATCTGATCGAATCCCGGTTCGTGCGGCGTGTCGAGGATTTCATAGCGGTGCAGGGCGGCGAGGCGGTCCGGATCGGCGCTGGGAACCATGCTTTGAGTCATGACAAGGATAAATCCATGGTTGAAAAATGATCCCGCTTCTCTGCCATCCGGGGTGGCAGAGATCGACCAACAGGTCCGCGCCTTGGAAAAGAGACCAGTGCGCAGTTGCGATAACACTGCTTGCTA
The DNA here is from genome assembly GCF_058780665.1 of Azospirillum sp. UENF 112521. Taxonomy (NCBI): domain Bacteria; kingdom Pseudomonadati; phylum Pseudomonadota; class Alphaproteobacteria; order Rhodospirillales; family Azospirillaceae; genus Azospirillum; species Azospirillum sp. UENF 112521. Next base: position 785,061 of record NZ_JBSNCI010000004.1, read on the forward strand.
CAGAGTCTGTCATTCTCTTCCGGCTTGCTCCATGTGGGATCGGTTGGATTGGGATCGGTTGGATTGGAAGTCCTCTTCGCCGCGAATACGCCGCGGCCGGCTTTGCGCATACGCCTCTGGCGGCCGTCCGGCGCAGGCCGGTGCCGGCGCGGCGTGTGAAGGGCGGCATGCGAACGGGGAGGTGCCCGTGCCGAATGGCATGGATCGCGATGTCAGGCCGGCCGGATCGCTTCCGCCTTGCCAACCACCCCGAAACTCCCGACGATGCGGGCCATCGGGGGCGACGGGCGGGAACGGCGGACGGGCATGAGCGCGAGGCAACGGATCGTCCGTGAACGCCGGCAATACAACCAGCTCGCCGCCGACCAGACGCTGGAGGACTACGCGCTCCGCTACACCGCGGAGCGGGCGCGGCGGTGGAGCGCCTGGCGCGTCGCCAACACCGCACTCGGCGCCATCTCCTTCCTGGCCTGCGAGGCGCTCGGCGCCGCAGTCACCCTGACCTACGGCTTCGAGAATGCCATGGCCGCCATCCTGGCGGTGGCGCTGCTCAGCATCCTGGTCGGGCTGCCGATCACCTACCATGCGGCCAAGGCCGGGGTGGACATCGACCTGCTGGCCCGCGGCGCCGGCTTCGGCTATCTCGGCTCGACCATCACCTCGCTGGTCTACGCCTCCTTCACCTTCATTTTGTTCTCCATCGAGGCCAGCATCATGTCGGCCGGGCTGACCATGGTGCTGGGCATCCCGGCCTCGGTCGCCCATGTCATCAGCTCGTTGGCGGTGATCCCCATCGCCGTCTACGGCATTCGCTTCATCAGCCGCATGCAATGGGCGACGCAGCCGGTGTGGATCCTGCTGCAATGCGTGCCGCTGGCCTATTTCTTCCTGCTCGACCGCGAGACGCTGGCGCAATGGACCTCGCTGCCCGGCGTCTACGCCCCCGACGGCGGGCTGTCGCTGCTGCCCTTCGGCATGGCGGCGTCGGTCCTGCTCTCGCTGCTGCCGCAGATCGGCGAGCAGGTCGACTATCTGCGCTTCCTGCCCTCGCAGGCCCGCATCGGCCGGGTGCGCTGGTGGGCGGCGATGCTGGCCGGCGGGCCGGGCTGGGTGCTGATCGGCAGCCTGAAGCTGGCGGCGGGGTCGCTGCTGGCCTTCCTTGCCATCAAGCACGGGCTGCCGCTGGAGGACGCGGTGCAGCCCAACAGCCTGTACCACATGGCCTTCCTCGACGTGTTCGGCTCGCCCGCCGCGGCGCTGGCGCTGACCGGCATCTTCGTCGTCGTCTGCCAGATGAAGATCAACGTCACCAACGCCTATGCCGGCTCCATCGCCTGGTCGAACTTCTTCTCCCGCCTGACCCGCAGCCACCCCGGCCGCGTCGTCTGGCTGGTTTTCAACGTGCTGCTCGCCCTGCTGCTGATGGAGATCGGCATCCTCGGCGTGATCGAGAGCATCCTCGGCCTCTACGCCAACGTCGCGGTGGGCTGGCTGGGGGCGGTCGCCGCCGATCTGGCCGTCAACAAGCACTTGGGATTCAGCCCGCCGGGGATCGAGTTCAAGCGCGCCCACCTCTACGACATCAACCCGGTCGGCACCGGGGCGATGGGCCTGTCGGTGCTGTGCTCCACCACCGCCTTCTTCGGCCTTCTCGGGCCGGTTGCCCAGGCGCTGGCCCCCTTCATCGGGCTGGTGGTCGCCTTCGCCGCCGCCCCGCTGATCGCCTGGAGGACCAAGGGCCGCTATTACATCGCCCGCAAGTCCGACCGGCTGCCCGGCGACGCCGCGACCATCCGCTGCTCGATCTGCGAGAACCCGTTCGAACGGCAGGACATGGCCTTCTGCCCGGCCTACGACGCGCCGATCTGCTCGCTCTGCTGCACGCTGGAGGCGCGCTGCCACGACCTGTGCAAGACCGACAGCCGCTTCGCCGACCAGATCGCCCGCAGCCTGCAACGGGTGCTGCCGAAGCGGATGGCCGCCGGCGTCCACACCCGCACCGGCCATTTCATCGGGGTGATGACGCTGTTCTCGCTGGTGCTGGGCGGGGTGCTGGTGGTCATCGACTTCCAGTACGCCAATGCCGAGGCGGCGGAGCGGGCGGCGATCCACACCGCGCTGGTCTCCGTCTTCGTCTGCCTGTTCATCCTGTCCGGCGTCGCCGCCTGGCTCCTGGTGCTGGCCCATGAGAGCCGCCGCAAGGCGGAGGAGGAGACCGGCCGACAGACCGCCATGCTGATGGACGAGATCGCCGCCCACGAACGCACCGACGCCGCCCTGCAAAAGGCCAAGGAGGTGGCGGAGGCCGCCAACGCCGCCAAGAGCCGCTACATCATCGGCGTCAGCCACGAGATCCGCGCGCCCTTGAACGCCATCTCCGGCTATGCCCAGCTCCTGGAGAGCAACAGCACCCAGCGCCCGCAGGATGCCGTCCGCGTCATCCGCCGCAGTGCCGAGCATCTGTCGAACCTGATCGACGGGCTGCTCGACATCTCCAAGATCGAATCGGGCCTGCGCCGGCTCAGCCGCGACAAGGTGCAGCTGATCGACTTCCTCGACCAGCTGGCCGACATGTTCCGCATCCAGGCCGCGGCCAAGGGGCTGGACTTCCGCTATGCCCGCGTGCCGCACCTGCCGGCCTGGGTCCACACCGACAGCAAGATCCTGCGCCAGATCCTGATCAACCTGCTGTCCAACGCGGTGAAATACACCGAAACCGGCCATGTCGCCCTGACCGTCCGCTACCGCAGCCAGATCGCCGAGTTCGAGATCGCCGACAGCGGCATCGGCATCCGCGAGGAGGATCAGGACCGCGTCTTCGAACCGTTCGAGCGCGGGCGCGGGGCGGCGGTGCGGGCGGTGGCCGGCACCGGGCTCGGCCTGACCATCACGCGGGTGCTGACCCGGATCATGGGCGGCGACATCGCGCTGCGCAGCAAGGCGGGGGAGGGCAGCGTCTTCACCGTCCGCCTGCTGCTGTCGGAGGCGATGCACCGGCCGGGCGAGCAGGCGGAGCGCCGCGCCATCACCGGCTATGCCGGGCCGCAGATCACCATCCTGCTGGCCGACGACGACCGCGACCATCTGGCGCTGATGACCGATATCCTGCGCCCGCTGGGCTTCGTGCTGTTCACCGCGTCCGACGCCGCCACCTGCCTGGAACTGGCGGCGCAGTGCAAGCCCGACGTCGCCATGCTCGACATCTCGATGCCGGGCGAGAGCGGCTGGGACGTGGCGGAGGGACTGCGCCGGCAGTTCGCCGACCGCATCCGCATCGTCATGGTCTCGGCCAATGCCTACGAGGCGCAGGGGCCGGGCGACGGCCGGGCGCCGCACGACGCCTTCGTCGCCAAGCCCATCGAAATCCACGCCCTGCTCGACCGGCTCCAGGCGCTGACCGGGCTGGAATGGATCCATGCGGTGGAAAAACCGGCGGAACCGCTTGCCCCGCCTCCGCCGCCGGCCGATCAAGCATCCATGCCCGCCTCGGCGCCGATCCAGCCGCCGGTCCGGACGCCGGTCCGGCCGCCTGCCCCGCAGCCAGCCGCCGGCCCGCCGGCGTCGGCGCTGCGTCATCTCGACGACCTGCGCCAGCTCGGGCGGATCGGCTATATTCGCGGGATCGAGGCCAAGCTGCGCGAGATCGAGGCGGAGGACGGCGCCGCGACGCCCTTCGTCGAACGGCTGCGAACGCTGGTGCGCGCCTTCGACCTGAAAGGGTATATGCGTGCGGTGGACGAGGCAGTGGCGCAGCGCGACGCTGCCCAGGGAGACCCAGTGCAGAGCGACACCGAGCGGGCGGACGATGATCTGGCAGAAGACGGGGCCGTGACCGGATGAAGCGCCGCGACATGATCCTGGTGGTGGACGACACCCCCGACACGCTGGGATTCCTGACGGAGGCCATCGAACAGGCCGACCTGACCGTGCTGGTCGCCATCGATGGCGAGGGCGCGCTGGATCTGGTCGGCCAGATCACGCCGGACCTGATCCTGATGGATGCGGTGATGCCCGGCCTCGACGGCTTCGAGACCTGCCGGCGGCTGAAGCAGATCCCCCACCTGTCGCACATCCCCGTCATCTTCATGACCGGCCTCAGCGACACCGAGCATGTGGTGAAGGGGCTGGAGGCCGGCGGCGTCGATTACGTCACCAAGCCCATCGTGGTGGACGAGCTGATCGCCCGCATCCGCGTCCATCTGACCAACGCCCGCGTCGCCTACGCCGCCCGCGCCGCCCTCGACGCCACCGGCCGCTTCCTGCTGGCGACGGACGGGGAGGGCCGGCTGCTGTGGTGCACCCCGCAGGCGGAGCGGCTGCTGGCCGGCCTGCCGCCGGACGCCGCCTCCGCCCTGGCCGCCGGTCTGTCCGGCCTGCGCCGGACCTCCTGCCCCGGCGGTGCGGCCGAACCCTTCACGGCGGAGTTGCCGGACGGCGAGGGGGTGCGGCGGCTGGAGTTCACCTATCTCAGCCCGGCCAACCCCGACGAGTACCTGTTCCGCCTCAGCGAGCCGACCGCCGGCCGGCAGGAGGCGGTGCTGCGCGACGCTCTCGGCCTCACCGCGCGGGAGGCGGAGGTGCTGCTGTGGATCGCCAACGGCAAGCCCAACCGCGACATCGGCGAGATCCTGGGCATCAGCCCGCGCACGGTGAACAAGCACCTGGAGCAGGTCTTCACCAAGCTCGGCGTGGAGAACCGCGCGTCTGCCGCGGCGCTGGCGATCCGCACCCTGGCCGCGCGGGCGTGACGGCCCCGTCGTCGGGGCCGCCGGTCCGACTTGCGGCGGTCAGACTTCGACCGTCGGCTCGGCACCGCTGCGCCCGGCGATGATGTGGTTCATGATGCAGGTCATCACCGGCTCGCCGCGCTGGTTCAGCGTGGTGTAGGCCAGCCGCACCGTGCCGCGGCCGCCGCGGCGGGACGGGATCGTCTCCACCACCTCCGCCCGGACGCGGATGGTGTCGCCGGGCCGCACCGGCCGCAGCCAGCGCAGCTCGTCCATGCCCGATCCGCCCAGGCTGGTGCCGGTGATCAGCCCGATGTCGCGGAACAGCCGGAAGGTCAGCGACAGCGTGTGGAAGCCGCTGGCGATCAGCCCCTGGAACGGCCCGTCCGCCGCCGCCACCATGTCGATGTGGAAGGGCTGCGGGTCGAAGCGCAGGGCGAAATCCATGATCTGGCTCTCGGTCAGGGTCGCCCCCTCCGAGTCGAACACCTCGCCGATGCAGAAATCCTCGAAATGGCGGCCGGGCATCGTCGCTTTTCTCCCCTTGGTCTGTCTTGTCGGTCGGGCCTTGTCGCCGCCGCCGGAGAGTAGCCCGCCCGGCGCATCCGGCAAAGGGCAGGGACGCCACGGCCAAGGCATAGGCCCTACGTCGTAAACCGTTGGCGTTATTCGCATTCCGGTCGTGATCGGGCATGTTCCCGGTCGGATTCCAGACCATCGACGGACGGATGTCACCACTCCCTGCGCACAGTACCTCCCAAGGCACGTCGATGCCGCCGCCATTCCGTTGCGTCGTGTTTTCGGTTGCCGGGCAAGCCCTGGCGCTGCCGGTGGAAGCCGTGCGGCGCTTTTTGCCGTTGCCGCGGCTGGACCGACTGCCGACGGCACCGCTGCCGGTGGAGGGCGTCTTCCGCTACCAGGGAGAGCTGGTTCCGGTCCTGCGCCTGGATGTCCTGCTCGACCTCGTCCCGTTCAATTCTGTTGCAGGCGCCCCGGCGCCCGGCCTCTATTCGCCGCTTCTCCTCGTCACCTGGCAGGGCCGGCCGGCAGCGCTGCTGGCCGATCAGGTCCATGGCGACACGCTGGTGGAACCGGCGGAGCGCACGCCGTCCGATCCGGCGCTGAGTTTCAACGGCTGTGCCGCGGGTGCCTTCCCGGACCGGGTGACCGGCCGCGGCGGCAGCGTGACCCTGCTCCAGCCCGACCGGCTGCTGAACGAGGCGGAGGGGCGGCTGCTCGACGCCTTCCGGGCGTCGGCGGAACGCCGTCTGGCGCAGTGGCAGGCCCCCGCCGAGGCAAATGACGAGGCGGACGGCGAGGCATCCGCCGGGAACGGGACCGCATGATGGCGAACCCTGCCGCAACCATCGAGGCGATCCGCCGCGACCCGCATTTCCAGCGCCTGAAGGCGATGGTGATCGATGCCACCGGCCTTGCCTACTACGCCGACAAGGACGCCGCCTTCGCCGAGCGGATCAACCGCCGGCTGCCCTTCGGCACCGTCACCACCGTCGCCGGCTATCTGGCCGCATTGGAGGCGGAGGGGCCGGGCGGCCCGGAATATCAGGGGCTGATCAACGAGCTGGCGGTGGGGGAGACCTTCTTCTTCCGCTACATCGAGCAGTTCGACGCGCTCCGCGCCGTCGCCATCCCCGAATGCATCCGCCGCAACCAGTCGAGCCGCCTGCTGCGGGTCTGGAGCGCCGGCTGCTCCATCGGGCCGGAAGCCTACACCATCGAAATCCTGCTCAAGCAGCATTTCGCCAGCCAGTTGGAAGGCTGGCAGGTCCACATCGTCGGCACCGACATCAACGGTGCCTTCCTGGAGCAGGCGCGGCGCGGCGCCTATGGCGACTGGGCGGTGCGCGGCCTGTCGCCGGAAACGCTGGAGGCCTGCTTCGACCGCCAGGACAAGCTGTGGTCGGTGAAGCAGAAATACCGGCAATGGACGACCTTCATGCCCTTCAACCTGGTGGAAGGAGCGATACCCTCCTATCCGCACGGGATCGGGCATTTCGACATCATCCTGTGCCGCAACGTCATGATCTATTTCGACGAGGCGACGCGGCACCGGCTGCTCGGCAACCTGCACAAGGCGCTGGCCGACGGCGGCTGGCTGGTTGTCGGCCATGCCGAGGCCGGGCCGCAGATGAACGAGCTGTTCATCCCGGTGTCGGTCCCCGGCGCCACCCTCTACCGCAAGCAGGCCGAACCGCCGGCCATGGCCGCGGTCAGCCGCAAGGCCACACCGAGCCCGGCCGCGGCCGCGCTGACCCTTGCAGCGGCGCCGCGCCGCGCCGCCAGAGCCCCGGCGAAGCCTGCGCCGCGGTCCGCAACCGATGCCGCTTCCGCCCCGCAATCCGCCGGTCCGCAATCCCGCTCCCCCGCCTCCCCCCCGCCGGCGTCCGGTGTGCCGGCTCCGCCGGATGCGGCCGAGACCAGCGAGCGCTCCTCGCAGCTGGAAGCCTGCCTGGCCCGGGTCGAGGCGCAGCGGCTCGACCCCGCCGCCCACTACCAGCTGGGTCTGGTGGAGGAGGAGCTGGGCGTCGGCGACCCGGTGGCGGCCTTCAAGCGGGCGCTCTATCTCGATCCGCGCTTCGTCCTGGCCGACTATCATCTGGCCTTGGCCTATTGGCGGCGCGGCCGGCTGGTCCCGGCCCAGCGCCATTTCCGCAACGCGCGCGAGGCGCTGGACAACCGCGCCGACGGCGAGGCGGTGACGGAAGGCGGCGGCCTGACCGTGCAGGAACTGCGCGGCATGCTGGACCTCTGGCTGACCGGTGAGGAGGGCTGATGGACGAGACGCTTGCCGGTGCCGGGGCCGCACCGCTCATCGCCGCCCTCGACAGCGCATCGCCCGACCGCGCCGCCGGCCGTGTATCGGTCGACTGGGACGCGGTGCGCGGGAAGCTGGCGCACCGCACCGCCGACCTCGAGGCGACCTTTGCCGGCCGGGGCCCCTGGGCCGACGCCGTGCTGGACCGCCGGGCGCAGGAGCTGGCCGAAGTCCCGCAGCGCGACGACGAGGCGGGCACCGGCACGCCGATGCTGGTCGCCCGCGGCGCCGAGACCCTCTATGGGCTGGAGCTGCGCCATCTCGGCCATATCGTGCCGATGCCGCGGCTGGCCCGCGTGCCGGGGGCGCCGCCGGCAATCCTCGGCGTGATCGCCGTCGCCGGCAAGGTGATGCGGCTGTTCGATCTCGACAGCCTGTGCAGCGGGACGCATGCCGCCGCCGTCGGGATCGACCAGCCAGGCTACGCCATCGTCCTGCGCACCGGCACCGGCCGTCCGGCCGCCCTGCGCCTGCACGAGGTCGAGCGGGTGGACGACATCGTGCTGCCGCGGACCTCCGTCCCGGCGGAGGCCGGGCCGCTGGTCCGGGCGATCACCGCGGACCGCATGGCGATCCTCGACATGGCCGCCTTGCTCGACCTCGTGAAAACCTGAAAACCGCCTGATCCACCTTAAAAAACCGCCTGGGGCCGGAGTGGAAGAATGAACGTGAAAGTCGCACACAAGCTGGTCCTGGGATTCGGCGTCGTCTGTGTCCTGACCGCATTGCTGGCGCTCTACCAGATGTCGCGCTTTTCCGACGCGCTGTCGGTGATCATGGCAGTGTCCAGCTACGACACCGAGGCCGCCGACATGGTGGTGTCGGTCGGCAACTATCAGGCGGAGCTGCGCAGCACCCGGGAAGCGGCGTTGAACGCGGTGTCGGTCGCCAATGCCGAGGGGCGGGCCGCCGACATCCCGGCCATCATGGCGCCGATGCGCAGCCAATATGAACAGACCGGACAGAAGCTGCGCGAGACGCTGGGCAAGCTGCGCTCGATGGTCGCCGAACGCTCGCAGAACAGCGTGACCGACAGCCGCCGCAAGGGCTGGGTGGAGCTGGACACGTCGGTGACCGAGATGAACCGCGCCATCGGCGCGGTGGGCGACGAGGCGCGGACCATCTACACCCTGCTGGAGCGCAATCAGGTCGCCGAGGCGCTCCAGCGCCGCCAGCAGGTGGACCAGCTGCGCAAGGTGATGGAGCAGCGCATCGACGCCGCCCAGACCGCCATCGACCACCTGACCGCCGCCGGCCGCGACGACATCCGGGCGATCTACAACTCCGCCATCCAGTCCTCGGTCATCGCGCTGGTGGCCGTCTTCCTGATCGCGGTGGGGGTGGCCTACACCATCGGCAGCTCGATCACCCGCCGGCTCGGCCGCGCCATCGACTTCGTCACCAAGGTCGGCCATGGCGACCTGACGCAGGAGATCATGATCGCCGGCAAGGACGAACTCGCCGTCCTCGGCCAGCATCTGAACGAAATGGCCGGCCGGCTGAAGTCGATGGCCCGCACCACGCGGGAGACGGCGGAGAGCGTCCACGCCGCCACCGCCCAGATCCGCGCCTCGACCCAGCAGCAGTCGGCCAGCGTCGCCGAACAGCTGGCGGCGGTGGAGCAGACCACGGCGACCCTGTCGGAGATCACCGAGTCCGGCGCCCAGATCAACCGCCGCGCCCAGGACGTCTCCCACGGCGCACAGACGGTGGCGGCCTCCAGCCATTCCGGCATGAAGGCGGTGGACGACACCATCCAGGCGATGGACGCCATCCGCGAACAGGCCGAGGCGGTGGCCGAGAACATCGTCATGCTGTCCGAGCGCACCCAGGCCATCGGCGAGATCATCGTGACGGTGAACGACATCGCCGAGCGCTGCCACCTGCTGGCGCTGAACGCCGCCATCGAGGCGGCGGCGGCCGGCGAGCATGGCCGCACCTTCTCCATCGTCGCCGGCGAGATCAAGAGCTTGGCCGACCAGTCGAAGGAGGCGACCTCCCAGGTCCGCTCCAACCTGTCGGAGATCCAGCACGGCATCAACGCGTCGGTGATGCTGACGGAGGAGGCGGTCAAGCGCGTCGCCGCCGGCAAGCGCCAGACCGACGCCACCCAGTCGACCATCCGCACCATGGCGGAGAACATCCAGGAGAGCGTGCTGGCCTTCCAGCAGATCGTCGCCGGCACCAACCAGCAGCAAATCGGCCTGGAGCAGGTGATCCAGGCGCTCCAGAACATCCGCGAGGCGAGCAGCCAGACGGCGGCCGGCACCCGCCAGCTTGAAGGTGCGGCCGCCAACCTGAACAACCTCGGCCAGGGTCTGGTCGAGGCGGTGCGGAACTATCAGGTGTGACGATGCACCGCCGAGGCCCCTGAATGGACATCCGCCAGCGCCTGCTCGCCGCCTTCGACCTGGAGCACAAGGACCATCTCGCCGCGATCCGCAACGCGCTCCGCGATGCGGAGGCGACGGGCGATGCGCCGGATCTCGTCGACATCCACCGGCGCGCCCACAGCCTGAAGGGCGCCGCCCGCGCCGTCGACCTGCCGGAGGTGGAGGCGATCTCCCACCGGCTGGAGGCCGCCTTCATCGCCGTGCAGAAGGGCGAGATCCCGCTCGATCCCGCCAGCGTCGGCGTGGTGCGCCGGTCGCTCGACGCCATCGAGGATCTGGTCGCCTGGTCGCTCCAGGGCGGCGACGCGGTGGAGACCGCCGGCGTGCTCGCCGATCTCGACGCGCTGGCCGCCGGCCGCAGCGGCGGGCCGGTCCCGGCTGCGTCTCCGGCCCCCGCCCGCGCCGCCCGCCGGCCGCCGGCCGAGCGGGAGCGAGCCGACACCGCCGACAGCGCCGCCCTGGTCCGCATCGCGGCACAGGGGCTGGAACGCCTGTCGGAAACCGCGTCGGCCCTGCTGCCGGAGGTGGAGGCCCAGGCCGGCCTCGGCGAACAGCTTCGCACGATGCGCCGGGAATGGCGGGCGCTCGACCGGGCATGGCGGCATCTGCGCCTTCAGATCGGCCGCGGCGTCCGGGCGGATGCGGGGGCGGGGGGCGACGCGCTGTCCGACACGCTGCCCAGCGCGCTGGACGGGCGTGGCGCGCTCCCCGCGCTGATGGCTTTCGAGCGCCGCTTCCGCGCGCTCGGCGGCGCGCTCGACAGCGCGCACCGCAGCCACGACCGGCTGTTGTGGTCGATGCGGCGCTGGGGCGGCGGCCTCCAGCAGGACATGCGGCGCCTGCGCATGCTGCCGGCGGAAAACCAGCTGAGCGGCCTGGGGCGCATGGTCCGCGACATCAGCCGGGCCGAAGGCAAGGAGGTCGAGGTCGATGTCCGCGGGCTGGAGGTCGAGGCCGACCGCACCGTGCTGCAGCGGTTGAAGGATCCGATCCTGCACATCGCCCGCAACGCCATCAGCCACGGCATCGAGACGCCGGCGGAGCGGCTGGCGCTGGGCAAGCGGCCGGCGGCGCGCGTCACCATCGCCGCCTCGGTCGAGGGCGCGCGCCTGCGCCTGCGCATCGAGGATGACGGCCGCGGGCTGGACCGCGCGGCGATCCTGCGCAAGGCGGCCGAGCGCGGCCTGATCGACGCCGCCGACCTGTCGGCCGGCGCGGAGCTGCCGCAGGAGCGGCTGACCGAATTCCTGTTCCATCCCGGCTTCTCCACCGCCGCCCGGACCACCGAGCTGGCCGGGCGCGGCATGGGCCTTGCCATCGCGCGGCGCGAGGTGGAGCGGCTGCAGGGCAATTTGACCATCGCCGACCGGCCCGAGGGCGGCGGCACCGCGGTCACCATCGAGGTGCCGCTCAGCCTGCTGAGCCAGCGCCTCGTCTTCGTCGCCGTGCAGGACCAGACCCTGGCGATCCCGTCCGCCGACGTGGTCCGCCTGCGCACCGCCACCGCCCAGTCGCTGTTCTCCGGCACCGGCACGCCGATGACCCGCATCGGCGAGGAGGAAATTCCCGTCACCTCGCTGGCCGCCCTCCTGGGCATGGAGGCGCCGGTGGTGCCGTCGGCCGAGCGCGGGCTGTCGCTGGTCGTGGTGCGGGCGGGGGACCGGCGGCTGGCGCTGGCGGTCGACCGCTTCGTCGCCACGCGCGAGACGGTGGTGACGGCGGCGGAGGAGACCGGGCTGGACAGCGGCCGCTATCTCGGCACCGTGCTGATGGACGACGGCGGACCGGCGCTGGTGCTGAACATTCCGGGCCTGATGCCGCTGCCCGGCAGCACTCTGCCGCCCCCGGCCCGCCCTGCCGAAGAGGCGACCCCTGCCCGGGCGCATATCCTGGTCGTCGATGACAGCATCACCACCCGCACGCTGGAAAAGAGCATCCTCGAAGCCCATGGTTATCGGGTGACGCTGTGCGTGGACGGGCGCGAGGCGCTTGAGCGCCTGTCGGAAGGGATGGAGGTTGGCCTGATCATCAGCGACGTCGAGATGCCGCGCATGGACGGCTTCGCCCTGTTGCAGGCGGTGAAGGCGGACAAGCGGCTGGAAGAGATCCCGGTGATCCTCGTCACCTCGCGCGCCAGCGACGAGGACCGCGAGCGCGGCCTGCGGCTCGGCGCCGACGCCTACATCGTCAAGACGCGATTCGACCAGAACGAGCTTCTGGCCGGCATCCGGCGGCTGCTGTGAGCGGCCAGACGAACGGCGGCCCCCTCACCACCGGACCCCGTCGCATCCGCGTGCTGGTGGTCGAGGACAGCCCGGTCATCCAGCAGCTGCTGAGCCACGTCATCAGCGCCGACCCGCGGCTGGAGGTGGCGGGCATCGCGTCGAGCGGTGAGCAGGCGCTGCGCATGATCGAGCGGACGGCGCCCGACGTGGTGTCGCTCGACATCCGCCTGCCGGGCATCGACGGCTTCGAGGTGACCAGCCGAATCATGCGGCAGACCCCGCTGCCGATCGTGGTGGTGGCGTCGGACGTGCGCGACCTCGACATTCCGATGCGGGCGCTCCAGGCCGGCGCGCTGGCGGTGGTGGAGAAGCCGGGCAGCATGGCGCGCGCCGACTACCAGACCGTGGCGCACCATCTCTGCACCCAGCTCGTCATCATGAGCCAGGTGAAGGTGATCCGCCACCGCATCACCGCCCGCGCCGCGCGGTCCGCTTCCGGCATGCCCGCAGGAGTGACCGCGGATGCCCCGTCTCAGGAAGGCAGGCTCCCGGACGAGGCGGTGGCCGCCGACGGCCGGCTCCGGCGCTTCCGCGCGGTGGGGCTGGTCGCCTCCACCGGCGGGCCGGCGGCGCTGGCGAAGATCCTCCGCGATCTGCCGGCCGACTTCCCGCTGCCGGTCTTCGTGGTCCAGCATATGGGCGCGCCCTTCATGGCCGGTTTCGCCAGCTGGCTCGGCACCGTCTCCGCCCTGCCGGTGCGGCTGGGCGAGGCCGGGCTGACCCCGCGGCCGGGCACGGTCTATGTCGCGCCGGGCGACCGGCACCTGCTGGTGGACGGCGCCACGCTGCGCCTGACGGCCGACCCGATGGTGTGCGGCCAGCGCCCGTCGGGCGAGGTGCTGTTCCAGTCGATGGCGCGCGCCTATGGCGCGTCCGGCATCGGCGTGCTGCTGACCGGAATGGGCGAGGATGGTGCCAGAGGGCTGGTGGACATGCGGACGGCCGGCGCCTACACCGTAGCCGAACATGCCTCCACGGCGGTGATCCACAGCATGCCCGGCACCGCGGTGCGGCTGGGCGGTGCGGTGGAGGAGCTGCCCCTCGACCGGGTGGCCGGACGGCTGCTGCAATTGACCTCCGACGATAAGATGGCGTCATGAACGGACAGCGCACCTTGGTTGTCATGGGTTCCCAGACGCAGGGGCTTCTGCTGAAGCTGCTGCTGGAGGAGCGCGGCGTGGAGACGGTCTGCGTCGACGGCGTCGAACCCGCGCTGGCGGAGATCGCCGGCACCCCGCAGGATCTGCTGATCGTCGAGGGCGAGCTTGCCGGCCCGACCGGCCTGGCCGAGCTGCGCGCCCGCACCGACGCCGCCGTCATCGTGCTTGGCCGCGGGGAGGGGGAGAGCGATCCATCCAACCCCAAGGCGGTGGTGGAGGCCGCCTGCACGCTGATCGAGCGGCGCAGCGCCCCGCCGACGGCGCCGGAGATCTTCCACCGCGCCCACATCCTGATCGTCGACGACAGCGCGACCTACCGCGAATTCCTGCGCGCCGAGCTGGAGCAGGAGGGCTGCACCGTCACCGCCGCCCGCAACGCCGACGAGGCGGTGGAGGCGCTGTCCGGCGGCGCGCTCGACTGCGTCATCCTGGATCTCGTGATGCCGGGCACCAGCGGCACCCAGCTCTGCGAAAGATTCGACAGGTTCCGCCGCCGGCGCGGTCTGTTCTTCCAAATCGTCATCCTGACCAGCCAGGACGATGAGGAACAGCTGATGATCAGCCTGAACGCCGGCGCCGACGATTTCGTTGGAAAGGCACAGACGATGGATGTGCTCAAGATCAGGTTGATGGCGCTTCTCCGCCGCAAATACTTCGTCGAGGACCATCTTATCCGTTTGCCGCGTCCTGCACCTTCCGCATAGGAGGGGAGTAGGGCCATCGTTTGATTTCGGAAGCGGGCTTGACCGTTTATTCTCTGCGGGCTTTACGAAACTGTCCGACGGTCCGGCAGGTGCCCATGGCGATCAGCCTCCAGCCCATCCACGAGCCCCCGATCTCCAGGGACGCCGACGCAAGAGACACCGACGCGATGCACCGAACTTCGGCCACCCATAGTTCCCCGACCGATCTCCGCTATCGCGAGTGCCTTGAGAATGCCCGGCGCGTCTGCACGGCCGCGACGGTCCCGACCATGCTGGTGGTCGGCGGTCCGGAGATGGCCGCCGTCCGCTGCAACGAGTCGCTGGCGACCCTGCTGAACCGCCCGCGCGCCGCCGCCCGCGACGAAAGCGGGCCGGGCCTGCTTCCGGGCGGCTGGACCGCGGTGGCCGAGGCGCTGCGCCCGCTCTACCGTGACGGAACCGCCGACAGCCCGGCCTCGCCCCCCGACAGCGTCCGGCTGACCCTGCCCAGCGAACCGCCGATCGGCCTGCGCGCGACGCCGCTGCTGGTCGACGGCCGGGTGGTCGGCGTGCTGGCGACGGCGACGCTGGACGGCGCCATCGCCCAGATGGCCGAGACCATGCGGGCGGAGGTGGCGCGCACCACCGCGGCGCGTTCCCGCTTCCTGGCCTCGGCCAGCCACGATCTGCGCCAGCCCTTCCAGGCGATGCGCCTGTTCCTCGATGCCCTGACCAACCAAGTGGAGGGCAACGCCCGGGCGTCGCGCACCGCCGGCATGCTGGCCAACGCGATGACGGCGGGCGAGCAACTGCTGAACGCCCTGCTCGACATCTCGACGCTGGATGCCGGCACTGTCGAGGCCGACATGCAGGCGGTGCCGCTCGACGCGCTGCTGCAATCGCTGGCCGACGAATTCCGCCCGCAGGCGGAGGAGAAGGGGCTGCGCCTGCGCGTCCATGTGCCCTGCCGGGCGGTGACGCGCAGCGACCCGGTCCTGCTCGGCCGCATCGTCCGCAATCTGCTGGCCAACGCCATCCGCTACACCCAGCGCGGCGGCATCATGCTGGGCCTGCGCAAGCGCGACGGCCGCTGGCGCATCGAGGTGTGGGACACCGGATTCGGCATTCCCCAGGACAAGCTGGACGTCATCTTCGACGAGTTCCACCAGCTGACCAACCCGGCGCGCGACCCCACCCGCGGCCTCGGCCTCGGCCTCGCCATCGTCCGGCGCCTGTCGGTCCTGCTGCATGCCCCCATCGACGTGCAGTCGCGCTCCGGCCGCGGCTCGGTCTTCGCCGTCACCGTCGAGCGGCTGGAGGCGGAGGAGGCTCCCGTCGAAGCTTCGGCGGCGGTAACCTCGTCCGACCAGGGTGCTGCCGCCGTGCCGCTGGACGGCATGCGCATCCTGGTGGTGGACGACGACAGCATGGTGCTGTCCGGCCTGCTGCTGACCCTGGAAAGCTGGGGCTGCGCCTTCGTCTCGGCGTCCAACATGCGCGAGGTGTTCGCCGCGGTCGACGGGCTGGAAGGCCCGCCCGACGCCATCCTGACCGACCTGCGCCTGCCGGGGAAGGTGTCCGGCTTCGACGTGATCGACCGCGTCCGCAAGCTGTTCAAGACCGACATCCCGGCGGTGGTGCTGACCGGCGAGACCGCGCCCGAATCCCTGCTGGAAGGCCAGCGCCGCGGCTGCGCCTTCCTGCACAAGCCGCTGCACCCCGGTGAGCTGCGCCGCGTGCTGGAAGAGGTGCGGCGGGACGGGACGGCGGGCTGCTGAGCGGTCCGCCCCTCAATCCCGCCCTCAATCCCGAGGCGGGCTTTGCAGGTACAGCACCAGGAGCCGCACCAGGCTTTCCAGCGCGTCGGCATGGATGCGCTCGTAGCCGTGCGAGGCGTCGATGCCGAAGCACACCAGCGCCGTTCGGATGTCGTTGCCGGCCTCGATGGCGGACGCGCTGTCGCAGCGGTAATAGCGGAAGACGTCGCGCTGGTGCGGGATGTTCTGCGCCTGGCACAGCGCGATCAGCGAATGGGTCAGCGCCATGTCGAAGGGGCCGGTGCTGTCGGCCATGGCGATGGTGACGCCGTACTCGCTGCTGTTCTGTCCCGGCGCGGTGGTGCCGTTGTCGATGGTCACCATCTCCGCCACGTCCTGATGCAGGATGGAAGAGGCGCCGGACCCGACCTCCTCGGAGATCGTGAACAGCAGATGGCAGTCGACGGGCAGGGCAGCCTTGGCATCGACCACCGCCTTGGCGGCGCCCAGCATCACCGCCACCCCCGCCTTGTCGTCGAGATGGCGCGAGACGATGTAGCCGTTCTCCAGGAATTCCGGCTGCGGGTCGATCGACACGATGTCGCCGATGTTGAAGCCGCGCTCCTCCAGGTCGCGCCGGTTGGCGACCGGGGCGTCGACGCGCAGCTCCACCTGCTGCCAGGTGACCGGCTGGCTGTCGACTTCCTTGTTGAAGGTGTGGCCGGACGCCTTCAGCGGCAGGATGGTGCCGCGCCAGGGGCCGCGGTCGGTCAGCACGGTGCAGCGCGCCCCCTCGGCGAAGCGCGACGACCAGTGGCCGATGGGCACCAGCTCCATCCGGCCATTGTCCTTCAGCATCTTCACCTGGGCGCCCAGCGTGTCGACATGGGCGACCAGGGCGCGGTCGGGGGTGGAGCGCACCCCCTTCAGGTCTGCCCGGATGGCGCCGCGCCGCGTCAGCTCATAGGGGATGCCCATCCGCTCCAGCTCGGCGCAGCACAGCCGCACCACGTCGCCGGTGTGGCCGGTCGGGCTCGGCGTGGTCAGCAGCCGGTAAAGAACGTCGGTGACATAGCCCATGTCGATGGGCAGCGGCACGGCCATGGTCGGATTTTCCTCCTGCTGAAAGTCCCCTCTCCCCCCCGGGGAGAGGGTTAGGGTGAGGGGGTCGCGCGGCGGCCCCTTACCGAGAATCCACGCGGTGCATCCCCCTCACCCCGGCCCTCTCCCCGCTTTCGGCGGACCAAGGGTCCGCCTGTCGCGTCAGCGCAAACAGAGTTTGCGCGAGAGCGGGGGGGAGAGGGGGGCTACAGCACCCCCCGCGTCTGCGGGAACAGCAGATCGACGAAGCGTTCCGCCGTCGGCTGCGGTTCGTGGTTGGCGAGGCCCGGACGCTCGTTCGCCTCGATGAAGACATGGCCGGGCCGGTCCGGCGCCTCGACCAGCAGGTCGAATCCCACCACCGGGATGTCCAGCGCGCGGGCGGCCACCGTCGCCACCTCCACCAGTTCCGGGTGCAGGCTGTCGGTCACGTCGTGGATGGTGCCGCCGGTGTGCAGGTTCGCCGTCTTGCGCACCGGCAGCACCTCGCCCGCCGCCAACACGTCATCCAGGCTTTTCCCGGCCGCGGCGAGGCAGCGGTCGGTCTCAGCGTCCAGCGGGATGTGGCTTTCACCGCCGGTGGCGGCGGCGCGGCGGCGGCTCTGCGCCTCGATCAGTTCGCGCACCGTGTGGCTGCCGTCGCCGGTGACCTCGGCCGGGCGGCGCACCGCGGCGGCCACCACCTTCTTGTCGATGACGATGATCCGCAGATCCTGTCCTTCATAGAACTGTTCCAGCAGCACCGTGTCGCAATGCTGGCGGGCCGATGCGATGGCGCTTTCCATCGTCCCGGCATCGCGCACGTCCACCGTGATGCCGCGCCCCTGCTCGCCGCGCGCCGGCTTGATGACGATGCGGCCATGGGCCGCCAGGAAGGCGGCATTCTCCTCCGCCTCGCCCGCCACCGCCTGGGCCGGGACCTTCAGGCTGGCGCGTTCCAGCACGCGCCGCGTCACCGCCTTGTCGTCGCAGCGGCTCATGGCGACGGCGCTGGTCAGCTCGCTCAGCGATTCCCGGCACACCACGCTGCGCCCGCCCCAGGTCAGGCAGAAATAGCCGGCCTCGGCATCCAGCACATCGACGCCGATGCCGCGCCGCCGCGCCTCGTTGACGATGATGGTGGCATAGGGGTTCAGCTGCTCGCCCGGCTGCGGCCCGGTGAACAGCCGCTCGTTGATCGGGTTCTTGGTCTTCAGCGCGAAGGCCGGAATCCGGCGGAAATTCAGCTTCTCATAGAGCCCGATGGCGCTCTCGTTGTCGTGCAGCACCGACAAATCGAGGAAGGCGCGGCCGCGCGCCTGCACATGCTCCGCCACCGTGCGGACCAGCGTCTCGCCGATCCCCGGAAAGGAGGCCTGCGGATCGACGGCCAGGCACCACAGCGAGCTGCCGTTCTCCGGATCGCCATAGGCATGGGCATGGTCCACCGCGGTCACCGAGCCGATGATCTCGCCGGTTGCGTCGTCGCAGGCGACGAAATGGGTCAGCACCCGGCTGTTGCGCGACGCCACCAGGAAGGAGGAGGAGACCGGCACCATCCGCCGCCGGGCATAGATGCGCTGCACCCCCTCGGCATCCTCGCGCGTGCGCAGCCGGCGGACGCTGTAGCCCTTGGGCCGGCGCCGCGACGGCCGGTAGTCGGTCAGCCACAGGCGGAAGGTGTGGGAGGGGTCGAGGAACAGCTCCTGCGGTGCGCGCGACAGGGCGACATGCGGGTCCTGCAGATAGAAGACGATGTCGCGGGTGCCCGGCGCCTCCTGCCGCAGAGTCTCGATCATGCGGTCGAGATCGTCGAAGGTGTGGGCGAAGATCAGCCGTCCCCAGCCGCAATCGACCGTCACGTCGGCACGCGGCGCGTCGGCTCCGGTCTCCCCCGCCGGCGGCCGGCCGGTGTAGCGGCGGGTGTGGCGCAGGGTGGCGCTGGCGGCGCGTTCCAGCCGGTGCGGTTTCACGCGGGCGTAGCTCATGGGATCCCCCTGGTCGTCGGATGCGGCTCCACGCATTGGCAACATCCGGGAATGCGGATCGGTCCCGCGCCCGAATGCCCCGGCGGAGCGTCTGTCGTTTTGAGGCGCCTGCTTACAGGCCCTGTTCCTGGAACCAGAATTCCAGCAGGGCGACCTGCCACAGCTTCGATCCCCTGAGCGGCGTGATGTGGCGTTCCGGATCGGCCAGCAGCCGGTCGAGATAGTCGCGGCGGAACAGCCCGCGCTGGCGCGCCGACGGGGCGTTCAGCACGTCGCGCACCCGCTCCAGGAACGGACCCCGCAGGTATTTCAGCGCCGGCACCGGGAAATAGCCCTTCGGCCGGTCGATCACCGCCGCCGGCACCACGCGGCGCGCCGCCTCCTTCAGCACATATTTGCCGCCGTCGGGCAGCTTCATCTCCGCCGGGATGCGGGCGGCCAGCTCCACCAGCTCATGGTCGAGGAAGGGCACGCGCGCTTCCAGCCCGGCGGCCATCGTCATGTTGTCGACGCGCTTCACCGGATCGTCGACCAGCATCACCGTGGTGTCGAGCCGCAGCGCCTTGTCCACCGGCCGCTCGGCGCCCGGCATGGCGAAGCGCTGCTCCAGCCAGCGGCGGGAATGGTCCTCGCCGATGAATCTCGGATCCAGCGCCTCGGCCATCTCCGCATGGTCGCGGTCGAAGAAGACGCGGGCGTAGTCGCCGACGGCGTCCCGGCTCTCCAGCAGCGGCGGATACCAGTGATAGCCGCCGAACACCTCGTCGGCGCCCTGGCCCGACTGCACCACCTTCACCTGCTTGGCCACCTCCTGCGACAGCAGGAAGAAGCCGATGTTGTCGTGGCTGACCATCGGCTCCGACATCGCGCGCACGCAGTCGGTCAGCTCCGGCAGGGCGCGGGCGCTGTCGACGAAGAGGCGATGGTGGTCGGTGCCGAAATGCTTGGCGACGATGTCGGAATACTGGAACTCGTCGCCGCGCTCGTCGCCCACCGTCTCGAAGCCGATGGAGAAGGTCTTCAGCCCGCTCTGCCCGTTCTCGGCCAAGAGCGCGGTGATCAGCGAGCTGTCCAGCCCGCCCGACAGCAGCACGCCGACCGGCACATCCGCGACCAGCCGGCGGCGCACCGCGCGGGTCAGGGTTTCCAGCACCAGCTCGCGCCACTCGGCGAAGTCGCGCCCCTCGTCGCCGGCCTGCGGCCCGAAGGTCAGCGACCAGTATGTGTGTTCGCGCCGCGTGCCGTCCGGCTCCACCACCAGCACCGTGGCGGGCGGCAGCTTCCGCACGCCCTTCAGGATGGTGTAGGGCGCCGGGACGACGGCGTGGAAGCTCATGTAATGGTGCAGCGCCACCGGATCGACGTCGGTGTCGATCCCACCCGATGCCACCAGGGCAGGCAGGGAGGAGGCGAAGCGCAGGCCGCCGGGAATGTCGGCCAGATAGAGCGGCTTGATGCCCAGCCGGTCGCGGCCCAGCACCACCCGGCCGCTGTCGCGCTCATGGATGGCGAAGGCGAACATGCCGTTCATGCGCTTGACGAAATCCGGGCCCCAAGCGTGATAGGCCTTGATCAGCACCTCGGTGTCGCCGTCGGAGAAGAAGCTGTAGCCGAGCCCGGCCAGCTCCTCGCGCAATTCCTTGTGGTTGTAGATGCAGCCGTTGAAGACGATGGCGAGGCCGAGAGCGGAATCGACCATCGGCTGCTGCGATGCCTCGCTGAGGTCGATGATCTTCAGCCGGCGATGGCCGAAGGCGACGCGCCCATGGGCGAACAGGCCATGGCCGTCCGGCCCGCGCGGAGCCAGCCGGTCGCACATGGCCTGGACGGCGGCCGTGCTCGCCGCCTCGCCGGATTTGAAACGAATCTCGCCACTCACTCCGCACATCGGCTGTCGAGCCTCCTCGTTGGTTCAGGACGAAGGGGCGCCAGACCCGTCAAAAGGGCCGAACTGCACCACCGCTACCCGCGTGGAACAACGGCTGGCAGGGCTCAAGGTTCCTTTGGGAGAGCCGTTTACAGCCCGAAGAAGCCGCGCAGCCGGGTCAGCAGCGCCTGCGATTCCACCGCCGGCTGCGGTGCGGCGCCCTGCTGGCGGTTGGTTTCGGCGGCGTTGCGGCTCTGGCGCTCGGCCATCAGCTCGGCCAGCCGTTCGGCCAGTTCCGGCCGGCGGCGCAGCACCGGGTCCAGGTGGCTCCGCGCCAGCTCGAACACCACGGAGTCGGTGCAGGCGACCACCGAGGCGCTGCGCGGCTGGCCGGTCAGCAGCGACATCTCGCCGAACAGGTCGCCCGGCCGCAGGCGCGTCAGGTGCAGCACCCCCGCCCGCTGCCCGTCCATCGGGTCGGTGAAGAACGCGGAGGCGGGGGCGGCGACCTGCACGTCGAACACGCCCTCGGCGATGACGAACAGCGACTCCCCGGCATCGCCCTGGCGGACGGCCGGCGACCCGGCCGGCACATGGATCTGCCGCATCGCCAGGGCCAGCGCGTCGACCTCGTCGTCGTCGAAGGCGTCGAACAGCTCGGTCTGGCGCAGCAGGCCGCGGCGCAGGGTGTCGGTGTCGGGCAAGGCAGGCTGGCGCCGGCGGATCTCCTGCTTGGGCCGGGCCGGCTCGATCCCGGCACGGGCGAGGTTGCCCACCACCGCCGCCAGCACGGAATCGCGCACCAGCGCCACCCGCCCGTAATCGTCCAGCCAGTAGCGCGCCTGATAGGCGATGCCGTTGGGCGTCACCGCCTCCACCACCACGTCGGGCCTTGGGGTGGTCAGCACGCCGTCGGCGCACAGCATGGCCGACAGCAGGATGCGCTTGGCGCGCTCCACCGGCACCTCCTGGTCCAGCAGGATGGGGACGGTGGTGCGGAAGGCCGGGCTGGGGCGGCTGTAATTGACGAAGCGGCTGCCGGCGACGATGCCGTTCGGCACGACGATGGCGGTGCCGTCACCGGCGATCAGCCGGGTGGCGCGCCAGTTGATCTCGTCCACCCGCCCCGACACGCCGGGCGACAGCTCCAGCCAGTCGCCGATGCGGTAGGGGTGTTCGATGTTCAGCGCGATGCCGGCGAAGATGTCGGCGATCATGTTGCGCAGCGCGAAGCCCAGCACGGCGATGGCGACGCCGGAGGTCGCCAGCAGGCCCGTCACCGGCTGCTCGAACACGAAGGCGAGGATCGCCACCACCGCGACGCCATAGACGAAGAAGCGCATCAAATCGGCCAGCAGCCGCGGGATGCGCGGCGGCCGCGGCAGGCCGTCGGGGCCGATCCCGCCGTTGCCGGCCGCCAGCAGGTCGATCAGCCGCGCCCCGCCCCAGGCGGCGACCAGCCAGGCAGCGGACGCGACGGCGATGTCGAACCCGCTGCTGAGATCCGGGCCGACCAGCGGCTCCAGATGGCGGTGCAGCCATGGCTTCGCGGCGGCCAGAGCCGTCAGAAGGGCCAGGACCAGGGCAGGGGCGGACAGACGCCGCAGGGCGCTCATCGACGGGGTTCTCCTCGGCGGCTGGCCTTCGGGGGCCGGGCGAGGGCGACGATGGCACGAGCAGGCGGCGTCCCGTCAAGGGATCAATTCAAACCATCCAGCCCGATCAGGGGCTTGATCTTTCACACCTTCACCACCTGCCTCGTCGCCGGCGGATAGCCCATGACGAAGCCGCGGATCACCGGGTCTGTGCCCGCCACCGTGCCGGCGAACACATAGGCGCGGCACAGCACGGCCAGCGCGGTCTCGGCATCGCCGCTCCCGCGCCGGAAGGCCTCCCCGTCGCGCAGTTCGGCGAACTCGCCCTGCCAGAAGGCCGGGTCGTCCAGCGGGCCGAAATTCATCGCCCAGAAACCGAAGGCCCGTCCCGGCCGCTCCCACCGGCCCAGCATCGCCATGTTGCAGTGCCGCTCATCATGCACAATCCGGTCGTACAATCCGCTGACGGTGTCCGGCTCGCCTTCCAGGACTTGCAGGAAGGTTCCCTCATGCTCCACAAGGAAACCGGTTACGCCCAGACGCCGATTGTTTGCCGAGCTTCGTACGCAAATGTCCGCCAGTGCTGAAAAAGGCAGCAGGGGCACCGCATCGCTTCGGTAAAGCAAAGTCAACATCGGCATCCTCCCTTTCGCTGGGTCCATTTTTATTATGATGGTGGAGCGAAATCCGGCGCGAGATAACCCTTTCTTTCGTAGAATCGTTGACGCACCCAGCGGACATAGTCCGAACCGGATGGACGCTAACGGCAGCTGCGGAAGGCACCCATGTCGAGGTGGAAATGGTTGCGGTGCGCCTCGTTGTAGTCGGGGCCCAGCACCACGTCGAAGAAGCGGCAGGCGCCGTCGCGCAGGTCGCGCAGGAAGGCCGCCTTGCGCCCGTCCGCCCCGTTGCCTCCCTTCGCCTGCCAATCGGCCAGCACGCCGATCCGCGTTCCGTCGGCCAGCACGAAGGCGGCGAGGTCGATGGCGTTGGCGGTCGCATGCTCGCTGCGCCGCCCCTCCGCCCGGCCATAGACGTTGCGGCAGGCATAGGTGCCGAGATGCTCGACCCGTGCCACCCTCTGCCCGAAATGCCGCTGCGCCGCCGGCTGGAGGGCGTTCGCCTCGAACAGGGTCCAGGCGGCGGCCAGCCCGCAGGTGGCGACGAAGCCGCTGCTGAACGAGACATCCGACCGCGACACCCGCACCACGCCGCTGAGCGCGCAGTTCTCGTCCGACGGGCGGTCGGGCAGGGAGGTGAAGCGCAGGCCGGTTTCGCCCAGCGCCGCCCGGCACTGCTCAGGCTCGCCGGTCAGCCGCGCCAGCTTGAAGCCGGTCAGCCAGTCCGGCTCCGCCCGCAGATCGAGCCGCGCCCACGGGTCGTAGCGCGGCGGCACCGCGATCAGCCCGGCCCACACGCCCGCCGCCGCGCCGCCCAGCGCCAGCAGGACCAGCAGCGCCAGCCATCCCAGCAACCGCGCCATCGCGCGGTGTCTACCGGTCGAGCAGCCCGTGCCGCCGGTGCCAGTCCTCCAGCGACTCCTCCGGATAGCGGGCGAACTGCACATCGTTGGGGCCGTTCGGCACCTCCACCCACGGCGCCTTGAAGTCCAGCATGATGTGGACCTGCTCCGGCGGGGTCGGCAGCGGCGTGTCGATGGCCGAGGCGAAGGGATGGACCAGCTCCGGCCAGGCCGGATCCTCCGCCCACAGCGCCGTGCCGCAGTGCTTGCAGAAATGCCGGTGCGACGGGCCAAGGTGGGTCTGGCCGGGACGGTCGGGGTCCTCGATCGGCGCCCGCCACGTCGCCACCGCCTCGCGCCCCTCGACCTCAAGCGTGTCGGCATCGCCGCCGAGATTGATGGCATATCCCCCGCCGCCGGCACTCTTGCGGCAGATGGTGCAATAGCAGCGCATGTAGGGGACCGGCGTCGGCGAGTTCAGCGTAAAGCGAACGGCGCCGCAGCGGCAGGAACCGGACAGTTTCATGGCAGGGGACTCCGCGATTCGAGTGCGTTCCTCCGCACCAGATGGGGCGGCCGCCGCTGTTTGACAGCATCCGCGGTGGTGAAGTTTTCGGTGGAACTTCTGGACGGAACTTCCCGGAGGAACGCGGCGGAAGGGCTGCTGTTACCTCCGCGATCCCTTTCGTGGAACCACCTGCCAGCAGTCGGAGCGGTCATGTCCCAGCCAACAGGTCCAGCCTTCCAGGGCCACGCCCAAAAACAGCCGGCGCCGCCGCCGGACGCCATGGAGGTCAGCCTGACCATCAACGGCAGCCGCAAGACCCTGCACGTCGCCCCCTGGACCAGCCTGCTCGACGCCTTGCGCCTGCATCTCGACCTGACCGGCACCAAGAAGGGCTGCGACCATGGCCAGTGCGGCGCCTGCACCGTGCTTGTGGACGGCCGCCGCATCAATTCCTGCCTGACCCTGGCGGTGATGGCGGAGGGGCGGACCGTCACGACGATTGAAGGGCTTGCCAGCGGCGACGCGCTCCACCCGTTGCAGGAGGCCTTCGTCGAGCAGGACGCCTTCCAGTGCGGCTATTGCACCCCCGGCCAGATCTGCTCGGCGGTCGGCCTGCTGGAGGAGGGGCACGCCAAGTCCGACGACGACATCCGAGAACTGATGAGCGGCAACCTCTGCCGCTGCGGCGCCTATCCCAACATCGTCGCCGCCATCCGGCAGGTGATGGACGCGCAGCCGGCGGCCAAGGACGGAGGCGCGTCATGAGGGCCTTCTCCTACGACCGTCCCGACAGCGTCGATGCGGCCTTGCGCGGCGTCGCCGGCCAGCCCGGCACGACGACCGAGGCGGCGGTGAAGTTCGTGGCGGGCGGCACCAACCTGCTCGACCTGATGAAGGCCGACGTGATGCGGCCGGAGCGTCTGGTCGACATTTCCCGCCTCGGCCTCGACCGCATCGAGGACACCGACGACGGCGGCCTGCGGCTCGGTGCGCTCGCCCGCAATGCCGACACCGCCTATGACGCGCGGGTGCAGGCGCGCTATCCGATGCTGTCGAAGGCGATCCTGGCCGGCGCCTCGGCCCAGCTGCGCAACATGGCGACCAACGGCGGCAACCTGCTGCAACGCACGCGCTGCTATTACTTCTACGACACCGGCACCCCCTGCAACAAACGGGAGCCGGGGACCGGCTGCGGTGCGCTGACCGGGGTCAACCGCATCCACGCCATCCTGGGCGCCAGCGACAGCTGCATCGCCGTCCACCCGTCAGACATGTGCGTGGCGCTGGCGGCGCTCGATGCCGTGGTCCGCGTCAGCGGCCCCAAGGGCGAGCGCACCATCCCCTTGGCCGACTTCCACCGCCTGCCCGGCGACACCCCGCACATCGACAGCAGCCTCGCCGCCGACGAGCTGATCACCGCCATCGACCTGCCGGCGCAGGGCTTCGCCGACCATTCGACCTACCTGAAGGTCCGCGACCGCGCCTCCTACGCCTTCGCGCTGGTGTCGGTCGCCGCCGCGCTCACGATGGACGGCCAGACGATCCGCAGCGCCCGGCTGGCGCTCGGCGGCGTCGCCCACAAGCCCTGGCGCGATCCGGCGGCGGAAGCCGAACTGGCCGGCAAGCCCGCCTCGCTGGAGACTTTCCGCGAAGCAGCACGCGTCCTGTTGCGCGATGCCAAGGGCCAATCCCACAACGCCTTCAAGATCGGACTTGCCGAGCGCGCCATCGTCCGGGCGCTGGCCGAAGCCGCCGGAGTGGAGCACTCATGATCGCCAAACCGACCATCCCCGCTCCGCTCGACCGTCCCGGTTCGCAGATCGGCAAGCCCGTCAGCCGCGTCGACGGCCGGCTGAAGGTGACCGGCGGCGCCAAATACGCGGCGGAGTTCAGCACGCCCGGCCTCGCCCACGGCTACATCGTCTCCAGCGCCATCGCCCGCGGCCGCATCCTTACCATCGACGTCTCGAAGGCGCTGGCGCTTCCCGGAATCTTCCAGGTCTTCACCCACGAGAACCGGCCGAGCCTGCCCTGGTTCGACCGCAAGTGGAAGGACGACGACGCGCCGAAGGGCTCGCCCTTCCGCCCGCTCTACGACGCGACGATCCACCATGCGCTCCAGCCCATCGCCCTTGTGGTGGCGGAGAGCTTCGAGCTGGCGCGCTACGCCGCCCGGCTGATCCATGTGACCTACGAGGCGGACGACCACCAGACCGACCTGCGTGCGGCCAAGGCCAACGCCTTCACCCCCGGCAAGGACAAGGGCGGCTTCCAGCCCCCGCCCAAGCCGCGCGGCGACGCCGACAGGGCGCTGGCCGAGGCGGAGGTCAGCGTCGACCTGAACTTCTCCCAGGCGGTCGAGCATCACAACCCGATGGAGATGCACGCCTCCACCGTCATCTATCACACCGACGGCAGCCTGACCGTCCATGACAAGACGCAGGGGCCGATCAACACCCAGACCTATGTCTGCAACGTCTTCGACCTGTCGAAGGATTCGGTGCGGGTGATCTCCCCCTTCGTCGGCGGCGCTTTCGGCTCGGGCCTGCGGCCGCAGCACCAGCTGTTCATGGCGGTTCTGGCGGCGACCGCGCTGAAGCGCTCGGTCCGGGTCGAGCTGACGCGCCCGCAGATGTTCAGCTTCGGCCACCGCCCGGAAACGCTCCAGCGCGTGGCGCTGGGGGCGAAGAGGGACGGCACCCTCACCGCCGTCATCCACGAGGCGGTGCAGGAGACCTCGCAGACCGAGAATTACGTCGAGGTCGTCGTCAATTGGTCGGGCCAGCAATACAAGTGCGACAATGTCCGGCTGGACTACAAGCTGGCGCGGATGGACACCCACACCCCGCTCGACCAGCGCGCTCCCGGTGCCGCCATCGGCGTCCCGGCGCTGGAGATCGCCATGGACGAGCTGGCGGCCAAGCTCGGCATGGACCCGCTGGAGCTGCGGCTGAAGAACTACACCGAGGTCGATCCCAACACCGGCAAGCCCTTCTCCAGCAAGGAGCTGCGCGCCTGCTTCCAGCAGGGCGCCGAACGCTTCGGCTGGCACAAGCGCAGCCATGCCCCCCGCTCGATGCGCGAGGGCCGGCAACTGGTCGGCTGGGGCATGGCGACCGGCGTGTGGGACGCCATGCAGGGGCAGGCGGTCGCCTCGGCCAAGCTCGGCATCGACGGCACGCTGACGGTGGGCAGCGCCACCGCCGACATCGGCCCCGGTACCTACACGGCGATGACGCAAATCGCCGCCGACATCCTGGGGCTGCCGATTGAGAAGGTGTCCTTCCAGCTCGGCGACACCAACCTGCCGATGGCGCCGTTGCAGGGCGGCTCCTGGACGGTGTCGTCGGTCGGCTCCGCGGTGAAGGCGGTCTGCGACCGGCTGCGCGACAAGCTGGCCGGTCTGGCGGCCGGGCTGAACGACGGTCCGTTGAAGGGGCTTAAGGCCGACGACCTGACCTTCGCCGACGGCTTCCTGATCGCCAAGGCCGACCCGTCCTGGCGTCTGTCGATCACCGAGGTGATGCGGGCCAACGATCTGCTGGTGCTGGAGGACGAGGCGCGCTCGGTCCCCTATTACAAGTCTCAGATGAAGCATGCGCTCGGCACCCACTCCGCCATCTTCGCCGAGGTGCGGGTGGACGAGGATCTCGGCACCGTGCAGGTGACCCGCGTGGTCAGCGCGGTGGCCGCCGGCCGCATCATCAATCCCAAGACGGCGCGCAGCCAGATCCTGGGTGCGGTGGTGTGGGGCATCGGGATGGCGCTGGAGGAGGAATCGATGATCGACCAGCGGCTGGGCCGCTTCATGAACCACGATTTCGGCGAGTACCACATCCCGGTGAACGCGGACGTCCACGACATCGACGTCATCTTCGTCGAGGAGCATGACGACATCGTCAACCCGCTGGGTGCCAAGGGTGTCGGCGAGATCGGCATCGTCGGCGTCCCCGCCGCCATCGCCAACGCGATCCATCACGCGACCGGCAAGCGCCTCTGTGACCTGCCCATCACGCTGGATAAGATTTTGGAGGCTTGATCATCAAAGAAGTCCCCTCTCCTACACCGGGAGAGGGGACAACCTGTCACCTTCGCGGCTGCCGGCAGACCCGGCAACCGCTAAAAAACTCCGACATCACCCCATGATGTTCTCGTCCGCCATGCGGCGAGGCATGTCGGTTTCGTGCTGGCGGTCCTGCTTCGGCGCCTTGGTGACGCTGAAGCCGATACCCGACAGCAAAAGAACGCCCAACGAGGCGACGGTGACGATGTTGCAAAGCATAGCGACAGACCCTTTCCCTAACCTCTTTCGGCCGCCCGGTTCGATGGGCAGCCAGACCCTTATTGTGCGGTCTCCTGGGCAATAGACGCCGGGAGCCGTTTCTTTCTTCCGTGGGCCAAGCCGGGACGAGGAAAAAATATTCGTCCGTTGTTCGGACTGTATTTACTTCCAACACCTTGCCGGCACAGGCCTTGCGGAGCGGTCAGATAGTCCCGCTGCTGCGAACTGGCAATGGAAGCCGGCGACATATCCGCGCAGCTCTGGTTAACAAAATTGTCATGGCAGCGTTCGGGTTGAGGCCTCATCCCCTCTCCCCCCGGGGAGAGGGTTAGGGTGAGGGGGGCGCGTGGCGTGCCTTATGCGGCTGAGCGGCACTTCGCTTCTTGCCGATCCACATCATGCATCCCCCTCACCCCGACCCTCTCCCCGCTTTCGGCGGACCGGAGGTCCGCCTGTCGCGTCAGCGCAAACCTCGTTTGCGCGAGAGCGGGGGGAAAGGGAGATTTCTGGCAAAATACAGGAGTCGCCTGATGCCCCCCGCAGGGTCACCGTCACCTTCAGTCCCTTACCTCCGGTCCCGGCATCCAGCCGGACCGAAGCCCCCAACCGGTCGGCGAGGGCGCGGACGATAGCAAGCCCCAGCCCGCTGCCGGTACGCGGCGGCTCGCCCGGACGGTCCAGGCGGTAGAAGCGTTCGAACACCCGCCCGCGCTCCGCCTCCGGGATGCCGGGGCCGTCGTCCTCGACCTCCATCACCGGCCCCGTTGCGGTGTCTCCTCCGACCCGCACCGTCACCGTGCCGCCCGGCCGGTTGTAGCGGATGGCGTTGTCCAGCAGGTTGCCCAGAAGCTCCCCCAACAGCACGGCGTTCCCGGCGACCCGCAGGGCGGTCCCGTCCTCCGGCCCTTCAAAGCGCACCTCGACATCCTGGGCCAGCGCCGCCGGCACCTGCTCGGCGGCAACCTCCATCGCCACCTGCATCAGGTCGGCGACCTCGGGGGCGGCGGGAACCGCCGGTGCATCCTCGTCGGCGCGGGCCAGCGCCAGCAGCTGGACCAGCAGCCGCTCCAGCCGCTTCACCGCTCCGTCGACGTCGTCCAGCGCCGCGCGCCCCTCGGCGCTGTCGGTGCCGTAGCGGCGCAGCAGGGCCAGATGGGTGCGCAGCACCGCCAGCGGCGTGCGC
This sequence comes from Azospirillum sp. UENF 112521, assembly GCF_058780665.1. NCBI lineage: Bacteria > Pseudomonadati > Pseudomonadota > Alphaproteobacteria > Rhodospirillales > Azospirillaceae > Azospirillum > Azospirillum sp. UENF 112521. The sequence continues at coordinate 814,867 of NZ_JBSNCI010000004.1, forward strand.
AGCTGGTGCGAGGCGTCGGCGGTGAAGCGCCGCATCGTGCCGATGGACTGGTCCAGCCGGGCCAGCAGCCCGTTGATGGCGACCACCAGCGGCAGCACCTCCGCCGGCACCACCGCCAGCGGCAGCGGCACCAATGCCATTCCCCCGCGCGCCGAGCGGGCATCGATCACCCGGCGCAGCCGCTTCAGCGGCGCCAGCCCGCGCCCGACCGCCCCCCACACCAGCATCCCGCTGCCGCCGACCAGCGCCACCTCCAGCAGGGTCAGCCACAGCAGCAGGTCGACCTCCAGCGTGCGCCGTCCCGCTGTCGTCTCCGCCACCTGGACCAGCACCGGCTGCGGCACGCCGTAGAGCCGCCGGACCTGTGCCGCCACCCGCACCGGATGGCCGTGATAGGAGGCATCGCGGAACACCGTGACGTTGGTCGGCATCGCCTGGATGTCCGGCAGCGGCAGGTCGAGATAGCCGGTGATCACCCCGCCCTCATGGGCGACGTTGTAATAGATGTTGTCGCGGGCCTGGCTCTCCAGCATGCCGAAGGCGACCGCCGGCAGGTCGACCGTCACCTCGCCGTCATCGTCCCCCACCGCCAGCCGCTCGGCGATGGCCAGCGTCGAACCGGCGAGCAGCCGGTCATGGGTCGATTGCACGAAGCCATGGATCAGCGCCGACCCGCCGACGCCCAGCCCCACCGCCAGAGCACCCAGCGGCACCAGCAGCCGGGTCAGCAGCCGGCGGCGCAGTGACGGCACCCGCTCCGGCCGGCCCACCCGAATGGCCGCCATCAGGGATTTTCCATCAGATAGCCCAGCCCGCGGATGGTGCGGATCTGCGGCCCGTCCGGTTCCAGCTTCTTGCGCAGCCGGGCGACATACAGCTCGATGGCGTTCGGCGCCACCGGCTCGTCGAAGCCGAACACCTCGCCGGCCAGCCGGTCCTTCGGCACCACCTTGCCGGCCCTGGTGATCAGCCCCTCCAGCACCGCCAGCTCGCGCTTGCGCAAATCCAGGACCCGGCCGTTCAGCGTCACCGTCGCGGTGGAGCGGTCGTAGCGCAGGGCGCCGCAGGCCAGCTCCGGCACCGGCGTGCCCTGGCCGCGGCGCACCAGGGCGCGCACCCGCGCCTCGAACTCCGCGGGATCGAAGGGCTTCAGCAGGTAGTCGTCGGCGCCCAAATCCAACCCCTTCACCCGGTCGGCCACCGCCTCCCGCGCGGTCAGGATCATCACCGGCACGGTGGAGCCGCGGCGGCGGATGCGGGTCAGCACCTCGAACCCCGACAGGTCGGGCAGGCCCAGATCCAGCACCACCAGCCCATAGGGCTCCGCCCGCTCCAGCCGCACCGCCTCCTCGCCCGACGCGACATGGTCGACGGCATAGCCGGCCAGCTTCAGCCCGCCGGTCACCCCGCGCGCCAGCGCCGCGTCGTCCTCCACGATCAGGATGCGCAAGGGAGCCGCCTATCGTCCGATTGGGCCATCATCCGACCGCACCTGTTCCGTTCCACCAACAATTTTCATCCGCGACAGATTGGCGACAGGTTGATTGCCTATAGTCACGGCAAATCCGCTTGTAAGCCCAACCAACCCGGCCCGCAACGACGCCGTGGAAACCAACCGCAGGAGAGGAAGAGATGCGCACCAAACTGGCCCTTCTGGTCGCGACGGCCCTCACCGTCACAGTGTCCGTCGCCGTGCCCGCCTTCACCGCCGGCACCGCCCAGGCGCAGTCGGTCCCCGCCGGCTACGACCCCGCCTATGCCAAGATCATCGAGGCGGCGAACCAGGAAGGCGCGCTCAGCATCTATTCCGCCACCGACGCGGCCGCCGTGTCGGAACTGCTGAAGGGGTTCGAGGCGCTCTATCCCAAGGTCAAGCTGGAATATGCCGACCAGAACTCGACCGAGATGTACAACCGCTTCATCAGCGAGGCGGCGGCCAACACCGGCACCACCGACCTGATGTGGTCGTCGGCGATGGACCTGCAGATGAAGCTGGTCAACGACGGCTACGCCCAGTCCTACAGCTCGCCCGAATCGAAGAGCATCCCCGACTGGGCCAACTATAAGAACGAGGCCTTCGGCACCACCGCCGAGCCGATCGTCTTCGCCTACAACAAGCGCGTGGTGCCGGCCGCCGACGTGCCGAAGACCCACGCCGACCTCGCCAAGCTGCTGGCCGAGAAGCCGGACGCCTACAAGGGCAAGGTCACGTCGTACGATCCGGAGCGCAGCGGCGTCGGCTTCCTCTACATCACCCAGGACGTGCAGGCGAACAAGAACACCTGGGATCTGGTGAAGGCGATGGGCCAGACCGGGGTGAAGCTCTACACCTCCTCGGGCGCGATGATCGAGCGGCTGACGTCGGGCGAGCACACCATCGGCTACAACATGATCGGCTCCTACGTGTACGAGCGCCAGCACAAGGACCCGGAGTCGCTGGGCATCGTGCTGCCGTCCGACTACACCATCGTGATGTCGCGCATCGCCTTCATCCCGAAGGGCGCCAAGCACCCGAACGCCGCCAAGCTGTTCCTCGACTATCTGCTGTCCAAGCAGGGCCAGCAGGCGATGCAGGCGCGCTACATGGGCTCGATCCGCACCGATCTGGCCTCGGCCAACCCGACCGCCGGCATCCCGGAAAGCACGCTGCGCCCGATCCACGTCGGCCCGGAACTGCTCACCTACCTCGACCAGGTCAAGCGCCTGAAGTTCCTGAAGGACTGGCAGAAGGCCCTCCAGGGGAAGTAACTGCTGCTCTCAAGCCCGTGCTTAGTCCCCTCTCCCCCCGGGGAGAGGGTTAGGGTGAGGGGGACGCATGGCGTGGCTCAGTTCGCCGGAAAACACCTCGCGCTCCCCTTAAAATCCACCCAACGCCTCCCCCTCACCCCGACCCTCTCCCCGGGGGGAGAGGGGGCTTGCCCCAAAATCCCTGGGGAGGGCGCCAAAGCCGCCGAATCAAGGAATCCCCCCATGAACCGCGCGACGCGCATCGCGGTGATCGTCGCCATGGCGATTGCCGTGCTGGCCCCGATCGGCCTGGTCGTCTACCAGAGCTTCCTCGACGGGCCGTTCTTCCAGCCCAAGACCGCCTTCACGCTCAGCGCCTACGAGTTCGTCCTGGACGACGAGGATTTCTTCGACGCCCTCTACAACTCGTGCGTCATCGCCTTCGGCATGACCGCCATCGCCGTGCCGGTCGGCGCCATGCTCGCCTTCCTGATGGCCCGCACCGACCTGCCGGGCCGCCGCTGGATCGAGCCGGTGATCCTCGTGCCGATGTTCGTGTCGTCGGTGGTGCTGGCCTTCGGCTTCGTGGTCAGCCTCGGCCCGGCGGGCTTCGTCACGCTGTGGTTCAAGGGCGTCTTCGGCTTCGTCCCCTGGTACCTCTATTCCAAGACGACGCTGATCGTCATCGCCGGCCTGACCCACGTCCCGCACGTCTTCCTCTACACGTCCTCCGCCCTGCGCAGCCTGGGCTCCGACGTGGAGGAAGCGGCGCGCATGACCGGCGCCGGCCCGCTGCGCACGGCGCTGACCGTCAGCCTGCCGATGGTGATGCCGAACATCCTCTACGCCGCCGTGCTGGTCTTCTTCCTGGGATTCGAGCTGTTCGGCCTGCCGCTGGTTCTCGGCGACCCCGAGGGCATCCTTGTGTTGGCGACCTACCTCTACAAGCTGACCAACAAGCTGGGCACGCCGTCCTACCAGCTGATGGCGGTGGTGGTGGTGGCGATCATCTGCATCGCCCTGCCGCTGGTGGCGCTCCAGCGCTTCCTGCTGCGCGCCGCCAACCGCTACGTCTCGGTGAAGGGCAAGGCCGCGGCGCAGAAGCCGGTGTCCATCGGCGTCTGGCGTTGGCCGGCGGCGGCGATGATCGCCGCGTGGCTGCTGTTCACCGTGGTGGTCCCGATCAGCGGTCTGGTGCTGCGCGCCTTCGTGTCGAGCTGGGGCGAGGGCGTCAACCTGCTGGACGTGCTGACGCTGGCCCATTTCCGCGAGCTGATGGAGTTCCCCAACCTGACCCGCGGCATCGTCAACACGCTGCTGATCGCGTCCGTCGGCGGGGCGCTGTCGGTCGGCGTCTACACCATGCTGAACCTCGCCGCCCACCGCTGGCAGTCGGGCTGGACCAGGCTGATGGACTATCTGGTCCTGCTGCCGCGTGCCATGCCGGGCCTGGTGGCCGGTCTGGCGATCTTCTGGGTCTTCCTGTTCACGCCCTTCCTGTCGCCGCTGCGCCAGACCATGATCGCCATCTGGGTCGCCTACACGCTGGTCTGGCTCGCCTACGGCATGCGTCTGGTCAGCGGTGCGCTGCTCCAGATCGGCCCCGAACTGGAGGAGGCCGGCCGCATCGTCGGCGCCAGCCCCGGCCGGGTGTCGCGCGACCTGACGATCCCGCTGGTCAAGGTCGGTCTGTTCTCCAGCTGGCTGCTGATCTTCGTCACTTTCATGCGCGAATACTCCACGGGCGTCTATCTGCTGGCCCCCGGCACCGAGGTGATCGGCTCGCTGCTGGTCTCGCTGTGGGGCACCGGTGCCGTCGACCTCGTGACCGCGCTCTCCACCGTCAACATCGCGATGATCGGCGGCGGCCTGCTGCTGATGTCGCTCTTCGGGAAACGCTCCCATGGCTAAGCTCATCATCGACGACCTGCACCTGTCCTATGGCAGCACCGAGATCCTGAAGGGCATCACCGCCACCTTCGCCCAGGGCGAGATCGTCGCCCTGCTCGGCCGGTCGGGCAGCGGCAAGACCACGCTTCTGCGCTCCATCGCCGGGCTGGAGGAGCCGAAGAAGGGCGTCATCTCCATCGGCGACCAGCCGGTGTTCGACGCCGCCGCCGGCCTCAACGTGCCGTCGGAGAAGCGCGGCCTCGGCCTCGTCTTCCAGTCCTACGCGCTGTGGCCGCACAAGACGGTGTTCGAGAACGTCGCCTACGGCCTGCGCCTCCGCAATGTGCCGAAGGCCGAACTCCAGCAGCGCGTCGCTGCCGTTCTCGACGGCGTCGGGCTCGGCCATCTCGGCGACCGCTATCCGCACCAGATGTCGGGCGGCCAGCAGCAGCGCGTGGCGCTGGCCCGCGCGCTGGTCTACAACCCGCCGGTCATCCTGCTCGACGAGCCGCTGTCGAACCTCGACGCCAAGCTACGCGAGGAGGCCCGCATCTGGATCCGCACGCTGATCAAGCGGATGAACCTGACCGCCGTCTTCGTCACCCACGATCAGGTCGAGGCGATGGCGATTGCCGACCGCATCGTCCTGCTCGACGGCGGCCGCATCGTCCAGGCCGGCACGCCCGAACAGCTCTACACCGAGCCGGTCAGCCTGTTCGCCTCCGAGTTCATGGGCGTCAACAACCAGATCAAGAGCCGGGTGCAGGACAAGCGCGGCGGCTACGCCCGCATCGAGCTGTCCGGCCACCCGCTGTGGGGCAAGGACCGCGCCGGCAAGGGCGTGTCCGAGGAGGCCACCGGCGTCATCCGCCTGGAACAGGTCGAGATGGTGGACGGCCCAGGGGGAGGGGATGGCGAGAACCGCATCCCGGCCGAGCTGGAGACCTCGGTCTATCTCGGCAGCCACTGGGAGCATGTCTTCCGCTGCGGCGACCAGACGCTCCGCGCCTTCGGCCGTCCGCTGGCCGCCGGCACCCACTGGCTGCACCTGCCGCCGGAACAGCTCTGGGTGTTCTGACTGCCGGCCCTCTACCGCCACTGATTTCCCTCTCCCGTCCCGGGAGAGGGCACTCTCACACCTCGATCAGCGCATAGGGCCGCCCGGTCTCCTTGGGGATGGTCTGCGCCACATTGTAGACCGGCGTCCCCCGCAGCGTCTTTCCGCTGTATGTCCCGTGATGCGCATGCCCATGCGCCACCGCCCGCACATTGTCGAAGCGGTCGATGGTCTCCGCCAGCCGCGACGAGCCCAGGAAGGGGAAGATCTCCGTCGGCTCCCCCTCCACCGTCGCGGCGATGGGGGCGTAATGCAGCACGACGAACACCCGCTCGGTGTCGAGCTGCCGCAGCGCGCTCTCCAGCCGCATCGCCTCGTTCACCGCCTCATGGACGAACTGCTTGATCGCCGGCTCGCCGAAGCTGTCGAGCATCCGGTTGCCGAAGCCGCCGCCGAAGCCCTTCACCCCGGCGAAGCCGACGCCGCCGATCTCCTGCGGCGCCCCGTCGAGGAACCGCACCCCGGCCTGGGCCAGGATGTGCTGGACCTCCTCCACATGACCGCATTCGTAATCGTGGTTGCCGAACACCGCGACCACCGGAATGCCGATGGAGCGCAGGGCGTCGGCCAGGATCTCCGCCTCGCGCGGCTTGCCGTGGTTGGTCAGGTCGCCGCACAGCGCCAGCACGTCGGCCTTGCCGGCGATTTCCTGGAACAGCTCGCGATAGGGATATTGCGTGGTCTCGCCGACATGGATGTCGCCGATGGCGGCGACGGTCAGCCTGCGCTCATCCATTCCCGTTCTCCTTCGGGTTCTGCCTGGTGCCCTCCTCCCCGACCACGTCGGCGAAGCCCCACTCGGTGACGTCGATCAGGTAATCCTCGCGCGAGAACAGCCGGCCCCGGCAGATACGGGTCTGGGCGACCGGCAGCTTGGCGCGCTCCTGCATCCTCTCCAGCAGCTCCGCCACCAGCCAGTCGGGCACGCGGTCGCGCTCGGTCGGATAGATGAAGCGGAAGTTCAGCAGGTGGATCAGCAGCACCTCCCAATGCTGCTCCATGTGGGCGAGCAGCCGTTTCCAGTCGATCCTGTCATGCTGCTTCAGGATCATATGGACGACGTCCGGCCCGTCGTACTTGTGGCGCATCTGGACGAAGGATTTGGAGAAGATCATCTCGGTCGGCGCCACCAGCGGCACGTCGCTGCCGCAGATCACCGCGCGATGCTCCTCCTTGAACCAGCGGTCGTTGACCGGGTTGATGGCGACCGCCGAGTTGAAGATGACGTCGAAGAACAGCTCGCCATGCTTGACCTTGCCGATCCAGCGCTCGTCCTCGATCTCCGTCTCGAAGCCATGGTCCTGGAAATGGGACAGGATGCGCGGGAAATCGCCGCCGCGGCAGAAGATGTCGATGTCCTTGGTCGGCCGCGTGATGCCGGTATAGGCGCTGATCGCGTAGGTCCCGCCCAACAGGAACGGGATGTTGGACTGGGTCAGCAGCTTGAGGCTTTCGGTATAGAAGGCCTCGGCCTCCGCGGTGACGGTGGCGCTGCCCTCACGGAGTTCGCTCATGGACCACTCCCCATTGCACCGGCCTTGCGCGGCGGTGCTGCACATTGACCCGGTACAACAGGGCAGGGCGGGGAGTGTTGCGGGACAGGCGTCTGCCGTGCCCTGCGTTTCCGGCTGTGCTTGCCGCGGATCGGGAAATTTGATCTGGTGCGGCAGGGTGGCCTTACCGGGGGTTGAACCATGGAGCTGTCGGCGGGAAGTTCCGCGGATGCCGTCGCCGCGCTCAGCCGGGCCATGCTGCGGCCGGTCGAAAGCGCGTCCGCCTTGCGGGAGATCGAGTCCTTGCTGGAGCGTCTCCGCCATGCCCCGCCGGACGAGCGTGCCGCCTGCGCCACGCAGCTCGGCCGCCTGACCGGCGCTGCCGATCCGGTCCTGCGCCTGTCCGCGCTGGCCGCGATCACCGGCGACCTGCGCCGCTACGACGAGTTGCTCGACCTGATCGAAGCCGAGTTCGAGCGCCCAGAGTTCGAGCACCCGGATCTCGACCGCCTGCTTCACATCTATTGCTGCATGGGCCGCCAGCTTTTCCTGATGCGCATGAACGGGGCGAGCCGGCCCGGCTTCTTCGAGGATCGGCTGTTTCCCCACTACACCCGCCTGATCGGCGCGATCCGCGACCGGCTCGGCCTCGCGCCGCGGCCCCGCCCGGCGGGCAGCCCGGCCACCGGGCGGGTCGTGCTGGTGACGAACCAGTTTCTGTCGCTGCGCCACCAGCCGTCGCGCGACCTGCTGTCCTATGCCGCGGTTCTGGAGGAGCGCTGCGGCCGGGAGGTGGTGATTCTCAACACCAACATCATGCCGGCCGACATCCACAGCCTGTTCGTGCCGTCCTTCGCATCCTCGGTGGAGCCGGCCTTCGACGGCAAGCAGGTGATCGAGGCGGACGGCCGCTCCTTCCGGATGCTGTCCTCGACCGGCCGCGGGCTGAGCCGGGACAAGATCGACTGGTTCCTGCGCGCGGTCGACTGGCACGACCCGGACGTGGTGGTGTCGCTGGGCGGATCGGTCATCGTCGCCGACCTGCTGGCGGCGGCGCGGCCCACCCTCTGCATCCCCACCACCAGCGGGGCCACGCCGTCGCTGGCCGGCATCGTGCTGGATTTCGGCGGGGGGAGCCGGCCGGAAAGCGGTCCGCTTGCGGCCTCATGGCGGCCCTTCCGCTTTCTGCATTCACTGATCGGCGCACCGGAACCGGACAGGACGGTTCCCGCCAAGGCACCCTCCAAAGCGGCGGCCAGGGCCGGCTACGGCCTGCCGGACGATGCCTTCCTGTGTCTGGTGATCGGCAACCGGCTGGACGAGGAGGCCGACGGCGCCTTCCTGGCGATGCTGGAGTCCCTCATCGACCGTGCGCCGCGGGTGGCGGTGGCGTTTGCCGGCGAGGCGGCGGCGCTGCCCTTGCGCCTGCAAGGGTCGCGGCATGCGGAACGCCTGGTCCACCTGGGCTATGTCACCGGCATGGCGGATTTGATGCAGGCGGCGGACGCCTATGTGAACCCGCAGCGCACCGGCGGCCGGGCGAGCGCCGCCGAGGCGCTGGCGGCCGGCGTTGTCCCGGTTTCGCTGCCGGTCGGCGACGTGTCGGCCGTCATCGGCGCCCGGTTCGTCGTGCCCGATTATGCCGCCGCCGTGGAGCGGCTAGCCCTGCTGGCCGAGGATCCCGCCGCCTTCGCCGCTGCCTCTGCCGACGCCCGCGACCAGGGGGCGGGGCGCGCCGATCCGGCGGAAGCCGCGGCTGCCCTGTCGCGCTACCTGGACGAGGCCGTGTCGCTGCACCGGCCTTGCCCGTGACCGCCGGCGGGACTGCCCCACAGGGTCATAGCCAAGGCTATAGAATGAAATATTTGTAATCCGACAGTAACGGAGAGCGTTCATCCGCCTTCTGGCCAGGGCCGTGATCGTCTTTGAAGTGCAAATGACTGTTCGACTTGGCGGTTGACGCGCGGTGACTGCCGCTCTATGGTCGCCGCCGTTGGGGAGTAGCTTCCGGCGGCCTCGCCGGGAACGTGTCAACATTCTTGCGCCCGATGCGGCGCATGGCACGTTCAGCGGACATTCGTCTGCCTAGCGAGACCAGTGTGCCCGAGACTCCGCGCCGGCCGGATTTCGGACATGCTGTCTCATGTGTCCGGCAGGAACCGCTCCCGTGACTCCTCTGTCTATCGTCGTGCTGTCGCTCAGCATGTCTGCCGACGCCTTCGCCGCCTCCATCGGCCGTGGCGCATCGCAGCGCCCCAGCGTCGCCGTCGCCATCAAGGGCGGTCTGGTGTTCGGTGTGGTCGAGGCCATCACGCCGCTGGTCGGCTGGGCGCTGGGTCTGGCGGCGGCCAGTTACGTCGCCGCCGTCGATCACTGGATCGCCTTCGTGCTGCTGTCGCTGGTCGGCGGCAAGATGGTCTGGGAAGGCTTCCAGCCCGAGACCGACGATCCGGAGCGGCAGGCCCGCCGCGCGAGCCCCTGGACGCTGGTCGCCACCGCGGTCGGCACCAGCATCGATGCGGCGGCGGTCGGCGTCTCCCTGGCTTTTCTCGGGTCCGACATCGTCACCATCGCCCTGTCCATCGGCTTCGCCACCTTCGCGATGACCACCATCGGCATGCTGATCGGCCGGGCCGTCGGCCATCGCATGGGCAAGATCGTGGAGGTGCTCGGCGGGTTGGCGCTGATCGCGCTCGGAACGTCGATCCTGGTCGAGCATCTTGAGCTGTTCGCCTGACCGGCGGCGGTGGGGAACGACGAGAAGGGGCATGCGCGAAATGAAAATAATCCTATAAAACGGGAAAATTTCTTATAGGCTTGCCGCGTCCTTTTGCCAAACGCGGAGCCACGCCATGCCCCTCGATCCCCGCAGCTTCACCACCGAAAATTTTCCCCGCTGGGCCGAGGAGCCGCCGACCCCGTCGGAAGGCTCCCTGGTTCCCGGTTCGCAGTTCCAAGAGGAGCAATGGATCATGGCCGCCGGGATGCTGGCCCGCGGCAACAGCTTCCTCCAGGTTTCGCGCGCCATGGGGTGCAGCCGCACCACTTTGTGGCGGGCCTATTACGGATCCAAGGATTTCCGTCACAGGGTGTGGTGGGAGCGGCAGGCGCTGAACCGCGAGGCCGAACTGCGCCTGTCCTCGCTGCGGGTGCTGGTGGCCGAGCAGATCGAGCGGCTGGTCACCTCGGGCGATCCCGCCACCGTCCGCTGGCTGGCCGAACGGCTCGGCCTCATCCCCGGTCTCGGGGCCGCCCGCAACCCCGCGCGGGACAGCCGGGAGATGGGGGCGGAGGAGGAAACGCTGCGGGCGCCCCGCCCGGACGACCCGCCCGCCGTCACCGTCCCCGAACTCGACGACGACATCCCCGGCTATCTGCGCGAGGACGCTGCCGATTGCCCTCTCTCCCCCGGGGAGAGGGAGGGGACCCGCGCCGCAGGCGTGGGGAGGGTGAGGGGGCCGGCGCGCGATCCGCGCGCCGCCAAGGGGCATTCTGCCCCTTGGCAATCCCCTGGCGCGGCCGTTCCGTCCGCGCTGCCCCCCTCACCCAACCCTCTCCCCAGGGGGGAGAGGGCTTACAGGCGGTCGCCTTCGCCTGACGTCGGTGTCCGGCGCCGGTAGGTGGGCGATGGAACATCACCCGAAAACTGTTCCACGCCGTTCCATCCCCCCGCCGGCCAGGACGGAGACAACATCCCCCGGTCAGCCCCCGAAATTCGGCTTCCCCGCCAGGATGTTGGAAGTCACGTGCCGGATATCGCGCAGGCCGCACATCGCCATGGTCACGTCCATTTCCTTACGGATGATCTCCAGGCACTGGGACACGCCGGCCTCGCCGCCGGCCCCCAGCCCATAGAGGAAGGCGCGGCCGATGAAGGTGCCCTTGGCGCCCAGCGCCAATGCCTTGACCACGTCCTGGCCGGAGCGGATTCCGCCGTCCATCAGCACTTCGATGCGGTCGCCCACCGCCTCGACGATGGCCGGCAATGCCGAGATGGAGGAAATCGCGCCGTCGAGCTGCCGGCCGCCATGGTTCGACACGATCAGCGCGTCGGCGCCGGTGTCGGCCGCCATCACCGCGTCCTCGGGATCGAGGATGCCCTTCAGGATCAGCTTGCCGCCCCAGCGGTCCTTGATGCGGCGCACGTCGTCCCAGTTCAGCGTCGGGTCGAACTGCTCCGCCGTCCAGGAGGACAGCGACGACAGGTTGCTGACCCCGGTGGCATGGCCGACGATGTTGCGGAAGGTGCGGCGGTGGGTCCGCAGCATGTTGATCGACCAGCGCGGCTTGGTCGCCATGTCCAGGATGTTGCCGACGGTCAGCTTCGGCGGGGTGGACAGCCCATTCCTGATGTCCTTGTGGCGCTGGCCGAGGATCTGGAGGTCGAGCGTCAGCACCAGCGCCGAGCAGCCCGCCGCCTTGGCGCGGTCGATCAGCTTGTCGATGAAGGCGCGGTCGCGCATGACGTAGAGCTGAAACCAGAAGGGCTTGTCGGTGTTCTCCGCCACATCCTCGATGGAACAGATGCTCATCGTCGACAGGGTGAAGGGCACGCCGGCCTTGGCCGCGGCGCGGGCGGCCAGGATCTCGCCGTCGGCATGCTGCATGCCGGTCAGGCCGGTCGGGGCCAGCGCCACCGGCATCGCCACCGGCTGGCCGACCATCGTGCTGGCCAGCGTCCGGTTGGTCATGTCCACCGCCACGCGCTGGCGCAGCTTGATCCGGCCGAAGTCGGACTCGTTGGCGCGGTAGGTCGATTCCGTGTAGGAGCCGGAATCCGCGTAATCGTAGAACATCCGCGGCACGCGCCATTCCGCCAGTTGCCGCAGATCCTCGATGCAGGTGACGGGCCGGTCGGTGAACAGGTTCGCCCAGCGCGACGGCGGCCGCGAGGAGGGCATGCGAACGGAGGTCATGGGGCGTGTCTCAACGGTTGCGCGCGAAACGGAAGGGCATCGATTTGGCCACTCCCTCCGCGCACCGTCAAGCCATGGCTGCGGCACCCCCGCTTTCAGCCGGTCGTGCGTCCGGCTTTCAGCGCGCCGGCTTCGACCTAGGCTTCGCGTTGGGCTTCGGCTTCGACGGCTTGGCCTTCGGCGGCGTCATCATGGCCTTGACCATCGCCGTCTGGGCCGCCGACTGGTTGCGTCGGGCCGCTGACATCGCTGCGGCGGTCCACATGCCGCCGGCACGGTTGGCCCAGGACAGCCACGCGCTCATGAAGGGATTCTTGGTCATGGTGCAGGCGACTCCGGAATGAGGGATACCGACGACAACAGCGCCGGGCCGCCGATGTTGCGCCGCACAATTTTGCGGCGCTTGCCCGCCCAAATTTTTGGCGGACCTGCCGATTCTTGGGCAGATGCACCAGGGCCGGGCGGCCCTGTTCGCCGGAAGACACCCTTATCCCCGCAAGGGAAGAGGGGCTTTTTCGCCGGCATATCCCTGGCATATCCATTGCTTGTGCAGCCCCAGGGGCTGGGCGATGTCGGGGGAACGGGCTGGATGGGTATGGAACGCGACGCCATGAAGAAAGGAACCAGCGCCGCCGCGGCGCGCTTCCTGCGCACCGCCAAGCTGTGCCGCATCCGCGACGTCGAACAGCTTCTGGCGGTCAGCGCCCTGGTGCGCGACCTCAGCGCCCTGATCCATGCCCTGCAGAAGGAACGCGGCGCCTCCTCCATCTATCTCGGGTCCGGCGGCACCCGCTTCGCCGAGGACCGCGCCCGCTGGCAGGCCGATGCCAGGACGCTGGAGTCGGTGCTGCGCGACCGGCTGGACCTCGTGGACGAGCAGCTCGACCGCCTCAGCTGCGGCGCGCAGTTCTACAGCCGGGCCGCCATTGCGCTCTATGCGCTGGACGGGCTGCCCGCCCTGCGCGATCAGGTGTCGTCGCTGGCGCTGGTGCCGCAGGATTCGGTGAAGGCCTTCACCGACATCGTCGGCCATCTGCTGTCCGTGCTGTTCGAGGCGGCCGACATCGCCGCCGATCCGGCGATCTCCCGCGCGCTGGTCGCCCTGTTCAACGTCGTGCAGGGCAAGGAATTCGCCGGGCAGGAGCGGGCGACCGCCAGCGCCGGCTTCTCGCGCGGGCGCTTCGACGGGGTGGAGCATGGCCGGCTCGCCCATCTGATCGACGCCCAGAACCGCGCCTTCCGCATCTTCGCCGAGTTCGCCGACCCCGCCCATGCCGCCGCCTTCCGCACCGCCCTGACCGACCCGTCGGTGGCGGAGGTCGAGCGGATGCGGGCGGTGGCGCTCAGCGACGATGCCCGCCACGGCGAGCTGTCGGGCATCACGCCGGAGGTCTGGTTCGACCGGTCGACCCGCCGGATGGAATTGCTGAAAACGGTGGAGGACCGTCTGACCGACGATCTCCGCCGCCTGTGCGAGGCCAAGCTGGCCCAGGCCCGTGCCGATCTCGGGCAGGCGGACGCCGGCGGTCCCGACGCGGTGCTGCCGGTCGCCATGATGCTGGTCGATGCCGGTGCCGCGCTGTCGGGATTCACCGGGCCGGTATCGACTGCGCCGGGCCAGGATGGCGCCGGTCTCTACGCCCCCGACGGGCTGCCGCCGAAGCTGATGCGCTCGGTCCTCGACGTCATGCAGGCGCAGTCGCAGCGCCTGCGCGACGTCAGCCTGGAGCTGGAGACGGCGAAGGCGGCGCTGAACGAGCGCAAGGTGATCGACCGCGCCAAGGGCCTGCTGATGTCCACCCGCAACCTGTCGGAGGAGGAGGCCTACAAGCTGATCCGCAAGACGGCGATGAACCAGAACAAGCGGATCGTCGAGGTGGCCGAAGCCATCCTCAGCATGTCGGACATCCTCCGCGGCGTCACGGCGGGAACGGGGGAGGGGGGACGGCGGGAGGATGACCTGACTACTGCACCGTCCGCACCGGCGAGAAGGGCAGCCCCGCCTGATCGAGCGCCCGGTCGATCACCTCCTCCGATTTCTGGTCGAACAGCTGCAGCAGCAAATCGTCGACCATCCAGTCGTTGGTGGGCGTGCAGGCGGTGAACAGCTCGCCGATGACCTCCGCCTGGAAATCCTCGCGACGGTCATCGCCGCCCTCATACTCCATCCGCTTGGCGACGCCGACCGCCACCTGGAAGGGCTGGGTCAGGCCGGGGGTGACGGCCGCTTTCTTCATCAGCGCCGCCATGCCCAGCTCGCCGTCGTCCCAGGCCAGCCGGCGGGCATTCTCCGCCGGGATGCCGGCGCGGACGGCCATGCCGGCGACGAACAGCGACAGGTCGCCGGCGCACAGCGCGCGGAACAGCAGGACCGGCGTCAGGCGGCGGTTGGCGTGCAGCCACTGGATCACCGCGTCGATGTCCTCGGCCCCGCGCAGGACCGGGCGCAGCAAGCGCATGGTCGCCGCCTCCCGGCCGCGCTCGACCAGCCGCTCGACCAGTTCGCGCGACAGGCCATGCGCCTGCATCAGCGTGGTGCGCATGCTGTCCGACACGAAGGCGACCACCCGCTCGACCATCGCCAGCGACAGGCCGGGGCGGGTCGCCGCCGCCTCGCTGACCATGCGGACACGGCCGAAGCGGTCGAGCGCGCGGCTCATCGCGCTGTCCGGCACCTCGGCGCCGTCGTTGCGCAGCAAGGCCGTCACCGCGATGACGTTGCCGCGCTCGGCAATCGCGCCGGACACGCGGGCGGAGACGGTGGAGCGGCTGGCGACCGCCACATGCTTGCCGGAATCGGGATCGGACAGCACGTCGAGCAGCAGGTCGTCGGTCAGGCCGGCGGCATCGCGCAGGATGGGGAAGGCCACCCGGCCGACGTCGCGGACCAGCCGCTCCGCCAGATCACCGGTCAGCAGCGGGCTGTTGCGCAGCTGCCAGGCCACCGCCTCGCGCACCGCCACCTGGGCGTCGCCGGCGAAGCAATGGACCACCTCGATGGCCAGCGACCGTTCGGCCGGGCTCAGCGCGCCCGCCTCCAGATCGTGGAACAGCTTGTTCATCGTCTCGATCCGCGTTTCCGCATTCGGCGAGACGAGCAGCCGCTCCACATCCTTCGACGACAGGCCGTTGGGGTGGGGGGCGTCTGGTTGGGCGGCGGCGTGTGGCATCATGGCACCCGGCTGCGGCATCGGAGGAGACCCTTCAGTCGAAATCGAGGCAGGAGTAGCGGACCATGTCGCCCCACAGCCGGTCGAGCCGGCGGAGCGTGCGGTAGCTGGCCTTCAGGTCGCGGACCTCGGTCTCGTTGCGCACCAGCGCCTCGGCCTGCGCCTGCTCCATCCGCCGCAGACCCTCCCACAGCTCCCGCCCCTTGTCGGTCAGTTGGAGCCGCGCGGTGCGGCGGTCGCGCTGGTTGGCGGCGCGGTTGATGTAGCCGGCATCGACCAGGATCTTCAGGCTGTAGGACGCGTTGGATCCCAGGTAATAGCCGCGCTCCATCAGGTCGCGGACCGACAGCTCGTCCTCGCCGATCAGCATGACCATCAGCGCCTGCACCGGGCCGATGTCCTCGATGCCCTGCTTGGACAGGCCGACGCGGACGACGTCGAGATACCGGCGGTGCATCCTCTCGATCAGCCGCGCCATGCCGTGGAAGTCGGCGAGGTCGAGATCCTCGCCGGGCTTGCCGCCCGCCCGGTCGGTTGCCTTGTCGTCCGCGCCCGGTTCGGGCGCGTCGTCATCGTCCCAGTTCAGGTTGCTCATCGCGTCCATGATCCTGCCGGCTCAACCATTCCTGTTTCCTTCCTGCCCGGCTCACTCCGCCGCGGCGGCAAGGCCGCGGAAGCCATGCGGGTGCGCGCTGCGCCATGCCCAGGCGCTGCCGATGATGCTGTCCAGTTCCGGGAAGCGCGGCTGCCAGCCGAGATCGCGGCGGATGCGCTCCGACGAGGCGATCAGCACCGGCAGGTCGCCGGGGCGGCGCGGACCGACCTTGACCGGGACGCTGCGGCCGGTGATGCGCTCCACCGACGCGATCACCTCGCGCACGCTGTAGCCGGTGCCGTTGCCCAGATTGTAGCGGACCGACCGCCCGTCCAAGGCGTCCAGCACCCGCAGATGGGCGTCGGCCAGATCGCAGACATGGATATAGTCGCGGATGCAGGTGCCGTCGCGCGTGTCGTAATCGGTGCCGAAGATCTCGATGTGCGGGCGCTTGCCGGTGGCGGCGTCCATCACCAGCGGGATCAGGTGGGTTTCGGGGCTGTGGTCCTCGCCCAGCCGACCGTTGGGATGGGCGCCGGCCGCATTGAAGTAGCGCAGGCAGGCGGACCGCAGGCCATGGCAGCGGTCGGCCCAATGCAGGGCGCGCTCGATCATGAACTTCGATTCGCCGTACGGGCTGCCGGGGTCGATCGCCTCGTCCTCGTCGATGGGGATGCGCTTGGGCGAGCCGAACAGGTTGGCGGTGGAGGAGAAGACCAGCTTCATCACCCCGGCCTTCACCGCGGCGCGGATCAGGTTCAGCGAGGTGACGGTGTTGCCGTGCAGGTAGGCGTGCGGGTCGCGCATCGACTCGCCGACCACCGACAGGGCCGCGAAATGGAACACGGCATCGAAGTGCCATTGCCCGAACACGCGGGCCAGCGCCGCCTCGTCGGCCAGATCGGCCTGGACGAAGGTCGCCTCGGGCGGCACGGCGGCGGCGTGGCCCTGGCGCAGATTATCGAACACCACGACCCGGTGGCCGCGGTCGAGAAGCTCGGTCACGCAGTGGCTGCCGACATAGCCGGCGCCGCCGGTGACGAGAATGGTTTGGGACGTCGTCATGGAGTGTGGGTTTCCTTGAACCGGTTTTCGGGCCGCAACCGGAATCGGGCGGCCGGCGTGGTGGAAGGAAAACGGGGGGCGGGTTTGGGGCGGTGCAGGGGGCCGGATGGGGGGATCACGGCGCCTTGCGCAAATCTCATGCAGCGCAGCATGCACGATGTCGGCCGCGTCTGACCAGATTGCTGGAAACCCTCCCCCGAAGGGCCTAAGACCTTAGGTGAAGTCGGGTTTCTTCTTTTTCTGTCAGTGACTTAGCTGTTGTTTTCTACCCCTTTTTCGAGTGCTGGAAAGGGGTGATGCCCAAAACTTGTCACACGTCTCTAAAATGTCTCCGGTGTAAAGCTTAAGCGTGCCAAATCCGCCGACGCTTCCCCCCGCGTCCGGATCTGTCCCAGCATAGGCGGTCTCCCGGTCACCGGGCAGGCTGCATCCGGCATCCCCCCAGCCGGCTTCCTGTCCCGCGTCCGTCGCCGCCGGCAGCTTTTCCTGTTTTCCCCGATTTCCAGCGCCGCATCAGGTGGCGAATCCTCCTTCAGGAAGGATCGAAGATGAGTTCCGTGGATCGGCCCCTGCTGACCCAAGCCTACCGGAAGATCGGACAGGGCCTGCTGCTGGCCGGTGTCCTCAGCCTGTTCGTGAATGTCCTGATGCTGGTGCTGCCGCTTTTCACCATGCAGGTCTACGACCGTGTGATGAGCAGCCGCAGCCTGGAAACGCTGACGATGCTGGCGATCATCGCGGTCGGGGCGTTGGCGCTGTACGGCGTGCTGGACTTCATCCGCGCCCGCGCCTTCCTGGTGACCAGCGCGGTGATCGCCCACCGCTTCAACGTCCCGGCGCTGGAGGCCTCCATCGTCGACGCACTGTCGGGCGGCCCGCGCAATGCGGCGCAGACCATGCGCGACCTGAACGACCTGCGCAGCTTCATGACCAGCAGTGCCGTGACCGCCCCGCTGGAACTGGCCTGGGCGCCGATCTTCCTGGCGATCCTGTTCCTGCTGCATCCGGTCTATGGCGTGCTCGCCATCGTTTCCGCCCTGGTGCTGCTGGTGATGGGCGTACTGACCGACATGCTGACCCGCCGGCCGATGGCCCAGGCGAACGAGGCCTCGGCCCGCGTCTTCGCCGACATCGCCGGCACGGTCCGCCATGCCGAAGCCATCGAGGCGATGGGCATGCTGCCGGCGCTGGCCCGACGCTGGCAGTCGGCGCAGAGCGGATCGGCCGGGATGATCGACCGCGGCGCCACCCTGTCGCGCGGTCTGGCTGCCGCGTCGCGCTCACTGCGGATGATCCTGCAGGTCGGGGTGATCGCCGCCGGCGCCACGCTGGTGATCGACAATCTGGTGACGCCTGGCAGCATGATGGCCGCCGGCCTGATCACCGGCCGCCTGCTGCACCCCTTTGAACAGCTGGTGGATGGCTGGCGCCAGTGGGTCAAGGCGCTGGAGGCGCACCGCCGCATCCGCGACCTGCTGAACAACGGCGCCTCGGCCCGCTCCACCATGCCGCTGCCCCAGCCGCAGGGCGCCCTGACCGTCGACCGCGTCACCCATGTGCCCTCCGGGCTGAACCGACCGGTGCTGCGCAACGTCACCTTTGCGGTCCAGGCGGGAGAGGTGCTGGGCGTCATCGGCCCGTCGGGAGCGGGAAAATCGACGCTGGCCCGCCTGCTGGTCGGCGTCTGGCAGCCCACAGCCGGCGGCATCTATCTCGACGGCACCAGCACCTATCTGTGGGAGCGCGAGAGCTTCGGCAAATATGTCGGCTACGTCCCGCAGTCGGTGGCTCTGCTGGACGGCACCATCGGTGAGAACATCTCCCGCATGGCTAGCGCCGACCCGGCGGAGATCGTCCGCGCCGCCCGGCTGGCCGGCGTGCACGAGATGATCGGCCGCTTGCCCTTCGGCTACGACACACCGGTCGGCGACAGCGCCTTTTCCCTGTCCGGCGGCCAGCGGCAGCGCATCGCGCTGGCCCGCGCCCTGTTCGGCCGCCCCCGCCTGCTGGTGCTGGACGAGCCCAACTCCAACCTCGACCATGACGGTGAGCAGGCCCTGCTGAGTGCCGTTCAGAAGGTGAAGGCGGATGGCACGACCGTGGTGATGATCGCCCACCGCCCCTCCATCGTCGCCATCGCCGACAAGCTGGTGGTGATGAAGGACGGCGCGGTCGAGCATTTCGGCGCCCGCAACGACGTCCTGAAACTGGTGCAGCCCGGCGGTGCTCCCGCCGGCCCCAACACCACCATTGCCCGCCTCGTCCGCAGCGGAGAACAGCGATGAGCAGCGATACGCCCCTCCTGTCGTCCCAGCCGGTCTGGACCGCGACCATCGATGTGGCTCCGGTCGAGCCGTCCCTGCGCGGCACGGCGCTGGCCGGCGCGCTGGCGGTGCTGGTGGGCTTCGGCGGCTTCCTGACCTGGGGCTTCACCGCCAGCCTGGACAGCGCGGCGCTCGCCGCCGGCACGGTGATGGTTGAAAGCCATCGCAAGACCGTCTCCCATCTGGAAGGCGGCATCCTGCGCGACCTGCTGGTCAAGGACGGCGACCTCGTGCATGCCGGTCAGGTGCTGCTGCGGATGGACTCCACGCAAAGCCAGGCGGTGGTGGCCCAGTTGCAGGGGCAATATTGGACGGCCCTGGCCCGGTTGGGCCGGCTGCGGGCCGAACAATCGGAAGCACCCAAGCCGCTGTTCACTGACGAGTTGGTGAAAGCGGTGCGTGACAATCCGGTGGCGGCGGAGGCGATGGCGGTCGAGGAACGGCTGTTCCGGTCCCGCCATGACAGCTATGAGGCGCAGCTGGGGATCCAGCGCAGGCAGATCTCCCAGCTGCGCGACGAGATCGCGGCACTGGAATCCCAGCGGATCGCCACCGCCGACCGGCTGCGCTACACCCAGGAGGAAACTCGCGTGGTGCAGGGCCTGCTGGCGAAGGGATACGAGCGCAAGCCGCGCCTGCTGGAGCTTCAGCGCAACGTCGCCGATTCCGAAGGGCGGCTGGGCGAGCTGATGGCAAACAAGTCCAAGGCGGAACAGGCCATCGCCGCCGCCGAACTGACCATGATCAACATCGGCAACACCCGGCGCTCGGAGGTATCGACCGACCTTCAGGCCGCCCAGGCCAGCGTCGCCGACCTGTCGGAACGGCTGCGCAGCGCCGATGACGTGCTGCTGCGTCAGGCGGTCACCGCACCGCAGGCCGGGCGGGTGACGGGGCTGAAATTCTTCACCACCGGCGGTGTGATCCCGGCCGGTGCCGGCATCCTCGACATCGTGCCGCAGGACGACGCGATGATCGTCGAGGCCCGCGTCTCTCCCCACGACGTCCAGAATGTGGAGGTCGGCAGCAAGGCGATGGTGAAGCTGACCGGCTACCGCCAGCGCGCCGTGCCGCCGGTGGCAGGACAGGTGGTGTCGTTGTCGGCCGACCAACTGGAGGACGAGCGCACCGGCGCCTACTACTTCGCTGCAAGGATAAGCATGGATGCGGGGGAATTGAAGGCCCTGCCCAATGTCGAACTGCATCCCGGCATGCCGGCCGAGGTGATGATCCACGGCCATGCCCGCCGTGCCATCGACTATTTCCTGACGCCGTTGACCGACGGTCTTCAAAGAGCCTTCCGCGAAAAATAAGCGGAACCGCCTTCCCACCCGGCCCTCCCCCGTTCGGGCCGGTGCGGGTGGGGGCTCTTGCACGGGTTCCATCCCCTGGCAAGCGGCCCCGTGGAAGGGCCGGCGTCCCCCACGCCGGCCCTTTTGCACGCCCGCGACAGAAGCGATGCATTTTTATTGCAGTCGAATCCGCCTATGCTTGCATAAGAGAGTATTCAGGCATTGTTTTGGTCGCTGACTGATAAAATGATTTTCTTTTTTCATCGCCGATGACGGTTTCGTCATGGGCGGCATGAGCGGTCCCGCCGTCGCCGGAAAATTCGCTGTGGCTTTGGGCGGGCCATTCGATTTTTAAAACTTTCTTTTAACGATTCGGGCTTTTTCCTGCAAATCCAGCCAGTCCATGGCGTTTCAGTGGTGAAAATGCGGGTCTGACCATCATTTTTTAAAGCGGAAACTGCTTAGAAATTCGAAGCAATTCAAAGTAACTGTCTTTTTGAAAATATCGACAATGCGTTCTACTGCAAGAATCCGCTGTCTAGACTCAACTTTCTCTTCCATGTGACCGAGTTTTATCACACTATCCGCCCGATAGATTTGGTTACACCGAAAGGCGAGCTCAGTCTTTCGAGCGAGGCCTAAAGAAGGCCCAAAAATCCCAATCACATCGCAAGGAGACACCTACGATGGCTACGGTTCCTGGGGGCAGCTACGACGTGCATATCGGCACGAATCACGACGATCTGCTGGTCGGCGGCGAGGGTGACTCTCTGTTGCTGGGGGGCAACGGAAGCGACACTCTGCTCGGCGGCAATGGACATGACCTTCTGTTGGGGGGCAACGGAGCGGACGTGATCCATGGCGGTTCGTCGGCGGATGTGCTGCTGGGGGGTAACGGCAACGACATCATCGACGGCGGTTCGGGCGACGACATCATCTTGGGGGGGAATGGTGACGACGTGCTGATCGGCGGTGCCGGGCGCGATCTGCTGGATGGCGGCAAGGGCGACGACGTGCTGTCGGGGGGCGACGGTGACGACGTGCTGAACGGCGGCGCCGGCGACGACACGCTGTACGGTGGCGGTCATAACGATATCCTTAATGGCGGCAAGGGTGACGACCTGCTGCGCGGCGGCACCGGTGACGATGTGCTGAATGGCGGTGACGGCGACGACACCCTGTTCGGCGACGACGGCAACGACCGCCTGGAAGGCGGCAAGGGCGACGACCTGCTGATCGGCGGGGCCGGCCACGACGTCTTCATCTTCTCCGGCGGCGGCGGCCAGGACGTGGTCCTGGACTTCAAGGCCGGCGAGGACGTTCTGCAGATCTCCCGCAACATCAACGGTCTGAAGGTGACCGACGCCGCCGATCTGGCCGCCCGCGTCACCGACCAGCATGGCGATGCCGTGATCGACCTCGGCCATGGCGACAGCATCACGCTGAAGGGTGTCTCGGCTGCGGACATCCACAACCACCCGAACGACTTCTTCGTCATCCACTGACCGAGCACTGTCCGGGCACTGATCGTCCACTGCTTCTTTGAGCAGTGAACAAGAAGGACGGACCGGTGGTGTCACAGCCGCCGCCGGTCCCCCTTTGCCCGCAGTCAGCCGATTTCGACTTTCCAACCCACCGACGCTGCCGGAATCCCATCCATGACCGTCATCGCCGTTCTGCCGAATTCGGTGTCGATCGCCCCCGCCCAACGTCTGGCGCTGGGTCCCCGCTTCCTCCTCGTTTCCTGGACGATGGATGGAAAGGCGGACGGCGCGGCCGATGCCGTCGGCCCGATCACGCCGAGCGTCGACGGGAAGCCGGTGCGTCCGCCCTTCACCACGCTGACCATCGACACCGGCTGGGGCGGACGGCGCGTCCTATCGATCCTGCCGGCGCCGCGCGATCCGCGCATGCCCATCCATTTCATTGCCAGAAACCGGGTGATCGCCGAGCTTCGCACCGAGTCCGGTGCCGCCGATCTCGATCCCGCCGGCTTGCTGGGCAGCCTCGACGGCGCCGCCCGCCTGCGGGTGCAGCGCTTCCTGTTCGATTTTGCCTGCTCCACCCCGGCGCTTCGCCGCGATGCCGCCTTTGCCGGGCTGTGCCGCCGGCTGGTTCTGGACCGTGCGGCGGAGCCGGCGATGCTGGCGATCCGCGCCACGGCGGGCGGCGACCTTCTCCTCTGTGCCGGGGCGCTGTCCGGTCGCTTCGGCGCCATCAGCGGTCTAGTGGTGCTGTCGCCGAACGCGGTGGCGCGGGCGCCCTTCGATGCCTGCATCGGACCCGATCCGGCCGGCAAGGGGCGCATCGCCTTCGACCTGCTGATCGACCGCAGCCTGTGCATGCCGGGCAATCTGCTGGTTGTGCTGGGCGCCAACGGGGTCGCCTGCCGCCGCTTTCCCGTGGAATCCGCCGGCCTGCCGACCCTGACCGACCGACTGAACGCCCGTCCCGACACGCCGGCCGCACTGCGCCATTATCTGCTGACCTGCCTCGCCCAACGCGGCCGCAGCGATGCGTCCGCCGCCTCGGCGGTCAGCGAGTTGCAGGCGTTGGCCCCGCTGCCGCGCCGGCAGGCCGCCGATGCCAAGCGGCCGATCGGTGCCTCGCTCGACCTCGCGGTTCCCACGGCCGATGGCGGCCTGTTCCTCGCCGGCTGGCTGCACGACCCGCATGGGCTGGCGGCGGAGCTGGTGGTGCGCACGCCCTTCGGCGGCGAACGCCGGGTCGAGCGGTTCGCCCACCGCTTCCCGCGCGAGGATGTGGCGAAGCTCTACGGCACCGGCGGCATCGACCGCAGCGGCTTCGTCCTGCATCTTCCCGGCAATCCCGAACCGGCGGAAGCGCTTCAGGTGACGGCGGAGCTTCGGCTGGCCTCGGGCGGGGCCCTGCGTCTGGTTCCGCCGCCGCGTCCGCGTGCCCATGCCGATGCCCGCGCCGCCGTGCTGGGCAGCCTGCCGCCGCGCTTTGCCACGCCGGAGCTGCTGGAGACCGTCATCGGTCCGGCCGTCGCCCCACTGCATGCCGCCCATCTCGCCACCCGCGGCGAGCCGGAACTGGTCGTCTATGGCGAGCGCAAGGCCAAGCCCGCGGTGTCGGTCATCATCCCGCTCTACCGCACGCTGGAGTTCCTGCGTTTCCAGATCGCCTGCTTCGCCACCGACCCGGCGATGGCCGACGCCGAACTGGTCTTCGTGCTCGACAGCCCGGAGCAGCGGGACGAGGTGGTGCATCTGCTGCGTGGCTTCCACGGGCTCTACGGCCTGCCGATGCTGCTGCTGGTGCAGAGCGCCAATTACGGCTATTCCGCCGCCAACAATGCCGGCGTCGCCGTTGCCCGAGCCAACCGCCTGCTGCTCCTCAATTCCGACGTGGTGCCCGACCGCGCCGGCTGGCTGCCGCAGCTGGTCGCGGCGCTGGAAGAGCGCCCCGGCATCGGCGCCGTGGGGCCGAAGCTGCTGTTCGACGACGACAGCCTCCAGCATGCCGGGCTCTATTTCGACCGCGACCTGCAAGGCGCCTGGTACAACCATCATTACTTCAAGGGCCTGCCGCGTGACTTCGCTGCCGCCTGCCGGCCGCGGTCGGTGCCCGGCGTCACCGGTGCCTGCCTGCTGACCACGCGCGCCGCCTACAGCGCGGCTGGCGGCTTTTGCGAAGACTACATCATCGGCGACTTCGAGGACTCGGACCTCTGCCTGCGCATCCGCGACCAGGGGCTCGACATCCGCTATGCCCCGTCGGTGGAGCTGTACCATCTGGAGCGCCGCTCCATCGGCCGGCACCAGGGCTACACCCGCGGAGTCGCCTCCGAATACAACCGCTGGCTCCATGGCCGCCGCTGGGCCGACCGCATGGCCGGACTGATGGCGCACGACTGGTGTGCCGATGACGAGGCGCAGCCGTCCCGGAGCAGCCGGACCCGCAAGACAGCACAGGTGATCCGATGAATGCGATCGTGCCGACCCCGCAGCTTGCCGTGCTGCGCCGCCAGACCGATCCGCGGCTGGAGTGGCTGTGCGCCCAGATCGCGCGCAACCGTTTCCTGCCGGTGCCGCCGCCCGAGCTGCATTTCATCGGCGACGGCGATTTTCGTGCCATCGGGGCGGAGTTCCTGCGCCATTTCGTCCGTCTTGGGGGCTTGCGTCCCGACCACAAGGTGCTGGAGATCGGCTGCGGTGTCGGCCGCATGGCCCTGCCGCTGACCCAGTATCTGGACGGGTCCTATGATGGCATCGACATCGTGATGGACGGCATCCGCTGGTGCGCCTCGACCATCACGCCGGCCTACCCGGAGTTCCGATTCCACCATCTCGACGTCGCTAACGGCCTCTACAATCCCGATGGCCGGATCGAGGGGGAGACGGCGACGCTGCCCTTCAAGGCCGGCGCTTACGACTTCGTTATCCTGACCTCCGTCATCACCCACCTGCGCACCGCCGATACCGAGCGCTATGCGGCGGAGATCGCGCGGGTGCTGAAGCCGGGCGGGCGCTGCTTCCTCAGCCTGTTCCTGGCCGACGCCACGGCGCGCGCCGGCATCGCCAAGGGGACCGCCCGCCCGCCGTTCCGCGATGCGCCCGGCGTGGAACTGCTGGCCGATCCCGAGCATCCCAACGCCGCCGTCGCCTATGACGAGGAATTCCTGCTCGGCCGCTTCGCCGCCCATGGCCTGCGTCCCGCCCGCGTCGTCATGCGCGGCCACTGGAGCGGCCAGCGCGAGGCCGAGAATTTCCAGGATCTGCTGGTTCTGGAGAAGGGGACCGCGCCATGAGCCGGCGCCGCCTTCCGCTGCTCCCCGCCAATCAGGCCGCCCGTCCCGCTCCGCGCCAGCCGGCGCGGCCGCTGGTGGCCGCCCGGCCGCCGCGGGTGCTGCTGATCGCGCACAACCACCCGAGCCTGCATCCGGGCGGCACCGAGATCTTCGCGCATGAACTGTTCGGCGGCCTGAAGGCGGCCGGTGCCGAGTGCCTGTTCCTGGCCTGCACCAACGACGTTCACCGCGCCCCGCGCCCCGGCACCGGTTTCCAGACTCTGGGCCGCAGTGCCGACGAGGTGCTGCTGTGGGCCGGCCATTTCGATCACTTCCATCAGAGCCAGATCGACCTGCACGGGCTGGTCCCCGACCTGTCCAACCTGCTGCGCGCCTTCCGGCCGGACATCGTGCATGTGCATCACACGCTGTTGCTGGGCGTGGAGATGCTGTTCCTGATCCGCCGTGTCTGCCCGGATGCGAAGATCGTCTACACCCTGCACGACTACTACCCGATCTGTGCCAATGACGGGCAGATGGTGACGCCGCCGCGCGGCGAAGGCGGGACGCGAACGCTCTGCACCAAGGCGTCGCCGGACGCCTGCCACCGCTGCTTCCCCGACCGGCCGGCCGACCAGTTCCTGCTGCGCGAGAAGCACATCAAGGCGATGTTCGGGCTGGTCGACCGCTTCCTGGCGCCCAGCCGCTTCCTGCGCGACCGTTATGTCGCCTGGGGCCTTGACCCCGCCCGGATCGAGGTGATGGCGAACAGCCGCCCGGCCGTCGAGCCGGCCCCGGTACGCGACCTCGCCCCCGGTGCTGCGCGCGACGTCTTCGCCTATTTCGGGAACCTCAATCCGTTCAAGGGCGTCACCGTGGCGCTCGACGCCGTCGCCCGCATGGCGCGGCAGGGGCTTTCCCCGTCGCTTGCCGTGCATGGCGGCAGCCTGTATCAGACGCCGGAGTTCCGCCAGCGGGTGGCCGACGGCTTCGAGGCGGCGCGCGGCCTCGCCACCGCCCATGGTCCCTACCGGTCGCAGGAGATGCCGGCGCTGATGGCCGCCGCCGACTGGGTGGTGATGCCGTCGATCTGGTGGGAAAACGCGCCTCTGGTCATCCAGGAGGCTTTCCAGCACTGCCGCCCGGTCATCGTCAGTGGCATCGGCGGCATGGCGGAAGCGGTGCGCGATGGCGTCGACGGCCTGCATGTCCGTCCCAACGACCCCGCCGACCTCGCCCGCGTCATGACCCGCGCCATGACCGAACCCGGCTTGTGGGATCGGCTGTCGGCCAACATCCCCGCCGTCCGCCCGACGGAGGAGGCCGCGTCGCTCCACCTCGCGCTTTACGGCGAACTTCTTTCACCGGCTCCCGCCGCTCTTATCCAGGGGAATCGCACCCGATGAAGGACCGCAGCACCAAGGCCGACATCACCGCCGCCGTCCTGCTGGACGAGGACACGCTGATGCTGTTCGGCGCCATCGACCAGCCCCTGCCGGCCGACAGCGTGGTGATGCTGGACGGCATGATCGATGGGCGCTTCCGCGGTGGCTGCTGGACCGATGGGGCAGGGGAGCGCTGGTTCCTGGGCGCCATCCGCGTTGCAGGGCTGGCCCACATGCGCCCGTCCCGCATCGAGATCGAGGATGCCCAGGGCAAGCACCTGCTGCTGCCCCGCCTGTCGAACGTCCGCACAAACCCCGCCCATCTGGTCGCGGCCTTGCGCGAGGTGCAGCCGCAGTCGCTGGACGTCGCATTGGACGTCGCCGTGACCCTGCTGTCCGGCCCGGCGATGGGCGAGGGCGAAGCCGGGGAGGGCCACCGCCGCACGCGCCTGCTGTCCGGTCTGGCGCATGAGGCATCCCGCCCCGACGGCTTCGCCGAGGTGCTGGGCCGTTTCCGTGACGGCGCGCTGATGGTGCAGGGCTGGTCGCACGGCTTCCCGGCCGGTGCCTCCCATATTCTGCCCCCTGTGCTGGTCGAGGCGGAGGAGCTGCGGCCCCATGCCATCGCCGCCGCGCCCTTCCACCGTCCGGACCTGCCCGACGATGCCGCCGGTCTGCTGACGGTTTTGGAAGGCCCGGTCGCCGCCCCTGACACCATCCGCCGCATCCATTTCCGCGCTGCCGACGGCTGGCGCCATCTCGCCATCTTCGAACACCGGCAGCTTCTGGCCGATGGCGTCGCCTCCGCCCATGCCCGCGACATGCTGGGCCAGTTGCAGGGCGATGCCGCCCGCCGCGGCGTCGCCGCCGCCCTCGCCGCCCGCTACAACGGGGTGGAGACGGTGTCGCAGATCCAGGCCCCCGTGCGCATGGGGCTGGACATGGCGGTGCGCGTGCCGGGCGCCGGGCTGTTCGTCTGCGGCTGGCTGCTCGACCCCACGCAAGCGGTCCGTGCGGTGACGGTGAAGGGCGGCGGCATGACGGCGCGGCTGGACGCCGACTGGTCGCGGCTGGCCCGCAAGGACGTGTCTGATGCCTTCGCCCATGATCCGCTGTTCGCCGGCCGGCTGCTCCCGGGCAACGACGGCCACGGTTTCACCGCCTTCGCCCGCGAGTCCGCCGGCATCGTCGCCGATGCCGAGTTCCATCTGGAGTTGACGCTGGCCGACGGCATCGCCTTTCTGCCGCTGCCCTGCCAGCCGCCGACCGGCGATTCGCTGCGCCGCATGCTGGGCGCGGTCAATCCCGACAGCCCGGCCATCGACCGTGTCGTCTCCACCCATCTAGGGCCGATGCTGCGCACCGCGGCCTCAGCGAAGGCGGCGCCGTCTTCCGTCCTGCACCCGATGGGCCGGACGCTGAAGACGCCGCGGGTGTCGGTGATCCTGCCGGTCTGCGACGGGCGCGAGGATGTCGACCTGAACCTCGCCCGGATGGCGAACGATCCCGACTTTGCCGAGGCGGAGATCCTGGTCGTCGCCGGTGCCGCCACCCACGAGCGGCTGGCCGGCATGGTCCGTCAGGCCGCCGGCTTCTACCGGCTGGCGGTCGGCTTCGTGGCCGCTCCCACCGCCGCCGACCCGTTCGAGGCGATGGCCGCATCCCTGCCGCATGCGCGAGCCGACCGTGTCCTGCTGCTGTCGCCATCGGTCCTGCCGACCGAACGCGGCTGGCTCTCGGCACTTGAACGCGCGACCCGCAAGCCGAACGCCGTCGGCTCCGCCGCACTGGCGCCGGTGATGGTCAGCCCGACCCTGCTGTATGAAGATCATTCCGTCCGCTTCGCCGGCATCGTCGCGGTGGAAGGGCCGGGCGGTGCCGTCACCTATGAGCGCCGCTTCGCCGGCTATCCCCGCGACTGGCTGAAGGATCAGGAGGCGTCCGCGGTCGATGCCGCTTCCGCCGACTGCGCGCTGCTGCCGCGCGAGCTTCTGATGCGTGCGATGGCCGATGGCGGCCGCTATCTCGGGCTGGAGCCGAAGGGGCTGGACCTGTGCCTGCGGGTGCGGGCTGCAGGCGGCTCCTGCCTGTGGCTGCCGAAGGTTCGGCTGGTGGCGGTCGACGAGCAGTCCCGCAATGCCCGCGACCCCAGGCTGGAGCGCATGAGCGCCCTGGTCGACGACTGGAGCTTCGCCGAGCGCTGGAAGGCGTCGATTGCCGCCTAGTGCTTCGCCTCCACCCGGTTTTCACCCCCTCCGCTTAGGACAGACGGTCACCCGATGAGCAAGACCAAGCGCGCGCTGATCATCAGCCATGGCCACCCCTCCTTCTCGCTGGGCGGGGGTGAGGTAGCCTCCTACAACCTGCACAACGGCTTGCACGACCTGCCGGGCTGGGAAAGCCATTATCTGGCCCGCGTGGCACCGCCCATCGCCCAGCACCGCGGCTCCGCCCTGATGGCGCTTCGCCAGAAGGAGCGGGAGGTGCTGTACTACGCCAACGACTACGACCATTTCCGCCTGTCCAACCGCAACCTGCCGGGGCTGGAGAAGGACTTCGTCCGCTATGTCCGCGACCTGCAGCCGGACGTGGTGAACTTCCACCATTTCCTGGGGCTGGGAATCGAGACGATCCAGGCGGTGCGCCAGGCCCTGCCGCGCGTTCCCATCGTGGTGACGCTGCATGAATACCTGTCGATCTGCCATCACCACGGACAGATGGTGAAAACCAGCCGCAACGCGCTGTGCTACCGCTCCAGCCCGGCCGACTGCGCCGGCTGCTTCCCGCACATCGGCGAGGCGGAGTTCTTCAAGCGCGAGCTGTTCTTGAAGACCTTCCTGGAACAGGCGGACTTCTACATCAGCCCGTCGAACTTCCTGATCGACCGCTATGTCGACTGGGGGCTGCCGCGCGAGAAGTTCCGCATGATCGAGAACGGCCTGACCATCGAGGGCATCGCCCCGCCGCGCCCGGTCAACCGCGGCGGCAAGCGCAACCGCTTCGCCTTCTTCGGCCAGCTGACCGAGTTCAAGGGTGCGCACCTGCTGGTGGAGGCGGTGTCGCGCCTCTCCGACAAGGCCTGGGGCGAGGACGGCGCGCTGATGATCTTCGGCGGCAATCTGGAGCGCCAGCCGGAGGCCTATCAGAAGCGCTTCAACGACGCGGTGGAGAAGGCCGGCGACCGGGTGCGCTTCTACGGCAGCTATCGCTCGGCCGAACTGCCGGGCCTGATGAAGGACGTCGACTGGATGATCATTCCGTCGATCTGGTGGGAGAATTCCCCCGTCGTCATTCAGGAGGCCTTCCTCCATGGCCGCCCGATCATCGCCAGCAACATCGGCGGCATGGCGGAAAAGGTGACCCACGGCGTCGACGGCCTGCATTTCCGCAACGGCAGTGTCGAGGATCTGGTGGACCGCATGACGGAGGCGCTGACCACGCCCGACCTGTGGGACCGCCTGCGCCTGCGCATCCGCCGGCCCATCGACCGCGCCGAGTGCGCCCGCCAGCATTCGGAGGTGTTCGACGCCCTGCTCGCCGCCGGCGGTGCCGCACCCTCCATGCCGGAACGGGCAGTGGCCCAGCGGTCTTGAGAAAAACGAGATGTGCTGTGATATTTTCGGAAGTATGGAATATTTCTCTCCGATATCTTCTGAATAAATTGCTAGTATTGGAATGAAAGTCACAAGGCCTTCCAGAAAAGGTCTGTGCGCCAATTTGAATTATCCCGGCATTAGTCCGGGTGCTATCCATCCCTATTGACGCCAAACCCGGGGAGATCCGCTGTGGCTAACATTCTCGTCATGATTCCGTCGGGCGAAGTCTATGATCACGACTGCGTGCGTTGGTACAGCTATCAGGACATTCAGCGCAGCATCGACCACTACCACAACATCGGCGATGCCTTCGTCTTCGACTCCTCGTTGAAGCTTCTGACCTACGACAAGCTGGATGTGCTGGAGATTCGCGAGTTCCGCCAGGAGGTGGTCGACCGGATCAACGCCGAATACGACTATGTCTTCCTGCGCGGCAGCAACTACATCCACGATTCAATGGACTGGCCGGCGGCGACCATCCAGGTGCTGGCCAAGCTGCGCATCCCCGTCATCGGCTTCGGCGTCGGCGCTCAGGCGCCGGCCACCGGCAAGCTGACGCTGACCGAGGAAAGCAAACGCATCTGGCGGATGATCGCCGACAAATCGACGACGCTCGGCGTGCGCGGCACCTACACCGCGGAAGTGCTGTGGGACCTCGGCATCAAGAACACCCGCATCGTCGGCTGCCCGACCGCTTTCCGCAACCGCGATCCGGAGCTGCGCATCGACCTTCCGGCTCTCGACAGCGTGCGCAAGGTCGGCATCACCATGCGCCGTGAGGTCTCCAAGCATTATTCGCCGGACGTGCGCAAGTATCTGGAGCGCCACCGCGACTTCGTGAAGGACATCTCCCGCCGCTTCGACACCGTGCTGATGATGCAGGGCGAGGTCGAGGAGAAGAAGCTGCTGTGGGGCACCGAGGAGCAGAAGGCGGCAGCCTGGGCCCACCTGCATGACAGCGCTTGGCTGAAGCAGTGGTATTTCGACGACGAGATGGATTCGCTGTACCGCGAGCGCCTGTGGTATTCGGATGTCGTCGCCGATTACGAGACCCTCGTGCGGTCGAAGGATCTCGTGTTGGGCTACCGCCTGCACGGCAACCTGATGGCCCTGTCGAACGCCACCCCGTCGGTTTACTTCAGCTATGACAGCCGCACGGCGGAGTTCGCGGAGACCTTCGCGATCCCCTGCTACAATGTCTATTCGGACAAGCCCTTCGTCCTTGAGGAATATTGGGACCAGAGCCTGTTCGAGAAGTTCAACCGCACCTACTACCAGCGCTATCGCGACATGCGGGAGTTCCTGGACGAGAACTACGTCCCCCACCGCATGCCCAGCCACACCCTGCGTCGCACCGCGGAACGCAAGGCGGCGTAAGCGCAAGCGCACCTTTCCAAGCCCGACAATCGTCCAGAACAACCGGAAACCGGTCCCATGTCCGCCACTGCCAAGATCGTCGAGCTTCGCGACTCCACCCCTGTGGCCGATCCCCTCGACGCACGCCAAGCGGCGGCCATCGTCGGTCATATCGACGCCCTGCAGGGGGGCCGTGTCTTCGGTTGGGCCTGGGACGGCAACCATCCGGCCGACCGGCTGGAGATCGAGTTGCGGCTGGAGCGGGACGGCGGTCCGCCCGAAACGCTGGCACGGGTGGCGGCCGACCGTCCGCGGCCCGATCTGGCCGGCGGCGGCATCGGCGACGGCGCCCATGCCTTCGAGGCGGAGGTGATCCTGCCGGAGGGGGCGGACCCGTCGCGGGTGGTGGCAGTGGTTAGGTCGCCCTCCACCGGCGAGACGTCGACCTTCGCCCAGCCGAACCCGGAGGACCAGCGGCTCGACCGGCTGCTGGGTCCGCATCTGAATCGCATCGGCGAGCGGATCGACGCTCTGCGCCGCGACCAGCGCCAGCTTGCCGCCGCCCAGCAGACCATCGGCCGGCTGCTGCGCGATGCGGGCGAGGGGGTGACGGCGCTGCGGGCCGACACCGCCCGCTTGGAAACATCCGATGGCGAGCGTTCCGAAGCCCTGGCCGAGTCCCTGCGCGAATTGTCCGAACGTGTCGGCGGGCTGGAGGTTTTCCTGATGCGGATGGACCAGAGCCTGCGCGGACTGGACAGCGCGTCGGCGGAAAAGACCGGCGGGGCAGGATGGTCGCCGCTGCTGACCGTGCTGGGGTCGACGGCGGGCGCCTTCCTGGCGGTTCTGGTCGGTTGGCTGGTGCTGCACTGATCGGGAAGGTTCCGCTAGACTGAAGGGTAGGCAACCGCGGGGGACCCGGCGGTGTTTATCCTTCGCGGCCCCGACGACCCTCCCATCGGGGGCCGTGCGGTGCGATAGAGCGGAGCCTGCCCACATGCTTGACGGATTTCCCGTCGCCGAACCCGCCCCCGATGCGCCGTTTCCGGTCCCGGCATCGTCTCCTGCCAGCTTATCCGTCGGCAGCGAAGGCGAACTGGCCGTCCGGCTTGCGGCCCTCGCCCGGAGGCCCGGCGGTGTCCTGCTGCTTGCCCGCAGCGACGCGCGCGCCACCCGGCTGGCGCGGCTGGTGGGCGACCTTTTCCCCGACCTCGACACCATTCTGCTGCCCATCGACGAGACCGCGGCGGGCGACCGTACCGCGCCGTCGCGGAGCGTGCTGGGCCGCCGTGCGGCCGGGCTGATGCGGCTTGCAGAGGTGCAAGAGCCGGCCGGTGGGCGGCTGGTGGTGGCCTCGGCCGATCTGGCCTTGCAGAGGTTGCCGCCGCCGCAGGCCTGGGCGGGCGGGCATTTCCGCCTGACCCGCGGCATGACCTATGACGAGGCCGCTTGGCGCGGCTGGTTCGCCCGCAACGGCTATGTGATGGACGACCGGGTCGACGAGCCCGGCGAGGTGGCGATCCGCGGTGCGGTGGTGGAAGTCTTCCCCGGCCACTGCGACCGCCCGATCCGCTGCGACATCGCCGACGGGGTGGTGCGCGACCTGCGCCTTTACGATCCGGTGTCCCAGCGCTCGGTCGAATCGATCGACGAGCTTGCGCTGGGGCCGGTCACCGACCTGATCGTCGGGCCGGAGATGCTCGACCGGCTGGCCGCCGGCCTTGCCGGATTGGGATCCGCCCTGCCGGAGGGGTTGCGGCGGGAGTTGGAGGAAGGCCGCCGGCCCTATGCCTTCGACCTCCAGCTTCCCAACGTCTTCGGCGACTGCCCATTGCTGCTGGACCTGCTGCCGGACGCGCTGGTGGTGCTGGACGCCGGTGCGCGCGACCGTATCGAGGCGAGGGCCGACGACCTGGCCGAGACCGGGATCGACAGGCGGATCCGGCGCGACGATCCCTGTCTGCTGCCGGTCCCGCCGCTGGAACGCCGGCTGATCGACGCCGACGCGCTGGACGAAAAACTGGCCGCCCGAACCTTGCTGCCGGTGGAGGTGACGACCTGTCCTGTCGTGGAGGCGGTACGCACCGAGCGCACGCTGCTGCGCCGGGCGGCGGGTCTGATCGGGGAGGGCCGGGCCGTGCTGCTCGCCGCCCGATCCGGTGCGGGCGAGGCCGACCGGCTGGCCGGGCGGATGTCTTTGGCATTGGGGCGTCCGGTGCCCCGGCTGGACCGCTGGCCCGAGCCGCCGCTGGCGGCGGGGGACTGCGCCGTGCTGGCGTTGCGGACCGCCGATGGCTTCACTTGCGACGGCATGACCGTGCTGGTCGCTCCCCGCCATGCCGAGGAGCGCGGGGGCGAGGCGCAGGTCCGGCCCCCGCTGGCGCCGTCCGAATTGTCGACCGGCGACTTCGTCGTGCATCTCGACTATGGCATCGGCCGGCTGATCGGGCTGGAAACCATCGCTTCCGGCGACGGCGAGGAGTCCACCGCCGATTTCCTGGTGCTGGACTATGCCCATGACGACCGGCTGCTGGTGCCGACCGCCGATTTCGACCGGCTGTGGCGCCACGGCTCGGCCGACACCGGTGCGAAGCTCGACAGCCTGAAGAACGCCCATTGGCTGGAGCGGCGCGCCGTGCTGGAGGCGGAGATCGGCGAGACCGCCAAGGGCATCCTGCGCGAAGCCCGTCGCCGCGCGCGGGAGACGGCACCGGTCATCGACCCGCCGGCCGACCGCATGCGCCGCTTCGGCGCCCGGTTCGGCTTCGACCCGACCGAGGGGCAGCGCCGCGCCATACAGACCGTGCTCGACGCCATGCGCCAGGGTCACCCGATGGACCATCTGGTCTGCGCCGACGTCGGCTATGGCAAGACCGAAGTGGCGTTGCGCGCTGCCGCCGCGGTGACCTTCGCCGGCCATCAGGTCGCGGTGATGGCGCCGACCTCCGTCCTCGCCCGCCAGCATCTGGAGGTGTTCCGCCGCCGCTTCGCCGGCTTCGGCATAAGGCTGGAGCCGCTGACCGGGGCCATGACCAAGGCCGACAGCGACCGGGTGCGCGCCGGGCTGGCCGACGGGTCGGTCGACATCGTCATCGGCACCCATGCCCTCTTGTCCAAGGAAGTCCGGTTCCAGCGCCTCGGCCTGATGGTGGTGGATGAGGAGCAGCGCTTCGGCGCGGCTCAGAAGCAGGCGTTGAAGCGGCGCATCAAGGGCGTCCACAGTCTGGCGCTCAGCGCCACACCGATTCCGCGCACCTTGCAGGGTGCCCTGGCGGGTCTGCGCGGCCTCAGCATCATCGACACACCGCCGGCCCGCCGCCGGCCGGTGCGCACCGCCGTTACGCCCCGCGACCCGGCCACCGCCCGTGCCGCCCTGCTGCGTGAGCTGGGACGCGGCGGACAGGTCTTCTGCGTCACCCCGCGCATCGCCGACCTCGGCGATCTGGAGGAGTGGATCCGTGGGCTCGTCCCATCGGCCCGCATCGCCGTGGCGCATGGCCGGCTGGGGGCGGCGGCGCTGGACGATACGGTGATGGGCTTCGTCGACGGCGAGAGCGACATCCTGCTGGCAACGCCGATCATCGAATCCGGCATCGACATCCCGCGTGCCAACACGCTGCTGCTGTTCCGCCCCGACCTGTTCGGGCTGGGCCAATTGCACCAGCTGCGCGGCCGGGTCGGGCGCGGGGCGGTGCAGGGCTATGCCTATCTGCTGACCGACCCCGACCACCCGCTGGAGGAGCGGGCGGCGCGCCGGCTCGGCTCGTTGGAAGTGATCGAAAGCCTGGGCGGCGGCTTCGTGCTGAGCATGCTCGACCTCGACCAGCGCGGAGCCGGTGACCTGCTGGGCGAGGATCAGAGCGGCCATCTGCGTGCGGTGGGGACCGAACTCTACCAGCGCATCCTGGCCGACGCCCTGCGGGCACTGCGCCGCCAGCCCGATGCGCGCTGGGATCCGGAGGTGACGGTCGCTGTGCCGCACTGCATCCCGTCGGCCTACATCCCGGAGGAGGAGCTGCGCATCGGCCTGCACCGCCGCATCGCCCGCACCCGCGAGGCGGGCGAACTGGACGCCCTGCGCGAGGAGATGGAGGATCGCTTCGGCCCGCTGCCG
Organism: Azospirillum sp. UENF 112521; assembly: GCF_058780665.1. Taxonomy (NCBI): domain Bacteria; kingdom Pseudomonadati; phylum Pseudomonadota; class Alphaproteobacteria; order Rhodospirillales; family Azospirillaceae; genus Azospirillum; species Azospirillum sp. UENF 112521. Next base: position 850,660 of record NZ_JBSNCI010000004.1, read on the forward strand.
GACCCGGTGGAGCGGCTGCTGGCCATCGCCGGGCTGCGCTGCCGCTGCCGGGCACTGGGCATCGCCTCGCTCGGCTGCGGCCCGGCAGGCGTGGCGGTCACCCTGCGGGGCGAGCGGGCCGCGGCCAGGGCGGCGACGCTTGCGAAGCGCTCGAAGGGCGTCCTGCGGGCGCAGGACGACCGCCTGTCGGCAGCGCTGGAGGCGCCGGATGCCGAAAGCCGGCTGGCGAACGCGTCCCGCGTGCTCGACTGCATCGAGGCGATCGTCCGCAAGGCACAGCGGCGAAAGCGGGAATAACCCCCTTCAGCGACAGGCGTGCCCGATGACCCGCGGCAGGATGGCGGTCAGCGCCAGGGCGTCGAAGCAATGCTCCAGATGCGCCGACCGCAACCTTGCGCGGCGGTCGGCGTCCCCGGACAGAGCCGAGAGAAGGCTGACGGCGTCGTCCTCGCCCGCGAAGGTCAACCCGTCCTCATTCGGCCCGAAAAGCCGGTCTGTGTCGGCATGGCGCCAGCTGACCAGCAGCCCGTTGCGTTTGACGATCTCCAGCGTTCTGGGAAAAATCGCCGTGTCGAAGGCGAGGCTGCCGAAATCCAGGCAGGCCGCCGCGTCGGGGTAGGCGTTGCGCGGTGCCGGCGAGACTGGACCTGCCTTGAGGCCGAACCGCTCCCATCCATCGCCCCACAGCGAGAACCCCTCGCCCAGGCCGCGGCGCAGGGCGGTGGCGAAGCGGCGGCGGTTTTGCACCGCAAAGGCGATGGTGAAGGCGCGGTTGAAGTCCAGTGTCCAGGCCGGGTCCGCCGAGCGGTCGGCCAGCCCGCAACCGTCCATGGCCTGCACCCGATGGAGTGCCGGCTGTTCCGTCATCGCCGCCGCCACCGCTTCCGCATCGCGTTGGATCGACGCTGCCACTGGCTCACGCCCGGCTTCCAGATGCTCCGGCCAGCCCTGTCCCAGATAGAGGACGCGGTCCCGCACCGACGATTCCGCATCGGCATCGGACTGTCCCTTCATCGCCGCATAGGGGTGACGGTGCAGTCCAGGCGTGTCCGGCGCCATCCAACGCTTGTACAGATCGACCGACCCGTTCGCTGCCGGGGCGGTGCAAATCCAGCGATGGACGCCCAGGGGCTCATGGAAGACCCGGCTCAGCCCAAGCCGGACGGCCTGCTCGGCCGATCCCCGGCACATGCACCACATGGAAACGCCGTTCTCGGCCATCCAACGGTCGGTATCGCGGATCTGTTCGGCATTGACGGCGCCGATCTCCTCCAGCGGGTGTTTCAGGCACACATGCACGATGGCCGGCGCAGTGCCGAACTGCGCGATGTAGCCACGCAGCATCTCCACGGTCGGCCTGGGGATCTCGAACAAATTCAGCACGAACAGGGCATCGATGCGGCGGTCGATCACATCCTGTGAGATGTCGGGCAGCGCCAGCACCGACTCATGACCCAGATCCACCAGAGCCGCCTGGATCGACCACAGAATTTCCGAGGTGCCCTGTCCGCACAGCAGGAAGCGCATGCCGCTATCTCCGCTTATCGAACAGGCTGACCGCCTCGGCCATATAGGCGGAAAGCTGCGCGAAGTCGGCGCCCTCCCGCTCGACCACCTCAATGCGGGTACGGGCTTCCTGCCGCGTCTCGGCCAGCAGCGCCGGATCGCCCGCCAGGGCGACGGCGCGGGCGACGAAAGCGTTGTCGTCGGCGACCACGAAGGACGGTCCGGCCACGCTGGCGACGTCACCGACCTCGAAGGACAGCACCGGCACACCGCCGGCCATCGCCTGGGCCGCTCCCGCCCCCCCACCGGCACGGCGCGGGTTCACGAACAGGTCGCAGACCGACATCAGCGCTTCCATGCGGTCGACATGGCCCAGGCTGCGCAGCCGTCCGGCGTGGCGGTCGGTTGCAAGCCGTCCGGGCAGGCTTTCCACCCCGCCGGCGAACAGCACCAGCGCTTGCGGGATCGCATCCAGGATCCGGCCCAGCAGATCGAGGAACCCGCCGTCCGTCTCCGCATCCAGGCGGTTGCCGACGACGACGCAGACGAAATCGCCCTCCTGCAAGGCGAACTCCGCCCGTGCCGCCGTCTCCCCGGTGTGGCGCAGCGACAGGCCGAAGCGGGCTGGGCGCCAGGATTTTGCCAGCCTTCCGCCTTCCGGCGGTCGCGCATGGCCGCCGAAATCCAGCACGATGTCGGCGAGCGACATGGTCTGCCCGCTGGTGGTCGGGACGCACATGACCGGATACGCGCTTCCCAGCAGGTCGGCGACCATCACCGAACCGCCGAAGGCGATCACCAGATCGGGGTCGAAGCTTTCCACCGCCGACAGGAAGCCGGACAGCTTGTCGGCTGTGACGCCCGGAACGGTAGAAGACAGCATGCGGATCCGCTCGCCGCCGCAGCGGATCGTCTGCTCTCCCGACAGCCTGTCTTCGACCGCTGCGGCGAAGGGCGGGACGAAGGCACTGTAATAGCGGTCCGGCATCATGTTGGTGTTGAGCACCAGCACCGTCCGGCCCAGGTCACGTTGCAGCCGCACCGCCAGCAGCAGCAGGTCGCGCGATGGCTGGTGTTCGGCGGACAGGAACTGGCTGGTCACGATGACCACCCGTCCGGTATCGGGCATGCCCGCCGGCCGTCCGACCGGAACCAGCTCCAGCCGCACCGCAACCTGCCGCAGGAGCCGTTCGTAGAAGGGAAAGAGGTGTCCGGCGACGAAATCGGGCACCGAGCCCAAATCCATCCGCATCAGGAACAGCTGGCGCTGCATCGACCAGAAGATCTGGTTGATGCCGTCCAGCGATGCCAGATCCAGCACAGTGTCCAGCATCTGTAGAATATGCAGGTAACGGTGCAGATCGCCGGAGACAGAGGCCAGTGCCGATTCGCGCAGGATGGGATCCAGGCCGGCGGTCGCACTGTCCAGCCTTTCCATTGCCGTCGCATCCTGCCCCAACCCTGCGGCCCTGGCGGACTCGCAGCTGTCGGAGATCGCCTTCAACGCCTCGCCGGTTCCGGCCGGACCGCACAGGCGGGCAATCAGGTCGGTCAGTTCCGTGCCATGTAAATCGGAGGCTTGCATCGTTGGAAAAGTCCCGGCTGGCGCAGCGGCCACCGGCGGCGCCTCGACGGGGCGGGGTTGTGCCGGCATCCGTTTCCACCGATAGGTGCGATGCCGACAGCTGTCAATGCACTCGCTCCGCGGCACGGTCGCCATGTCGGTTGCCAGGCCGGTCGCCACATGCCGCCCCGGATCGGGAACGGCACGTGGCACCCGGCTGCCGTTACCAAGTTGGGAAGAACAGCAGCAGCAGGGAGAGAGCCGCGAGGATGCCAAGAATGGTCCACATGGCGGGGCGTCCCATGCCCCGCGAGGTGCCGGCCTTCGGGAGTTCGGTGCCCACATTCCGGGAAGGGCCAGCCATTGCGTTTGCTCCTGACAGTGTCGATCTGTCGGTAATCAACAAGGCAAGGCCGGTAAAGTTGCCGCTTCCGGTCATGCCCCCCCCATCTGCCCCGATACGGCGCGGGCTTGGCGCCAAGAGGCGGTACGGATTTTCCGAAAGCGTTTTTTGCTTTACCGCCAATGGGTTGATTGCGTCTCGCGGATTTCCCGCGGGAATCGGCGAAAAAACCACTTCCCAAGCGCGTCAGCCATCGGCAAACTCTACACAAGAAATAGAAAAGTTGCCGCGGGTACCACGAAAAATTCCCGTGCAATTCAGGAGCCACCGAAGGAGACCCCCTGTCATGTCGCTTCGCCGCCTGACTCTTCTCGCCGCCGGTCTGACCATGGCCTGGCTGGGTGTGGCCGCCGCCGATTCCAAGGACACGCTGCTGAACGTGTCCTACGATCCCACCCGGGAATTCTATGTTGAGTTCAACAAGGCGTTTGCCAAGAAGTGGGAAGCCGAAACCGGCCGTGCCCTGACCGTGCGCCAGTCGCACGGCGGCTCCGGCAAGCAGGCGCGCTCGGTGATCGACGGGCTGGATGCCGACATCGTGACCCTGGCGCTGGGCTACGACATCGACGCCATCGCCGATACCGGGCTGCTGCCGAAGGACTGGCAGAGCCGCCTGCCGAACAACAGCTCCCCCTACACCTCGACCATCGTCTTCCTGGTGAAGAAGGGCAATCCGAAGGGGATCAAGGACTGGAACGATCTGGTGAAGCCGGGCGTCCAGGTCATCACCCCGAACCCGAAGACGTCGGGCGGCGCGCGCTGGAACTATCTGGCCGCCTGGGCCTACGCCCTCCAGGCGAATGGCGGTGACGAGGGCAAGGCCAAGGAATTCGTGGCGCAGTTGCTGAAGAACGTTCCCGTGCTGGACAGCGGCGCCCGCGGCGCCACCGTGACCTTCACCCAGCGCGAGATCGGCGACGTGTTGCTGGCCTGGGAGAACGAGGCCTACCTGTCCCTGCAGGAATTCGGCGCCGACAAGTTCGAGATCGTGGTTCCCAGCCTGTCGATCCTGGCCGAGCCGCCGGTCGCCGTCGTCGACAAGGTCGTCGACCGCAAGGGAACCCGCAAGGTGGCGGAGGCTTATCTCCAGTTCCTCTATACCCGCGAAGGGCAGGAGATCGCCGCCAAGAACTTCTACCGTCCCCGTCTCCCGGAACTGGCGAGCCAGTATGCGGGACGCTTCGCCGATGTTAAGCTGGTCACCATCGACCAATTCGGGGGCTGGCGTGCCGCACAGGAGAAGCATTTCTCGGACGGTGGTGTCTTCGACCAGATCTTCCAGAAGGGGCGTTGACCTATGGTCGCCGCTGCCGACAGCGACGGCGCTCTGGCAGGAAAGGGGGGTGCGGTGACGGTCCGCGCCCCCGTTCCTCTCTTCCGGAAGCCCAGCGTTCTCCCCGGTTTCGGGCTGACGCTGGGCTTCACGCTCAGCTATCTCGGCTTCATCGTGCTGGTCCCGCTGGCCGCCCTGATCTTCAGGTCCAGCGGGCTCGGCTGGAGCGGGTTCTGGTCGGCGGTGACGACGCCCCGGGTTCTCGCCGCCTTCGAGGTCAGCTTCGGGCTGTCCTTCGCCGCGGCGCTGACCAACGCGATCTTCGGCTTCCTCGTCGCGTGGGTGCTGGTCCGCTACGACTTCCCCGGCAAGCGGCTGGTGGATGCGCTGGTCGATCTGCCTTTCGCCCTGCCGACGGCGGTGGCCGGCATCGCGCTGAGTGCGCTCTATGCCCCGAACGGCTGGCTGGGGAAGCCGCTGAACGAGCTGTTCGGCATGAAGGTCGCCTTCACGCCGCTCGGCATCGCCATCGCGCTGACCTTCATCGGTCTTCCCTTCGTCGTCCGCACGGTGCAGCCGATACTGCAGGATCTGCCGGCGGAGGAGGAGGAGGCCGCGGCCTCGCTGGGCGCCTCGCGATTCCAAACCTTCCGCAGCGTCATCCTGCCGGCCATCTTGCCGGCGCTGGTCACCGGCTTCGCCCTGTCCTTCGCCCGTGGGGTCGGTGAATACGGCTCGGTCATCTTCATCGCCGGCAACATGCCGGGCCTGACGGAGATCCTGCCGCTGCTGATCGTCATCAAACTGGAGCAGTACGACTATGCCGGTGCCGCCGCAGTCGGTACGGCGATGTTGGGGGTATCCTTCGTCATGCTCCTGATTCTCAACCTCCTTCAGCAGTGGATGAGGTCGCGCCATGCCCGCTGACACCAGCATAGCCGCCCCGGCCTCCATCCCGGTGCCGCCGGGGCGATCCGCGCTGACCGAACCCGGCTGGGTCCGGGCGCTCCTGATCGGCGGAGCCCTGCTGTTTCTGGCGCTGTTCCTGCTGCTTCCCCTGGTGGCGGTGTTCGCCGAGGCGCTGCGCCGCGGTTTCGGCGCCTATTGGCTGGCACTGACCGAACCGGACGCGGTCGCCGCGATCAAGCTGACGCTGATCGTCGCCGCCATTTCGGTGCCGGCCAACCTGCTGTTCGGCGTCGCCGCCTCCTGGTGCGTCGCCAAGTTCGACTTCCGCGGCAAGAATCTGCTGATCACGCTGATCGATCTGCCTTTCTCGGTGTCGCCGGTGATCTCCGGCCTGATCTACGTCCTGCTGTTCGGCATGAACGGGTTTTTCGGCTCCTACCTGCGCGACATGGGCGTTCAGATCATCTTCGCCGTGCCTGGGCTGGTGCTTGCCACCATCTTCGTCACCTTCCCCTTCGTGGCGCGCGAACTGATCCCGCTGATGCAGGAACAGGGCTCCGACGAGGAGGAGGCGGCGCTGGTGTTGGGCGCGTCCGGCTGGCAGACCTTCTGGCGGGTGACGATCCCCAACATCAAATGGGGCCTGCTCTACGGCGTGCTGCTGTGCAACGCCCGCGCGATGGGCGAGTTCGGCGCCGTGTCGGTCGTCTCCGGCCATATCCGCGGCGAGACCAACACGATGCCGCTGCATGTCGAGATTCTCTACAACGAATACAATTTCGTCGCCGCCTTCGCGGTCGCCTCGCTCCTGGCCATGCTGGCCCTGGTCACGCTGGTCGTGAAGACCGCGCTGGAGTGGCGCTTCGGGGACGAGCTGGCGGCGTCCCGGCACTGATCGCCGGGCTCTGGAGAGGAAAACGGGACCAATGGCGATCCAGGTTTCAGGCATCACCAAGCGCTTCAACGATTTCACCGCCCTCGATTCCGTCGATCTGGAGGTGAAGTCGGGGAACTTCTGGCCCTGCTCGGCCCCTCCGGCTCGGGCAAGACCACGCTGCTGCGCATCATGGCCGGGCTGGAAAGCCCCGACGGTGGCGGCCTGCTGCTGAACGGAGAGGAGGCGCTGGGGCTGAAGCCGCGCGACCGGCAGGTCGGCTTCGTCTTCCAGCATTACGCCCTGTTCCGGCACATGACGGTGTTCGACAACGTCGCCTTCGGCCTCAAGGTGCGGCCGCGCGGCGAGCGCCCCGGCTCCGCCGAAATCAAGCGGCGGGTGACCGAGCTGCTGGAACTGGTGCAACTGTCGCCCTTCGCCGGGCGTTATCCGGCGCAGCTGTCAGGTGGCCAGCGGCAGCGCGTGGCGCTGGCCCGCGCCCTGGCCATCGAGCCGAAGGTGTTGCTGCTCGACGAACCCTTCGGCGCCCTCGACGCCAAGGTCCGCAAGGAGCTGCGGCGCTGGCTGCGCAAGCTGCATGACGACATCCACATCACCTCCGTCTTCGTCACCCACGACCAGGAGGAGGCGCTGGAACTGGCCGACCGCGTCGTCGTGATGAACCAGGGCCGGATCGAGCAGATCGGCACGCCGGCTGAGGTCTACGACCACCCGGCCTCCGCCTTCGTCTACGAGTTTCTCGGTCAGGTGAACCGGTTCGACTGCACGGTGGAGGGCGGCATCGCCCGTGTCGGCGACGGCGCCCTGGCGATCCCGACCCAGGGAGGCGTGCAGGGGCCGGCGGTCGCCTATGTCCGCCCGCACGATCTCGGGGTCACCCCGGCCTCGGCCGGTCCGGCGCGCATTTCCGGCATCCATGTCGTCGGGCCGGATGCCCGGATCGACATCGACCTCGCCGGCCTGTCGCTGGAGGCGGAGATGGACCGCGAACGCCTCGCCACGCTCGGCATCGCCGCCGGCGACCGCTGCGCGATCCACATCGACCGGGCGCGGGTGTTCGCCCGATAACGTTGCTCAGCTTGCCGACTGCTGATCGGCGAGAGTCCGGTAATTGCCGTCGCGGTGGGCCTTCAGGCTGAGGTCCACCGCCGCGGACTCGACCCCGGCGCTCCGCAGCACCAGGCCGGCCAACTGCAGGCTGGCTTCCATGGTTTCCGGTACGATGGCGCTGGCGCCCGCGCTCGCCAGCGCCGCACTCTGGCCCAGATCGTGGGCTCGGGCGATGATCGGCAGAGTGGGGGCCGTGGCATGGATTGCCTCCACGGCGCGGTGGGCCGCATCCGGCCGGTTCAGCGTGATGACGGCGGCCCGCGCCCGTTCGATCCCGGCGGCGCGCAACACCGTGCCCTGGCTGGCGTCGCCGTAATAGACCGGCAGCCCATCATGGCGTGCGGCGGCAATGCGCTGCGGTTCCAGATCCAATGCCACATAGGCGATGTTGTGCTCGGTCAGCAGCTTGGCGACCGCCTTGCCGACACGGCCGTAGCCGCAGATCAGCACATGGCTTTTCAGATCGCTGGTTTCGATGCCGAAGGCCTCGGCGCCCAGCCGTGCCTCGATCAGCTGGGCAATGCGCTGGGCGACCGCCCCGATCGCCGGCGTCACCGCCATGCTGAGCGCCACCGAAGACGACAGCAGCAATCCGGTGTGGCCGTCCAACACCGACAGGCCGACCGCCTTGCCGATCAGGACAAAGGCGAACTCGCCACCCTGCGACAGCAGCAGCCCGATCCGGAGCGAGGTCGCCAGCCCCAGCCCCGACAGCCGGCAGAGCAGGAACAGCAGCAGGCTCTTGCCGACCAGCAGGGCGACGGTCAGCGCCGCGATGGTCTGCGCCTCCGCCGCCATCGCCGGCAGGTCGAGCGACATGCCGACCGTCATGAAGAACAGGCCGAGCAGCAGGCCGCGGAACGGCTCGATATCCGCCTCGACCTGATGGCGATAGGCGGTGTCGGCCAACAGCATCCCGGCCAGGAAGGCGCCCAGCGCCATCGACATGCCGGCCTCCGCCGTCAGCCAGCCGACCGCCAGCACCACGAACAGGTTGGTGGCGGTGAACAGCTCCGGATTGCCGGCCGAGGCGATGAAGCGATAGGCCGGCCGCACCACGAACCGGCCCAGCAGCATGATGCCGAGGATCGCGGCCACCGCCTTCACCGCGGCGAGCGCCAGGGCCAGCGGAATGCTGGCGTCGGGATCGGCCAGCAGCGGCAGCAGGGTCAGCAGCGGCACCACCGCCAGATCCTGGAAGATCAGCACGGCCACGGAAATGCGGCCGAAGCGGGCGACCGTCTCGCCACGCTCCACCAGCAGCTTCAACACCGTTGCGGTCGAGGAGAAGGCCAGCATGCCGCCGACGATCAGCGCCGCCTCGGGCGCCAAGCCGAGCCACCAGGCGGCGACGCCAATGGCGGCGCTGGTCAGCCCGACCTGCATCAGCCCCAGGCCGAAGATGTAATGCCTCATGGCGCGCAGGCGCGAGACCGGCAGTTCCAGCCCGATGGCGAACAGCAGGAAGACGACGCCGAATTCCGACAGCACCTGCGGCACCGCGAGATCGACCACTGGACCCGGCGTGTGCGGACCCAGCATCGCGCCGGCCACCAGATATCCGAGTACCGCGGGAATGCGCAGAACCTGGAACAGCGGCACCACCAGAATCGCGGCCAGCAGCAGGAACAGGACGTCGAACAGAAGGGCGGGGTCGTGCATGGCCGGATAGGAAGATTGG